>CAXUHB010000028.1:0-48796 GCA_964250755.1 uncultured Acetobacteraceae bacterium | reverse complement strand
CTGCAGCCCTCATGAACCTCAAACTGAAGCTGAAACTTTGTCCCTAGACCCTAGCAAATTAATGTGGCGTTCGTTTAGAGAACGACTTGCTCATGCCGTGCTGTCTCGCAGCGGAAGCCGCTCGCTTTCCCACTTCACGATGCTGCGTGGACAGAGATGCCATACCGAGCAGAGCAGGACTAGGAATGTGCGCGCATCACGTCCACAGCACAGGGTGGCCCGTTTCGACGGCTGCATGGAAGACGCGGCGCAGCGGCTCGACCCAGTAGACATAACGAGAGGAGTGGTCCTTGCTTTGGCTTACGACCAGTAAGACTGGATAATCGCCCGTGCTGTCGTCAAAGCCGTGACGTATAAGAACCTTTGCTCCGGACGATAAGTCCGTAAGACAGAACTCACCAGTAGCCGTCCTCGTCTGGCCAAATCGCTGCGAGCGGAACAGGATGTCCGCATCCGGGTCATGCTGCATCACTCCGGCCCTGCCGCGCTCCACTACGAATGCGCCGTCCGCGTCTAGCCGGGTCGAGGTGTTGGTCTTGCCGTTAGTGGAGAGCCATCCGTTGTAGGGTGCAACTCGGGAGTGGATCACCTCGCCGGTCGTGCCATTACTAAGTTGGACGATGTGGCCAAATTCTCCAACAGAGGCAAGCCTGTCCAATTCCAACAAACAAAATTTTGCGGCGGCTGGCGTCGTCAAGCCGCCGTTGCTGTTTGGTATCTCATGCAGCAATGTGGTGCATAGGCCCTCGCCGACGCAGCGCAGCGCGTGCTGAAACTCCCGAAGCCCGCCCCAGTTCGCGATACGCTCACGGGCTAAATCCATGAACTCGTGGGCGCACGCACCCTCCATGATCCAGCAATCATATTCCAGGTCCAGCGCCAGGACTTCCTGCATGGAAAGGCCGGTAGGTGTTGTCTGATTGACCTCGCCCGTAAGGGGATCATACCACAGGCGTGCCGCTAGGGAGGCCGGTGGATTGCACTTCCCGTCCTCCCAACACCGGCAATGCACATGCGCATCAAGGCCCATCAATCCTCCGATCTGGCTGCCATGCTCGACTCACGAATAGCTCGAAAATGCTGCGCAAGTGGCCGCGCACAGCTGCGCCCTCGGCCACCGGCATCTGCACCACACACCCACACTACCTTGCTATCCCATCTAGCATCCGGTCCATCAGCTCTGCCTTTACGTCGAACGATGACCGCACGCCTGCATCCTTCAAGTGCGCGCCGATCCAGTCAGTAGCCGCCTTCCGCCCGGCATCGTGCAGTACAGCAAGTAGCGCCGCCGACGTGCTGGACTTGGACACGAACCCCAGCGACGCCGCAAAAGCGTCATCCCGCACGGCATGGAACCGTATGGGCCGGTAACGCCCCGCATACGGCGTGCCAGACGCCTCAAGTTCCCGCAACAGCCGGTTCACCGCCTCAATGGCATTCACCTCCAGCACGACGGACGCATTGAACGTCACCTCGTTCAGCCGGGCCTGTATGGCCCGGGCGCCCCGTGGCGGTCCGTCCGTGCGGCGCAACGGATTGACCAGCACCAGCAACAGGTCATCGGCATGGTCCACCAACGGGGACAGCGCAGGATTGCCCAGGTAGCCCCCATCCCAGTACGCCGCGCCGTCCACCATGACCGCCCGGAACTCGGTCGGCAGGCAGGCCGATGCCCGCAACGCCGCCGTGGTCAGCCCGCCCTGGGTGAAGATGGCCCGGGCGTTGCTGCCCACATCCGTCGCCGTCACGAACAGCGGCGGCCCGGCGGGCTCATTCAGCGCTGCCACATCCGCCGGGCCGAACGCCTGCTCGACCAAGGGTGCCAGCGCGTCCATGTAGAAAGGATTGGTGTAGGGCGAGATGACCAGCCCCGCCGCCTCCAGCCCGATGGCGGCAGGCGACCAGTCCAGGTTGAAGCCGCCGAACGGGCTGGGTTCGCCAAAGAACAGCGCATTGCCAGCAAGCAGCCCGCGCCGGGCCGCATCCTGCCAGAACGCGGCCAGCTTGCGCCGAGCCAAATCCGGGCCGCCCTGCACTAGCCCGCTGACCAGCAGCCCCGCATTGAACGCCCCGGCACTGGTGCCGCTGACCGCCGAAAACCGCAGCCGCCCGGCTGCAACCTCCCCCAGCAACCGGTCCAGCACGCCCCAGGTGAAGGCGCCGTGGGTGCCGCCGCCTTGCAGGGCCAAGGCAACGGCGGGCGCAGAAAGCGACGGCGCTAGTTCAGCCACTTCGCCGTCAACCGCGCCTGCTCCCCCGTCTCGGCACTCAGGTGCAGCCACTGGTCCACCCACGCCTTCAGCGCTGGGTCGCGCGGCAGCAGGTAAGCGAGTTCCGAGAAGTCGAACGGCTGGTCCGGATGAACCGCGCACAGCTCCGGCCGCAAGCGCTGCTGCAAGCGGGTCTCCACGGCATCGGTCATCATCACGTCGGCGCGTCCGGCCACCAGCTCGTCGAAGATCGCGGCGTTGTTCGGGAACACCACGATCTCAGCCTGCTTGATGTTGGCTCGGGCAAAGCGCTCGTTGGTGCCGCCGGGATTGGTGATGACGCGGGTGCCGGGCTTGTCTATGTCGGCCAGCGTCCCGAACCGCGCCTGGTTGGTGCAGAGCGCGATGGGCGTCTTGCCCGTGCGCATGACCGGGACGGAGAATAGGGCGGTTTTGGCCCGCTCCAGCGTGACGGAGATGCCGCCCATGCCGATGTCGTACTTGCCCGCGTGCAGGTCGGCCATCAGGTTGGGCCAGGCGGTCGGCACGACCTCCAGCTTCACGCCCAGGCCATGGGCGAGGCTTTCCGCCATGTCCACGTCCAGCCCGGTGAACGCCCCGGCACCGTCCTTGATGGAGAATGGGCGGTAGTCCCCGGTCAGGCCGACGCGGACGACCCCGCGGGCAAGGATGGTGTCAAGCACGCTTTGCGCCCGTGCGGGCAGAGCAGCCAGCAGCAGGACGACCGCAAGCAGCATGCGGGCTGCCGCACCGCAACAGCGCCGCCCCAACGCCGTGATGGCGAGGAGCGCAGCGACGCGGCAATCCAGGGGCCAAAGGGACTGCTCTGGTGTCTCATGGCGTGCTGCGCCGCGGCGGCTTGCACTAACAAGGGGGGGAACGGGCTGCGTCGGCATGGTGGTCACTCCTTCAATGCGGCCTCGACCGCGGCGGCGATGCTGAAAAGCCTGGCGTCGCCCCCAGTCTCGCCCGTCAGCATCAGGCCGACCGGAGGCTCCCCAGGGCGGTGGGCCGGCAGGCTGATGCTGCAGCGGTCCAGGAAGTTGCCCAGCGCCGGGTTCCGCAGCACCAGGGCGTTGGCGCGGGTGAAGGCGTCGTCGTCGGCCAGGTCCGCAATAAGCGGCGGCACGATAGGGGAGGTTGGCATCGCCACGGCATCATAGGGCGCCGTCGCCTCGTCCATCGCGGCGATCAGCCGGATGCGCGCGGCTTGCAGGGCGATCAGCTCGGCGGCGGTCATGGACGCCGCACGCTCGATCCGGGCACGAACGCGCTGGTCGTAGCGCGCGCCGGCGCGGGCCAGCAGAGCGCGGTGCCAAACGAGGGCCTCGGCCGCCGCGAAGCCGCCTGCGGCGTTGGCGTCCAGCACCCGCTTGAATACGGGGAAGGGCAGGTGGGTCACCCGCACGCCCAAGCTGGACAGGCGGCTCAGCGCACGGCCGAACACTTCCGCCACCGCTGGGTCCACCCCGTCCATCACCACGTTGCCCGGCACCGCCAGGCGCATCGCGCGCAAGTCCATCGGCTGCACCGGGCGCGGCGCCTCGCCGGCTAGGATGGCATCCACCGCCGCGCAGCAGGCCACGGTGTTGGCCAGCGGCCCGATGCTGTCCAGGGTCGGGGACAGCGGCAGCGCCCCGTCCAGCGGCACGCGCCGGGCCGTGGGCTTGTAGCCGACGATGCCGCAGAACGCCGCAGGAATGCGGCAGGACCCGCCGGTGTCGGTGCCTAGCGCCACGACGGCCATGCCGTCCGCGACGGACACGGCGGCCCCGCTGCTGCTGCCGCCCGGCACCCGGCCGGCTGCGCGGTCCCACGGGGCCTTGGGCGTGCCGTAATGCGGGTTGATGCCGATGCCGGAGAAGGCGAACTCCGTCATGTTGGTGCGGCCCACGGGCACGAAGCCCGCGGCCAGCACGCGCTGCACCACGGGGGCGTGCGCCTCGGCAGGCGGCGCATCGGACAGGACGGCGCTGCCGGCTGCCGTCACCTCCCCGCGCACGTCCAACAGGTCCTTCAAGCTGATGGGCACGCCGGCGTAGGGACTGGGAGCGCGTCCAGCGCGGCGCAGCAGGTCCATCGCGTCGGCGGAGGTCCGGGCCTGCTCGGCATAAGTGCGTATGAAGGTGCGCCCTCCCTCTCCGGCGGGGTCGGCAATGCGCTCCAGGCAGGCTTCCACCAGGGTGCGGGCGGTGCAGCGTCCGTTGGCCAGGTCGGCAGCGGCGCGGGCCAGGGTCAGGCCAGTCGTGGTGATCTCCATGCCCGGTACCCTGCCGGTCCGTTGACCCCGCGGCAAGTGCGGGGAATGGTGCCTCCGCATTGCACAGGAGAACGTCATGAATCGTCCCGTCCTGCTGACCGGTGCCAGCGGCGCGCTTGGGCGCGTGCTGACGGCTGGGCTGGCTGCCCAGGGCTTCACCCTGCGCCTGACCGACATTGCGCCGTTCCCCGGCGAGCTGCCCAAAGGCGCCACTTTCACCGCGGCAGACCTGAATGACGGCGTGACGCTGCTGCGCTTGGCCGAGGGCTGCGGCACCATCCTGCACTTCGGCGGCGTATCGGTGGACCGTCCGTTCGAGGAGGTGCTCGGCCCCAACATCCGCGGCATCCACCACGTTTACGAGGCCGCCCGGCGGGAGGGCGCCCGCGTCGTGTTCGCAAGCAGCAATCACAGCATCGGCTTCCATGAGCGCACGACGGTGCTGGATGCGGACTGCGCCTTCCGGCCCGACAGCTTCTACGGCCTGTCCAAAGCCTATGGGGAACTGATGGGCCGGCTGTACTGGGACAAGCACGGGGTGGAGAACGTCAACGTCCGCATCGGCAGCAGCTTCCCTGCGCCCGTGGACGCCAGAATGCTTGCGACCTGGCTGTCCTATGCCGACATCACCAGTATGATGGCCGCTTGCATCCGGGCTGAGCGGGTGGGTCATGCCGTCATCTGGGGCGCGTCGGCAAATCCGCGCATGACCTGGTGGCAGGCTGACCACCGCGGGCGCATCGCCTGGGCGCCGTCGGACAGCGCGGAAGCCTACGCGGATCAAGTTGGCGGCACGGTGAGCGGAAACCCGGTGACGGAGCGTTATCAAGGCGGCGGCTATTGCGCGGCGGGTTACTCGCGCAGCAGCCCGTCCCCGGACGACCCCTTCAAGGACTAGCTCAGTGCCAGATGCCAATACCCCGCGCAGCGTGCGCGGCAATATCCAGACGATCCTCCAGCTGGAGGAGGAGCACGAACGTCGGAGCAGCCTAGGCGACCGGCTGGGCCACGCCATCGGCAGCTTTGCCGGGACCGTCACCTTCGTCCTGCTGCACCTGGCGGTGCTGGCCGCCTGGATCACAGTCAATGCGGGCGTGGCCGGGCTGCGGCCTTTCGACCCCTACCCGTTCAGCCTATTGGGGATGCTGGTATCCCTGGAGGGGGTGCTGCTGACCGCCTTCGTGCTGATCAAGCAGAACCGCATGAGCCTACGGGAGGATCGCCGGAACCATCTGGACCTGCAAATCAACCTTCTGACGGAGCAGGAGGTGACCAAGGTGATCCAGATGCTGCAAGCCGTCAGCGCCCGCCTGGGCGTTGAAGGGGAGGTCGTGGACCAGGATGCGCGCGAACTCGGCCGGACGACGGAGGTGGGCGACCTGGCGCGCGAACTCGACACGACGCTGAAGGGGGAGGCATAGCCGCCTCCACCGCAGTCATCGGCGGCGGTCCAGCCGGGCTGATGGCGGCTGAGCGGCTGAGCGAGGCCGGCGTGGCCGTCACGGTCTATGACCAGATGCCGTCTGTCGGGCGCAAGCTGCAGATCGCCGGACGCGGCGGGCTGAACCTGACCCATTCGGAGCCGCTGCCGCAGTTCCTGCATCGCTATGCCGGGGCGGCGGGCATGATTGGCCCGGCGGTGGAGGCGTGGGGGCCTGACGCGCTGCGGGCCTGGTGCGCCGGACTGGGGCAGGACACGTTCGTGGGCACCAGTGGGCGGGTGTTTCCAACTGCGTTCAAGGCCACTCCGCTGCTGCGCGCTTGGCTAGGGCGCTTGGCCCGGCAGGGCGTCACCATCCGCACGGGCTGGCGCTGGCTGGGCTGGGACGGGAACGGAACCGCGCTGCGCTTCGATACCCCGGATGGACCGGCCTTGGTGCAGGCGGACGCGGCGGTGCTGGCGATGGGCGGTGCGTCCTGGCCCCGGCTGGGATCGGACGGCGGCTGGGTGGGAGCGCTGCGGGGGGCAGGGGTCGAGGTTCAGCCGCTGCGTCCGGCCAACTGCGGCTTCCTGCACCCGTGGTCTCTAGTGTTCCGAGAGCGATTTGCTGGGGCGCCGCTGAAGCGTGTGACTTTGACGTTTCGGGGAGAGGTGGCCGCCGGAGAGGCGGTTTTGACGGCCGACGGGATCGAGGGCGGAGTGGTCTATGCCCTGTCCCGCGTGTTGCGCGACGCGGTTGAAGTGGATGGGGAGGCAGTGGCGCTAATGGATCTACGTCCGGATTTGGAACCGGCAACCCTGGCGGCGCGGCTGGGCGGGCGGGGGGTGTCGCAGTCCAATGCCCTGCGTCGGGCCGGGCTGTCCCCTGCGGCCGCGGCGCTGGTGCGGGAGGTGGGCGGGGACGCGCCATTGGCGGAGCGGGTGAAGGCGCTGCGGCTGCGCCTGCTGGGCACGCGAGGGTTGGAGCGGGCGATCTCGACCGCGGGCGGGGTGGCGTTGCGCGAGGTGGACAAGGCCTGCATGCTGCGGCACCGCCCCGGGGTGTTCGTGTGCGGCGAGATGCTGGACTGGGAAGCCCCGACCGGAGGGTATCTGCTGCAAGCCGCGTTCAGCACTGGGCGAACAGCTGGGGAGGGCGCGTCGGCGTGGCTCAGAACCCGTGGCCTGAGCCCAGACTTGGCCAACCTGCCCTCCACCCTAACTCAATAGAATGGACGGCATCCATAGGGGGTAGGCCGGAAACCCCGCGGGCAGCCGTAAAACGCCCTTGGTGGCGGCGGAACCGGCGCATAGATGCGGCGCGGACGGCAATAGCCGTAGAAGTCGCGGAAGCCGTAGGGACCGCATCCGCCCTCGACTTGCACGATGTCCCCGTTCTGGATGGGTGGAACATCCCCAAGCCTTGGGGTGGCGGACGCCGTTCCAACTGCGGCCAGGCCTGCCGCAACTACGCCTGTCAATATCATCCAGCGCATTGATCCGCCTCCCGTTCCGAACCTCGTGCTACGTTAGGAGCCGGCTTCCCGGCAACGAAGCGTGTTCCTGCTCCCGCAATCATCGCAAGAACGTTGGGATGCCGCCTCTGGTTGCAGCTTGCGCCTGACATGACCTCGCAACCTGCCGGGTTAGACGAGCCACCGCGTCTCTGCGGCGTGTTTGGCGTCAGGTAGGCTTCGGTCAAGCCGCCTCTGCCCGAATTGCCTCCCCCAACGTTTCCACGATCCGGTCCACGTGCCCCCGCTCCACGATCAACGGCGGACTCAGCGCCACGATGTCCCCTGTCGTCCGCACCAGCAGCCCATCGTCGAAGCACCGCTGGAACACTCGAAACGCCCGGTCCGTTGGCTTCCCCGCCCGCGGCTGCAGTTCGATCCCCGCAATCAGCCCTGTATTGCGGATGTCCACGACGTTAGGCAGTCCGCGCAGGCTGTGCACGGCTTCCTCCCAATACGGCTCCATCGCCCGCGCCCGGCCCGGCAGATCCTCCGCCCGCTGCAAATCCATGCTGGCAATCGCCGCAGCACTCGCCAGGGGATGCCCGGAGTAGGTGTAGCCGTGGAACAGCTCGATTCCCGCCGGGGCGCCGTCCACGATGGTCGAGTAGATCAGGTCCGATGCCGCCACCGCGCCCATCGGCACCGCCGCGTTGGTCAGGCCCTTGGCCATCGTCATCAGGTCCGGCACGACGCCCAGCCGCTCCGCCCCGAAGTTGGTGCCCATGCGGCCGAAGCCGGTGATGACCTCGTCGAAGATCAGCAGGATGCCGTGCTTGGTGCAGATGTCGCGCAGGCGCTGCAAGTAGCCCTCGGGCGGTACCAGCACGCCGGTGGAGCCGGCCACCGGCTCCACCATCACGGCTGCAATGGTGTCGGCACCGTGCAGCGCCACGATGCCCTCCAGCGCGTCCGCCAGATGGCCGCCCCAGGCCGGGGTGCCGCGGGTGAAGGCGTTGTGCTCCGGCGCATGGGTGTGCGGCAGGTGGTCCACATAGGGCAGCAGGGCGCCGAACTGCTTGCGGTTGGGGCTGATGCCGCCGACCGAGATGCCGCCGAAGCCCACGCCGTGATACCCGCGCTCCCGCCCCACCAGCCGCACCCGCTGCCCTTCACCCCGGGCGCGGTGGTAGGCCAGCGCGATCTTGAGGGCGGTGTCCGCGCTCTCGCTGCCGGAGTTGGTGAAGAACACGCGGTCCAGCCCCGCCGGCAGGATCTCCGCCAGCCGCGCGGCGGCCTGGAACGCGATGGGATGGCCCATCTGGAAGGTCGGCGCGAAGTCCATCGTGGCGGCCTGGCGCTGGATGGCCTCCACGATCTCCCGCCGTCCGTGCCCGGCGTTCACGCACCACAGCCCGGCGGTGCCGTCCAGTATCTCGCGGTCGTCGGTGGTGTAGTAGAACATGCTCTCCGCCCGGGCCAGCATGCGCGGAGACGCCTTGAAGGCGCGATTGGCGGTGTAGGGCATCCAGAACGCGTCGAGGTTGTTCGGCAGGTTGGGCCGGCTGATCTCGTTCATGGCAGGGGCGCCTCGTGCATGGGTGTCCCCAGGTTCGCGCTTTGGCGGTCCGGGGGCAAGCGTGGCATGGTGGCGTCGGAGTCATAGGGGCATGAACGATGCGGGCTGGGCGGCTGTATCTCGGAACGCGCCGCTACTCCTCCTGGTCCATGCGCGGCTGGCTGGCGGTGCGGCTGGCCGGATTGGATGTGGAGGAGATCGTGATTCCCCTGAACGCGATGGAGGCCGGCGGAACTCCGGCGGTGGCAGCGGCATCGCCGAGCGGGATGGTGCCGTTCTTGGAGCACCGTGGCATCCAAGTTTGGGAGAGCCTTGCCATTGTTGAATACTGCGCGGAATTGTCGTCCCGTTTGTGGCCGGCTGATCCGGCCGCCCGCGCCCATGCCCGGTCCATTAGCGCCGAGATGCACGCGGGCTTCCGCGCGCTGCGGATGGCGATGCCGATGGTGCTGGGGCCGCAGGCGCCCGGTGCCGGCCGGACGCCCGAGGCGCTGCGGGACATCGCCCGGATAGAGGCAGTCTGGCGGCGCACCCGCGCCGCCTTCGGGGCGGGCGGGCCGTTCCTGTTCGGGCCGGAGTTCAACGCCGCCGATGCCATGTTCGCCCCCGTTGTGACCCGGTTGCTGACCTACTTGCCGCCGGTTGCAGCGGATACGTGCGCCTATTGCGACGCCGTGCGTGCGTATCCCCTTGTGGACACTTGGTATCAAGCTGCGGCAGCCGAGCCGCCGGAGTGGCTGCGGGCCAGCGACGAGCGTCCCTTCGCCCGCGCATGACCGCCGCCCCAGTCGCGATCGTACTGCCGCCCAACGAGGGCTTCGCACCCGAAGCGGTGGGCGCCATCGGCCTGCTGGTCCATCGTTTGGTGCGTGCCGGGGGTGGAGGCGTTGTCATCGGCGCTCCTACCTCCACGCCGTCCTTCCCGGGCGTGCGCTTCGTGCCGGCGCCGCCGGGCTTCGGCCTCAGCCGCGCCGCGCGCTACGTGTCCGGCGTCGTGCGCGTGCTGCGCGGGATGCGTCCGGCCCTGATCGAGGTCCACAACCGGCCCGAGGTGGCGTTGGGCCTGGCCGCCCGCCTGCCCGGCATCCCCGTCGTGTTGTGGCTGAACAACGACCCGCAAGGGATGCGCCGCGCCAGCACCGCCCGGGACCGGGCGGTGCTGCTGTCCCGCATGGCCCGTGTGATCACCGCATCCGACTGGATCCGGCGCCGCCTCCTGGACGGCGTGCCCTCACCCTTCCGCCCGCCCGTGGTACTGCCCAACTGCATAGATCTGCCCGCCCCGCTCCCCGGCCCGCGGGAACAGGCGTTCGTGTTCGCCGGGCGGGTGGTGGCTGACAAGGGCGTGGACGCCTTTGTCGCCGCGTGCGGCGAGGTGCTGCCGCATCTGCCGGGATGGCGGGCGCTGGTGATCGGGGCCGACCGCTTCTCACCCGATGCGCCTGATACGAATTTCCTGCGGACGCTCCGCATGGCAGCCTCGGCTGCAGGGGTGGAGATGGTCGGCTACCGCCCCCATGCCGAGGTGATGGCCGCCATGAGCCGCGCCGCCGTGGTCGCAGTTCCAAGCCGATGGGAAGAGCCGTTCGGCCTGGCCGCGCTGGAAGCCTTGGCCTGCGGCGCCGCCCTGGTCTGCTCCGCCCGCGGCGGCCTGCCGGAGGTCGCAGGCGACGCCGCCATCTACGCCGACCCCGACAAGCCCGGTGCCCTCCGTCTGGCCTTGATGAACCTCGCCGTGGACCCGGCCCGGCGGAGCGACCTCTCCACCGCCGGCCGCATCCGAGCCGCCACTTTCAGCGCCGACCGCGCCGCCACGGCACTGCTGGCGCTCCGGCAGAAGATCCTGGAAGGTGTATAGCCTTCTTCCCCCTCTTCCTCCGGGAGAGGGCCGGGGTGAGGGAAGGGCCGCACGGACCACCCTTGGCATCGGACAGGGACTGCGCGCCAGCACATTCCAATACCGGTTCTGGCGACCTCTCTCACCCCGGCCCTCTCCCGGAGGGGGAGGGAGCAGGCGACTGCCCGCATGATCCTCTGGCTGGACCGCGCCGCCTTGGCCGCCACGCTCCTGCTGCCCTTGTTCCTCCTGCATGGGCGCGGCATCGCCGAGGCGCTTGTTATCCTGGTGGCAGGAACGTTCCTGGCCCGCAGTGCTGTGGCGCGCGACTGGGCGTGGCTCCACACGGGCTGGGTCCGTGTCGGGCTGGCGTGGTGGATGTGGCTCGTTGCCTGCTCCTCCCTTGCTGGCCTGGCGTCGCTGGGCCAGGCAGCGGGCGTGCTGCGCTTCCTGCTCCTGGTGGCGGCGCTGGAGCATTGGGTGTTGCGCGATGCGGCTGCCCGCCTGTGGCTGGCGCGGCTGCTGCGGTGGTCGGCGCTGTACATCGCGGTGCAGTCGTTGGTGCAGTTCGGGACGGGCCGCAACCTGTTCGGCCAGCCCCGCGGCGCGGACGGGGAGCTGACCGGTCCCTACAAGAACCCCCGCGCTGGGGCGCCCTATTCGCGCCTGCTGTTCCCGGCGCTGCTGCCGGTGGCATCGCGCTGGCTGGCGCGGCCGGGCTGGTGGCCGCTGGCCGGGGCCGGGCTGACCCTGGCAGGCATCGCCGTCGCCGTGCTGATCGGCCAGCGCATGCCGCTGCTGCTGACGTTGCTCGGGCTGTTCGTCACCGCGCTCCTGCTGCCGCGGCTGCGTGGCGCTGTCATCGCCGCCGGCGTGGCCGTCGGCCTGCTGCTGGGGGCCACGTCGGCCGTCTCGCCGCCGACCTTCTACCGGCTGGTGATCAAATTCCAAGCCCAGATGGCGGACTTCCCGGGCAGCCACTATGGCCAGATTGCCGCGCGCAGCGTCAACATCGGCCTGGCGCATCCCCTGCTTGGCACCGGCTTCGACGGCTTCCGCACCCAATGCGCCGACCCGGCCTACTTCGGCGGCTGGCGGGGTGGGGATGGCGGGGGCAGTGCCATGTGCGTGCAGCACCCGCACAACCCCTACATGCAAGCCTTCGTCGAGGGCGGCGTCCCCGGCCTGGTGCTGTTCTGCGCCCTGGCCCTGGCCTGGCTGCGCGCGGCAGGGCAGGTGCTGTGGCGCCGTCCGGACCCGCTGCGCGCCGGCCTGTTCGTGGCCGCCCTGATCCACCTGTGGCCCATCGCCAGCAGCACCGCCTTCACCTCCATGCCCCTGTCCGGCTGGTTCTTCGTCCTGCTGGGGTTGGGCCTGGCCGAGGCGAGGGCCTATATGCCGCCCCAACAGCCAACGCCGTGAGAGTCATACCGATGTCCGATGCCCTGATCCCCGTCACCGTCCTGACCGGCTACCTTGGCGCCGGCAAGACCACCCTGCTCAACCGCATCCTGTCCGAGGACCATGGCAAGAAGTATGCCGTGGTCATCAACGAGTTCGGTGAGCTGGGCGTGGACAACGACCTTGTCGTGGACGCCGACGAGGAGGTGTTCGAGATGAACAATGGCTGCATCTGCTGCACCGTGCGCGGCGACCTCATCCGCATCCTGGGCGGGCTGATGAAGCGCCGGGGCAAGTTCGACGGAATCATCGTCGAGACGACGGGCCTGGCGAACCCCGCCCCCGTCGCCCAGACCTTCTTCGTGGACGACGGCGTGCGCGCCAAGACCCGGCTGGACGCCATCGTCACCGTCGTGGACGCCAAGAACCTGCCCGCCCGCCTGGCCGACAGCGCCGAAGCCGAGGAGCAGGTGGCGTTCGCCGACGTAATCGTGCTGAACAAGGCGGACCTGGTGACGCCGGAGGAGCTGGACGCCGTCGAGGCGCGCATCCGCGCCATCAACCGCTACGCCCGCATCCACCGCGCCACCCGTTCCAACGTCGCCATCTCCGACGTGTTGGGCCAGGGCGCCTTCGACCTCGCCCGCGTGCTGGAGCGCGAGCCTGCCTTCTTGGAGGACAGCGCCCACAGCCACGATACCGACGTGAACAGCATGAGCTTCGAGGTGTCCCACCCCATAGACCCCCAGAAGTTCAATGCGTGGATGGGCACGCTGCTGCAGGACAAGGGCGGCGACCTGCTCCGCACCAAGGGCATCCTGTCCTACCCCGGAGAGGATCGGCGCTTCGCCTTCCAGGCCGTCCACATGATCGCCGACGGTGATTTCGTGGGCGCCTGGCCTGCCGGGCAGGAGCGGCGGTCCAAGCTGGTGTTCATCGGCCGCAACCTGAACCGCCCGCAACTGCGCCGTGGGTTCGAAGCCTGCCAGGTCAGCGAGGCGCGGGTTGAAGCCCCGGCCGGCATATGAGTGAAACGCTGCGGCGCTTCGTCTTGGAGGAGCGCGGCCAGACCGAAGAACTAGGCGCCTACGTCGTCAGCGCCGTATTCGACCGCGTCGGCACCGCCGCCTTCGCGCTGGGTGATGGCACCGTGCGCATCGCTCGCGGCGCGGACTGGCCGGTATCGGAGGCGCATGACGGCGCGGTGCTGTCCCTGGCCGCCGACCCGTATGCCGGGTGGGTGACGGGCGGGGACGACGGAGGGTTCCGTCGCATCGGACCGGACGGCACGGTGTCGGACGTGGCCCGCTACGGGTCCAAGTGGGTGGAGCAGGTCGCCGCCTGGTCGGACGGCAAAGGCGGTGGCGTGCTGGCCTGCGCCGTCGGCAAGGCGGTCCACGTGATGGACGGCACGGGCGCGGCCCTGAAGTCCCTGCAGCACCCCTCCACCGTCACCGGCATCGCCTTCGACGGCAAGGGCAAGCGCATCGCCGCGTCCCACTACAACGGATGCAGCCTGTGGTTCGTCGGCGCCAAGGTGGACACGCCGCGCATCATGGACTGGAAGGGCAGCCACACCAGCATCATCCTGCACCCGGCGGCCGAAGCCGTCGTGACCGCCATGCAGGAGAACGCCCTGCACGGCTGGCGCCTATCCGACGGCCAGCACATGCGCATGAGCGGCTACCCAGCCAAGACCGCCAGCCTCTCCTTTAGCCGCAACGGCAAGTGGCTCGCGTCGTCCGGCGCGGAGAGCGTCGTCCTGTGGCCGTTTTTCGGCGGGGGACCGATGGGCAAGGCGCCGCTGGAGCTGGCCGGCGCCGAAGGCGTCATCTGCACCCAGGTTGCCTGTCACCCATCGCACGACATGGTGGCCGCAGGGTTCAACGACGGCATGGTCGTGCTGGCGGACATCAGCAGCCAGCGCATCATTCCCGTGGCGCCCCCCGGCCACGGCCCGGTGTCGGCCCTGGACTGGAGCGCGACCGGCAGCCACCTGGCCTTCGGAACCGAGCAGGGCTTCGCGGCGCTAGTGGACTTCACGCCGCGATAGGAGCTTGCCGCATGGACCTCATCACCGCCCAGGGCATGAAGATGCCTAAGCTCGGCCTCGGCACCTGGCGCCTGAAGGGGCCGGAGTGCGTGGACGCCGTGCAGCGCGCCATCGGCTTGGGCTACCGGCACATAGACACTGCCGAGATGTATGGGAACGAGGAGGCGGTGGGCGAAGCGGTTGCCAACGCCGGAGTATCCCGGGCCGAGCTGCATGTCACGACGAAGGTCTGGTACGAGAACCTGTCCCGCGATGCGATGCAGCGCAGCATCGAGGGGTCACTGCAGAAGCTCCGCCTGGACAGCGTGGATCTGTATCTCATTCATTGGCCGTCTCCCGGCATGGACCTGCCGGACGCCCTGGCCAACCTGATGCGCGTCAAGGAAGCCGGGCTGGCCCGCGCCATAGGCGTGTCCAACTTTCCGGTGGCGCTGCTGCGCCGGGCCATCGAGGAAGTCGGGGCGCCAATCGCCTGCAACCAGGTCGAATACCACGTCCTGCTGGGCCAGCACCCAGTCGTGGACTATGCAGTGGGCCACGGCGCAAGCATCGCCGCCTATGCCCCGCTTGCTCAAGGCCGCTTGGCCGAACACGAGGAGCTGCGGGAACTCGCCCGCAAGCACCACGCCACCCCTGCCCAAATCGCCCTGAAATGGCTGCTGGACCAACCCGGCGTCGCCGCCATCCCCAAGGCCAACCGCGCCGAAAGCCAGCAAGCCAACCTAGACGCCCTCCGCATCGAGTTGGACGACACGGATCGCGCCGTGATCGCGATGCTCCCCAAGACCCAACGCTTCGTGAACCCCGGCTGGGCGCCCGTCTGGGACCAGGCGGCCTAGGCAGTTCTGTCCTACTCCCTCCCCCTCCGGGAGAAGGTCAGGGTGAGGAGGTCTTGCAGATCTGACCCCAGCTTGTGCGGGCTAAGTTCCCGCGGCAGGAGTTTTGCCCTGCGCCACAGGCAAGCCTCCTTCACCCCGACCCTTTCCTCGAAGGAGCAGTAGGCACGCAGCTTATGGTTTCGCCCCACCCCCGCGTCGCCACTAGCCTAGTGTTCCTCGCCAACGGCATTGGTATCGGCGCCTGGGCAGCCAGCATCCCCGGCGTGAAGACCGGGCTGGAACTGTCCGGCACGGCGCTGGGTTTCGGGCTGCTGATGCTGGCAGCGGGGGCAATGGCGGCAATGCCGCTAGCGGGGTGGCTGGGTGCGCGCCGGGGTGGGCTGGTTGCATTTGCGGGCGGACTGTTCGCGGCGACGATGCTGCCGGTGGCGCTTGCGCCGGGCTACACGGCGCTTCTGCCGGCGCTGTTCGTGCTGGGAGCAGCCAACGGCGCGCTGGACGTGCTGATGAACGCCCATGCCGCCCGGGTGGAGGCAGCGCAGGGCCGGGCCATCATGTCCTCCTTCCATGCGTGCTGGAGCCTAGGCGGCTTGGTTGGAGCCGGTGGGACGGCGCTGGCGGTTACCGCTGACATCGGCGTGTTGCCCCTCGCAGCTGCGGTTGTGGCCGGGCTGGTCGGAGCAGCAGCACGGCTGGGACTGCAAGACCATAACGCAGACGTAGCCGGAGCCGGCTTCGCCCTGCCCAGCCGCGCCGTGGCGGGGATCGGGGCGCTGTGCTTCATGGCGTTCATGACCGAGGGTGCGGTCGCCGACTGGTCCGGCGTGTTCCTGACGGCGGTGGCCGGTGCCACGCCGTCCAGGGCCGCAGCGGGGTTCGCCGGGTTTTCTGCTGCAATGGTGCTGGGACGGGTGTTTGGGGACGGGTTGGTCCGCCGGCTTGGCCCGGCGCTGGTGCTGCGGACGGGGGCGTGCCTGGCTGCCGCAGGCTTTGCGCTCGCGGTGGCTTGGCCCGGCGCGGGGGCAGCCGGGTTCGCGCTGGTCGGGCTGGGCGTGGCAAACACGGCGCCAGTGTTGTTCTCCGCCGCCGGCCGGGCAGGGCCGGCAGCCAGCACAGGCGTGGCCGCGGCAGCGACGCTGGGCTACGCCGGCCTGCTGCTGGGGCCGCCGCTGATGGGCGCGCTGTCCGACCTGGTTGGGTTGCGCGGGGCTATGGCGCTGCTGATCATATCGGCCAGCGTGCTGGCCGCAGCGCACTTACGAACTTGAGGGGGTGGGGAACGAAGCAGAGGGCACCGTCACCCCAATCATGTCCCCCTCCCGCACCAGCGCCGCCAACTTGACCGCGTCCCACCCCTCGGTCCCAGCAGGCCGGCGAGGCAGCACCATCCAGCGGTAATCCGCCGTGCTGTCCACCACGCTGATCCGCATCCCATCCGGCAGCGCCGTGCCCCACTCCGCCAGCACCCCGCGCGGGTCCCGCACCGCCCGCGCCCGGTAGCCCGGCGATTTGAACCAGAACGGCGGATAGCCCAGCACGCCCCGCGGGTAGCAGCTGCACAGGGTGCAGACGACCAGGTGATGCAACTCCGCCGTGTTCTCCAGCACGCCGAGGGGCGGCAGGCCGCGCATGTGGATGCCCATGGCCTCCGCGGCTTGCGCGCCGTCGCGCAGCAGCAGGGCGCGGTAGGCCGGGTCGGTCCAGGCGCGGGCGACCATCGCCGCGCCGCCGGCAGGGCTGGCGCGGTCAACCTGCTCGATGCGCGCCGCAATCTCGTCCGGGGTGGCAATGCCCTTCCGCTCAAGCAGAATGCGAAGCGCCGCCAGCAAACGGTCGCCCGGCATTTCCAGCAGCGGGACGTTCAGGGTGTTGCTCATGCCGGCTCCAGCCAAGGTTCATACAATTCGATCACGATCTCGTCCCCGCCAGCGTCCGGCCATACCGACTGCGGCGAAAACGCGACGTGATACAGCGGCAACCGCTCCGCCGGGCGTGCGAAGGCAAGGTCCTCGGGGTTCGGAAAGTCGCCAAGGTGCCGGACCACCGTGCCCGTCCGCCCACGCAGGTAATGCGGCGTGCGGATGTGGCAGGGGCCGCGCGCCTCCGGCCAGTCGTCCCGCACCCGCACCGTGGCGCCCGGAGCCAGCATCAGGCCGCGTCCAGGGCGGCGCGCAGCTCCGCCTCCGTCACCACGCCGCGGGCCAGCAGGTTGTCGGCAATCGAGCGTATCCAGCGCTCGTAGTAGCTCAACCGGTGATACTCCGCCTCCGGGATGGACTCGATGCCCCGGCGCAGCTCGTCCACACTCATGATGCCCTTTGCGCCGAGGATGCCGCGGATGGCGTCCACCGTCCGGTCGAACTCCGTCAGGGCGTGCGGGCCAGTGTCTATGCCCTCGCACAAGAACTTGGGCACGCCACCCATGTCGTGATGGGCGCGGGGCGGACCTTCCGGGGGGAGATTGGTCATTGTATCACCTCGTCTGCAGTCACGCCCCACAGATCCGCGCGCTTCATCCAGCCACGGTAGTCCCCGACCTGGGCCTGGCACCAGAGAGAACCGGCCTCGCAGGAGCGCAAGCGGACGATGACCCCGGGCTTGAGGCGCGCGACGGGGTTGGCGTCGTCCTTGGCCTCCCGGCGCAGCGCCTGCTCGGCGCCAGTGGCGGAGGCGAGGACGCTGGCGGTGCGGCGCGGGGCGAGGGTGGCCTGGTTGACCCAACCCTTCGTCCCCTCCTGGTCGCGGACGAGGCGCCACCCCTCGAACTCCCGCTCTATCTGCACGGGCAGGTCGGCACGCTTGTAGACCCACTCGATCGGGTAGCGCGTGCCGGGGCCGCTGCGGAAGTTGACCTCGTTGGACTTCAGCGCGGCGAAGCGCGGCAGCGGCAGGCCGGTGTTGCTGCCTTTCTGCGGCTCGGCCGGCTTGTCCGGCACGGGGGCTGGGACCACGGCCGGCACCATCGTGCGCGCGGGCGACGCCGGGCGGTGCGTGGCGCCAGGGCGCGGGCGGACCGCCGGTGCCGCGGTGCCAGGGGCTGTCGAGTGCGGGCTGGCAGGCCGAGGGGAAGCGGCGGGCGTCCCGGGCTTCGGCGGCGCGGGTGGCTTGGGGGCAGGCGGTGAAGGCGCGGACGCCACAGAAGGCCTTGGACGCGATGGCGCCGTGGGGGCCGGCGCAGCAGGCGCCGAGGTCTGCGCCGAAGCTGCCGAAGCCAGCAGCAAGGCGGCCAGAGCGAAGCGTGCTGCGGGTGCGGGCATGGATCATCCGTGCCAACGAACGGGGTGGCGGGTCAAGGGCGGATCAGGCCCGCCGGCTCACCCCAACGTGCAGCCAGTGCCCCGCCGTGCCTGTCGAGGCCGTTCCAGGCCCCTAAACGGGGTGTGTCCGCAAAGCCGCGCCTCGGGCGGCGTTCCCCAAGGAACGCCGCGGCGCACGCAGCACTGCACAGATGTATGCGGCGTCCATCACGACGCCTGCCTTGTCCTGCGGCCCCGCCGCCCCTCACGAGTCCAGGTGCGGGATCACAGGCTCACGATCTGCCCGTCACCCACGGCGGCCAGGAAGCTTGGCACGCCTGCGACCTCCACAGCCGGCAGCAGCGCCGACGGCTCCAACCCTATCATCCGCAGCCCTGCGTTGCAGGCCATCAGGCGCACGCCAAGGTCCGCCGCCGCCGAACGCAGCTCCTCCATCCCAGCCACGCCGGCGGCTTGCACCAGCCCATCCCGCTCCGTGCCGGCCACGGTGGATGTATCCGCTGCCAGGGCGCGGCAGCCCTCATTGGTGGCGAACAGCGTCACCGTCCGGCCCACGGCCGCTGCTCCGGCGGCCAGGATGAAAGCGTAGTGCGCCCGCTCGTGCCCTGCCGAAATCAGCAGAATGCCAAGTGCCTTATCCGGCAAGCGCCGGCTCCGGCGTGATATGCGCGGACAGGTCCCGGATGGTCGCGCGTGGGCCGCACAGCGGACACGCCGGGTCGCGCGGCAGCTTGATAGTACGAACCCGGGCGGCAAGGGCGTCCCACACAAGCAGGCGCCCAGACAGGCTCTCGCCGATGCCCATCAACTCCTTCAGAACCTCGGTCGCTTGCAAACTGCCCATCACGCCAGTGACGGCGCCCAGGATGCCGGCTTCGGCACAGGTCGGCACCAGGCCAGGCGGGGGAGGGGCAGGATGCAGGCAACGGTAGCAGGGACCGCCCTGATGCGGCTTGAAGGTGGACAACTGTCCGTCGAAGCGCAGCACGGCGGCGGACACCAGGGTCCGCCGGGCCAAGGTGCAGGCGTCGGCGACCAGGAAGCGGGTCGGGAAATTGTCGCATCCGTCGCACACCAGATCGTAGGCGGACACCAGCACCATTGCGTTGTCCGGGGTCAGCCGGGCTGCGTGCGCTTCGATGATGACGCCCGGGTTGATGGCGCGGCAGGCCGCGGCGGCGCTGTCCACCTTGGCCATGCCCACCCGGTCCGTCGTGTGCGCGACCTGGCGCTGCAGGTTGGACAGGTCCACCCGGTCGTCGTCCACCAGCCCCAGCGTGCCCACGCCCGCCGCCGCCAGATACAGCGCCAAGGGGCTGCCCAGCCCGCCCGCGCCCACGATCAGCACCCGCGCCGCCCGCAGCCGCGCCTGCCCGGCCCCGCCCACCTCCGCCAGCAGGATGTTGCGGGAATACCGGGTGATCTCGTCGTCGGTGAAATCCAGGTCCATACTGCCCCACATAGGCAGGGGCGGGGCGGAAAGCGATGGAGGCCGGTGCGTTGGAAGCCGGGGCACTGGTGCTGTTCAGCGGCGGGCAGGACAGCACGGCGTGCCTGGCATGGGCGCTGGACCGCTATCCCCGGGTCGAGACGGTTGGCTTCGCCTACGGCCAGCGCCATGCGGTCGAGCTGGACTGCCGCGGCCCCATCCGCCACGCGCTGGCCGCCCGGCCAGGCTGGGACACCCGGCTGGGACCGGACCACCTACTGGACCTCGGCACTACCCTGTCCGCGCTCGGCAATACCGCGCTGACCACGGACGCCGCCATTGCCATGACGGCGGAGGGGTTGCCCAACACCTTCGTGCCCGGACGCAACCTGCTGTTCCTCACCTACGCCGCCGCCCTGGCCCATCGCCGCGGCCTGACCCGCATCGTCGGCGGCATGTGCGAAACCGACTTCAGCGGCTATCCCGACTGCCGGGACGATACGGTAAAGGCGATGCAGGTGGCCCTGAACCTCGGCATGGCTCGGCGTTTCGTGCTGGAGACGCCGCTGATGTGGCTGGACAAGGCCGCAACCTGGGCGATGGCGGACCGGCTTGGCATCCTGGACGAGACTGTGGAACTGACGCACACCTGCTACAAGGGCGACCGCACCCACCGCCATCCCTGGGGGTGGGGTTGCGCTGCCTGCCCCGCGTGCGATCTGCGCGCCGCGGGATGGGCACGCTGGAAGGAGGGTGCGCCGTGTTCGAAGGCTTCGACATCCATGACCTGATCGCCCGGCACGGCTACACCGTCGTCGGCGGCGTGATCGGCATCGAGAGCATGGGTATTCCCCTGCCCGGCGAGACCGTTCTGATCGCCGCCGCGATCTATGCGGCGACCACCGGCAACCTGGAGATCGGCGGGGTCATCCTGGCCGCTGCCGCTGGGGCGGTCATCGGGGACAACCTGGGCTACCTGATCGGACGCCGTGCCGGGCCGCCGCTGCTGCTGCGCTATGGCCCGCGGCTAGGGCTGACCGCGGCGCGGCAGCGGCTGGGGCAGTTCCTGTTCCTGCGGCATGGCGGCAAGGTGGTGTTCATGGGGCGCTTCGTGGCGTTCCTGCGGGTGTTCGCGGCGGTGCTGGCGGGGGCCAACCGGATGCCGTGGGGGCGCTTCCTGGTCTGGAACGCGCTGGGCGGGATCGTTTGGACCAGCCTGTATGGCTACGGCGCCTACATTCTGGGCAACCAGGTCCACAAGCTGGTGGGGCCGGTCGGCATTACCTGCGGCGTGCTGACGTCCGCCGCCGTCGTCTGGGGCGCGCTGTTCCTGCGCAAGCACGAGCACCGGCTGCTGCGGGAGGCTGAACTGGCCATGCTGGCGCACGAGGCTGCAGTGTCCGCAAAACAGCCGATCGGCAGCGCGTGACGCACGACCCCGCCGGCATAACGCCGGAGCGCATCGCCGACACCGCGCGCCTGATCCGCCCCTATATCCGCCATACGCCCGTGATGGCGGCCGATGCCGCCGAGTTCGGCCTGCCCGCCGCTCCGCTGCTGTTCAAGCTGGAGCAGATGCAGCACTCCGGCTCGTTCAAGGCGCGGGGGGCTTTTGCCAACCTGCTGCTGCGGGACGTGCCGGCGACGGGCGTGGTGGCGGCATCGGGCGGCAACCACGGCGCGGCGGTGGCATACGCAGCAGGGCGGCTGGGTGTGGCAGCGACCATCTTCGTGCCGGGAATCACGTCGCCGGCCAAGGCCGAGCGCATCCGGGCCTACGGGGCCACGCTGATGATCGGCGGCGACCGGTATGCCGACGCCCTAGCTGCCAGTGAGGCGCATGTCGCCGCGACCGGCGCCCTGGCCGTCCACGCCTTCGACCAGCCGGAAACCCTGCTGGGCCAGGGCACGCTGGGGCAGGAGATCGAGAAGGATGCGCCGGACCTGGACACCTTGCTGGTCGCAGTCGGCGGTGGCGGGCTGATCGGCGGCTTGGCGTCCTGGTATCGCGGCAAGGTCCGCATCGTGGCGGTGGAGCCGGAAGGTTCGCCGACCCTGCACGACGCCTTCGCCGCCGGTACGCCGGTGGACGCCCCGGCAGGCGGCCTGGCCGCGGATAGCCTCGCGCCGCGGCAGGTGGGGCAGCTTGTGTTCCCCATTGCCCGGCAGTTCGTGGCGCCGGACGTGGTGCTGGTGACAGACGACCACATCCGTGCAGCGCAGGCGGCGCTATGGTCCGTGCTACGCCAGGTCGCCGAACCCGGCGGCGCCGCGGCGTTCGCCGCCTTGCTGTCCGGACGCTACCGGCCCGCCGCCGGGGAACGGGTGGGGGTGCTTGTGTGCGGGGCGAATACGACGGCGGTGCGGTTCGAGGGGTAGTGTCTTCTCCCTCTCCCTCCGGGAGAGGGTTGGGGTGAGGGGGTCTTGAGGCGCAGTCCCGTCCGAAGCAAGGCCATGCGCCGACAGCACCAGCGGCGCTCCGCTCCGCAGCCAAGACCCCCTCACCCCAATCCTCTCCCAGAGGGAGAGGGAGCAGGAAGCTCTGTTACGCCGCCACGAACCGATCCGTGAACGTCGAGCCCACATCCACCTTTGCCGCGGCAATCGCCGGGTCAAACCCGGCCAGCATCCGATGCACCGTCTGCGCCATCTCCATCGTCACCCGCCCATCATGCTCGAAGGCGTCCTTGTTGCGGGTGAAGGCGTGGTTGCACACGTCACGGCCCACCGCGCACATGCCGGCCTGCAATGCGCCGATGGCCTGGTCCGGCGTCGCGCCCCGCAGGAACTGCGTCGCCTGCCGGATGGCCGTGGCCGCCCCGCGCACCGCGGCCTCGTTTTTGGGGATCCACCCAGCGTCCGCATACAGGCAGCCCGAAGCGTAGGGGCCGCCGAACACCGCCTGTGTCCCTGCGCTGTCCCGCGCATCGGCCAGCAAGACGATGCTGCCCTTGTCCTCCAGGTCGTTGATGATCGGGTCGAACAGGCTCAGCGCGTCCACGTCCCCCCGCTCGAACGCTGTCAGCGCGGTCTGGGTCGTGCCCACGCCGATGGCGCTGGCGTCCGTCGGCTTCAGCCCGGCCTTCACCAGCAGCTGCATCGCGAACAGGTGCGTCGCCGATCCCGGCGCCGACACGCCGACCTTGCGGCCCTTCAGGTCCGCCGCCGTCTTGATCTCGCCAGCCAGCTCCTTCCGCACGCCCAGGGCGAGGCCGCTGTTGCGGGCTTGCAGCACGAAGGCCTGCAGCTTGGCGCCCTTGGCCGCCAACTGGATCGTGTGCTCGTAGTAGCCGCAGACCACGTCCGACGAGCCGCCGAGCAGCGCCTGCATGGCGCGGGCGCCGCCGGGGAACTGGGCGACCTCCGCCTCGATCCCGTTCTTGGCGAACAGGTCCTGGCCGAGCGCGACGAAGAACGGCATGTAGCCATACAGCGCAATGCCGCCCCCGGCAAAGCGGACCTTGGTGCGGGACTGCGCGATGGCGGGGCGGGCCAGCGGCGCGGCTGCCGCGGCGGCAAGGGTGGCCGCAAGCGTGTGGCGTCGGGTCAGCATGGGTCAGGTCCTCCAGTTATGTGTCCCGGGGTGTGTCCGCCCTGGGTTGCCAGACAAGCAGCCGCTTCTCCGCCAGGCTGACGCCCGCGTCCAGCACCAGCGCGCAGCCGGTCAGGACAACGATGCCGGCGAACACCGTGTCCACGTCGAAAACGCCCTCGGCTTGCAGGATCAAGTAGCCAACCCCGCGGGCGCTGCCGAGATACTCGGCGATGACCGCACCGACGAAGGCCATGCCGACCGAAACATGCAGGGAGCTGAACACCCAGCTCAGCGCCGCCGGCAGGTAAACGTGGCGCACCAGTTGCCGCCGGGTCGCGCCCAGCATCCGGGTGGCGTTCAGGACGGTCGGGCTGACCTCCCGCACGCCTTGCAAGACGTTGAAGAAGACGATGAAGAACACGAGCGTGAAGCCCAGCGCCACCTTGCTGGCCATGCCCAGCCCGAACCACATCGCGAAGATCGGCGCCAGGATCACCCGCGGCATGGCGTTGGCCGCCTTGATGTAGGGGTCCAGCACCGCCTGCGTCCGCGGGCTGAGGCCGAGCCACAACCCGGCCATCACCCCGGCAACGGTGCCGGTGGCAAACGCCATCAAGGTCTCGCTGATGGTGACGAACAAGTGAGGCCAAATCTCGCCGGTGCTGAACCAGTGCCACACGACGCCAGCGATCTTCTCCGGCCGGCCGAAGAACAGCGGGGATAGCACCCCGGTGACGCTGCCCACCTGCCACAAGGCCAGCAGGGCGACGCCGATGCCGAGGCGGGCCAGGGTGATCCCGCCCGGACCCCGCCATGCCCGGCGGCGCTGCCGCACGCCGTGCAGCGATGCCGCGCCGTCCGGCATCAGGCGGCCCGCCCGTGGTAGGCCCGCAGCACTTCATCCCGCAGCACCGCCCAGATGCGCTCCTGGATGTGCTGGAAATCCGGCGTCAGGCGTATCTCGGCGACGTCCCGGGGGCGGGGCAGGTCTATGGGGAACTCGGCGATAGGCCGGGTGCCGGGGCCGGCGGACAGGACCACCACGCGGTCGGACAGGCTGATGGCTTCCTCCAGGTCGTGGGTGATGAACAGCACGGACTTGCGCTGGGCGGCACCTTGCCACAGCGCCAGCAGCTCGTTCTCCATCATCAGCCGGGTCTGCACGTCCAAGGCGCTGAACGGCTCGTCCATCAGCAGGATCGGCGGGTCCAGCACCAGGGTTTGCGCCAGTTGCGCCCGCTTCCTCATGCCGCCGCTCATCTGGTGCGGATACTTCGCGCCGTGGCCGTGCAGGCCGACCCGGTCCAGCCACGCATCCGCCGCCGCCCGCGCCGCCGGGCGGCTCTGCCCAGCGAACTCTGGCCCGGCGGCCACGTTGTCCCGCGCGCTGCGCCACGGCATCAGGCTGTCCGCCTGGAACAGGTAGCCAGCCCGGCGGTTGATCCCGCCCAGCGGCGCCCCGAACACCGACACCGCGCCAGCGGACGGCGCTAGCAGGCCGGCCGCCAGGTTGAGCAGGGTGCTCTTGCCGCACCCGGTCGGTCCGACGACGGACAGGAACTCGCCATCGGCCACGCGCAGGGTCGTATCCCGGACGGCGGTGTAGGCGCCGAAGCTGACGGTCACGTCTGTGAACACCAGCGCAGGCGTTGCAGCATCCGTCAAAAGCAGTTCCCCCCGGCCTTGCACCCACCATAAGCGGGGCTGGGCCGGGGGGGAACCGGGAGGCTTGACGCCCTCTTGCTTTTTATCCGTTGGGGCTGGCCCTAGTACGGCCAGACCCGGTGGCGGCCATGCGCCAGGCCGCCGTCAACGCCGTGCTCCTCGGCACGGGGCGGAAACTCCGGTGGGAAAGGCGTCATCCGCGCCGCCGGCTGCTGCTCCTTCTGCGGCACCATCGTGGCGACGTGGCCCTCGTCGTGGAACTGCTCGGTCTCGGTGCTGCCGGCCATTGCCGTGGTGCTGCTGCGCCCGCCGGACGCTGCGACCGCCACCGCGTCGAACCAGCTGGTTCCGACCTCGCGCTGGTGCCGCGTCGCCGTGTAGCCCTCGGCCTCGCTGGCGAACTCCGCTTGCTGCAGCTCGGAATACGCCGCCATGCCACGCTCCTTGTAGCCCTTGGCCAGCTTGAACATGGACAGGTTCAGGCTGTGGAACCCGGCCAAGGTTACGAACTGGAACTTGTAGCCCATCGCGCCGATCCGCTGCTGGAAGGTCGCGATGTTCTCCGGCGACAGCTTCTTCTGCCAGTTGAAGCTGGGCGAGCAGTTGTAGGCCAGCATCTTGCCCGGGAACTGCGCGTGGATGGCGTCGGCGAAGCGCTGCGCCTCCTCCAGGTTCGGCTCGCTCGTCTCCCACCACAGCAGGTCGCTGTAGGGCGCGAAGGCCAGGCCGCGGGCGATGGCGTAATCCACGCCGACGCCGGGCTTGATGCGGTGGAAGCCCTCGCTCGTGCGCTCCCCGGTCAGGAAGGGGCGGTCGCGCTCGTCCACGTCCGCCGTCAGCAGTTGCGCGCTGTGCGCGTCGGTGCGGCACAGCAGGACGGTGCTGACGCCCTCCACATCGGCGGCCAGGCGGGCGGCGTTGAGCGTGCGGATATGCTGGCTAATGGGGATCAGCACCTTGCCGCCGAGGTGGCCGCACTTCTTCTCGCTGGCCAACTGGTCCTCGAAGTGGACGCCTGCGGCGCCCGCCTCGATCATGGCGCGCATCAGCTCGAAGGCGTTCAGCGCGCCGCCGAACCCGGCTTCGGCGTCGGCGATGATCGGCGCCATCCAATAGGTGCCGCCGTCACCCTCCAACTGCGCGATCTGGTCGCAGCGGCGCAGCGCGTTGTTGATGCGCTTGACCACCTGCGGCACGGAGTTCACGGCATACAGCGATTGGTCCGGATACATCTCCATCGAGGTGTTGGCGTCCGCCGCCACCTGCCAGCCCGACAGGTAGATCGCCTTCAGCCCGGCCTTCACCTGCTGCATGGCCTGGTTGCCGGTCAGCGCGCCCAACGTGTTCACATAAGGCTCGGTCTTCAGCAGGTGCCACAGGCGCTGCGCGCCCATTTCGGCCAGGGTGTGACGGATGCGGAAGCTGCCGGACAGGCGGGCCACGTCGGCATCGGTGTAGTCGCGGCGGATGCCCTGGAAGCGTTCGGGCTGGCCGCCGGCGGCCATGCCGTCGGGCGCATAGGTGGGCTGGCTCATAGCTGGTGTCCTTTGCGGCGTGTCTGTTCAGTCAAAGATTGACATTGCAGGTGCGAGAAGGAAGAGGGAAAACGCCATCAACAGGGCAAGACAGTTGTTGGATTGTTCAAACACTTTGTAAATCAGTAAAGGTTGTAAATGGCTGCACCCCAGATTGGCCGCACCGTCCGTCGCCTCCGGCAGGAGCAATCGCTGACCCAGCAGGCTCTGGCTGCCCGCCTGGGCATCAGCGCCAGCTACCTGAACCTGATCGAGCATGAGCAGCGGGCCGTCACCGCCAGCCTGCTCATCAAGCTGACGGAGTCCCTGCGCGTGGACCTTGCCGCCCTGTCCGGCAGCCAGGAGCGGCAGTTGGAAGCGGGCTTGCGGGAGGTGTTCGCCGATCCCGCGCTGGACCAGTCGGTGCCGGATTCGGAGGTCGAAGGGCTTGCCGCCGCCAGCCCCGCCGCGGGCCGCGCCGTGTTGGCGCTGTATCGCGCCTGGCGTGTGGCGCGGGAGGACGCAAGCGGGATCGCGCTGCCGTCCGGCCGCCGCCTGCTGCTGCCGCACGAGGAGACGCGGGACGCCTTCCATGACCGCTCCAACCATTTCCCCAGCATGGAGGCAGCAGCCGAGCGCATCGGCGACGAGCTGCCGCCCGAGCCGGCGGAGCTGAACCACGCCATCGCCGACCGCCTGCGCCGGGTGCATGGCGTGTCGGTGCGCGTGGGTCCACTGGATGGCGCCCTGCGCCGCTACGACCCGGCAACTCGGGTGCTGTCCCTGTCAGAAGGCTTGCCACGTGAGAGCCGCGGCTTCCACATGGCCTTCCAACTCTTGCTGCTGGAAGCGCGGGACGCCGTGGAGGCGGAGGTCGCCGCCATCGCCCCCACCACGCCCGAGGCCGGGGCGCTCATCCGCCTCGGCCTCCTGAACTACGCCGCCGCAGCGCTGCTGATGCGCTACGACCGCTTCCTGGCAGCCGCCGGGCAAGTCCGGCACGATGTGGACGCGCTCGCGGCCCGGTTCGGCGTCAGCTACGAGCAGGCGTGCCACCGCCTGTCCTCCCTGCAACGGCCCGGCGCGCGGGGGGTGCCGTTCTTCTTCCTGCGCGTGGACCCGGCGGGGAACGTGAGCAAGCGGTTTTCGGCTGCCGGGTTCCCCTTCGCGCGCTACGGCGGATCGTGCCCGCGCTGGGTGGTCCATGCTGCCTTCGCGTCCCCCGGGGTGCTGCAGGTGCAGGTCGCGGCGCTGCCGGACGGCGCGGCGTTTCTCTGTTTCGCGCGCTGCGTGGTAGGCCGTGCGACCCGCTGGGGAGAGCCGCCGCCGACGCACGTGATCGCGATGGGCTGCGAGGTCGGGCACGCGGATGCGCTGGTCTATGCGGACGGGATTGACTTGGACCGGGCGGTGGTCGGCATCGGCCTGTCCTGCCGCCTGTGCGACCGCGAGGGCTGCCGCAGCCGGGCCTTCCCGCCGCTGGAGCACCGGCTGGCGCTGGACCCGATGCTGGCCGCGGACAGCCCTTACCGGTTCGTGTCGAAGGGGTAGCTGTGCTGACGCTGGACCAGCTTCCGGTGGGGGTGACCGGCTTCGACCGGCCTGCCAGCCAACCCTTGCTGCCCGTTAGGCGGTTCAAGGCCGCGTGCCATCATGCGGCGAGGCACGCCGGAGGCATGGTCATGTCGGTCACCGGGTGCGAGGGCCAGGTGGCGATCAACTTCCACCATGCCGAAGTATCGCTGGCCGGAGAGCGCGTGACGGTCCTCTGCAACTACCTCTATCCCTACATCGCCATCGTCCCCCTGAGCCAGGACGGCTTCTGCAAGCGGACCTTCCTGCCGCCGGGGGCGCTCGGTGCCGCGTTTGGGGAGATGACGGACCTACAGCCGCTCGATCCGGGTTTCCTGGAAACCGACTTGACGCCAAGGCTGTTGGAGCAGCTCGGACACGGCGAACTGCACGAACTGCGTTATTGGCAGCGCTGCGGCATGGCGGAGCGCGTCGGCGACGTGATCTTCAACAACTGGGACTGACCAGTTGACCCGGCCAAGCCGCTCCCGCCATTCGGCCTCGGTGCGGAAATTTCCTCACTGGGCGTCGTGCAATGGCTGGTGCGCGGCCAGAACCGGCGCACGGCGGCCAGCAGGCTCGACGAGACCCCGGACGGCACAGCGGCGTGAGCAGGCGGGCCGCCGCTTGAACGGGTCCAGACCCGGCCACACTTGGCGTGGTACCAGGCACTCCAACCATCGTGAGAGGCGCGAAGCGTGCAGCACCCCGCTCTTCCCGCATTGGCCGACCCCGTCTTCGCCGCCCGCATCCCCCCCGAAGCCGCCGTCCCGCATCCCGCGTGGGAGCGGGCGCGCGCGGCGCTGCTGGCGGCACTGGATGCGGGCGGCCCCACCGTGCTGCTGGGCCAGCCCGGCAGCGGCAAGACCCTGCTGCTGAGGAACGTGGCGCTCGCGCTGTCGCGGTCGGGCGTCGCAACCCGGATGGCCGAGCGGGCAGACGCGCTGGACGCTGCCGATGACGGCACCGTGCTGCTGGTGGACGAGGCGGACGCGTTGAGAAGGGAGATTTTGGCCACCCTGTGCGCCCGGCGCGCGGGGACTGTGCTGGCGATGCTGCCGGGCAGCGCGGCACGCCTGGCCCACGAGGTCCGGCGGGTGACGCTGGAGCCGCTCGGGCCGGATGACGTGGCGGCCTATGTGGCGGAGCGGCTGGCAGCCGCCGCCCGCCCGCGCTACCTGTTGGACCCAGACGCGGTGCAGGCGCTTGCCGTGCGTTCGGGCGGGCTGGTGCGGCTTGTGAACGTGCTGGGCGGCGCAGCGGTGTTCCTGGCCGGGCTGGACGGCTCGGCACGAGTGTTGGCGAGGCATGTGGACGAGGCCGCGGCGATGCGGGACGACTTCGACGCTGTCCCGGCGCCCGCTGACGCCGCGGTGGCATGCGCCCCTGTGCAGAACGTGCCCGACGCGCCTGCCCCGGTGTGGCACCACCGCGCTGCCGAGTTCCGGCGGCGCGCGGCGCTGAGCGGCATGTTTGCATCGGCAGCCCTGTTGTTCGCTGGGCCATTCCTGGCGATGCGGGGCCGCCATCCCGAGGACGTGCAGGCGGTGGCGCTGCCGGCCGGGCCGGAGGGCGCACCCTACGCCGCGGCAGACAGCATCCAGCCGCCGGTGCCCGAGCCGTCCTCTGCCATTCAGGATGCTGCAGCACCCCCGCCAGCCGAGCAGGCCTATCAGCCCGCCAGGGACGCAGGCGCTGCGGTGGCCTCGGCTGATGCTCGCCCAGCGCCGTCCGCAGGCATCCGCCCCGTGCCGTTGCCCGACGCTCCTGTCCTGTTCCAGGGGCCGATCTACAACGACACGATGGGGCAGGGCGGCCATGTCACCCTGGTCATACGCAAGCGGGCGCCGACAGGCGCAATCACTGCGCGCTTCAATGCGTCGCAGGGGCTGTCCGGCGCCGGTGTGCTGGCCGGCCGCGTCCTCGAAGGGGGGCGGATCGTGGCGTCGGGCCAGCTTCTGATGGGCAAGAACCCGTTCATGTGCGACCTAAGCGGCACGATGCAGGGCGATACGCTCACGGGGTCGGCCAGCTTCATGCGCGACGGGAGCGGGCGGGTTTACAGGAGCCGGTTCACGCTCGTCCGGACCTGATTCGGGGGAAGGCTGGACCAGCAGCCGGGCGCTTCCGTGCGGGCAATGTGCAGCCTGGCGCATCCGCTGGCCTGGCCCCGGCGCGGCCAATCGCCTATCCCTCTCACATGGACATTGCGACCCTCCCCCCGTCCCGCATCGTCGCCGTCGCCCGCGCCGCCCGCGCCCGGCCGGACACCGAGTTCCTGTGCTTCGGCGAGAGCGACCATCCCGCGCCGGCCGGCGCCGCCCCGGCGTTGCAGGCGGCCCTGGACCGCGGCGACGCCCTGTATCCCGATGTGCGTGGCGTCCCCGCGCTGCGGCAGGCCCTGGCCGACCACCTGACCGCCTTGCACGCCCTGCCGGTGACGGAGGACCGCATCCAGGTCACGGCGTCCGGCATGACCGCCGTGAACGTTGCCCTGGCCAGCATCGTCCGCGCCGGGGACCGCGTGGTGCTGCACACCCCGGCCTGGCCCAACCCGGCCAACGCCGCCCTGCTGCGCGGCGCAGCCGTGGACGTGCTGCCCCTGGACGCGCGCCCGGACGGTGGCTTCCACCTGGACCTGGACCGGCTGGCTGCAAAGCTGCCCGGCGCGCGCCTGTTCATCCTCAACTCCCCCAACAACCCCACCGGCTGGACCGCCACGCCGGCGGAGCTGCAGGCCATCCTGGACCTGTGCCGCCGGCACGGCGTCTGGCTGGTGTCGGACGAGGTTTATTCGCGCCTGGTCTATGACGGTGCGGCGGCAGCCCCGTCTCTGCTGGACCTAGCCGGGCCGGACGACCGGGTGATGGTCTGCAACAGCTTCAGCAAGACCTGGGCGATGACCGGCTGGCGCCTGGGCTGGGCCGTGCTGCCCGCAGGCGCACGCGACCAGGTGGCGGAGGTGGTGGAGGTCACGCAATCCGGCACCGCCCCCTTCGCCCAGGCCGGCGCCCTGGCGGCCATCGCGGACACTGCTTTTGTGGACCGCTTCCGCGCCCACTGCGCTGCTGGGCGTCAAATGGCGCTGGTTGGCCTGGCCGGGCTGAACGGCATCCGCTTGGCCGCCCCGGACGGCGCGTTCTACGCCTTCATCGGCGTGGACGGGGAGGCGGACAGCCTCGGCCTGGCGCTGCGCCTGGTGCGCGACCACGGCGTCGCGCTGGCGCCGGGCAGCGCCTTTGGCGAGGGCGGGGAGGGGCACCTGCGCCTGTGCTTCGCCCAAAGCCAATCCCGGATGGAGCGTGCGATGGCCCGGCTCCGCGCCGGCCTCCAGGCGCGGTGACGCAGCTTCCTGCCTGCGGAGTGTGCGGCAGCGCCGCCCGCGCCCCATTCCGCCCACCGCCCGCCGAGTTGGCGCCGGACCTGGACGGACGCCCCGGCGAACCCACGCGGTCCACTCTGCCGCAGTGGATCGCCACATGCCGCCGCTGCGGCGCGTCCGCCCCGGACCTGTCCCGGTTGCCGAATGGTGCGGGTGACGTCATGCGGTCGGAAACCTATCAGTCGCTGCGCGTCCCCGGGCCGGAAAAGCCTGCGCTGCGATGGGCTTGCGTGTGCGAAGCCCTGGGCCGCCGGGGGGAGGCAGCGGAGGCTGTGCTGCAAGCGGCGTGGGCACTGGATGACGCCGGGCAGGACGCGGCGGCGCTGCGTCGCCGGGCCGTTGCGTTGTGGGGAGCGGCAGCCAGCACGGAGGACGCGCTGCGGCTGGTGGACATGGAGCGGCGCGCCGGGGACTTCGCCGCCGCCTTGGCCCGCGCCGACGCGCTGAGCGGTGCCGTCCAGGACGAGAATACCACCGCCATCCTGGCCTTCCAGCGCGCCCGCATTGCGGAGGGCGACACCGGACGGCACATGATCAGCAGCGCCCTGCGTCCACCGGCCCGGCGTCCGCATGTGACGCACGGGCAGGCACCGGCCGGAGGCGGCTTCTGGCGCCGGCTGTTCGGCGGATGACGCTGCGCGACGACTTGGAGGCGGCCCTGGACGGCAAGGCCAAGCCGTTGGGGTCGCTGGGCCGGATCGAGCAGCTTGCAGTGCAGCTCGGCGTGATCCAAGGCACGACGCGGCCAGTGGTGGAGCCGGCGGTTCTGGTGTTCGCAGGCGACCATGGGGCAGCGCCTGAGGTGTCGGCCTACCCGTCCAGCGTGACGGCGGCGATGGTAGGTGCCTATCTATCGGGCGGAGCGGCGGTCTGCCTGTTCGCGGCGCAGGCCGGCGCGGATCTGCTGGTGGTGGACGCCGGGGTTGCAGCCGACCTTCCACCGCATCCCGGCCTGGTCGCGGCCAAGGTGCGTCCCGGCACCCGCAACTGGCGCAACGGCCCGGCCATGACCAGCGCCGAGTTGGACCAGGCGCTGCGGGCGGCCTCCGTCGTCGTGGACGGGCTGGCGGACGCGGGCGTAACGGTGCTGGCGCTGGGTGAGATGGGCATCGGCAACACTGCAAGCGCCGCGCTGCTGGCGCATAAGGCGGCAGGTCTGGACCTGGATGCGCTCATGGGCCGCGGCGCCGGGCTGGACGACGCCGGGCTAGCACGGAAGGCTGCGGCGATGGCGGCAGGCGCGGCGCGCACCGCCCCCCGCCTACCGCCGCTCGGTGCCCTGGCCGAGTATGGCGGCTACGAGGTCGCCATGCTGGCCGGCGCCATCCTGCGCGCGTCGGAGCGCCGGATGTGCGTGCTGGTGGACGGCGTGATCGTGACCGCCGCCGCAATGATCGCGCACACGATGCAGCCTGCCTGCCTGCCTGCCTGCGTGTTCGCCCATCGCTCCGCGGAGCGGGGCCACGACCTGATGCTGGCCCACCTGGGCGCTGCACCGCTGCTGGACTTGGGAATGCGGCTGGGGGAAGGTACCGGAGCAACCCTGGCCATCCCGCTGCTGCGCGCCGCCGCGTCGGTGCTGGCGGGGATGACGGACCTGCGTGACCTGCTGAGCACCGATGGAGTGTGAGGCGTCCTGCTCCCCCTCCCTCCGGGAGAGGGCCGGGGTAAGGGAGGCAACAAGCACCCCTGCTGGTCATGGCGATCCAAGGCCAGTGTTCTTGCTGGTGAAATTAGGTCCGTGCGGTTTACCTCGCCCCAACCCTCTCCCGGAGGGAGAAGGAGCGGGCAGGCTAAGTCCTTATCAGGGTGCCCCACCCTGCCGCTGAGCATCCCGCTCGCACTCAAGGACCAAGCCCGGCTCATGCTGGTCGCCACCGGCTACCTGACCCGGCTCCCCTTGCCGGTTTGGGTCGGGCATGGGGCGTGGGGCCTGGACCGTGCAGCCCGCTTCTTCCCGCTCGTGGGGCTGCTGCTCGGCGGGGCTGGCGCGCTGGTTCTGGCCGGCGCGCGCACGGGCTTGCCGGCGCTGGCCGCGGCCGGGCTGGCCCTTGCGGCGCTGGCGGCGCTGACGGGGGCGCTGCACGAGGACGGGCTGGCCGACACCCTGGACGGCCTGGGCGGCGGCTGGACGCGGGATGACGCGCTGCGGATCATGAAGGACAGCCGCATCGGCGCCTACGGCGCGGCGGGGCTGGCGCTGGCGCTCGGCCTCAAGGCCGCGCTGCTGGCGGACCTGCCTGCAACGGCGCTGCTGGCGTCCGCTGCCGCCAGCCGTCTGGCGCCGGTCTGCGTCATGGCCCTGCTGCCCTATGCGCGGGCCGGAGATGCGGCGGCGCGGGCGGCGCCCGTCGCCGCCGGGCCGGGCGGGCTTGCGGTTGCGGCGCTCTGCGGCCTGCTCCCGTTGCTGCTGCTGGGGTGGCGCGCGGTGCCGGCGGCGCTGGCCGCCACTCTGCTGACGGGCCTGCTTGCGCTGTGGTTCCGCCGCCGCCTTGGCGGCTGGACCGGGGACACGCTGGGCGCCGTGCAGCAGGCGTCGGAGCTGGGCATCCTGCTGGCAGCGGCATGGCGCGCGGGCTGATCTTCCTGGCCCGGCACCCGCGCCCCCGCGTTGGGGCCCGGATCTGCTACGGCCGCACCGACGTGCCTCTGGCCGAACCCGCCGAGGCCGGGGCCGACGCCCTGCTCCTCGCCATCGGCACGGACCGGGTGGAGCGCATCGTCACCAGCCCGCTGCAACGGGCCGCCCTGGTCGCCCGCGCGGTCGCCGCCCGCACCGGCGCGCCCCTGCACACGGACGGCCGCCTAGCCGAGATGGACTTCGCCGCCTGGGAGAACCGGCCTTGGAGCAGCATCCCGCGCGCCGAGGTGGACGCCTGGGCCGCCGATCCCCTGCGCTACCGTCCGGGCGCTGGCGAATGCGTCAACGACGTGCTCCTGCGCGTCCGCCGCGCCTGGACCGGCCTGGCCAGCAGCGCCGACAACACCCTGGTCGTAACCCATGCCGGCCCGATCCGCTGCCTGCTGCACGTGGCGCTGGGCGTGCCGATCCTGGAGGCGATCCAGGCCGGGATCGCCTACGGGTCGGTGACGCGCGTGGAGGGCTGAACGGCGCGGCGCCGTCCAGCGACGCCAGTCCGCCGCTGCCCATGCTGCTTCGGACAGGGGCAGCGCTGGCGGGTGCCGCCATTTGCCTGTGGGCGCAGCCGGTATAAACCCGGGTTTGGACGTTAACCGCCCGCTGGAAGGCTCCAAATGGACATCAACGGCAAGGCTATCATCGTCACCGGCGCCGGCTCGGGCCTCGGCGCCGCAACCGCTCGGCTGCTGGCCGGCGCCGGGGCGCATGTCGTGCTGGCGGACGTGTCGGACGCTGCGGCGCTGGCGAACGAGCTGGGTGGGGCCTACCTCCGCACGGACGTGACCAGCGAGGCCGACGGGCAGGCGGCGGTCGCCCTGGCGCAGTCCCGCGGCGGCCTGCACGGCCTGGTCAACTGCGCCGGGATCGCAATCGGGGAGAAGGTGGCCGGACGCGACGGGCCGCACCGGCTGGACAGCTTCGCGCGGGTGATCGGCATTAACCTGGTCGGCACCTTTAACATGATCCGCTTGGCCGCCGCCGCCATGCAGGGCAACGCGCCCAACGAGGAAGGGGAGCGCGGGGTGATCGTCAACACCGCCTCCGTCGCGGCCTATGACGGGCAGATCGGCCAGGCCGCCTACTCCGCCAGCAAGGGCGGCGTGGTCGGCATGACGTTGCCGCTGGCGCGGGACCTCGCGCGGGACGGCATCCGGGTGATGACGGTGGCGCCGGGCCTGTTCGGCACGCCCATGCTGCTGGGGATGCCGCAGGAAGTGCAGGACAGCCTGGGCCGCTCCGTCCCGTTCCCGCCGCGTCTGGGCCGTCCGAAGGAATACGCCGCTCTGGTGCGCCACATCTTCGAGAACGCGATGCTGAACGGCGAGGTGATCCGGTTGGACGGGGCCATCCGTCTCGCACCACGGTGACAGCCGGTGCGGCGCAGGTCCTCTACCAGTCGGCGAACTTGCTGGTCCGTTGCCTTCCTGCCGCCGACCCGTCCCGCCACGTCCTGACCTTCGATTGCTACCACGACGATCATACCCTGGACCGACCCGGCTTCGGCGAGGACTACTTCGCCCGGCACGGCATCGGTGCCACTCACCTGCTGAGCCGGAACAACGACTGGTTTCAGCACCCCGAGTTGCCGGACGCCCTGGCTGCCATGCGCGGCGCCGCCTCCGGCGCCGGGTCGGTGCTGGCCTATGGGTCGAGCATGGGAGCCTACGCCGCCGTGCGCTTCGCCGACGCCGTAGGGGCAACCGCCGTGCTGGCGCTGTCGCCGCAGTATTCGATTGATGCGGCTAAAACTCCGTTTGAGCGGCGGTGGGGCCAGGACCGGCGGCGGATTCGCATCCTGCCAGCCGTGGACGGGCCGATCCAATGCAGGGCGCAGCCGGTCGTGGCCTATGATCCTAGCGGCCCTGACCGCCGGCACGCCGACCTGATCGCGCGGGACACGCCGGTGCGGCGGCTCCGCCTGCCATTCGCCGGGCACCCAGTGGGTGGATTTCTGCAGGAAGCCGGCTTGCTGCATGACGTGGTGGCGAGCGCGTTGAATGGAATGCTCGACGTTGCCGCTGTGGAGCGTGCTGCGCGTGCTGCCCGGCGAACCCTGGCCAGCTATCACGGCAACCTCGCTGCGCGCCAGCCGGCAGCCCGGCCCAACGTTGCCATCGCCCTGGCGCACCGCGCGGTCGCGCTGAACCCGGCGCGTCCGGAGAGCCATCATGCCTTGGCTTTGCGCCTGTCAGCAGCGGGGCGGCACGCCGAAGCCTTGGCAGCGCATGAGCATGTGGCGGCGCTGGACCGCCATCCCGGCTACAAGATTGACCACTGCATCGCGCTCCGCGCAGCGGGGGACGATGCCGGGGCGCTGGCGCTGGCGCATGAGATACGGGCGGCCTGGCCGCACCACGCCGGTATCCACAACACCATCGCCGAGCTTCTGCGCGCGCGCCGCGACCTGCGAGGAGCGCTGAATTTTGCAGAGCAGGCGCTGGCGCTGGACCCTGCTAGCGAGCACTATCAGCGCGCTGTTGCAGTGCTGCGGGCCAAGCTGCACCCGCTTGCGCCGCACCTGGCCGCACGGGCGCTGATCTTGCGGGCGCGGAAGGCGATGGGGCGGCAGTAGGTCAGGCAATCCCGAGACGTGGGCGGCCGCGCAACGTCTGGATTGAGGCTGGGCCACTTTTGTACGCGCAAAGGCATGAGGACCACGGGCAGATGACGGCTTGAGCCGGATCTTCGAACATGGCGTCCTGGCTGCAGGGAACTGCCGCCTCAGCGCGCCGACTCCGCCCTGTATGCTGTCAAGAACCAGGGGCGCCTGACCCGCCAAACCTTCGGGGGCGGCAGCTTGCCCAGTGGCGGAGACGACGGCGAAAAGCTGCGGCGATGATCCCATGGCTGCGCCACGATCACAGCTTTCAGACCTGGTCGTAGTCCACAAGTACAAGGGGCGTCGTGGGGTGCGCCTGGCAGGTCAGGACATAGCCGGCGTCAGTCTCCCACGGCTCAAGCCCGTAGTTCACGTCCATCCGCACGGTGCCGCCCGACACGCGGGCGCGGCAGGTGCTGCACATGCCGCCGCGGCAGGAGTACGGCAAGTCCAGGCCGGCGCGCAGCGCCGCGTCCAGCACGGTCTCTCCGTCCTCCATCGGCACCTCCGTCCGGATGCCGTCGGACACGATGGTGGCCACGGCGAACGGTGCTGCGCCGGGTGCCGGGGCAGGGCGCGACCGGGCCAGGGCGGGTCTGCTGGTCGTGAACCGTTCGCTATGCAGGCGCTCCGGGGCCAACCCGGCAGCAGTCAGGGCGTCCGACACCTCGTTGATCATCCCCTCCGGCCCGCACAGGAAAGCGTGGTCAATCCGCGGCACGTCCAGCAAGCCGCGCAGCAACGTCAGCACCCGCGGGCCGTCCAGGCGTCCCGACAGGACGGGGATGTCCTGCTGCTCCCGTGACAGGACGTGGACGACCGTCAGGCGGCCCATGAAGCGGTCCTTCAGTTCCTCCAGGGTCTCGCGGAAGATGATGCCCGCAGTTGTCCGGCTGCCGTACAGCAGCACGAAGCGGCTGCGCGGTTCCCGGGTCAGCACCGACCGCAAGATGGACAGCACCGGCGTGATGCCTGACCCGGCGGCAACGCCCAAGTAGGTCCGCGCCGCCGCCGGGTCGAGGGCGGCGGTGAAGCGGCCCTGCGGCGGCAACGCCTCGATCAGGTGGCCCGGCTGCAGCGCGCCGTGCGCCCAGGCGGAGAAACGCCCATCCGGCACGAGTTTGATGGCAACGCGCAGTTCCTTGTCGTCCAGGCCGGAGCAGATGGAGTAGGACCGCCGCAACTCCTCGCCGTCCAGCATGGTGCGGAGCGTGAGATACTGGCCGGGCTGGTAGGTGAAGGCTTGGCGGGCGTCCTCCGGCGGGGACAGCGCGAGGCTGACGGTATCCGACGTCTCCCGCCGCATGTCGGCGATGCGGAGGGTATGAAAGCGGCTCATGACGGGAAACCGGCTTGCCCCCTCTCCCTCCAGGAGAAGGGGCAAGCACGCTCTGCTTTACGAGGACGGGGCGACATCGTTCAGTGGCACTTGAAGTAGTCGAACGGCTCTCGGCAGGCGAGGCAGCGCCAGAGCGCCTTGCAGGAGGTGGAGCCGAACTCCGCCACGACCTCCGTTCGCTCGGACCCGCAGCGGGGGCAGGCGACCTTGTCCACGCCGAACAGGGCGCGGCGGCTGCTGCCGGGGACGGGCGGGGCAATGCCATAGTCGCGCAGCTTGCGCCGCCCCTCCTCTGTCATCCAATCCGTCGTCCAGGCCGGGGACAGCACCGTGCAAACCCGCCCGGGGATGCCCGCGCGGGACAGGGCCAGCTCGACCTCCATCGCGATCACTCCCATTGCGGCGCAGCCGGAGTAGGTGGGAGTTATGAGCACCTCGACGGAGCCGTCCGCCTCCGCGCCGTCCAACTCGACCACGTCCCGCAGCACGCCCAGGTCGGCGATGGTCAGCACGGGCACCTCGGGGTCCGTGACCTCGGCCGCTGCGGCCCAGGCGCGGTCGCGCAGCGCTGTCACCAGGTTGCACCGGGGTAGGTGCGCTGCAGGTGCTGCATCTCCGCCAGCAGCAGGCCCAGGTGTTCGGTATGGCGGCCCTGGCGTCCGCCCCCCTGCATCCAGCTGCCAGCGGGGCGGATCAGCGTGGCCTGGTCCAGCACATTGGCAACGGTGGCGTCGTAGGTGGGACGCAGGGTGTCCGGGTTCACCGCCACCCCGGCCAGCGCCGGGTCAACCGGGGCGAACATCTCGCCGGTGTAGGGCCACAGGCGGTCCACAGCGGCTTGGACGCGGCGGGCGCTCTCCGCCGTGCCGTCGCCCAGGCGGATCATCCATTCGGAGGCGTGGCGGAGGTGATAGGCCACCTCCTTCTCCGCCTTGCCTGCAACGGCAGCCAGCGTCGGGTCGGTGCTGGCGCACATCGCGCGCCACCAGGGGTCCATGAAGGCGGCATAAAAGAATTGGCGGGCGATGGTCTGGGCGAAATCGCCGTTCGGCTGCTCCACCAGCAGCAGGTTGCGATACTGCGGGGCATCGCGCAGGTAGGCCAGATGGTCCTCCCCGTGCCCGGCCCCCTCGGCCTCGCCGGCGTAGGCGTAGAGGGTCCGTGCCTGGCCCAACAGATCCAAGCCCATGTTGGCCAGCGCCACATCTTCCTCCAGCGACGGCGCACGACCGCACCATTCCGACAGGCGATGTCCCAATACGAGGGCGTCGTCGGCCCGCTGCAGGGTGAACAGGACGAGCGGAGTTTCCCGAACCTGGATGGATGTGGTCACTTGCCCCTCTCCCCCCGGGAGAGGGTTGGGGTGAGAGGGTCTCGGCGGGGCGGCTGCGAGGTCGCGTGCATCAAGGACGGGACATCAGTCAGGACGGCGCCACACCTGAGGCTTTCCTCATCCCCGCCCTCTCCGCGGCGGAGAGGGAGCAACACGTACCCGGTCATCACATGTGCCCAACTTCGTCAGGCACTTCGTAGAACGTCGGGTGCCGATAAATCTTGCTCGCTGTTGGCTCGAACATCATCCCCTTGTCGTCGGGATCGCTGGCGGTGATGGCATTGCTGGGCACCACCCATAGGGACAGGCCCTCTCCCCGCCGGGTATAGACGTCGCGTGCCGCTTGCAGCGCCATCGTGGCGTCCGCAGCATGGACCGAGCCGGCGTGCTTGTGCGCCAGGCCGTTGCGGCTGCGGATGAACACCTCCCACAGCGGCATCCTGCCCTCGCTCACGCTGCTTCCTGCAACGCCCGCACCCGGCGCTTCTCGGCGTGGGCCAGCGCGGCCTCCCGCACCCAGGCGCCGTCTGCATGAGCCTTGTTGCGGTCCTCCAGACGCTCCCGGTTGCAGGGACCGTTGCCGGCCAGCACTTGGCGGAATTCCTCCCAATCAATTGCGCCGAAGCCATGCCTTCCAGTCGCCTCGTCCAGCTTCAAATCGGGATCGGGCACCTGCAGGCCCAGAAACGCCGCCTGCGGCGCCATTGCGTCCACAAAGCGCTGGCGCAGCTCATCATTGGTGAAGCGCTTGATCTTCCAAGCCATGCTGGCATCGCTGTGCTGGCTCTGCCCGTCAGGCGGGCCAAACATCATCATTGCCGGCCACCACCAGCGGTTCAGCGCGTCCTGCGCCATGGCCTTCTGCTCCGGAGTGCCCCGGCAGAGCGTCAGCATGATCTCGTAGCCCTGGCGCTGGTGGAAGCTCTCTTCCTTGCACACCCGCACCATAGCGCGGGCATACGGGCCGTAGCTGCAACGGCACAGCGGAATCTGATTCATGATCGCTGCGCCGTCTACCAGCCAGCCGATGGCGCCGATGTCGGCCCAGGTCAGCGTCGGGTAGTTGAAGATGCTGCTGTACTTGGCGCGTCCGGACAGGAGCTGATCCTGAAGTTCCTCTCGCGACACGCCCAGCGTCTCCGCGGCGGAGTAGAGGTAAAGCCCGTGCCCGCACTCGTCCTGCACCTTCGCCAGCAGCGCGGCCTTACGGCGCAGGCTGGGCGCGCGAGTCAGCCAACGCCCCTCCGGCAACTGGCCAATGATCTCGCTATGAGCATGCTGGCTGATCTGGCGGATCAGCGTGCGGCGATAGGCGTCCGGCATCCAGTCGTTCGCCTCAATCCGGTCTTCCGCATCAATGCGGGCCTGAAAGCGGTCCATGCGCCCGCCATCTTCAACCGGGCGCAGGGTAGGGGCGTCCGTCGTGTTCAAGGCCTGGGTGTACATGCCTGATGCTCCGGAGGGGATAACCAGTATATATCACAGAATAATCGGGACGCAAGATTTTCGGTAACATCCCGTGGCACGGAACTGCCCGGCTCCGACGGTGTTCAGGCCGCATCTGCAACACGAGAGGACTGCACATCATGGACGAGAACCGCTTCGAGGGCGCGGCCCGCAAGGTCGGTGGCAAGATCGAGGGCGCGGTGGGCGACCTGACCGGGGACAGCAAGATGCAGGCCGACGGCGCAGTGGATAAGCTGGCTGGCAGCGCCCAGCGGGCTTACGGCCAGGCCGCGGACAAGGTTCGTGACCTGGCGGACAAGGCTGGGGCGAGCGACTTCGGGTCCCAGGTGCTGGACCAGATCGAGGAAGCCGGCGACATGTTGGCCGAGCAGGTGGACTCCCGCCCGATCACCTCGATCCTGGTAGCTGCTGGAGTCGGCTTCCTGATCGCGCTGGCGACGAAGCCCGCGCCGCAGGTCATCTACCGCCGCCGCTGAACCGCGCAACCGGGTCCGGCCCGCTCGGGAGCGGGCCGGACCCGCTCCGCGCCGCGTCAAGCCACTGCTCCGATGCAGGCGCCACCGCCGTATAGAGCTTGGCGCAGAGACTACGGGCCGCGGTGCCAGACCAGCTATCTGGCAGCAGCCTGGATGGCAGGCGTGGGTCGCGTAGTGCTATCCTCCGGTATTCATGAATGAGCAGCACCCGCGTTGCCAATGCTTCAAGCGGCTGCAATCCGGACGCGGCACCTGTCAAGCCACTGAACCGTTCAACGAACCGCTGATATCCCGCCCCGACACGCTCCACGGGCCAGGCGCGTGCGGCCAACGATCTCATCGCAGCAGCGGTGCCTGTGCCCATCAAGGCTGGAGTGGCAGGCGGTGGTTCCAACGCAGTGTCGGGCGCCACAAGGACGCCGGGCGCCAGCAGGGCATAGCCCGCACGTTCCAGCATTGTCCGCTCCACCCCGGCCTCGGCGAACGCCAGGCGAAGCCGGCCGCCCCAGGGGCTGTCCAGCGGCCCATAGATGCGCGGCGCGGCATCCGCGAACTCCTGCATGCCGCGGCGCGACAGCCGGTAGAAGCTGCGCCGTCCCGCGCGGTGGCCCTCCAGCCAGCCGTCCCGCGCCAACCGGGACACCGCCGTCCGCACGACTCCATCCCCGGCGCCCAGCATCGCCATCAACTCCAGCAAGGACGCCAGCGCGACCTCCCCGCCGCGAGGTGCGATGGCGTCGCCATAGATGGTGATGACAAGCGAGCCTGTACGTGTAGGCGAGTCGCGCAAAGCGGCCATGAGGGCGGCAAGCGGCATGAGTCAGTAACGATTGCTGCTCCCTCTCCCTCCGGGAGAGGGTTGGGGTGAGAAAAGCCGCAAGCATCTGACCCGGCTTGCTGGGATCAAGTCCACGACCAAACGCCCAACGTTGGTTTTCGCGGCTTCCTTCTCACCCCGGCTTTGGTCCACTTCGCAGCCCAAGCCCAGGGGGAAAGGGAGCAATACGGCCAGCCTACATCCGCAGGAAGCCAACAAGCCGCTCCGCTTCCGCCACGATTGGATCGGCGATGGCCGCCGCGCGTCCGGCGCCGTCCCGCAACACTGCGTCCACTGCGCCAGGGTCGGCCAGCAGGCGGCGGGTTTCGGCGGCGATGGGTGCCAGGTGGGCCACGACGACCTCCGCCAACGCCTCCTTGAACGCGCCAAAGCCTTTCCCGCCATGGTCCCGCAACACCCCGGCGGCGTCAGTGTCCAGCAGCGCCGCCATGATGCCGACTAGGTTGCGCGCCTCGGGCCGGCCCTGCAGCCCCTCGGCGTCACGCGGCAGCGGCTCGGGGTCGGTCTTCGCGCGGCGCAGCTTGAGGGCGATGGTGTCGGCATCGTCGGTCAGGTTGATGCGGCTCTGGTCCGAGGGGTCGGACTTCGACATCTTCTTGCTGCCGTCACGCAGGCTCATGACGCGGGCTGCCGGGCCAAGGATAAGCGCCTCGACCTCCGGGAAGAACTGCACCCCGTAGTCGTGGTTGAACTTGGCCGCGATGTCGTTGGCTAGTTCCAAGTGCTGGCGCTGGTCGTCACCGACCGGCACGCGGGTGGCGTGGTAGGCGTGAATGTCGGCGGCCATCAGGTTGGGGTAAATGAACAGCCCGGTCGAGACCTGCTCCCGGTCCTTGCCTGCCTTGTCCTTGAATTGGGTCATCCGATTCAGCCAACCCATGCGGGCGACGCAGGTGAAGACCCAGCCCAGGCGGACATGCGCGTGGACAGCGGATTGGTTGAACAGGATGTGCGCCGCCGGGTCTATGCCGCAGGCGATCAGCGCCGCCGCCAGCTCCCGCGTGGCGGACGCCAGGGTGCGCGGGTCCTGCCACTGGGTGATGGCATGCAGGTCCACGACGCAGTACAGGCACTCGTGGTCGCGCTGGAGCGCGACCCAGTTGCGGATGGCGCCCAGGTAGTTGCCGAGAGTGGGGACGCCCGAAGGCTGGATGCCGGAAAAGATGCGTTGCATGTCCGGGTTCTGTGCGCCGTTCTCCGCCCGGTCAAGGGCGCGGTGGGCAGGTTGACCTTTCCCCAGCATCTGCCTGCTGAGGCTCTGGCGTTCGGCGCTACACTTCGCCTGGAGCCGACCGCTGACCTGAGGTGCGCCCCAATGGCCGGCAGATCCCTACCTGCTGGTCCCACCCTGCCAGATCGCCCAGGCACTGCCGGACGGCAGCGTGCTGCCCACCGTGGCCTGCCAAAGGCCGGAAAGGGAGGCGCCCAGGGTACGGTCGTAGAAGCTGCCAACCTGCAAGTCCCGCACCGGTGTGGCGGCAGGCACACCGCGCTCACGGGCCAGCCAGTCACGCGCCTCCAGCTCGCCGCCGATCTCGTCAACCAAACCCAGCTTCTGTGCCTGCCGTCCGGTGTAGGCGCGGCCATCGGCAAGCTCGCGCACCCGGCCCGGCTCCATGTGCCGCGCCTCGGCGACCATGGCGACGAACTGGTCATACATGTCGTCCACAAGGCCATGCAGGTAGCTGCGCCCCTCGGGCGTCAGCCCGCGCGTGAAGCTGGGCTGATCCTTCAGGGGGCCGGAAGTGATGGCTTCGGCCGACACGCCCAAGCGGCCCAGCAGATCGCCGACACTGCCGGTTTGCAGGATCACGCCGATGCTGCCGGTCAGGGTGGCATCGCGTGCGAAGATGCGGGCTGCGGGGAGCGACACCATGTATCCAGCGCTGGCAGCAGTCCCACGCATGACCGCCACCACAGGCTTCGCGGCGGCGACGCGGATCAGCGCCGCCCGCAGGCTCTCACCCCCGGCAACGGAACCGCCGGGGCTGTCCACCGATACGATCACTGCGCGCACGCTGGAGTCCTTGGCCAGATTGGCCACGGCGTCCAGCAACTTGGTGTCTTCCTGAATCACACCGGTGACGTTGACGCGGGCCACATGCCGCAGGCCAGCCCCGTCCACTGCGCCGATGCGTCCAGCCAGGGTGGCCAACGCGATGACGACAGCAGATACAGCCGCCACCCGCCAAAAGTTCAGGCGGCGCTTGAGGCGCCGCCTGTCCAGTAGAAGATCGCTTTCGAGGGCCAAGGGCTACTCGCCCGTCTGGTTCCGGCGGCGGATGGCCGCCCCCAGGATGTCACCCAGCGACGCGCCGCTGTCCGTGGTGCCGAACTCCTGGATGGCCTGCTTGTCCTCCTCCATCTCCCGGCCCTTGATCGTGAGGGACAGCTTGCGGCCGACCCGGTCAATGGCCGTGACCTTGGCGTCCACCTTCTCGCCGACGGCGAAGCGGTCGGGGCGCTGGTCGGATTTGTCCCGCGCCAGCTCGGCACGGCGGATGAAGCCGGTCAGGATGTCGTCCACCTTGACCTCGATGCCGTTGGCCTGCACCGCCGTCACCACGCAGGTGACGATGTCATTCTTGTGGACGCGGCTGAGGGTGTCGGCGGCCGGATCGTCCTGCAACTGCTTGATGCCGAGGCTGATGCGCTCCTTCTCCACGTCCACGTCCAGGACCTTGGCCTTGACCATGGCGCCCTTATCGTACTTCGTGATGGCCAGTTCGCCGGCTTCGTCCCAGGACAGGTCGGACATATGGACCATGCCGTCCACGTCCGGCGCGATGCCGATGAACAAGCCGAACTCGGTGATGTTGCGGACCTCGCCCTCGACGGTGCTGCCCACGGGATGCTCGTCCTGGAACTGCTCCCACGGATTGCGCTGGACCTGCTTGATGCCCAAGCTGATGCGACGCTTGCTGCTGTCCACGTCCAGCACCTGCACGTCCACCTCCTGCGAAGTGGCGACGATCTTGCCTGGGTGGACGTTCTTCTTGGTCCAGCTCATTTCGCTGACGTGAACCAGGCCCTCGACGCCAGGCTCCAACTCCACAAATGCGCCGTAGTCAGTGATGTTGGTCACGCGTCCGCTGTACTTGGCGCCCGGCGGATACTTCGCAGCGACACCCTCCCACGGGTCGGCCTCAAGCTGCTTCATGCCCAGGCTGATGCGCTGGGTTTCGCTGTTGAAGCGGATGACCTGCACGCGCACGGGCTGGCCGATCTGCAGCGCCTCGCTCGGGTGGTTGATGCGGCGCCAAGCGATGTCGGTCACATGCAGCAGGCCGTCCACGCCGCCCAGGTCCACGAAGGCGCCGTAGTCGGTGATGTTCTTGACCACGCCGTCGAGGATCATGCCCTCCTTCAAGCCCTGGATCAGCTCGCTTCGCTGCTCCGCGCGGGTCTCCTCCAGCACGGCGCGGCGGCTGACGACGATGTTGCCGCGCGCGCGGTCCATCTTCAGGATTTGGAACGGCTGCGGCGTGCCCATCAAGGGTCCAACGTCGCGGACGGGGCGGATATCCACCTGGCTGCCGGGCAGGAACGCGACGGCGCCGCCCAGATCCACGGTGAAGCCGCCCTTGACTCGGCCGTAGATCGTGCCGTTCACGCGTTGCTGCGCCTCGAACGCCTTTTCCAGGTTGGTCCAGGCTTCCTCGCGCCGGGCCTTCTCGCGGGACAGGACGATGGAGCCGTCGCGGTCCTCGTAGCGCTCGACATACAGCTCGATGTTGTCGCCAGGCTTGACCTCGGGGGCCTGGCCGGGCTGCGCGAACTCCTTGAGGGCGACGCGGCCTTCGGACTTCAGGCCAACGTCAACGATGGCATATTCGTCGGTCAGACGGATGACCCGCCCAGTGACGACGGAGCCTTCGAATCCGGTTTCCCGGTTCATGCTCTCGTCGAGCATGGAGGCGAAATCCTCCATGCCGGACATGGCGGAGGAAGGGCGGTCGAGGAGGGCGGTGGCGGATGATGCCATGTGGTTTGGTGGTTCCTGTTAGGTGAGCGCCGGGCAGGGCCGGGTCATCTGTTATGCGCTTCCCGGATGATCCAGGCGGCGGCTGGCCCGCGCGGGCTGTGGCGCGCGATGGGCTGGGGTGAACAAGGATAGGCCCACGCCTGGCGGCAGGACCTTCGGAGGCACGGCAGACATACTTTTCGGGTGGTAGAAGTCAAGCGCGAAGTCTGTCCCGCACGATGGCCAGGGCGCGCGCGAAGGCAGAGTCGGCATTAAGGTCCGTGGTGTCCAGCGTGACGGCATCCTGAGCGGGGCGCAGCGGCGCGGCAGTGCGGCTTTCATCCTGGGCGTCGCGCGCCTGCATCTCCGCCAAGACCTGCACTTCCGAGACCGCAACGCCGCGGGCCTGCAATTCCAGCCAGCGCCGGTGCGCGCGGGCGACCGGCGCGGCGGTGACGAACAGCTTGACGGTCGCATGGGGCAGGATGACCGTGCCGATGTCGCGTCCGTCCAGCACTGCTCCGGCCCCGGCAAAGCTGCGCTGGAACTGTATCAGGGCGGCGCGCACGCCGGGGTGGGTCGCGGCCTTGCTGGCCGCGGCGTCAGCCTCGGGACCGCGCAGATCCGGGCGTTCCAGGTCGCCTGAATGCAACGCGAGGGCTGCGGCCTCTGCCGCCTTGGGGTCAGCGGGGTCAGCGCCAGCATCCAGGACGCGCCGGGCCGCAGCACGGTAGAGCAGGCCGGTGTCGAGGTAGGGGAGGCCAAGCGCCGCCGCTAGCCGCCGGGCAAGAGTGCCCTTGCCGGCGGCAGCGGGGCCGTCCACGGCAATGGTCGTGGTCACGCCATCTCCGCTCCCAAGCCGCGCATCAGTGCGGCAAATCCGGGAAAGCTGGTGTCTATGAAGGCTGCGTCGTCCACGCGGACGGGCTGGTCGGTGGCCAGTCCCAGCACCAGGGCGCTCATGGCGATGCGGTGGTCCATGTGGGTTTCGACCAGGCCGCCGCCCAAGGGCACCTGGATCCCGCCGTGGACCAGCAAGTCGTCGCCGACTATTTCCAACTGGGCGCCGTTGGCGGATAGCAGCGCGGCGGTGGCGGACAGACGGTCGCTTTCCTTGACGCGCAACTCCTGCAGACCGCGCATCCGGGTGGTGCCGGCAGCGCAGGCGGCAGCGGCGGCTAGGACGGGATACTCGTCTATCATGCTGGGCGCACGGTCTGCAGGAACGTCGGTGCCGCGCAGGCCGGTGTAGGTTGCGGTCACGTCGCCAACTGGCTCGCCGCACTCCAGCCGCTCGTTCGTGACAGCCAGGTCTGCGCCCATCTCCCGCAAGGTGGCGAACAAGCCGGTCCGCAGCGGGTTCAGGCCGACGCCCTGCACGGTCACGCACGACCCTGGAACCAGCAGCGCCGCAACGAGAGGGAACGCGGCGGAGGAGGGGTCGCCCGGCACCAAAACGTCAGCGGCGAGCAGTTCCGGTTGGCCGAGCAGACGGATGAGGCGGCCGCGACCCGCGTGCTCCACCTGCACTTCCGCCCCGAAGTGGCGCAGCATGTTCTCGCTGTGGTCGCGCGTCGGCTCGGGTTCGGTGATGGTGGTCCAGCCCGGTGCGTTCAGCCCGGCCAGCAGCAGCGCGGATTTCACTTGGGCGGAGGCGATGGGCAGGGTGTACTCCAACGGCAGGGCGTCGCGTGCGCCCTGGATTGCCAGCGGCAAGCACCCGCCAATGCGCGAGTGGAACTGTGCACCGCACGCCTGCAAAGGGTCGGTTACCCGGCGCATAGGGCGGCGGCGCAGGCTTGCATCTCCGGTCATCACTGCGAACAGGTCGTGGCTGGCTAGAATGCCGCATAGCAGCCGGGCGGCTGTGCCGGAGTTGCCCATGTCCAGCACGTCGTCCGGCTCGGTCAGTCCACCGATGCCACGGCCTGCGACACGCCACTGGCCCGGCGCGTCCTGGATGACCTCTGCGCCCAGCAAGCGCATCGCGGCGGCGGTGCGGAGGACATCCTCACCCTCCAGCAGGCCGGTGATGCGCGTTTCGCCAACGGCGAGGGCAGCGAACATCAGCGCGCGATGGCTGATGCTCTTGTCGCCTGGCACGCGGACGACGCCGCGCAACGGCACTAGGGCGCGGCTGGCCTGAAGGGGCCGGAGGGCATGAGCCATGTCTCGGTTCCAGTTCGGGGTGCGCCGGTTAGCATGGGACGGCACGGTTTGACAGCGGCCCGGCGCAATGGCATGGCCCCCGCCCTTTGCTGGGTGCGTTGCGCGCGCCCGCTGGCGGCAGCATTCCGAGGTATCTGATGGCGAAGCCTGAACTTGGCACCAAGCGCGTCTGCGTCGCATGCAGCACACGGTTCTACGATCTGCAGAAGGTGCCCGCGGTCTGCCCCAAGTGTGACACGGAGCAGCCGGCTGAGCAGCCCCGCGCCCGCCGGGCTGGGGGCAACGTCACGGAAGACAAGCGCCTCAAGAAGGTGATCGCGCCGGGTCTGGAGGACGCCGATCCCGATGTGGAGGTCGAGGCCGCCGACGACGAGGCGGAGGAGGATGTGCTGGAGGATACCTCGGATTTGGAGGACGATGCCGACGCCATCGGTACGGACATCGAGGTCGAGCCGGAGACGGACGAGAAGGACATCTGAGGCAGACCGGGAGCGCTTCGGATGCATCTTGAGCGCCGTGTATTGGTGACGGGTGGCGCGGGT
>CAXUHB010000027.1:0-50571 GCA_964250755.1 uncultured Acetobacteraceae bacterium | reverse complement strand
AGCGTGCTCTTGCCGCAGCCGGACAGGCCGAGCAGGCAGACGAACTCGCCCTCCGCGCAGGACAGGCTCACGTCCCGCATGGCCTCCACCGGGCCGGTGCGGGCGGCATATGTCTTGCTGACGCCGATGCACTGGATGAAGCCTTGCGTCATAATTCAGCGCACCCGCGCGTCACGCCGCGACCAGCCCGTCCTGCCAGCGGCACGCGCGGGCGCGGAGCAGGCGCACGGCCTGGTCCCCGGCCAGGCCGATGGCGCCGATGACGATGATGCCGGCAAAGATCAGCTCGGTCCGGAAGGTCATCTGCGCGTTCAGGATCATGTAGCCCAGGCCGGACTTCACGGCGATCATCTCCGCCGTCACGACCGTCAGCCAGCCGCCGCCGATGGCCAGGCGCAGCCCGGTCAGGATGGCGGGCAGCGCCGCCAGCAGCACGATGTCGCGCAGCACCAGCGCTTCCCGCGCGCGGGCGGCCTGGGCGACCTTGAGCAGCGTGCGCTCGATCCCCCGCACGCCGAAGATGGTGTTCAGCAGCAGCGGCCACAGCGCGGACAGGAAGATCAGCACGACCGCCGGCGTGTCGCCGATGCCGAAGAACAGCATGGCTAGGGGGATCAGCGAGATCGGCGGCACCGAGCGGAAGGTCTGGATGGACCAGTCCGTCAGCCGGTCCAGCACCGGATAGCGCCCGATCAGCAGCCCAGCGGGCACCCCCACCAGGAACGCCGCCGAGACGCCCAGCAGCACCCGGCCCATGCTGGCCAGGGCGTTGGCGGCGATCACCGGCCCCCACTGCACGAAGGCGCCCAGCACCTTGGCCGGCCCCGGCAGCAGCACCGGCGGATACACCCCGGCCGACACGACGGCCTGCCACAGCGCGACCAGCCCCAGGATGGGCAGCAGGCCCAGCAGGCGGGTTGGGGCCAAGCGAGGCATGGGCAGGCGGGTCAGAGGAAGCTGGTATTGATGAACGTCCCCCAGTCCGGCTGCCGGTCCAGCATCCCGTCGGCGGCCATCATCCCGGCCAGCGCCTTCAGCCCGGCCTGGAAGGCGTCCCCGCTGTCGGCGGAGAAGAACAGGTTGCGCGTGCTGGCCCCCGCGACCTCCCGAGTCATGTTGAACTGCTTGACCGTGGTCTCGACGGCGATGGCCGGGTCGGCGCGCATCCGCTCGGTGGCCTTCACGTGGGCCTGGACCAGGGTGCGGGTCAGCGCCGGCTCCTTGGCGATGAAGGGCGTGCTGGCGACGAAGCCCAGGTTGGTCTTGCCCATCGGCGTGTCGTAGGGCACCCACAGGCGCTTGCCGAAACCGTTCAGCTCGGCGAACGTCGCATACGGCTCGAAGCAGCAAATCGCGTCCACGTCGCCGCGGGCGAGCGGCACCGGCTGATCCTGGTTGTCGAGGAACAGCAGCTCGACCTGTCCGGCCAGCCCCTCCGCCTTCAGCTTCCAGTTCAGGCTGACCAGGGCGATGGAGCCGTTCTGCACGCCGATCTTCTTGCCGCGGAGCTGGGCGAAGCTGGTGATGCCGGGCTTGGCGAGCAGCATCCAGCCGCCGTCGCAGCCGTTGGCCAGCACCGCCATCGGGAAGCCCTTGGTGGCGACCTGCATGGTAGCGGACAGACCGCCGTTGCCCACGTCCACGGCCCCGGACGCGACGGCCTGCATCCGCTGCACGAGGCTGGGGAAAGTCACGACCTCGGCCTCGATCCCCTCGGGGCGGAGCAGGTCGGGCATCAGGAACATGGCGTTGGTGGTGGTCGTGAAGGCGGAGCCGAGCTTCACCTTGCGGAGGGACTGGCCCAGCACTGCGGCCGGAACGATGGCCGGGGCAGCGAGGGCGGCGAGCAGGCGGCGGCGGGGCAGCATGAGGGTTGCTCCTGGGTGCTTGATGCGGGATGCGAAGCAAGCGCCGCGCCACGGAATGCGGGCCTGGCAGGGCCGGGGTGGGCGGCCTAGCCTTCCATCCGCCGGCCAGACGCCAACGGGGCCGCGCAACGGAGGGAAGCTGATGACCCGCGCCATCATCCCGCATGTGGACGACCTGGGTGCCACCACCGGCGCCAACCGGGCCTTCCTGCACCTGGCGCAAGCGGGGCTGGTCACGTCGGGCAGCGTGATCGTCCCTGGCCCGGCGTTTGACGAGATCGTGGGAGAGGCCGGGACCGAGGCGGACCTGGGCGTCCACCTGACGCTGACCAGCGAGTGGGCGCGGCATCGCTGGGCGCCGCTGTCCACCCGCAGCCCAGCGTCCGGCCTGGTGGACGGCGACGGCTTCTTCTGGCGCAGCGTGGCGGAGGTGGAGCGGCATCTGGTGCCCGAAGCCGCGGAGGCGGAGCTGCGCGCGCAGGTCGAGCGCGCCCTGTCCGCCGGGCTGCGCCCCACGCACCTGGACGCGCACATGGCCGCCGCCATGCTACCGGCGCTGTTGCCCGCGCATGTGCGGCTGGCAGAGGAGTACGGGCTGTGGCCGGTCCTGCCGCGCTCGATCCGGTGGGCGCCGGACCCGGCGGCTTATGCTGCGGCGGTCGCTGCGCTGGACGCGGCGGGACGTCCGGTGGCGGACCATTGCCGGGGCACGCTGGCGGTGGAGGCGGAGGGGCTGGCGCCGGGGTGGGCGGCGGTGATCGCGGCGTTGCCGGAGGGGGTCACGCACCTGGCGCTGCACGCGACGGTGCCGGGGGACTTTGCCGATGTGGCGCCGGACCATGCGGGGTGGCGGTTCCGGGAATACAGGTGGCTGGCGGCGGGCGGGCTGGCGGCGCTGTGCGGGCGGCATGGGGTGGCGGTGCTGGGGTGCTGCGGGATGCAGGACCGCTGGCGAACGTCCGCCCCCGCCCCGCGTTGAGGCGCGCACAGGAGAACAGCATGAACGCAGCACGGTTCTGGTTTCCCGCCCTGGGCGCCGCCTTCGCGGTGGCCGGCGCGGAGGTGCTGACGGGCAACCGCGGTTACAGCCGCATGTTCCGCCACCTTGGCTGGAGCAACGGGGCGAAGCGCGCCGTCGCCGCGGCGGAGATTGCGGGCGGCGCGCTGATCGCGCTGCGCGGCACGCGCGGGCTGGGCGGCGCGGTGCTGGCAGCGACCTCAGCGGCGGTGCTGGCCAGCGAGGCACGGCACGGCGACGGCAAGCTGGCGGCGCCGCGGGCGCTGCTGCTGGCGGCGGCGCTGACGGGGCTGGTGCGGCGGTAGCGGCGGCGCACGGCGGGGGCGCTCCCACCGGCGTGCGTGGTCCGCTGCCTGCCGCTGTCATGGCCTGCCGAGCTTGCGCCGGGGCAACCCGAGGCCGCCAGCACCGAGTCTGCCAAGCCCGCACCGCCGTTCCGCACCGACCGCGGAGCCGCGTGGACGCCAGCACGGACCGGCCTGCGTGGCGGCTGCGGCGCCCCGTACCCACAGCGCGACAAATCCGAACAACCCAGCCCTGTTGGCCCCTGCGTGGGGCTTGTAGGGTGCAGGCATGAGCAGTGCCGGCGCCCTCAGTCCTCCCGCGCCCGCCCTGGCAGCGTGGCACCCTGCCCTGCCCTGGGTGCTGAGCCTGCTGGCCGGGCTGGCGGGCGCGTGGGCAATGCTGCCGTTGCCGGTGCTGCTGGGGACCGCGCCGTTCTGGGACAACCCGCGCGGGATCGTGGGCGGGTCCTGGGCGGACATGCTGACGGCGTCCTCCGGCTACGTTGCCTTCGTGCGGGACGGATGGCGGTGGCCGTTGTTCCAGGTGGCCGGGCTGGGGCGGGAGGGGGCGAACGTCCTGTTCACGGACAGCGTGCCGGCGGTGGCGCTGCTGGGGCGTCTGCTGTTCCGGCTGACGGGCCAGGTGGTGCCGCTGTACGGGGTGTGGACCCTCGTGTGCATCGCCGGCATGGGGCTGGCCTGCACGGCGCTGGTGCGGGCGCTGGGGGCGCGCAGCCCGGCGGCGGCCTTGGCGGCTTCGGCCATCGGAGTTTCGATGCCGGCGCTGGTCGGACGCTGGGGGCACCTGGCGCTGATGGGGCAGGCGCTGATCCCGCTGGCGTTCGTGATCTACCTGCGGCTGCGCGCCGCGCCGCGGCTGCGGGCAGGGACGGCGCTGGTGTGGTCCTTGGGGCTGTGCCTGGGGGCGCTGCTGGTGCATCCCTACCTGCTGCTGATGGCGGGCGGAATCATGGTTGCCGCCCTGCTGCAGGCCGCGACGGACCGGCGGCTGTCTTGGCCGGCCGCTGCCGGCGTGCTGGCGGCGCTGGCCGGGGCGGTTGGGACGGCGATGTGGGCAATGGGCTACGGCGCGTCCAGCGGAGCGCCGTCCGACGTGGGATTTGGGGTCTATTCGGCCAACCTGCTGTCGCTGCTGGCACCTTACGGCGGCACGCTGCCCGGCGGCGGCGCCTTCGCGCTGGATGGCACCGGCGGACAGTATGAGGGCGCGGCGTTCCTGGGGTTCGGCGTGCTTCTGCTGGTGCTGCTGGGCTGGCGCGGGATGGCGGCGTCCCTGGCCTCCGCCGGGCCGCGCCACCCTTGGCTGCTGCTGGCCGTGACGGGCTTCTCCGTGCTGGCGGTGTCGAACGAAGTCTATCTGGGCGGCCTGCACCTGCTCAGCGTCCCGTTGCCGGATCAGGCCTTGTGGCTACTGGGCGCCGTCCGGTCCAGCGGGCGGTTCGCCTGGGTGGCGGCCTACCTGCTTGCGGCCGCCGCTGTCGCGGCGGTCGCGCGGCGGCGGGACGGCGCGCGGCTGCTGCTGCTGGCGGCGGCGCTGCAGTTCGGCGGCGTCGCGCTGCTCTGCCAGGGCATACGCGCCGCGGCGGGCGCGATGCCGCAGCCGGTGCTGGACCGTGCGGCGTGGATGGCCGCGCTGCCCGGCGCCGGGCAACTCGTGGTGGACCCGCCCTTCGCCTGCCTGCCGCAGGACGAGTCCAGCGTGCCCCTGCGCAAGGCCGCCGTCGAGCTGCAATGGATGGCGGCGCAGTCCGCCGTGCCCACCAACACGCTGTATGCCGCCCGCACCCGTCCGGACTGCGTCGTGCCGCCCTTGGCGGAGCGCGCCATCGTGGCCTACTTGCGTCCGGTCCAGCCGCCCCCTGGGCTGGCGTGCCAGGCTGGCCCGCTGATGACAGTGTGCGGCCCGCAGCCCTTGCCGGCGTCGCTCGCCGTTGTCACGGCGGAGGACGTTCCTGCCGCACCGTGACGCCGCCGGGCGGCGCAGCCGCCATAACGCCGCCGGGCGGCGCAGCCCGGGAGCCTCGGCTTGGACCTGAAGGAAAGCGAGCTGCTGGGCGGCGGCGCCGCGCAGCACTGGTACTACCGCGCCAAGTCGGAGGCGCTGGACCGCGTCGCCGGCCCCAATCCCGGCGCGGTGCTGGACGTGGGCGCGGGGATCGGCCTCTTCGCCCGGCACCTGCTGGAACGCGGGGCCACGCAGGCCGTCTGCGTGGACCCCGGCTACGACGCGGACTCGGATGCGGAGCACGCCGGACGGCCCCTGCTGTTCCGGCGCGCGCCGCCGCTGCAGCCCTCCGACCTGATCCTGATGATGGACGTGCTGGAGCACGTGGACGACGACGCGGGCCTTGCCGCCGATTACATTCGCGCCGCGCGGCCCGGCACCCGGCTGATCGCCACCGTGCCCGCCTTCGATTGGATGTGGAGCGCGCACGACGACTTCCTGGAGCACCGCCGCCGCTACACCCTGCCCAGCGTGCAGACGGTGCTGCGCCGGGCCGGACTGCGGGTGGAGGGCGGCCGCTACCTGTATGGCCTGCTGCTGCCCCTGGCCGCGGCGACCCGCCTGCCGGAGCGCGTGCAGCGCCGCCTGGGCCGCCCCGTTCCTGCTGCCAGCCAGATGCGCCCGGCGGGGCGGGCGGCAAACGCGCTGCTGCTGGCGGCCTGCCGGATGGAAGCGCGCCTGCCCGGCAACCATCTAGCCGGGCTGACCGCGATGGCGTGGGGGACTGTGCCGTGAACTGGTGGGCACGCTGGCCTGCGCCTCCATGCGTGGACGGGCCAGGCTAGTCACGGGCATGTTTCAATCCTTTCCGCCGCCCAACGAGGGCAAGCTGCTCGGCTTGCAGGCGGCACGGGGCGTCGCGGCGATGCTCGTCGTCGCATTCCATGCCGAACGGGCGATCGGCCTGCCGCAATATGCCGGGCAGCGTCCCTTCGGCGGGCTTGCCACGTTCGGCCATGCCGGGGTGGACTTCTTCTTCGTCCTGAGCGGCTTCATCATCCTCACGGCCCACCGGGCGGACATCGGGCGTCCCGGCGCGCTGGCGCGGTATGCCGGGCGCCGGATCAGCCGCATCTATCCGGCCTACTGGGTCGTGACGGCCGCGACGGCGCTGGCGCTCATGGCCGGCCCGGGCAGGGACACCCTTCCCTCCTGGCAGGGCGCGGCGGCATCGCTGCTGCTGATCCCGCATGGTGCCGACCCCATCGCCGGAGTGGCGTGGACGCTGGAATGGGAAATGACCTTCTACGTCGTGTTCGGCCTGGCGATCCTGAGCCGCCGCCTGGCTATCATGCTGGCGGCTGCGTGGGCCGTGCTGGCAGCCGCATGCGCTGTAATGCCCGGCGGCGGACCGCACTATGGCCGCCTTGCCTTCGCATCCTATGATCTGCAGTTCGCGATCGGGCTTGCCGCCGCCTGGCTCTCGCAGCGCAGCCCGCCCTCCCGGCCCATCCTGATCGTCTGGGCAGGGGTGGCCGCATTCCTGGCGGCAGGCATGGCCGAGACGGCAGACCTGCTGCCGGAGCAGTCCCCGGCAACCCGGGCCGCCTATGGCCTGGCGTCGGGCATGGCCGTCGTGGGCCTGACCTGGGCGGAACGCCAGGGGCGGCTGCGGGTTGGCCGGACCATGACGCTGCTCGGCGGCGCCTCGTACTCGATCTACCTCATACACCTCACCCCCATCATGTTTGCGGTGCAGGCCATGACCGTCCTGGGCGTAGTCGCGCTCGTGCCCGGATGGGTGGTCATGGCAGGGGTTTGCGCCTTGGCGGCCGCCTATGGAGTCGCGTTCCACCTGGTGATCGAGCGGCGCCTGACGCTGTGGGCGCAGCGGCTGGCAGCAGGACTGACCACCCCCAAGGCGCAGGCCGTTCCGGCACCCTGATGCCGGGCGAACCTGTCCTCGTCCGCGCGGAACTGGCGCGCGGGCGAGATGGCTGGAAGCGTCCTGGCCGGTCTGGACGGCTTGGGTCCGTTCCCGGCTGTTGCCGAGGGGGCACGCCCTGGACGGAGGCCGCGCAGGGCCGTTCCCGCCCGGCAGGCGCCGCTACCTGATCTCGTAGAGGTCGAAGAAGCTGCCGTTCCGCAGCAGCGCTAGCCCCGCCGGCACCGGGCGGCGGTGGCCCAGATGCATCCACAGCAGGTGCCCGCCCGGCGTCAGCGTGTCACGGGTCACCAGGTGGGCGCGCCAAGGCTCCACGTCTGCCAGCAGCCCCTCCCGCGCCGCCACGCTCTTCAGCCGGGAGAAGTAGTCCTGGCTGATCCCCGACCGGTCCAGGGTCACGAGCTGCGGCATGTGGAGGTAGATCGGCAGGGACGTGCAGGGGATGGCGGGTTCCGGGTGCTCGTATTCCAAGACGGCGCCCAGCACGGCGCCGCGCGGCACCGCCTGCAAGGCGGCGCGCAGCTCCGCATACTGGCCGCTGCACGCGCGCATCTCCGACCCGGCGGACCCAGCCTGCGCCAGCAGCGCCAAGGCCAGCAGCGCGCCCAAGGGCGCCAGGCGGCGGCCCGCTCCGGGTGCGGCCTGAACGGACGCCGCGGCCAGGACGGCGGCGACGGTGGGGAAGCGCAGGTCCAGCAGCGTCATGTCGAATGCCTGGGTCGGCACGGCCATGCTGAACGCCATGAGCGCGGCGGCAGGGGCTGCCAGCCGCCGGTCCCAGCGCAGTGCGCCGGTCCGGGTCAGCCGGACCAGAACCAGCAGGCAGGGCACGACGAGCAGGACGCCGGGGTCGAAACCGCCGTTCGCGCCGGCGAACAGGACGGGCGACAGCAGCGCCGCCGCCTTGGCGGCCAGCGGCCAGGCCATCCCGCCATCCCCGTCCGGCAGCGACCGCGCGAGCTGCAGCCACAGCATCCCAGCCGGCACGAACTGCGCGCCCAGCAGCAGCCAGTCCCGCGCCGGGGTGCGCCAGGCCCGGGGACGGCCGAATGCCTCGTAGAAGCCGATCAGCACGCCGTACAGCGCCAGGCCCAGCAGTTGGACGAAGTACAGCGCCGTCGCCGCGGCGGTGAACATCGCCAGCCGCAGCAGCCGCGGACGGTCCCGCATCGCGTGCCAGGCCGCCAGGCCCAGCAAGGCACCGATGACGCCCACCACGTAGCCCAGCAGGCCCCAGGCCATCAGAGCGTTCCAGCCGGCCAACCCCGCCAGCAACGGCCCGGCGCCGACGCGGCCGGTCACGGCGCGTTGCAGCACCACCGCCGCGCCGACCAGGCCCCACACCAGCAGCACCGTCGCCGCCCGCCCGGCGTCGAGCGTGGGCAGCACCCGCGTCAGCGGGTCCAGCATCCAGTCCAGGCCCATGTAGGGCACCAGCCCGTCCCGCAGCGCGAACAGGCGGGCCAGGTCCGGGTCGTCCGCCAGGTGCGCCCGGACATGGGCGCGCGCCAGGTGGTTCAGCGTGTCCACGCCCAGCGGCACATCGACGCCGATCATGGGCGCGCCGAGCACCAGGGCCAACGCCAGGTAGGCCAGCCACAGCCACGCGGTCCGGCCCCCTGCCCGGGCGGCTGCAGGCGGGGCGGGGACCATGGGCGACGCGGGACCCCGCCCGTCCGGCATGACCGCTAGCTGATCCCGTAGAGGTCGAAGAAGCTGCCGCTCCGCAGCAGCGTCAGCCCCGCCGGCACCAGGCGGCGGTGGCCCAGGTGCATCCACAGCAGGTAGCCGCCCTGCGGCAGCATGGATCGCGTCACCGCGTCGGCAGGAGTGGGCTTCTGGTCTGTCGGCAACCCGCCCCGCACACCCACACCGGTAGCCTGCGCGAAGAACACCGGGTTGTAGCCCGACCGCTCCAGCGTGATCAGCAGCGGCATGTTGTTGTAAATTGGGAGGTCGCTGCACTCGCCGCCCCGTGCCGGCTCGTCCTCCAGCACCGCTGTCAGCACCGCGCCCCGCGGCACTGCCGGCAGGGCGGCGCGGAGTTCGGCGTACTGGCCGTCGCACGCACGCATCACCGCCCGGACCGACCCGGCCTGCAGCAGGGTCCCAGCGGCCAGCGCCAGGCCCAGCGGCGCCCGCGCCCGCGCCACACGCGGATCCAGCTGCACCGCAGCGGCGGCGAGGCACGCGGCCACCGCCGGAAAGCGCAGGTCCACCAGGGTCACGCCGAAGGCCCGGGTCGGCGCCAGCAGGCCCAACAGCATCAGCGCCGCCGCCGGGGCAGCCAGCCGGCGGTCCCAGCGCAGCATCCCGGCCAGGGTCAGCCCCGTCAGCAGCAGCGCGCAGGCCGGGGCAACCAGGAAGCCGAAATCCAGCCCGCCGCCGGCACCCGCAAACAGGAAGGGCGAGGGCAGCACCAGCCGCTTCACGCCCGCCAGCCAGCGCAGGGCGTTGTCCGCGCTGGGCGGCGGCGCAGCCAACCCTATCCACAGCACGCCTGCCGGCACGAACTGCGCTGCCAGCAGCAGCCATTCCCAGACCGGAGTGCGCCAGGCCCGGGGACGCCCAAACGCCTCATAGGCGCCCAGCATCGCGCCATACACGGCAAGCCCGAGCAGGTGGACGCAGTACATCCCCGTCGCCACGGCGGTGAACACAGCCAGCCGCAGCAGCCACCCCCGCTCCCGCAGCGCGTGCCACGCCGCCAGGCCCAGCAGCGCGCAGACCACGCCCAGCACGTAGTTCAGGAAGCCCCAGGCCACCAGCGCGTTCCAGCCGACCAGGCCGACCAGCAGCGGACCCGCCCCGACCCGCCCCGTCACGGCGCGCTGCAGCACCGCTGCCGCACCCATCAGGCCCCACACCAGCAGCACCGTGCCAAGCCGCCCGGCATCCAGCGTCGGCATCACCCGCGCCAGCGGCGTCAGCATCCAGTCCAGCCCCATGTAGGGCACCAGCCCGTCCCGCAGCGCGAACAGGCGGGCCAGGTCCGGGTCGTCCGCCAGGTGCGCGCGGACGTGGATGCGCGCCAGGTGGTTCAGGGTGTCCACCCCGAGCGAAACCTCGACGCCGACCACCGGCGCGGCGAGCACCAGAGCCACCACCAGGTAGGCCAGCGCCAGCCAGGCGGACCCGCCCGCCGTCCGGACGGCAACGGCCGCGCCGGCCCGCGCCGCGCCCGTGCCCGCCGGGGCGGAAGCGCCCTCTGCCTGCACCCGCCTACTCCACACGATACAGGTCGAAGAAGCTGCCCGCACGCAGCAGCGCCAGCCCCGGCGGCACCGGGCGGCGGTGGCCCAGGTGCATCCACAGCAGGTAATTGCCCTGCGGCAGCGTGCCGGCCTCCGCCTTGTGGGCTGGCGTGGGATAGGTGTCCGTCAGCAGGCCCGCCCGCACGACGACAGGCGTGGCGGCGGCGAAGAAGCCGGGGTTGTAGCCCGACCGCTCCAGCGTCACGAGCTGCGCCATCTGGTCATAGACGCGGACGGGGCTGCACGGGATGCCAGGGGCAGGCTCCTGCTCCAGCACTGCGCCCAGCACGGCGCCGCGGGGCAGCGCCTGCAGGGCGGCGCGCAGCTCGGCATAGTGCGCGTTGCACGCCCGCATTCCTGCCCCCGCGGCCCCGGCCTGCTCCACGGCCAAAACCCCCAACAGCACGCCCATCGGCAGCAGCCGCGCGCCCGGGGCCACCCGCAGCGCCGCGATGGCGAGGCAGGCCGCGACGCCGGAGAAGCGGAGGTCCACCAGATACACCCCCAGCGCCCAAGTCGGCGCCAGCAGGCCCGCGAGCATAAGGGCCGCCGCGGGCGCCGCCAGCCGCCGGTCCCAGCGCAGCGCGCCGGCGCGGGTCAGCCAGAACAGCAGCAGCGCGGCCCCGGCCGTCAGCGCCATGCCGACGCCGATGCCGCCCCACGCCCCATAGAACGTGAATGGCGACATCAGCCCGATCACCTTCAGGTCCGGCAGCCAAACCACCCCAGGGCCGCCGGGCGGCTCCGGCATGGCCAGCTGCAGCCACAGCACGCCTGCCGGCACGAACTGCGCCGCCAGCAGCAGCCAGTCCCGCATGGGCGTGCGCCAGGCCCGGGGGCGGCCGAACGCCTCGTATGACCCCACCAGCACGCCATACAGCGCCAGGCCAAGCAGGTGGACGAAGTACATCCCCGTCGCCACGGCCGTGAACACCGCCAGGCGGGGCAGCCACCCCCGCTCCCGCAGCGCGTGCCAGGCCGCCAGGCCCAGCAAGGCGCAGATCACGCCCACCATGTAGTTCAGGAAGCCCGAGGCGAGCAGCGCGTTCCAGCTGACCAGGCCCATCAGCAGCGGCTCCCACCCGAACCGCCCCGTCACGGCGCGCTGCAGCACGGCGACGGCGCCCACCGTGCCCCATAGCAGCAGCACGACGACGGCGCGGCCCGCATCCAGCGTCGGCATCACCCGCGCCAGCGGTGCCGCCAGCCAGTCCAGGCCCATGTAGGGCACCAATCTGTCCCGCAGCGCGAACAGGCGGGCCAGGTCCGGGTCGTCCGCCAGGTGCGCGCGGACGTGGATGCGCGCCAGGTGGTTCAGGGTGTCGCCACCCGGTGGCGCCTCCAGGCCCAGGAGCGGCGCCGCCAGCAGCAGCGCTAGCGCCAGGTAGGCCAGGCCCAGCCAGGGCGCCCGTGGGGCAGCGGGGGTCGGCACGGTGGTTGGCGCGGCGCGGCCGCGCGATCTCTGGGCCGCGCCCTCCAGGGTGGGCGGTGCGTCGTGCATGGTGGATGTCCCGGTGCCCATGCGCCGCTACGGGATCGCCAGGATGTCGAAGAAGCTGCCGCTGCGCAGCACCGTCAGGCCCGGCGGCAGCGGACGGACGTGGCCGAGATGCATCCACAGCAGGTAGGCGCCGGGCTGCAGCACCTCCGGCGTGACGGCCTTCGTCAGCAGCGGGTCGCCGAAGTAGGGCTTGCCCGCCCGCACGTCCACGGCAGTCACGCCGGAAAAGAACGTTGGGCTGTATCCCGACCGCTCCAGCGTCACCAACTGGGCCATGTGGTCATAGACCCTCATGTCACTGCACCGGACACCCGGGGCCGGCTCGTCCTCCTGCGCGGGAATGAGCGTGGCGCCGCGGGGCAGTGCCTGCAGGGCCGCGCGCACCTCGGCATACTGCACGTCGCACGCGCGCAGCGCCGACCCGGCCGATCCCGCCTGGACCAGCACCGCTGCGGCCAGCGCCAAGCCCCAAGGTAGCAGCCGTCGGCCTGCTCCTGGCGCGATCCGCATCGCTGCTGCGGCCAGGTAGGCCGCGGCGACCGGCAGGCGGGAGTCGCCCAGGAACACCCCGCCCAGCCAGGTCGGCGCCAGCAGCCCCATCAGCATCAGCCCGGCAGCCGTGCCGCCCAGCGTCCGGTCCCACCGCAGCAGCCCCTTGCGGGTCAGCACATACACCGCCAGCGCGCACCCGCCGGCGACGAACAGGCCAGGACTGGGACCGCCCATCGCGCCGGAGAACACGAAGGGGGAGAACAGGCCCAGCACCTTGGACACCAGGCTCCAGGCCGGGCCGGTGTCGTCGGCCAGGCGCGGCATCGCGAGCCGGACCCACAACACGGCGGCGGGCACGAACTGCGCCGCCAGCAGCAGCCAGTCCCGCGCCGGCGTGCGCCAGGGCCGCAGGCGGCCGAACACCTCGTAGGCCCCCAGCATCGCGCCATACAACCCAAGCGCGAGCAGGTGGACGTAGTAGATGCCCGTTGCCGCCGCGGCGAACACCGCCAGGCGCAGCGGCCACGCACGTTCCCGCAGGGCGTGCCAGGCAGCCAGGCCCAGCAGTGCGGGGATCACGCCTAAGATGTAGTTCAGGAAGCCCCAGGCGAGCAGGGCGTTCCAGCTCACCAGGCCCAGCAGCAGCGGCTCCCACCCGATGCGGCCGGTGAAGGCGCGCTGCACCGCCAGCACAGTGCCCAGCGTGCCCCAAAGCATCAGCACGATGGCGAGGCGCCCCGCATGCAGGGTCGGCATGACGCGCGCCAGCGGCGTCAGCGCCCAGTCCAGCCCCATGTACGGCACCAGTTCCGTCCGCAGCCGGAACAGGTGCGCCAAGTCCGGATCCCCAGCGATGTGCGCCCGGACATGGATGCGCGCGAGGTGGTTCAGCGTGTCGGAGCCAAGCGGGACCTCCACCCCCAGCAGCGGCGCCGCGAGCACGGCGGCCAACGCGAGGTAGGCGGCCCAGAGCGCCGCCGCCCGCGGCAGCGCGCGCGCCGGCGCCGGAGCGGTCATCGGAGCAGGCACCGGGACAATTACGGACATATCTGGGCTTGCCCCCGGCCCGGTTGCGGATGACACAATCATTCCACGTCAGGCAACCGCCGGCCGGGATGATCCGCATGCACGAATACGGCAGCTCGTTCTATGCCTTCCTGAACTCGGTCGCGGGCCCGTCGGCCAGCCGGATCGTCCCGCTGGCTGCGGCGGCGCTGCCGGTCGCGAGCGTTGCCGACTTCGGCTGCGGCCAGGGCGCCTGGCTGCACGCCTGGCAGGCGGCCGGGGCGGACATCCTCGGGCTGGACGGGCCCTACGTGAACCGGGACCGGCTGTTGATCCCGCGGGAGGCGTTCCTGCCCCACGACCTCGCCGAACCGATCAACCTGAACCGCCGGTTCGACCTGGTGCAGAGCCTGGAGGTGGCGGAGCACCTGCCGCGGCAATGCGCGGAATCCTTCGTCGGCGTGCTGACCGGCCATGCCGACGCCGTGCTGTTCTCCGCGGCGGTGCCGGGCCAGGGAGGGGAGCACCATGTCAACGAGCGTCCGCTGGCGTTCTGGCGCGGGCTGTTCGCGGCCCGCGGCTACCGCGCGGTGGACCTGGTGCGCCCGGCGGTGCGGGGGGATGCCCAGGTGCAGCGCTGGTACTGCTGCAACACCATCCTGTACGTGAACAGCGCCGGGATGGGCCGCCTGTCCCCGGCGGCGCAGGCCGCCGCCGTCCCGGACGGGCGGCCCCTGGACACTTACTGGACGCCGGGCGAGCGCCTGCGCCAGGCAGTCGTGCGCGCCCTGCCGGTGCCCGCGGTGGACCAGCTCTCCCGCCTGAAGGCGGTCCTCGCCGCACGGCGGGCACCGGCGGCCTGATCCGGCAAGCCCACGCGCACCAGTGCCGCGCGTCTGCGCCGCCGCACCGGGCGGGGTGGTCCGTCCCACGCAGCACGTCCCCAGACACGTCGTCATCGCGAGGTGCGCTTGCGCTGCGGTCCAGGGGGCCGCGCCGCCGGGCTTCTTGCAATCACGGGGGTCTTGGATTTGGCCGAAGATCCTCCGCCCGCCTGCATCCCCTACGTCCCGTCAGCCGGGTCGGCCGCCTTCGTGCCCATCGCCGCCCAGGACATCTCGTTCACCCAATCCAGCCGCACGCCCTCCAAACCCGCCCCCTGCATCAGCCCCTCCACCTCCGCCTGGGTCCAATAATGCGCGATGCGCGGCAGCATCTGGTCGAACACGATGGACCGCAGGTGGGGGAAGCCGAACCGGGCGATCAGCCGGAAGTAGCTGACCGGGCGCACCCCCAGCCGCAGCAACAGCCACAGCAGCGCCGCCGGATACAGGGACAGGTGATGCACCAGCCCCACCGGCAGCCGGCTGAACAGCGCCCGGCGCAGCGGGTCCAGCCCGGCGGTCAGCCAGCGCATGTTCTCCGCCCCATAGACCCAGATCATCACCCGCCCGCCCGGACGCGCCGCCCGCACCATGCGGGCCAGCGCCCGCGCCGGGTCCTGCAGGTGATGGATCACGCCGATGGAGAACACGACGTCGAACCGGTCCTGCCACGGCAGGTCGTAGGCGCTGGCCCGCACGACCTCCACCGCAGGATGGGCCTTCAACGTGCGCCGGGCCGCGGCGAGCGAGCGCTCGTCCAGGTCCACCGCCGTCCCGCCCGCGGCGCCGTAGATCATCGGCCAGTGGCTGTTGCGCCCCATGCCGCAGCCCACGTCCAGGAAGGTCCTGCCTGCCCAGTCCGCCCGCGGCATCCCCGGCGTCCAGCGCCGGAACTGCTCCTCATAGACCGGCAGCAGATCGGAGTAGGCGTCCCACTCCCAGCCGAACCGCTCCGGCGACCCCGCGGCCTCGGCCTGGGACAGCCGGGCGGGTGCCGCTGCATCCGTCATGCCCGAAGCCCCTCCAGCAGATGCCGCACGCCGCCCGTGTCCGGGGCCGCGCCGCGGTGCGCCCGCCGGCCTGCCACCGTGAACAGCACGTGCAGCGCCCATAGCCGTTTGCCGTGGTCCCGCGCGCCGGACAGGTGCGACGCCACCAGCCGCTCCAGTTCCGCGCGCTGGAACCAGGCTGCCGCGGGGTTGCCGCGGGACAGCACGGTGTCGCGCAGCCGTTCCCGCAGGGGACCGCGCAGCAAGGGGCCGATGGGGATGCCGAAGCCGTGCTTGCGGCGGTCCACGATGACGTCCGGCAGGTAGCGCCGGGCCACCTGCTTCAGCGCCCACTTGCCGGTGGCGCCGCGCAGCTTCAAGGAGGGCGGCAGCGCGCCGGCATACTCGGCGAAGGCGCGGTCCAGGAACGGCGCCCGCACCTCCAGCCCGTGCGCCATCGCGGCGCGGTCGGTCTTCATCAGGATGTCGTCCGGCAGGTAGCCCCTCACGAAGCGGCCCAGCAGCCCCTCTACCCCCTCACCGGCCGGCGGGCCGAAGGCCGCGAAGGCCTCCTCCCGCAGCGCCGCCTGGTCCACGCCAGGCGCCCACAGCCGCGCCATCCCGGCGGGGCCGAAGGGCGCCATCCAGTAGGCGGACTGCCGCGCCGGGTCCTGGCCGAAGCCCTGCGCCACCTGCGCCAACCGGAACGGCAGCGACATGTAGCCCCGGCCTGGCAACCGCGCTGCGGCCGCGGCCAGCGCCGCCCCGGCCCGGGGCGGCAGCCGCGCCATCAAGGGCGCCAGGCGCTGCACCCGGAAGTTGGGGTAGCCCGCGAACAGCTCGTCCGCTCCGTCCCCGCCCAGCGCCACCGTCATCCGCGACCGCGCCGCCCGGCACATCAGCCAGGCCGGCAGCAGGGAGCTGTCGGCCAGCGGCTCGGACAGGGTCGCCTCCAGCCCGGCAGCGGCATCCCGCACGTCGGCGTCCCCCAACTGCACGACCTCATGACGCACGCCCAGGTGGCTGGCCACAAGGACGGCATGCGGCGTCTCGTCGTAGCCGCGCCCGCCGACCCGGACCGTGAAGGCGGTGATCCCCGGGTTGTGCCGCGCGGCCAGCGCCGTCAGCAGGCTGGAATCCAAGCCGCCCGACAGGAACACGCCCAGCGGCACGTCGGCGACGCATTGCCGGGCGACCGCGGCCTGCAGCAGCAGGTCCAGACGCTCGACCGCCTGCCCGTCGGTGACGGGCGGGCCGCCAACCTGCGGGTGGAAGTATTCAGCCAGTTCGGCCCGGCCGCCCGCGAAGCGCAGCATCGTGCCCGGGCGCAGCTTGCGGATGCCGGTCCAGCCCGAAGCCTCGCCGGGCACGTATTCGAACTGCAGCAGCTGGTAGGCGGCAGCCAGGTCCGGGGAGGCGTTCTGAAAGGCCGGATGCATCAGCACGGCGCCCGCCTCCGACCCGAACACCAGGCGGTTCCCGGCGATGCCGTAATAGAGCGGCTTCTCGCCATAGCGGTCCCGGGCCAGGAACAGGTCGCCGCTGCGGCCGTCGCGGTAGGCGAAGGCGAACATGCCGCCCACCCGCTCCACGGTGGCCCGCACCCCGTCGCGCCGGATCAGCTGGAACAGCACCTCCGTGTCGCAGGCGTCGCGCAGCGGAACGCCGGACCGCCGGAGGTCATCGGCCAGGGCGCGGTGGCCGTAGATCTCGCCATTGAAGGTCAGCGCGTCGCCGCTGGCCGCGTCCACCCGCGGCTGCGCACCGCCGGCGGGGTCAATGACCGCCAGGCGGCGGTGCCCCAGCGCCACGCCCGCGTCCACGAACATCCCGGACCCGTCGGGGCCGCGATGCGCCACCGCGTCCAGCATCCCGCCCAGCACCGCCCGGGCGTCCTCCCCCGGCATCCCGCCCGGCGACGTGAACCCGGCGATCCCGCACATCTACCACCGGCTCACGGCGACCAGCCGGGGCGGGGTGGCCGCGTGCTGGGTGATGGACCTGATCTTGTAGGGCGGCTTGCCCTGCGCCTCGTAATAGGTGCGGCTCATGACCTCCGCCATGATGCCCAGCAGCAGGAACAGCACGCCGGACAGGCCGAGCGTCGCCGCCAGCAGCGGCAGCGGTGTCTGGATCAGGGACGTGCCGTAGCCGAAGCGAAGTGCGAGCGCCCAGGCGAAGGCGCCAAGCGACGCCGCCAGCGCGCCCAGCCCGACCTTGCCGAAGAACTGCATCGGACGGTCCAGCGCACGCCCCATGAAGAACAGCGTCAGCAGATCCAGCAGCACGCGCACCACCCGGCCCAGGCCGTACTTGGAGTGCCCGAACCGCCGGGAATGGTGCCGCACCGGCACTTCGGCCACGCGCGCACCCTCCCACGACGCGAAGATCGGGATGAAGCGGTGCATCTCCCCATACAGCCGCACGCCTTCCAGCACGTCGCGGCGGTAGGCCTTCAGGGTGCAGCCGTAGTCGTGCAGGCGCACCCGCATGACGGCGGAGATCAGGCGGTTGGCCAGCACGGAGGGCAGGCGCCGTGTCAGCGCCTTGTCCTCCCGCTGGATGCGCCAGCCGGAGACGACATCGTAGCCCTCCTCCAGCTTGGCCAGCAGCAGCGGGATGTCTGCAGGGTCGTTCTGGCCGTCGGCGTCCATGGGGATGATGACGTCGCCGGTGGCGTGCTGGAAGCCGGCCATCATGGCCGAGGTCTGGCCGTAGTTGCGGCGCAGCTGGATGACGCAGACGCGCGGGTCGGCCAGGGCGAAGCCCTCCAGCACCGCCGCGGAGCCGTCGCGGGAGCCGTCGTCCACGAACACGATCTCGGACGGGTGCGGCAGCAAGTCCAGCGCGGCAGCCAGCGACGCATGGAGGGTGGGAAGGCCCTCCGCCTCGTTGAACACCGGGATGACAACCGAAACCTTCACGATGCCCGCCCCCGCGCGCAAGCCCGCAGGGACTGGCGCGGCACCGCTGCTACCATGCGGGCCAGGGCGGGGCCACCCGCTTCGCGTTAGGAACCGTTGGGCGCGGCGCTTCCGCCCGGCCCTGCCGAACCCATCTCCTCCGCCATGACGCGGCGCCGAGCAAACGACTCTCCCGCGCCATCAATCGGCGGCCTGCACGGCGACGCGCCGGAGCGCTGCGTCCTGTGCGGGCGCGTGATCCCGCCGGGCGCCAAGTCGTCGCGCCACCACTTGGTGCCGCGGCTGAAGGGCGGCACGCACCTGGGCACGGTGCGGCTGCACCAGGTCTGCCACTCGGCCATCCACGCCCGCTACACCGAGGCCGAGATCGCCCGCCGCCTGGCCGACCCGGCGGCGCTGCGGGACGATCCCGAACTGGCGCGGTTCATCGCCTGGGTGCGGACCAAGCCGGACGACTTCCACGCGCCGACGCGGACGTCGCGCGGGCGGACGGCAAAGTGGAAGTAGTGTGCTTCTCCCTCTCCCTCCGGGAGATGGCCGGAGTGAGGGGGTCTTGGATGCGGCGCGGGACGCATCGGGTGCTGGTGGCACGCGCTCTTGCTTCGGCACGAACGCCGCCCCAAGACCCCCTCACCCCGGCCCTCTCTCGGAAGGAAAGGGAGAAGAACCCCTAATGCACCAGTATCTTCGACAGGAACGCCCGCGCCCGCTCGTTGGTGGTGCCGCCGAAGAACTGGTCGCGCGGGGCGTCCACGACGACCTCTCCCTGGTCCATGAACACCACGCGGTGCGCGACCTTGCGAGCGAAGCCCATCTCGTGCGTCACCACCATCATGGTCATGCCCTCCGCGGCGAGGGCCACCATCACGTCCAGCACCTCGCTGACCATCTCGGGGTCGAGCGCGCTGGTGGGTTCGTCGAACAGCATGACCACCGGGTCCATCGCAAGCGCCCGGGCGATGGCGACACGCTGCTGCTGGCCGCCGCTGAGCTGGCCGGGATACTTGCCCGCGTGGGCGGACAGGCCGACGCGCTCCAGCAGGGCGCCGGCCTTGGCACGGGCCTCGGCGGCCGGGCGGCCCAGCACCTTCTGCTGGGCCAGGCACAGGTTCTCGGTGATGCGGAGGTGCGGGAACAGCTCGAAGTGCTGGAACACCATGCCGACGCGGGCGCGCAGCTTGGGCAGGTTGACCCCGCGCGCGGCGCCCTTGCCGCCGGCGGGCAGGGCCACGCCGTCCACGGTGATGGCACCCTGCTGGAACGGCTCCAGCGCGTTCACGCACTTGATGAGGGTGCTCTTGCCGGACCCGCTGGGGCCGCAGACGACGACGACCTCGCCGCGGGCGACCTGGACGGTGCAGGCGCGGAGGACCTGCATGGCGGGGCCGTACCACTTGCTGACCTGGTCCATGCTGATGATGGTGGACATTCAGGAGTTCCTGTCACGGGCAGAGTTGAATCTTCAGCCGTAGCTTCTTGCTGTCTTTGTCCAAGGCGTCATGGGCGATGAGCGCCCGCCATGCCGCATTCCGTTCAGCAGCCTGCCAGCGCGCGCCTTTGCTCCGGTCCGCCATCGGCTGAGTGACCCGTCCTAGAAGCCGAGCATTGTTGCGAGGCCCGCCCCACTCGGCAATGACCTCAATGGCCTTCACGCGCAGGCTCCACCACGGGCAGGCCAGCGCTGCGTCAACCTCGGCCCGGGCGGCCCGTGTCTCCCCCGCCGCAGCCAACTCAAACAGCCGTGCCGTGGCGTCGCTGAGCAGAGTCGGAGGTCCCTTGGGCTTGACCACGAAGCCCAGCCGGTCCCGCCGGGACGCCAGCATCTGGAGCAGAGTCCTGGCCGGCGCTGTCATGACCTTTAACGGATGATGGCAATGCGCCCGCCCAGCCGCCGCACGGCCTGGGAAGCCAGGTAGCAGACGGTGAAATAGACCATGGCGGCGAACACGTACATCTCCACCAGCCGCCCGTCGCGCTGCGCGACCTTGCTGGCAGCGCCCATGAAGTCCGTGATGGACAGAACGTAAACCAGGCTCGTGTCCTGGAACAGGATGATGGTCTGCGTCAGCAGCACCGGCAGCATGGTGCGGAACACCTGCGGCAGGATGACGGACCCCATCACCTGCCGGTAGGTCAGCCCCAGCGCATAGCCCGCCGCCACCTGGCCGCGCGGGATGCTGCCGATGCCGGCGCGTATGATCTCGGAGAAGTACGCGGCCTCAAACAAGGTGAAGGTGAGCAGGCTGCTGGCGAAGGCGCCGACCTGCACCGGGCGGGACGCGCCCGTGGCCCACTGGCCGATGTAGGGCACCAGGAAGTAGAACCAGAAGATCACCAGCACGAGCGGCAGCGCCCGCATCAGGTTGACGTAGCCCGTGGCGACGGCGCCCAGCACCCGCCCGCCCGCCAGGCGCAGCAGCGCGATGCCCGTGCCCAGCACGACGCCGCCCGCCGCCGCCAGGAAGGTCAGGGTCAGCGTGAAGCGCATCCCGTCCAGGAACAGATAGGACAGGCTGCGCCGGATCACGTCCCAGTCGAAGCCCGTCATGGGGCGCAGCTGCTCATGGAGCGAAGCAGTTCATGCCGCGACGTAGCCGGGCACACGCACCCGCCGCTCCAGCCAGCGCATCGCCAGCGTTGCCGCCAGGTTCACCACCAGGTAGGCGACGGTCGCCGCCGTGAACGCCTCGAACACCTGGAAGCTGAACTCCTGCATCGCCCGCGCCCGCGCCGTCAGCTCGGCCAGGCCGATGGTGAGCGCGACCGAGGTGTTCTTGACCGTGCTGATCATCTCGCTTGTCAGCGGCGGCAGGATGATGCGGAACGCCATCGGCAGCAGCACGTAGCGGTAGGTCTGCGGCAGGGTCAGGCCCAGCGCCGTGCCCGCCATGCGCTGCCCCCGCGGCAGCGCGCCCAGGCCGGCCCGCACCTGCTCGGCAATGCGCGCCGACATGAAGAAGCCGATGCCCACGGCGGAGATGACGAAGGGAGCGTTCTGCAGCGACTTCATCCAGTCGCCGAAGCCTGCCGGCACGACCTCGGGCAGCACGAAGTACCACAGGAACAGCTGCACCAGCAGAGGGATGTTGCGGAACAGCTCGACCCACGCCGTGCCCACCGCCCGCGGCAGCCGGCCCGGCAGCGTGCGGAGCACGCCCATCACGCAGCCCGCCGCCAGCGCCACGAGCCAGGCCAGCACCGACACCTCAAGCGTCGTGACCAGCCCCCCCAGCAGCATGTCCCAGTAGGTGCCCACCCCCTCCGGCGACGGCGCCCAGAAGATGCGCCAGTTCCAGTTGTAGCTCATCTACGGCCCGTAGTGCGCGGGGTCGGGATCGTCGGTCGGCGCCTGGAACGCACGCGCCAGCGCCGGGGGCATCGGCAGGTTGAGGTTCAGGCCCCGGGGCGGGATGGACTGCATAAACCAGCGGTCATACAGCGCCCGGCCTCCTGCGCTGCGCAGCAGGTCGGCCGTGGCCTGGTCCACCAGCGCCTTGAACTGCGGGTCGTCCTTGCGGATCATGATCGCGTAGGGTTCGGGCTGGCTGAAGGCGTCGTCGCTGATCCGATAGGCCGCCGGGTCCTTGCTGGATGCGATGAAGCCCGCCAGCAGCACGTCGTCCATGACGCAGGCCGCGGCCCGCCCGGTCTCCATCAGCAGGAACGCCTCGGCATGGTCGCGGGCCGTCAGGATGGTCAGGCCCAGGCCGCGCGCGGCATTGGCGGCGGTGAGCTGGGCGATGTTGGTGGTGCCGCTGGCGGAGGCGACGGGCTTGCCCCGCAGGTCCTCGATGCCGCGCAGGCCGGACCCGGCCTTGGCGACGAACTTGCTGGCGGTCAGGAACAGCGTGTTGCTGAACGCGACCTGCCGCTGGCGCTCGGCGTTGTTGGTGGTGCTGCCGCATTCCATGTCTATGGCGCCGTTGGCCAGCAGCGGGATGCGGGTGGACCCGGTGACGGAGGCGAACGCCACCTTCAGGTCCGGCACGCCGATTCGCGCCTTAATGGCGTCCACCACCTTCATGCACACGTCTATGGAGAAGCCGACGGGCTGCTGCCTGCCGTCCAGGTAGCTGAACGGCACGGAGCTGTCGCGCACCCCTATGGTGACGGCGCCGGTCTCCTTGACCTTCCCGAGCGTGCCCTGCAACCCCTGTGCGCGTGCAGCGGCGGTCAGCAGCATGGCCGCGATGGCGAGGACAAGGCAGGCGGGGCGCATGGGCGTCGTCTCCTGGCAGGGGGCGGGCGGGGTACGGGGCAGCGGCAGGCTTCCTAGACGCTATCCCGTCCCCAATCCACGCTTACGGGGCCTCCGCCCCTGCTCCCGCCAGCCCCTGCAGACTTTGCGCTGCCCCACCTGGGCGCGGCGCCCGTCCGTGCAGGCGGAGGCCGGCTCAGCTTCCATAGTGGTCGGGGTCCGCGCTGTCGGAGGGATTCTGGAATGCGCGCTCCAGCGCCGGGGACATCGGCATGTTCATGTTCAGCCCGCGCGGCGGGATCGGCTGCATGAACCAGCGGTTGTAGATCGCCCGGCCCTCCGCGCTGCGGAACAGGTCCGCCGTGGCCTGGTCCACCAGCGCCTTGAAGTCGGGGTCGTCCTTGCGGAGCATGATGCTGTACGGCTCGGGCTGGCTGAAGGCGTCGTCGCTGATGCGGTAGGCGGCAGGCTCCTTGCTGGACGCGATGAAGGCTGCGAGCAGAACGTCGTCCATCACGCAGGCGACGGCCCGCCCGGTCTCGACCAGCAGGAAGGCCTCTGCGTGCTCGCGCGCCGTCAGGATGTTGGCGCCCAGCTTCCAGGTCGCGTTGACGCTCGTGAGCTGGGCGATGTTGGTCGTGCCGCTGGCGGAGGCGACAGGCTTGCCCCGCAGCCCCTCGATATCCGTGACGCCCGACGCGCCCTTGGTCACGAACTTGCTCGCCGTCAGGAAGTAAGTGTTGCTGAACGCCACCTGCTTCTGTCGGGCGGCGTTGTTGGTCGTGCTGCCGCACTCCATGTCTATGGTGCCGTTGGCCAGCAGCGGGATGCGGGTGGACCCGGTGACCGAGGTGACGACGACCTTGAGGTCCGGCATCCCGACCCGGGCCTTCACGGCGTCCACGACCTTCATGCAGATGTCCACTGCGAAGCCGACGGGCCTCTGCTTGTCGTCCAGGTAGCTGAACGGCACGGAGCTGTCCCGCACGCCAAGGGTGATCGTGCCGGCTTCCTTGACTTTCTTGAGCGTGCCCTCCAGCGCCTGGGCGGCGGCAGCGGCTGGGATCAACGTCGGCGCGGCAAGGAGCAAAGCCAGGAGGAGCAGGCGCATCGGGATCATCCTATGCTGTGGAGCAGGCGGCGCCGGGTGGCGCCGGGGCGTTCCCGGCAGCATAGCCGACACTGCTCCCCGGTCCACCGGACGCCGCGGCTTGGCGCATCCATGAACCGTTGCCATGCGTCAGGAAGCGTCAGCGCCGGCCAGGGCGCGTCCGGCCCGTTAGCTGCCGTAGTGCGCGGGGTCCGGGTTGTCGCTCGGGTTTTGGAAGGCGCGCTGCAGCACCGGCGCCATCGGCAGGTTCAGGTTCAGCCCGCGCGGCGGAATGGCCTGCGTGAACCAGCGGTTGTATGTCGCCACGCCTTCCGGCGAGCGGAACAGCGCCGCCGTCGTGGCGTCCACGAGCTGCTTGAATGCCGGGTCGTCCTTGCGGAGCATGATGGCATAAGGCTCGGGCTGGCTGAAGGCGTCGTCGCTGATGCGGTAGGCCGCCGGATCCTTGCTGGCGGCGACCAGGCTGGCCAGCAGCACGTCGTCCATCACGAAGGCGGCGGCGCGTCCGGTCTCCACCAGCAGGAAGGACTCGGCGTGGTCCTTGGCGGTCAGGATGTTCAGGCCCAGGCTGCGCGCGGTGTTGGCGGCGTTGAGCTGGACGATGTTGGTGGTGCCGCTGGTCGAGACGACCGTCTTGCCCTTCAGGCTGTCTATCCCGGTGATGCCCGACGCGGCCTTGGACACGAACTTGCTGGCGGTCAGGAAGTAGGTGTTGCTGAACGCGACCTGCTGCTGCCGCGCCGCGTTGTTGGTGGTGCTGCCGCATTCCAGGTCTATGGTGCCGTTGGCGAGCAGCGGGATGCGGGTGGCGGAGGTGACCGGCGTCATCACGACCTTCAGGCCCGGCATCGCCAGCTTGGCGCGCACGGCGTCCACGACCTTGCCGCACACGTCTATCGCGAAGCCGACGGGCTGCTGCTTGTCGTCCAGGTAGCTGAACGGCACGGAGCTGTCCCGCACGCCAAGGGTAATGGTGCCGGTCTCCTTGATCTTCTTGAGCGTGCCCGTCAGCTCCTGCGCGCCAGCGGGGGCAGGCAGCAGGAGGCCCCATGCGAAGGCGGCGGTGAGGGCGAGGTGCATCAAGCGCATCGTGTGTTCTCCTGGTAGGGGGAAAGCCGGGTCCAAAGCCGGTCCAGCGCGGGGCGGCGGGCGGCGCGGCCGCATATGGCGATGGTTGTCACAGTAACGGTCCAGGCGTCCGCGTCCATGCCCCCGGGAAAGCCGGGCGCGGCAGGTTCCAGCAGCGCGTCGTCGCCGGGGCGCAGCGCGGTGCCGGGCAGCCAGGCCGCGCCCTGCCCGGCCAGGGCCAGGCCACGCAGCACGTCGGCCATGTCGCACTCCGCCCTGATGTCCATGTGCAAGGGCGTTGGCGCGGCCTCGATGGCCAGGGCCACGAGGCGTCCGAACAAGACGGTCTGCGGGTAGGCCAGGATGGGTACGGGGTGTCCGGGACGGCCAGGCCAGGCGCCGGGGGGCAGCAGGCCGCGCCGGGCCATCGGGCGCAGATGGTCCACTTGGAGGGGGATGCGGGCGTAGCGGGCGGGGTCGAGCGGGGCGGGCTGCGCCGCGGCCTCGAAGCACAGCAGCAGGTCCACGGTGCCGGCGGCCAGCAGGGAGATCATGTCGTGGACGTTGCCGAGCAGGACCTGGCAGGACAGCGCCTCGTTCCCCGTGCCCGGCGCCGTCCAGGCGGCCCACCAGGCGGGGAATGCGCCGGTGGCGACGGCGTAGGGCATGGCGACGCGGATGCGGTCCGGCATGGGGCGGCCCTGCAGCTCCCCGCGGGTGGTCAGGATGCCCTCCAGGATGCGGGCGGCGTCGCGGCGGAAGCGCAGGCCTTCCGGCGTCAGGCGGGCGGGGAACGTGCCGCGGTCCACGAGGGTCGCGCCCAGCCAGCCCTCCAGCGCCTGGATGCGGCGGCTGAACGCGGCCTGGCTGGCGTTCCGCAGCGCCGCGGCCCGGGTGAAGCTCCCGGTGTCGGCCAAGGCCAGGAAGTCCTGCAGCCAGCGCGTTTCCATGACTCCGTCCGTAACGGAACCGGCCTGCGCCGGCCAATGCAAAGAACGCATTGGACGCGGGGGGCGGGACAGCCACCTTCTCCGTCATCGTCGTTGCCGCCATGCGGCTTGTCACCGCGGGCCGCTGCGCTCCTTGCAATGACGACGTTCCCGTGGCGGCCGATGTGGAAGGACGATGCATGAAGGTCTGCATACTCGGCGCCGGAGTCGTCGGCCTGACCACGGCGTGGATGCTGGCCGAGGCCGGGGCGGACGTGACCCTCGTGGACCGCCAGCCCGGCCCGGGGCAGGAGGCCAGCCGGGGCAACGGGGCGCAACTGTCCTACCACTTCGTCGCCCCCCTCGCGTCCCCCGACACCTTGCGGCACCTGCCGGGACTGCTGCTGCAGCGCGACGGGCCGCTGCGGGTGCGCCCGGGCTGGGACCCCGGCTTCCTGCGCTGGGGGCTGGGGTTCCTGGCGGCCTGCCGGCCCGGCGTCGTGCGGGAGACGGTGGCGAAGCAACTGGCGCTGGCGGCGCTCAGCCGGGCGGAGCTGGAAGCGCTGGCAGCGCGGCTGCCGCTGCGCTTCGGCTTCCGCCAAGCCGGCAAGCTGGTGGCCTACCGCGGCGGCGGCAGCTTCGCCGCGGCCCGGCGCGGCGCGGACGCGGCACAGCAGGTGATGACCCCCGCCGAGTGCCTGGCGCTTGAGCCGGCGCTGCGCCTGCCTGCGGACGCCCTGGCCGGCGGCGTCTACACCGCCAGCGAGCAGGTCGGCGATTGCGGCGCCTTCTGCGACGGGCTGGCTGCGCAGCTCCGGCAGCGCAACAGCGTCGCCTGGCGCATGGGAGCCGCGGCGGAGCCGGTGCTGCGGGACGGGCGCATGGCGGCGGTGCGGGCGGGCGGGGCGGAGATCAGGGCGGACGCCTTCGTGCTGGCGCTGGGCGCCGGGGTGGCGGCGTTCGCGCGGCAGGCCGGGGTGCGGCTGCCAGTGTATCCCATGAAGGGCTACAGCCTGACGCTGCGCCCGCGCACTCCGGCGGCGGCGCTGCGGCACAGCGTGACGGATGCCGACCGCAAGGTGGTGTTCGCGCCGCTGGACCGGGACGGGACGCCGCTGATTCGCGTGGCGGGGGTGGCGGACATGGTGGGCCACGACCGCCGGCTGGACCCGGCGCGGCTGGACGCCGTGCGCCGGGCGGCGCGGGATGCGCTGGACGTGGACTGGGGCGCCGAGCAGGAGCCGTGGGCCGGCCTGCGCCCGGCCACGCCCACCAGCCGCCCCATCGTCGGCTGGTCCGCGGTGCCCGGCCTGTTCCTGAACACCGGGCATGGGGCGCTGGGCTGGACCCTGGCCTGCGGCACGGCGCGGCTGACGCGGGATGCGCTGCTGGGTGCGCCGACCGCGTGACCCGGGGTGACATGATCCGGGGCGCCGTGACCCGGGGTGCCTTGGCCGACCCGGCGGAGCGGGAGCGCCGCCGCGCGCTGCTGGTCCTGCCGCACGCGGCACCTCTGACGGCCTATGCCGCGGGGCTGCGGCGCATCCGGGCGCTTCCTGGCGTGCTGGTGCCGGACTTCGATCCGCTGGACGGCAGCACTGCGGCGCGCGTGCTGTTCGTGCTGGAGAAGCCAGGGCCGGGCATCCATCCCAATGGCTTTGTCAGCCGGGACAACGACACGCCCACGGCGGCGGCCATTCGCACCTTCATGGCGCAAGCCGGGCTGCCGCGGGGGGAGACGGTGCTGTGGAACCTGGTGCCGTGGTGGAACGGGACCACGGCCGTCACGGCGGCGGAGCGTGCGGCGGGGGTGGAGGCGCTGGCTGGGCTGCTGCCGCTGCTGCCAGGGCTGGACACGGCGGTGCTGGTGGGGCGGACGGCGGGGGCAGCGCGGAGAGCGCTGGGCGGGCTGCGCGTGCTGGAGAGCGCGCATCCCAGCCCGCAGGTGCGGGCGGGGTTCCGGGCGCAGTGGGATGCAATACCCGAGGTGTGGAAGCAGGCGCGTCATCCGGAACCAGACGGCGTGCAGGCCTGAGCACCTCTTTGGGCCGCCCGCCCCAGGCCGTAGTTGGCGGCGTTGCCCGCCCCGGGACGCCGCGCTACGTCAGATCATTGACAGCGTCCCGGAGCCTCCACATGCGCCGCCGCCTCATGCTCCTTGTTGCCTGCACGCTGGCCTTCGCGCCGGCCCTCTCCCCAACTCTCGCCCGCGCGCAGGAGGTCACGGTCATGGCCGCCGCCAGCCTGACGGATGCGATGCGCGAGCTGGGCGCGGCCTGGGTCGCCCGCGGCCATCCCGCCCCGCGCTTCGTGTTCGCTGCGTCCTCGGCCCTCGCCCGGCAGGTCGAGCAGGGGGTGCCCGCCGGCATCTTCGCCTCTGCCGACGAGCCGTGGGCGGACTACCTCGAACAGCGCGGCCTGCTCGTGCCCGGCACCCGCAGGAGCCCGCTCGGCAACCAGCTCGTGCTGATCGCGCCCGCGGACCAGCCGGGCGACGTGGCGCTGGCGCCCGGCACGGACCTGGGCGCGGACCTGCTGGCGCGGCTGGGGCCTGCTGGCCGCATCGCCACCGGCGACCCGGCCAGCGTGCCCGTCGGCAAGTATGCACAGGCCGCGCTGACCAGCCTGGGCGTGTGGGGCCAAGTGGCGCCCCGCATCGCCCGTGCCGAGAACGTGCGCGCCGCCCTGCTGCTGGTGGAGCGGGGCGAGGCGCCGCTGGGCATCGTCTATGCCACCGACGCCGCGGCATCCCGGGGCGTGCGCGTCGTCGGCACCTTTCCAGAGGGGTCGCACCCGCCCATCACCTACCCCTTCGCGTTGCTCAAGGCCGGAGACACGCCGGAGGCGCAGGCGCTGCTGGCCTTCCTGACGGGTCCGGAGGCCGCGCCGGCGTATCGCCGGCTCGGCTTCGCCGTCCGCCCATGACGCGGGATCGTTGACCCCTCTCGATTGGCTGACGCCCGAGGAGTGGGAGGCCGTCCGCCTCAGCCTGTCGGTGGCCGGGCGCAGCGTGCTGTTCGGGCTGCCGCTGGCCATCGCAGCGGCTTATGCCATCGCCCGCGGCCGGTTCCCGGGCCGGGGGCTGCTGGACGCCCTGGTCCACCTGCCCCTGGTGCTGCCCCCCGTGGTCGTCGGCTGGGGCCTGCTGCTGCTGTTCGGCGTGCGCGGGCCGGTGGGGGCGTGGCTGCACGACCTGTTCGGCGTGCGCCTGGTGTTCACCACCGCAGGCGCGGCGCTGGCGACGGGGGTGATGGCCTTTCCGCTCATGGTGCGCGCCATCCGCCTGTCGCTGGAGGGTGTGGACGGGGGGCTGGAAGCGGCGGCGCGGACCCTGGGCGCCGGGCCGCTCGACCGCTTCCTGACGGTCACGCTGCCGCTGATGGCGCCGGGCATCCTGTCGGGCGCGGTCGTCGCCTTCGCGGCGGGCCTGGGCGAGTTCGGGGCGGTCATCACCTTCGCCAGCAGCATCCCCGGTGAGACCCAGACCCTGCCGCTGGCGATCTACGCCGCCACCCAGGTTCCGGGGGGCGAGGCGGCGGCGGCCAAGCTGTCCCTGGTATCGTTCACGCTGGCCATCGCCGGGCTGCTGCTGTCGGAGGTGATCGCGCGGCGGATGCGTGGGCTGCTGGGTTTGTAGTGCTGCAGGTCCCGTGATGCTGCAGGTCCAGGCGCGTCACGCCTTTCCCGGCTTCACGCTGGATGCCGCCCTTGCTGCACCTGCGGGGGTGACGGCGCTGTTCGGGCCGTCGGGGTCGGGCAAGAGCACCCTGCTGCAAGTCGTTGCCGGGCTGCTGCGTCCGGATGCCGGGCGTGTGGCGCTGGACGGGACGGTGCTGCTGGACACGGCCGCCGGGGTCCATGTGCCGGCGGAGCGGCGGCGCTGCGGCGTCGTGTTCCAGGATGCCCGGCTGCTGCCGCACCTGTCCGTGGAGTCCAACCTGCGCTACGGCCTGCGCCGCGCGCCGCGCGATGCGCCGGGACCGGACCTGGCGGAGGTCGTGGGCCTCCTGGGCATCGCGCCGTTGCTGGGCCGCCGGCCCCGTGCGCTGTCCGGCGGGGAGCGCCAGCGCGTGGCGCTGGGCCGCGCCCTGCTGTCCCGCCCGCGCCTGCTGCTGCTGGACGAGCCGCTGGCGGCGCTGGACGGCCCGCGCAAGGCGGAGATCCTGCCCTTCCTCGAACGGCTCCGGGACGCGGCCGGCGTGCCGATCCTGTATGTCACGCACGACCTGGCTGAGGTGGACCGGCTGGCCGACACGCTGGTGCTGATGGAGGCTGGGCGCGTCCTGGCCGCCGGCCCGGTCGAGGTGCTGGCGGCCCGGCCCGACCTGGTCCTGCTGAGCGGACGGCGGGACGCTGGCGCCGTGCTGTCCTGCACCGTGGACGCGCACGACCCGGCGCGCGGCCTGACCCGGTTGCGCTTTCCCGGCGGCACGCTGCTGGTGCCGCTGCGGGCGGAGCCGCCGGGCGCTGCCCTGCGCCTGCGCGTGCGGGCGCGGGACGTGATGGTGGCGACGGAGGAGCCGCGCGGCCTCAGCAGCCGCAACGTGCTGCCGGCCATCGTTGCGGCCATCGCACCGTCCGGCCCGCACGATGCGCTGGTGACGCTGGACATCGGCCCCTCGCCGGTGCTGGCGCGGATCACGCGGGACGCGGTGGCGCGGCTGGGCCTGCTGCCGGGCGGGGCGGTGTTCGCGGTCATCAAGGCCGGCGCGTTCGACCATGGATAGGAATGGAGGCGGATCGCTGGCAAACCGGCTACCCGCTTTGGGCAGGCTGCTGGTTGCCCCGGAACGGCGCAGCGCTCTGCTGCGTTCCCTCCTGGCCGCTGCACAGGACAAGCTGGCCCCGGCGCAGCTTGCGGCGGCGCGGCAGACGGCGGGCGGGTTCAGCAGAAACGGCCGAGGCCGGACCGCGCGTGTCCACCCTATCCCGCACGGGCCAACATGGCGCACACTCGCACGGCATCATCAGGGGCAGCCCGTGAAAGTCACCATCGAGATTGACTGCACCCCCGACGAGGCCCGGCAGTTCATGGGCCTGCCCGACGTGAAGCCAATGCAGGCCGCGCTGATGGGCCGCATGGAGGCGCAGATGAACGACGCCGCCGACCGGTTCTCCCCGGATGCCCTGCTGCGCTCCTGGATGTCCCTGATGCCCGGCACGCCCGAGGGAATGCGCGACGCCTTCACCCGGCTGTTCCAGGCGGGGACGGGGGGCGGCGGGAAGGGCTGAGTGCTGGGATAGGGAGAAGGGAAGCTAACCCCGCAGCAGGCCCGGCATTGGGGCCACGCCGCCGGGGAACACGCCTGCCAGCGCCCCGGCGGGCACCCCCAGGTGGCTCGTCAGCAGCCCGGCGGCCACCGCGCGCAGGTCGGCGGTGGGCTGCAGGTCACGGTCCTCGAACAGCCGGCCCGCGCCCAGGCCGGGCCAGTCCGCCCGCATCCGCCCGCCCGCCACCGCGCCGCCCAGCACGAAGGCCACGCCGCCGGTGCCGTGGTCGGTGCCGCCGGTGCCGTTGACGCGGGCGGTGCGGCCGAACTCGGTCATCACCAGCACCGCCGTCTGCTTCCACGCCGCGCCCAGCCCGTCGCGCAGCGCCAGCAGCCCGGCGTCCAGGGCGCGCAGCGGCGCTTCCAGCCGGCGGGCCTGGCCGGCGTGGGTGTCCCAGCCGCCGGCCTCCATCGCCGCCACGCGGGGCCCGTCCGGTGCCGCCAGCAGCCGCCCCGCCGCCCCGGCCAGCGCCGCGAAGGCGCCCGGCGCACCCGCAGGCTTGTCCATCCCCGCCAGCGTGGCGTCGGAGAAGCCGCGGTCCTTCAAACCCTCCGTTACGGCGGGACCGAGCAGCGGGTCCGGGTGCATCAGGTCGGAGATGCGCGCCAGCAGCTCCGGCGAGGGCGCGGCGGAGGCCGGGGCGGCATAGGTGCCGACGGTCGCGCTGCCGCGGAGCAGCAGCGGCACCTGCACGCCCAGCGCCAGCGCCCCTGCGGGCCGCCCCGGCATCGCCGCCACGGCGCGGTTCAGCCAGCCGCTGGCCAGGCGATGCTCCGCCCCGCTTTCCATGCAGTCCTGCGCGTCGAAGTGGCTGCGCGTGCGATACGGCCCGGCGACGGCGTGGACGGCCAGCATGTCCCCGGCCGCATACATCCCGTGCAGGCCGGCCAGCGCGGGATGCAGGCCGAAGAAGCCGCCCAGATCCAGCAGGCCGCCGGGCTGGCCCGGCCCGGCGCCCACCAGTCCCGGGCGCAAGGCGGCCAGGTCGGGATCGCCGTAGGGCACGACCGCCGCCATGCCGTCCAGCGCGCCGCGCAGCAAGACCACGACCAGCCGCCGCTCGGTCGGCGCGGCGGCCAGCGCCAGGGAGGACCGGCCCAGGGTACAGGCCGTGGCCAGGCCCAGCAACGCGCCGCGCCGGGTGATGCGCATGTGGGGGTGGGGCGATGCATAGGGCGATGCGTGGGGCATGGTCAGCGCCTCTGGAACTCGGGGGAGGTCAACAGCAGGGTCAGCGCGTCCCGCCGGCTGCCGGCGTGGCGCATGGCGTCCCGCGTGGCCGGGCGCAGCAGCGGGCCGAGCGCGGCGTCGGCCACCTCCGCCGGGTCGCGGCCGCCGGCGCGTCCCGACAAGGCGTGCGCCCAGTCTATGCGGCGCATGACGGCCTCGGGCGCTGTCCATTCGCCCGCGGTGTCGGGCCAGCCGTTGGGCAGCGGCGCGTTGCCGAGCGGCTGGCCCAGCGCCTGCAAGGCGCCACGGAGCGGCGGCGCCTTGTCCTCCGGCAGGTCCAGGGCGCGCAGGGCGCCCACGGCGAAGTCCACCGGCGCGCGCAGCTTGCCCAGGGGCGGCGTCCAGGCGGCGGGCAGGCGCAGCAGCGCCGCGCTGGCCGCGCCCAGGTCGCCGTCGGTGTCGCGCAGCACGCCCTCGATGGTCCGCACCGCGTCCGGCGGCGGGGCGTCGGCGACGAAGTGGCGGACCAGCTTGGTGGCGAGGTGCCGGTGGGTGGCGGGATGCCTGGCGAGGAAGCCCAGCGCCTCGATCCCGCCGGACTCGCCGGGGCCGAACTGGCGGCCCATGACGGTCTTGCCGCCGGGTTCGTGCGCGCCGTCCCGGAACAGGAAGCCCGGGAACAGGCGCTGCTGGTCCACGGACCAGCCCGTGAGGATGCGCGCGAACTCGGTGACGTCGGCCTGGGTGTAGCCGGCGGCGGGGCTGACGGTGTGCAGCTCCAGGCACTCGCGCGCCAGGTTCTCGTTCAGGCCGCGGCGGTTCTGGTTCTGGGCGGCCCGGCTGTTGGGGCCAACGGAGCCGGCGTTGTCCAGATACATCAGCATGGCCGGGTGCCGCATGACCGCCAGCAGCAGCCCGGCGAAGCTGCCGGTGATGTTGGGCCGGATCACCTCGCGGATGTATGGCCCGATCACGGCGGCGACGCCGTTGCCGCGGACGCTGACGGTGAAGTGGTTGGCCCAGAACCACACCAGCCGCTCCCGGAAGGGCGCGGTGCTGCCCACGAGTTGCGCGCCCTGCGCCGCCGCATCGGCCTCCGCCAGCGGGCGGACCAGGGATTCGTTGGGGGGCAGCCGCAGCCGGTTCTGCTCACGCAGCACGGTCAGCCCAGCCGCGGTGGTGGGCAGGCCGGCGTCGAAGACGGCAGGGTCCGGCATGGCCACCTGGTTGGCGAGCCATGCCATGGGGTCGTCCGGCAACTCCTCCTGGCCCCGGCGGCCCAGGCCGAAGCGGATCAGGGCGTGTGCGGTGCGCGTGTCCATGATGGCAGGGGTATCATGGGTGCTGGCGCGGGTGGGGTGACAAAGGGTTGCAGGGTGGGATTTTGTCCCCCTCCCTGCGAGCATGGGCCGTGATGTGGATCAAGGTTGGAGCGGCCAGGCGACGTCGCGATCATGATGCGGGACGCAGCCTTGCACATCACAGGAACGCGCATCCAACCTCCCGCATCCCGGCCCTTTTCCGGAGGGAGAGGGGAGGAAAGGAAGTAGCGTTTGTCCGGGATCGTTGCCGCCTAGTCTATCCGGCGCCCGTTCCCGCGGACGTTGCCGCACTGAAGGATGCCCTGGTTGTTGGCGATGTCCGACCGGCCACAGCGGTTCAAGTCTATGGAGGTCTCCACCTGCCGCCCGCGCCCGTCCCGGCAAACCGCCGACAAGGTGGAGCCGTCCTGCTGGACGTTGCCGCAGCTCTGCTGGTAGCTGCCACCGCGCCCGCCGCCGCCACGATCCTCATAGCGCCGTCCGCGGTCCTGGCCGTAGCCGCCGCGCGGGTCCTCGTTGCCCCGCCCGTAGCGGTCCCCCTGATCCTCGTATCGGCGGGGGTCCTGTGCGTTGGGGTCCTGCTGATACCGGCCGTAGCCGTCCTGCCGGTATTGCACCTGCACAGCCGGCCCGCCCTGCCCCGGCGCCCAGCCCGCCGCACCCGCGGCGGAACCACCCATCACCAGCACCGCCGAAGCCAAAATGAGGCGGCGCATCGCGCCCCCGGACAGCACTGCGGCCTTGGACCAGGACATCATCTAGCATTTCCTCCGGCTTCGGCGGAACACATGTCCCGCGGCATGGATAAGCTGCCTTGGTGCAGGTAACGAAACACGGGCGCCTTCGTTCCCCGGCCGCCGCGCGCCCTACACCGCCAGCAGCGCCGCCCGCGCGGCGTCGTCCGCCCGCAGGGCCGCCATCGTGCCGGACCAGGCGATGCGCCCGCTCTCGATCACCACCGCCCGGTCTGCGACCTGGGCGGCGAAGTGCAGGTTCTGCTCCGCCAGCATCACCGTCAGCCCGGCGGCCTTCAGTTGCAGGATGGCGGCGGCCATCGCCTCGATGATGACGGGCGCCAGGCCCTCGCCGGGTTCGTCCAGCAGCACCATGCGGGGGTTGCCCATCAGGGTGCGCGCGATGGCGAGCATCTGCTGCTCCCCCCCGCTCATGCGCGCGGCGGGGCGGCGGCCCATGCGGGCCAGGTTGGGGAACAGGGCGAACAGGCGCTCGGGCGTCCAGGGGTCTAGGCCGGGGCGGGGGGGCTGGCGGCCGACCTCCAGGTTTTCCATGACGGTCAGGTCCGCGAACACCCGGCGGTCCTCGGGCACCCAGCCCAGCCCGGCGCGGGCGATGCGGTGCGGCTCCCATTCCATGACCTCCTGCCCGGCCAGGCGCACGCTGCCCGCCGCCGGGCGCACCAGGCCCATGAGGGTGCGGAACGTCGTGCTCTTGCCCGCGCCGTTGCGGCCCAGCAGCACCAGCACCTGGCCGGGGTCCACGCCGAAGGTCAGGCCATGCAGGATGTGGGCGCGGCCGATATAGGCGTCTAAGGCTTGGACGTGCAGCATGGCGGCCAGCTTGGCCGTGGCTGCGGCGGGGCGCTAGGGGCCGGCGGACGCCTGCGCGCTGGGGTTCACGTTGGGGTCCAGCTCCGTGCCGATGTTCATGATGGCATACAGCCGGTCCATCTCCCGGTCGAACTCGGCCCACAGGGCCGCGCCCTCCTCGGGCGGCAGCAGGCTCTTGCCGTAGCGGAAGGCGTTATCCTCGCGGATGATGGACAGCATGTCGGGCCATGGCATCGCCTCCGCCCCGCGCACGAGCGCCAATGCGGCATGGAGGCGCGCACGCACCAGGGCCAGGATTTCCGGCGCAATCGGCTCCGGCGCGTCCGGCGCGGCGGCGAACAGGTCTTGCTGCTTGGCGGGCTGCATCGCTGACATTGGCAGGGCGTATCACCCCGGTTCGAGTCGCGCCAAAGCCTTCCGCCATCCCGCGCCGGCACCCCTTGCAGTTTCCGCCGGCGCGCGCATCCTGCGCCCATGACCCCCGAATGGCGCGCGGAGCGTCTGCCGGACCTGGTGCGCGCCCTGGCCACCCGTCCCCGGCACGAGGCCCTGCGCGGCCACGTCACCGAACTGCTGCGCCCCGGGTTCGGCGCACCCTACAGCGAGATCGCACACGAGGTTTACCTGCTCGACGGCACCGGGCGCATAGATACGCTGTGGGGCGCCACCGTCATCGAGCTGAAGTCCGACCTCCGGCGGGAACTGCCGGACGTCCACGCCCGCCTGCCGGACTACTTGCGCGACGCGACCAAGCGCGCCCGCAGCCCGCGTCCCGTCACCGGGCTGGCGACGGACGGGGCCACCTTCATCGCCTATACCCTGCAGGGCGACGCGCTGCACGAGGTGGCCCGGCACACCACGGACCCAACCCGGCCCGCCGAGCTGATGGCGTGGCTGGAACCGCTGCTGACCGACCGCCCGGACCTGCTTCCAGAGGCCCGCGCCGTCGCCCAGGCGTTCGGCCGCACGAGCCTGACCTTCGGACGCGCCCGCATGGCGCTGGACGCCCTGTGGGCCGCCCTGCACGCGGATCCGGAAGTGCGGCTGAAGCGCGACCTGTGGGACGGCCTGCTGCGCGAGGCCTATGGCGAACAGGTCGGCCAGGACACCCTGTTCCTGCAGCACACCTACCTGGCAATCGTGGTCAAGGCCATCGCTGCCCGCGTGCTGGATCTGCCGGTGGACGACCCGGCGGCCCTGCTGTCCGGACGCGCCCTGGCCGATGCCGGCATCCTGGGCGCGGTGGAGGCGGACTTCTTCGACTGGCCGCTGCGCCTGCCCGCCGGGGCCGAGCTGGTGCGCCAAGTGGCGCAGCAGGCCGCCCGCTTCCGCCTGCGCGACGTGGAAACGGACGTGCTGAAGATACTCTACGAAAGCCTCATTGACCCCGACCAGCGGCACGACCTGGGCGAATACTACACCCCGGACTGGTTGGCCGCCCGCGTGGTGGCCGCCGCCGTGGACGCGCCGCTGACGCAGCGGGTGCTGGACCCGGCCTGCGGCAGCGGCACATTCCTGTTCCACGCCGCGCGCCGGCTGATCGCCGCCGGGCAGGCCGCGGGATGGGCGCCGCCGCGCATCCTGGAGGCGTGCGCCGACCAGGTGCGCGGCCTGGACGTGCATCCCGTGGCCGTGACGCTGGCGCGCGTGACCTGGCTGCTGGCGCTGGGCCGGCTGGTGGAGGACCGCCCGGCCAAGCTGACCGTCCCGGTGTTCCTGGGCGACGCCATGCAGTGGAACCTGCGCCGCACGCTGGACAGCGCCGACGTGGTGGTGGACGTGCCGGACGGCGGGTCGCTGGCGATCCCGCAGGGCTTCGCCGAGGACCAGGCCCTGTTCGAGCGTGGGCTGGACGCCCTGAACCAGGGCCTGATGGACGACGCCGCGCCGGACGCGGTAGCGCGTGCCCTGCGCCGCATCCCCGGCGCCGCCCCGGCGGATGCGGACGCGCTGGGGGCGACCTTCGCGCAACTGCAGGCGCTGTTCCGCGCCGGGCGCAACGGCATCTGGACCTTCGTGTTCCGCAACCTGGTGCGCCCGGTGTGGCTGTCCCGCCCGGAGCAGCGGGCGGACGTGCTGGTCGGCAACCCGCCCTGGATCGTCTATCGCCACCTCAGCCCCGGCATGAAGGACCGGCTGCGGGACGCGCTGGGCACCTACGGGCTGTGGGTGGGCGGCGCGCTGGCGACGCAGCAGGACATGTGCGCGCTGTTCTGGGCGCGCGGGGCGGAGCGCTACCTGAAGACCCGCGGGCGCTTGGCCTTCGTGCTGCCCTACGCCGTGCTGAACGCCCCGGTGTTCGCCGGGCTGCGGGCGGGGCGGATGGAGCGGGTGCAGGTGGCGGTGACGGGCGGGTGGTCGCTGGAAAAGGTTTGGCCAATCTTTGGGTCGCAAGGTGGGACCAGCACCACAAGCACCTGTGTGCTTTTCGGTGAACGGAAGTTGCCCTGGGACATGCCGGCGGAGGTGGACCGCTGGGCAGGGCACCTACCGCGGCGGGACGCGGACGATGCAGAGGCGACGCGGGTGCTGACGCACACCCGGACGCCTTGGCCGCGAGCGCGAACATTGGTGGGGGTGTCGCCTTACCGGACGCGGTTCCGGCAGGGGGCGACCATCGTGCCGCGTCGGTTCTTCATTGTGGACCCGGAGCCTGTAAGTCGGTTAGGCGGAAGGCGGGATGCGCCGCGGATGCGGGGCCGGGCTGGGCCGCTGGACAAGCACCCTTGGACGACTGTGGAACCACCGAGCGGACCGGTGGAGGTGCAGTTTCTACGTCAGATCATCATGGGAGAGACCGTCGTACCGTTTCGATTGCTGGAACCTGTTGTGGCAGTCATACCTCTTGAGGGGTCAAAGTTGCTGGATGCAGCAGGAGCGAGTGAGGCAGGACACCGCTACTTAGCCGCATGGTTGCGCGACACGGAAGCGAAGTGGGCCGCACACTGCAACAAGGGCATTGATGGTCAGCCCAGGCTGACATTGCGTGCCCAACTCGATCATATGCGGAAACTATCAGTTCAGGCGGGCCAACACCCGATCCGCGTTCTTTATACAGCATCGGGCAAGCGGCTCAGCGCAGTCCGCATCACAACTGCCGACCTTGTCGTGGAACATAAGGCGTATTGGGCGTCCGCCCGGTCTCTAGAGGAAGCTGACTATTTGACGGCCGTTCTCAACAGCAATGCTGTCCTCGGAAAGATTAGTGACCTCCAACCGCGTGGCGAGTTCAACCCTCGCGACTTCGATAACCTCGTTTGGACGCTTCCCATCCCCGAGTATGACCCCGCCGATCTGCTGCATCGCGACCTTGCTGCTGCGGCAGTGCGGGCGAGGACAGTAGCCGCCGCTGTCCCACTCGCTGGGCATTTCATTGGAAAGCGCCGGGCCATACGCGACGCCCTGGCCGCGGACGGCGTGGCGGCGGAGATGGAGGCGCTGGTGGACGCCCTGCTGCCGCCCTGACCGGCCGGCCCGCACTGGCTGGGCCGGGGCGAAGGCGGGTGTCGCTGCAACCCTCACCCACCATTGCGAGCCGCGCTTGCGGCGTGGCAATCCAGAAGCCGCAGGTGCGGTGCTGGCAGCCCCCCTTTGCCGCGTCGCTGCGCTTCTCGCAATGACGTGTGATGAGCGACAGCGTAGGCCAAGCGATCCAGGACGTAGGGCGGAAAAGCGCCAGCGCCTTCCGCCACGGGCCAGCTTCGCCCTGCGGCGGATGGCGCTGCGCTTATCCGCCCTACTCCGTCCGCAGCCGGGCAAGGATCAAGACTTCCGGCATTTGGCATCAGTGCCCCCCGCTCGTGCTACCCGTGCCCAGATACACCTCCCGCACCCGCGCGTTCCCGCGTATGGCCGCGGGGGTGCCCTCGGCGATGACCTCGCCGCGGTTCAGCACCAGGATGCGGTCGGCGGTGCCGAACACCACGTCCATGTCGTGCTCGGTGAACAGCACGGCGAGGCCGCGGGCGGTAGCGAGGCGCCGGGTCAGGGCCATCAAGCCCGTGCGCTCGGCGGGGGCCATGCCGGCGGTGGGTTCGTCCATCAGCAGCAGGCGGGGCGCGCCCACCAGGGCGACGGCCAGCTCCAGCCGCTTCAGGTCGCCATAGGCCAGGACGCCCGCGCCGCGGTCCGCCTGGTCCTGCAGGCCGACCTGGGCCAGCAGGACGTCAGCCTCGGGCCGCAAGCAGCGCGTGGCCGCGCGCCAGGGGTTCCAGGCGCCGCCGGCGGCGGACAGCAGGGCGACCTGCACGTTCTCCCGCACCGTCATGGAGGCGAAGGTGGCCGTGACCTGGAAGGTGCGCCCGACGCCGCGGCGCCAGATGGCGCGGGGGGGCAGGCCGGTGATGGGCCGGCCCAGCAGCCGGACGCTGCCCGCGCCGGGGCGGAGCTGGCCGCCGACCATGTTGAAGGTGGTGCTTTTGCCGGCTCCGTTGGGGCCTATGAGGGCAAGCATCTCGCCGGCTGCGACGGTGAAGGAGACGTTAGATACAGCGGGGGTGCCGACGAAGGACTTGGATAGGTTGACGACTTCGAGGGTGGGCGTCATGGCAGACGTGAAGCCGCCTGCTCCCTCTCCCTCCGGGAGAGGGTTGGGGTGAGGGAGGCCGCACGGACTGCGTTTTCACGATGGCAGGGCCGGTCCGCGCTGCCGTTGGCGAGCCTTCTTCTGGCGGCTTCCCTCACCCCGACCCTCTCCGGGAGGGAGAGGGAGCAGGACGGCATCTTCTCGGCGGCATAGCCGCGCCGTGCCGCCGGAGCAGCCATCACGCCGCCCGCACCCGTGCCCAGGCCCGCTCCGCCGCGCCGGCGATCCCCTCGGGGAAGGCCAGCACCAGGCCGATGATCGCAGCCCCCAGCACCAGCCGCCACAAATCCGTCGCCCGCAGCAGCGCGTCATACAGCCCGACATAGGCCAGCGCGCCCACGATGGGCCCGGACAGGGTCTGCACCCCGCCCAGCAGCACCATCAGCAGCGCGTCCACCGACTTCGGGATGCTGACATAGGTCGGGAACACGCCGCCCTTGGCGTAGGCGTAAACACCTCCTGCCAGTCCCGCCGAAGCCCCGGCCAGCGTGAACGCCGCCAGCCGCAGCCGCCCGGTGTGCAGGCCCACCGCCTCCGCCCTCAGCGGGCTGTCGCGGGCCGCGCGCACGGCGTAGCCCAGCGGCGCCAGGATAACCCGGCGCAGCAGCATCGTCCCGCCCAGGCACAGCGCCAGCGCCAGCCAGTAGAACCCGGTCGGCTCCGCCGCCCATCCGCCGGGCCAGATGCCCAGGATGCCGTTGTCGCCGCCGGTCCAGCCGACGGACTGGAACGCCACGGCCCACACGATCTGCGCGAATGCCAGGGTCAGCATCGCCAGATACACCCCCGACAGCCGCACCACGAAGGAGCCGAATGCCAGCGCCGCCGCCCCGGCCACCACGGGCGCGGCCAGGATGCCAACCCCCATCGAGGTCCCCATGTCCCGCGCCAGCAGCGCCGCGGCGTAGGCGCCGATGCCGAACCAGGCGGCGTGGCCGAAGCTGGGCATCCCCCCAGGCCCCATCATCACGTGCAGGCTGGCGGCGAACAGCATCAGCACCAGCGCCTCGGTCAGCACCGCCAGCACGTAGGGGCCGGCCAGCAGCGGCAGCGCGACGGCCAGCGCCAGCGCCGCAGCACCCAACAGGCGCAGCGCACGGGGGGCCGGGCGCAGGACGGGCACCAGCTCCGGCACCAGCCGGGCCTCCGCAACGGGGCGGCCCAGCAAGCCGTTCGGGCGCACCGCCAGCACCCCGGCCATGACCAGGAACACCAGCACCAGCGTCGCCTTCGGCACCAGCGCCACGCCGAACGCCTGCAACAGCCCGATCAGCAGCGCCGCCAGGTAGGCGCCAGCCAGGCTGCCCAGGCCCCCCACCACGACCACCACGAAGGCGTCGGTGATGACGGCAAGGTCTATGCCGGGGTTGGCGGACGCGGACGGCAGGCCCAGCGCGCCCCCCAGCCCGGCCAGCGCCGCCCCCAGCGCGAACACGCCGGTGAACAGCCACCGCTGGTCCACGCCCAGCGCCGCCACCATCTCCCGGTCTAGCGTCGCCGCCCGCACCAGCGTGCCCCAGCGGGTGCGGGTGAACAGCAGCCACAGCAGGCCCAGCACGAGAGGGCCGGCGGCGATCAGCAACAGGTCATAAACGGGGAAGCGGCCCTCCCCGACCTCGATGGCGGAGCGCAGCCAGCGGGCGCGCGGCAGGGCCAGGTCGTTCGGCCCCCAGGCCAGCAGCACCAGGTCCTGCACCATCAGCACGACGCCGAAGGTGGCGAGCAACTGGAACAGCTCCGGCGCGCGGTAGATGCGGCGGAGCAGCACGACCTCGATCACGACCCCTATCGCGCCGACTGCCAGCGCCGTCAGCAGGAGGCCGAGGGCGAACCAGGCGGGGTCGCGCGGCAGCCGGGTCAGGACGCTCCAGCCGATGTAGGCACCCAGCATGCACAGGCTGCCGTGGCTGAAGTTGACGACGCGGGTGACGCCGAAGATGACCGTGAGGCCGGCGGCGACGAGGAAGAGCGAGGATGCGCCGGCGAGGCCGGTGAGGAGGGTGGAGAGGAGGTCCATCTAAGGAAGGCGCTGCGCTGCTGCTCCCTCTCCCTCCGGGAGAGGGTCGGGGTGAGGGAGGCGGCAAGCGCCGTCCTTGGCCTGGGTGGGGGTGGTCTGCCCTGGGCTGGGGGTGGTGCGTGCGGTTTCCCTCACCCCGGCCCTCTCCCGGAGGGAGAGGGAGAAGAAAGCAACCCCACCCCTACTCCGCCGCGGTTCGCAGGGTCCGCACTAGGTCGTCGCCGGGCAGGGCGGCGGCGCCGTCCACGTAGCGCCAGTCCACCATCGTGCCGCGGCCGTCCTTCAACGCCAGCTTGCCCACGTAGGCGCCCAGGGTCGCCTGGTGGTCCAGCGCGCGGAACGCCGCGCGGCCGAACGGGGTGTCGAACTGCGCGCCGCGGAAGCCTGTGACCAGCGCCTCCGCCTCCGTGCTGCCGGCCCGCAGCAGCCCGGCCACGATGGCGTTCACCAGCGCATAGCCCACCACGGAGCCGCACTTCGGCGCCTCCCCGAACTTGTCCCGGTATGCCTTGGCGAAGGCCGCGTGCTCCGGGGTGGTGATGCCGTCCGCCGGGTAGCCGGTGACGATCCAGCCCTCCGGCGTCTCGTCGCCCAGCGGGTCCAGGTACTCCGGCTCCCCGGTCAGCATGGACACGACGCTGCGCTTCTCGAACAGCCCGCGTGTGTTGCCCTGACGGACGAAGTTGGTCAGGTCCGCGCCGAAGGTGACGTTGAACACGGCATCCGGACGCGGCTGCGCCAGCGCCTGCACCGTGGCGCCGGCGTCTATGCGGCCCAGCGCCGGCCACTGCTCGCCGACGAACTCCACGTCCGGGCGCTTGGCTTGCAGGAGCTGCTTGAACCACTTCACGGCGCTTTGCCCGTACTCGTAGTTGGGCGCGACCGTCACCCAGCGCTTGGCGGGCAGCTTCGCCGCGTCCTCCACCAGCATGGCGGCCTGCATGTAGGTGCTGGGGCGCAGGCGGAAGGTGTAGCGGTTGCCGCGCTCCCACACGAGGGCGTCGGACAGCGGCTCCCCGCCCACGAACACCCGCTTGTTCTGCAGCGCCACGTCGCTGACGGCCAGGCCGACGTTGGACAGGAAGGTGCCGGCCAGCAGGTCCACCTTCTGATCCGACAGCAGCTCGCCGGCCACGCGCACGGCGTCCTGCGGGCGCCCGGCGTCGTCTCGGCTGATGATCTCCAGCTTGCGGCCCAGCGCGCCGCCGGCGGCGTTGGCCTGCTCCAGCGCCAGTTGCCAGCCGTTGCGGTAGGGCAGGGTGAAGGCGGGCTGGCCGGTGTAGCTGTTGATCTCGCCGATGCGGATGGGGGTGCTGGATTGGGCACGGAGGATGCCGGGCATGGCGAGGATGCCGGCGGCGGCCAGGGCCGCGCGTCGCGTGATCAACATTGTCCTGCTCCCGTTCATCGCAGCCCGTCCTTCCCCACGATCTCATGCGCCTGCAAGCCGCCGATCCGTGCCAGCGGGCGGCCGCCGCCCGTCACGACGACGGCCACCACGATCTCGTCGCGCCGGGGCGCGTCGGGGATGCGTATCTCCATCGCGTCGAAGTGGCTGCGGACCCAGGCCGCGTCCTTGTGGCCCAGCGGCACGTCTATGGCTGCGCCCATGCCGCCGCGCTTCTTGGCGCTGGGCACCAGGGCCGCGCCGCCGCCCACGGCCTCCCGCAAGGGCGCGCCAAGCTTGGGATGCAGCAAGGCAGCGGCGTGCTCCAGTTCCCCGTCCTCGCCGACGATGGCGGCCTTGCCGTAGCCCTGCACGGGTGCGCCCAGCGCCGCCGCGGCCCGGCGGCCCAGCAAGTCGCCCAGCATCGCGCCGACCTCGATCAGCTCCGTCAGGTCGGGGACGTAGCGGCCGGCATAGGGGTTGGCGATCACGGCCAGGGCGGCAACCTTGCGTGTGGGGGGCATGACGGCCTCTCCACCCTCGCTATGCGTGTCCTCGACCAGGGTGACGACCTTGCGGATCATGCGGTCTCCAGGGATGCGGGCAGACATGTGGCGACCTGGCCGCGCAGCGCCAGCACGGCGCCGTGGATCAGGCCGCGGGCGCGCAGAGCATCCGCCGTCCGGCGCCCGGCGTCCAGCGCCCGCGCGACGTCCGCGGACGGGAGCGGGCCGAGGTTCCAGGTGATGGGCCGCGCGCCCAGGTCGGTTCCAGGGTCCACCTCGTCCGCGGGGCGGCGCTGAATGGCCGGATGGCCCGGCAGGTCCACCCTGTTGGCGATCACCGTCGCCGCGGCGTCGGCCTCCGCCGCCGTGCGCGCCAGCACCGTCACGGCGTCCGCGATGCCGAGGGAGAAGCTGCGCCCGCCCTGCCCCTTGCACGCGCGCCCGGATGTGGCGATGCCGCGGGACGGGGCGGCATGATGCAGGGTGAATACGCCGTCCAGCGCCGGGGCAGCCAGCTCGGCCACCAGGCCGCAGCGCAAGGAGTGGCCAGGCGCAAGGTGGAGGGCGATGTCCCCACCGTTGTTGACATAAGCGCGGTCCAGGGCGCGGCCCGCGGTCATGGCGTGCAGCACCGCGTCGGCGACCGCGCCGGCGACGGCGGCCATCGGGGTGATGAAGGCGTGCTGGTGAGGTAAGCAGGCCGCGTGCATGGCACGGGCCACGGGGCCGCTTGGGGCCGGGCTGGGCAACGGGGCGCGGAGGGTGGGCATCTCGGCGCACAGGGTGGGTAGGATGGCAGGGAAGGCGGCCGCCGCTTGCGTGTAGGCGGCGCGGACCTCCGCGGGGTGGCCCCAGGCTTGGCAGGTGAGGGTGATGGGGCCGTGGCGCAGCAGCAGGCGGTTGGCCGGCAGAAGGGCTGCTTCTGCTCCTGCCCCCTCTCCCTCCGGGAGAGGGCCGGGGTGAGGGAGACGGCCAGCACCGGCCCCAGCCCTTCGAGCATTGCCCTGCCAAGCGTCAGGGACGGTACATGCGGCTTCCCTCACCCCGGCCCTCTCCCGGAGGGAGAGGGAGAAGAAGCCACCCGCACCGCCTGCCCGCGCAGCACGTCCGCCAGGGGACGCACCCGGTCCAGGTAGCCGCCCAGCGCGGCGTAGTCGGACAGGGGCAAGGTGAACTCGATGGGGCCGACCAGGGCAGGAGTCGGGACGTAGCCGAAAGCGCCGTCGGGCAAGGTGGCCACATCCACCATGTAGGTGATACCGCCGCCGGGCCAAAGATACACAGGCGCCCCGCCGGCGGTCACGCGCGTCAGCCGGCTCTGCACGCTGCGGGTCAGCAGCACCGGGTTGTCCGTGGCCCCGGCGCGCAGCGACCCCCCTGCCCCGGCCATGAACAGCACGGTGCAGAGCGCGGGTTCGCAGTTCTCGCCGATGCGCGCCACCGCGGCGGCCACCGCATCCGGCATCGGCGCGGGCTGCGGGCGCAACGCCTCGTCCAGCACCCACCAGCCCGCGTGCTCCCCTGTGGTGGACACCATCAGCAGCCGCAAGCCGGGCCAGGCGAGCTTCCCGTCTATGCGCTCGATGATCTCCAGCGGATCCCGCACGTCGGTGCCGCCCCAGCCCGCGCCGGGGTTGGCAACTTGGAAGTAGCGGCCCGGCGTGCTGCGCCGCCCGCGCACCCGGATGCCGGACGCCCGCATGTCCAGGTGCCGCCCGGCCTGATGCTCCGTCAGCACCCCCGTGATGTGGTCGTCCACGACGATCACCTCGTCGGCGTGGCCCAGCCATTGCGGGGCGAAGATGCCGATGGTGGCGCTGCCGCAGCCGACGCGCATCCGCGCCTCCTCCACCCCGTTGATGACCGGCGGGCGTCCGGACTGCACGCGCACGGACGCGCCGCCGTCCACCGTCAGGTCCACCGCGCCGCGGTTGGCGAGGGTCAGCAACGCCTGGCAGGTAGCGGCGCCCTCCCGCTTGCTGCCGCCCGTCAGGTGGCGCACGCCGCCCAGGCTGAGCATCTGGCTGCCGTATTCGGCGGTCGTCACATGCCCGACCTGCTCCCCATCGGTGCGGACGGGCGCGCACTCGGCGCCGATGTGGCGGTCGGTGTCCAGCTTCACCTTCAGGCCGCAGTAGCTGAACACCCCCTCGGTCACGACCGTCACCATGTCCACGCCGTCCACCACGCTGCCGACGATGAAGGGGGCGGGCTTGTAGTCGGGGTAGGTGGTACCGGCGCCGATGGCGGTCAGGGTCACGTCCTGCGCCTGCAGGGCGTTGCCGTCCCAGGCGCCTACGGGAATGCGCGCGGGGTCGTGGGACAGAACGATCAGCGGGTCCATGCGGGTCAGGCGCCCGTCGGTGTTGCCGTAACGGTCGCAGGCCCCGGTCTTGCCGGGGCGGATGCGGCACAGGACGGGGCAGGCGTCGCAGGTGACGATGGCGGGGGTGGGGGTCACGTCCATGAGGGCTGACCGGCGTGGGCTGCTGCGGCCGAGGAGCCGCGCGCACCGCAGCCGGGTGCTGGCGGTTTCTGGACCGCCACGGCGCTGTGCGCCTCGCGGTGGCGAATGTAGGATGAGAGAACGGGTTGCGAGGGGGACGGTGCCTGCTTCTCCTCCCTCTTCCTCCGGGAGAGGGTCGGGGTGAGGGAAGCCGCTGGTACAAGCCCCGGCCCTTTCTGGCATCCGCCTCTACCTTGGACAGGGCGGCGCTTGCTGCCTCCCTCACCCCGACCCTCTCCCGGAGGGAGAGGGAGCAGGACGCCGTTCCCTGCCGTCATGGCGGCGCTGCGCCCGTTCCGCCCGGCAGGTCTTCGTCGCCCCTCACAGCGCCCGCAACGCCGCCAGCACCTGGTCCGGCGTCGCCGGCACCCGAAGCAGCCGCGCCCCGGTCGCGTCCGCCACAGCGTTCAGGATCGCCGGCGCCGTCGCCACCAGCGCCGGCTCCCCCACGCCCTTGGCGCCGTACGGCCCCAACGGGTCCGCATCCTCGATCAGCAGGACCTCGATGGGCGGCACGTCGCCCACCGTGGGGATCAGGTAGTCGTGCAGGTTCTCGGTGCGGCCGGGCACATACTCCTCCATCAGCGCGAGGCCGAGACCCTGGGCGACGCCGCCGTGGATCTGCCCCTCCACCTGCTGCGGGTTCACCGCCCGGCCCACGTCGTGCGCGGCGACGATCCGCAGCACGCGCACGGTGCCGAGGCGGGTGTCCACCTCCACCAACGCCAGTTGCGCGGCGAAGGCGTAGCTGGCGTAGGGCACGCCCTGCCCGTCCGCGTCCAGCGGCGTCGTCGGCGGGTCGTAGCGGCCATCGCCGCGCAGCACGAAGCCGTCCGCGTCAGGCGCCAACCCCGACACGTCCAGCCTGGTGACGACGCCGTCGTGCGCGACATGCATAGCCCCGTGGCCGACGCTGATCCGGGCGTCGTCCCCGGCGTTGGCCCGGCGCAGCACCTCCGCCCGCAGCGCCTCGCCGGCCAGCTTGGCGGCGTTGCCGCTCACGAAGGTCTGGCGCGACGCGCTCGTCTTGCCGGCGTCCGGGGTCCGTCCAGTGTCGCCGGACACCAGGCTCATCGCGCCAACGTCCACCCCCAGCGCATCCGCGGCAATCTGCATCATCACGGTGTTCGACCCCTGGCCGATGTCCACGGCACCGGACAGCAGGATGGGGCGGCCCTCTGGGTCGAGGCCCACCACCATGTGCGACGGGTTGCTCATGCTGGTGTTGCCGATGCCGTACCACATGCAGGCCACCCCCACGCCCCGGCGCCGGACGGGATGGCGGAACGCCGCGGCGTCCGCCCGCAGCGCCGCCCAGCGCGGGCGCAAGGCGTCCAGGCAGGCGGCGAGCGACGCCCCGGCGCCCAGCACCTGCCCGGTGGCGGTGGCGTCGCCGTGGCGCAGGGCGTTGCGGTGCCGGAACTCCAGTGCATCCAGGCCGAGCTGCGCCGCCAGCATGTCCATCAGCGCCTCGGTCGCCAGCGCCGCCTGCGGCACGCCGAAGCCGCGGAAGGCGCCGGCCGGCGGGTCGTTGGTGTGCAGGGCCGTCGTCGTCGCCAGCACCGCGGGCATGCGATAGGGGCCGCTGGCGTGGACCGGCACGCGGTTGGCGACGGTCGGCCCCCAGCTTGCGTAGGCGCCGGTGTTGAAGTCCCCGTGGAAGCGCAGCGCCGTCATCCGCCCGTCCGCATCCGCCGCGGCCTCCGTCCGGATGCGGGCGGGGTGGCGCTTCGTGGTGGCGGCCATGCTCTCGGGCCGGGTGTAAACGAGCCGCACCGGGCGGCCCGTGAGCCAGGCGGCGACGCAGGTGAGTGGCTGCACCGACAGGTCCAGCTTGCCGCCGAAGCCGCCGCCCACCGCAGTCGGAACCACGCGGATGCTTCCGGGCGGCAGGCCCATGATGAGGGCCAGCTCGTCTCGGTCCATGTAGGGCGTCTGCGTGCTGGCCACGACCAGCAGCCCATCGCCGACCCGCTGGGCGTAGCCGGCCTCCGGCTCGATGTAGGCGTGTTCCACGAACGCGGTCTCGGTACTGACCGCAGCGTGCGCCGCGCCGCGCAGCCCGGCATCCACGTCCCCCCGCGCCACCCGTCCACGGCACAGCACGTTGCCCGGGGCATGAAGGTGCAGCGCCGGGGCGTCCGCGGCGCTGTCGAAGGTGACGGGTGGCAGCACGTCCCAGGTGATCGGCAGCATGTCGTCGCGGATGGCGGCGACGGTCTCGGCGTCGCCCACCAAGGCGCAGATGGGATCGCCGCGGTGCCGGGCCAGGCCGTCGGCCAGGACGGGCTGGTCCTTGCCGGTGGGGTAGATGCCGTACAGGTTGCGCCCGGGGATGTCGGCGGCGGTCAGCATGCGCACCAGGCCGGGATGCGCCCGCAGCAGCGGGCCGAAGTCGCCCAGGGTGAAGCGGGCATGGGAATGCGGGCTGCGGACCACGCGCAACGTCAGCCAAGCCTCGTCCGGCAACGCATCGGCGCCGAAGCGGTCCGCCCCGGTCAGCTTGGCCACGCCGTCCACCTTGGGCAGCCGCGCACCCACCGCGGCGCCGGCAGGCGGATCCACGAGGGCGGCGTTGCTGCCCGCGTCCATCACGGCCTCGATGATCTTGCGGTAGCCGGTGCAGCGGCACAGCACGCCGCCCAAGGCATCCTGCACCTCCGCCTCGGTCGGCGCGGCCATGCGCGCCAGCAGGTCGGTCGCCGCCATCAGCATTCCCGGCGTGCAGATGCCGCACTGCGCCGCGCCGTGCCGCAGGAAGGCGCGTTGCAGCGCGTCCAGCCCGCCCTGCCCCAGGCCCTCGACGGTCCGCACCTCCGCCCCGGCAACCCGGCCCGCCGGCACCAGGCAGGCGCAGACCTGCCGCCCGTCCAGCAGCACGGTGCAGGCGCCGCAGTCCCCGGCGTTGCAGCCGACCTTGGTGCCCATCAGCCCCAGGTCGTCCCGCAGCACGTCCGACAAGCGCCGGGCCGGGGGCACGCGGACCTCGACCGGTTGGCCGTTCAGGGTGAAGGCGACGGGTTCGGCGGGGGACCTCATGCGGGGCTTGTGCCCGGCGATGCCGGCGTTGGCCAACCATCCCCCATCATTGCGAGGCGCGCTGGCACCGCGGCAATGACGAGTGCTGCGTGGCGGCCCGCGGCCCGGCGTCGGCACCGGATCGGCGTCATGCCGCCGCCCGTTGCAGCGCGAAGCCGTCCAGCGCCCGGCGCAGCAGTTCCAGCGTGGCCGCCATCCGGTATTCCGCCGGCCCGCGCACGTCGGTGATCGGGGACAGCGGCGCCAGGTGCTCCGCCTGCGCCAGCCCGGCGTGCGGCGCCTGGCCCAGAAGCGCCGCTTCCAGCCCCGGCAGCCGCGCCGCCCGCGGGCCGCACGATCCCACCGCCGCCCGCGCGTGCGTGACCCGGCCCGCCGCGTCCTGCTGCAGCGTGACCGCGGCCATGGTGATGGAGATGACCAGGTAGCGCCGTCCCCCCAGCTTCAGGAACACGGACCGCGCCGGCCGGTCCGGGACCAGCAGCGCCGTCACCAGCTCGTCCGCGCGCCGGGCTGTCTGCCGCGGGCCGAGCACGAAGGCATCCAGCGGCAGGGTGCGCGTGCCGCCCGCGCCCGCCAGTTCCACCTGGGCATCCAAGGCCAGCAGCGCGGGGATGCCGTCGGCCGCCGGGCTGGCAGTGCAGATGTTGCCGGCCAGCGTGCCGGCGTTCTGGATTTGCCAGCCGCCGACCTGCCGCGCCGCGCACCGCAGCCCGTCGAACAAGGGCGGCAGGTCCCCGCCGATCACGTCCGTCCAGGTGGTCAGCGCGCCCAGGCGCCAGGCGCCGCCGGTGCGGGTGATGCCGCGCAGCGCGGCCAGGGCGGACAGGTCCAGGATGTCCTCGTCCGGCTCCCACGTGGCGCGGGCGGGAAAGTGGTCGGTGCCGCCGGCCAGCACGGTGCGCGGCCTGGCCTGCAGCGCGGCCAGCGCCTGGATCAGCGAGGTCGGGCGCAGGTAGCTGGCCATGCGTCGGGGGTGCCCGGGTTGTTCGAGTGGGAACGGTCGGGCCGGCGGGGGCGGGTGTCAAGCGGGGTGAAGCCTGGCGGGTAAGCTGGGCCTGGTGGACCAAGTGACAGGCGGTAGGCCACCGTGTCCTTCCCTCACTACGGCTGGTCCATCTGGGGTCTGGCGCGACGGTCCCAGTTGACGCATAGTTAGTTGGTAGAACCTGGGAAGCTAATATGCCGCTCTTGACCATCTGGAAGTCTGCGCCTGACGCGGTAGATCAAATGTCAATTGAGCAGATTGTTTCCAGCGCCGGCAATGGCGTGCTGAAGGACAACTCAATTTGCTCACATGAATTCCGCACATACATCTCCCAGGCTTCGAGCGTCAAGCTTGCCTCTTACGTAGAGCATTGTCTCTCAACTGGATTTGACAAGAGCGGTCTCGTGCTTCAAGATTTGATCAATGAACTCGGCCGCCGCCTGGATTACAAGGTGACAAACGGTCTATATCAAGGCACGAAGAACAGCGTCGGCTTCGACGGCCTTTGGGTCTCACCAGAGGGCCACACTATCATAGCTGAAGTTAAAACAACGGATGCTTATACGATCTCCCTGGATAAAATCGCGAGCTATCGCAGCAAACTCTTTGCCACTAACGAAATTTCTACACCCGCCTCCATCCTGATTGTCGTTGGGCGTAAAGACACGGGAGAACTCGAGTCTCAAGTGCAAGGTTCACGTCATGCTTGGGATATTAGGCTGATTAGGGTCTAGGGACGAAGTTTCGCCGGGATAGGTGGCCACGGGGCGGCTTCGCCC
>CAXUHB010000026.1:0-52406 GCA_964250755.1 uncultured Acetobacteraceae bacterium | reverse complement strand
CGGAGGGCGAGTTCGTCTGCCTGCTCGGCCTGTCCGGCTGCGGCAAGAGCACGCTGCTGCAGATGGTCGCCGGGCTGGAGCCGCCGACCGCCGGGCAGATCATCGTGGCCGGGCGGGAGCTGGACGGACCCTCGCCCGCCACCAGCATCGTCTTCCAGGACCACGGCCTGTTCCCCTGGATGACGGTGCGCCGCAACGTCGAGTTCAACCTGAAGGCCCGCGGCGCCCCCGCGGCGGAACGCCGGACGCGCGGGGAGGAGATGCTGGCCCTGACCGGCCTGGCCGCCTTCGCCGCGCGCTACCCGCACGAGCTGTCGGGCGGGATGCGCCAGCGCGTCGGTATCGCCCGCGCCCTCACGACCCGGCCCCGCGCGCTCCTGATGGACGAGCCGTTCGGCGCCCTGGATGCCCAGACCCGCGGCGCGATGCAGGCGGAGTTGCTGCAGATCTGGGCCGGGCAGCGCACGACAGTGCTGTTCGTGACCCACAGCATAGAAGAGGCGATCTTCCTGGCCGACCGCGTGCTGGTGTTCACGCCCCGCCCGGGCCGCCTGGCTGCGGACGTGCCGGTGCCGCTGCCCCGCCCGCGCGACCTCCGCAGCCCCGATAGCCGCGCCCTGGCCGCGGCGCTGCGGGACGCGCTGGGCGGCGGGGCCGGAAGCGAGTAGCCGGGGACGCCGCAACAGGAGGGCCAGATGCCGCACGCACGCGCCGACGACGGGACGGAACTGTACTGGGAAGAAACCGGCACCGGAACGCCAGTCACCTTCGTCCACGAGTTCGCAGGCGACTTGCGAAGCTGGGAGCCGCAGATGAGGCACTTCGGCCAACGCCATCGCGCCATCGCCTTCAACGCCCGGGGCTACCCCCCGTCGGACGTGCCGGCGGACCCGGCGGCCTACAGCCAAGCGCGGGCGGCGGACGACATCCTGGCGGTGCTGGACCACCTGGGGATCGCGCAGGCCCACGTCGTCGGCCTGTCCATGGGGGGCTTCGCAGCCCTGCACTTCGGCCTGCGCCACCCCGCCCGGGCGCTGTCCCTGGTGGTCGGCGGCTGCGGCTACGGCGCCGAGCCGTCCCAGCGCGGGCGCTTCCGCGCGGAGGCAGAGGCCATCGCCGCCCTGCTGCTGCGCGACGGCATGGCGCCCTTCGCCGCCCGCTACGCCCACGGCCCCACCCGCGTGCAGTTCGAGGCCAAGGACCCCCGCGGCTTCGCCGAGTTCGCCCGGCACCTGGCCGAACACTCCGCTCTCGGCTCGGCCAACACCCAGCTTGGCGTGCAGGCCGCCCGACCTTCGTTGTACGACTTGGTGCCGGAGATGCAGGCGCTGCGCGTGCCGACGCTGGTGCTGACCGGGGACGAGGACTGGCCCTGCCTTCAGCCGGCGCTGCTGATGAAGCAGCACATCCCCGCAGCCGCCCTGTCGGTGATGCCCAACTGCGGCCACACCATCAACCTGGAGGAGCCGGACGAGTTCAACCGCCGCGTCGGCGCCTTCCTGCATCAGGTGGAGTGCGGGCGCTGGCCGCTGCGCGATCCCCGGACGCTGGGCACGTCAATCACCGGCATGTCGTGATGGCGGAGCCAGGCCGAACAGCCTGCCCCCGCGCGTGATCCCGCCCGGGTCCGCCCCCGCCAGCCGCAGCGCGCCCCACAGCGCCGTGGCGACGCTGTCCAGCACCGGCACGCCCAGCGCGGCTTCCAGCCCCGGGACCAGCGGCGCGGCCCGCAGGTTGGTGCAGACGATAGCGATGGCGTCAGGCTGATCTTGCGCCACGACGCGGATCAGCCCGTCGAGCTGCGGCCCCGTCACCTGCGCAAAGGAGAAGTTGTCGCGCAGGCCCAAGTGCCGCTCTGCCTGGCACGCGATGCCGATCCCGGCGTAGTTGGCGGCGATACGCGCCTGCACGTCTGCGGTGTAGGGCGTGACCAGCCCCAGCCGGCGCACGCCCAGCCAGCCCAGCGCCTCGTTCAGCGCCAGGATGCTCGACGTGGCCGGGATGCCCGTCGCCGCCTGGATGGCCCGGCATAACGCCGCGTCCCGCCCGAAGCCGAGCCAACTGGACGACGTGCCGCTCCAGGCGATGGCATCCACCTTGGCGTCCGCCAGCAGGCTGGCAGCTTGCAGCACCGGCGCATCGTCGAACTGCCCCAAGGCGTCCGCATCCAGCGCGATCTCGGTGACGCGGAACCGGCTGAAGTGCAGCGTCACCTCCGGCATCTCCGCGGCCAGCGCCGTCGTCAGAGGCTCCAGCACCGTGTTGGACGACGGGGTGAGGATGCCCAGGCGGACGCGCCGCGCCGCGCCGGCTTGCATCACGGCGGTCTGCGTCACGGCGGCCTGCGTCACGCGGGCGCGCCGAAGAAGCGGGCCAGCGGCGCGGGCAGGCCCTGCACCGGCTTGGGGTCCGGGCGGCGGAAGCTGCCGGCAACCGCCTTGCGCGGGCGCAAGGCGGCCAGGGTTTCGGCCTGCCGGGCCGCGGCGGCCACGCCGTCCACGAGCGGCACCGCAACCTGGTCCGCGACCTCCGCCGCCAGGCCGGCCAGCGGGGCGCCGCCCAGGATGCATACCTCCGCCCCGGCCCCCACGGCCTGGGCGCACAACGCCACCAGCCGCGCCGCCTTCTCCCGCGCAACGCCGGCGATGTCGGCGAACGGCTCGTCCAGGCAGAACACCCCCGCGCAGCGCCCGGCTAGGCCGTTGGCGTCCACCGTCTCCTCGTACCAGGGGCCGAGCGTCTGCGAGAACGTGATGATGGCGAAGCGCCGGCCCAGCATGCACGCGGTCAGCATGGACGCCTCGGCCAGCCCGGTGACGGGGATCGGCAGCATCTCCCGCGCCGCACCCAGGCCGGGGTCGCTGAAGGCCGCGACGACGGCGGCGTCCATGCCCTCCGCATGGTCCGCGAACAGCTCCAGCACCGCCCGCGCGCCGATCACCGCCTCGGCCCGGGTGGCGATGTAGGGCACGCCGGCGGCGGCCGTGACGGCGGTGATGGTCGTGCCCGGGGACACCGCGGCGCGGGCCACGGCGGCGATGCGGTCCGTGACAAGCTGGCTGGTGTTCGGGTTGGCGAACAGGATGTGCAACCGCGGCGCTCCTTGGTCAGGCGGACCAACATCCGTCTCCGCCTGCGCCTGCGCAAGCGACGGGCCGGCGCGGCAGTGCCTCAATCTGAATGTCGGCTCTTGGTAGGAAACAGACGTTCGACGGTCTCTGCTAAGCCATGTAGCCGCCGTCAATGACCAACGGGCTGCCAACCATGAAGGAAGCAGCATCCGAGCAGAGCCACAGGACACCTGCCGCGATCTCGTCCGCGGAGGCGATCCTGCCGCGTGGGGTCTGCCTGACGATCTCCGTAGCAACCGTGCTGTCCCGCCGCATGTAGCGAGCAACCGGAGGGGTCTCGACCCAGCCCGGGCATATAGCCGTGATGCGCGGACCTGACGCTGCGTGTTCGAGGGCAGCGCTCTTCGTCAGGCCCAGGACGCCGTGCTTTGCGGCTGAGTATGCAGCACCACCTGGAAACGGGTAGCCTCGCAGTCCATCAACCGACGAGTTGTTGACGATGACACCTCCGCCGCCCCTCGACATTAGAGGAATCTGATAATGCAGGCAGAGAAAGACCGATGTAAGGAAACCATCCATCGTCTTCCGCCATGCCTCCTCGGTCATGGTTGCCACTGGGGCTGACTTCCCTCCGCTGCCACCGTTGTTGAAGGCGTAATCTAGGCGTCCATGCTTCCTCTCGATCTCGGAGCACAGTTGCTTGACGGAGGCTCCGCTCGACACGTCGCACCGCAACCACGAGGGGTTCCCGTTTGCGCCGAAGGCTTCCAGCGCGGCAACAGCCCGTTTCTCATCACGGCTGGCGACAACGACAGTGGCACCTTGTTGAACAAAGGCCGCGGCGGTGGCGAGCCCGATTCCACTGCTTCCGCCCGTGACGAGGGCGATCTTTCCTTGCATCTCGGGATAATGGACTGAATTCTCCCTTTGGCTCACCGTTCGGGTTCCCTTGCGACTCTGCTTTGATCCTACCTCGATTGGCACGGGAGGGAACTTCCGCTTCGGGTCGAGAGCGGACGTTCAAACGGAGACACTACGGCCGGTGCCAGGCGGCTGACGTGCGCCACTGGCTGGGCCATATGCCCGCCATGATCCTGTTTACCGCCGACACCCACTTCGGCCACGCTGGCGCCCGCGCCCTGTATCGCCGCCCCTTCGCCACCGTCGCCGACATGGACGCCGCAATGGCCGCCCGCTGGAACGACGCCGTCACCCCCGACGATGACGTGTGGCACCTCGGCGACTTCGCCGTCCGCCACCCCGACCCCGGCGCCCTGCTGGCCCGGCTGCACGGCCGCAAGCACCTCGTCACCGGCAACAACGACCCGGACGCCGTGCGCGCCCTGCCTGGCTGGGCGTCCGTGCAGCCCTATATGGAACTGAGTGTGGACGGCGTGCCCATCGTATTGTGCCACTATGCCTTCCGCACCTGGCGCGGCATGGCCCGGGGCGCGTTGAACCTGCACGGCCACAGCCACGGTCGCCTGCGCCCGCAACCCCGGCAATATGACGTCGGCGTGGACGCCAGGGACTTCCGCCCCGTCACGCTACAGGAGCTAAGACGCTGATCGAGTCCACGCCCGCCCCCCGCCGCGCCAGCCTGTCCGCCCTGCGGCTGGTCATGCCCTACCTCCGGCCCTACGCCGGGCGCAGTGTCGCGGCGGCGGCCATGCTGCTGCTGGCCGCCGGGCTGGTGCTGCTCCTGGGGCAGGGGGTGCGCGGCCTGATTGACCGCGGCTTCGCCTCCGGCGACGCCGGCCACCTGGACGCGGCGGCGCTGGCCATGTTCGGCGTGGTCGTGGCCCTGGGCGTGTCCACCGGCGCCCGCTACTACCTCATGAGCTGGCTGGGGGAGCGTGTGGGTGCCGACCTGCGCGCCGCCGTGTTCAACCACGTCCTGCGCCTGTCCCCGACGTTCTTCGAGACGATGCGCACCGGCGACGTGCTGACCCGCCTGACCACCGACACCGCCGCCCTGCAGAACCTGATCGGCAGCGCCGTGTCCCAGTGGCTCCGCAGCGCGCTGATCGCCGCCGGCGCCCTGGTCATGCTGGTCGTCACCAGCCCCAAGCTGGCCCTGCTGGTCGTCGCCGTGGTACCTCTGGTCGTGCTGCCCCTGGTGCTGTTCGGACGGCGCGAGCGCCGGCTGGCCCGCACCGCCCAGGACCGCTTCGCCGACCTCGGCGCCTACGCCGAGGAAACCGTCAACGCCCTGCGCACCGTCCAGGCCTTCACGCATGAGGCGGAGGACCGCGCCCGCTTCGGCCAACGGGTGGAGAGCAGCATCGGCGCCGCCCTCCGCCGCGCCCGGGTGCGCGCCGGGCTGATCCTGCTCGTGATCCTGCTGGGCTTCGGCGCTATCACCCTCAGCCTGTGGGTCGGCGGGCTGGAGGTCGTGCATGGCCGCATGAGCGGCGGCGCCCTGTCCGCCTTCGTGTTCTACGCCATCCTGGTCGCCACCTCCGCCGCCAGCATGAGCGAGTTGTGGGCGGAGGTGCAGCGCGCCGCCGGCTCCGCCGACCGCATCGGCGAGCTGCTGCACCAGCAGCCGGACATCGCGCCCCCCGCCCATCCCGTGCCGCTGCCCGCCCCCACCCCGCGCGCGCCCGCTGGCCGCGTGGCGTTCGAGGGCGTGCGCTTCCACTACCCCTCCCGCCCCGACGCCCCCGCGCTGGACGGCTTCGACCTCCGCGTCGAACCCGGCGAGACCGTCGCCCTCGTCGGCCCCTCCGGCGCAGGGAAGACGACGGTGTTCCAGTTGCTGCAGCGCTTCTACGACCCGGATGCCGGCTCCGTGCGCCTGGACGGGGTGGACCTGCGCGACGCCGACCCGGCGGTCGTCCGCGGGCGCATCGGCCTGGTGTCGCAGGACCCCGTCATCTTCGGCGCAGACGTGTGGGACAACATACGCTACGGCCGGCCCGATGCCTCGGACGCCGAGGTGCGCGCCGCCGCCCGTGCCGCATCCGCCGGCTTCCTGGACGAATTACCGCAGGGGTTCGCCACCTTCCTGGGGGAGCGCGGCGTGCGCCTGTCCGGCGGCCAGCGTCAGCGCGTCGCCATCGCCCGCGCCATCCTGCGCGACGCTCCCCTGCTGTTGCTGGACGAAGCCACGAGCGCCCTGGACGCCGAGAGCGAGGCCGCGGTGCAGCACGCCCTGCAAGTCCTGGCGCAGGGCCGCACAACCCTGGTGATCGCCCACCGCCTGGCCACCGTGCGCCGCGCGGACCGGATCGTGGTGATGCAGGCCGGCCAGGTCGTGGCGGTCGGCACGCACGACGCGCTGGTGCGCCAGGGCGGGCTGTACGCCCGGCTGGCGGAGCTGCAGTTCGCGGCGGCGGCGTAGGCCGGCAGCTACGGCGGCGCCAGGTTGGTCACGATCCAGACCGGCCACAGCGCCTCCCCCGCAAAGCCCGGCGTCACCTGCACCGCGAACACCAGGCGCCCCGCGCCCCACGCCCGCGCCCAGCCGCCGCGGCGCATCTCCAGCGGCATCGGCGCCAGGCCGCGCGCCGTCATTTCCCGCGCATAATAGGCGTTGACCGCATCCAGGTCCGCCGGGCCGCGGACCGCCCGGACCTCCACCCGCAGCTTGCCCTGGCTGACCTTGCCGAACCGCGGCTCCAACTGGTCCAGCACGGCCTCCACCTGCCGCCATGTCATCCCCTCCAGCGCGGACCCCCACGGGAGCGTGTCGAACTGCACCAGGCCCGGCGCATCCGCGGGCGCGTGCGGCGCAGGCGTGCAGGCGGCTAGTGCAAGGGCCGCAGCCAGGACGCGCCGGCGGATCACACGCCGGGCAGGCCTGCGGCGCCTGATGCGGCGGAGACATTGGCAACCGGCGCATGGTCCCCCGCCCCGCTGGCATCGGCCCGCGCAGGACCCGCGCGCCATCCCGCCCAGGCAGCGAAGGCAAGCAGCGGCGGCAGGCTGATGGCGCCCTCCGACCAGATCATCGCCTCGGGCACGCACAGGACCGCCGCCAGGAACAGCGCCTCTCCGGCGCCCAGCGCCCCTTGCCGCACCCGGTCCATGCCGAGATGCAGCACGGCGGCGGTCAGCATCGGCATGTCGTAGAAGAAGGCGTGCGGGGTGGCCATGAAGGTGGCGGCCACCAGCACGCCGATGGCGGGCAGCGACGCGCCGCGCCGCCAGGTGAGCCAGACCAGGGCAGCCATCAGCAGGCTCAGCACGGCTTGGACAAGATGGGCCGGGGTGGCGGGCACGCCCCATTGCTGCAGGTTGGCCAGCGGCGTCGGCTGCAGCCGCAGCAGCGCGTCCCGCCCCGCGAAGCTGGCGGCGTAGCCCGGCAGCGTGCCCAGCCAGTCCAGCCAGATGTGCCCGCCGAACAGCACGCTGGTCAGCAGGACCAGGGTCAGCAGCCACGCCGCAGTCGCCGCGATGCCGCGCCAGTTGCCGGCGGCGGCCAGCGCGACCGGCACCAGGATGCCAAGCTGCGGCTTGTAGGCCAGCAGCGCGATCAGCAGCCCGCCCAGCACCGGCCGTGGCCCGATCAGCCGCATCCCACCCACCAGCAGCGCCGCCGTCAGGAAGCCGTTCTGCCCGGCCACCACGCCCGCCACCGTGGCAGGCGCCGCCAGCAGCAGGAGCAGCGCCAGCGGACGCGGCCACCCGCCCGCCGCCCAGACGAAGGCCGCGACGGTCAGCGCGGCCCAAGCGTAGAAGCCCACCCCCACGGACAGCAGCCCCAACGGCCACACGATCAGCATGAAAATCGGCGGATAGGGGAAGGGGTTGGGATACTTGACCGCCAGCCCGGCCTGGAGGTGATAGGCCGTCATCGCGTCCTGGTCATACAGCAGCGCCGCGGGATGATCGTGCAGCATCCGCCCGTAGGACCACAGGGCGCCGAAGTCGTCGGCCGGGAACCCGGCGGCGGCGTGCGCGGCGGCATTCAGCACGAACAGCGTCAGCACCAGCAGCGCCCAGCCCTGCGCCCGCCCGCCCCGCAGCAGCCATGTGCCCGGCCCGGGCGGGCCTGCCAGCAGGGGGGGGCGGGGTGAAGCGGGGGCCAGGTCGCTCATGCCGCAGGTGTAGAGGGCCGGGCGGCGCGGGGCCATTCAGGTTTTGTCGTCAACCGTGCAGGGGGGCCATGGGGCCGGACTGGTCAGCGCCATCGGGACCGGGCCACAGCCCTTGCCGCTCCGGATTGCCGCGGCGCAAGGGCGCGTCGCAATGACAGGTGGCTGGACGTGCCGGCGCGGACGACAGCCGGCGCAGGTCCCTTATCCCGCTGCCGCCTGGGCGCCGAACGGGCCGTTCAGGCGGACGATGGCCAAGTTGAGCCAGGCGGCGAACGTCACCCACAGCAGGTAGGGCACCACGATCCAGCTTGCCAGCGCGGACAGCGGCGCGGTGCCCAGCACCAGCGCCAGGACGGAGGACCACAGGAACACGACCTCGATCAGCGCCCAGTCCGGGCGGCGCCAACGAAAGAACAGCGGACTCCACAGGAAGTGGAACAGCGCGTTGGCGCCGAACAGCAGCACGACCTTGGTGCGGGTCGCCGGGTCAGGCGCCGCATCCCAGGCCAGCGACGCGGACCAGGCGGCCAGGCCCAGGATGACGGTCCAAGCCGGGCCGAACAGCCAATCCGGCGGCTGCCACGTGGGCTTGCGGAGGTTGCGGTACCACGGGCCGATGCTGGTCGCGAGGCCGCCCGCGCCGGCAAGCGCAATGGCGCCGAGCAGGGCGATGCCAAGGGACCAGGTCATGGAGGGTGGGGCTGGGTCAAGGTGGGACGACCCTACACTACTTCCTCCTCCTCCGGGAGGGGGGCAGGGTGAGGGGGTGTTCACTGCGGGGCGGGGCGGCGGGGCGCAAGCCATGCCGGCTGCACGTCGCCTCCAACGTTCAAACGCGGTGCTTGAAGACCCCCCTCACCCCGACCCTCTCCCGGAGGGAGAGGGGGCGCACCAGCGTCCTACGCGAAGATGTCGCGCGGGCTGTCCGCCCGCAGCTCGTCGCCCAGCGCTCGCCCGGCCCGCTCTGCATCCACCTGCGAGCAGTTCAGGTGCCGCTTCAGCACGAAGCTGCCGTCCTCCCGCGCCACCAGGCCGGTCAGGCGCATCCGCCCGCCGTCCAGCAACTGCGCGTGGGCGCCGATGGGCGTGCGGCAGGACCCGTCCAGCGCGCCCAGCAGCGCCCGCTCCGCCGTGGCCATCACCCGGGCCGGCTTGTCCTCGATGGCGCTCAGCAAGTCCTGTATCTCGGTGTCCCCGGCGCGCACGGTGATGCCGACGATGCCCTGGCAGGACGACGGCACCATCACCTCGGGGTGGATCACCACCGACGCCTCGTCCTCCAGCCCCAGCCGGCGCATCCCGGCCAGCGCCAGCAGGCTGGCCGCGTAATCTCCGCGCTTCACCTTGTCCAAGCGGCCATGCACGTTGCCGCGTATGTTCTGGATGCGCAGGTCGGGCCGGGCGTGCAGCATCTGCGCCGCGCGCCGGGTACTGCTGCTGCCGACCACGGCGCCGTGGGGCAGGGTGGCGTAGGGGTCATCGCCCTCGGGGATCATCGCGTCGGTGCCCAGGATCAGCGCGTCCCGCGGGTCCTCCCGCTTCAGGGTGCAGGCCAGGGCGACGCCGGGCGGCAGCTCCGTTTCCAGGTCCTTCAGGCTATGGACCGCGAAGTCTATGCGGCGGTCCAGCAGGGCCTCGTGGATCTCTTTGCTGAACAGGCCCTTGCCGCCGATGTCGGCCAGGCGCTCCCCGGTGGCCTGCGTCGCATCGCCGGTGGTGCGGATCGCGTGCTCCTGGAACACGTCCATCCCCCGCAGCACCGGGCAGAACTTGGATAGCAGCCCCAGGAAGGCACGGGTCTGCACCAGTGCCAGCGGGGAGGCGCGGGTGCCGACGCGCAGCGGCAGGCCGTGCGTGTGCGGCCGGACGGCGGGCCTGGCCGGCGCCGCGTGGCGCGTGCAGGCCGATATCGTCGCCGTCCCAGTCATCATGTCCATTCCTGCGTCCCCATCCCGTCGTTCTGGGCGGCGCGTTGGCCGCGGCCCATGTTCATGCCCCAAACGGGGCGTTCAGCCGCACCACGGCCAGGTTCAGCACCGTCGCAAACGTCACCCAGGCCAAGTACGGCGCCAGCAGCCAGGCCGCCGTCCGCGACAGCGGGCGCACGGCTGCGATCAGCACGACGATGGAGGCCCAGAACGGCACGGCCTCCAGCAGCGCCCAGTCCGGGCGGTGAAAGTTGAAGAACAGCTCGCTCCACAGCACGTTCAGCAGCGCGTTGGCGGCGAACAGCACCAGGATGCGCTCGCGCGTGCGCCGGTTCGGCGCGGCCCGCCACGCCTTGATCCCGGCCAGCGCCGTCAGTGCGTAGATCAGCGTCCACACCGGGCCGAACAGCAGGTCCGGCGGCTGCCAGGACGGCTTCCGCAGCGCCTGGTACCACGGCCCGATGTCGGTGGCCGACGCGCCCAGCGCTGCGACCGCGGTGGCCGCCAGGAACGCGACGACGATCGGGTTGCGGAGCGGCGCCGGCCACCGCCGGATCACGCGCGCGCAAGGCCGAGCAACTGCGCGGTGTCCTTGATGAAGATGCGGACATGCGCCATCGGGTCGCGCCGGACCAGCTTCTTGTTCATGTAGCTGTCCCAGGTCAGGCGCTGCACGTCGGGGTCGCGGCACATGTGCACGAACTTCTCCCGCCGCTTGTCCGACGAGTACCAGAACCACTGCATCATCCCCAGCACCCAGAACACGGTGCCATGCGCCTTCATGAACCGCTTGCGAGCGAGCTTCAGGCTCCGCACGTCGCCAGTGGCGTGCAGCGCCTCCACGGCCTCCGCCGCCAGGCGTCCGCCCAGCATGGCGTAATAGATGCCTTCGCCGGAGGCCGGCGCCACGACGCCCGCGGCGTCCCCGGCCAGCACCACGTCGCGCCCGTTGTCCCAGCGGCGCATCGGGCGCAGCGGGATCGGCGCGCCCTCCCGCCGGATCGTCTCCAGCCCGTCCAGCCCGGCGGCCTTGCGCAGCGCGCCGATGGCCGGGCGCAGGCCGAAGCCCTTCTTGGCCGACCCCGTGCCGATGCTCATGGTGTCCCCGTGCGGGAAGATCCACGCATAGAAGTCCGGGGACAGCGTGCCCTGGTAGTAAACGTCGCAGCGGTTCAGGTCGAAGGCTGCGGGGTCGCTCGGGGCGCGGACGATCTCGTGGTAGGCGAACACGTAGCGGATGCGCTCCCAGCCCTTGACGCACTGCTTGGCGACGTTGGACTTGGCCCCGTCCGCGCCGATGATGGCGCGGGCGCGCACCTGGGCCGGGCCGTCCGCGGTCTTGTAGTGGACGACCGCCACCCCGTCCGGGTCGCGCCCGACCTTCTCGAACGTGCCGGTGCGGCGCTCGGCCCCGGCGGTCTCGGCGCGCTCCCGCAGGTACTCGTCGAACCCCTCCCGGTCCACCATGCCGACGTAGCCGCCGGGTCCGCCGGTGATGGGCATGTCGGCCTCCTTGGCGGTCGGCGACACGATGCGAGCGCCGGTGACGCGGGCGACGATCTGGCTGTCAGGGATGCCGAACTCGCGCACGCACACGGGGGGGATCGCGCCGCCGCAGGGCTTGATGCGCCCGCCGCGGTCCAGCAGCAGCACGCTGCGCCCGCCCCGCGCCAGGTCCATCGCCGCCGTGGCGCCCGAGGGGCCGCCGCCGACCACGACCACGTCGAACGTCCTAGTCACCGTGTCGGTCACCGTGTCGGTCATTGCGCTTTCCCCCTTATGCCGCTTGCATCGCGCCGGACGGCGCGCGGGCAGCTTGATTGAACACCCCGGCGGCAAGCCGTGCCGCCAGCAGGAACACGGCGGCCTCGGCCGCGAACACCGCGGCGTAGGCCGGGGCCGGGGCGCCCAGCACCGCGCGCGCCAGGTCGCTTGCGCCGGTGCCCAGCAGGCCGCCCGCACCGAAGGCCAGCGCCTGCGCAGCGCCCCACAATCCCATCCGCGTGCCCTCCCGGGACGCGCGGCCCTGGCCCGCCAGGCCCATCATCGCGCCGATGGCAGACACCGCGAACGTGCCGTTGGCCACGCCCAGCGCCACGACGATGCCCCGCATCATCCCCTCCGGCCCGCCCAGCGCGCATGCCGCCAGGGCCAGCGCCGCGGCGGCGGAGCCAAGGCAGCCGCCCACCGTCCAGGTCCGCATCGCGCCGATCCGCAGCACGCCGCCCAGCGCCACCAGCCCCATGCCGGCCAGCACGCCCGCATGGTGCAGCCCGGTCAGCCCGGTGCTGCGGCCCGGCGTCAGCGCGAACACGGCTCCCGCGAACGGCTCCAGCACCAACTCCTGCGCGCTGTAGGCCAGCATGGACACGAACACGAACACCGCGAAGCGCCGGGCCTGCGGCTCCGCCCACACGTCGCGCAGGGCCGCCAGGAAGGGCTGGTGCGCGGCGGCGGCGGCCGGGGCAGGAGCGGCCCCGCCCTCCATGCCCCAGACCGCGAGCGTCGAGGCGGCCAGGCCGAGCAGCGACACCCCGGACACGACGGCAACCATCCGCCCGGCGGAGAAGGGGTCCAGCAGCTTGCCGGCCGCGACCGAGGTGACGACGATGCCGGCGATCATCATGGTCCAGACAAGGGTGGCCGCCGGGCCGCGCCGATGCGGGGCGACGCGCTTGGCCAGCAGGGTCAGCAACGCCGTGCCGGCAGCGCCGACGCCCAGCCCGACCAGCGTGAAGGCCAGCAGCGCCAGTCCCAGTCCGGCTGCCAGGTTCGCCGCCATCAGCGCGGTGGCCGCCGCAGCGCCCGCGCCGCCCAGCGCCAGGACGGCCATGCCGCCCACGATCCACGGCGTCCGCCGCCCGCCCAGGTCCGACCCGTAGCCCAGCCGGGGCCGCAGCACCTGCACGCCGTAGTGCAGCGCGACCAGCACGCCGGGGATCAGGGCCGGCAGCGCCAGCTCCACCACCATGACGCGGTTCAGCGTCGAAGTCGTCAGCACCACGACGGACCCCAGCGCGGCCTGCACCAGCCCCAGCCGCGCGATGCCCAGCCAGCCGATGCCCGCGGCCTCGACGGTCCCGGACCCGATGATCCCGGACCCGACGCTCGTTGACATGGTGGGAGCCGTCATAGCGAGGCCCGCAGCGCGAAGGCGCTGACCAGCATGCCCGCGACATACAGCGTGGTGCCGGTGCCGTTGTACCAGGGCGCCAGCCGCCGCGGCTCCGTCACGAAGCGCTGCATCAGGACCATCTGCGCCGCCAGCAGCAGCACGATGACGCTGGCGTAATAAGGGTGGCCCCAGCGCAGCAGCAGCACCGTCACCAGGACCTGCGGCACCGCCATCGCCCAGCAGGCCAGCCGCGCCGCGCGGTCCACGCCCAGCAGCACCGGCAAGGAGTTGATGCCGGTCTGGGTGTCCCCCTCGACCGACTTGAAGTCGTTCAGCGTCATGATCCCGTGCGCGCCCAGGCTGTAAAGCGCGGCCAGGCCGACGATGCGCCAGTCGGGGAAGGCGCCCGCCATCACGGCGGCGCCGGTGAACCAGGGCAGCCCCTCGTAGCATGCGCCGCAGGCGGCGTTGCCCAGCCAGCCGTTCTGCTTCAGCCGCAGCGGCGGCGCGCTGTACGCCCAGGCCAGCGCCATGCCGACCAGCGCCGCGCCGAAGGCCCAGCGGCCCAGCATGGCGGCCCACAGCAGGGACACGGCGGTCCAGCCGAGCGCCAGATGCAGCCCCACGCGCCCGGGGATGCGTCCGGACGGGATGGGCCGGTTGGGTTCGTTGATGGCGTCCACATGCCGATCATACCAGTCGTTGGCCGCCTGGCTGGTCGCGCAGACCAGCGGACCCGCCAGCACCGCGCCGGCCAGCGCCAGCGGCCAGTTGCCGGACAACGGCACGCCCGACGACACCACGCCGCAGCCGAACGCCCACATGGGAGCGAACCAGGTGATTGGATGCAGCAGCTCCGCAACCGCGCGCCAGTCGGTGCGGGAAGGGGCGGGAACGGCGGGCGCGGCGAGGTCCGACATCAGATGGAGCCGGTCATCACGATGACGCCGCCTGCTTCCTCTCCCGGAGAGAAGGGGGGCAGGCGCGGACGGCACGTCGTCCGCATCACTCCGCACCCGCCCCGGTCAGGTCGCCGATGCCGTAGCGGCGCAGCTTCACGTACAGGCTCTGCCGGCTCAGCCCCAGCATCTCGGCGGCCGACGCCCGGTTGTCGCCCGTCAGCTCCAGCGCGGCCTCTATGGCCAGGCGCTCGATCACCTCGGTGCTCTCGCGCACCAGGTCCTTCAGCGACACGCGGCCGATCAGCTCCGTCAGCTGCTCGACCGAGCGCGGCAGGGCCTTGCCGGCGCGGGTGGCAGCGCCTGGCTGCACGGCGGCAGGCTGCAGGCCGATGTTCAGGCGGCTGCTCACGTTGCGTATGGCATAGCCCAGCGCCATCCGGCCCTCGCCGGGCACCGCGACGGCGGAGACCTCCACCTGGGCGGACGCGCCATGCTCCCCGTGGACGGTGGTGCTGAAGAAGCGCACGGCGCCGCGGCTGCGAAGGTTGGCGGTCAGCACGCTCAGGTCCACGCCGCTCTCGCCGACCCAGCGGTCCAGCGGCTGGCCTACTGCCTCGTCCTCGTGCATCAGCTGCACCAGTTCCAGGAAGGCCGCGTTGGCCGTGATGATGTCGCCGTCGTCGTCCGTGACGACATAGGCGTCCGGCGCGCTTTCCACCGCGCGCAGCAGGGTCAGCTTGGGATGCGGCAGGCGCCCAGGGTGGGCGGCGCCCTGCACCGGCGTCATCCGCATCAGCACCAGGGCGGCGTTCTCCTGCCGGAACGGGGATAGGCGGAGCGTGACGGCGGCGCCGTCCTCCCCGGCCAGGCGGGCCGCGACCTCCTCGGCCCGTCCGGTGGCGCGCAGCGAATCCAATCCGGCCTGGACGGCGGGCAGCGCCCCGCGGTCGAACAGGTCGGACAGTGGGCGTCCGGTCACGTCGCCCGTACCGGCGGCGTTGCCGCCCTCGGTGTTGAACAGCGCCTTGGCCGCCGGGTTGGCCTCGGTCACGCGGCCGCGGGCCGGGTCCAGGATCAGCACGGCCTCCCCGGACAACTGGAACAGCAGGCGGTAGCGCATCTCCACGTCGCGCAGGCGGGCGTAGTCGCGCTCCATGCCCTGCTGGGCGTTCATCAGGCGCTGCTGCAGGGCGGACATGGCGCGCAGGTCGCGGCCAAAGGCGACCACCCGGCCGTCGCCGCCGACCTGGACGCCGCAGTAAAGCACGGGAACGCTGCGCCCGTCAGGGGCCAGGTGGTTCACCTGCCGCCACCGTGGCTCCGCCTGGTTGGCGGCGTCGTTCAGCAGGGCGGCGATCTTGGGGCGGCTGTCAGGCGCCAGAGTGGACTCGATGCCGCGTCCGACCCAGGCGGCGCTGTCCGGCAGGTCGTCGGCCAGCTGGCCGCTTTGCACCGCAATGTCCCGGATCGTCCCGGCGCCGTCCAGCACCAGCGTGATGTCGGACGCCGCGCCGATCAGCGTTGCGGCAGAGGCCGCGTCGAGGTCGCCCAGCGAGGTCTGGGGCGAGACGAATGTCTTCACGAGTGCCGGGATCCCCAAATGCACGGATCAGCCCCCCTTCATGCCGTTGCCGCACGCCGGGAAGCGCACGGGGATCAGATGGCCGTCATGGCCGGGGTAGGGTGGCTGCGTCCTGTGCCGGATGGGGCGTGCCGTCACCCGCGCGCCCGGCTGTCTTCGACCAGCGCCCGCGCCTGCGCGACCGCCTGCTGCCCGTCGGTCGCCGTGCCGTCCGCGCCAAGCTGCGCCGCAAGCAGGGGATTGCCGGCAAAGGGAGGGCCGCCAACCATGACGCTCAGGCCGGGGTTGAGGGACGCGCGGCGGACTGCGCGTATCTCGGCATAAACCGTCTCCAGCCGCTCGTCGCACGAGAGCGAGAAGCCGACGACGTCCACCCGCTCGCTCCGGACCATCGCGGCCAGCTCGGCGCTGTCGCGGACCGGGCCGCTCCAGGCGTTCCAGCCGGCGCGGCGGAAGAACTCATAGACCATGGACAGGCCGAAGGTGTGGGACTCGCCCGGCAGCGGCACCAGCAGGATGCGCGGGCTGTCGGCGCGGCTGGGCCGGTGGTCCAGGAAGGAGGGGCTGAGCTCCCGCATGGCGCTCTGCAGGCGCCAGAGGCCGACCGTGACCTCCGTGAAGTCGCAGGTGTCTTCTTCCCACATCACGCCCAGGCGGCGGGCGGCGGGGGCGAGCAGGTCGAGATACAGCGCCTCGGCCGGGGCGCCGTTGTCGCGCATCGCTTCCACGTAGGCCGACGCGGCTTCCTCGCCGCGCGACAGCACCAGCCGCACCAATTCCGCCACATGGGCCGGCGCCACGGCTAGGATCGGCGCTGCAGCAGGGACGGCAAGGGCGTTGTGGGCCACCACCAGGCGCGGGATGACATCCAACTGCACCGTGCGCGTCAGGATGGCCCGGCGGCGCTGGTCGCGGGCGCGCAGGCCCTGCTGCCGGGCGGCGCCGAGCGCCTCCCCTTCCGACCGGACATCCTGCATGGCGTAGGCTGAGATCATTGGCCCCATAGTCCTGCTTCCTCCAAACCCTGGGGCTTTACGGCCCCTTGTGTCAACTATCATTTACGTAACGCGCGCTTGACACTTGCCCCAGCGACGTCTTAGCGTCCTGACAGACGATCCCGCGGGCAAGGGTCGGACAGCCAGGCAGACGAGGCGTGGCTCGCAACAGGCAGTGGTTCCCGCATTCCCGGAAACGTGACCCGGTTTGCAGGGCCCAACGCACCGCTCAGGGGAGGCATTGTCAAGCTATGTTTACGCAGTTGATCGGCCGGGCGCTGGACCAATTCGATTGCAGCCCGTGGGGCGGCGCAGCAGGGCGCGGCACCCAGCTTCCGCAAGTGCAGAACCGTACCCTTTACACCCCCGAGGAGCGGAGCCGCCGCGACGCCTCTCCTTGGACGGTCGTGCAGGGCGTCCTGGCCCCGGCGCAGTTCGCCGTGTTCCTGATCAGCCTGGGCCTGGTGCTGCACTACCTGTACGCCGGCACTGGAGAGGGCGCGGCGACGGCGTCCGTCGTGGTCAAGACCTGCTTCCTGTACGTCATCATGATCACCGGCTCGATCTGGGAGCGCGAGGTGTTCGGGCGCTACCTGTTCGCCCCGGCCTTCTACTGGGAGGACGTGGTCAGCATGCTGGTCCTGGCGCTGCACACGACCTACCTGATCGGGCTGCTGTCAGGCCAGGTGGACAGCACCCGGCTGATGTGGCTGGCGCTGCTGGCCTATGCCTCCTACGTCGTCAACGCCGGGCAGTTCATCGTCAAGCTGCGCGCCGCCCGGCGCCAGGGCGCAGTGTGGGCCGCGCCCGCCGGCCTGGGCCTGTCGTCTTGAGCGCTGCGCTGACGGCTACCCCTGGCAGCTCCGGCTGCACGGACGCCCCCGTACTGCGGGAGCGCGGCCAGCGCGAGGTGTTCTGCGGCCTGACCGGCATCATCTGGCTGCACCGCAAGATACAGGACGCCTTCTTCCTCGTGGTGGGCAGCCGCACCTGCGCCCACCTGATCCAGTCCGCTGCCGGCGTGATGATCTTCGCCGAGCCGCGCTTCGCCACCGCCATCATAGACGAGCGCGACCTGGCCGGGCTGTCCGACGCCAACGACGAGCTGGACCGGGTGGTGACGCAGCTCCTCGACCGGCGCCCGGACATACGCCTGCTGTTCCTGGTGGGGTCCTGCCCCAGCGAGGTCATCAAGCTGGACCTGTCCCGCGCCGCCGAGCGCCTGTCGGCCCAGCACATGCCGCAGGTCCGCGTGCTGAACTACAGCGGCAGCGGCATCGAGACGACGTTCACCCAGGGCGAGGACGCCTGCCTCGCCGCCCTCGTGCCGATCCTGCCGCGGGAGGTTCCGGCCGCCCCGCGCTCCCTGCTGGTCGTCGGCGCGCTGGCGGACGTGGTGGAGGACCAGTTCCGCCGCCTGCTGCTGGCGATGGGCGTCCAGGACGTGCGCTTCCTGCCGCCCCGCAGCGGCGTTGACCTGCCGGCCGTGGGGCCGGGCACTGTCTATCTGCTGGCCCAACCTTTCCTGGCCGACACCGCCCGCGCTCTGGAGGCACGGGGCGCGACTCGCCTGCCCGCGCCCTTCCCGCTGGGCGCCGAGGGCACGACGGCCTGGCTGCGCGCCGCCGCGGACGCCTTCGGCGTGCCCGACGCGGCATTCGAGGCCGCGGTCGCCGCCCCCCGCGCCCGCGCCGAATCTGGCATGGCCCGGCACCGCGCCGAGCTGTCCGGCAAGTCCGTCTTCTTCTTCCCCGACAGCCAGCTCGAAATCCCGCTTGCCCGCGTCCTGGCCCGCGAGCTGGGGATGCGCCTGGTCGAGGTCGGCACCCCCTACCTGCACCGCACCCACATGGCGGAGGAGCTGGCGCTGCTGCCCGCCGGCACGGCGCTGAGCGAAGGCCAGGACGTGGACAGGCAGCTCGACCGCGCCCGCGCCGCCCGCCCGGACCTGGTGGTGTGCGGCCTGGGCCTGGCGAATCCGCTGGAGGCCGAGGGCATCGGCACCAAGTGGTCCATCGAGCTGCTGTTCACCCCGATCCAGGGCTACGACCAGGCCGCCGACCTGGCCGAACTGTTCGCCCGCCCGCTGGTGCGCCGCATGAAGCTGAGGGTCTAGGCCGTGCAACTGACTCTCTGGACCTACGAAGGCCCGCCGCACGTCGGCGCCATGCGCGTCGCAGCCGCCATGCAGGGCGTCCACTACGTCCTGCACGCGCCGCAGGGCGACACCTACGCCGACCTGCTGTTCACGATGATCGAGCGGCGCCAGACCCGGCCGCCCGTCACCTACACCACGTTCCAGGCCCGCGACCTCGGCGGGGACACGGCGGAGCTGTTCAAGTCCGCCGCCCGCGACGCCTACGACCGCTTCAAGCCCGATCTGATGCTGGTCGGCGCAAGCTGCACCGCCGAGCTGATCCAGGACGACCCCGGCGGCCTCGCCCGCGCCCTGCACCTGCCGGTCCCGGTCGTCGCGGTCGAGTTGCCGGCCTACCAGAAGAAGGAAAACTGGGGCGCAGCCGAGACCTTCTACCAGATCGTCCGCGCCTGCGCCGGCCCACACGCGCCGGCACCGGGTGTGAAGCGCGAGCGCGCCGCGCGTCCCCGCGCCAACATCCTGGGCGCCACGGCGCTGGGCTTCCGCCACCGGGACGACGTGGTGGAAGTCGCGCGGCTGCTGGCGCAGCTCGGCGTGGACGTGAACGTGTCGGCCCCCGCCGGCGCCACCCCGGCCGACCTGGCCCGGCTGGGCGACGCCGACTTCAACGTGGTGCTGTATCCCGAAGTGGCCGGCACTGCTGCCGCCTGGCTGACCCGCACCTTCGGCCAGCCCAGCACCAAGACCGTGCCCATCGGAATCGGCGCCACGCGCGAGTTCGTGCAGGAAGTGGCCGCCCTGGCCGGCGTGGACGCAGCGCCCGCCCTGGCCGGCGCCCCCAGCCGGATGCCCTGGTACTCCCGCTCCGTGGACAGCAACTACCTGACGGGCAAGCGGGTCTTCGTGTTCGGCGACGCCACCCACGCCATCGCCGCCGCCCGCGTCGCGCAGGAGGAGTTTGGCTTCACTGTCGTGGGCCTGGGCACCTACAGCCGTGAATACGCCCGCGAGGTCCGCGCCGCCGCCAAGCTGTATGGGATCGAGGCGCTGATCGCCGACGACTACCTGGAGGTCGAGGCCGCCGTGACCGCCCTGCAGCCCGAACTGGTGCTGGGCACGCAGATGGAGCGGCACATCGCCAAGCGCCTGGGCGTGCCCTGCGCCGTCATCTCCGCCCCCGTCCACGTCCAGGACTTCCCCGCCCGCTACGCCCCGCAGATGGGCTGGGAGGGCGCCAACGTCCTGTTCGACACCTGGGTTCACCCACTGATGATGGGCCTGGAAGAACATCTGGTCGGCATGTTCCGCGGCGACTTCGAGTTCGGGAATGACGCCGCGCCGAGCCACCTGGGCGCGGGCCACGGAGGCGCACCCAACCTTGGCGTAACCGAGCAGGCGCGTGCGCCCGAGCCGGTGGTGCCGACCTCGATCAGTTGGGCGGCGGACGCCGACAAGGAACTGGGCAAGATACCCTTCTTCGTGCGCGGCAAGGCCCGGCGCAACACCGAGCGGTTCGCGCAGGAGAACGGCGTGGCGGTCATCACGGTGGAGACGCTCTACGATGCCAAAGCGCACTTCGGCCGCTGAGATGGTGACCTCCATGAACAATCCCGTCTCCACCAGCGTCCGTGTCGTCATCGTCACCATGGACAGCCACCTCAGCAGCGCCGCGGCGCGTGCCGAAGTGTCGCTGGCCCGCGACATCCCCGGCCTGACCCTGGCCGTCCACGCCGCCGACGAGTGGGGCAGCGACCCCGAGGCGCTGGACGCCTGCCGCCAGGACATCGCCCGGGGCGACATCGTGATCGCCACCATGCTGTTCATGGAGGACCACATCCGTCCGGTCCTGCCCGCCCTGCAAGCGCGCCGCGCGGATTGCGACGCCATGCTGTGCTGCATGTCCGCCGGCGAGGTCACGAAGCTGACCAAGCTGGGCCGCTTCGACATGTCCCAGGAGGCCACCGGCGCGCTGGCGATGCTCAAGCGCCTGCGCGGCGGCACCAAGGCCGGGGCGCCCGCCAGCGGCCAGGCGCAGATGAAAATGCTGAAGCGCCTGCCTAAGCTGATGCGCTTCATTCCCGGCACCGCGCAGGACGTGCGCACCTACTTCCTGGCGCTGCAATACTGGCTGGCCGGGTCGGACGAGAACATCGGCAGCCTGGTCCGGATGCTGGTCGGCCGCTACGCCAGCGGCGAGCGCCGGGCGCTGGCCGGCAAGGTCAGCGCCGCCGCGCCGGTCGAGTATCCCGAGGTCGGGCTGTATCACCCCGCCGCGCCGGGCCGGGTGGTGGAGCATCTGTCCCAGTTGCCGCGCGGTGGCCTGGCCGGGACGGTCGGGCTGCTGATGCTGCGCTCGTACCTCATCAGCGGCAACGCCAAGCACTACGACGGCGTGATCGCCGCCATGGAGGCCCGCGGCCTGCGCGTCATCCCCGCCTTCGCCAGCGGCCTGGACGCCCGCCCCGCCATCGAGCGGTTCTTCATGCGCGACGGCGTGCCGGCGGTGGACACCGTGGTCAGCCTGACCGGGTTCAGCCTGGTCGGCGGCCCCGCCTACAACGACAGCCGCGCCGCCGAGGACATCCTGGCCCGGCTGGACGTGCCCTACGTCACCGCCCATCCCGTCGAGTTCCAGACGCTGGACCAGTGGCAGTCCGACCCCCGCGGCCTGTTGCCGGTGGAGGCCACGATGATGGTCGCCCTGCCGGAGCTGGACGGCGGCATGGCGCCCATGACCTTCGGCGGACGCTGCGGCCGCGCCCAGACCGCCACTCCCTGCGCTGGCTGCGACGGCAAGACGTGCGCCCGCGACATGGTGGCCCACCCCGAGCGCGTGGCGATGCTGGCGCTGCGCGTGTCCCGCCTCGTGGCGCTGCGCCGCTCCGCCCGGGCCAACCGCAAGGTCGCCGCGGTGCTGTTCAACTTCCCGCCCAACGCCGGGGCAACCGGGACGGCGGCTTACCTCGCGGTGTTCCACTCCTTGCACAACATGCTCGGCGCCATGCGGGATGCCGGCTACACCGTGGACGTGCCCGACACGGTGGAGGAGCTGCGGCAGCAGGTCGTCACCGGCAACGCCGCCCGCCACGGCACCGACGCCAACGTGGCCGCCCGCGTCACCGTGGACGCCCACGTCCGCGGCCAGCCCTGGCTGGCGGAGATAGAGAAGAGCTGGGGTCCGGCCCCCGGCCGCGCCCTGGCGGACGGCTCCGGCATCTTCGTGCTGGGCAAGCACTTCGGCAACGTCTTCGTCGGCCTGCAGCCCGCCTTCGGCTACGAGGGCGATCCGATGCGCCTGCTGTTCGAGCGCGGGTTCGCGCCGACCCACGCCTTCGCCGCGTTCTACCGCTACATCAGCGAGGAGTTCGGCGCCCACGCCGTCCTGCACTTCGGCACCCACGGCGCCCTGGAGTTCATGCCCGGCAAGCAGGCGGGCCTGTCCGCCGAGTGCTGGCCGGACCGGCTGATCGGGCACCTGCCCAACTTCAACCTGTATGCCTCCAACAACCCGAGCGAAGGCATGATCGCCAAGCGCCGGGCCAATGCGGTGCTTATCAGCTATCTGACGCCGCCGGTGGCGCATGCCGGGCTGTATCGCGGCCTGCTGGACCTGAAGTCGTCGCTGGACCGCTGGCGCACGATGGAGCCGGACGCCGACGCCGGCCAGCGTGCGGACATGGCGGCGCTGGTGCAGGCGCAGGCCGCCGCAGTGGACCTGTCCCCGGCGGAGCCGGCCTGGACCGACCCGGTGCCGGAAATTGACCGGCTGGGCGCCGCCCTGCTGGAGCTGGAATACACCCTCATCCCGCATGGCCTGCACGTCATCGGCGTGCCGCCCAATGCCGATGAGCGCGCGGAGATGCTGGATGCCGCCCGCGTGACCGAGCCGGTGGAGCGCGCCCGCCTGGACGCGTTGCTGGCCGCCGACCACGAGCTGCCCGCCATCGTCCATGCGTTGGACGGCGGCTACATCCGGCCCGCGCCGGGCGGGGATTTGCTGCGGACCACGGACGTGCTGCCCACGGGCCGCAACCTGCACGGCTTCGACCCCTTCCGCCTGCCCAGCGCCTTCGCCGTCCAGGACGGCGCGCGCCAGGCCGACCGGCTGCTGGCCCGGCACCTGCAAGATGGCAAGGGACTGCCGGAGACGGTTGCGATGGTGCTGTGGGGCACCGACAACCTCAAGACCGAGGGCGGACCCATCGCCCAGGCGCTGTGGCTGATGGGCGCGGCCCCGCGCTTCGACAGCTACGGCCGCCTGACCGGCGCGCGGCTGCTGACCTTGGAGGAACTGGGCCGCCCGCGGGTGGACGTGGTCATCACCCTGTCCGGCATCTTCCGCGACCTGCTGCCCTTGCAGACCAAGCTGCTGGCCGAGGCCGCGCTGCTGGCCGCCCAGGCGGATGAGTCGCCGGCGGACAACTACATCCGCAAGCACGCCCTGGCCTTCATCGCCGCCCACGGCGGCGACATCGAGCAGGCGGCCTTGCGCGTGTTCGGCAACGCGGACGGGGCCTACGGCGCCAACGTCAACAGCATGGTCGGCGCGGGCGTGTGGGAGAACGAAGACGAGCTGGGCGACGCCTACGTGGCCCGCAAGGGCTTCGCATACGGCGTCACGGGCCGGCCCGAGCGTCAGTCGGCCTTGCTGACCCATGTGCTGAGCAAAGTGGACATTACCTACCAGAACCTGGACAGCATCGAGCTGGGCGTGACCACCGTGGACCACTACTTCGACACGCTGGGCGGCATCACCCGCGCCGTGCGGCAGGCCCGCGGCGGCGTGGCGGCGTCGGTTTACATCGGCGACCAGACCCGCGGCGACGGCGCGGTCCGCACCCTGTCCGAGCAGGTCAGCCTGGAAACCCGCACCCGCGCGCTGAACCCCAAGTGGTACGAGGGCCTGCTCAAGCACGGCTACGAGGGCGTGCGCGAGATCGAGGCGCACGTGACCAACACCCTGGGCTGGTCCGCCACCACCGGCGAAGTGTCTCCCTGGGTCTATCAGCAGCTCGCCGAGACCTACGCCCTGGATGACGAGATGCGGGAGCGCATCGCCAAGCTGAACCCGAAGGCGTCGGCCAAGCTGGTGAACCGCCTGATCGAAGCGACGGAGCGCAAGTACTGGCAACCCGACGCCGCCACCCTGGACGCGCTGCGCCGCGCCGGGGACGACCTTGAGGACCGCCTAGAAGGCGTTGAAGTGGAGTTAGCCGCATGACCGTCGCAACCCTTCCCTACCCCGTGAAGAACAAAGTCTCCCGGCCCGGCGATGGCGAGGGCAGCGTGCAAGTGCAGCTCGACCCGGCGATGAAGATCGGCACCGCCAAGGTCTTCGCCGTCTATGGCAAGGGCGGCATTGGCAAGAGCACCACCAGCAGCAACCTGTCGGCGGCGTTCAGCAAGCTCGGCAAGCGCGTCCTGCAGATTGGGTGCGACCCGAAGCACGACAGCACCTTCACCTTGACCAAGCAGTTGCTTCCCACCGTCATTGACGTGCTGGAGGCCGTGAACTTCCACTCGGAGGAGCTGCGGGTCGAGGACTTCGTGTTCCCCGGCTACAACGGCGTCATGTGCGTCGAGGCCGGCGGGCCGCCGGCCGGCACGGGCTGCGGCGGCTACGTCGTCGGCCAGACGGTGAAGCTGCTCAAGGAGCACCACCTGCTGGAAGAGACCGACGTGGTGATCTTCGACGTGCTGGGGGACGTGGTGTGCGGCGGCTTCGCCAGCCCGTTGCAGCACGCCGACCGGGCGCTGATCGTGACGGCCAACGACTTCGACAGCATCTTCGCCATGAACCGCATCGTGGCCGCCATCCAGGCCAAGGCGAAGAACTACGACGTGCGCCTGGGCGGCGTGATCGTGAACCGCAGCGCCGCGACCGACCAGGTGGACCGCTACAACAACGCGACGGGCCTGTCGTCCCTGGCGCACTTCCCCGACCTCGACGTGATCCGCCGCAGCCGGCTGAAGAAGAGCACCCTGTTCGAGATGGAGTCCTCCCCGGAGCTGGAGGCCGTGAAGCTGGAGTACCTGCGCCTGGCCGCCAGCCTGTGGGCCGGCACGGAGCCGCTGATGGGCAACCCGCTGCGCGACCGGGACATCTTCGACCTGCTGGGCTACGATTGATGACTCTGCTGGCAGCTAGCCATCATGGCGCGGCGCGCACGGATGCTGCCTGCTCCCCCTCCCTCCGAGAGAGGGTTGGGGTGAGGGGGGCCGCAAGGGCCGCCCTCGGCCTGCATGGGCACAGCCCCGCCCGGGATACGGCTGCCCTTGCCGCCGTCGTCACCCCAACCCTCTCCCGGAGAGAGAGGGAGCAGGCGCCTGCGTTGCTCGCCGACAGGGTCCGATAATGACCAGCGCATCCTATCTCGCCCGCCGCGGCCAGCTTGAGGCCTACTTCGACCGCACCGCCGCCGCGGCCTGGGCGCGGCTGACGTCGGATGCGCCGGTCAGCGGCATACGCGCCACCGTGCGGGCCGGGCGGGACCGGATGCGCGCGACCCTGCTGTCTTGGCTGCCCGACGACCTGCACGGGTGCCGCCTGCTGGACGCCGGCTGCGGCACCGGCGCGCTTGCGGTGGAAGCTGCACAGCGCGGAGCGGAGGTCGTGGCCATAGATCTGTCCCCGACCCTGGTCGGCGTCGCGCGGGACCGGATGCCCGCCGGGTTAAACATAGACTGGCGCAGCGGGGACATGACCGATCCCACGCTCGGGCGCTTCGACCACGTCGTCGGCATGGACAGCCTGATCCACTACCGCGCTCCGGACATGGCGCGCGTCGCGGCGCAGTTGGCGGCGCTGGCGGACACGTCGGTGCTGTTCACCTTCGCGCCGCGCACGCCGCTGCTGACCCTGATGCACACCGCCGGGCTGCTGTTTCCCCGCGGGGACCGCGCTCCGGCTATCGAGCCGGTGACCCACGCCCGCCTGACCGGGCTGATGGCCGCTGACGCGCACATGACAGGCTGGCGCCCGGCGCGGACGATGCGCGTGGCGGGCGGTTTCTACATCTCCCAAGCCCTGGAGCTGGTGCGCGCATGATCGGAGCCATGAACCGGCGGATGCAGGGCGTGTGGCGCGGGATCGGGCCGGGCTTCCTGCCCTTCGCCGACGCCGCCTCCGACACCCTGCCGATGCCGCGGCTGCTGCGTCTGGCGCTGTTCCAGGTGACGGTCGGCATGGCCGCCGTGCTGCTGATCGGCACCTTGAACCGGGTGATGATCGTGGAGCTGGGCGTGCCGGCCTGGCTGGTGGCGGGCATGATCTCCCTGCCGCTGCTGTTCGCGCCGTTGCGCGCCGTGGTCGGCTGGAAGTCGGACACGCACCGCTCGGTCCTGGGATGGCGGCGGGTGCCGTATTTGTGGATCGGCACGCTGGTGCAGTTCGGCGGGCTGGCGATTATGCCGTTCGCGCTGATCCTGCTGTCCGGCGACAGCCATGCCGGCCCGTGGGTGGGGCAGGCCGCGGCGGCGCTGGCCTTCCTGATGGTGGGCGCCGGGCTGCACACGACCCAGACGGTCGGGCTGGCGCTGGCCACCGACCTGTCCCCGCCCGAGGCGCATCCCACCGTGGTCGCGCTGCTGTGCATGATGCTGCTGCTGGGCATGGTGGCCAGCGCCCTGCTGTTCGGCCTGCTGCTGCACGACTTCGGCCAAATACGTTTGATCCAGGTCATCCAGGGCGCGGCGCTGGCCACCCTGGTGCTGAACGGCATCGCGCTGTGGAAGCAGGAGCCGCGCAACCCCGCCCTGACGCGCGCGGACCGGGCGGCGCCGACGTTCCTGGAGACCTGGCGTGCCTTCAACCGCGGGACGCAGGCCCGGCGGCGGCTGGTGGCGCTGGGGCTGGGGACCGTCGCGTTCTCGATGCAGGACGTGCTGCTGGAGCCGTATGGCGGCCACGTGCTGCGCCTGCCCGTGGCCGCCACGACCGCGATGACGGCGGTGCTGGCGGTGGGCGGGCTGCTGGGCTTCGCGCTGGCGGCCAAGGTGCTGGGGCGCGGCGCCGACCCGTATCGCCTGGCGGGCGGCGGCGCGCTGGCGGGGCTGGCGGCGTTCTCCGCCGTCATCTTCGCAGCCCCGCTGGACAGCGCGGGGCTGTTCGCGGCGGGCGTGGGGGGGATCGGCTTCGGCGCCGGCCTGTTCGCGCACTGCACGCTGACGGCGGCGATGGCGACGGCGGTGCGCGGGCAGGTGGGCGTCACGCTCGGCATCTGGGGCGCCGTGCAGGCGTCGGCGGCCGGCGCCGCGGTGGCCTGCGGCGGCCTGCTGCGGGATGGGGTGGCGGCGCTGGCGGATGCCGGCGTCTTCGGCCCCGTGCTGGTCAATCCGGCGACGGGCTACGTCGCCGTCTATCTGGTCGAGGCCGCCTTGCTGTTCGGCACCTTGGCCGCCGTGGGTCCGCTGGTCCGCCGGGCGCCCGCCCGGCCGGCCTTTGCGGCCCGGCAAGAACAAGCGATCTAGAGGAGGGTCCGATTATGCAAACGGGTGCAATCACCGGCTACATTGATGTCGCGCAGCTCGTGCTGTACGCGTTCTGGATCTTCTTCGCCGGGCTGATCTTCTACCTGGTGCGGGAGAACAAGCGGGAGGGCTACCCGCTGGTGACGGAGCGGGAGGGCGAGGTCATCCCGGGCTTCCCGGTGCCGCCGCCGCCCAAATCGTTCATCATGCACGACGGTCACACGTACTTGGCGCCGCGGCCCCTGTCCGAGGAGCGGGAGCGGGTGGCAGGCGTCCACACGGCGGCCTGGAACGGCTCCCCCATCGTGCCCACCGGCAACCCCATGATTGACGGCATCGGCCCGGCCGCCTGGGCGCAGAACCGCTCGGACAAGCCGGACGTGACCTTCGACGACGAGCTGCCGAAGATCGTGCCGCTGCGGAACCACCAGATGTTCTGGATCGCGACCGAGGACCCGAATCCCGAGGGCATGACCGTCTATGGCCACGACGGCGTGCTGGCCGGCACGGTCGTGGATAGCTGGGTGGACCGGTCCGAGGTGGTGATCCGCTACTTCGAGGTCGAGCTGGCCGACGGCAGCGGCACCATCCTGCTGCCGCAGCACTTCGCCCGAATCAACCGGAAGACCAAGCAGATGAAGGTCGGCGCCATCACCGGCGCGCAATTCCACGACGTGCCCCGCCCGCGCGAGCGGGACACCGTGACCATCCTGGAGGAGGAGAAGCTGGTGGCTTACTTCGGCGGCGGCTTCCTGTACTCGACGCCCAAGCGGTCGGAGCCGCTGGTATGAGCGCCCGCGAGACCGCCTTCCGCGGCGAGGCCCCGCAAGGCCTGCCGTCCCGCCTGCCCGAGGGCGAGCGCCTGCTGTGGCAGGGGGTGCCGGACTGGCGCGCCATGGCGCTGCGCGTGTTCCACCTCCGCGGCCTAGCGGTCTATTTCGGCGTCATCGTGGCGTGGTGCCTGGTGTCCGGCCTGATGGACGGCACGCCGGCCCCCGACCTCGCGCTCAGCACGGCAAAGCTGGCGGGCCTGGGGCTGGTGCCCATCGCGGTGCTGGCGCTGTATTCCTGGGGCGTCGGGCGCAGCACCGTCTACTCCATCACCAACAAGCGCGTCGTGCTGCGCATGGGCCTGGTCGTGCCGATGACCATGAACTTGCCCTTCGCGCAGATAGAATCGGCGGGCCTGCGGGATGGCAAAAGCGGAATCGGCGACATCTGCCTTTCGCTGGCGCCTGGTGTCCGGCTAGCATACCTGATGCTGTGGCCGCACGCGCGGCCGTGGCGCATGGCGCGGGCCGAGCCGTCGCTGCGCGCCATCCCGGACGCGGCCCACGTGGGCCTGATCCTGGGCCGTGCCCTGGCCGCTTCGGCCAACCTGCCCGCGCCCGTCTTGGCGCAGCAGGACCACGCCGGCGCCGGCGCTGCGGTGCCGGCCGCCGCCTGAATCACCCCGGCGCCAGCCCCACCCGGGCTGGTAGCCCGGCAAGACCGGAGGATGCGCCGTGCCCGAGCCTACCAACCGCCACTGGCCGCAGCGGATCATCTGCGGGCTGATCGGCCTGGCGCTGCTCGCCGCAGTCACGGGCCGCATCTTCGGCCAGAGCCAGATGGCCGAGACCGGCTCGGTGGTCGCCAGCCGCGAGCTGAACTTCTCCGACCGCGCCGACGGCGCCGTGGTCGTCACCGACGCCCGGACGGCCCAGACGGTGGAGGTGCTGGAAGGCGAGCAGGGCTTCATCCGCGCCACCATGCGCGGCCTGGCCCGCGCCCGGCACAGCGAAGGCGTCGGCGCCACGGCCCCGTTCCGCCTGACCGCCTGGACCGATGGGCGCCTGACGCTGGACGACGCGGCCACCGGTCGGCACCTGGAATTGCAGGCCTTCGGCAGCCTGAACAGCGCCGTCTTCGCCCGGTTGCTGAACTTGGAGATGCAGTCGCCAGCCCCGGGGCATCCGCTATGATGGGGCAACGGCTCTCCTCCCTCTTCCGGGGGAAGAGAGAGAAGGAGGCCATCCGCAACGGCAGGAGAGTGCGATGAGTTGGCTCCTGGGCGGTGAAACCGTCACCGTGCCCTGCGACGTGGACATCGAGCAGACGCCGCTGTCCTTCCACGCCCACGCCGTCCCCGACGGCGGCGACATCCAGCCTGGCGACACCGTCGTCGTCCATGGCGCCCCGGCGGACGTGCGCTTCGGCGAGCACCGCGTCCTGCGCTGCACCGCCACCGTCACCCGTGGCGGCGCGCTGGCCCGCTGGTGGGCCGGAGTTGCCGGGATGTTCGAACTGACTGAACTGTATGAGGTCGGCTTTCTGCCGAAGGAGACGCACTGATGTCCACCACGCTCGACCAGCCTCCCGAGACCAAGGGCCTCACGACAAAGGTGATGAACGAGGCGACGCGCATGGCGCAGGAGGACACCGTCCTCAGCCCGCGCTTCTACACCACCGACTTCGCGGCGATGGAGCGCATCGACGTCAGCCGCGTCCGCACGGAGTGGGACGCGCTGATCGCCGAGCTGCGCGCGGACCCCAACAAGGGCCACTTCATCCGCGATGAACGCTTCGACGTGGACCTGTCTGGCATGGAGCCAGAGCTGCGGGCCGAGCTTCTGGAGTTCCTGGTCAGCTCCGTCACCGCCGAGTTCAGCGGCTGCGTGCTGTATGCCGAGATCAAGAAGCGCATCACCCACGGCGACATCCACGAGTTGTTCAGCCTGATGACGCGCGACGAGGCCCGGCACGCCGGCTTCATTAACGACACCCTCAAGGATTTCGGCGTCGGCGTGGACCTGTCCTTCCTGACCAAGGTGAAGAAATACACCTACTTCAAGCCCAAGTTCGTCTTCTACGCGACATACCTGAGCGAGAAGATCGGCTACGCCCGCTACATCACCATCTTCCGCCACCTGCAGCAGCATCCCGACCGGATGATCCACCCGATCTTCGCCTGGTTCGAGGAGTGGTGCGGCGACGAGTTCCGGCACGGCGAGGCGTTCGCGCTACTGATGCGGGCAGACCCCACGCTGCTCGCCGGGCGCAACAAGCTGTGGATCAGGTTCTTCCTGCTGGCGGTGTTCGCGACGATGTATGTGCGCGACCATGCCCGTCCGGTGTTCCACCGTGCGCTGGGCGTGGACCCCACCGAATACGACTTCAAGGTGTTCCGCATCACGACCGAGATCACCAAGCAGGTGTTCCCGGTGTCCCTGGACCTCGACAACCCGGTGTTCGCCCGCGGGTTCGAGCGGCTGCGGCAGATCACGGTCGCCAAGGGCCAGGCGCGCAAGCAGGGCGGCGTGATGGGCAAGCTGCGTGGTGCCGGGCTGACGGTGGCTGCGGCAGCGGCGTTCGTGCGGATGTACGTCCAGCCCGTGAAGCATAATGCCATGCCGGAGAACGTCCGCCTGCAGGCCGCCTGGTAGCCTCATGGCGACCGCCGGACCCGTCCTGTATGCGCTGTTCGTGTGGTGGTTCAGCACGGGGCTGATCATCTGGCTGGACAACCTGCCGCCCCGCACGTTCCGCTGGAGCATGGCGGGCGGCACCGCCCTGTTTGCCGTGGCCTTGTGGCAGCTTGCCGCCACCAGCGCGAGCGGCTCGTCAGCCGCCGCCTATGCCGCCTTCACCTGGGCGGTGCTGGCCTGGGGCTGGCACGAGATGGCGTTCTTCATGGGCTACGTCACCGGCACCCGCCGCACCGCCTGCCCGGCGGGCTGCGGCGGCTGGGCGCACTTCGGGCACGGCGTGCAGGCGTGCCTGTGGCACGAGCTGGCGATCCTGGCGACCGCGGGCGTCATCGTCTGGGCAAGCTGGGGCGCCCCGAACCAGGTCGGCACCTGGACCTTCATGGTCTTGTGGGCCGGGCGCACCTCGGCCAAGCTCAACTTCTTCCTGGGCGTCCGCAACCTGGGCGAGGAGTTCCTGCCGGCGCAGTTGGCCTACCTGAAAAGCTTTTTCCGCCGCCGCGCCATGAACCCGCTGATGCCCGTGTCCGTGGCGCTGGGCCTGCTGTGGCTGACAGCGCTGGCAGGGCAGGCGCCGGCAGACGCCGCGGCCGCGGTGGGCCGGACCTTCGTGATGACGATGCTGACGCTCGCGCTGATCGAGCATGTGGTGCTCGTGCTGCCGCTGCCCTTCGCCCGGCTCTGGGGCTGGGCGGTGACGGAGCGGCGGGCGGCCGGGCGCGACGCCCTGCTGATCGCGCCCAAGGCGGGCTGCGCGGCCGCATGCACCGCCGGGCACGCCAAGACTGGCCACATCAAGGCGAACCCGGCGCAAGCCGCGGCGACATAACCAGGAAACCGGAGAGGCGGCGATGGACTACGAGGCTTTCTTCCAGCAGGGCCTGGACGGGCTGCGCCGGGACGGCAACTACCGCACCTTCGCCAACCTGCAGCGGCAGGCCGGCAGCTTCCCCCGCGCCTCGCACATGCGCGGCAACGCGCAGGAGGAGGTGACGGTCTGGTGCAGCAACGACTACCTGGGCATGGGCCAGCACCCGAAGGTCCTGGCCGCGGTGCATGAGGCCGTGGACAGGTGCGGCGCCGGGGCCGGCGGCACACGCAACATCGCCGGCACCAATCACTACCATGTCATGCTGGAGGCCGAGCTGGCCGACCTGCACGGCAAGGAAGCGGCCCTGCTGTTCAGCTCCGGCTACATGTCCAACTTGGCGGCCCTCAGCACCCTCGCCGGCCGGATGCCCGGGTGCACCATCCTGTCCGACGCCCTGAACCACGCCAGCATGATCGAGGGCATCCGGCACAGCCGCGCGCCCTACCAGGTCTTCGCCCACAACGACCCCGAGGATCTGGACCGCCGCCTGTCCGAGATGGACCCGGCCGCCCCCAAGCTGATCGCGTTCGAGAGCGTCTATTCCATGGACGGCGACATCGCCCCCATCGCCGAGTTCTGCGACGTGGCGGAGCGGCACAACGCCATGACCTACTGCGACGAGGTCCACGCCGTCGGCCTGTACGGCCCGCGCGGCGGCGGCATCGCCGAGCGGGAAGGGCTGATGGACCGGCTGACGGTCATCGAGGGGACGTTGGCCAAGGGCTACGGCATCATTGGCGGCTACATCGCCGGGTCTGCAGTGCTGTGCGACTACGTGCGCAGCTTCGCGTCGGGCTTCATCTTCACGACCTCCCAGCCGCCTGCCATCGCTGCGGGCGCGCTGGCCAGCGTGCGGCACCTGAAGGAGAGCAGCGAGGAGCGTGCGGCGCAGCAGGACCGCGTGGCCGCGCTGCGCCGGGCGCTGGACGCTGCAGGCATCCCGCACATGCACAACCCCAGCCACATCGTGCCCGTGATGGTCGGCGACGCCGCTCTATGCAAGGCGATCAGCGACCAGCTCATGGAGCGCGGCATCTACATCCAGCCCATCAACTACCCGACGGTGCCGCGGGGGACGGAGCGGCTGCGGATCACGCCGGGTCCGCTGCACACCGACGCCGACATCGCGCACCTAGTGGACGCGCTGTCGGAAATTTGGGCCGGGCTGAACCTGAAGCAGGTGGCGTAACGGGCGGCGCGGCCTCCTTGTCCTCTGGGCGGGCAGCCCGTCAACCAACCCCTGTCAATGCGAGGGGAGTAGCCTCATGGCAATCCAGGAACCGCCAGCACATCCCTGGTGGTCCTGGGTTGCCACGGCGCAAGCTCGCCTCGCAATGATGAGTTTGGGACGGGTTTGGACACAGCCATCAGCCCGCATTCTACAGGTCCAAGCTGCCGAAGCAGCCACACCCGCATGGCCCGGCATCAAGGACGCCTTGCGGTCCAGCGCGCCCCGCACGGCAAGGGCCTTCCCAGATGCCGGAACTCCGCCACATTGCGCGTGTTACTCGTGCCAGAGTAGCTGATCCCCGCAACCCCGATCCGGATGAGACGCCCCATGACCGACAAGACGACCCGCCGCATCGTGCTCCGCACCAGCCTGGGCCTTGCTGCCGGCGCAACCCTGGCCATCGGCGCGGCCCGCGCGCAGGACGAGAAGATCGCGCAGGAGCTGGTGCAGTATCAGAACCAGCCGAAGGACGGCCAGCAGTGCAACAAGTGCGCCCAGTGGGTCGATCCGAATGCCTGCAAGATCGTCGCGGGCAAGATTTCCCCCCAGGGCTATTGCGTCGCCTACGCTCCCAAGGAGGGCTGATCCCGCCAGGCTAGGCGCATCCAGGTGGCACGGCGCGCCGCATCGTGCGCCGGCGTGCCGCCGGGTATAGTTGCGATGCCGGCCCCTGTGGCAGCGGACCCGACCGTGTCGCCTGGATGCTGTTCAGCCAACCCGCAGGCGTGGGGCGGGGCGACTGGTTTGGCCTGTTGGCGTTGCCTTGCGACATGCCAATCCAACCCGACAAGGTGGCAGGATGGGTGCTTGTCATCCCGGCCAGTCCTGCCGTCAGCCAGCACGGTCATTTAACAAGTTGAAACCGAGAAGGGATGGGCCTCTCCCGGTTCCGGGGCCTTTGCTTTCTCGTCACGCCGTCCAGCCGCATGTGCCGATCGTCCATGGCGCAGCGGCATGACCGTTGCGGGATGCCCGGTTGGCGGCGTTGCGCCATCGCCGACCTGAAACTGGCTCGTCAACTCCGCCAACATTCCTGCCTCCCTGGCCAGGCTATGAGTGGCGGCGGTCGTCTGCTCCACCATCGCTGCGTTCTGCTGCGTCGCCTGGTCCATCTGGTTGATTGCGGTGTTGATCTGACCCAGGTTGCCCGCCTGCTCGTTCGCGCTGGCAGCGATGCCGGCAACGAGGCCGCTGATTGCCCCCACCTCCGCCACGATACGCCCCAGGGCCTGCCCGGCCTTCGCCACCAGCGCTACGCCGCGGTCCACCTGCTTGCTGCTGGCCTCAATCAGGCCTCTGATCTCCCGTGCCGCTTCCGCGCTGCGCTGGGCCAGGGCACGGACCTCGCTGGCCACAACGGCGAACCCGCGCCCGGCGTGTCCGGCCCGCGCCGCCTCCACCCCGGCATTCAGCGCCAGCAGGTTCGTCTGGAATGCGATCTCGTTAATCACGCCGGTGATGCTGCCGATTTGCCGGGCCGACCCCTCTATGGCGCCCATTGCGGCCACGGCGTCCCGCACCACCATGCCGGACTCCTCCGCATCGGCCTGGGCGGCTGATGCCACGCTGCGCGCCTCCGCCGCTCCGTCCGCCGTGCGCCGCACCGTGGCCGTGATCCCGTCCAGCGCCGCCGCCGTCTGCTCCAGGCTCGCCGCCTGCTGCTCGGTCCGCCGGCTCAGGTCGTCCGCAGCCTGGCCGATCTCCGACGTGCCGCCACGGATCGTCCCGGCCGTTGCGGCGATGCGCGCCATGGCGGCCTGCAGGCCTGCCATCGCCGCGTTGAAGTTGCGGCGCAGCGTCTCCCATTCCGGGGCAAAAGGCTGGTTCAGCCGTGCCGTCAGGTCCCCGGACGACAGGCGGGACAGCCCGGCAGCCAAGGCCTGCATGACGGCAAGCTGTGCGGCGGCATGGCTTGCCCGCTCCGCTTCGTGCCGGGTGCGCACGGCTTCCGCCGATTCGCGCTGCGCCGCAGCAGCGGCTTCCAGCGCGGCCTTGGCCACGGCAGCATCCTTGAACACCTGCACGGCGTCGGCCATGGCGCGGGTTTCGGCCAAGGTGCCGCCGCTGGGCAGCGGCTGGTCCATCCGGCCCGCTACCAGGTCCTGCATGGCGGCGCCCAGGCGCAGGATCGGGCGGGTGACGGACCGGATGATCCCACCAGCCACGGCGGACAAGACCAGCAGCAGACCGGCTGCAACGCCGCCCAGCAGCAGCAGCGACGACCGCAACGTATCGAGCAGGTCGTCCATGTAGGTCCCGGTTGCGATCACCCAGCCCCAGGGTTGGTAGTGGCGGTAAACCGCCAGCTTGCGGACCGGGTCCGTGCCGCCCAGCCTGGGGATGCGATACTCGACGCTGGCCACCCCGTCCCTGACGGCGCGCGGGATCACGTCGGCATTCCAGCGAAAGCCGCTGGCGTCCGCCTGGTCCATGTAGTTCCGGCCGACCGCCTTGGGGTCAGGGTGGGCCAGGTTGTTGCCGGCCACGTCCCGCACGAAGAAGTAGTCGGCATGCCCGTAGGACATCGCCACGACGGCCGCCAGGGCGCGCGCCTTCGCCGCATCCTCCGTGAGTCCGCCGGTCGCGGACTGGGCGCGGGCGGCCTCGACCAGGTTTGCCGCGGCCTCCGTCATCAGCTCCATCTGCATCACGCGTTGGGCGCGCATGACCGTCCACTGCGTGACCATCGCGATGCCGGCCAGGGACAGCATCGCGGCGCCGGACAACGCCACAAGCGCAAGCAGGCGTGTGGACAGGCGGGACAGCGCGCGCATTGGACCCTCCTCAGGCGATCGTGGCCGGCACTTTCACGCGGAAAGGTGAAAACCTCGTTTGCGCCGGATGGGACGTGCCTCGGCCCGAGGTTGGAGACATTGCTGGAAGGGATGACGGGCATGTCCGGGCCGCTCGGCCGCCCGCTGCCATTCGTGCGCCCTTGCCGGAATATGGACACGGTCCGCCGTTGCCCCATGCTTGCCCCTGCAGGAGGCATCGGCGGGTGCAGCCGCCCTCTGGCGTCAATCCGGAACGCTGATCAGAGCGCCGATCGGGGCGCCGTCGTCCTGGCCGGCATACTCCAGGTTGCTGACCGTCCGCCGCACTGACCGCACCTTGGGCAGGCCCGGCCGGGGCTGGCCTATGCGGCCCAGGAACACCAGCCCGTCTGGATGACGGCCCAGCACGGCCTGGAATCGGGCGGCCAGCGTCCGCGCCTTGGTTTGCAGCGCCAGGTCGGACGTGAAGGGCTGGCCGTGCGCGCCGTAGTGCGCAAAGATCAGGATCGCCAGGCCCGGCTGCATCGCCAGGCCCAGCCGCGTCGCGGTCAGCCAGAACCGCTGCACGGCGCCGCCCAGGCGCAACAGGCGGGCCACGCGGTCGCCGCCATCCGGCCCACCGGCGGGCGCCAGGGTGAAGAAGGCGGCGCTGCCCAGGGCAGGGCGCAGGTCCAGTTGCGCCGCCGCAGCCCAGGTGCCGCTCAGCCGGTTCATGCCATGCATCCGCGGCCAGTGCGCCATCGCCCAGCGCATGATACGCAGCGTGCCGCGATCCAGCCCGATGGCGCCGGACGGCAACCCGGTGGCACTGTGGCCCGGCGACCAGTCGATCACCCTCCGGTGGACCTCGAAGGTCTCCTGCGCCCGCAGCCGTATGTCGGTGGCCAGCGCGCCCAGCCGGGCCATCCGCAGCCGGGCGGCCCGGTCCTCGTGCCACGACACCTGCAGGTCCGGCCCGGCAGCGGCCTCCAGCGCCACGCGCTCCGCGGGGCGGAGCGGACGGGACAGGTAGGGGCGCCGGTCCACCGAGCGCAGGGCGAGGACCCCGTGCAGCCGGTCCGCCGACAGGCCCGGCGACGCCGGCATGTGGGCGATGACGACGTGAGGGCCGCCCCCGCCCTCCACCGTCCAGTCCAGCCGCCGGCCTTGGGCGGAGGCCGCAATCCGCAGGTTCTCCAGCAACATGCCGCCGGACATCAGGGACGGCTCGCCATCCCTGTAGTCGTAAGGGTTGGTGCCGGCCTCGGTCGTCAGGTGGATGCGGACGGTGTCGGCGTCCAGCGGCTCGAAGCGCCAGGGTTGGGTGTTGTCGCCGCTGGGCGCCCAGCGCGCGGCGTCCAGGATTGCGTCCATCGCGGTCTGAGGAGTGGCGGTGGGCTGGGGCGGCGGCGCCGCGGCGGCCTTGGCGCGGGCCATGCCGCGCCGGGCCAGGGCCAGGCGGACACGCTGGGAGGGGGTGTCGTTGCCCTGGGGCAGGCGCGTGACGGCCAGGCGCCCGCGCATGGGGTCGAAGTGCTGGTGCCACGGCGCGGCCCGCAGGCCCGGGCGCTGCAGCAGTATCTGGAGCGCCATCGCGCCGACGACGCCGGCGCAAAGCTGGCAAGCCGCTGACGTGGATGGCCCGCGGCGTTCCGCCAGGTTGATGCGGCTGGGGTCCACCAGATAGGCGCGGTGCAGGCCGCGTGGCGCCACGCCCATCAGGAAGCGGAGGAACTGCTCGTTCTCCGGCTGGCCTTCCAGGCGGAAGTACTCCTCGAACGTCATGCCGCCGGGCATGAAGGCGAGGTAGCCGGTGCCCAGGCCGATGGGTGCCGCCGTCACGGCAGGGATGCCCAGTTGCTCCGCCCGGGCAAAGACCCGGCGGCGTATGCCGAGCGCGAAGAAGTCGAACCCGTCCACGAACAGGTCGGCGCCGTCCAGGAAGGCATCCATGTTGGCGTCCGTCACGCCCTGCGGGAAGCGCGCGATGTCCAGCTCCGGGTTGATGGCCAGCGCCATCTCCGCCATCACGTCCAGCTTCGGCCGTCCGATGCTGTCCATCGTCGCGCCGGCCTGCCGGTTGAGGTTGGCGACGTCGAAGCTGTCGAAATCGGCTATGGCAACCCGGCCAATGCCCATGCGGACCAGCGTCAGCAGGTGGATGCCGCCAACCCCGCCCATGCCGGCGAAGGCCACGCGCCGGCCCCGCAACGACGCCTGCTCGGCTTCCGTGACCCAGCCGATGTTGCGGTCGAACGCCTGGGCGTAGCTGAACGGTGCTGGCATGGGACGGCCCGGCTTTTGTTAAGCCCCGCCTTCTACTGCCATTCCCGCGGCTTAGGCCAGCGGAAGCCTAGCAAGAAAACCTCTGGGGGTTAGCGCAGAGAAAAGGACCCTAAGCAGGCTCATACCGCTCGGCACAGCCGCAGGCCGGCCGCCTGCGCGGCGCGAGCCGCATGGGCCTGCTTAGGCCGCCTGATGCACCTTCCATTCCACGCTGGCCTGGGTCCGGACCGCTTCGGTCCGGGGCGCGAAGGCGCCATGCGCCGTCACGTAGCCCCATATCTCCGGCTGCTCCTGCGCCATGCGCTGCAGCATTGGGGACAGCGCGCAGAAGGCGGGCTGGCGCAGGCCGTGGTACTCGACCACCGGCCCCATGTCCTCGAAGTGGATGGCGGAGGCACGCAGCAAGCGCAGCAGCGTGCGCTCCATCACCGCGCACCAGTGGCTGATGCCATGCTGCTGGCTGGCCAGCACCAGGCCGCGCACCAGGGCAAGGCGCGACAGGCTGGTGGCCGCGCTGCTCAGGCTTCGGCGCTCCTTGGACAGGGCGAAGCGGGAAACCTCCGCCGTGCGGGCGAAGGGAAGGGCGGCAAAGCGCCCGGCGGCGCACACGGCTTGCATCGGAAAGCTGCTGCATGGCTGGGCCGCCTGAGGCAGGATCAGCCGCGCCGTTCCGATGACGGTGCCGCATCCCCGCAAGCGGAGCACGACGTGGCTGGCGTGCGCGTCGTAGCCATCCGTCTCCAGGCCGTTCTGCCCCGGCTCGTAGCCGCGCTCCAGGCAATAGACCTGATGACGCAACCGGAAGGCATCGCGGACCAGTGCTGGCGTATCGGCCAACTGGACCACCAACTCGGACGACGCGGCGGCGATGGCTTCGGACAGGACGGCTGCGCTCATGGACCCTCAGCTGGTTGACGCCGGTCTGCCTCACGTTAACGCGAGTTAGGCCAGGCTGAGCGGTCCGGGCAAGCTGGAAAGCATCAAAGCTTGACAGATTTTGTTGCGTAATGCCAAGTAACCTGTCATGAACGCAGCACGTATGCAGCTTGATGACACCATCACCGACCGTCTGATCGCGCTTGCCGAACGCGCGCGCGCATCTGGGCGCCTGAACCAGGCTAACCGCTTCCTGCTGCTGGCTTGGAGCGCCTTTGACGGTGTTGACCTGCCGGCGTGGCAGCGCCAGCCCCAACAACGGGATGGTGGCAGCGCAGCTACATCACTGAAATAATGTCCACTCCTACCCCATGCTGCCTGGGTGTCTTGGTTTCTTTACACGTTGGTGCGACGACACAACCCGGATCAGCAATGGTCCAACCCCCTGGATGCCGACTTGTCTGCTGTCTCACGCCGATGTTACGGTTCTGAACCGGCAGTTAACGCGAATCCACTTGTCATTTACGATATCGTAATGGTATGTGAGGTCGCCCTTGACCATCCCAAGTAGGTGAGTGGTTCAGGCCATAACACTTATTGACAAGTCCTGTCCCAAATGTCAGAAAATCTTACACCGTCGTGCCCAAATTGCGTGAACGTGCGGGCGGGGCGATGCACGTACAGGTAGCATCCAACGCTGGTACAGTTCTTGCAGTTCTCATTTTAGCCACAGCGTACACGCAGCGCCGACCCGCTGCCGATGCGCTATATGCAGGAGTTCATCATGCCGATCTTCCGCCACCTTCTTGCTGCAACCGCCGCCTTGGCAGTCGTCGCCGCCAGCACCGATGCCAACGCGACGGCCTACGCCTATGGCAACATCAACTTCACCAACCTGTCGCTGTCGGGCTTGACGGCCACCGGCGTCACCGTGAACGACGCCAACGTCACGACCCGGGACAGCGCGGGCTTCCCTGGCTTCGCGGCGGCTTCGAACTCGACTGGTCCGGTCAACAGCGCAAACCCGCTGACCCAGGGATCGGACGTCGTGCAAGCAACCAGCGGCCCCGGCCCGTTTCCTGGTGAGAACTTTTACGGCCAGGCGCTGACAGGGGCCTTCGGCACCCGTGGAGACGCCCAGCTGGTTGGCAACCTGCTGACTGGCGAGGGCACCGGTGCAAACGACGTGGCCGAGGGCCGGATCGGCACCAACGGCTCGGCGTCATCCACGGCTGGCACCACGACGGGCTTCAGTGTTTCCGTCACGACCACCGAAACTCAGGTGTTCACGCTCGCCTTCACCGCCAGTGACACAGTAACCGCGAGTACCACGGTGGCAGGTGAGGTCTCCAGCGCATCCGTGAGCGCCAGCTTCACCGTGTCGGGCAGCGGCTTCACCACGCAGGTTTACTCCCCTAATGCGCTGAACATCTCGACGAGCGCGACGGGCGTGGGCGGCAACAACACCATCAGCAATGCTGACTCGCTTTTCAGCTTCTCCGTCTCACTGGCGCCGGGCACCTACCAGTTCTCGCTCCTGTCGGGCGCACAGGAATCTGTGCTTGGGTCAACCCCTACTCAGGTTCCTGAGCCTGCCTCGATGGCGTTGCTGGGCGCCGGCCTGGCCGCCTTTGGCCTGATCCGCCGTCACCGGGCGTAGCTGGATGGCCCGGCTTGCCGGGCCAAGTTGAGCGAAACGGGGCGGTGCAGGCTTGCGCCGCCCCGATTTGTTGTGTCCTCTCCAGCGTCGCCCTGCCGCAGTTACAGTCCTTCCCGCAGCACATCCCGCGTGAAGTAGCTTAGGACCAAGTCGGCGCCGGCCCGCTTGAATGCGCCCAGCGTCTCCCGCACCACCCGCGCCTCGTCCAGCGCGCCGGCCTGAGCGGCGAACTTGATCATCGCATACTCGCCGCTGACTTGGTAAACGCCCAGCGGCAGCAGGGTCCGGGCGCGTATGGCGGCCAGCACGTCCAGATAGGGCATCCCGGGCTTGACCATCAGCATGTCCGCGCCCTCCGCCTCGTCCTCGATGCTCTCGCGCAGGGCCTCCCGCGCATTGGCCGGGTCCATCTGATACCGCTTGCGGTCCCCTTGCAGGTCGCAGCCCGATGCCGCGCGGAATGGGCCATAGAACGCGCTGGCGAACTTGGTCGAATATGCCAGCACCGGCGTGCCGGCGTACCCGGCGCCGTCCAGCGCCCGGCGGATCGCGGCGATTTGCCCGTCCATCATCGCGCTCGGCGCGATCACGTCCGCCCCGGCGTCTGCCGCCACCACGGCCTGCGCCGCCAGGTTGTCCAGCGTCAGGTCGTTCTGCACGTCCCCGTCCGTGCCCAGCACGCCGCAATGGCCGTGGTCGGTGTACTCGCAGAAGCAGTTGTCGGTCATCACCACCAGGTCCGGCGCCGCGTCCTTGCAGGTGCGGGTCATCCGGGCCAGCAGGCCGTCGCGGCGCAGTGTGTCGCTGCCTGTCGCGTCCTTGTTGCGGCTGATGCCGAACAGCATGACGGCGCGCACCCCGTCGCGGGCGATGGCCTCGATCTCGCGGGCGAGGTGCTGTTCCGGAATACGGGACACGCCGGGCATGGCGGGGATGGGCAAGGGATCGTCCAGCCCCTCCTCGATGAAGATCGGCAGGATCAGGTCGTCGGGCGTGACGCGGGTTTCGCGCACGAGGCTGCGGAGCGCGCCGGTGCGGCGCAGGCGGCGGAGGCGTGTGGCAGGAAACATCGGATGATCCTGGTTGGGCGGTGCCCGGCCGTCGTTGAGGTCACGGGACCGTGCGGTGCCGGGCGGGGGTGCCGCGCGTTAGGTTGGGGCACCGTATAGCGCAAAGGCCGCCCTGATGAAGAATACGCTCGCCGCCCTGATCTCGTTCGGCTCCGTCATCACGGCCACCACGGCCGGCGGGCGGCACGGGCCGCAGCGGCCCATCAACGGCATCTGGTATGCGGCGCTGCACAAGCCGTCCTACACCCCGCCCGGCCCGGCCTTCGGCGCGGCATGGACGGTGCTGGACGGGCTGCTGGCCACCGCAGGCTACCGCTTGATGACCAAGCCCAGCAGCCCCGCGCGCAGCCTGGCGCTGGCGGGCTGGGGCCTCTGCACCGCCGGGCTGGCCGGATACCCCTGGGTGTTCTTCGGCAAGAAGAAGCTGGATGCCAGCCTGGCCGTGACCGGCGCCATGCTGCTGTCCGCCGCCGGCACGGCCGCCGCAGCGCGCGAAGTGGACCGCCCGGCCGCAGGGATGACCGTGCCGTTGATCCTATGGCTGGGCTTTGCGACGCTGCTGAGCGAGGAGATCTGGCGGCGGAACTAGCGGCCATGCAGCTTGGCGCAGCGGCGTTCGGTGGCTGCGCCAAGCTGCATGGTGCCTTGTCCGCGTGGCCTGCCGGGCGTCCACCTAGCGGCCTTCCGCCTTCTGCTGCTTCGACGCCGCTTGATACTGCTGCCACGCCTTGGCGCTCGCTGGCGCCAGCTTGATCGCCGCCTTCATGGTGTCCTCATCCACCTTCTTGTTTTTCAGCAGCATTGGTATTTCCGCCAGCAGCAAGTCAGGAAACTCCTTGAGGGTGTCCCCTGCCCATTGCCAAACCTTGCCGCCCGCATTCTTGCTGTACCACACCGATAGGTTGAACCAGACCTGCTGGCCATCGCGCGTGCTGAGCAGCTTGTGCTTGCACGCCTTGCTCGCAAAGTCCCACATCGTGCCATATGCAAAACCCTTGAACGGGTCAGGACCACCCTCGACGTAGTCACCCAGCGTAAACGGCAAGTCCTCCAGGACCTGCTGGATAGTGGTACATTTCGGGACCACGCCGAACTTTGCCTTCACATCCTTTCCCTTGCTGTTCAGGCGGTGCCAGGTGGGCACCTTCTTCCTGTCCGAGCCGGAGTAGATGACCGTCCTGTTGCGCGGCGCCTTCACCTTGCGCCGGTTCACGGCCAGCCAGCGGTGGAACGCCCTATATACCCTGGCCTGAACGTCCTCTTCGTCCGGCATGGCTTCTCCGGCGCGCTGTCATAACATATCCGATACGTTGCGCGGGTGTGGTCCCCGGTCAAGCATGCCCCCAGTCAAGTGTGCCAGAGTCCGTCGCTACCCTGCCGCCTCCAGCGCCTCCTCCGCAGCCATCCAAACCCCCTCGGCGTCAGCAACCTCACGGGCAATGGCGGCCAGCCGGGTGTTGGCGTCCGTGATCTCCCCGGCGCGGCCCGGCGCATACAACGCCGGGTCGGCCAGGCGCGCCAGCAGCTTCGCGCGCTCCCCCTCCAGCTTGGCGATGCGCGCCTCGGCGTCGCGGGCCTGGCGGCGGAGGGGGGCCAACTGCACGCGGGCATCCGCGCGCTCCCGCCGCTCGTCACGGCGGTTCGGGGCGGCGTCTGGCTTGGCGGCGGGACGGGCGCGCTCCACCAGTAGGGCGCGGTAGTCGTCCATGTCGCCCTCATACGGCCGCACCGTGCCGTCGCCGACCAGCCACAGCCGGTCCGCCACCAGCTCGACCAGGTGCGGGTCATGAGTGATGAGCAGCACGGCGCCTTGGAAGTCCGCCAGGGCGCGCACCAGCGCCTCGCGCGCATCTATGTCCAGGTGGTTCGTCGGCTCGTCCAGGATCAGCAGTTGCGGGGCGTCGCGCGTCGCCAGCGCCAGCAGCAGGCGGGCTTTCTCGCCGCCGGACAGGGCGCCCACGGGCGTATCGGCCCGGTCGGCGTCCAAGCCGAACCGGGCGAGCTGGCTGCGCACCTGCGGCGGCAGCGCCCGGGGCAGGGCGCGGGCCATGTGGTCCACCGGCGTCTCCGTCATCACCAGCTCGTCCGTCTGGTGCTGGGCGAAGTAGCCGACGCGCAGCTTGGGGCTGCGCCGGACCTCGCCGGCCATCGGCTCCAGCCGTCCGGCGATCAGCTTGGCCAAGGTGCTTTTGCCGTTGCCGTTGGCACCCAGCAGTGCGATGCGGTCGTCCATGTCCACGGACAGCGACAAGCCCTGCAGGATGCGCGTGGCGCCATACCCGGCGGCCACGCGGTCCAGCACCAGGATCGGCGGCGACAGCCGGGCAGGCTCCGGAAAATCGAAGCGGGTGGGCGCGGCTTCGATCACGGTGTCCAGGACGGGCAGCTTCTCCAGCGCCTTGATGCGGGCCTGGGCCTGCCGGGCCTTGGTCGCCTTGGCGCGGAAGCGGTCCACGAAGCTCTGCATGTGCGCGCGCTGCGCCGCGATGCGCTCGGCGGCCCGGCCCGCCTGCATCGCGTGCTCCGTGCGGATGCGGACGAACTCATCGTAGCCGCCGGGCGTCAGGCTGATCTTGCGCTGGTCCAGGTGCGCGATGCCCTGCACCGCCCGGTCCAGCAGGCCGCGGTCATGGCTGACGATCAGGCAGGCCCCGGGAAACCGCGTCAGCCAGCCCTCCAGCCACAGCGTCGCCTCCAGGTCCAGGTGGTTGGTCGGCTCGTCCAGCAGCAGCAGGTCGGGGTTGGCGAACAGGGCGGCCGCCAGAGCCACGCGCATCCGCCAGCCGCCGGAGTAGCTGTCCACCGGACGGGCCTGCGCCGCGGCGTCGAACCCCAGCCCGGCCAGGATCGTGGCGGCCCGCGCCGGGGCGGCGTCGGCGTCCAGCGCGCGCAGCCGCTCATGCACCTCGGCCACGCGCAGCGGGGGCGCCGTGTCCAGCTCGGCCAACAGCTCCAGCCGCTCCGCATCCGCGGCCAATACGGTGTCGAGCAGGCTGGCCCCGCCGCTCGGCGCCTCCTGCCGGACCTGCGCCATCCGGGCGCGGCTGCTCAGGCGTATCTCCCCCCCGTCCACCGCCAGCTCCCCGGCGATGGCCTTCAGCAAGGTGCTCTTGCCCGCCCCGTTCCGTCCGACCAGCCCGATGCGCCGTCCCGGGTCCAGGCGCAGGTCGGCCCCGTCCAGAAGGGTGCGGCCGGCCATGCGGAGGGTCACGTGGTCCAAGGTCAGCAGGCTCATGGAGGTGATGTATGCGGGGCAAGGGACCAGGGAAAGGTGCTGCCTCCTCCCCCTACGAGAGAGGGAGAGCAGCAGGCGCTCTCCCCACGGCCCAGGGTTGCCCCATCCGCCCCCTTGGCCTAAACGCCCCGCAACATTTGCAGGACACATCTTCCATGGCCACCGAGCGCACGCTGAGCATCCTCAAGCCCGACGCCACCCGCCGCAACCTCACTGGCAAGATCAATGCCGTGTTCGAGGGCGCCGGGCTGCGGATCATCGCGCAGAAGCGCCTGCAGCTCTCGCAGCACCAGGCCGAGGCGTTCTACGGCGCCCACCGGGAGCGCGGGTTCTTCAAGGACCTCGTCGGCTTCATGGTCAGCGGCCCCGTTGTCGTGCAGGTGCTGGAAGGCGAGGACGCCATCGCCCAGAACCGCAAGCTGATGGGCGCCACCAACCCGGCCAACGCCGACGAGGGCACGATCCGCAAGCTGTTCGCCGAGAGCATCGAGGCCAACAGCGTCCACGGATCGGATAGCCCCGAGGCCGCGGCGCAGGAGATCAGCTTCTTCTTTGCCGGCACGGAGATCGTGGGCTGACCCCCCTGCTGGCTCCGGAACGCCTGCGTTCCCTGCTCGTGCTTGCCGCCGCCGGGCTGGCCGGCTGCGCCCAGCCCATCGTGCTGCGTCCCCAGGCGGCGCCGGCCGGAGTGGACGGACGCTACCGCGGCACCGTGCGCCTGGTCCGGGCGGAAAGCCGCTACTGTCCGCGTAGCGGCCCGCGCGTGCTGGAGATCTCCGGCGGGCAGGTCACGCTGTCCTACAGCGGCGACACCCCGCGCTCCCGCGTGCCGCTGACGGCCTCCATCGGGGGGGACGGGCGCATCCAGGCCAGCGACGGCAACGGCGCGATGGACGGCCAATTCCGCGACGGCCGGCTCGGCGTGACCATCAGCAGCCGCACCTGCGAGCACCGCTGGGACCTGGGCAAGGTCAGCTAGCCCGCTGTGCCGGATGCCGCGCCGGATGGTGCTATTCGGCCGGCGTGCCGCCGTCCCAGCCGCTGGACACCCCTCGGCTCATGCGCCGCGCCTGGCCCGGCATCCGGCAAGTGCAGGCCGCCTGTGCACGAAGCGGCCCCAAGCGTGGTGCCGCCGGGACGCGGCCCATTCGGCGCCGCAAGCCCCGGTTCAGGGAATGGCCAAGACCGCCCCTGCGCCGCCGGGCCAGTTCTCTCCTCCGTAGGCAAGAACCATCAAGCCGCTGGGGCGTATAGGTCTGGAGCCCCGCGTGACTGTATGGCTGCGCTTAACAACAACCGAAACAGATTGACGAGTCTTTCACGCCGCCGGTAGGATCGCACCAGCAACGTCGGTTAAGGTTGCCCTTGCGGTGTCGTGCTCGTCCAGGGCGCGCGGCGCAAGGCCCATCTTGGTTTCGGCAGCCCCGGAGGGGATAGAAATGGACGGCTTGGCTCTGCATACCGAGGCAGCGGCCCGCGTGGGATTGGACAGCGCCGCCATCCAGGCGCTCTGCCTGGCCGAACGCCGTGCGCCGCGCAACGTCTGCCTCATGCACCCCAATGACGCCGGGCCGCGGTTGCGGACGCTGCAGACGGGTTGGGCCGTCCGGTGCCGCCTGTTCGGCGATGGACGCCGCCAGATCACCAGCATCCTGCTGCCCGGCGACACCTTCGGGATCGAGACGCTGTTCAACGACGCGCTGGACCACATGGTCTGGTCCACCTCCGCCGTCGGATATTCGGTGCTGGACGGGGACGCGGCGGCACGCCTGTTCGACACCGCGCCCTGGTTCCGCCGCCACCTCATGCGCGCCCTGGCCGAGGACAAGGCTGCCGGCGAGCGCTGGATGTCGCAGCTGGGCCGCTGCGACGCCGAGGAGCGCACAGCCTCCCTTCTGCTGACGCTGCACGACCGGCTGGCGGTGCTGGGCCTGGCCAACTGCCGCCACTTCCGGATGGAGCTGACCCAGCAGGACCTGGCGGACATGCTTGGCCTGCACCTGATCCACCTGAACCGCATCCTGTCCCGCCTGCGGACGCGCAAGCTGATCCTGATGCAGGGGCAGGAGATCACGCTGCTGGACCTGGACGGACTGGCGGAGCTGGCACCAGTCAGCGGCCACGCGCTGCGGGCGGGCGCATAGGCGTCCCGCCCCGCCCGAGCCGCAACATCCGAGCCGCATCACCCGGGCAACATTCACGCGTCCCGCTATGGGACGCCCGCGATGGCCTCCGCCTGCCGGGCCAGCATGGCTCCGGCTCCGGCCACCGGAAGCGGGCGGCCCGGCAGGTATCCTTGCACCAGGTTGGCGCCTGCGGCGCGCAACGCCTTCATCTGGGCCTCCTCCTCCACCCCCTCTGCCACGACGGTCAGGACCATGGCCTGCGCCAGCCGGATGATCGCCTCGACCACCGCCTGCGTCCGGCGCTCCGTCAGCATCGCCGCCACGAAGGAGCGGTCTATCTTGAGCGTGTCCACGGGATAGCGGCTCAGGTAGCTCAGCGACGAGTAGCCCGTGCCGAAATCGTCCAGCGCGATGCGGACGCCCAGCGCGCGCAACCCGTCCAGAATGACCCCCGTCGTCTCGGGCTGCCGCAGGAACACGCCCTCAGTCACCTCGATCTGCAGGCGCCGGGGGTCCAGGCGCGTCGCCGCCAGCACGTCCCGCACGTCTGCGAGGTAGCCGGGGTCGCGCAGCTCCTCCCCCGATGCGTTGACGCTCACGTGCAGGTCCAGCAGGGGATGGCGGACGTTCCAGGCGTGCACCTGGGCGCAGGCTTCACTCAGCACCCAGCGCCCGATGTCGCGGATCAGGCCGGCCCGTTCGGCCACCGGGATGAACAGGGACGGCGGCACGTCGCCCCGTTTGGGATGGCGCCACCGCGCCAGCGCCTCCATTCCCACGATGGCCGCCGTGCCCGCGTCGCAGATGGGCTGGTAGTGCAGCGCGAACCCGCCGCGGGCCAGGGCATGGCGCAGGTCGGTCTCCAGCGCCAGTTCGTCGGCCGCCTTGTCGCGCATCGCCGCTGTGAACACGGCGTGGCCGCCAGGCCCCCCCGCCTTGGCCTCATACATCGCGACCCCGGCGTCGCGGACCAGTTCCTCGACCTTCGAGTGCCCCGGCCCGGCGTGCGCCACCCCGATGCTGCACGTGGCCGCCACCTTCTGCGCGCCCAGCCGCATGGGGCGGCGCAGCGCCTCGTTGATCCGCCCCGCCAGGGACACCGCCGCGTCCGGACCGGTACCCTCCACCAGCACCGCGAACTCGTCGCCGCCCAGCCGCGCCGGCGTGCCCTGCCCATTCACCGACCCTTGCAGCCGCTGCCCGACCTCTGCGAGCAGCCGGTCCCCCGCCGCATGCCCAAGGCTGTCGTTGACCAGCTTGAAGCGGTCCAGGTCCAGGAACAGCATCGAACACGCCGGCGCGGCCCCACCTTCCTCCCGCAGCCGCCGGAGCCTGTCCATCAGCCAGGCGCGGTTGCACAGCCCGGTCAGGTCGTCGTGGTAGGCCATGTGCTGCAGCCGTGCCTGCATCTGCTCGCGGCGGCGCACCTCCGCCTCCATCTCCTGCGCATGGCGCTCCGCGGCGGCCAGCAGTTCGGCCTGGCGCACCTGCAGGTCCTTGTAAGCCTGGATGCTGGTCGTGGATCCCAGCCACTCAATGATGCGCCCGGCCTCGTCCCGAACGGGCAGGGAGGTGGTGCGGTGCCAGACCCACGCGCCGTCCCTGGCGCGGCGCACCCGGAACTCGACATCCAGCTCGCCATTCCCGATGGCCGCGTCCCAGGCCGCGAGGGTCCGCAGGTGGTCCCCCGGATGCACCGCGTCCAGCCAGCCGCGCCCGTGGCTCTCCTCCTGGATCTGGCCCGTGTAGGTCAGCCACTGCGGGCTGGACCAGGTCCACAGGCCGCGGTCGCAAGACCGCCAGATCATGTGCGGTACGCCCTCCACCAGCGTTACAAGCTGGTGTTCGGTGTGTTCCCACTGGCCCGGCATGAAGCGCCGGTCCTCCGGATTTCCGGGCAGGCCAGCCCGCGCCGTCACCGCGGCAAGCGTCTCATCCTGGCATTTGGTCACGCGTCTGCCCCCCATGTCTTCCAACTGAACGAAGGAGAGAGTGGAGTCGGAAGGGTGTCAGCCGCCCGGCAGCACCGCCCAACGCCCTCTGCCTGGGTGCCATCAGCCGTCTCGCCCCCGTTTGCCATTCAGCTTGCTCTCTCCTTGACCTGTAGAACAACCGTTTGTGCGGGGATGCATGGTAAACACCGGAAGGACTAACTCCCTATGCCCGTCAAGCCAGGGGCGCTCATGTACGGTTTCGATTGCAACAACACCTTCTGCTGCACAGTCCTACGCACCTTTGCCCACGGCGTTCATGGCTCTTTGCTGTATGCGCTGACATCTGGTTGCAGACAGGCGTCTCTTCTGCTCAAGCCCGGTCGGCCAGCAATGATCTGATGCCGCATGTCGGTGGCTCCGGCTGTTCCGCAAGCAACCCGCCATCGCGAGGCGCCCTTGCGCCGTGGCCTAGGGGAACCGCAACGGCGGTGCCGGCGGTTCCTGGACCACCGCGCCGCCGCGCGGCTCGCGATGATGATGCCGTCGCGCCTGGAGGCAGGGCAAAGGACGGTTGGTATAGCGCCTGCCCGGCTGCTGGATCAGGCCCTGTGCTCGTTGCAGGCCCGCAGCCGGCAGCAACCCGGCCGAACCGGCGCGGATCGGACCAAGGGCCGGGGCGGCAGCGGCCGGGCCGCTATCCCAGCGGGTCGGCCTGCAGGCCCATCGCCTGTGCCAGCCGGTCCAGCCGGCGCTGGATGCCGTCGCCGGCGAAGACGCCGCTGCCCTCGGCCAGCCGCAGGGACACCCTGCCCGGCATGACGCGCAGGTTGGCGCCGGCCAGCAGCGCCGGGGTGCCGGCGGACAGGGTGTAGGCCAGGCGCAGCGCCGTCCCCAGCACCTCCGCCCGCACCGCCGCCGCCGGGTCTAGCAAGGTGCGGGCCTGCTGCAGGAAGGGTGCATCCGCCTCGGCCTCGTATCGGAGGGCCATCGTGAGCGCGAGGGCGGCGCGGTCCGGATGCGCCAGGGCGATGCCGGGCTGGCGCAGGATACGCAGGAAGGCCTGCTCCGCCCGGTAGTCCGGGTGGTCATGGCTGCCCACGTCGGACATCCAGCACGCGGCCTCCCGCAGGCGGGCGTCGTCCGGCGTCTCCATCGGGAACAGCGGCGCAGTCCAGGCGAGCAGGGCCGGCGGCAGCCGGGTGTCGCGGCCGTACTGCGCGGCGATCTCGTGCCCCGCCGCAAGCACCGGGTCCTGTGCGCGGACCGCCGCGGGGACGTGCTGCATGAACCAGCCCTCCCGGATGCCGTTGGCGCTGAACACCACGCGCCGCGCGCCGGTCTGGCGCAGCAGGCGGCGCAGCACGGTCGCGGCATACGGCAGGTCCTCGGCCCGGCGGCGCGGTGCGCCGGGCACGCGCTCCCCGCCACGGCGGGCCGGCGCCAGCAGGGAGGCCGCCAGCTCCCGTGCGGCATCGGCGCCCAGGGTGTAATGGTGGACGATGGACAGCGGGTAGCCGGCCGCCAGCATGTGGACGCGGGCCAGCGCCCGCCAGGCGCCGCCCACCAGATACAGGTCGCGCCCCGCCCCGTCCGGCAGCCAGCCGACGGCGGCCAGGTCGGCCTCCGCCACCATGCGGGCGCGGTCCAGGTCGCCCTCCGCCCTGTCGGACAGGCGTATCACGCCCAGGCCCAGGCTGGTGGAGTGGCGGACCCGCCCCCCCTCGATCCGCACCAACTCCAGCGATCCCCCGCCGATGTCGGCCACGATCCCGTCCGCGCCGGGGATGCCGCACAGGACGCCGGCGCAGGACAGGGCGGCCTCCTCATGCCCCGTCAGCACGCGTATGGGCACGCCGGGCATCCGGGCTTGCAGGCTGGCCACGAACTCCGGGCCGTTGGCGGCGTCCCGCACGGCGGCGGTGGCCAGCACCTCGAACGGGTCGGCGCCCATTGCGCGGGCGATGGCGTTGTAGCGGGCCATGACGCGCAGCGCCAAGGCAACCCCGGCCTCGTTCAGCCGCCCCGTCGTCTGCAAGCCACGGCCCAGGCGCAGCACCGCCTTCTCGTTGAAGATCGCGACGGGGTTGCGCCCCAGCCCCTCGAACACGACCAGGCGCACCGAGTTGGACCCGAGGTCCACGATGGCCGAGCGCGGGGCGGCAGGCGGCGTGGCGTGCAGGACGCCGTGGTGCAGCAGGGTGTCGGGCATGGCTAGTCCTGGCTCACCCGGTCGGGGCGGCGCATGACGGGATGCTCCAGCGCGCCTCCGTTCAGGGCGCTGCCGCGTCCGGACAGGGAGGGATTGGTCATGAAGTAGTCGTGCGCCGACACTGGCCGGCTGCCCGCGGCCACGCGCTGCCAGGCGCCGTCCGGGCGCAGCTCCCAGGATTGCAGGGTGTCGCGCAGGTTCACCATCATGATCTGGTCCAGCACCTGGGCATGGACGGTGCGGTTGTGGATGGGCACCAGGGTTTCCACCCGCCACTCCATGTTGCGCGCCATCCAGTCGGCGCTGCTGATGAACAGGGTGGCGTGCCGGCTGGGCATGCGGCGCCCGTTGCCGAAGGCGTAGATGCGCGCGTGCTCCAGGAAGCGCCCGACGATGCTCTTCACCCGAATGTTCTCGGACAGGCCGGGCACGCCGGGCCGCAGGCAGCAGATGCCGCGTATGATGCACATCACCTTCACCCCGGCGCGCGAGGCGTCGTACAGCCGGTCTATCAGCCGGTCGTCCACCAGGCTGTTCATCTTCAGCCAGATGCTGGCGGGGCGTCCGGCCCGGGCGTGGACGGTCTCGGCGTCTATCAGCCCCTCCAAGGTGCTGCGGGTCGTGAGCGGGCTGAACGCCAGGCTGTCCATGCGCTCGGGCTGGGCATAGCCGGTCATGTAGTTGAACAGCCGCGCGCTGTCCCGGCACAGGTCGGGGTCGGAGGTGAAGAAGCTGAGGTCGGTGTAGATGCGGGCGGTGATGGGGTGGTAGTTGCCGGTGCCGAAGTGGGCGTAGGACCGCATGGACCCGCCCTCCCGCCGGACCACCAGGGACAGCTTGGCGTGGGTCTTCAGCTCCATGAAGCCATACACGACCTGGACGCCGGCTGCCTCCATCGTGCGGGCAAGGCGTATGTTCGCCTCCTCGTCGAAGCGCGCGCGCAGCTCGATCATGGCCGTCACCGACTTGCCGGCCTCGGCCGCTTCAATGAGGGCTTTCACGATGGGGCTGTCCCGGCTGGTGCGATACAGCGTCTGCTTGACCGCGACCACGTTGGGATCCGCCGCCGCCTGGCGCAGGAACTGCACCACGACGTCGAAGCTCTCGAACGGGTGGTGGACGATGATGTCCTTGGCCCGTATGGCGGCGAAGCAGTCCCCGGCGAAATCCCGGATGCGCTCGGGGAAGCGTGGGGTGTAGGGGGGGAACAGCAGGTCGGGGCGGTCGTCCACGATCATCTGCTTCAGGTCGGCGGCGCCCAGCAAGCCCTGCTGCACCACCACCTCGTCCCCGGGCACGTCGCCGTCGTCCACGTCCAGCTCGTCCACCACCAGCGCGCGCAGGTCGTCCGGCATGGCGGCGTCCACGGACAGGTGGATGGCGACACCCCGGCGGCGGCGCTTGAGCGCGGTCTCGTAGGAGCGCACGAGGTCCTCGGCCTCCTCCTCGAACTCGACGCCGGTGTCGCGGATCAGGCGGAACA
>CAXUHB010000025.1:51466-54711 GCA_964250755.1 uncultured Acetobacteraceae bacterium | reverse complement strand
ACATCCGCACCATCTTGGGAATCCCAGGAGTCAACGTCAGAGCGGGTTGGTATAAATCTAGATGTAGGAGAACATGACATTTGAAGCTTCAAGTAATATGGTGTTCGGGTCAATGACTGGTTCGGGCCGCTCCGCAGGTTGGGATACAAGGCCAGCTTGGTGGCTGCTCCTTCTCCTGCTTCCCCTCGCCCTCTACGCCCAAGCCGTCGCGCAGGACGCGCACCTTGCTGCCCCCTCCCCCACGCCCCTGGTCCTGGACCGCCACGGCGCATTCCTGACCCAGGCCGGCCACGCCGCAGATGGGCGGATCGAATATGGCTACTGGACCACCCCGCCCCCGCCCCGCGTCGCCGCGGCGACGTTGGCGCTGGAGGACCGGCGGTTCTGGCGGCATCCCGGGGTGGACCCCATCGCCGTGCTGCGCGCGGCCTGGTCCCGGATGCACGGCGGGCGGTCCGGGGCGTCCACCATCGCCATGCAGGTCGCGCGGATGCAGCACCCGCGCCCGCGCACCCTATGGGCCAAGCTGGTCGAGGCCGGGACCGCCGTCGCGCTGACGGCACGCTACGGACGGGAGGCCGTGCTGGCCCACTACCTCCGCTTGGCGCCGTACGGGTCCGGCAGCCACGGCATCGGCCACGCCGCGCGCTGGCACTTCGACAAGCCCGCCGCCGACCTGGACTGGGCAGAGGCCGCGCTGCTCGCCGCCGTGCCGCAGGCGCCCGCCCTGGCCAACCCGGCCAACTCAATGGGACTGCGGCGCGCAGCCGCCCGCGCCACCCGCGCGCTGGCGCTGCTGCCGCTGGACGACCCCGACGCAATTCGGGCCAGGCTGGCGGCGCTGCGCCCCGTTCCCGCCCCACACCGGCCCGCCATCGCCATGCAGGCCGTCTTGCGGCTGGAGCGCCTGGCGCGCACGGCCGCGACGGACCCCGCCGATCCCCGGCTGCGCGCCGCCTTGGACTTGCGGGTGCAGGCCGCCGCCGCCCGGCAGCTCCGCACGCAATTGACGGGCTGGCGGGGCGCCGGGGCGCAGCAGGCGGCGGTGATGGTGGTGCGGCGGGAGGACATGCAGGTGCTGGCCGACGCGGCCTCCGCCGGCTGGGACACAAGGCCAGGCGGCGCATACGACTACAGCGCGGCGATGCGCTCCCCGGGCAGCACGCTGAAGCCGTTCCTGTATGCGCTGGCGCTGGACAGCGGCGCGCTGTCTCCCTCCGGCGTGATGGCCGACCTGCCGGAGGGGGCGGGCGGCATCGCCAACGCGGACGGCGACTACCTCGGCCCGCTGCTGCCGCGGCAGGCCCTGGCCAACTCCCGCAACGTGCCTGCCGCGGCCCTGCTGGGGAAGCTGGGGGTCGAGGAGGGATTCGGGATGCTGCGCCGCGCCGGGCTGCACCGGGACGGCGGCGCGGCCCGGCGCTACGGCCTGGGCCTGGCGGTGGGCGCGATGCCGACGCGGCTGGACTGGCTGGTGCAGGCCTACGGCGCGCTGGCCAACGATGGGATGCTGCGCGATCTGGCCTGGCTGGACGGCCAGCCCGCGCCCGAGCCGCAGCGATTGCCGCAGCGGCTGTTCACCCAGGACTCGGCCCGGCTGGTGGCGGCGTTCCTCGGCGATCCCCTGGCCCGGCTGCCCAGCTTCCCGCGCTACGGCGCCAGCGAATATCCGTTCGCCGTGGCGCTGAAGACCGGCACGTCGCAGGGCTACCGGGATTCCTGGACGGTCGCCTGGTCGGACCGCTTCATCGTGGGCGTCTGGGTGGGACGGCCCGACGCCGGGCCGATGGCGGGGCTGGGCGGCGCGCGCGGCGCGGCGCGGCTGGCGCAGGCGGTCATGCTGGACCTGCACGGGGCCGGGCGCACGGATTTGCGGGCCGGCGGCTTCCCGCTGCCGGCGGGCGGGGCGGCGACCGAACTCTGCACCGCCACCGGGCGCCCCGGCCCGTGCAGCCAGACCCTGACCGAGTGGGTCGGCCCCGGCGCCGCCTCCGCCGCACCGCCGGGGCCGCACCTGGCGATCACCGAGCCGCAGCCGGACGCCCACGTCTGGCGCAACCCGGACGCGCCGCCGGCCTTGCAGCGTCTGATGCTGCGCGCGTCGGTCAGCCCGCCGGTGGCGCAGGTGGTGTGGCTGGTGGACGGGGAGCCTGCGCTGGTGGCCCACCCGGACCAGCCGTTCCTGTGGCCGATGCGCCCGGGCCAGCACCGCTTCCAGGTGCGCCTGCCGCTGGCTGGGGCAGCGTCCCGGCAGGTGCGGGTGACGGTGGAGTAGCGGCGGAGCCTCTGCCGGGCCGCCGCTGGCCCGGCAGAGGCTCCGGCCCGTGACGCGGGGGCGTCGTTTCCTGACAGGGGTCGGGCGCCGATGCCGCCCGTGCGGCCCGGCATGCGCGGGCAGCGGGCGAAGCGCCGATTGCCGTGCGCGCGCACCGTCCCACTCCCCGGCCCGATCCCGCCCAGTTCGGGCTTGCCGGCGCCGGCCCGTCCGGGCACGGCTGCAATGCCTCACTGGAAACGAATGCGGCCTGCGCGAGGCTCTAGGCCGGAATGCCGATTGCCTATGCCGGTTGGAATGGTCAGCATGACGGACCCAGTGGAGGGGGCGCCTTGAAGCATACCCTTGCCGCCGCTGCCCTGCTTGCCCTGTCCAGCCTGCCAGCCCTGGCGCAGGCCCCCGGCCAAACCATTGATGTCGCCGGCTGGAAAGTGGACCGCGAGCACAACGCGGACAACAGCTTCAAGCAGTGCAGCGCCATCATGACGTATGACGACAAGTCGGTCCTTGGCATCATCGCCGGTGCGGACAAGAAGGTGTCGGTGGTCATGATTGACCCGGCCTTCGACTACATCGTCGGCCAGACCTACAAGGCCGACGTTTCCGTGGACAAGGGGGCCGCTCTGTCCGTGGACGCCGTTGCCGGGACCAAGACGGGCCTGCTGATTCCGATCCCCCCGGACAAGGACGACGCCTTCATGGCGGCGATGATGGCCGGCGACATGCTGAACGTTGATGTCGCCGGGAAGGTGGCGCAGAACCCGCTGGCGGGCAGCGGCAAGGCCATTACCCAACTGGGCCAGTGCATGGCGGCCGGGCTGACGGGCAAGTAGGCCGCCGCAGGTCTGCATCGGGCCTGCGGGGGCTGGCCGGGTCCACGCGCCCATTGCATCCGCTGCGCCGCGGCGCAACTATCGGGATGCAGGCCGTTGCCTGCTGGCGGGATGCAGGCCGTTGCCTGCTGGCGGGA
>CAXUHB010000025.1:0-51366 GCA_964250755.1 uncultured Acetobacteraceae bacterium | reverse complement strand
CGGGATGCAGGCCGTTGCCTGCTGGCGGGATGCAGGCCGTTGCCTGCTGGCGGGAGGCGGGCATGAGCGGAACCAGAACCTACGGCATCCACCGGTCGGCCAGCGCTGCCGCAGTGCGGCTGCCCGCCGGGGCGCCGGCCCGCACGGTGGACCGGATCGCGCTGCGCGGGATGCGCGACTTCGACGCCCGGGTGGACCGGGCGCTGGCCCAGGCCAGCAAGGTCCGCGCCGACTTGCAGAAGATCGGGCGCAAGTAGCCGCGGCTTGGGCATCGGCGGCGCCTGGGCGCTCCTCCGCAAGGTGGACCGGCTGCTGCAGTTGGAGGAGGAGCACGGGAAGGCCATCGCCGACCTCGGCACGCAGCTGCTGGCGCTGGACCGCCGGCTGTCGCACCTGGAGAGCCGCGGCGACCTCGTGGTGAACGAGGCGAAGGCCGCCGCCCGCTCCGCATCCTATGAAGCGACGCAGGGCGTCACCGCCGACCTGGCCCGGCGCATTGGTGCGCTGGAGGCCGGGGCGAAGCCCGGCGGGCGCAAGCGGGTGACAGGGCCAAGAGAGTAGCCGCCTCTCCCTTCCCCTCCGGGGTTGGGCCGCGAAGCGGATCAACCCCGGAGGGGGAGAAAGGATCAGGCATCACGGCCCGCTCAGATACCCCAGCACCCGCCCAGTCCGTCCTGGAACCGCGGCCTCGCGGAAGATGCGGAGCTGGCCGCCGTCAGGGAAGCTGACGACCTCCGCACCCGGCGCGCCGCCCGGGCCGGGCGGGCCGGCGGTGACGGGCACCGGGGCGCCGGACCATACGGCGGCAATCAGCCTGGCATACTGCGCTCCGCGCTCGGGCGTGAAGGAGTGGTAGGCCGCCGCAGCCGTCGGCCATGTGCCGGTGCGGGCGAACAGGCTGGTCAGGAAGCGCGCGGCGTAGGCTGCGTTGACCCGGGGGTCGAAAGCGTCCTCCAGCGACCGGAAGGCCGTGGGGTGGTGCAGCAGGTTGACCTGCATGCAGCCGACATCCGCCGATTGCACCCCGCGCGCCTGCAGCGCCTGCACGGCGGCGATGGCGGCGGCCTTGGTGGGGTAGTAGGTTCCGGCACCCTCGGCGTTGACGGTCCAGGGCCAGGGCAGGCGGGCGCCGGTGCGCGGGTCGCGCCGCCCGCTCTCGACGGCGCCGATGGCGGCCAGCAGGCCAGGGGCGGTGCGGGCGGCGCGCTCCGCGGCAGCGATGGCGGCGGAGCAGGCGGCCCGGTCGGGATCAGGGCCTGCGGCGCGGGCGGGCGGGATGCCGGCTAGGACAGCGCAAGCCAGCACAACGCAAGCCGGGGCAACGCAAGCCGGGACGGCACGAGCCAGCAAGCACGCAAGTGACGCAATCCGCATGGCGGGGACCCTATGGCGGGCGGGCGCCCGGGGGCAAGCCGCGCCGCAGCCGTCAGGGGGCAGCCCATGGCTCGGGCGCAGGCGGGCATCCGCGGCGCGCCAGCAGCGCCGACGCCTCGCCGGCCAGCATCGCCAACGTCGTCACCTGGGCGCCGGTCAGCGTGCGCGGCCGGGTGTCGAGGACGCAAAGCGTGCCGACGCGCGCCCCACCTGGTCCAGCCACCGGCGCCCCGGCGTAGAACCGCAGGTGGGGCTTGCCCGTCACCATCGGATGGCGCTGGAACCGCGGGTCGCGCCGGACATCGGGCACCACCAGCGGACCGGGGCGGTGCAGCGCATGGAGGCAGAAGGACAGATTCAGGCTGGTTCCGGCCACCGGGGTGCCGACCCGTGCCTTGAACCACTGCCGGTCCTGGCCAAGGATGGACATGGCGGCCACCCGCATGCCGAGCACCTGCGCCGCGATGAACACCAGCCGGTCGAATTCCTGCTCCCGCGGGGTATCCAGAATATGCAGGTCATCCACCTCCCGCAGCCGCGCCGCTTCCACCGCCGCCAGCGGGCCGACCGACGCCCAGGGGGCACCACCATCGTACGCCGCCACTGCCTGGTGCATTGGGGCCCGCCCTGGCTGCCGTACAGGGCTGCCCTGGACGGGCCGGGCAGGAGGCAGGGCGGGCAGCATCAAGGATGTCCGAAGTGCGATGCCGGGCCGGCAGAAGGGATGAGGATCATGCGGGGGTCATCCGTGGCACCGGTCCAGGGAGGCGGCCCCTTCGCGGACGAAACGTTCTCGGCCCCGCCATCTCATTATTGTGCAACCTCGCACCAAGCTGCACAATGGCTTTTGGTCCGTTGCCGGTAAACTTCTGCACAGGACAGTGCCGCCGCAGGGATGGTTCCGTCGCGGGCGGCGCAGCGGTCAGGCCGGCGGCACCTCGTTCAAGGCGCCTCGTTCAAGTTGAACTCCGTCAGCACGGTATCCGCGGTGAACTCCGCGCTGTGCCACGCCCCAGGGGCGAAGCGGATGACGGTGCCGGGATGCAGCGGGATGCCGCCGGCCTCGCACTCCAGCCGTCCCGCGCCGGACAGCACCAGCAGGAACTGCTCGTGCGGGTGGCTGTGCCTGGTGGCGACGTGCCCGGCCTTGATGTGGACCTGGCGCAGAGTGGCGCCCGCGCCGGACAGGGGGGCAGGCGCCGGGCCGGCCAGGCTCCAGGCCGCAGTTAGAACTTGCTCCATGGTCAGCCTCCAGGGCCGGCCCGGCCTGGCAAGGCCGGGCCAGGGGGATCAGACGACGTTCAGGCGGACGGGGACGTTGTTGCGGGTGGCGTTGGAGTAGGGGCACACCTGATGCGCCTTCTCCACCAGCGCCTCGGCCTCGGCACGGTCCACGCCGGGCAGCGCCACGTCGAGCTGCACGTCAATGCCGAACCCGCCCTCGCTGCGCGGCCCCATGCCGACGGTTGCGGTGACGGTGGCGTTGCTGGGCACCTTGACCGTGCCGCCCTGGCTGGCGACGAACTTCATGGCGCCCAGGAAGCAGGCGGAGTAGCCGGCGGCGAACAGCTGCTCGGGGTTGTTGCCGGGGCCGCCGCCGCCGCCCAGCTCCTTGGGGGTGGACAGCTTCACGTCCAGGGTGCCGTCCTTGGTGGCGGCATGGCCGTCGCGCCCGCCGTCGGCGGTGGCTTGGGTGGTGTAGAGCACGTTGACTGACATCTGGATCATCTCCGGGGTCGTGTGTCCGCAGTGGGGACGGCTGGCGTCATCGGACAAAGCAGGCACGGGCGCAAGGGCCGGGAATGGGCGGCCCGTCCTGCGGGTGGGCGGGCCAGCGGGCGGTCCGGATGCAGTGCGCACCTTGCGCCGCAGTCTTGGATCATGGTGACGAACATGGACGACTGTCCTGCGTGGAAGGATCCGCGACGTCCGCGCCGGGATCGGGGCGTTCGTGCGCGCCCCTGCCCACAAGCTCGGCGTCCAGCGCCGCAGCCAGGCCGAAGAACCGCCGCCGCACCTCGGCTGCGTAAGGATTGGCCTGCTCGATGGCCTGGAACACCTCCGGCGCGTCGTGCCGCACCATGCCGACGCCCTGCATCAGCAGGTCGAAGCTGCGGGTCGTCATGCGGGACGGCAGCGGCTCCATCTGCACCAGGACCTTGGCGATCAGGTGGGTCAGGCCCTGGACCATCGCGGCCTCCTGGTCATGCGCCTCGGGCGTCGTCAGGATGACGTGCAGGCCCAGCGCCCGGCGCAGGAACGCCCCCACCCGCGGGGCGGCGTCGCCGCGGACCGGGCAGACCGCGACCTTCAGGCCGCGCAACCCGTCCCGCGCGCTCTGCGGGCCGAACAGGGGGTGGGTGGCGACGATCCCGACATGCGGCGGCAGGCCGCGCCGCATGATCTCCGCCGGCAGCACCTTGACCGAGCCAACGTCCAGCACGAGCGCGCCGGGGCGCAGGTGCGGGCCGATGGCGCGCACGGTGTCCTCCATACGGCTGACCGGCACCGCCAGCACGACGATGCCGCACCCGGCGACGGCGGCCAGCGTGTCCAGGGCGGCGCCGTCCAGCTCCGTGCCGGGCGGCAGGGCGGGGTCGTGGGCCGACAGGCGGAAATGGCCGCGCAGATGCCGGGCCATCAGGCGCCCGAACGCGCCGAAGCCGATGATGCCGAGGGTGGGGAGGGGTGGGGGCATAGGCTCCTGCTTACACGGACGGCGCACGGCGGCAGCGCGGACCGCCTCTCGGACGGGAACACGGTGTCCGGGCCGCCCGGCTCACCCCAACCCTCTCCCGGAGGGAGAAGGTTGGGGCAGCTTCCAGCCCCCACGCCGCTCCACCGCCGCGCACAACCGCACGGCGGGCGCGGTCAGCACCGTGCAGGCCACCGCCATCGCCACCATGCCCGAGAACACCGGCACCCCGATCAGACCGGCGTCGTGCAGCGTCGTCAGCACCACCACCTCCATCAATCCTTTCGTCTGCATCATCGCGCCGAGCTGCATGCCCTCCATCCACGTGAACCCGGCCCGCCGCGCCGGCAGCGCCGTCCCGGCCATCTTGCCCAGCACCGTCGCGCCCACGGCCACCGCCAGCAGGCCCAGGAAGCTGGCCGACCCCGGCTCGATCACCGCGCGCAGGCCGGTGGACATGAAGAAGAACGGCAGCAGCACGGTGGCCGTCACCATCTCCAGCCGTTCCAGCAGCACGGCCCGGCAACCGGCAGGCATCACGAAGCCGGCTGCGAAGGCGCCGACCAGGAAGCCGGTGCCCAGCGCCTCCGACACCGCCGCCGACACCAGCGCCAGCGCAACGCCGGCCACCAGCATCGCCTGGCCGCCGGCCTGCGCCAGGCGGGCCAGGCCGGGCCGGACCACGGCCGCCAGCAGCGCGAACCACCCGAGCGCCAGGGCCAGCAGCCCCATCCCGCCCCATCCCGCAGGCGATCCCGCATGCGGTCCCGCGTGCGATCCGGCACAGGCCAGCAGCACCGCCAGCATCACCCACAGCGCCGCGTCGTTCAGCGCCGCCAGCGCCAGCGCCACCTGGCCGATGCGCGCGCCCAGCAGCCCCAACTCCTGCAGCACCGCCGCCAGCACCGGCAGCGCCGTCACCGCGATGCAGATGGCCACCGCCGCGACGAAGCCCGGGGCGCTGCCCTCGGCCCCCAGCGCGCCGGGCACGGCCTGCAGCATCCACCATCCCGCGCCCGCGCCCAGCAGCAGCGGCGCCGCGACGCTGCCGGCGGCGATGGCCCCCAAGCCCCGAGCGTCCTGACGCAGCGCGGGCAGGTCCAGGTGCAGCGCGGTCACGAACACATAGAGCAGCACGCCCAGGCCCGACACGCCCTCCAGCGCCTGCAGCACGGGCCGGGTGAACACCGCCGCATGCAGCCCAGGCGCCAGCAGCCCGGCGACGGACGGCCCCAGCACCACCCCAACCAGAATCTGCACCACGGCCAGCGGCGCCGCGCGGCGCACCGGGCGCAGCCGCCACAGCAGCCAGGGCGCCAGCACGATGGCGCAGGATATCAGGAGGAGGCTGACCTTGGTGGACACGGGACGGCTCCGGCGGTGGCGGCTGCCGCCTCATACACCAAACCGCGGCCGGCTGAACCATGGCCGGCCAAGCTGGGACAGCCCTAACCCGGCGGATGCAGCGGCAGGCGCATCAGCACCTCGCCGTGGAAGCAGCCGTCCACGTTCAGCGCCCGCGGCTCCGCACCGTATCGCCGGAAACCAGCCCGAGCATACAGCCGGACCGCGGCCGGGTTGTCCGCCCCAGCGGTCAGCAGCAGCTCCTCGACCACCCCCTGGCCGCCGCGATCACCGCCTGCACCAGCGCCGGCGCCATCCCGGTCCCGCGCGCCGCGGGCTGGACGTACATGCCCTACAGCCGGCCCTTGTGCCGCAGTTTGGCCTGCGCCGGCACCATCAGCCCCGCGACCCCTGCCAGCGCCGGCCCCCAATCCAGCCGCCGAACACCACGTTGTCCCGCAGCCGCCCAGCGAACCAGTCCAGCGGCTGCTCGGCCACCTCCGCCCACGCCGCCCCGAACGCCGCGGGATGACGCTGCAGCCCGTCCAGGCGCAGGGCGCGGTAGCCCGCGACATCCGCCGGGCCGAGCTGACGCATGGTGAAGGGTTGGGTCATGGCCGCCTACCGGCAACACGTTGAGGCCAGCCAACCCGGACGCATCGGCGTCCCGACCGCGGCGCGCAGCACTCAGGCCGCCAGCCCAGCCCGTCCGCCGCCGGCGCCGTCATCGCCGACCTGCACGTCCACCGACACGTGCAGCCGGTCGAAGTCCCCGGCCTCCCCGACATAGGCGCCCGACACGGGCTTCGCCTGCTCCGGCGTGCGGGCGGCGCAGACACGGATCAGATTGCGTCCGGCAACCAGGCCGTTGGTGGGGTCGAACTCCACCCAGCCCGCGCCGGGCAGGTAGGCCGCGCACCAGGCATGGGTGGCCCCACCGCCCACCACCTGCGGCGCTCGCGTCACGTGCGCCTGGGCATCATCATACAGGTAGCCGCTGACGAAGCGCGCCGCGATCCCAAGAGACCGGCACGCCTCCATCATCAGCAGCGCGAAGTCCCGGCACGCCCCGCTGCGAGTGGCCAGCGTCCGCAACGGCGGGTTCGTGCCTTCGGCGTCGCGCGCCAGGTAGGCGAAGCCCTCCCGGATGGCGCGGGTCATCGTCACCAGCATGTCCATCGTCCGTGTCGGCCCGTGCGGGTTCAGGAAGCCCCGCGCCCAGCCCTCCACCACGCGGTCCGGGTCGGGATATTGCCGCTCCAGCAGGCGTGCGAGGTCCGGCGCCTCGTCGGTCGAGTAGCTGAACGGGTAGGTCTCCGCCGCCGGGTCGAGCGTCAGGTCGCGGACGGAGGGGTAGTGGTCCAGGTCCAGCTTCGAGACGATGCGGATCACCCGCGTCAGCGCCCGGTCCCAATCCAGGTAGCAAACGGAGTTGCCGAACACGTCATGCGCCCAGCGCGTGCGCGCCGGCGGCGGCGTCACGGCCAGCGTGGCGCTGCGCAGCCGCAGGTCATGCGAGTCGCGGGGGCGCAGCATCAGCCGGTGCGTCGTCGGGCGCACCGGCTGATGGTAGGTGTATTCGGTCGTATGCGTGATGCGGACGTGGGTCACGGGGGTCTCTAGAAGACCCCGAAGATCTTCAGCAGGATGATAATGGGGATCGGGATGCCGATCAGCCAAAGCGCGATGCTCTTCATGGGCGTCCTCCAGGTTCAGCGTGGGTTGCAGGGGCAGCGCCGGGTCAACGTCCCCTGCCACGGCCCGGTTGCTGCTACGCCGCCTGGTTGCGCCGCATCCGCTGCACGAAGGCGCCGGTCCGCCGCCGCAGCCCGGTGATCCGCCCGACGTCCGCCAGCCGGCGGTCCAGGAAGGCCAGGGTGTCCGCGTCCTCGTCGCTGTAGTCCTGCAGCCAGTACAGCATCGTCGCGCCATAGACCCCGGCCAGGATCGCCCGCTTGGAGTACCAGCTGAAGTCCGCCGACGTGTCCCCTGCAGCGAACCAGATGCTGTCCACCGTGCGCGCCGTCGCCGCCACCGCCAGCCCGGCGTTGCCGGGCAGCGCCAGGACGGCCAGGGCGCGGCGCACCGCCTCCTTGTGGTCGCGCTGCTGGCGGAACCGCAGGGCGATGACGGCCCGCACCCGCGCCGGCACACGCATCCCGGCAAGGTCCATGGCCGCCGCGCCCTCGACCATCTGGCGGTCGCCCAAGTCCACGTAGGCGTCCACCATGTCGGCGGGTCCGCCGGGGAACAGCAGGTCGGCGTCCGGCCCGGCGGCGGCGCGCAGGGCGGCCATGGTCCAGCCGCCGTAGCCGGCGCTGGGCAGCAGGGCCAGGATGGCGGCGTCTCGCTCGGCGCTGCGCTCGGGGGGGTCGAACATCGTGCTGGGCCTTATGGGTTCGGAGCCGCCGCGCGGGCCAGCTCCTCGGTGAAGCCGAAGTGGCGGAAGTCGTGCATCCGCATGGGATACAGGATGCCGTCCAGGTGATCGTGCTCGTGCTGCACGACGCCGGCGTGGAAACCGCCGGCCTCCGCGCCCACCGGCCGGCCGGCCGTGTCCACGCCGGAATAGCGCACGCGGGCGTGGCGCGGCACGGCGGCGCGCAGGCCGGGGATGGACAGGCAGCCCTCCCAGCGCATCACCATCTCGTCCCCCAGCAACTCCAGCTCCGGGTTGATGACGACGGTGTTGGGCACCGGCCCACCCTCGTCGGCGCCGATCCGGGCGGCCGGCACGCGGAACACGAACAGCCGCAGCGGCACATGCACCTGCGGCGCGGCCAGCCCGGCGCCGGATGCGTCCTCCATCGTCTCGATCATGTCGGCCACCAGCCGGCGTATCTCCGGCGCGGTGGGGTCGGGCACCGGCTCGGCCCGTTGCAGCAGGACCGGGTGGCCCATGCGGGCGATCTTGAGTATGGCCAATGGGCGGCTCCGTTCAGCTAGGGATAAAGTGGTGCGGCAAAATCCTTTGGCGAGGCCGCGCAACGGTGCTATGACGCTGCCTCCCCGGCGGACCCGCCGGCAGGAAACCATCAGGCTTGCCCGGGGTTGACCCGGGCCACACCCCCACCCCGCCCAGAGGAGACGGCAGCCAAGTGCAGGTTCTCGTTCGTGACAACAATGTTGACCAGGCGCTCAAGGCGCTCAAGAAGAAGATGCAGCGCGAGGGCGTGTTCCGCGAGATGAAGCTGCGCCGGCACTTCGAGAAGCCATCGGAGCGCCGTGCGCGCGAAGCGGCCGAGGCCGTGCGCCGCGCCCGCAAGATGGAGCGCAAGCGGCTGGAGCGCGAGGGCTTCTAGCCCAACTGCCGGACCAGAATGATGCGCGGCCCCGGGACGCTTGTTCCGTTGGCCGCGCTTGGCGTTGAGCCTTCTGATCGTCGGCCGCATCATGCTCGACCACGTCTCCATCACCGTCGCCGACCCCGCCCGCGCCTTTCCGTTCTGGGACGCGGTCATGGCGGCGCTTGGCGTCCCCTGCGTCGTCCGCCGTGCGGGCCAGGTGGGCTACGGCGTGCGGAACCGCCCCGGCGATGATGGGCACAGCTACCTGAGCGTCCAGCCAACCATTGGCACCGTGGTTCCGGACAACCGGCACTGGTGCTTCCGCGCGCCCAGCCGGGCGGCGGTGGATGCGTTTTTTGCGGCCGGCATTGCCGCCGGCGGGCGGGACGACGGGCCGCCGGGGCTGCGGACGCACTACCACCCCGCCTACTACGCCGCATTCCTGCTGGACCCCGACGGGAACCGGGTCGAGGCTGTCTGCCATGCGGAGCCGGCCCCAACCTGACGGCGCAGCCCTGGGGAGCGGCGGACTCCGTTGCCTGCTCATCACGGAATGCTGCACTGCCGCAGAATTGCCCTGATTGCCTTGTTGCATGAGAAGCCACCAGCAACAGGACCCGACCGATGCGGATTGCCCAGATCGCCCCTCTGCACGAGGCCGTGCCGCCCAAGCTGTACGGGGGGACCGAGCGCGTGGTGTCCTTCCTGACGGAGGAGCTGGTTGCCCTGGGCCATGACGTGACCCTGTTCGCCTCCGGCGACAGCGTGACATCGGCCAAGCTGGAGCCGATCTGGCCCCGCGCCCTGCGCCTGGACCCCGCCATACGCGACCCCATCGCCCCGCACATGCTGCTGATGGAGGCCGCCCGCGCCAAGGCTGACGAGTTCGACGTGCTGCACTTCCACATGGACTACTGGCCGTTCAGCATGTTCAGCCGCCAGCGCACGCCCTTCGTCACCACCATGCACGGGCGGCTGGACCTGGGCGAGCTGCAGCCGGTGTTCAACACCTTCCCGCACGTGCCCATCGTCTCGATCTCCGACAGCCAGCGCCGCCCGCTGCCCCAGGCCAACTACGTCCGCACCGTGCATCACGGCCTGCCGGCCAACCTGCTGACCCCGCAGCCCGGCCCGAAGGACTACCTGGCGTTCCTGGGCCGCATCGCGCCCGAGAAGGGGCCGGACCGCGCCATACGGATCGCCCGGGCCTGCGGCATCCCGCTGAAGATCGCCGCCAAGGTGGACAAGGTGGACCAGGTCTATTTCGACACCGTCATCCGCCCGATGCTGGCCGAGGGCGGCGTGGAGATGATCGGCGAGATCAACGACGCGCAGAAGCCGGCCTTCCTGAGCGGCGCCTGCGGCCTGCTGATGCCGATTGACTGGCCCGAGCCGTTCGGCCTGGTGATGATCGAGGCGATGGCCTGCGGCACGCCCGTCATCGCCTTCAACCGCGGTTCAGTCCCCGAGATCGTGGAGCACGGCGTCAGCGGCTTCATCGTCGAGGACGAGACCGGCGCCATGTCCGCCGTCAGCCGCCTGCACGAGCTGTCCCGCGACACCGTGCGCGCCCGCTTCGACGCACGCTTCACCGCCAGGCGCATGGCGGAGGACTACCTGTCCATCTACCGCTCGCTGGCCGCGGAGAAGCGCGGGGTGCTGCGCGCCATACGGTAGTTCAGCAACCGCCCTGGCTGGAACCGCCCTGGCTGGCATCCGGGGCGGTTCTCCGCGACGGGCGGGATTGCCGTGCATGGGTCCTGCCGCCACGATGACCGCCGCGCCACAGCTGAGACGGGACATGCCCATGCTGCGCCTCAAAGTTTCCGGCCTGCACGACCCAAGCCGCATCGCCGCCCTCAAGCGGTCCCTCGGCCTTGTGGCCGATGTGAAGAAGGTTGTCGTGGACGCCGACCAGGACGAGGTCCATGTGCATGGCGATGCCGACGAACACCTGGTGCTGGTCCATCTCGCCAATGAGGGCTTCGAAGTTCAGCCCATCCACAAAGCGCCGCAGCACCCAAGGCCCTGACGCCGCCGGCGCGGAGCGGGCCGACAGTCCGGCACCGGATCATCGCGGCCCTGTTGGCTGGGATGCGCTGCCCCGTTGCCTGAACCGCGTCTTCGCCCACCCTTCGCGGGCTGCTGCTGTTCTGTTGGCGCCTTCAGAAGCCGCCCAAGTGGATCATGCCGGGCCGAACGCAGCGGGGGGAAGATGCCGGAATGGCTGACCGGCCGGCGGCGCCCTCAGCGCGCCGGCACCGCCGCCAGCGCCCGCGCCACGATCCGGCCTGCCACGCGCTCCGATTCCTCGTTGGCCGTCCGGAAATGCGCGCCGGCCCAGATGCGGCTGTCGGCGCAGTTGCGGGCCATGGCCTGCAAGGTGGGGAACTCCCGCCGGGCCGGCAGGCCGCTGTCGGCATACTGCGCGTGCTGACCCATGCTGTTGGCGTCCGGCCCTTCCGGCGGGCTGCCGGTCTGGGCGACGTAGGCCACCGGCCCCTGCAGCTCCGGGAACGCCGCCGCCAGCACACCTGAGCCGGTGAAGCAGTCGCTTGCGTGGCCGGATGGATACTCCGGATGCGCCGGGGTCTCGACGAAGGAGAGCCACTCCATGTCCTGCGCCACGCCGGGTGCGCCGCCGCGGATGACGGTGACGGGCCGCCAGAAGCCGAAGCGCTCCTTCAGTTCCCAGATCAGCACCGCGCTGTCCGCCAGGCCCACGGCGAGCTGGGACATGATGCGGGCGTGGGCGGCCAGGCCGCCGGGCCGCGGATGCGCGTCCAGCAGCGCCGCTGCAAGGTGGATGTAGCCGCGCTGCGAGCTTTGGTACGCCCAGTACATCGCCGCCTCCGACTGCGCCTTGGTGCGGGGGGAGGACTCCAGAGCGCCCAACTGCCGCACCTCCGCGGCCACCTCCGCGAAGCGCGGCGTCCCGGCTTCGGGTGGCGGCTGCGGGTCCAGGTCGGAGTCGCTGGTGAACAGGAAAGGCCGCGTGTCCGTCGTGTAGCTGTTGCGGAACTCCGGCGGGGTCGGGCGCCAGCGCCCGTCCGCGGCCTCGACCGGGAAAGGCCGGACGTAGCGGAAGCCGTCGTTGCGCCGCCGGGCCAGGGCAGCAGCGCCCACGGCGTCGCCCAGGGCGGCGCCAGCCTGGCGGGCGGGGCCGTCCGGGATGCGGGCAAGGGCGGCCTGGTAGGCCTGCTCGATGGCTGACAGGGACTGCGGATGCTCGGTGGCCATCACGCGGTGCGCGGCCGCGGCCATGGCGGCATCGGGGTCGGCGCCGGCGGCAGACGGCTCGTCCGGCGTGGGCGGGAACCAGCGGGCATAGGCGGGCTGCGCGGCGTTGCGGGCGTCGTGCATGGCCTGGTGCATGATGGCCAGGGTGTGCCAATTGGCCGAGCCGTTGGCGACGCTGTCGGCCAGCAGGGACCACTCCGTCACCGCGTCCGCTGCGGACGCCGGACGAGGAGCCGCCGCAAGCAGCGCCGCAAGCAGGATCACCGGGACGGCGCGGCGGAGGGTGGGACGGGACAAGCGGACGGCTCCTTGCAACTGCGGTGGTTGCAAACTTGGGTGCGGCGGGCCGGTCCCGCCACCCTCGGCGATGCCAGGCTGCCCGGCGCGGCCCGCAGCCGCCCGTGGCCGCCCGTGGCAGATTGACAAGCTGCCACGCCCCGCGGACCTTCCGCCACCCCCTTCCGAGGCTGCCCCATGACCATCCCCACCCAGATGCGCCACGTCGCCTATGCCCCTGGCGGGCCGGAGGGCATGACGATGGCCACCGGCCCTGTCCCGCAGCCCGCCCCTGGCGAGGTCCTAATCCGCGTCCAGGCCGCCGGCGTGAACCGCCCCGACGTGCAGCAGCGCAAGGGCGCCTACCCGCCTCCGCCCGGCGCCAGCCCCCTGCTGGGGCTGGAGGTCGCGGGGGAGGTCGTGGCGGTGAACGGCACGGACGCCTTCGCGGTGGGCGGCCGCGTGTGCGCCCTGGCCAACGGCGGCGGCTATGCCGAATACTGCACCGCCCCCGCCAGCCAGTGCCTGCCCTGGCCCGCCGGCTACGACGCCCTGCGCGCCGGGGCGCTGCCGGAGACCTACTTCACGGTGTGGGCCAACCTGTTCGACATCGGACGCCTGCAGCCCGGCCAGCGCGCCCTGGTCCACGGCGGCACCAGCGGCATCGGCGTCACCGCCATCCAGTTGGCGCACGAGTTCGGCAGCACCGTCTATGCCACCGCCGGCAGCGCCGAGAAGTGCGAGGCCATCCTGCGCCTGGGTGCCGACGCCGCCATCAACTATCGCGACGAAGACTTCCAGGCCCGCGTCAAGGAGCTGACGGGCGGAGCGGGCGTGGACGTGGTGCTGGACATGGTGGGCGCCCCCTACTTCGCCCGCAACCTGCGCTGCCTGGCGATGGACGGACGGCTGGTGCTGATCGCCTTCCTGGGCGGCGCCAAGGCCGCCGACCTGGACCTGACCACCATCATGACCCGGCGCCTGCACGTCACTGGCAGCACCATGCGCCCCCGCACCGCCGTGCAGAAAGCCGCCATCGCCGACGCGCTGCGGGCGAAGGTGTGGCCAGTGCTGGAAGCCGGGCGGTGCGGCCCGATGATCCACGAGGTGTTCCTGCTGGACCAAGCCGCCGACGCGCACCGGCTGATGGAGGCCAGCACCCACATCGGCAAGATCATGCTAAGGGTTGCGGACTAACCTTCACCCCGGGAGGGCTGCCGATGAACGTCACGCTGCGCCCAGGTCTGACGAAGCAGGAGTTCCTGGAGTGGGAGGAGCACCAGGAGCTTCGCCACGAGTTCGACGGGCAGAAGGTGATCCCGATGGTGGGCGCGACCCAAGCGCATGAGCTGATCGTCGCCAACATCATATTCAGCATGAAGCTGCGCCTGCGCGGCGGACCGTGCCGGGTGTTCGGCAGCGGCATGAAGATCGAGGCGGCGGGCAGTATCCGCTACCCCGACGCCGCCGTCGCGTGCGGGCCGGTGCAGCCGCAGGACATGCTGCTGGCAAACCCCCTGATCGTGTTCGAGGTGGAGTCCAGGAGCACGGCCCTGGTGGACCAGACCATCAAGAACCCGGAGTACGAAGCCACCCCGTCCATCATGCGCTACGTCATGCTGTCGCAGAACAGCATTGCAGCGAACGTCTATGCGCGGGTGGAGGGAGTGTGGACGGGATCGCTGCTCACGGACCCGGCCAAGCCGCTGCCCATGCCTGAGATCGGGGTGGAGGTGCCGCTGGGCGAGTTCTACGAGGGAGTGTTGCCGGCCCCGGACTCCGCCCGGCGCAGCCGCTACCGCCGGCGGTAGGCGTCCATCGGCACGGGATCAGGCCGCCGCTTTCAGCTCCGCGCCCTCGAACTTGCGCCGGCGCCGCTGCAGCAAGGTCCAGGTCAGCCGCGCCCCTGCCGCCGACAGGCGCCCGCGCGGCGGCAAGCCCACCGACTTCAGGACCATGCCCATCGCCCGCTCGATATGGCGGAACCGGTAGAAGCTGATGGCCCGGCCCATGTAGGCGGCGATGCAGCGCTCGTGCTCATACTTCATGGCTGCCGGCTCGTTGCCGCAGTGATAGGCGTAGGCCAGTTCGTCGTCCTCGCTCTCGGTGATGCGCCCGGCAGCGATCTTCAAGCGGTTCAGCATCCCCAGCCGCTCCCGCGCGAGGTAGCGGCGCATGTGGTCGTAGAACAGCTTGAAGTGGCGGTATTCGTCGGCGGCGATCAGCTTGCACACCTGTTGCAGGACCGGCTCCCCGGTCGCCTCCGCCAGGGCCGTGTAGTAGCTGCTGGTTCCCGTCTCCACCATGCAGCGCGCAATCAGCTCCCCCGTACGGGACCCACGTACGGAGGCGTCTGCGTCCAGCGGCAGCTTGTAGCCGTCGCGGTAGCGCTGGAACGCCGCCTCGAAGTCCCAGCCGGGATCGGCCAGCATGGCCCAGCGGCCCAGGGCGTCGCCGTGCTGGACCTCCTCCACCGCCCAGTTGTCGCTGGCCTGCCGGAAGTCGGGGTCGTCCACGAATACCCTGCCGAGATAGACCGCGTAGTCCACGCCGTTGCGCTCGACCATGGCGGCCGCCTTCACGAGGGGCACGATGCTGGGGTCCACCTGCGCCGGGTCGAACCGGTCCCAGGCGACATCTTCCAAACGCCAGTGCTTCATGCGGGGAGCGACCGATCCTGTTGCGGCGTGAACATAGGCCCGGCGGCGGGCAGCGCGAACCGGGCTGACCGTTGTGTGAACGCCTGTGTTGCAGTCTGGTGACAGCGGACGGGAGTTTAAACCATTAGAAAGAGGGTGCCTTTTCTCCCCCTCTCCCTCCGGGAGAGGGTCGGGGTGACGGAAGGCGGCAAGGGCTAACCTTGGCCTGGTCAGGACCGCTCTCCAGCCTGGTGGACGGCGGCTCTTGCGGTCCTACCTCACCCCGGCCCTCTCCCGGAGGGAGAGGGAGCAGAAAGCACTTCTAGCCGATATGGGCCAAAGCTACGCCACAAGGCTCCAGAGGCACCCCAGCCTACGCCGCCCCGGCCGCCGCCAGCATGGCGCGTGCCGCCTGCACCTTCGCCGCCGCCGTGTCATACGCAGCCACGTCCGTCCCAGCCGCCGTCACCTCGGCCTGCGCCGCCTGCAGCCGCGCCTCCGCCTGCGCCCGGGACACCTCCGCCACCGGGACAGCCTCGTCCGCCAGCACCGTGCAGCGCTCCGGCGTGATCTCCGCGAAGCCGCCGCTCACATACAGCCGGCTCGTGGGGCGCCCACCCTCGTGCAGGGTGATCGTGCCGCCCTGCAACAGGACGATCATCGGGCTGTGGCCCGGCAGCACGCCCATCTCGCCCTCAGCCGCCGGGATGACGGCCATGTCCACCGGCTGCGACAGCAGCAGCCGGTCGGGGCTGACGATCTCCAGCAGCGTCGGCATCAGGCGGCGACCTTCATGCCCTCGGCCTTCTTCACGGCGTCCTCGATGGTGCCGACCATGTAGAACGCGGCCTCCGGCAGGTGGTCGTACTTGCCATCGACGATGGCCTTGAAGCTGCGCACGGTGTCGGCGATGGGCACGAAGATGCCGGGGCTGCCGGTGAACACCTCGGCGACGTGGAACGGCTGCGACAGGAACCGCTCGATGCGGCGGGCGCGGGCGACGACCAGCTTGTCGTCCTCGCTCAGCTCGTCCATGCCCAGGATGGCGATGATGTCCTGCAGGCTCTTGTAGGTCTGCAGCACGCGCTGCACCTCGCGCGCCACCAGGTAGTGCTCCTCGCCGACGATGCGCGGGTCCAGCGAACGGCTGGTGGAGTCCAGCGGGTCCACGGCGGGATAGATGCCCTTCTCGGAGATGGCGCGGTTCAGCACCGTCGTGGCGTCGAGGTGGGCGAAGCTGGTGGCAGGTGCCGGGTCGGTCAGGTCGTCGGCGGGCACGTAGATCGCCTGCACCGAGGTGATGGACCCCTTCTTGGTGCTCGTGATCCGCTCCTGCAGCGCGCCCATGTCTGTGGCCAGCGTCGGCTGGTAGCCCACGGCGGAGGGGATGCGGCCCAGCAGCGCCGACACCTCGGCCCCCGCCTGCGTGAAGCGGAAGATGTTGTCCACGAAGAACAGCACGTCCTGCCCTTCCTCGTCCCGGAAGTACTCGGCCAGGGACAGGCCGGACAGCGCCACGCGGGCGCGGGCACCCGGCGGCTCGTTCATCTGGCCATAGACCAGCGCCACCTTGCTGCCCTCGGTCGTGCCGTCACCCAGCTTGATGACGCCGGCATCCACCATCTCGTGATACAGGTCGTTGCCCTCGCGCGTGCGCTCGCCGACGCCTGCGAACACCGACACGCCGCCGTGCGCCTTGGCGATGTTGTTGATCAGCTCCTGGATCAGCACGGTCTTGCCGACGCCGGCGCCGCCGAACAGGCCGATCTTTCCGCCCTTCAGGTAGGGGGCCAGCAGGTCCACGACCTTGATGCCCGTCACCAGGATCTCGCTGCTGCTGCTCTGCTCCTCGAACGAGGGGGCGGCGCGGTGGATCGGGTAGCGCATCTTCTCGCCAACGGGTCCGCGGTCGTCAATCGGCTCGCCGATGACGTTCAGGATCCGGCCCAGCGTCTCCGGACCCACGGGGACGCTGATCGGCGCGCCGGTGTCCGTCACCTCGCTGCCGCGCACCATGCCCTCGGTCGCGTCCATGGCGATGCAGCGGACGGTCTTCTCGCCCAGCTCCTGCGCCACTTCCAGCACCAGGTTGTTGTCGCCGTTGCGGGCGATCAGGGCATTCTGGATGAAGGGCAGCTCGCCCTCGAACTGCACGTCCACCACGGCGCCCAGCACCTGCGTCACGCGGCCGACCTTGTTGCTAACTGCCATCTTGAGGGCTTCCCTTGGTTAGACCGCTTCGGCGCCGGAGATGATCTCGATCAGCTCCCGCGTGATGTTCGCCTGGCGCGTGCGGTTGTAGTTGAGCGTCAGCCGGTTGATCATCTCGCCGGCGTTGCGCGTGGCGTTGTCCATCGCGGACATGCGCGCGCCCTGCTCCCCGGCCGCGCTCTCGATCAGCGCGCGGAAGAGCTGGATCGCCATGTTGCGCGGCAGCAGCGCGGCGAGGATCGCCTCCTCGTCCGGCTCGAACTCGTATTGCGCCTGCGGACCCGTGGCCGCGGGCGCGGCGTCCGCCTCCGGGATGGCCAGCGGCACCAGCTGCATCTCGGTCGGGATCTGGCTGATGACCGACTGGAAGCGGTTGTAGACGATGGTGCAGACGTCGAACTCGCCTGCCGCCAGCATCGCCGTGACCCGCGCCGCCACCTCGTTCACGTCCGAGAACTCGACCCGCTTCTTGCCGGCGAAGCTGAACTCGCCCACCAGGCGGCTGGCATACTCCCGCCGCAGGTAGTCGCGTCCCTTGCGGCCGACGGTGATGACGCGGACGGTCTTGCCCTGCCCCTCCAGCCGCTGGATCGCCGCGCGTGCGGCACGGCCGACGTTGGTGTTGAAGGCGCCCGCCAACCCGCGGTCCGCCGTCACCACCACCAGCAAGTGGACCTGGTCCTTGCCCGTCCCCACCAGCATCTGCGGCGCGGATGGGGACCCGGCGGCGCTGCGCGCCAGGGTTGCCAACATGCGCTGCATGCGCTCGGCGTAGGGCCGCGCCGCCTCCGCCTGCGTCTGGGCGCGCTTCAGCTTGCTCGCCGCGACCATCTTCATGGCCGAGGTGATCTTGCGCGTGGACTTCACGCTGTTGATGCGCGCGCGCAAAGCCTTGAGGCTGGCCATCTACTGCGTCCCGGCTTCAGGCGAACGACTTGGCGAAGCCGTCCATGAAGGACACGAGCGACTTTTCCACGTCGCCCTCCAGCTTGCCGGTGCTGCGGATGGTGTTCAGCACGCCAGGGTCCCGCACCTTCAGCTCCGAGATCATCCGCCGCTCGAACTCGCCGACCTTGCCCACGGGCAGGTTGTCCAAGTAGCCCTTGGTGCCGGCGTAGATGCTGATGACCTGCTCCTCCACCGGCATCGGGTGGAACTGCGGCTGCTTCAGCAATTCCGTCAGCCGCGCGCCGCGCGCCAGCAGGCGCTGTGTGGAGGCGTCCAGGTCCGAGGCGAACTGCGCGAAGGCCGCCATCTCCCGGTACTGCGCCAGCTCCAGCTTGATGCTGCCGGACACTTTCTTCATGGCCTTGATCTGCGCCGCCGATCCCACGCGGGACACGGACAGGCCGACGTTCACCGCCGGGCGGATGCCGCGGAAGAATAGCTCGGTCTCCAGGAAGATCTGGCCGTCGGTGATGCTGATGACGTTGGTGGGGATGTAGGCGGACACGTCGCCCGCCTGCGTCTCGATGATCGGCAGGGCGGTCAGGGACCCGCTGCCGAAGGCATCGGACATCTTCGCCGCACGCTCCAGCAGGCGGCTGTGCAGGTAGAACACGTCGCCGGGGTAGGCCTCGCGGCCCGGCGGGCGGCGCAGCAGCAGGGACATCTGGCGGTAGGCGACGGCCTGCTTGGACAGGTCGTCGTAGCAGATCATGGCGTGCATCCCGTTGTCGCGGAAGTACTCGCCCATGGTGCAGCCGGTGTAGGGCGCCAGGAACTGCATGGGCGCCGGGTCGGATGCGGTGGCGGCGACGACGATGGTGTACTCCATCGCCCCGTTCTCTTCGAGCGTGCGGACGATCTGCGCGACGGTCGAGCGCTTCTGGCCGATGGCGACGTAGATGCAGTACAGCTTCGCCGTCTCGTCCGTGCCGGCGTTGGCGCCGCGCTGGTTGATCATGGCGTCAATCGCCACGGCGCTCTTGCCGGTCTGGCGGTCGCCGATGATCAGCTCGCGCTGGCCGCGGCCGACGGGGATCAGGGCGTCAATCGCCTTGAGGCCGGTCTGCATCGGCTCGTTCACGGACTGGCGCGGGATGATGCCGGGGGCCTTCACCTCGACCCGGCTGCGGGTCACGTCCACCAGCGGCCCTTTGCCGTCAATGGGGTTGCCCAGGCCGTCCACCACGCGTCCCAGCAGGCCCTTGCCGACGGGCACGTCCACGATGTCCCGGGTGCGGGTGACGGTGTCGCCCTCGCGGATGCGGGTGTCGTCACCGAACACCACGATGCCCACGTTGTCCGTCTCCAGGTTCAGGGCCATGCCCTTGATCCCGGCGGACGGGAACTCGACCAGCTCGCCGGCCATCACGTTCTGCAGGCCGAACACGCGGGCGATGCCGTCGCCGACCGACAGCACCTGGCCGGTCTCGGCGACGTTCTGCTCGGTGTCGAAGGCAGCGATCTGCTTCTTGAGGATGTCCGAGATTTCGGCGGGACGGATTTCCATCAGGCGGCACCCTTCATGGCGTACTGCAAGCGCTGCAGCCGGGATTTCAAACTGGTATCATACAGGCGGGCGCCGATCCGCACGACCAGGCCGCCCAGCAGGCTGGGGTCAACGCTGTCCTGGATGTTGACGCTGCCGTAGCCGGCCTCGATCAGCCGGGCGCGCAGCTGCTCGCGCTGCACGTCCGTCAGCGGGTGGGCGCTGGCGACGGTGGCGACCACCACGCCGCGCTTCTGCGCGACCAGGGTGGCGAAACCCGCGACGATGCCGCGCAGCGCGCCCAGGCGGCGGTTGTTGGCGATGACGCCCACGAAGTCCTGCACCAGCTTGCCGAAGCCCTGCTGCTGCAGCACGGCGGTGGCCGCGGTGCGCGCCTGGGTCACGTCAATGAGGGGGCTGTCGAGCAGACGCCGGAAGTCGGGCGTGGTGTCTATCAGCTTGCCCAGCGAGTCCATTTCGGATACGGTCTGGTCCAGGACGCCGGTCTCGTCGGCCTGCGCATACAGCGCGTTGGCGTAGCGGTCGGCGAGCTGCCCGCCGGATTGGTTTGTGGAGCCAGAGGCCACAGGGGACATTTCCAAGTTGTGAAGCGGCTATCCGCGGGATGCGGGCGTCTAGCATGGGGGTTCCCCCGCTGCAACATGACGCAGCCAGTCCAGCACTTGCGGAGCCGCGCGCATGATCCGTCCCACTGCTGCCCAGCCCCGTCCCGCCGCCAGCTTCCCCGTGTCCGCCGGCATCCTGTTCGGGCTGGGGCTGGGCGGCTTCTTCGACGGCATCGTCCTGCATCAGGTGCTGCAATGGCACCACATGGTCAGCACCTGGTATCCGCCGACAACGCTGGAGAACCTGAAGCTGAACACCCTGTGGGACGGCATCTTCCATAGCGCGGCCTACGTCTTCGTCGTCCTGGGCCTGTTCATCCTGTGGCGCACGGCGCGTCGGCAGCACCTGGCATGGCCCAGCAGCCTGCTGGCCGGCAGCGTGCTGGCCGGGTTCGGTCTGTTCAACGTGATCGAGGGCCTGGTGGACCATCAAATCCTGGGCGTCCACCACGTCAACGAGCTGGTGGACGCCGCAGCGCGTCCGTTCTGGGACTACGGCTTCCTGGCCTGGGGCGCCGCCATGCTAATGGGCGGCTGGGCGCTGCTGCGCGCGGGGCAGCGGACGAGGGCCGGCATATGAGGGCCGCGCGCCTTCGGGCCGCGCTGCCCTGGATCGGGCTGGGCCTCGGCTTGGCGCTGGCGACGGCGCCCGTCTGGCGTCTGGCGCTGCTTGGCCTCGACCCGACGCTGGACGACCTGCTGCGGCTGCGCTGCCTGGCACCTTGAGGCGGGTCGGGGGCATGGGAGGATTGTCCCCGCCGGGCTTGCCACCAGTGAAGCCCCGGGCGCTTCCTGCCGGCGTGCCCAGCCGCCAACAGCCGACCCCGCAGGCGTCCCCGCCCGCGCAGCCCGTGCTGCCCGCCATCCTGCTCGTGCTGGCCGCCGTGGCGCTGTTCTCCCTGTCGGACACGCTGGCGAAGGTGCTGCGGCAGGGCCTGCCGGCTGCGGAGGTCGCATGGCTGCGATACATCGTGTTCGCGGCCTTCGCCGTGCTACTGGCGGCGCGGCGAGGCTTCGCCGGGCTGCGGCCGCGGCGTCCGGGGCTGCAGGTGCTGCGCGGCCTGGGCCTGGTCGGGTCCGCGGTGCTGTTCATCACCGGGCTGGGCTTCCTGCCCATCGCAGAGGCCACGGCGATCAGCTTCATCTCGCCCGCATTCATCACCGCCCTGTCCATCCCCTTCCTGGGCGAGAAGGTGGGCCTGCGCCGCTGGCTGGCGGTGGCGGCGGGGCTGGCCGGCGTGCTGATCGTGATCCGCCCGGACCCGGCGGCGCTGCACTCCGGCGCAATCTTCCCCCTGCTGTCCGCCCTGTGCTGGGCGGCGACGATCATCATCACCCGGCGCATGGGCGTGGGCGACCGGGCGGAAACGACGCTGCTCTGGTCGGCCCTGACCGGGCTTGCCGTGCTGACCCTGCTGGCGCCGGCCGGCTTCGTCGTGCCTGGCGCGGCGCAGCTCGGGATCGCGCTGGTGCTGGGCGCCTGCGCGTCGGTCGGGCAGTTCCTGATTATCCTCGCCTACCGCCGGGTGGCGGCGTCCGTGCTGGCGCCGTTCTCCTACGCGCAGATCCTGACCTCGATCGCCATGGGCGCCCTGATATTCGGCGCCGTGCCGGACCGGACGACGCTGCTGGGCGCAGCCATCGTCATTGCAAGCGGACTTTACACCGCCCACCGCGAACGTGTCCGGGCGCGGGAGGGGGCGGGATGAAGCCGGGCCGCCAGCCCTGGGCGCAAGAAAGCCGCACCGGCACGGGGCGTCATGCGCCCGCCACCCCTGCCGCGCCCGCTTCAGCCCCGCACGCCGCCGCGATCCGCGCCGCCAGGCCGCCGGGCACCCCGGCGCCGGCCAGGGCCACCGACAGCTCTGCGGGGGTGGCGCCCCCGCGCGCCGCGGCCACCGCCGTCGCCAGCAGCCGTTCCAGCCCGGCCTCGTCGAAGGTCATCGTGGGCACTGGCGGCGACGGCTCCCCCATCTCGAAGGGCTTCAGGCGCAGGCGGGACTTGTGGTCGCGGACCGGCTTCTCGTCCGACATGCCGACGCCGCGGTAGTAGCGCTTCTGCCAGCGCTCCGCGGGCGTCTTGGCCTGGCTGATGTTGGCGTGGAAGTCGTCGCGGGATTTGGTCCACGCCTTGAACTCGTCGTGCAGGGCCGGGTTGTCTTCGAGGTCCACGACCTTGGGGTCCATGCGCTCCAGCGCGCCGCGCTGGACGGGGAAGACGAAGCAGATGGGTTCGCCCCGGGCGAACTTGATGCGGTGGTTCCGGCGGGTGAACTTCCAGTTCATCGTGAAGCTGTAGGGGGACCAGTCCGTCTCCACCACGCCGGACAGCGGCATGATCCCGTCCTTGGGCCGGTTGGGCGATCCGGTGATGAACAGGTCCCACCCTGGCGGCGTGCGGAACAGCGCCTGGATGTGGAACGTCACCGTGCCCTGGCCGAACAGGGACACCGCGGCGTGGTGCTTCTCGGTGCCCGGGGCGTTCCGGACGATGACGCCCTCTGCGCCGGGTTGGCCGGTCCAGTAGGCCTCGCAGTCGCAGGAGGACAGGATTTCCCAGCCGTGCGCGTTGGCGATGTTCAGCGGCAGGCAGCGGTAGGCGAAGGATTCCGGCGTCGCGTCCATCCAGGGGCGCGTGGCCTCGGCAGGCCGCACGAGCGGGTCCCAGCCGGGGTGGAGATAGCAGAGGAAGTCCATCGCCGGGGTCCCCCAGGGTTGCCGCGTGGCGCACCCTAATCCGGCCGGGCCGGGCTTGGCGAGGGCGCCGGATTGCAACGGCCCGCCTGCCCCGGCACCCTGCCGGCAACAAAGCCTTGGAGGACCGCCCATGCCCACCCAGCCCATGCCCACCTTGTTCGACCTGCACGGCCAGGTCGCCGTCGTCACCGGCAGCAGCAAGGGCATCGGCCGCGCCATTGCCGAACGCATGGCCCAGCACGGCGCCCGCGTCGTCGTCAGCTCCCGCAAGGCCGACGCATGCGAGGCCGTGGCCGCCGGCATACGCGCCGCGGGCGGGGAGGCGCTGGTCGTCCCCTGCAACATCGGCCGCAAGGAGGAGCTGCAGGCCCTGGTGGACCGCACGATGGACGCGTGGGGCCGGGTGGACGCGCTGGTGTGCAACGCCGCCGTCAACCCCTACTTCGGCCCCGGCGCCGGCATCCCCGACGACGCCTGGGACCGCATTATGGGCACCAACATCCGCAGCAACCACTGGCTGGCCAACATGGTCCTGCCCGGCATGGCCGAGCGTGGCGAGGGATCGGTGACGGTCGTGTCCAGCATCGCCGGGCTGCGCGGCAGCACCAGCATCGGCGCCTACGGCATCAGCAAGGCCGCCGACATGCAGCTCGTACGCAACCTGGCCTGCGAGTGGGGGCCGCGCGGCATCCGCGCCAACTGCATCGTCCCCGGCCTGGTCCGCACCGACTTCGCCCGCGCCCTGTGGGAGGACCCCGAGAACCTGCGCCGCCGCACCCGCGACACGCCCCTGCAGCGCATTGGCGAGCCGGACGAGATCGCCGGCGCCGCGGTGTTCCTGGCCGCGGCGTCGGGGCGGTTCATGACGGGGCAGACCATCGTGATAGACGGCGGCGTGACGGCGGGGTCGCCGGCGGTGGACTAGCGGGCCGTGCGCCGGGCGGACGCTACCGCTCCAGCTCCTCGGCGCACAGCACGTCCACCGCCGCGACGCCGGCCAGCAGCAGAAGCGCCAGCGCCGCGTTGCCGGGCTTCCGCCCAGCCAGCTTGGGCGCCACCGTCGCCACGTCCAGCGCATCGCCGGCCACCCGGCCCCATATCCAGGGCGCCGGGTCGCGCGACCCCAGGATGGCCAGGCCCGTCCCGACCTCCCGCACGCCATACAGCCGCACCAGCCCCTCGCCGCCGCGCATCCCCAGGAAGCCCGTGACGGTGCGCGGCAGCAGCAGCTCCATCGCGCCCAGCGCCAGGGAGAACCAGCCCAGCCCCCGCGCCAGCTCCGGCGCGGTGATCCCGGCGTCCCGCAGCAGCTCCGATCCCTTGGTCATCATGCCCCCGTCGTGATCGCGGTAGCAGCGCCGCACGCCGCGCCTGGTTCCCGTCAACAGGCCAGCACCTGCATGAAGCCTTGCTCGCCATAGGCGATCAGCTTGTCATCCCGTGTGACCAAGGGCGCGCCGAGGTGGCGGGCAGTTGCGGCCAGCAGCCGGTCCGCCGGATCACCATGCAAGCTGCCAGGCAGATAGGAGGCGTCCACGGCGATGTCCGGAGTCAGCGCCGCATGGCGGATGCCTGTCCTGGCCGTGAGCTTCGCAAACCAGGTCCTGGGATCAGGCATGAAGCGCAGCGCGGAGCGGTTGCCTCGCGGGTTGCTGAGCAGGCCAACCTCCCACGCCGAGATGGGCGACACGAATGTGCCGCCTGTCATGGCCGCAACCGTGATTGCAGCCGTCACATGCTGCGGCGGCGGGTCGCCATTGGCCAGCCAGATCACGGCACAGGTGTACAGCAGCACACCCTCGGCCTTCTGCATCATGCGTGCAGGCTGCCGTTCTCGGCGTCGAGCGGCTCATCCAGCACGGGCGCCGTCAGGTCCACCCCGTCCGGCACCATAACCGAGCCGCGCATGAAGCCGTGCAGCCCTTGCGCCGCCTCCTCCATGCTGGGGGGAGGAGAGAGCACCGCGACGATCCTGCCGCGCTTGGTGGTCCCAAGCGGCCCGATCCGATGCGTGCAGACCTGGTCGAGCAAGTCGAGGCACCGGGCTTTGAACTCCGTCGCGCTCACCGTGTCCATCTCAGCTCGCCAAGTGCGGTCATGTGGGCATGACCATGTAGGCGGGACCAAGCGGATTTGCGGGTTCGCCAAGCGGCCCCGCAGCCAGCCGCGCCCGCCCACGGGTTCAATGGCCGTTCTTGTTGCCGTGGCCTGGTCTGGTAAGCTGGCCGGGCACGCCCCCGCCCGGAGCCGCCCCATGCCCCTCGACGCCGCCCGCCCCAACCGCTCCCTGAACGTCCTGGGCGGCGCGTTGGAGACCTGCTCGCTGGACCCCATGACAGGCTTCACCCGCACCGGCTGCTGCGAGACTGGCCCGCAGGACACGGGCAGCCACACCGTCTGCGCCGTGGTGACGGCGGAGTTCCTGGCGTTCAGCCGCGGCCGCGGCAACGACCTGTCCACGCCGCGTCCCGAATACGGCTTCCCCGGCCTGCGGCCCGGTGACCGCTGGTGCCTGTGCGCCTCCCGCTGGCAGGAGGCGCTGCTGGCCGGCTGCGCGCCCAAGGTGGCCCTGCGCGCGACGGAGGCCGCGGCGCTGCGGCATTGCCGGCTGGAGGACTTGCAGGCCCACGGCACCTGATGCGCTGCGCGGCATTGCCAGGGTTGGCGCCACCCGGGGCAGTCGGTCCAGGTCAGCCCAGTGCCAGCTTCAGCTCCCCCGGGGTCACCGCAACACCGCCCAGCTCCGTCTGGAAGAATGCCAGGAACCCGTCCAGCCGGGCCAGCAGCGCCGACACCTCCGCCGGGTCGCGCGCATAGGGCGTGTGCCCAGGCGCAAACGAGGGGCTGTGCATCGTCAGCGCGAACACCGTCTGCCCGCCCGACGCCAGCTTGCGGACCAGCCGCCGCATGTCGTCCAGCGTCAGCCCCTCCGGCGTCAGCATAATCCGCTCCAGCAGGCCCAGGTGCGACAACAGGCCCGGCACGCGCAGCTGCCGCATCGACGTGCCGAACAGGAAGCGGTCCGCCCCGCTGCCCGCCAGCGTCCGCAGCGGCCCGATTAGCCCATGCGTCATCGGCACATGCAGCAGCCGGCGGCTTCCATCCGCCCAGAACGGCTGCGACGGGCACTCGAAGAAGTCCGGCCCGCCGCCCGTCCCGGTCAGGTCGCGGAACGGCAGCACGCTCGTGTCCACCTCGAAGCCGAGGCCGGTCAGCATCGTCCCGCGCCTGACATCGAAGCCGTAGCGGCCAGCCTTGTAAACTGTCGGGCGCTGGCCGATCCGCTCTAGCGAGGCGTCCGACAGCGATTGCAGCTTCCGCCGCTCCAGGTCTTCGGACAGGTTGCAGGGAAAGGAGTTGATGACGCAGACCACCTCCTCGTGCGGCGGCGTCACCCAGGGGTGCAGGTGCGCCCCGATCACGCAGCGCCCGCCATCCACCCAGCCGGCCAGGGTCCGGGCCGCTGCATCGTCGGTCAGGATCGGGTAGCTGGCCAGGTAGCACGGGCGCACGCCATGCTTCTCGAACAGCTCCTGCGCCCGGCCGGCGTGCCCGAACGAGGCGACGGAGATGTTGGCGCGCGAGAACGGGCCGTCCCAGTTAAAGTCCTCCTCGGTATCGATCACGACGCACAGATGCGGGCGCGTCAGCTTGCTCAGGTCCGCGGCGATGAAGGGGGCATGCGCCGATGCGCCGGGATGTGCGAGGGCGGCCGACACGCCGCGTCAGCCCAGCCCGGCCCGGCGCCCGCCGAGGCGCCCGCGCACCGCGCGTATCAAGGGGTTGGACAGGATCAGGAAGCGCAAGTTGTCCAGCACGTTGAACCCCATGACGATGGCCTGCGCCGTGTGGCGGACGCTCCGGAAGTATTGGCCCGGCCGATGGGCAAGGCCCTTGCCGATGCTGGAGTGCAGCGAACCGTAGATAACCTGGCACTCGCGCCATGTCATGTAGTCCCGCATGGACGCCACATGGAAGTCCACCATGCGCTTGGTGTCGGATGCGATCAGGTTCTTGTTGGTGGACATGAAGCTCGTCGGCAGCTCCAGCTTGCGGACCAGCACGTCCTGCAACAGCGCGGTGACGCCGTTGGAGGCCAGCCTAATCCACAGATCCCGGTCCTCCGCCACCCGCAGCGTCGGGTCGAAAGGATAAAGGCCGAGGTCGGCGCGGCGGACCAGCGCGCACGATGTCTGGATGAACGAGTTGGACAGCAGCCGCTTCCATCCTGCCGGCTGCAGGTCGGGCAGGGTGCCGAACAGCCGACCGATCACTGCGCCGTTCGCGGCGACCAGCTCGGCCTGGCAGCCGCAGATCGTGACCTCCGGATGCCGGTCCATCAGCGCAACCTGCCGGGCCAGCTTGTCCGGCGTCCAGGTGTCGTCCGCGTCCTGGAACGCGACATATTCCCCGGACGCCAGGGCCACCCCGGCGTTGCGCGCCCGGGATGGCCCGGCGTTCTCCCGCAGGCGCACGACCACGTGGCGCAGGCCGAACTGGCGCAGCGCGCGGCAGGCGCTCTCACCCGTGCCGTCCGGGCTGGCGTCGTCCACGACGATGACCTCGAACCCGGGGAAGGTCTGGCCCGCCAACCCCCTGATCGTCGCCTCGATCGTCGCCTCGGCCTTGTAGGCGGGCATGATGATGCTGACCCGGGGCGCGGGCACACCAAGTGCGCCGGCCCCAAGCCCGTTGGTCGCAACCTTGCCAGCGCGGGTGTCCGATAGGATCAGCAAGGAGACGTCAGAGCCGTCCATCAGCCCGCCGCCTGTGCCGTTCGTGTCCCATCGCCCCTGTTCCCCGGCCCTGCTGCCTGGCCATGCCGTCCACGGACGCGTCTGGCCGACATGAGCGCCCTTTTGTTCCGACCAGGGCGGGCTTGCCCATACAACGATGCACGGAAATGCACCAGCCGTAACGATCTTCCTGCCCGAGCGGCGCACGGCCGAAACCGGGCCGGCACGGCACGGGTCCTGGCAGGCAGCAACGCGGATAATGGACGCGCATCGCCGTTGCTATGCTCCCGCAACCCGCCGCCGTCCCAGCGCCGCCCCGGCCACCCGCCGCACCAGCGCCAGCGCATCCGCCTCCGCCCCTGCCGGGCGCCCGGCGGCCAGCCACAGCAGCGCCAGCACCACGCCATACGCCGCGGCCCCCAGGCCCACGCCCGCCGCCAGCGCCTGTCCCAGCGCCGCCGGGCTGGCTGGCCCGCCGGCCCAGCCCAGCCCGGCCGCCCACAGCACCGCCGCCATCGCGCCTGCTGCGGCGGCGCTGCGCCAGGTCCGCCGGCCCAGCGCCGCCAGGGGGATGCCGAAGCGGCGGGCCGCCAGCGCCATCAGCAGCCCATGCTCGGCCGCCACGCCCAGGGCCGTTCCCAGCGCCGCCCCCAGCACGCCAAAGGCCGACACCAGCGGCACGACGGCGGCGACGCGCAGCGCCGTGCAGCCCAGGAGGACCACGAAGCGCTGCCGCAGCATCCCGTGCGCCGACAGCAGCGTGCCCGCGACATGCCCGAACACCACGAACCCGCCCAGCACGCCCAGCACCTGCAGGACGGGGATGGCCGCCACCCAAGCCTCCCCCACGCCCAGCCGCACCAGCGGGTCCGCCACCAGGGACAATCCCAACCCGGCCGGCAGCGTCACCATGAAGGTCAGCGCCACCGGGCGCATGAAGGTCTCCGCCACGTCCTGCCCGGCGGCCCGCGCCGCGGCGAAGCCCGAGAAGGCCGACCGGCACAGCGGGAACACCAGCTCGGTCGTCGGCAGCTCCGCCACCTCCTCCCCCACGGCGTAGATGCCGACCGCCGCGGCATCCAGCACGCGCCCCAGCACGAAGGCGTTCATGCGGTCCCGCACCAGCTCCGTCATGCTGATCGCCCAGGCCCAGGCGGAGAAGCCGATCAGGTAGCGCCAGGCCGACAGGTCCAGACGCGGGCGCCACGGGTGCATCCGGTAGCTGAACCCGGTCCGCGCCAGCCGCCCCGCCAGGAGGCCGGCCACCAGCGCCCAGTAGCTGCGGAAGGCCAGCGCGGCGCCGATGGTCACCAGGATGGACAGCACCCGCGGCAGGATTTGCAGCACGAACTCGCGGGCGAAGTTGATGTCCCGGCGGAAGTCCACGACGCCGATGCTGCCGGCGCCCGACACCACCGTGCCCGCCGCCAGCGCCCATAGGATGTCCGCCAGCCGCGGCTCCGCGAAGAACCCCGCCACCGGCGCCGCCGCCGCCGCCAGCAGGGCCGCGGTGACGCCGCTGCGCATGGCATTCAGGGTGAAGGCGGTGTCGTACATCGCGGGCGTCGGGTGGGGTTCCCGCACCAGGCTGTCCTCCACGCCCAATTCGGACAGGGTGTCCACCGCGATGACGAAGGTGGAGGCCAGCGCCACCAGGCCGAAGTCGCCCGGCGCCAGCAGGCGGATCAGCACCAGCGTGCTGAGCAGCCCCAGCGCCCGCGTCGCCATGCGCCAGCCGACGATCCAGCCCAGGCCGACGGCGGTCCGCGCCAGCACGCTGCGCCCGGATGCGCCGGGGCTGGACGCACCGGGGCTGGACGCACCGGGGGTGGGCGGCGGCGCGTCCGGCGCGGGGGCGGTGGTGTCCTGCACGGCGGCTCCCGGTCCTGGCACGCCCGGCAGCGGGGCGCGCGGCAAGGTTTGCGGCCAAAGTGTTGGGGCGCATTTAACGGACCCCCCGCACCCCCGCAACGCCCGCGGCACACAGCCCGCAGAACGGGCCGGCGCAGCCGAAGGTCGCGCCCCGCGCCGGCAGCTCCTATGCTGCATCCAACACAGGGGAGGAACAGGCAATGATCGGCACGGCGCCCGGCGCACCCGCAGCCACGGACGGCGCGGCATGGCCGCGCTGACCCGCTTCGAGACGGGCTTCCACCGCATCCCGCTGCCGGAGGTTCTGACCGACAGCACCCACGGCGCGATGGCCGCCTTCGAGCTGCTGACGATCCGCCTCTGGGACGCCGACGGGGCGGAGGGCGTGGGCTACACCTACACCGTCGGGCGCAACGGCGGCGCCATCGCCCACATCCTGCGGCATGAGATCCCGGAGATCGCCGCCGGCCAGGACGCCGACGGGACCGAGGCGCTGTGGCAGCGCGTCTGGTGGGCGCTGCACTACGGCGGGCGCGGCGGCCCGGCGGTGCTGGCGCAATCCGCCTTCGACATCGCGCTGTGGGACCTGAAGGCCCGACGCGCCGGGCTGCCGCTGTGGCGGCTGCTGGGCGGCTACGACCCGCTGGTGCCCTGCTACGCCGGCGGCATAGACCTGGAGCTGCCGCTGGACGCCCTGCTGCGGCAGACCGACGGCAACCTCGCCCGCGGCTTCCGCGCCATCAAGATGAAGGTGGGCCGTCCCCGCCTGTCGGAAGACGTGGAGCGCCTGGCCGCCATGCGCGCCCACCTGAACGCCAGCGTGGGCGCCGAGACGCCCTTGATGGTGGACGCCAACATGCGCTGGACGGCGGACCAGGCCCTGCGCGCCGCGTGGGCCTTCGCGCCGCACGCGCCCTATTGGCTGGAGGAGCCGGTGCCGCCCGACGACGTGCCCGGCCACGCCCGCGTCGTGCGGGAGGGCGGCCTGCCCGTCGCGTCCGGCGAGAACCTGCGCTCGCTGTGGGAGTTCCGGGCGCTGATCGCCGCCGGCGGCGTGACCTTCCCCGAGCCGGACGTGACCAACTGCGGCGGCGTCACCACCTTCATGAAGGTGGCGCACCTGGCGGAGGCGTTCGGCCTGCCCGTCACCTCGCACGGGGCGCACGACGTGACGGTCCACCTGCTGGCCGCCTGCCCCAACCGGTCGTTCCTGGAGGCGCACGGCTTCGGCTTGGACCGCTACATCGCCGAGCCGCTGGCGCTGCGGGACGGGCTGGCGGTGGCGCCGGAGCGCCCGGGGCATGGGATGACGTTCGACTGGGCGGGTCTGGCGGCGCTGGCGGGGTAGGCGCCCCTGGCCCCTTGCACCGGCCCCCGCTAGCCTGCCGGACCCCACCGGAGCCAGCCATGGACGCGCCCACCGAGAGCGGCATCTTCGACGCCGGCGACCTGCCGCTGGACGGCGGCGGCATCCTGCCCGGCGCGCGGCTGGGCTGGAAGACGCATGGCACCTTGTCCCCGGCGCGGGACAATGCCGTGCTGTATCCCACCAGCTACGGCGCGCAGCACCCGGAGCTGGAGTGGCTGATCGGCCCCGCGGGCGAACAGGGCGGCATCCTGGACCCCGCGCGCTGGTTCATCATCCAGGTGGACCAGTTCGGCAACGGCATCAGCACCTCCCCCAGCAACGTGCCCAGCAACGCGCCGGACTACCCGGCGCTGGTGACGGTCGCGGACAACGTGCGGGCGCAGGCGCGGCTGCTGGACGCCTGGGGCATCCCGCGGCTGCACGCCGTCTATGGCTGGTCCATGGGCGCGCTGCAGGCCTATCACTGGGCCGCGCTGTTCCCGGACCGGGTGGAGCGCATCATCGTCAACTGCGGCGTGGCCCGCACCGCCGTCCATAACAGGGTGTTCCTGGCCAGCCTGATGGCAGTGCTGGAAGCCGCGCCGGAGTGGCAGGGCGGCGGACGCTTCAGCGCGGAGCCGCGGGCGGCCCTGCGGGCGTTTGCGCGCATCTATGCAAGCTGGGCGCTCAGCCAGGACTTTTACCGCACCGGGCTGCACCTGACCGCCCCGGTCTTGGGAGGGTTGGGTGCGCCGGACCTGGAAACGTTCCTGGTCGAGGGCTGGGAGCGCCGCTACGACAACAAGCCCGCCGCCAACCTGTATGCCCAGTTGAAGACCTGGCATGCTGCCGACATCAGCGGCGGCGGCGACCTGCCGGCGGCCCTGCGCGCGGTGCGCGCCCGCGTGCTGCTGCTGCCCGGCGAGACCGACCTGTACTTCCGCGTCGCCGACAACGTGGCGGAGCTGCCGCACCTGGCCCATGCCGAGCTGCGCCCGATCCCCAGCATATGGGGCCACCGTGCCGGCAACCCCGTGCAGAACCCGGCGGACCAGGCGTTCCTGCGCGACGCCGTACGCCGCTGGCTGGAGACCTGACCGATGCCCGAGTACGAGTTCGTCACCACCGACGTGTTCACCCACCAGCGCTTCGGCGGCAACCCGCTGGCGGTGTTTCCCGATGCGCGCGGCCTGTCCAGCGCACAGATGCAGGCCCTGGCGCGGGAGTGGAACTACAGCGAGACCACCTTCGTGCTGCCGCCCGCGGACCCCGCGAACACCGCCCAGGTCCGCATCTTCGGCCCGGCGCATGAGCTGCCGTTCGCCGGGCACCCCAACGTCGGCACCGCGCTGGTCCTGGCGGCCCGCATGGACGCTACGCCGTCGGCGATGGTGTTCGAGGAGTTGGCCGGACTCGTCCGCATCAGCCTGACCGTGCGGGATGGCGAGGCGATGGCGACGCTGGACGCACCGCAAGCCCTGCAGCTTGGGGCCGAGGTGCCGGTGGACGTGGTGGCCGCCTGCGCCGGGCTGCATCCGGATCAGGTGGTGACGGCCACGCACCGGCCCACGGTGGCAAGCTGCGGCCTGGGCTTCTGCGTGATGGAAGTCGCGCCGGACGCGCTGGGCGCGGCCATCGCGGACACGGGCGCCTTCCGCGCCGCCCTGGCGCGGGCGCCGTCGCGGGAGGGCGGGTTCGCGCTGCTGGCCTACAGCCGGGACGGCGACGCCGTACGCGCCCGCATGTTCGCGCCGCTGGCCGGCATCCCGGAGGACCCGGCGACCGGCAGCGCCGCCTGCGCCCTGGCCGGGCTGCTGCTGCACGCGCTGGGCCGGGACGCGCACGGGCTGACGATCCACCAGGGCGTCGAGATGGGCCGTCCGAGCCTGCTGCACGCCCATGCCAGCCGCGGGACGGACGGCGTGCGCGCCGGGGTTGGGGGCGGGGCGGTCATGGTGTTCCGGGGGGCGGCCGTGGTTTGAGCGGCATCGGTGGCTGGGTGTGACGAGCGGGGAGCAACGCGCGCCCTGGTGCAAACGCTTTTGGTGACCGGCCTCGCCATGCCGCGGGCCGGGTCATTGCAGGGGATACGGGGCCGTGGCAGTGCAGGGCGGCGCGCAGGCCGCCGTGGCGGCGCTGCGCCTGCCCCTCCGCATCCAGGAACCAACGCGCATGTCCGACCTGACCCTCTGGGGCTTCGACGGCTCCACCTACGTCCGCACCATCAAGATGCTGCTGGCCGAGAAGGGGGCGGAGGGCTACCGCCAGGTGCCGCTGAACGTGCTGGAGGGCGAACCGAAGGAGGCGGAGCACCTGGAGCGCCATCCCTTCGGCAAGGTGCCCGTCCTGGACCACGGGGCGCTGGACCATGACGGCCTCCGCATCCTGGAGACCGCCGCCATCGCCCGCTACCTGAACGACGTGCTGCCCGGGCCATCGCTGGTGCCGGCGACGCCGCGGGACCGGGCGCGGATGGACATGGTGGTCGGGCTGGTGGATTCGTACGGCTACGGCGCGCTGATCGGCGGGGTTGCGGCCTACCATCTGTTCCCCGGCTTCGTCGGCGGCCAGGACGACGCCAAGCGGCAGGCAGGGATCGCGGACGGGCGCAAGGTGGTGGAGTTCGCGATGCAGACGCGCGGGGTGTCGCCGTTCATCGCGGGCGGGCTGAGCCTGGCCGACCTGTTCCTGGCGCCGGTGCTGTCCTACGTGATGATGACGCCGGACGCGGCGGAGGCCACGGACGTGCCGGGGTTCGCGGAGTGGTGGGACCGGGTGCAGGCGCTGCCGAGCTACAGGGAGACCGCGCCGAACTTCGGCTGATGGCGGCAGGCCGGTCGTCATTCGCACCCATCATGGCCCGGATCGGACCACAGCACTGAACAGGGCCGGAGTGGCGGCTGTCCATCGGCATGCTCGGTCGCAGGCTAGGTGCCATGAACGGGAAGGGGCTCTCTACCGCCGTGTACGGCTAGCGATCCCGTCCGCTTACTGGCCAAGCTGACGCGCCCTTGCCAGATTTGAAGCGCGCTGGCACCGGATCACCTCAATCGTATCGGCATTTCCCTCGATCATGTCGCCTGTAAAGCGGCACTCCGCGTCGCGCCGAAGCTCCCATGTTCGCTGGGCTTCATGGATGGCGTCTCTGAAGTCGTGCTCGCCTGTTGCCCGATGTCTGTCGGCGGCAGCGATCAGCTTGGCCAGGTTTGCCTGCATGAGCGACTGCGCGGCAGCCCCGCGCGCCAAGTCACACCCGATTATCTCGTACGTGCTGCGGCGGCGGCCGTCGCAAGGTGAGGTGTAAGCCGAAGCTGCGCTGGACAGCACCATGGCAATGACCACACCCAAGCCGACGCGGCTCACGGCAGCGACGATGAGGGTGCGCTGTTCCTGGTCAGCCATGCGGTCCTCTGACGCTCCCCTCCGATGCGCCGGACGGGGCTGCACGGCTTTCCCAAGCAAGGCCCAACTACGGCTTATGGCCGAAGCGGGTTTATAAAGTTCAGCCCGGCGAAGTCCCGCTCGTTGTCGGTTGCGACGACGCAGCCATGCACCTCGGCCACTGCTGCGACGATCATGTCCAGGGCGCTCCGCGGACGTTCCTGGGCTGATCCCGCCGCCATCAGCCGCGCCCAGGCCAAAGCCGCCGCTTCGTCGAATGCCAGCACCCGGCCGGCAAACAGCGCTTGCGGCCCGCCTGGACCAACGAACCACCGCTCCAGGCCGCGCCGGCGCTGCCCGGATGGCATCCCCAGCACGCCACGCCAAATCTCCGCCACGGTCAGGGCTGAGATGAATAGGCCCTCGTCCGGTTGCGCCGCCATCCATGCCGTGAGCTGCGGCGACGGCACGGGCTTGACGGCATTGCTGATGACGTTGGTGTCGAGCAGGTAGCGGGTCACACATCAACCACCCGGCCCGGCGTTGACGGCCGCTGCAAATCCAGGTCGGCCCCAACCAGCGGCGATCCGCGCAACGCGGCAAGAATGCCCCCCGTTCGCGGCGGTTCGCCCGGGACAACCTGGTTCAGGGCCGCCCGAAGGCGGGCGGCATCCGGCCCGTCCTCTGCAAGCTGCCGCGCCACGGCCCGGACCAGGCTGCGGTCTGCGCCCCGTCCGAGCACCTCGAACCGCGCCATGCCACGCTCACCTAGCCGCTGGCGGTATGTCTTGATTGCGCGGGACTGGGATGGGGTGGTCATGGTGCCCTCCAGAGTTGCAGGGTATATATCCTGACATATGTCGCGGGACAAGATGGATCGTCGCGGCCCGGCAGAAGGCCCATCGGCTTTGAGGCTCGGCATGGTGACGACCGGGTTGCCCGGGGCTTGGCACGCGCCCGCCCCCATGCCACACGCCGGGCCGATGCCACCTATCCCCGCCAGCCGCCCCAACGTCTATACCGGCAGCCCCCTGGACCGTGCCGGGGACCGGCGGGACGATGACGCCTGGATCGCGGAGCGCCTGCGCGACCCCGCAAGCCAGGTGGTCCCGATCTGGCGCAGCCGCAGCTTGATGCGCGACGCGGATGGGCTGCGGGCCGCCTACCTGTCCGCCCCCGACGCCGCCCCGGCGCTGGCCGCCGGCGCCGCCTGGGCCTTCCTGGGGCTGCGCGACTATCGAGCCACGTTCGCGGTGGACCTGGGTGCCGCGGAGGACCCGCTGCCGCTGCTGCCCGAGGGCGCCGGGGTGTTCGAGGATCTCCGCGCCGTCCCGGGCGGCCTGCCGCCGGACGACGCCGCCATCCTGGCCCATGCGCGGGGCCTGATGCACTGGCGCGGGAGGCACGGGTTCTGCGGCAACTGCGGGGCGCAGACGGCGCCGCGCAGCGCCGGCAACGCCCTGGCCTGCACCGGCTGCGGCGCGCAGCACTTCCCGCGCACCGACCCCGCCGTCATCATGCTGGTCCACCGCGGGGACCGCGTGCTGCTCGGCCACTCCGCGCGCTTCCCGAAGGCGACGATGTACTCGACGCTCGCCGGCTTCGTCGAACCCGGCGAGAGCCTGGAGGAGGCCGTGGCGCGGGAGGTGATGGAGGAGAGCCGCATCCAGGTCGGCGCCGTCCACTACCACAGCAGCCAGCCCTGGCCCTTTCCCGCCAGCATCATGCTGGGCTTCCATGCCGAGGGGCTGAGCGACGAGATCACCATAGATCCCGGCGAGCTGCGGGATGCCCGCTGGTTCACCCGGGCCGAACTGGCGGACCCCGACGCCCACGGCTTCAGCCTGCCGCGCCGGGACAGCATCGCCCGCCGCCTGATCGAGGACTGGATGGCCCAGCCATGACCCGCGCCGCCCGCCTCGCCATCCCTCTGGCCTTGCTGCTGTCCGCCTGCGCCGGGGACACCGGGCCGGACGCGGGGTGCGAGGCGCAGGTGAACCGCGACCCCGCCGTCGCCGACCTCATCATGAAGGGCGCCGGCAGCGAAAGCTTCAAGTGGCAGCACGAGGACGACCTCCGCCAAGCCCGGCAGCGCGCACGCATCATGTGCCTGCAAGGCCGGGGCGTGCTGCGCAACGGCGGCGGCGTGGAGGCGCCGCGGGCGCGGTAGGAGCTTCGCTTCTCCCTCTCCCTCCGGGAGAGGGTCGGGGTGAGGGAGGCAACGCAAACCTCCCTGTCCCGTTGCGGACCGGGTCTGCCATCATCCAGGCCCGCATATGCGGCTTCCCTCACCCCGGCCCTCTCCCGGAGGGAGGGGGAGAAGGAGGACCACATGCACCACGCCACGATCCCCGCCGCCGGCACCGAGTTCCATGTCGCCACTCTCGGCTCCGGCCCGCCGCTCCTGCTGCTGCACGGCTGGCCGGAGTTCTGGCTGACCTGGGAGCCGGTGATGCGCTGCCTGGCGGACCGCTTCACCCTCGTCGCCCCGGACCTGCGCGGCTTCGGCGCCAGCGGAAAGCCGGCCGGCCCCTGGGGCGCGGAGGACCATGCGCGCGACCTGCTGGCCCTGCTGGATGCGATGGGGCTGGGGCAGGCGGGCGTGGTGGGGCACGACGTGGGCGGCGCGGTCATGCTGCCGCTGGCGCGCATGGCGCCGGAGCGGATTGCCGGGCTGTTCTTCTTCGGCTTCAGCTACCCCGGCATCGGCGCCCGCATGGGGACGCCCGACCGGCTGAACGAGATCTGGTATCAGTCCTTCCACCAGATGCCGATGGCGCCCGCGCTGGTCGGCGCCAGCCGGGACACCTGCCGCGCCTACATCGGCCACTTCCTGCGGCACTGGTCCCACCGCAAGGACGCCTTCGACGACGTGCTGGAAACGTGGGTGGACAACTTCCTGCAGCCCGGCAACCTGGAGGGCGGGTTCGCCTACTACCGCGGCGCCCACGCCGCGCGCATGGCGATGCTGGCCGGCACGGCGCCTGCCCCGGCCCCCATCGCGCTGCCCGCCTGCGTGCGCTGGCCGGCGCACGACGCCATCTTCCCCTCCGCCTGGACGGACCGGCTCGGCGAGACGTTCACCGACCTGGACCTGGCCCCCTTCCCCGGCGTCGGCCACTTCCCGCACCGGGAGGACCCTGACCGCGCGGCGGCGGAGATCGCCGGGTTCTTCGGGCGCATCGCGCCGCGCTGACGCCGGGGCGGCAAACCCCGCCGCCTGCCCGCCGTTGTTGCCCGGCGTCCGATGGAGCCGCGCCATGCCCGACACCCAACCCCCGAACCCGCCGGGCGGCCCGCACATGCGGACCATCGCCATGCCGCGCGACGCCAACCCCAGCGGCGCCATCTTCGGTGGTTGGACCCTGTCGCAGATGGACCTGGCCGGCGCGACGCTCGCCGCCCAGCGCGCCCGCAACCGGGTGGCGACGGTCGCCATAGACGCCATGAGGTTTCTGCACCCCATCGAGGTCGGCGACGAGGTCAGCTGCTACTGCGTCCTGGGCGAGGTCGGCGGCACCTCGGTCGGCGTGCGGGTCGAGGTCTGGACGCGCAGCCGCGACGGCTCCGGCGCCGAGAAGGTGACGGAAGGCGTGTTCACCTACGTCGCCCTGGGCGAGGACGGCAAGCCGCAGCCCGTGCCGGCGGATCCCGGGCGCTGAGCGGCCTGGCGGAACCCCTTCCCCGTCCAGGCGTCCTTGCCCGGCAAGCCCGGGGGGCCGGACGGTGAGCATAGGTCTGATCGCGCTGCTGGACGATGTGGCCGGGCTGGCGAAGGTCGCCGCCGCCACGCTGGACGATGCCGCAGGCCAGGCGGCGCGGGCGGGCGCGAAGGCGGCAGGCGTCGTGATAGACGACGCCGCGGTGACGCCCACCTACGTCACCGGCTTCGCGCCGGCACGGGAGCTGCCCATCGTCGGCAGGATCGCGCTGGGATCGCTGCGCAACAAGCTGCTGTACCTGCTGCCGGCGGCGCTGCTGCTGAGCGTGCTGGCGCCCTGGGCCATCACGCCGCTGCTGATGCTGGGCGGCATCTACCTGTGCTTCGAGGGGGCGGAGAAGGTCCTGCACGCGCTGCGCCCGCACCGGGGCGCCCATGCGGACGCGGCACCGGCGCCGGTGGACGCCAAGACGTTCGAGGACGAGAAGGTCCGCAGCGCCATCCAGACCGACCTGATCCTGTCGGCGGAGATCATGGCGATCACGCTGGGCGCGGTGCCGGCGTCCGGGTTCCTGGTGCAGGCGGCGGTGCTGGCGGTGGTGGGCGCTGGGATCACCGGGCTGGTCTATGGCGGGGTGGCGCTGATCGTGAAGGCGGACGATGCCGGGCTGGCGCTGTCGCGCATGGGATGGGCGCCGCTGCGGGTGCTGGGCCGCGGGCTGGTGCTGGGGATGCCGCCCTTCCTGCGGGTGCTGAGCGTGGTGGGCACGGCGGCGATGATCTGGGTCGGCGGCGGCATCCTGCTGCACGGGCTGGAGGTCCTGGGCTGGCCCGGCCCCGCCCATACGGCGCACGCCCTGGCGTCCGCGGCTGCCGCCGCCGTCCCTGCCGCGCAGGGCGCTGCCGAGTGGCTGGCAGGCGCTGCCGTGTCCGGCGTGCTCGGCCTGGTCGTCGGTGCGGCGGCGATGCCGCTGGCGCTATGGGTCGTCGCGCCGCTGCTGCGCCTCATGCGCCGGGCCAGGGGCGGCGCACATGCCCAATCCGTTTAGAGAGCCGTGCCGCGGTTGCAGCCCGGGATGCGATTGCCGGCGCCCAGCCCTGGACGGCATCGCCGCTTTCGATGTCGAGGGGCATGCGGCTGCAAATTCCCATGCCGCCCAGCCCGCGTCAGCGCCGCCCCGAGCATACTTTACATAAGGATATCCTTATGTAATATATGCGGCATGGAGCCACTCCTCGCGGCCTTACGCGCCTGCGCCGAACCGACGCGCCTGCGCCTGCTGGCGCTGGCCGCCCGCGGCGCGTTCTGCGTCATGGAGTTCACCGAAATCCTGGGGCAAAGCCAGCCCCGCCTGTCCCGGCACCTGAAGCTGCTGTGCGACGCCGGGCTGCTGGACCGGGTGCGGGAGGGCACGAACGTCTGGTTCGCCCTGCCGCCGGACGCCACGGCTGGCGTGGCCCCCGTGCTGGACCTGCTGGCCCGCCTGCCGGAGGACGACCCCATCCTGGCTGCCGACCGGCGCGGCGCCGCCCGCGTGCTGGCGGAGCGGGCGCGCATCGCCTCCGACACCTTCCGCCGGCAAGGCGCCGATTGGGACGAGATGCGGGCTTTGGGCCTGCCCGCCGCGGATGTGGAGGCGGCGCTGCTGTCCCTGCTTCCGGATGGCAAGCTGGGCCGGCTGCTGGACATCGGCACCGGCACCGGGCGGATGCTGGAGCTGCTGGCGCCGCGCGTGCGCCACGGCCTGGGCGTGGACGCCAGCCGCGCCATGCTGGCCCTGGCCCGCGCCCGGCTGGCCGAGCTTGGCTGCGCGCACCTGGGCGTGCGGCAAGCCGATATGTATCGCCTGCCGCTGTCGCCGGGCTACGACGTGGCGGTGCTGCAGATGGTGCTGCACTATGCCGAGGACCCCGCCGCCGTGGTGGCGGAAGCCGCGCGCGTGCTGGCGCCAGGTGGACGCCTGCTGATCGTGGATCTGGCCGGGCACAGCCGCACGGACGTGATAGGCCGGCTGGCCCACCGCTGGCCCGGCTTCACCGACGATGCCATGCGGGACTTGCTGCGCGCCCCTGGCCTGCTGCCGGGCCGCCCCATATCCGTGCCCGGCGCGCTGGAGGTCCGGCTGTGGCCGGCCACCCTGCCTGCCGCCGCCGTTTTGAATGATGCCGCCGAACCCAGCCGCGAACTTGTGTCAGAGGACGCCTGATGACCCGACCCCACCTGCTTGATGCCCTGCGCGACCAAGTCCTGCTGTGCGACGGCGGCATGGGCAGCCGCGTGCAGATGCTGACCCTGGACATCGAGCGCGACTACTGGAACCAGGAGAACTGCACCGAGGTCCTGAACCTGTCCCGCCCGGACCTGGTGCGGGAAATCCACCGCGGCTATTTCGAGGCCGGGGCGGACATGGTGGAAACCAACACCTTTGGCGGCTCTCCGCTGACGCTGGCCGAGTTCGACCTGCAGGACCGCACGCACGAGATCAACAAGGTCGCGGCGGAGCTGGCGCGGGAGGCTGCGGACAGCTTCTCTGATGGCCGGCACCGTTGGGTGGTCGGCAGCATCGGGCCGGGCACCAAGCTGCCGAGCCTGGGCAACATCGCCTATGACCCGCTGGAGGCGGCGCTGGCCGCGCAGTCCCGCGGGCTGATCGCCGGCGGCGTGGACGCCATCCTGATCGAGACCTGCCAGGACACCCTGCAGATTAAGGCCGCCGTGAACGGCGCCAAGATCGCCCGCCTGGAGGCCGGCACGGACACGCCGATCTTCGTGCAGGTCACGGTGGAGACGACCGGCACCCTGCTGGTCGGCCCCGACATCGCCGCCGCCGCCACGGTGGTCCACGCCCTCGATGTGCCCTTGATCGGCCTGAACTGCGCCACGGGGCCGCAGGAGATGAGCGAGCATGTCCGCTGGCTCGCCGCCAACTGGCCCGGCCTGCTGTCGGTGCAGCCGAACGCCGGGCTGCCGGAGCTGGTGGACGGCAAGACGCACTATCCTTTGGACGCGGATCAGATGGCAAGCTGGGTCGAGCGCTTCATCAGCGAGGACGGGCTGAACCTGATCGGCGGCTGCTGCGGCACCAACACCAGCCACATCCAGGCGCTGGACCAGATGCTGCGCCGCCGTGCAGAGGGGCGCGGCGGGTTCCGGCCGGCGCCGGTCGCCCGCAAGCCCGTGTGGGTGCCGTCGGTCGCCAGCCTGTATGGCCAGACGCCGCTGCGGCAGGAGAACAGCTACTTCTCCATCGGCGAGCGCTGCAACGCCAACGGCAGCCGCAAGTGGCGCGAATTGCAGGAGACCGCGGACTGGGACGGCTGCGTCGCCATGGGGCGCGAGCAGATCGCGGAAGGGTCCAACAGCCTGGACATCTGCACCGCCTTCGTCGGACGCGACGAGGTGATGGAGATGAATGAGGTCATCACCCGCTTCACCAGCAGCGTGAACTCGCCGCTGGTGATCGACAGCACCGAGGCCAACGTCCTGGAAGCCGCGCTGCGCCTGCACGGCGGCAAGCCCATCATCAACTCGATCAACTTCGAGGACGGGGAGGAGGCGGCCGAGGTCCGGATGCGGATGGCGAAAAAGTTCGGCGCCGCCGTGATCGCGCTCACGATTGACGAGGAGGGCATGGCCAAGACGCCGGAGGCCAAGCTGGCCATCGCCCGGCGCCTGGTGGACTTCGCCTGCACCAAGCACGGCCTGCCGCAGTCCGACCTGCTGATTGACCCCCTGACCTTCACGGTGGCCACCGGCAACGAGGACGACCGCAAGCTGGGCCAGTGGACCCTGGAGGGGATCAAGCTGATCCGGGACGAGTTCCCGGACATCCAGATCATCCTGGGCCTGTCCAACATCAGCTTCGGCCTGAACCCGGCGGCCCGCGCCGTGCTGAACTCGGTGTTCCTGGACCATGCGGTCAAGGCCGGCATGACCGGCGCCATCGTCCACGTCAGCAAGATACGCCCGCTGCACCTGATCGCCGCCGAGGAGGTGCAGGTGATGGAGGACCTGCTGTTCGACCGCCGGCGGGAGGGCTACGACCCGTTGCAGGCGCTGCTGGCGATGTTCGCCGAGCGCAAGGCGGCCGACGCCGTGAAGAAGGTGCGTGCGGCGACGGTCGAGGGCCGGCTGAAGGACCGCATCATAGACGGCGACCGTAAGGGGCTGGCGGACGAGCTGGACGAGGCGCTGCTGACCAACCCGCCGCTCGACATCATCAACAACGTCCTGCTGGACGGCATGAAGGTGGTCGGCGAGCTGTTCGGCGCCGGCAAGATGCAGTTGCCGTTCGTGCTGCAATCCGCTGAGACCATGAAGGCCGCCGTCGCCCACCTGGAGCCGCACATGGAGCGGGTGGAGGGCCAGGAGAAGGGCACCATCGTGCTGGCCACCGTGAAGGGCGATGTCCACGACATCGGCAAGAACCTGGTGGACATCATCCTGACCAACAACGGCTACCGGGTGGTCAACCTGGGCATCAAGGTCGGCCTGGCCGACATGGTGGCCGCCGCCAAGCAGCACCGCGCCCACGCCATCGGCATGAGCGGGCTGCTGGTGAAGTCCACCGTCGTGATGCGCGAGAACCTGGAGGAGATGGCCCGGCAGGGCCTGGACATCCCCGTCATGCTCGGCGGCGCGGCGCTGACGCGCAACTACGTGGAAGAAGACTGCGTGCAGGCCTATGCCTGCGGGCGGGTCGTGTATGCGCGGGACGCCTTCGACGGGCTGCACCTGATGGACCGGGTGACGGGCAACGGCTTCGACGACTACCTGGCGGCCGTGCAGGCCAAGCGGTCCGGCAAGGCGCGCAATACCAAGCGGACGCTGGGCCAGGCGGACGCCAAGGCGTTCCGTCCGGTGGACGTGGCGGCGGTGCAGGCGCGGCGCCGGGGCATCACGCAGGGGGTGCCGGTCAGCGCGCCGCCGTTCTGGGGGTCGCGGGTGATCGAGGCGCCGACGAAGGCCGTGATCCCGTTCCTGAACGAGCGCAGCCTGTATCAATTCCAGTGGGGCTTCCGGAAGCAGGGGAAGACGCTCGACGATTTCCTGGGCTGGGCCAAGCAGGAGCTGCGCCCGGTGCGCGACCGGATGCTGGCGATCTGCGAGAAGGACCAGATCCTCAAGCCGCAGGCGATCTACGGCTACTGGAAGGCCGCGGGCCAGGGCAACGACCTGATCGTGTTCGACCAGGACGGCCAGACCGAGCTGTGCCGCTTCGCCCTGCCCCGGCAGCCCAAGGAGGACGGCGAGTGCATCGCCGACTTCTTCCGCGACGTGGACGACGCCGAGCGGGACGTGATCGGCTTGCAGGTGGTGACCGTCGGCCAGAAGGCGTCCGACACGGCGCGGGTGTGGTTCGAGGACAACCGCTACCAGGACTACTTGTACTTGCACGGCCTGTCGGTGGAGGTGGCGGAGGCGATGGCGGAATACACCCACAAGCGCATCCGGGCCGAGATGGGCTTTGCCGGGGAGGACGACCGCGACATGGACCGGATGCTGCAGCAGCACTACCGCGGCAGCCGCTACAGCTTCGGCTACCCGGCCTGCCCGCGGCTGGAGGACCAGGAGCCGCTGCTGCGCCTGCTGGGCGCGGAGCGGGTCGGAGTGTCCCTGTCCGACGAGTCGCAGCTGCACCCGGAGCAGAGCACGAGCGCCATCGTGGTGCTGAACCCGCGGGCGAAGTACTTCTCGGTGTAGGGTGGAGTGGCACCTGATGGCGTGATGCCTTGCAACAGGTAGCCACGGCAACAGATTGGCACTCTGCCGGCATTGCTGAATGGTAAGGCCACGCTACAGCGTGCCTCGAAGAGGGTGCAGGTTCGATCCCTGCCGCCGGCGGGCCGCTTCCATATGGAAGCGGCCACCTTCCTGACGGACGCACATGCGTCTTGCACGCCCACAAGGGGAGCGTGATATGCTGCTGGCGTGGACGAGCAAGCGACCAGGCCCGATGAGCAGCTGGATGATGCCCAAGTGCATCCGGGCATCCGGTCGCACGCGGCGAGCGACGTTGAGTTCCGAATGCATGTGCAGCGTGGCAGGGAGTCGGCCAAGGCCGGGCCGAACCGCCCGCTTGAGGCTATTGATCATGAGGTCCGTGGCCGCCTCGCACGGTGATCCGGTTTTCGCCTGAGGCCGAGGCGGACCTGTTCAGCATCGTGGAGACCATTTCAGCGAACAGCGGATCGGCTGTTGCAGGCCGGGTCTATGATCGGATCAGGGCGGCAATCGTGCCGGTTGACCGCTTTCCGTTGCTGGCCAGGGTTGGCCGTGTCGCGGGAACCCGCGAACTGCCCATTCCTGGTCTTCCATACCTCGTTGTGTATGAGCCTGATCCAGAGGGCGTCCTGGTACTCCGCATCATCCACGGCGCCCGGCTTTGGCCTTTGCCGGACGCATAGGTTGTGAACAGCGGGCAGCGCCTTCGACGCCGCCGCGGCCTCGTGTCAGGACCAACTCGACGCAACACTTGCCCAGTCCCACTCTGACGCCATGAGCAGCCCGCCGCCCCCAAGGCCCGATGATACCCCGGGAAGTCCCGCTTGGGCCACGCTGTCGCTCATCTTCACCGTCACGTCCGGGCGGAGCGGCACAGGGCTTCTACGGGTCCTTCTGCGGGACTGCCTGGGCGTCCATGCCGAGCACGAACCGGCACCGCGATTCAACTTCGTGCTCCGGTCCATCCTCGATGACCCGATGGCGGCGATGGCGTGGCTCCATCACGAAAAGCTGCCGGCCATCGCGGCACGCTGCAGGGGGCCGATCTACGTCGAAACGTCGCACCTCGTCTGCAAAGGCTTCATCGAGCCGATGCTGGACCTTGGGCTGCGGCCGAAGTTCATCATCCTGACCCGTCCTACCTCCGAGGTTGCGAGCAGCCTATATCAGATGAACATCATCCCCGGGCGCACCCGCAGCGGCAGGCTGGTGCTGCTCGACCCGGCTGACCGCGGAGTCCTGCCGCTGCCGGGCTGGGACGGCTTCAGCGACTACCAATTGTGCTTCTGGTATGCGCGCGAGATCGAGCGGCGGCAGGCGCATTACCGGAGCATTTTCGAGGCACGGGGCATCGCGTCGTTCGACATTGGCATGCACTCTCTCTCCGAAGGGCCATCGTTCGACGCGTTGTGCCGCTTTGTCTCAGGCGAAGCAGCCATCAGCTACGACAAAGGCCGGTTCGCCGCGACGCTGCTGACCAACCAGAACTCGCGGGCCTCGCTCTCCGGCGGCGTCGCAGACCGCGAGTTGCCTGCGGACATCAAGGAACAGGAGTTGTCACTCGACAGCGCGGTTTCAGCAGCCGGTTGAACGGGGTGGCGGGTCAGCGAACTCGACCGCCGGGATCAGGGCATCTGCATCGCTGCCCGCACCCGTCCAGGGTGGAACCCGCCCGCACCCCCTGCTAATCAACCCGGGACCACACGGGGACGACGTTGGACCGGATCGGGCGCATCGCAGCGGGCACCATCGCCGTCGGCATCGTCGTGCTGGCGATGAAGGGGCTTGCCTGGCACCTGACCGGCAGCGCCGCGCTGTATTCGGACGCGCTGGAGAGCGTCGTCAACGTCGTCGCGTCGCTGATCGCCTTCGGCGCCCTGCGCCTGGCCGCCAAGCCCGCCGACGCCAACCATCCCTATGGCCACGACAAGGCGGAGTTCTTCTCCGCCGTCATCGAGGGCGTGCTGATCATCTTCGCCGCCGCCAGCATCCTGCAGCACGCCTGGGTCACCTGGAACGTGCCCCCCAAGCTGGAGCAGATGTGGCTGGGCCTGGGCCTCAACGCCGCCTCCACCGCCATCAACGCGGGCTGGGCGGTGCTGCTGCTGCGGGCGGGGCGCGCGCACCGCTCGGCGGCGCTGACGGCGGATGGGCGGCACCTGAACTCGGACGTGGTGACGTCGGTGGGCGTGACCGCCGGGCTGGTGCTGGCGGTTGGGACCGGGCTGCACTGGCTGGACCCGTTGCTGGCGGTCGGCACTGCGGCGCACGTCCTGTGGTCCGGCGTGCGCGTCGTGCAGGGGTCGGTCGGCGGCCTGATGGACGCGGCGCCGGCCGGCGTGGTGGTGGAGCGCATCCGCCACCTGGTCGGCCAGCACGCCAATGGCGCCATTGAGGCGCACGACCTCCGCACCCGCCATGCCGGGCGGCTGACCTACCTGGAGTTCCATCTGGTCGTGCCCGGCGACATGCGGGTGGCCGAGGCCCACGCCATCTGCGACCGGATCGAGGCGGCGCTGAAGGCGGAGGTGGACGGCCTGGTCATCACCATCCACGTGGAACCCGAGATGAAGGCCAAGCACAGCGGCGTGCTCGTGCTGTAGGTGCCGCGCCGCGCATCCTGGCTGGCCCTGGCCGTGTCCGCCGCCCTTCATGCCGGCGCTGCTGCGGCGCTGCTTCTGCCGTGGGACGGTGGGCGGGGCCTGCCGGCGCCGGCGCCGCCTATCGAGGTCGAGCTGCTCCAGGTCAGCACCGCTGGCGGCCCCGTGCAGCCCGACGCCCCGGCACAGCCCGCCCAGGCCGACCCCTCCCCTGAAGCGTCGGACGCAGCACCTGTCCCGCCTGCCCCGACTGCCACGACCGCGCCTGATGGAGCGCTGCCACCGCCGCCCGCATCCCCGCCGCCCGTTCCGCCCGGCCCTGCGCAGCCGCCGCGCCCAGCCCCGCAGCCCGCCAACGTCAACCTCGGCGCCGGTGGCCAAGCCCTGGCCGACCTCAGCGCCGACAGCGACGACGTGGTGCCGCCGCGGCCCGACAGCCGCTACCGCAACTTGCCCCCGGCTTATCCCATCGAGGCCATGCGGCGGCGCGAGCAGGGCACGGTGCGGCTGGTCGTCCATGTCTCCCCGGCAGGCGTGCCGGAGGGGATCGAGGTTGCCGCCAGCAGCGGGCACCCCAGCTTGGATGGTGCGGCGGTGCAGGCCGTGGCGCGCTGGCGCTTCAACCCGGCGCAGGGCGCCGCCGGGCCGGTGCCGTTCAGCTACGTGCTCAGCTTCGACTTCATTGGGGACAGGCGATGATACGGATTGACCGGGTGGTGACCCGCGGCGGCGACGGCGGGCAGACCTCGCTTGGCGACGGAACGCGCGTGCCCAAGGACGCCCTGCGCGTGGAGGCCTACGGCACGGTGGACGAGGCCAACGCCTGCATCGGCCTGCTGCGCCTGCACACGGGGGACGATGCCGAGTGCGACGCGATGCTGGCCCGCATCCAGAACGACCTGTTCGACGTGGGCGCCGACCTGTGCGTGCCCGGCGAGATGGGGGAGCGCCTGCGCGTGACCGACGCCCCGAGCATCCGCATGGAGGCCGAGGTGAAGGCGATGAACGAGGCCCTGACGCCGCTGACCAGCTTCATCCTGCCTGGCGGCACCCCTGCGGCGGCCCATGCCCACCTGGCCCGCACGGTGGTGCGCCGGGCCGAGCGCCTGGTGGTCCACCTGTCGCGGGTGGAGGAGGTGAACCCCGCCGTGATCCGCCTGCTGAACCGCCTGTCCGACCACCTGTTCATCCTGGGCCGCCGCCTGAACCCCGGCGGCGACGTGCAGTGGACCCCGGGGGCGAACAGGTAGGCTTGCTGCCTGCTCCCCCGCCCGGAGAAGGAGGGAGTGGGACAGCGCAGTGCTTGACCTCCGCGTGGCTCTGGTGCCCTTGGACCTATCTGCACCGGAAACCGCGCCATGTCCGTCACCGCACCAGCCCCCACCGTCCCGCTGCCCGACACGGATCCTGACCAGCAGCGCATGGCGGCGGAGGCCGGCGACATGCCGCTGCCCAGCAATCCCCAGACCATCTTCCTGGGCGCGCTGTTCGTCTTCGCCTGCGTCGCCGTCATGTCCGTGGCGCGGGAGGTGATCCTGCCCGTCGTGCTCGCCCTGGTGCTCAAGCTGCTGCTGCAGCCTGTCGTGCGGTTCGGGGAGCGGCTGCGGCTGCCGCGCGCCGTGGGCGCGCTGGTGGCCGTGCTGCTGCTGCTGGGCGTGTTCATCGGCCTGGGCACCATCCTGTCCGGCCCGGCGGCGCAGTGGATGCACGACGCCCCAGCCGCCTGGCAGAAGCTGCAGGAGCAGTATGCCTGGGTGAAGGGGCCGATCAGCCGCGTCCAAGACCTGATGGGCCGCGCCGGCATGGGCGGGGAAGGAGAGGGCGTGAAGCTCAACCCCGGCGCCATCGCCGGGTCGGTGGCCAGCGGGGCCGGCGGCTTCGCGTCGCACCTGCTGGAGACCCTGCTGATCCTGTTCTACCTGCTGGTGTTCGGCGAGACGTTCATGCGCCGGCTGGTGGAGGTGCTGCCCAGCTTCAAGGACAAGAAGCAGGCGGTCGGCATCTCGGCGGCCATCGAACACGACATCTCCGCCTACCTGCTGACGGTGACGGTCATCAACGCGGTGGTGGGCGCGGCGGTGGCGGGGATGAGCTGGGCATTCGGCCTGCCGGGCTGGCCGTTGTGGGGCGTGGTGGCGTTCTGCCTGAACTACATCCCGATCCTGGGGCCGCTGGCCGGCGTCGGGCTGTTCGTGCTGGTCGGGCTGGCGACGCTGGGGGCGTCCTGGTTCTCGGTGCTGCCCGCAGCGGCTTACCTGGGCATACACGTCCTGGAGGGCGAGATCATCACGCCCATGATCCTGGCCCGCCGCTTCACCATCAACCCCATCGCCGTGATAGTCGGGCTGGTGTTCTGGTACTGGCTGTGGGGCGTGCAGGGTGCGGTGCTGGCCGTGCCGCTGCTGGCCATCGCCAAGATCGTGTGCGACCGGCTGCGGCCGCTGCGGGCGTTCGGGCACTTGCTGGAGGGATAGGCGGAGGCTGCCTCCCCTCTTTCCCTCTGGGAGAGGGTCGGGGCGAGGGGGCCGCACCAGGCAGGATCGGGGCGGTGCAGACCCGGCCCCTGATCGGGCCGGCTACTTCCGCCGGGTTTCCCCGAAGTAGGCCGCGACCACCAGTGACCCCAATGCCGCAACTTCGAACACGCCGAACCGCTGCCGCTCCTTGCTGGAATGCACCAGCACCTTCTGCACCGCCGTGGAGGGATGGTCGGACTGCACCACCGCGGCGCCGGGCGCGTTGGCGACGGCGAAGGCCTCGGCGCTGCCATGGTGGCTGGCCCAGACCTTCGTGAACTCCGCCCCCAGCAGGAATATCTGCGAGGAGTAGTAGATCCACAGGAGCACGATCACCAGCGCGCCCGCAGCACCATAGCTGGTGGCGACGCTGCTGCTGCCGATGTAAAGCCCGATCAGCGTCTTGCCGACCGTGAACAGGAACGCCGTCGCCAGTGCCCCCACCGCCACGTCGCGGTAGCTCAGCGTCCGGTCCGGCAATATCTTGTAAACCGCGGCGAACAGCACCGAGATCAGCAGGAACGACACGGTGAAGTTGACCACCTGCAGGATGGTCTTCGCGCCGGGCAGGAAGCTGTTGAGGTAGGTGCCCATCGCGGTCAGGGCCGTGCTGGCGACCAGGGACACGATCAGTAAAAACCCCAAGGCGCCGATCAACCCCAGGCTGGCGGCCCGGGCGCGCACGATGGCGGACAGCCCGCCCTTGGGCGTCGCCCTCCAGATCTTGTTCAGCGCTGCCTGCATCTCCCCGAACACGCCGGTCGCCGTCACCAGCAGGGTGGCCACGCCGATAACGGTGGCCCAGATGCTGCTCGACTTGCTGGACGCCCCGGCGATCATCGCCTGGATGGCCTCGGCGCCCTGCTTGCCCATGATGCCCTGCAGCTGGTCCACGATGGCGCCCTGCGCCGCCTCGTGCCCGAACACCAGCCCGGCGATGGCGATGCAGATCACCAGCATCGGCGCGATGCTGAACACCGTGAAGTAGGCGATGGCGGCACCGCGGCTGAGGGCCTCGTCCTCGATGTAGCCGTTCACCGTCTCCTTGAGCATCGTCCAGATGTCGCCGAGCATCGCGTCCGCCGTTCAGGGCCGGCCGGGGCAGGAGCGCCCGGGCCATCTCCGCAGGGAACGGCGCACATGGCGAGGTGGTTGCACCGCAGCAACCAAGACACCGCAACCAGGGTGCAGTCAGCGCGCCACCATCGGACAGCCGCCCTGCTCCATCGGGCGGAACGCCTGGTCGGCGGGGATGGTGGACACCAGTTCGTACGTGTCCCAGCGCGACTTGCTGGCTGCAGGCGCCTTCACGCGGAAGACGTGCATGGCGTGGACGGCGCGGCCGTCGGGCCGGACGGTGACGGTGCCGAACAGCGCGTCCTCGATGGGCGCGCGGCGCATGGCCTCGACGACCTTGGCCCCTTCGATGCTGTCCGCGGCCTTTGCGGCGCGCAGGTAGGCCAGCACGGAGGAATAGACGCCCGCCTGGTTCTCGGTCGGCACGCGGCCGGGCATCCGCTCGGCGAAGCGGCGGGCGAAGGCGCGGGTGCCGTCGTTCAGGTCCCAGTAGAACGCCTCGGTCAGCAGCAGGCCCTGCGCGGCCTCCAGCCCCAGCGCGTCCACGTCGGTGATCTGCGTGAACAGCCCGGTCAGCGTCATCTTGCGGGTGACGCCGAACTCCGCCGCCTGCTTGGCCGCGTTGATGAAGTCTCCGCCGGTCGAGGCGAAGGCCAGCACCTTGGCGCCGGACCCCTGCGCCTGCAGCAGGTAGGAAGAGAAGTCCGTCGTGCCCAGGGGATGCCTGACCGACCCGGCGACGCTGCCGCCGAGCGACTTCAGGATGTCCGTCGTGTCCCGCTCCAGCGCGGCGCCGAGGGCGTAGTCGAACGACATGAAGTAGAACGGCCCCACGTCCTTCAGCGCCCGCGCGGCGCTGTTGCCGAAGGCCCAGGTGTCGAACGTCCACTGCACCGTGGTGGGCGCGCAGAACTTGCCCGTCAGGTCCGACGTGCCGACGTTGCTGGCAATGAAGGTCCGGTTGCGCTCGCGCAGCACGTCGTTGACGGCCAGGCCGACGCCGGAGTTGACCGCGTCCGCCACTGCCGCGACGCCGTCCCGGTCCACCCAGCCGCGCACGATGCCGCTGCCGATGTCCGGCTTGTTCTGGTGGTCGCCATAGACGATCTCGACCTTGAGGCCCGGCGTCTCCTTGGCGAAGTCGTCCGCCGCCATCTGCGCGGCGATGACGGACCCGCGGCCCGACTGGTCGGCAAAGGGGCCGGACTGGTCGTTGAGGACGCCGATCTTGATGGTGGACGGCAGCTCGGCCCAAGACGGCGCGGCGGCGCAGGCCAAGGTCAAAGCAAGTGCGGTCAGGCGCGGCAGCATGGGGCGGATCCTCCGGACGGGTTTCCCGCATCATGCGACGGATGCGCCCGTTGTCCTACTCCCTCTCCCTCCGGAAGAAGGTCGGGATCATAGGCGCTGACGTCAGCGCCGGGCTGGCCCGTCCCAAGACCCTCGTCATTGCGAGGCGCGCTTGCGCCGCGGCAATCCAGGGGCCGAAAGGACTGCGCTGGCCGCCTCTGGACTGCCGCGTCGCTGCGCTTCCCGCAATGACGAAGCACCTGGGTCGGGGCACGTTCCAGCCTAATACCAACCCGCCTAGACTTTGACCTGTGCCCAGGTCCGGGTCGTGATGGAG
>CAXUHB010000024.1:0-56819 GCA_964250755.1 uncultured Acetobacteraceae bacterium | reverse complement strand
AGTGGGCGTGGGCGTGGGCGTCGGAACCGGCGTGGGCGTCGGCACTGGCGTGGGCACGGGTGTGGGAACCGGCGTCGGAACCGGCGTCGGAACCGGGGTGGGCACGGGTGTGGGAACCGGCGTCGGGACCGGAGTGGGCGTGGGCACCGGAGTAGGCGTGGGCGTCGGCACTGGCACCGGCGTGGGTGTCGGCACGGGCGTGGGCACGGGCGTCGGGCTGGCCCACGGCTGCGTCGTCACCAGCGCTGGTTCTGTCGCCAGCATCGTGCTGCCGCTGACCGTAGCGCTGCCGCGCACGATCTGCGCGGCCGGCAGGCCATAGAAGCTGTTGTTCGTCACTGTCGCGGCAGCGCCCGTCGCATTCCAAACCGCCGAAGCCGACCCCGACCGCAAGTCGTTCAGGATCGTGTTGCCCGACACGGTCAGGACCGACCCGGCATGCAGGTTGCCCTCCTCGCCAAAGGCGATCATCGCCGGGTTCTGCGAGTTCGGCCCCTGCTCGATCACGTTGTTCTGGATCAGCGTCTTGCCGCCGTTCGGCACATCTATGCTGTAGCTGGCGGTGCCGTTCGGCCCGTCCTGGATGCGGCTGTTGGTGATCGTCGTCTGCTCGGCCCGGCTCTTGATCTCGTGCCCGACCACGCTGTCGTGGAAGTAGCTGCCATCAATCACCAGGCTGGCGATGTCGCCGATATAGAGGTTGTGCGTATAGCCGTCGCCGGCGCCGTTGTGGCTGAACTCGCTGTTGAGGATGGTGACGGTGCCCACGCCGCCGTAGCCGCCCAGGATGCCGTCCTGGTTGTCGTGGAAGTAGCAGCTGGTGACGGTCATGTTGCCGCCCTGATACCGTATCCCGGCGCCGTTCCCGTCTGCGACGGCCGCCCCCGAAAACTCCAGGTGGTCCAGCGTCACGTCCGTGTTGACCGACAGGATCGCCTTCCCGTCCGGCGGCGGCACCGTCGCCAGCAGGTGAGCCATCCCACCCACTGCCGTGATGGTGATCTTCGTGTTCACGGTGGCGAAGTCGTTCACGTAGGTGCCCGCCTGCACCTGCACGGTGTCGCCATCCTGCGACGCACGGATCGCGTCACCGATTGAAGAGAACTGCTTGCCGGACCCAACAGTCAAAACAGCCATCTGATCTTCCAATACAGAAGTTAAATTTAGATGACAAACAAGCAAAACAAGAATTATTATGCTATCTTTAGTATGACCAATCGGGTCTATTCTAATCTAGCACGTTCTTGATCTCGCTTGTTATTGCCAGTCGCGCTGCCTTGATCGCATTCCTTGCAGTGCTAGTCAATACAATGTAAATTTCTTCTTACACGTTCCCGTGGCCTGGACGTCGCCGGGGCGCGGCGGCCAGGCGCCCCGGCGGGAAAATCTGTTGCGCGCACCAGCCGCCCCCGCGCTATGGTGCCGCACCGGCCCGAAGGCCCCCCGCCCCGGGCGCCCTCGCATGGGACGCATCCAATGAAGCTGGACATCAACGGACAGGTCCACGACGTGGACGTGGACCCCGCCACCCCACTGCTCTGGGTCCTGCGCGACACCATCGGCCTGACCGGCACCAAGTACGGCTGCGGCATCGCCCAGTGCGGCGCCTGCACCGTCCACCTCGACGGCGCCCCCACCCGCTCCTGCCAGCTCGCCGCCGGAGACGTCCAGGGCAAGATCGTCACCATCGAGGGGCTGTCCGCGGACCGAACCCACCCCGTCCAGCTCGCCTGGATCGCCCACCAGGTGCCGCAATGCGGCTATTGCCAGTCCGGCCAGATCATGGCCGCCGCCGCCCTCCTGCGCGATACCCCCGCGCCCACGGACACCGACATCAACGAGGCCATGACCAACATCTGCCGTTGCGGCACCTACGGCCGCATCCGCGCCGCCATCCACAGCGCCGCCACCGGAAAGGCGTAGGGCCATGACCCACATCCCGGCGCTCAACCGCCGCGCCTTCCTGGTCTCCGCCTCCGCCGGGGCCATGACCCTCGCCTGGCCCGGCGTCCTCCCCATCCCCGCCAGCGCAGCCCCAGGCACCGGCACCAGCGCTGGCGCCGTCCCCCTCGGCATCTGGGCCACCATCGCCCCCGACGACACCATCACCATACGCATCGCCCGGTCCGAGATGGGCCAGGGCACCCTCACCGGCCTCGCCCAGCTCGTCGCCGATGAGCTGGAGGCTGATTGGTCCCGCGTCCGCACCGAATACGTCGCGCCCGAGGCCAACCTGGCCAGCAAGCGCGCCTGGGGCGACATGCTGACCGGCGGCAGCCGCGGCCTGCGCACCAGCGTGGACTACGTCCGCCAGGGCGGCGCAGCCGCCCGCACCATGCTGGTCCAGGCCGCCGCCGCCCGCTGGGGCGTCCCCGCCGCCGACTGCATGGCGCGCGAGAGCGTCGTCCGTCACCCCGCGTCAGGCCGGACCCTCCGCTATGGCGAACTCGCCGCCGACGCCGCCAAGCTGCCGGTCCCCAAGGACGTGCCGCTCAAGCAGCCCGCCGAGTGGCGCATCATCGGCAAGCCCCTGCCCCGCCTGGACACCGCCGCCAAGGTGGACGGCTCCGAAACCTACGCCATGGACGTGCGCCTGCCCGGCATGCTGCAGGCCGCCATCGCCCAGTCCCCCGTCTTCGGCGGCAAGCTCGCCACCTTCGACGCCGCCGCCGTCAAGTCCATGCCCGGCGTCCGCCACGTCCTGCCCGTCGGCGACACCGCCGTCGCCGTCGTCGCCGACACCTGGTGGCAGGCCAAGACCGCGCTCGAAAAGCTGCCCGTCACCTGGGACGACGGCCCCAACGCCGCCGTCACCAGCGCCACCATCGCCGCCCGCCTGCATGAGGGCCTGGACGCCACCGATGCCTTCGTCGGCCACAAGATCGGCGACGCCCCGGCAGCCCTGGCCGGTGCTGCCCGCAAGGTGACAGCCGAATACGGAACCCCTTTCCTGAACCACGCCACCCTCGAACCCATGAACTGCACGGCCCAGGTGACGGGCGACCGCGTGGAAGTCTGGGTCGGCACCCAGAACGGCGACGCCACCCTGGCCGCCGCGGCGGAGGCCGGGGGCGTTCCCCTCGCCAACGTCAAGGTCAACAAGTACATCCTGGGCGGCGGCTTCGGTCGCCGCGGCTTCCAGGACTACACCCGCCAAGCCGTCCTGCTGGCCAAGCAACTGCCGGGCACTCCCGTGAAGCTGATCTGGTCGCGGGAGGAGGACATGCAGCATGGCTACTACCGCCCCGTGACGCAGGCCCGCATGACCGGCGCGCTGGACGACAGGGGGAACCTGACAGCCCTCTCCATGCGCATCAGCGGCCAGAGCATCGCCGCCACCCTGCAGCCCACCCGCACCGGCATGGACCCGCAGCAGTTCCAAGGGTTGCTCGCGGACGAGTTCGGCTACCTCGCCATCCCCAACCTGCTGATAGATCACGCCATGCGGAACACCCATGTCCCCGTGGGCTTCTGGCGCGGCGTCAACCACAATCAGAACGCCGTCTATCTCGAATGCTTCATGGACGAGCTGGCCCACGCCGCCGGGCGCGACCCGCTGGAGTTCCGCCGCGCCCTGATGGCCCGCAACCCCAAGCACCTCGCGGTCCTGAACGCCGTCGCCGAGCGTGTGGGCTGGGGCACCCCCGCCCCGGCCGGCGTCTTCCGCGGCCTGTGCCAGAACGCCGGCTTCGGCAGCTACACCGCCGCCTGCGCCGAGGTGTCGGTGTCCGACAAGGGCGAGCTGCGTGTCCACCGCATCGTCGCCGCCACCGACCCCGGCACCGCCGTCAACCCCGACCAGATCAACGCCCAGGTCGCCGGCAGCTTCGCCTACGGCCTCGGCGCAACCCTGTACGGGGAGAACACCGTCGAAAACGGCCGCATCGCCGAAGCCAACTTCGACACCTACCCCGTCCTGCGCCTGGCCGAGATGCCCCTGGTCGAGACCATCCTGATGCCATCGGGCGGCTTCTGGGGCGGCGTCGGCGAACCCACCATCACCGTCGCCGCCCCCGCCGTCCTCAACGCCATCTTCGCCGCCACCGGCAAACGCATCCGCCAACTGCCGATCAAGGACCAGGACCTGCGGCGGGCGTGATGCCCAGCATGGATGCAGCGCCCTTCCCCCTCTCCCTCCGGGAGAGGGTCGGGGTGAGGGAAAGGCCGCCAGCGCAGACGCTTCCAGCACAGGACCGCGCGGCTGCTTGCATGGGTCAGGGGAAGTTCCGGCGGCCTCCCTCACCCCGACCCTCTCCCGGAGGGAGAGGGAGCAGAGCAGCCCCTCTCCTGCTCCTCCTCGCCGCCGCGGCCCCGCCCGGCGCATCCTCCTGCACCGGCTGCCACATGCCCGGCGCCGGCATCGGCCTCCTGCAAGGCCGCCCCACCGAGGACACCACCACCCAGATGGAGGCCTTCCGCTCCGGCGCCCGCCCCGCCACCCTGATGAACCGCATCGTCCGCGGCTTCACCCCCGACGAGGTCCGCGCCCTCTCCGCCTGGTTCGCCACCCAGGGATGAAGCCGGCCCTAGCCCCAATCCGCCCCAAGCACCCCGTCATTGCGAGGAGCGTAGCGACGCGGCAATCCAGGAGCCGCCAGCACAGTCCCGCCGGCTCCTGGAGTGCCGCGCCGCAAGTGCGCCTCGCAATGACGGAGTGCTTGGGGCAAGCCATGCTCCCATGCTGGGCAGGCACACGATGAGCGCCACCCGCCGCGCTCTTCTCAGCGCCACCCTCGCCACCCCCTTCCTCCCCCGCCCCGGCCGCGCCGCCAGCCCCGCCCGCGTCGTCGTCCTCGGCGGCGGCTACGGCGGAGCCTCCTGCGCCCGCGCCCTCCGCCAGGCCGACCCCCGCCTGGACGTCACCCTCATCGAGGCCAACGCCCAATACCTCTCGTGCCCCTTCAGCAACCCCGTCGTCGCCGGGCTGCGCGACATGGACGCCCAGCGCTTCACCCTCCGCGCCCTCGACGGCATCCGCCTCGTCCAAGCCCGCGCCACCGCCATTGACCCGGCCAAGCGCGAGGTCCGCCTCGACAACGCCGCCCTCCCCTACGACCGCCTGATCCTCTCCCCCGGTGTCGAGATGCGCTGGGACGCCCTCCCCGGCTACGACGCCGCCGCCGCCGAACGCTTCCCCCACGCCTGGAGCGCCGGTTCCCAGACCCTCCTGCTCCGCCAGCAGCTCCAGGCCCTCCCCGACGGCGGCACCGTCCTGATGTCCGTGCCCCCCAACCCCTATCGCTGCCCCCCCGGTCCCTACGAGCGCGCCAGCCTGATCGCCTGGTTCCTGAAGACCCATAAGCCCCGCGCCAAGCTGCTGGTGCTGGACGCCAAGGACGTCTTCTCCAAGCAGAAGCTGTTCCAGGCGGCCTGGCGGGACCTGTATCCCGACACCCTCGAATGGGTCGGCCAGTCCGCCGGCGGCACCGTCACCGCCCTGGACCCGGACGGAACCGTGCAGACCGACTTCGGCGCCCACCGCGCCGACGTGGTCAACATCATCCCGCCCCAGCGCGCCGGCCGCATCGCCAGCGTGTGCGCGGACCGCAGCGGCTGGTGCCCGGTGGACCCCGTGACGTTCGAGAGCAAGCAGGTCCCCGGCATCCACGTCATCGGCGACGCCGCCATCATGGGCGCCATGCCCAAGTCCGCCTTCGCCGCCAACGCCCAGGCCAAGGTCTGCGCCGCCGCCGTCGCCGCCCTGCTGGCCGACGCGCCGCCGGAAGAGCCGCGCCTCATCAACACCTGCTACAGCCTGGTGCAGCCGGGCTACGCAATCTCGGTGGCGGGCGTATATCGCCCGGTGCGCGGCGTGCTCGCCGACATTGAGGGCGCAGGCGGCACCAGCGCCCTGGATGCACCGCCCGCCGTGCGCGCGCAGGAGGCCGAGTATGCCGAAGCCTGGTATCGCACCATCACCCTGCAGGCCTTTGGCTAGCCTTGCGCTCCTGCTGACCGCCGCCGCCGGCATCCCCGAGCCGCTGGATGGCCTGCAAGGCGACCCCGCCCGCGGCCAGGCCATCGTGACCCGGCAGTCCAGCACCTGCACCCTCTGCCACGCCGGCCCCTTCCCCAACCCGCATCTGCAAGGAAACATCGGCCCCGATCTGCACGGCATCGGCGCCCGCCTGACGGTCCCCGAGCTGCGCGCCCAGATCGTGGACGCCCGCGCGCTCAATCCCGCCAGTCCCATGCCTTCGTTCGGACGCACCGAGGGCCTGGCCCGCGTCGCCCCGGCCTGGCAGGGCCGCCCCATCCTGGCAGCCCAGGAGATCGAGGACGCCGTGGCCTACCTGTCCACTCTGCAGGACCCAGCCCCCATGATCGCACGATGATCGCCCGCCGCCGCCTGTTGCTGGCCGGCGGCGCCCTGGTCGCCGCCCCCTGGCTGCCCGCCCGCGCCACGCCCGATGCCGTGACCGCCGCCATCCAGGACGCCACCGCCGGCGCCCCGCTCCAACCCGGCCTGGTCCGCCTGGACCTCCCCATCATGGTCGAGAACGGCAACGCCGTCGGCCTGACCGTCGGCGTGGACGACCCGCCCTCCCCCGTCCGCTCCCTGCATGTGTTCGCCGATGGCAATCCCCTGCCCAACGTCCTGCACGCCGCGTTCGGCCCGGCAGCCTACCGCCCCCAGCTCATTACCCGCATCCGCCTCGCCAGCAGCCAGACCGTCCACGCCGTCGCCATCCTGCACGACGGAACCTGCTGGACCAGCAGCGTGGACCTCGTCGTCACCCTCGCCGCCTGCCTGGAGTAGCCGCAGTGGCCCGCATCCTCCTGAACGTCCCCAAGCAGGCCGCCCGCGGCGCCCCTATCGAGATCAAGCTGCTCATCAGCCACCCCATGGAGACCGGCCAGCGCCGCGACGAGGCCGGCCAGCTCGTCCCCCGCAACATCATCAAGGACGTGACCTGCACCTATGGCGGCGTCGAGGTCGCCCGCCTCGAACTCTTCCCCGCCATCTCCGCCAACCCCTTCCTGCACCTCGCCGCCCGCGCCGACGCCAGCGGCCCCATCACCCTGACCTGGACCGACGACCTCGGCGCCACCCAAACCGAAACCGCCCACGTCGAGGTGACCTGACGCGGCCCGCCTCAACAGGGCCTCACCCGCCCTCCCGCACGAACCGCGCGATGAAGAACCCGTCCATCCCCCCGCGCTCCGCCCACAGCCCCGGATGCGTCCGCACCCAGCCCTCCGGCGTCAGCGCCGCCGCCAGGTCCGGCAGCTCCTCCGCCCGCACGGGATCGGGCCGCAAGCCCGGCGGCGGCGCGGCGGCGCGGGCCGGCCCCTCCTCGGGCTGCAGCGAGCACGTCGCATAGACCAGCCGCCCGCCGGGCCGCAGCATCCTCGCCGCGGCGGCCAGCAGGCGGTCCTGCCCGGCGGCCAGTTCTTCCACGTCGCGCGGGCGCTTCAGCCGCATCACGTCGGGATGCCTGCGTATGGTGCCCGTGGCGCTGCACGGCGCATCCAGCAGTACCGCGTCCAGCAGCAGCGGCGGCACCCAGTCCAACGCGTCGGCCTGCACGACCTCCACTGGCAAGTCCAGCCGGGCCAGGTTCTCATGCAGGCGGCGCAGCCGCCCGGCGTCGCGCTCGATGGCCGTCACCTGCGCGCCCGCAGCGGCCAACTGCGCCGTCTTGCCGCCCGGCGCGGCGCACAGGTCGGCCACCCGCTCCCCAGGGCGCACGCCCAGCAGCCGCGCCGGCAAGGCCGCGGCGGCGTCCTGAACCCAGAACGCGCCCCCCCCGAACCCCGGCAACTCCTGCACCCGCGTGCCGGCAGGCAGGCGAGCGGTGCCAGTGGGCAGCACCGCCGCCCCCTCCGGCGCAGCCGCGCCGGGACGCAAGGACAGGTCCAATGGAGCCTCCCGCGTATGCGCCTCCGCAATCGCCCGGGCCTCCCTGCCCCAACTGGCCCACAGCCACGCCGGAGTGTCCAGCCGCGGCGCGTCCAGCCCTTCCAGCGCCACCAGCCCCGCCGCAGCCACCTTCCGCAGCACGGCATTGACCAGCCCGGCAAACGGCACGAACCGCCGCGCCCGCGCCAGCGCGACGGCGGTGGCCACCGCGGCATGGGCCGGCGTGTCCAGCAGCAGCAGCCCGGCCGCCCCCAGCCGCAGGATATGCCGCACCCCGTCCGGCGGCGCACGCTGCAGCAGCGGCTCCAGCACCGCATCCAGGGACCCCATGCGGCGCAGCACCGCGGCGGCCAGCCGATGCGCGGCAGCCCGGTCCCGCGGCTCGGCGGCAGGCGCAGCGTCCAGCGCCTCCTCCAGCGAGCGGCGCCGGTCCAGCACGGCCGTCAGCAAGTCGAAGGCGATCTCCCGCGTCGGGTCCTTCATCGGGGCGGGTTTGGCGGGGGCGGTGCTCATGCGGCGGGTTCATGGCGCGGATCGGGACGCCATGCTAGGGGCCGGCCCATGCGCCGCGCCCCCCGCTCCCCCTATCTGGCCGTTGCCGCAGCCCCTCGCTCAGGCCGTGCCACCCTCACATCCCCCGTCGTTGCGAGGAGCGGAGCGACGCGGCAATCCAGGAACCGCCAGCACCGCCGTGCCACAGTTCGAAGCGGCGTAGGGCGGATAAGCGCAACGCCATCCGCCACAGGACCGCGCTGGCCGTCAGCGGAACGCACCAGCCACCACCCGCCCCCAGGCCCGGCGCAATCAACCCTGACGGCAGGCATCAACTTACGGAGCGCCCCCGCGCAAACCCGCGCCGCGTCGGCGGACCGCCCCAAGCACGCCGCCGCTCCGTGCCCGGCACCCCCCACCGCCACCCAGACCCATCCCCAATGATCCGCGCCAAGCTGGCCGCCCTCCTGGACACCTCCCGCCCCCGCCTGCTCCTGACCCTGTTCTGCCTTCTCCTGTGGGCGCCCGGCTTCTCCACCCTCCCCCCCACCGACCGGGACGAGAGCCGCTTCGTCCAAGCCACCAAGCAGATGATCGAAACCGGCGACCTCGTCCGCATCCAGAACGGCGCCGAGGCCCGCAACCGCAAGCCCATCGGCATCCACTGGCTGCAGCTTCCCTTCGCCGCCGCCGCCCGCGGCCTGGGCCTGGCGCAGGACAACCCGGTCTGGCCCTACCGCATCCCTTCCGCCCTGGGCGGCCTGGCCGCGGTGCTGGCCACCTACGCCGCGGGCCGTCGCCTGGCCGGGCCGCGGCCGGCGCTGCTGGCGGCCGGAATGCTGGCCGCGAGCGTGGTCCTGGTGGCCGAGGTCCACATCGCCAAGACCGACGCCGCCCTGCTGGGCGCCACCACCATCGCAATGGCGGTGCTGGCCCGCGCCTACCTGGACCCGGCCAGCCTGCGCCCCGGTGCCGCCGCGCTGTTCTGGCTGGCGATGGGTGCAGGCGTGCTGCTGAAGGGGCCGATCACGCCCATGGTGGCCGGGCTGGCAACCCTTGCGCTGGTGATCGCCGACCGCCGTGCCGGGTGGCTGCGCGCGCTGCGCCCGGGCTGGGGCGTGCCGCTGATGCTGGCCGTGGTGCTGCCCTGGTTCATCGCCATCGGCGCGGCAACTGGCGGACGCTTCTTCGCCGACGCCGTGGGCGGGGACCTCGGCCGCAAGCTGTCCTCCGGCGACGACGCGCACTGGGGCCCGCCCGGGCTGCACCTGCTGCTGCTGCCGGTGCTGCTGTTCCCCCTCTCCGGCCTGCTGCCCGGCGCGGCCCTATCCGCCTGGCGCGGGCGCCGCGCGGCGCCGGTGCGCTTCCTGCTGGCCTGGATCGTGCCGGCCTGGCTGGTGTTCGAGGCCGTGCCGACCAAGCTCCCCCACTACACCTTGCCCCTGTATCCCGCGCTGTGCCTGCTGGCCGCCGGCTGGCTGCTGAACCCCGCCCGCCCGCCGCTGCCCCGCTGGGGCTGGCGGCTGGCAGCGGCGCTGCCTGCAATGGCCGCGCTGGCGCTGGGCGGCGCCGGGCTGGCCCTGCCGCTGGCGCTGGGTCTTCCGTTGTGGCTGGGAATGCCAACCCTGGCAGCGGCGGCGCTGACCGGCTGGCTGGCGGTGCGAGGTGTTGTTCAGGACGGCGCGGCGCTTCCCCCTCTCCCTCCGGGAGAGGGTCGGGGTGAGGGAAATCCAGCAGCGCTAAACCGATCCACGCTTGCAAACAGCCTTTTGGCGGGACACGCCAGCACTGGCGGCTTCCTTCATTCCACCCCTCTCCCCAATGGAGAGGAAGCAGCACCCATCGCCGCTCTCCTGGCCAGCATCGCCCTGTACGCGGCCATCCTCGGTGTTGAACTCCCCCGCCTGACCCCCCTTTGGATCGCCCCCCGCGTCACCGCCGCCCTGCCCTCCGGCCCCCTGGGCGCAGTCGGCTTCGCAGAACCCAGCCTGATGTTCCTCGCCGGCACCGGCACCCAATGGCTGCTCGCCCCCGACGCCCCGGCAGCGCTGGCCTCAGGCCGCATCCGCACCCTGCTCGTCGGCGACCGCGACCGCGCCGCGGTCCTGGCCGCGGCGGCCCAGGCTGGCGTGCGGCTGCAGCAGGTCGCCGAAGTGCCGGGCGTCAACTACTCCCGCGGGCGCAAGGTGGTGCTGACGCTGTATCGGTTGGCGCCGTAGCCCGGCACCGGCAGAACCCCCGTTGCCGCAGCGCCATCGCCGCTACGGGCCGCTTGCAGCGCGGCGCCAGGGAACCGCAGAAGCGGAGCTTTGCGCGCGGGAGCCTCTGGACCGCCCCGCTGCGACATCGTCAGCAACTGCGGGAACACGCGCCGCAACTGCCCAGCCAGCCCATCTACCGGGCGGGCCAGCGAAGCGCCGCACGCCAAAGCCAAGCGCCGCGCCGATCCATCCTGCAATCAGGCATCACCCCGCTTGCAGCACATCCAGCCGGTACCTCTCCGCGCGGTGCAGGTGCGTCGTCCTCAGCCCCGGCGCCGCGGCGGTGAACAAATCCGCCGCCTCCTCCCCCGTGCAGGCCCCGTCCGTCGGCCCGCGCCAGTTCACCAGCACCGCCGCGCCGCCCGGCTGCAGGCACGCCGCCGTCTGCCGCGCCGCCTCCTGCAACCCGGGAATGCCCAGGTAGTACAGCACCTCCGAGAAGATCACGAGGTCGAACCCTCCCTCCGGCCACGCCCCCGGCAGCACCATGTTCGCAAACTGCACCCCCGGCAGGTCAGCGCACCGTGCCCGCGCCTGCTCCAGCGCCGCGTCCGCCACGTCAATCGCCAGCACCTCGTCGCACCGCGCCGCCAGGTCCCGCGTCAGCACGCCGATGCTGCACCCGACCTCGAAGCACCGGGCATACCGCGCGCGCGGCAGCGCGGCCAAGGTCGCAGCATACTTGTCCCGCTCGTACTCGCTGGTGGCGAACGCCCAGGGGTCGGGATTGCTGGCATACAGCCGGTCGAAGTGGTCCGGCGGCACGAAGGGCTGGTTCATCAGGAGGTCCTGTTCAAAGTTCAACCTGCGTACCCAACTCGACCACCCGGTCGGACGGGATCAGGAAGTAGCGGGCGGCGCTGACGGCGTTGCTGGTCATGGCGGAGAACAGCCGCTCCCGCCACAGCGGGATGGCCGGGTTGAAGGCCGGGATCGGCAGCTCCCGCCCCGTGAAGAACGAGGCCGTGCCCGGGTCAACCCCCAGCTTGTCGCGATGCCGCCGCAGCGCCGCGGGCAGGTCGGGCTGCTCGGCATACCCGAACGTCAGTTGGAGGCGCGCGGCGCCCTCGCAGATCTCCTCCCGCACCGCCCGCTGCGCCTCGTCCACCCGCGGCCGGCGGGCGCTCACCACCGTCAGGATCACCACCTGCTCGTGCAGGACGTGGTTGTGCTTCAGGTTTTCGGCCAGCGCGGACGGCACCTGGTTCCGGCGGGAGGTCAGGTAGATCGCCGTGCCCGGCACCCGCGCCAGGCCGCTGGCCGTCATCTTCCGCAGGAACGGCACCAGGTCCACGTTGGCGTCGCCCGTGCGGTCCAGCACCAGCTTGCGGCCCATGCGCCAGGTCGTCATCAAGGTGTAGATCGCCGCCGCCACCAGCAGCGGCAGCCACCCGCCCTCCGGTATTTTGAGCGCGTTGGCGACAAAGAACGTCAGGTCCACCAACATCAGGAAGCCTGCCGTCACGCCGACCAGCGCAAGGTTCCATCCCCACACCCGCCGCATCACCACCCCCAGCAGCACCGTCGTCACCAGCATGGTGCCCGTGACCGCGATGCCGTACGCTGCCGCCAGGGCATCCGACGACCGGAACGCCAGCACCAGCCCCACCACCGCGATCATCAGCGCCCAGTTGACCTGCGGCACATAGACCTGGCCCGCGGACTCCTCCGACGTCTGCCGCAGGTCCAGCCGCGGCAGCAGCCCCAGCTGCATCGCCTGCTGCGTGAGCGAGAACGCGCCCGATATCACCGCCTGCGACGCGATCACCGTTGCTGCCGCCGACAGGATCACCAGCGGATACAGCCCCCACCCCGGCACCAGCTTGAAGAACGGGTTGTCCAGCGCCGACGGATCCCCCATCACCAGCGCCGCCTGCCCGGCGTAGTTCAGCACCAGCGCCGGCAGCACCAGCGCGAACCAGTCCAGACGGATGCTGCCCCGGCTGAAGTGCCCCATGTCGGCATACAGCGCCTCCGCCCCCGTCACCGCCAGGAACACCGACCCCAGCGTTACGAACGCCCGCCCCGGCGCGTGCAGCCCGAAGCTGATCGCGTGCCGCGGGTCCACCGCCAGCAGCACGCCGGGCCGCCCCACCACCGCCCACAGCCCAGCCAGCCCCAGCACCAGGAACCATGCCACCATCACCGGCCCGAAGAACCGCCCGATGAAGTCGCTGCCCCGGCTCTGCACCGCGAACAGCGCCACCAGGATCGCCAGCGTGATCGGCACGATATACGGATGGAAGAACGGCGTGGCCACGTCCAGCCCCTCGATGGCGCTCAGCACCGAGATGGCCGGCGTGATGATCCCGTCGCCATAGAACAGCGCCGCCCCGAACACCCCCAGTAGCAGCAGCCCCGTATGGACCCGCCCCTCTGCCATGCCGCGCAGCGCCTGCGAGATGAGCGCGATGATCCCGCCCTCCCCGTCGTTGTCCGCCCGCATGACCAGCACGACGTATTTCAGCGTGACGACGATCAGCACGGTCCAGATGACCATGGACAGCACGCCGAGCACGGCCGCCTGCGCCGCCGCCGGGTCGGCCGCATCCCCGACGCCCGCGGCCTTGAAGCTCTCGCGCAAGGTGTAGATCGGGCTGGTGCCGATGTCGCCGTACACGATCCCCAACGCCCCCAGCAGCAGCGCCGCGCCGGTCTTGCGCCGGGGCGGAGCCTGGTCGTCCTGCTCTGCCGGGGTGGGCGGGGTGTCGGGCACGGTGCCTCCTGCGCTGGCGCCGGGACCTAACGCGGGAGAGGCTGATTTGTCGCGAATCGCCGCAGCCGTCGCCGCGACGGACGCAAGCTCAACCCAAGGGCGCCGCGGACATTGAAGGACCACGCATCCAGGCAAAAGGCTGGATGCGTTCGGGGTCCAGGCAAACCTCTGGAGGTCTGCGCACGGACGGAGACCCTGACACCACCTGTCCTGTGCCGCGCCTCCGACGCAAGGGCATCGTCATCGCGGGCCGCGCTGTGGCGCGGCGTAGCGGGGCCGCCAGCACGGTCGTTGCAGCCCCTGGACCGCCGCGGCGCAAGGGCGCCCCGCAATGACGGGCCGCTTGCGGAGCAGCTGGAGCAAGCGACGGCCGGTATAAGATCACGCGGCTCGGCACAGCCGGGGACCATCCGTGCAGCAAGTCGCATAAGCCCGCTTGGAGCAGGGTTCATAGCGGGTTGGGGACAGATGGGGCGGCATTGTCGGAAGGCGTCGGGCGGAAAGCATCAAGACCGGATCCGGCTCCTCCGCTATCGGCCGCCCGCCTTCCGCGCCTTGAACTCCGCCACCAGCCGGTCCGCCTCCGCCTGCGTGGGCCGGGGCGCCGCCCGTGCCGGGGCGGTCCCGCGCGGGACGCCTGCCCCCTCGCCCTCCAGCAGCGCCCGCGGGATGTCCGCCAGGAACCGGCTGGGCTTGCCCGCCCACTCCCGCCGGTGCCGCACCCAGCTCAGCCGCAGCGAGTGCCGGGCGCGGGTCAGGCCCACGTAGAACAGCCGCCGCTCCTCATCCAACGCGCCATGCTGCTCGGCCTGCCAGTTGGGCCACACCCCTTCCTCCAGCCCGGCCAGCAGCACGTGGTCGAACTCCAGCCCCTTGGCCCGGTGCAGCGTCAGCACCTGCACGGCATCCGTCCCCTCCTCCCCGCCAGCCGCGTCGCCCAGCGCGGCGGCGTCGCAGTAGGCGCCCACGTCGGCAACGCGCTCCGCCGCGGCCAGGGCAGCGGCCCAGGGCCGGTGCAGCGCCGGGGCGGCCAGCCACTCCGAGACCTCGCTGGCCTCCGCCGCCAGGCGCAGCGCGTCGGCGGCGCCCAGCCGGCGGCGGTCCACCCCGGCGCGTATCTCGGACGCCACGCCCAGCACGGCCTCCAGCGACTGCCGCTCCCGCGCATCCGCCGGCAGAGACGCGACGGCGGCGGCCAGCGCCATGCCCCCGGCCGCCGCGTATTCCCGCAGCCGCCCGAACAGCGCGCCGCCGATGCCGCGGGCGGGGAAGGCGCAGGCCCGGCGGAAGGCGTCGTCCGCCGCGGGGTGCCAAGCCGCGCCCTGCTTGCTCATGGCCAGGCGCAGCCAGGCGACGGCGGCCAGCACCTCCTTCGGCGCCTCCGGCTCGCGGTCGGTGGCCAGCATCGCGGGAATGCCGGCGGCCCGCAGGGCGACCAGGATGGGATCGGCGACGAAGCCGGCGCGGACCAGCACGGCGCACTCCCGCCAGGGCAGATCCGGCTGGCGGCGGCGCAGCGCGCCCACCCAGGCGGCGGCGGCCTGGCCTTCGGCCTCCGGCGTCGGCGCCTCGCGTATGCTGATCTGCGCGCCGTGCGCCCCCTTGGGGTCGGCGGGCCGCAGCGCCTTGGGCAGCGCCGCCGGGTCCTGCGCCGCGACAGCGTTGGCGGCGGCGAGGATGGTGGGGGTGGAGCGGTAGTTGACCTCCAGCATCAACGGTGCCGGTGCCGCCGGATGGTCCTTGCCGAAGCGCCGGATGTGCGACACGTCAGCGCCGCGCCAGCCGTAGATCGCCTGCAAGTCGTCCCCGACCGCGAACACCCGACCCGTCGCCCCGGCCAGCAGCCGCAGCAGGGCGTGCTGGGCATGGTTGGTGTCCTGATACTCGTCCACCAGCACCTCCGCCCACCGCCCGGCCCAGCGCGCCGCCAGCGCCGGGTCGGCGCGCATGGCCGCGACGGGCACGGCCAGCAGGTCGTCCAGGTCCAGCGCCGGACGGGCCAGCAGCGCCGCGCGGTAGCCCGGCAGCGCCGCCGCCGCCCGCGCCAGCACGTCCCGGTCGAACCGCGCCAAGGCCGACGACCGCGGCAACCGGCGGGGATCGTCCGTCAGGCCGTTCTTGAGCAGGGACACCGCCTCCTGCAGCAGCGCGCCCTCCTTGGCGTCTCGCACGCCGGCGGCGCCCATCAGCAGCGCCCGCGCGTCCCGCCCGCCCAGGATCGCGAAGCCGCGGGGCAGGTTGGCCACTGCCGCCCCATCCTCGATCAGCAGCCGGGCCATGACGGCGTGGAAGGTGCCGACCCAGCGCGGCGTGCGCTCCGGCCCCAGCAGGCGCAGCAGGCGGGCGCGCATCTCGGCGGCGGCCTTGGTGGTGAAGGTGATGCACAGCAGCCGCCCCGGGTCCGCCCCCGACAGCACCAGGTGCGCGACGCGGCGGGTCAGCGTCTCCGTCTTGCCCGATCCGGCGCCGGCCAGCACCAGCACGGGCGCCGCCGCCGTCGCCGCTGCGCGCTGGGCCGGGTTGAGCGGCAGCAGGTGCGGCGGCGTGTCGAGGTGCGCGGCGTCCCGCGCCGGCTTGGCGGCAGCCCTCACCCGTTGGCGCCGGAGCCGGAGCCGCCTGCAGCCTCTATGATGCCCAGCACCTCGGAGTCCTCCCGGAAGGCCGCGCGCTGCGCCGGGGTCATCAGCCGCCAGGCCGCACGCAGCATGTCGGACAGGTCGCCGATGACCTGGCGCGTATCGGAAGTCTCGCCGTGCGCAGTGGCGTGGGCAATCAGGTCGTCCACCCCGCGGCCGACGTGCCCGGCGCCGTCGCCGCCGATGCCGTCCATGCCGTCCCCATCGGTGCCGGCCATGCCGCGCGTCCTCCCCCGTTCCGCCGCAATGTTGCACCACCTCCGGACCCAAGGTGCAAGCGGGATGGCGCCGTCCGGCCCTGAGACTCTGGATCAAGAGTGTTTGGTAAGTCCATCGCCGCGCGCTAGGATCGCGCGGGATTGCGGAGGATTCGCTATGGTGCGTGCATGGATGGCGGCAGCGATGGCGGCGCTGGCCCTGGCCCCGGGCGCAGCCCGGGCGCAGGCGGAGCAGCAGGCGCTCGTGGACCGCTCGACCCTGGCGGCGCAGGAGATGCTGAACGACGCCACGGGCACCGACGCGCAATCGGTGCTGCGGAAGGCGCGGGCGGTGATGATCTGCCCCCAGGTGCTGCGCGCCGGGTTCCTGCTGGGCGGCCAGGGTGGGAGCTGCGTGCTGGTGGCGCGGGACGGCGGCGGCTCCTGGTCGGCGCCGGCGTTCTATGGGCTGGGCGGCGGCAGCATTGGCTTCCAGGCAGGGATGCAGGATGCGCAAGTCATGTTCATCATCATGTCCGACCGCGGTCTGCGCGCTGTGATGGACAGCCAGTTCAAGCTGGGTGCCGACGCCACCGCGACCTTCGTGGACCTGGGCGGCGGAGTGGAGGGCGCGACGACCGCGGCGCTGACCGCCGACATCGTGGGCTTCAGCCGGGCGCGCGGGCTGTATGCCGGGATATCGCTGGGCGGCAGCCTGATGAGCGTCAAGTCCGACTGGAACGCCGCCTATTACGGACGCCCGCTGGCCCCGTCGCAGATCGTCGTCGGGATGGAGGGCACGAACCCCGCCGCGGACCCGTTGCGCCAAGTGCTGATCCGCTACGGCGGTCAGGAGAAGCCGGTCGCCCCGCCTGCCCTGCCCGCGCCGGTGCCCCTCAACATGGGACCTGCCGCCCCGCCCCGCGCACCTGTCCAGCAGCAGCCCCTGCAGCCGCCGCCCCGCCGGTATTGACCGCCTGGGCAGGGCGGGCCACTTCCCCCCTCTCCTCCCCGGGAAAGGGCAGGGGTGAGGGGGTCTGTCCCCAAGCGCCCCGCCGTCTCGCAAAGACCGTGACATGCCCGACGATCCCCCGTTCTGGGAAACCGTTCCCCTCGACCAGATGACCCTCGCCCAGTGGGAGTCTCTGTGCGACGGCTGCGGCCGTTGCTGCCTGCATAAGCTGCGCGACGACGATGATGTCGGCACTCTGTCCTGGACCAACGTGTCCTGCCGCCTGCTGGACGCGAAGACCTGCCAGTGCAGCAGCTACGCGCGCCGGCAGGAGAAAGTGCCGGACTGCGTCAGCCTGACGCCAGCCGCCCTGCGGGACATAGACTGGCTGCCCCCAAGCTGCGCCTACCGCCGGGTCAAGGAGGGGCGGGGCCTGGCGTGGTGGCATCCGCTGGTGTCCGGCGACCCAGCGACAGTCCATGCGTCCGGCGCTTCGGTGAAGGACCGGGTGGTGAACGAGCGGCGGGCAGGACCGCTGGAGCACTACATCACGGAGTGGCCGGGACGGGACGTCGGGGAGGGACGGCGGGGCTGAGACGACATCGCCCCTCCCCGCGCCGGAGGGTCCTGAGCGCAACGCTGCAAGACCCTCTCCCCTGACCCTCTCTCGGAGAGAGAGGGCTTTCAGGGCGGTCCGGGGTTAGCGCGACTTCTTGTAGAGCTTGGTCGCGATCTCGAACATTTCCTCCGGATGGTAGTCCGGGCTGAAGGCGCGGGTGTCGCCCATCAAGTCGTGGATGCGCCCGCCCTCGGGGTGGCCGTCCACGACCTCCAGTTCGCCCGGGGGATCGCCGGGCAACGCGACCTCGCCGTTGCCCCAGATGCTGGACATCTCCTTGTAGTCGTCCGGGCTGAAGCGGTAGAGGCGCCGGTGCGACCCTTCGTTCAGGTACTTCTGGCACTCGGGTATCTTGGACAGGTTGATGTTCGGGGTCGGCAGCATCTTCTCGATCTCGACGCCGGTGATCTTCTTCAGCGCCAGCGCGTAGGCGTGGGCATGGACAGAGCCGCGGACCAGCAGGTAGCCGCAGACCTCGCGGCCGGTGGCCTCCGTCATGGTCTCATAGACGCGCAGCTTGTGGATGCGGGCGCCGCATTCCAGGTGGAAGTTGTGCAGCAGGTCTATGACCACGTTGCCCGTCACGGTCACCATGTTCATGTTCCAGGACGCGCCGTTGCTGTTGGCCGGCAGGGCCGCGCCGCCATTGGCCAGGAACGAGGCCGCAAGGCGTATGTCCTTCATGTCCTCATACGGGGCGCCAGTCACGTCCTGGCCGCCCTTCTCGTGCGCGGGCAGGTCCGGCCCGGCGTTCAGCATGTTCACGCCGTTGGACACGAGCTCGACATGGCCCAGTTCCTCCGCAGTGATGCTGGCGACCAGGCTGTAGAAGGGGCGCAGCTTCTCCTTGCTGCGGAAGGCGAAGCTCTGGAACATGTAGTTGCCGAGCGTGGACATCTCGCCGTACTTGCCGCCCAGCAGCTCCTGCAGGGCAGCAGCCGCGTTCGGATCCTGCTTCTTGGGAGCAGGCAGCTCGGCCTGCAGCTTGTCTATTCGCATGAACATGTGGGGCGTCCTGTCAGTTGGGCTGTTGCCAGGGCCTCAACGGAAGCGCCACGACGGGGTTGCCATGAGAAGGCGGTGTTGCCGCCATACATATGTGTGACCGAGGCAGTGTGACCGCCGCGGCGGCTGGCGCGGACGCGCGTGCCGCCGCGACGGGTCAGGCGGGGCGGATCGGCGCAGACGCCCTCGCAACTCGCACGGGACGCGCCGCGCCGCGCCGCGCCGCCGCACGCGGCATGGCACGGTCCCGTCAGGTGCGGCTTACTTGGCAGGGAAGGCATCGGGCCGCACGGCCCGATGCCCGCGCCACCCTAGCGGTAGTAGCGCTTGGCCCGCCGCTCCGCCTCCTTGGCCGCCTCCTCCGGCGTGCTGGCGCCCGTCGCGGCGCCGGCCACCATGTCCACCATCACGTAGTCGGCGGCCACGGCGCCCGAAGCCTCGGTGATCGGGCCGGGATAGGCCAGCCACAGCGACTGCTCCATTGTGTCCTTGAACACGTTGATCTTGGGGTCGTTCTTCCACACCTCGCTCTGCGCGTAGGCGCGCAACGGCTGGGACCAGTAGCCGAAGCTGTCGGTCAGCCAGTGGTCATACTGCGGCGCCTCCATCATGAAGGCCAGGTAGGCCTTGGCGGCGTTGGGCGCCTTGGTGTGCTTGAACGCCATCGCGTTGATCGCCAGCGCCGATTCCGTGCTGCGGCCCACGGGTCCGATGGGCATCCGGGCGTGGTTCAGGTCCGCGGCCATGGCGGCGATGGCCGGGTCCTTGCTGTTCTTGGCCGAGAAGTAGAGCGACACGCCATTCTGCGTCGCCCCGATCTCGCCGGCCAGCAGCGCCTTGTTGTTGCTGGGGTCGAGCCAGGAGTTGGTGCCGGGGATGAAGGTCTCGTACAGCGCCTTGGCGTACTTCAGCGCCTCGATGGTTTCCTTGCTGTTGATGGTGACGCGGTTCTCCTCGTTGACCATCGTGCCGCCGAATGACCACACCAGCCAGTGGCAGAACGAGTTGGCGTCGCCAACCGCGTGGCCCAGCGCGTAGCCGGCGGGATGGCCGGACTTCTTCAGCTTCCGGCACATGTCCAGGAAGCCGTCCATGTCCGTCGGGAACTTGTCGTAGCCGACCTCCTTGAGCCAGCTTTCGCGGTAGATGGCCGGGCCGCCGCTGCCGCCCATGGGGATGGCGATCCACTGGTCGGTCTTGAACTTCTTCCCGTAGCGCTCCGCCAGGGGCGACCAGCCGCCATACTTCGCGCCCAGGTAGGTGGCCACGTCCGTCAGGTCCATCACCTTGTCGGCGTAGATGTGCGGGTCGTCCGTCCAGCCCACCACCACGTCCGGCCCGGCGCCGGTGTTGGCCGTCACCGCCGTCTGCGGCCGCAGGTCCTCCCACGCCGCGAAGTCCACGCGGACCTGCACGCCGGTGGCATCGGCGAAGCGCTTGGTGTTCTCGCGGAAGATGGTCTCGTCGGGGTCCACGAACTTGCTGGGGCGCAGGACGCGCAGCGAGGCGCCTTTCTCGATCGGAAGGTTCAGCGGCGGCACGTCGGCGACGGGAACAGCGGCCTGCGCCCCCTGGCCGAGCAGGCCGGTGGCAGCGAGGCCGGCGACGCCGAACGAGGCTTGGCCGAGGCGGCGGCGGGTAATGGTCATGATGGTTCCTTCATGTTGTTTGAACTTGTGCTTGCGGCTTCCCTCACCCCCGCCATCTCCCAGAGGAAGAGGGCGCAGTGCGGCTAGGCGACCAGCCGTGCGCCGGTCTGGGGGTCGAAAAGGTGAATCAGGCGGGGGTCGGCGGTGACGGACAGGGGGGCGCCGGGCTGGACGGACACGCGTTCACGGAAGGCGCCCATGACGGGCAGGGCGCCCAGGCGGCCATGGACCTGGGTCTCGCTGCCGGTGGGCTCCACCACCTGCACCATCAGCGGCACCGATCCCGTCGCGCCGGCATCGGCGAGTTGCAGGTGCTCCGGTCGGACGCCATAGACCGCGGGCCGGTTGTCGTTGCCGCCGGACGCCAGGTTTGCAGGCAGCGGCCACAGCGTCCCGCCCTCGGCCCGGAAGCCGCCGGCCTCCACGGTGCCGGGCAGGAAGTTCATGGCGGGGCTGCCGATGAAGCCGGCGACGAACTGGTTGGCCGGGCGGTCATACAGCTCCAGGGGCGATCCCGCCTGCTCGATTCGTCCGCCCTGCATGACGACGATCTTGTCGGCCATCGTCATCGCCTCGATCTGGTCGTGCGTCACGTAGATCGTGGTGGTGCGCAGGCGCTGGTGCAGGTCCTTCAGCTCGGCCCGCGTCTGCACGCGCAGCTTGGCGTCCAGGTTGGACAGGGGTTCGTCGAACAGGAACACCTGCGGGTCGCGCACGATGGCCCGGCCCATGGCGACGCGCTGGCGCTGGCCACCCGACAACTGCCGCGGGTAACGATCCAGCAACCCGGCCAGACCCAGGATGTCGGCGGCGCGGTTCACCCGCTCGTCCATCGCGGCTTGGGGCGCCCTCGCCAAACGGAGGCTGAAGGCCATGTTGTCCCGCACGGTCATGTGCGGATAGAGCGCGTAGTTCTGGAACACCATCGCGATGTCGCGCTGCTTGGGAGGCACTTTGTTCACGACCCGGCCGCCGATGGCGACCTCGCCGCCGTCAATCTCCTCCAGCCCCGCTATCATTCGCAGCAGCGTGCTTTTGCCGCAGCCGCTGGGTCCGACCAGAACCGTGAACTCGCCATCCGCGATCTCGACGCTGACGCCGTGCAGGATGGGCGTCGCGCCGAAAGACTTGCGGACGCCGCGTATGGATACCGTGGCCATGGTGGGCGCCTCCCAGCCGGCCCGTTGCGGCCGTTGCAGGGACGGTAGAACGGGACGGCCCGGCGGACCAGGGGGGTTGCTGCGTAGGATCGTTATTCTATGACCATCGCCGATGAAGGAAATTCTGCCCTCATTTTGCCTCAAATTCCCGCGATCACGGGGGCGTCGCTATGCTGGCCGACAACAATCCTGCGAGGCGTTCCTGTGCCGCCCATGCACCGTCCCCACGAAATCCATGCCGCGTAACGCCGCCGCCCCCGCCCCATGCTGACCTTGGTGCCCACGCCGGCGCCCCGGCTGCTGCTGGTGGACTCCGATCCCGACGTTGCCGACACCCTGCAGCGCAGCCTGCGCCGCGCCGGATGGGAGGTGCTGCGCGCGGCCACGGGCTGGATGGCGCTGCAGCTCCTCGTGTCCTGCACGCCCGACCTGGCGCTGGTCAGCCTGAGCCTGCCCGACATGGACGGGCGCAAGCTGGTGGAGCAGTTGGCGCGGGACCGGCGCTGCGCCGTGGTCGCCATGTCCGGCGGGGACGAGAGCCCGCGGCAGCGGCTGCTGGATGGCGGGGCGCAGGACTACCTGGTCAAGCCCATGGCCATGCGCGACATGCTGGTCCGGCTGCAGGACGCGCTGCAGCGCCGGGCCGGGCCGGGCCTTGGCGGAGCCGACGGCGACACCGTCGGCGCAGGCGAAGTCACGGCATGACGGCACGGGCCGGCAATTAAGGCGTCGCTGGGGCCATCAAGCCCGGCCAAGGCCGCTCTCCTCCACGCCGCCAGTCTCCGCTGCCGGTTCCACGCCGCTGCCCCGCCGCTGCTTGCGTGCGGCTCGCCAGGGGCGGTATTTGACCAGGACTGCCCCAGGAATCCCCCGCGTGCGCAAGCGCTTCCGGATACGCACCTACCTGCTCGTCTTGGTCCTGGTGTCCGCGGTCCCGTTCATCGCCTTCTCCGCCGTGCTGGTCACGCGCACGGTGGCAGCGCAGACGCGCAGCTTCGGGCGCGATGTGACGGCAGTGGCCCGGGCGCTGTCATTGGCGCTGGACAGCCGTGCAGGGCTGCACCGCACGGCGCTGGAGGCGCTGGGACGCTCGCCGGCCCTGGCCGCCGGCGACCTGCAGGCCTTCCATGCGGAGATGCGGGCCGCCGCGGCGTTGCTGGACGGCACGGTGTCCCTGGCGCGGCCAAACGGCCAGCAGGTGCTGAATACCGCCCGCCCCTTTGGCACCTCGCTGCCGATGCGCGCCCAGGCGGCCCATGCCGCACGGGTGTCGGCGACGGGGCAGGCGGCGGTGTCCGACCTGACGCGCGCCTCGCTGGACGGCCGGCTCGTGGCCACCCTGGACGTGCCGGTGCCCGCGCCGCGCCCGGCTGGTGCGGCGGGCGGGGCGGCGACGGACGGGACAGCAGGAGCCGCCGCCGCCCCGCCCTGGGTGCTGGCCGTCATCCTGCAGCTGGAGGCGGTGGAGGAGCTGCTGCGCTCCCAGCGGCTGCCGCCGGACTGGGTGGGCGCGGTGGTGGACCGGCATGGCATGCTCCTGGCGCGCACGCTGGACCACGGCGCCCGGCTGGGCACTCCCGCCAGCCGCGACTGGACCGTGCCGGCGCAGACGCAGCCGGAGGGCTGGGTCACCTCCACCACGCTGGAGGGCGTCCTGACCTACACCGGCTTCGCCCGCTCGGCCGCAACGGGCTGGGCCGTGGGGATCGGCGTGCCGCGCAGCCTGGTGCAGGCTCCCCTGCTGCGGGCGCTGCTGCCGCTGGCCGGGGTCGGCGCCGCCATGACCCTGCTGGCGGCCGGGGCGGCCGTCGCCGTGGCACGGCGCATCGCGCGGCCGGTCGTGGCCCTGGCCCGGCGGGACGCCATTCCGGAGGAGCTGGATCTTGTGGAAGCCCAGGAAGTCGCCGCCGCATTGCAGGCCGCCGACACCGAGCGCCGGGCCGCCGAATCCGCCCTGCGCGACAGCGAGGCCGAACTGCGCGCTGCCCGGGAAGTCAGTCCGCAGGCCCATTGGACCGCCGGTCCCGACGGCAAGCTGCTGACGGTCAGCGCCCGGGTCGGACGGGCGACCGGCACCGTCGAGGCGGAGCGGCTGGGTGAGGGCTGGCTGGGCGTGGTGCATCCCGACGACCAGGACGGCGCCCGGGCCGCCTGGGCCGAGGCCGTGCGGACCGGGCGCCCCTACGACTTGACATTTCGTGTGCGTGACAAGCCCGCCCCAGGCCTAGCGGCAGGTGGGACGCCCGGCTGGCGCTGGACACGCGCCCGCGCCTCCCCGCAGCGGGACGACGACGGCAACCCCCTGCGCTGGTACGGCACGACCGAGGACGTGGACGACCGCGTCCGCACGCAGGAGGCCCTGCAGGTCAGCGAAGCCCGGCTGCGCGTGCTGACCGGGAACTTGGAGGCGCAGGTCGCCGCCGAGGTGCAGGCCCGGGAGGCCGCGCAGGCCGCCCTGCACCAGGCGCAGCGGATGGAGGCCCTGGGCAAGCTGGCCGCCGGTGTCGCGCACGACTTCAACAACGTGTTGCAAGCCGTGGGCGGCAGCCTGACCCTGATCGCGCGCGCGCCGGGCGACGCCGCGAGGGTGCAGCGCGTGTCCGCGATGGCGCAGGACGCCGTGGCGCGCGGGGCGGCGATCACGGGCCGCATGTTGTCGCTGGCCCGCCGGGCCGACCTGCGGGCAGGGCCAGTGGACGCGGCGGAGCTGCTGTCCGGCTTGCAGGTAGTGCTGCAGCACACCCTGGGCGGTGGGGTCCAGGTGGTGCTGGACGTGCCGCCGGGGCTGCCGTTGCTGATGGCCGACCGCGGGCAGTTGGAGACCGTGCTGATCAACCTGGCCACCAACGCCCGGGACGCCATGCCCCGCGGCGGCACGCTGCGCCTGTCCGCGCGCGCGGAGGTTGGCCAAGGCGGCGCACAGGGGAGCGGCCAGGTGCTGATCGCTGCCGCCGACACGGGCACGGGGATGCCGCCCGAGGTGCTGGCCCGGGCACGGGAGCCGTTCTTCACCACCAAGCCCCCTGGTGTCGGCACTGGGCTGGGCCTGGCGTTGGCGCACGGCTTCGCCGAGCAGAGCGGCGGCGAGCTGCGGATCACGAGCGTGCCGGGGAAGGGGACGGAAGTCACGCTCGTCCTGCCCGCCGTTTTGCCGGGGATGGGCCTAGAAAGTTAATATAGTGCAAACAATATCCCACTTTGCTGCGTCACCGGACCCTGGCCGCTCTCCGGTGGTGCTTCGGCCGCGTGCGGCGTGCAGGCTTCGCAAATCAAGGACGTCCTTCTCGCCATGACCATGTCCCCATCTTGCGCCCGGGCTGACCCGATGCCGGAAGCGGAAGTCAGGCAAGCCGTCATGTGCGCGCTTGGCCTGCTGGACACGCCGCGCGGCGCGGCGTTCGACCGGCTGGTGTTCGTGGCGGCGCAGGTGTTCCATGCCCCGATGGCGGCGCTGGCGCTGCTGGATGGCGAGCGCCTCTGGTACAAGGCCCAGGTCGGCTTGGCCGTATCGTCGGTGCCGCGCATGAGCACGTTCTGCGACCTGGCGCTGCGCCAGGCCAGCCCCCTGCTGATCGAGGACGCGGGCCTGCATCCGCGCCACGCCAGCGCCGCCGCGGCCTTGCAGGGTGGCATCCGCTTCTATGCCGGCGTGCCGGTCCTGCCGCCCGAGGGGCTGTGCGCCCGGCTCGGCGTGGCGCCCCTGCCGGCCGGCGTGCTGTGCGTGATGGACCGCCGGCGCCGGGTGGTGACGGCGGGGCAGATGGGGCACCTGGTCCAGTTGGCGCGGGAGGCCACGGCGCTGCTGGAAGCTGCGGCCGGGTAGGAGCAGCCCCGGAATGGGGGCCCCGAAGTAGCGGCCCCGAAGTGGCATGGCCGCGGCGGCAGGGCCGGCCGGCGTCATGCGGCATCGTGGAAGATCATCCCCAAGGTCTGGCGCAACCCGGTCCGCACCCGGCTGACGCCGTGGCGCATCGTCACGCGGTAGATGCCGCGCGTTCCCGCCACGGGCCGCTGGTGGACGGCGAAAGCAGCGGCGTGGCCCTGCAGCAGCGGCAGAACCTCGGCCCGGGACTGCATCCGGGGCCGCTGCTCCGTCAGGACGAACTCGCCGCCGGTGAAGTCCTGTCCAGGGCGGGACAGCAGGATCACGACCTGGATGGGAAAGACGTGCTCCCCATACAGGTCCTGGTGCAGGCAGTTGTAGTCGCCGGGGCCGTAGCGCAGCAGCAGCGGCGTGGGACGCGCCTGCCCGGCGGCGTGGCAGCGGGCCAGGAAGGCCGCGTGGTCCCCAGGGAAGCGCACGGGCAGGCCCATTGCCGCGTGCCAGCGGTTGGCGACGGGGGTCAAGCGGGCATACAGCGCCCCACGCAGGGCGGCGACCTCGGGCGGCAGGGGGTTGGCGAAGTACTTGTATTCCCCGCGCCCAAAGCCGTGCCGGGCCATGGTGATGGTGGAGCGGAAGGCGCCCTTGTCATGCAGCTCCGCCATGGCCGCGCATTCGTCGGGCGTCAGCAGCGGGCCGAAGGCGGCGCAGCCGGCGGCGTCCAGGTCTGCCGCGGCAGCGTCCCAATCCACGCGATCCATACCGGTCATGCCGCCTCCCGCGCCAGCAGGGCGCGCTTGCGCTCGATGCCCCAACGGTAGCCGGACAGGTTGCCGTCCAGGCGGACGACGCGGTGGCACGGGACGGCGACGGCCAGCGGGTTGGCGGCGCAGGCGCCCGCGACGGCGCGTACGGCGGCGGGGTTGCCGATGCCTGCGGCGACCTGGGCGTAGCTGCGGGTCTCGCCGGGGGGGATCGCCTGCAGGGCCGCCCAGACCCGTTGCTGGAAAGCGGTGCCGCCGATGTCCAGCGGCAGGTCCAGGCCCCGCCGCGGCGCGTCCACGAAGGCGACCACCCGGGCCACGGTGGCATCGAACGCCCCGTCCTCCCCATCCAGCGCCGCCTGCGGGAAGCGGTCCTGCAGGTCGCGCACCAGCGCATCGGGGTCGTCGCCGAGCAGGATGGCGCAGACGCCGCGCGCCGTGGCCGCCACCAGGACTGCGCCCAAGGAACACTGGCCGACCGCGAAGCGTATGGCCGCGCCGGGGCCGCCGCGGCGGTAGGCGCCCGGCGTCATGCCCAGGCGGGCCGCAGACTGCTCGTAGAAGCGGCTGGGGGCGGAGTAGCCGGCGCCGTAGATGGCCTCGGTCACGCTGGCGCCGCCGCGCAGGCCGTCCGCGGCCCGCCGGGCCAGGTGCGCGTCGGCGTAGGCCTTGGGGGTGACGCCGGTGGCGGCCCGGAACACGCGGTGCAGGTGATGCGGGCTGAGGCCGGCGGCGGCTGCGATGGCGGCCAGGGTGGGCGGCTCCTCCGCAGCCTCGATCAGGCGGCAGGCGCGCTGGACGGCGGCGGCATGGCGGGCGGCGATGCCCACCCCGTCCGGCTGGCAGCGCAGGCAGGCGCGGAACCCGGCGGCCCGGGCGTCGGCGGGGGTGGGGTGGAACCGCACGTTCTCCCGCCGGGCCAGGCGGGCGGGGCAGTTGGGGCGGCAATAGACGCCCGTGGTGCGGACGGAATACACGAACGCGCCGTCCAGCGCGGCGTCACGGCGGCGGATGGCGTCGTAACGGGCATCGTCGGTGATGGGGATGCCGTTCAGGGGAGCATCGTTCAGGGGAGCGTATGCGGGAAAGTGGTCCATGCTGGCCTCCATGCCATGCGCCGTTGCGGCGCTGGTGACGGCGGCACGATGGGGCAGAGGCGGGTGGTGGCGCATCCCGGGTCTTGCGGTCAAATTGAATATGGGTGCTGCTCGGGGTTGCCGGCCATGACCCCGCCGCGGGGTCCCTTCCCCGCCCAGGCCCTGGCACGTCCAGCTTGCCGCCTGCCCTTGTCCATCAGCTCGGCAAGCTTGCTCAAGCGCGGCCGGAATAGGTCGGCCGCCACCCGCCACTGCTGCTGGGCGCTGGCCATTCCATTCCGGGCGAAGCTGGCGCCGATCCAGGCTGGGACGATGCGGCGCCGGCGTCCGCCCGCGTCGCCATCGCGTCGTGCGGATGCATGCAGCCGCGTGAAGCGCAGGAAGTGGACGCGGCACCGATGGGCGGTTGCGCCAAGCACGCGGTCTGCCGCGGCCTTCAGCGCGTCGTGCGTGTCGAAGACGACCAGCTTGACCCCACGCGTCCGGTCTGCGCGCACCCGGCTCAATGCAGCTCTGCCTCTGCGGTCGCGCAGCGAACAAACTGTGCATCCCTGTCGAAGGCCAGGCCGACCGCTGCAATGACCCGCTACAATGAACGATGCACAGCCCGGCGGAAGGCGCGTTGCTGCCAGGCGACGCGGGCCAGGCGCCAGTCGAGCCGCGTCGCCCCGGCCCTGGCCGGGCGCAGCGGGTTGAACGAGTTGGCACGCCATTCCACAGCCAGGTCGTGCGCGCCCATCGCCGCGATGCGCTTCAAGTGCCAGTTCATGTTCGGCTCAGGCGTCACGACGGCGACCCGCCGGCCCGCCTCCGCCCGGTGCTGCAAATCATCGAACGACCGGATCGGCGCGTGCAGCACCTCGCCTGCGTCCAATGCCGCCAGCGGCGCGTCCAGCCCGTGCGCGTCGTGGTGGCCAAAGGTTATCTGGAGCGACGGTCTCGCACGCACGAGGAGTTTGGTCGGGTATGCGCCCTGCGCAAATGGGATTTGGCCGGCTTCCACCATCGCCCAAACCTCCTCCAGCTCTCCCGACGGTATCGCCGCGACGCACATGGTCGCAAGCGAGCCAGGCCAATCGCGCTGCACGGGCCGAGCCTGCAGGAAGTTGCAGACCCGCATGCGGTAGCCGTCAATGTCGCCGCGGCCGCACAGCGATGCAAGCGAGACACCCGGCCGGAGCCATAGGAACTCGTCGGCATCGGACGGCAGCACCCAGTCCGCGCCTTCGCGTGCCGCCCGCTGGGCCAGCGCCGTCAGGATATCACCCTGACGAAACTCCCCGGGATCGGTTTCAACCACCACCCGGCCAGTCGCGCGGGCGATCTTCTCCATGATAGGCAATGTGCGGTCGGTAGAGCCGTTGTCTATCACATACACACGGTCCACCCGAACCGTGTTCAGCAGGTGGCCGATGCAGCTGGCGATGACGTGCTGCTCATTTCGGACCATCATGACGGCAGCAACGGTCTCGCGGACTTCACTCATTGCAAGGTCCATCCGTCCCTTCGCATGATCGCCGCTCGCCGCCGCACCTACCGGCTGACCGGCGCCGAAGGGTCCGGAGTGGCGCGGGGACGCAGCGTGCGGCGCAGCAGCTTGCCCAGCTTGACCCGCCGCAGGCTGTCCTCGGCCTCATGCTCCTCCTCGCCCACGAAGCGGCGCAGGGACAGCTTGCGGGTGTGATATTCCTCCAATTCCGGTCGGTGGCCGACGCTGATGACCGTGGCGTCCCGCAGCTCCTCCCGGAACAGCTCCATCATGCTGGCCTGGCTGGGCACGTCCAGCGCCGCCGTCGCCTCGTCCATGATGACCACATCCGGGCGCTGGATCAGCAGGCGGGCGAAGCCGATGCGCTGCTGCTCCCCGCCGGAGAGCCGCTTGTCCCAGCGGTCCTCGTCCCCCAGGCAGCCCGCCAGGTGGCCAAGGCCGCAGCGCTCCAGCGCCGCCGCCAAGACCTCGTCGGGCACGTCCTGCGCCACCATGGGATACTTCAGCACGTCGCGCAGAGCGCTGTTGGGGATGTAGGCCCGTTGCGGCAGGAAGGCGACGCGGGCGCCGGCCGGCAGCAGCACCTGGCCGGATCCCCACGGCCACAGGCCCGCAATGGCGCGGATCAGCGTGCTCTTGCCCGTGCCGCTCTCTCCCGTCAGCAGCACGCGGTCGCCAGGGGCGACGCTCGTGTCGGCCTCGTCTATCATCACCCGGCCGTTGTGCTGCGCGACCTGCAGGCCCACGAGCTTCAGCGTGCGGTCCGGGGAGACCCCGATCACGATGTGGTCCGCGTCCCCTGCGCCAACCGAGGCGTCCAGCTTGCCGAACGCCGCCCACAGCCCGGTGACGCGCCCGGCGGAGGCCAGCCACTCCGCGATGCGCGGATAGTTGTCGAACAGCCAGTTCATCGCAACCTGCACCTGCGCGAAGGCGGCGGCGGTCTGCATCAGCTCGCCCAGGGTCAGGTTGCCAGCCAGGTAGTTCGGCGCCTCCAGCAGCAGGGGGAACACCGGCGCCACGGCCCAGTTGGCGCCCATCAGCCAGGTCATGCGGGCAAGCTGCTTGATCTGCCGGTTCCAGGCCGTGACCAGGTTGTCCAGGGTCAGGCGCAGGCTGCGCGTCTCGTCGGCCTCCCCGCCGATCAGGGCGATGCTTTCGGCGTTCTCACGCACCCGGCCCATCTCGGTCCGCAGCCGGGCCTCGGCGGCGTTCTTGGCCTCGATCCGGTCAATGAGGGAACGCCCGAACAGCACCATGGAGCCGGACATGATGCCGGAATACAGGATGGCAGCGAACACCATGAAGCCGGGGATGGTGACGCCGAACACCTCGGCGCTGCCGCCCACGGTCCATAGCACGGCAAAGAACACGACGGCCGTCAGCACGGCGTTCATGATGCCGGAGCCGAAGTCCACCACAGGCTCGGTCGCGATCCTGGCGTCGTCGGCGATGCGGAACTCCGGCGCGTCCAGGTCCGGGGCTGCGATGCTGAGGCGGTAGAAGCGCTGGTCGCCCAGCCAGCGCACGGCCAGACGCTCGCTCAGCCAGCGGCGCCAATAGACTTGCAGCTTCATGCGCGCGATCAACTGGGCGACGGAGATGGCCGCCCACGCGACGGCCAGCACGGCGAACAGGCCGATGGCGGACAGGACGATGTTCGCTTCTTTCTTCTCCAGCGCGTTGAAGAAGAACTTGTTCCAGCGGTTCACGCCGTATTGGACGGCGATGTTGGCCACCACGAGGGCGATGGTGGCGAACGTCAGCATCCAGGCCTGGCGCCGGGTCGGCCCCTGCCAGTAGCCGCCGGCAAGCTTCCAGTACTGGCGGAACGACCCGGCGGGCCGGGGCCGCTTGTCCGCCGGCAAACCGGCGGCGGTCTCGTCCTGGGTGGGTGCTGCCGCGGCCTCGTTAGCGTCCGGCATCGAAGCCGAGGAACCCGGCCTGCGGCACCGGCGTGCCGCCTTGGCCGGCGAACAGGCGGGGCGCCTGCGGAGACGGTCCGGCAGAGGGACGGGCGGCGACGGCCTGGCGCTCGGCCCGCGCCTCGCGTGCGGCGGCGCGGGCGGCGTCGCGCTCGGCCCGGGCCGTGGCGGCGCGCGCCTGCGGCGTGGCGGGCGCCGGCGCGCCGGCCCGGGTGTAGCCGCCGCCGCTGCGCAGGCTCAGCAGCAGGAACGAGATCTCGTTGCGGCCCAGGTCAATCGCCAAATCCAGCGGCGTCAGGCCCAGGACGTTGGTGCCCTCCAGGTCGGCGCCGCGGTTGATGGCGTCCCGCGCGGTGGCAAGGTCGCCGCGGTTGATGGCGTCGAACAGCGCCTCGGTCGGCGGGAGGTCGGCAGCGCTGCGCTCGGCAGGGGCGACGGCGGTGGGTTCGGCGCGGGCGCCGGGCAGGGCGGGAGGCGCAGGCTCGCGCTTCGGCCCGGCGTTCCTCTGTGGGCTGAAGTTGGGCGCGCCGACGGTGGGGCGGGCGCCGCCTGTGCTGATCTGCGCGGCGGCGGGACCAGCAAGGAGGGGCAGGAGAAGAAAGGGCAGGATGCGCTTCATGCCGCGCGGTATAGGGCATCGCGCCGCCCATCGCCAGCGTCCCCGCATCCCCGCCGCCCGCATCCCCACACCGCGCGGCTCGGCACCTGGCCGTCAGCGGTTGTAGGTGAACCGGCTGATGGTGCACACGTCTATGTTGGCCTTCTCCAGCGACGCCCCGCCCTCGAACACCGCCTTGAAGTCGAACCGGCAGGCGCCGGAGCCGTCGTTGATGTTGACCGTCACGCTGTCGCCGTCGTCCAGGGTGTCCTGGCCCAGGATGTCCTCCTCCCACGACTTCGCGCCGACGCGCGAGGCGTAGAAGCTGGTCATGGTGCGGCCGGTGTTGTTGACGATCTCCACATGCCGATCGGCGGCCCGGGCCGGGGCGGCGGCAAGGAAGGGCAGCAGGGCGGAGAGAAGGAGAAGGCGGCGCATGTCGTGAACCTCTCTGTGGTGGAACAGGCCTGGATGGTAGGCCCAAGTTCCTCACATAAAGTTGAGATCGCGTAGTGTGTCAACGGCGGCTCCCCCTCCTTCGCTCGTGCGTGGACTTTGAAGCAGGCCAGCTTCCGCTGTGCTGCGCCCCTGAGGGCTACCCCGCCCCTTCCCGCCTCCAGGCCAGCAGCACCAAGCCCAGCAGCAGGGGCAGCGCGGCCCAGGGCGGGAGCAGCGGCAGGGCGTCCAGGCCGGTCACCACATGGTCATGGCGGCGGGGCAGGCCGATCCAGCCGGCGCCGGAGGTGTCCCGCCCCGGCTCCGTCCGGCGCAGCTCCGGCACGCCCGAGCCCAGGAAGCGCGTGCTGCCGCCGCTGGCGCGCACCACGGGCGCCAGCACGGCGGCGGTGGCGCGCAGGTCCGCGATCTCCTTGGGGTTGGCGTCGGCGGCAGCGGCGTAGGCCTGGCGCGTGCCGTCCGACACCGCCCACACGCCGGGCGCGGCGGCGGGCACCGATGCGCTGCTGCGGCCCGGCGTGCCCGGCAGCAGCGGCACGCGGCTGAGCGTTCCGTCCGGGGCGGTCACGACCAGCTCCGGCGGCGGGCCGTCGGTCAGGGTGCGGCGGTCCACCAGCAGGCGTCCGTCCTCCAGCCGGGCGCGCAGGGCCTCCTCCTCCAGCGCCGGCTCCTTCATCAGCCAGTGGGCGATGCGGCGCAGCAGCTCGGCCTGGGGGCCGCCACCCTCGTGCCCGCGGGACCACAACCAGATCTGGTCGGACAGCAGCATGGCGACCCGCCCCTCGTCCGCGTGCTCCAGCAGCAGCAGCGGGCTGCCGTCGGGGGTGGCCATCACCGGGTTCAGCGCGGCGCCGGCGACGCCGATGCGGCGATACCACTCGCCCCAGGCGGGGTCGCCGGTGGCGGACCAGCCGGGCAGGCTCTCCGTCACGGGATGGCGGGCGCCCAGGGCCGTCACCTGCGGGCGGAACGCGCCCTGGACCTCGCCGCCCGGCGTGGGCCGCGCCGGCAGCACGCCCACCAGCGGCGTCGCGGCCAGGCTGGTCGCCCCCGTGAACTCCGGCCCGGCGGACAGCAGCAGCCCGCCGCCCTGCCGCACGTAGTCCGCGATGTTCCGCAGGTAGGTCGGCGGCAGGATGCCCCGGTTCTGGAACCGGTCCAGGATGATGAGGTCGAACTCCTTGATCTTGACCTGGAACAGCTCGCGCGTCGGAAAGGCGATCAGCGCCAGCTCGTTCAAGGGCGTCAGGTCGTCGCGGTCCGGCGGGCGCAGGATGGTGAAGTGGACCAGGTCCACCGACGGGTCGGCCTTCAGCAGCCGGCGCCAGGTGCGCTCCCCGGCATGGGGTTCGCCGGACACCAGCAGCACGCGCAGGCGGTCCCGCACGCCGTTCACCTGGATGACGGTGCGGTTGTTGACCTGGCTGACCTCGCCGGGCAGGGGGGCCACCTGCAACTCGGCGATGACCGGGCCGGCGCGGGTGATGGGCAGCGTGACCTCGACCTCGCGGCCCACCGGCACGTCCTGCGTCACGGGCGGCTCGCCATCACGGCGGAGGGTCAAGCGGGCGGTGCCGGTGGCGTTGGGCACCCCGAGGTCGTCCACCGCGACCTTGAGCGTCACGTCCTTGCCGACGACGCCGAAGGTCGGGGCCTCGATCACGCGGATGCGGCGGTCGGTCTCCTCGCCCCGGGCGGGGATCAGGACGTGGATGGGGCCGGCAGGGGGCGTGGCGGGCACATCGTGGACCTGGCCGTCGGTCAGCGCGACGATGCCGGACAGGCGCGCGCGCGGGATGTCGGCCAGGGCGCGGTCCAGCGCCGCGAACAGGGTGGTGCCGTCGTGCCCGCCTTCTGGCACCTCGACCGTGCGCAGCTCCAGGTCGGGGAGGCGGGACGCCTGGTCCTGCAGGCGGGCGCGGGCGTCGTCGCGCAGGGCGGCGCGGTCGCCCACCGTCATGCTGGCGGTCTGGTCCACGACGAGCAGCGCCACGTCGGGCAGGTTGTCGCGGGTTTCGCGGATCAGGCGGGGTCCGGCGAGCCAGGCGAGCAGCACGAGGAACGCCAGCCCGCGCCACGCCGTGCCGCGGGCGCGGCGGATGATGGCGGGCAGCAGCGCGAGGGCGCAGATGGCGGCGAGCGTGCCGAGCGCCCACCAGGGCAGGGCAGGGTCGAAGCGCAGGGCGGCGTAGGCTTGGTCGAGCTTCATGGATGGGGTGTCCGGTAGGCAGATGCTGCCTGCTCCCTCTCCCTCCGGGAGAGGGTCGGGGTGAGGGAAACCGCACGCCCGGACGTGCCAAGGCCAGAGCGGTCACATGGCGCGTGTTGGGGCAAGCGTGGTCCTTGTAGCCTTTCCCTCACCCCGACCCTCTCCCGGAGGGAGAGGGAGCAAGCTGCAACTATGCTCATTGCCCCAGCCGCTCCAGCAGCGCCGGCACATGCACCTGGTCGCCCTTGTAGTTGCCGGTCAGCGCGTACATCACGAGGTTCACCCCAAACCGGTAGGCCAGCGTGCGTTGGCGGGTGCCGCCGGGGATGGTGGCGTAGGGGTTGCGGCCCGCGCCGTCCACCGCCCAGGCCGCCGCCCAGTCGTGGGCGCCGATGATGACGGGGGAGACGCTGTCGTTGCTGCGGTCCTGGTCGCGCCCGACCCACACGGTGTCTCCATCGAAGCGCCCGGGGAACTCCTGCAGCAGGTAGAACGACCGCGCCAGCACGTGCTCCCCGGTCAGCGGGGCCAGGGGCGGCACTTGCAGGCCGGCGCTGATGCGGCGCAGGGCGGCGTCGGTGCCGGGGTTGAAGCCGGCGCCGGTGCCGGCCCCCTCGGCGCCGCCGCCGCGCGTGTCCACCAGGATGATGCCGCCGCGGCTGGTGTAGTCGTTCAGCGCCGCCACCGCCGCCGGGTTGGGCGCGGCATCCGGGGTGATGGGCCAGTACAGCAGCGGGTAGAACGCCATGTCGTCCTCCCCAGGGGTGACGCCCGCAGGCTCGGCCAAGCTGGCGGCGGTGCGGCGGTTCACATAGGCCGACAAGCCCTGCAGGCCCGCGCGGGAGACGCCGTCCACGCGGGGGTCGCCGGTCAGGACGTAGGCCAGGCGCGTCGCCAGCGCCGGCAGGGTGGGCGCGGGATCGGCGGCCCGGACAGGCGGAGCCGCGGCCAGGACCGTCAGCAGCACCGCGGCGGCGACGGCGCCCCGGCGCAGCAGCCCGCGCAACGCCAGGGACAGCAGCAGATCCAGCGCCAGCAGCCCGACCGCCAGGGCCAGCAGCGCCGGGCCGACCGGACGCTCCCGCGCCCCGCCGGTCAGCGGAGCAATCGTTCCGCCAGGCACTGGGGGCGCGGCGACCAGCGCCGGCACGGCGGCGCCCAGGTTCAGCGCCTGCCGCCCGCTCGGCGGGCCGTAGATGCCCGGCGGATGGCGCGGGGACACCGCGGGGCTGGCCAGGTCGGTGCCGGTGATGCCCGTCGCGGCGCGCGACGGCGGCGCCAGGTTGCCGAAGCCGTCCAGGGTCTCGGACGGGGCCAGCAAGGTGTCGCCCGCCACGCCGGCCACGCCCGCGGACAGGTCCACCAGCCGGCGCAGCATGTCCACGAACAGGCCGGACAGCGGCAGGTTGGACCAGTCGGCGTTGGCCGTCACGTGGAACAGCACCACCCGTCCCTGCCCATGCTCCGCCGCCGTCACCAGCGGCGTGCCGTCCGCCAGGGCCGCCCAGGTCCGTCCGGCCAGCACCGCCGTCGGTTCCGCCAGCACCTGCCGGTTCACCAGCACCTCCGGCGGCACGGACAGGCCGGTGAAGGGGGAGGATGCGGGGAACGCCGCCACCGCGGCCGGCTGGCTCCAGGACAGCGCGCCGCCCAACTGGCGGTCCCCGGCCAGCAGATGCACCGGCAGCAGCGGGTCGGCCTCCAGGCGCGGGACGCCGGTGTCCTCGTCCGGCGTGCCCGCCGCGGCCAGGCGCGGCCCTGCGAAGCGGATCAGCAGGCCGCCCTTGCCGACCCAGGTGTCCAGCGCCCGCGCCTCCTCCCCGTCCAGCGGCACGTCGGCCAACACCAGGACGGACAGGTCGCGGCGCAGAAGCTCGGCCAGCGTGCCCTCCCGCAGCTCGCTGGTGGGGGCCAGGGCGCGGCGGACGTAGAACAGCGGGCCGATCAGCGGCGTGTCCGCCCCGGCCTCCGCCGCCAGCAACCCGACCGGACGGCGGCGGGAGCGTTCGTCGAGCAACGCAACCCCACCGGCCGAGGCCGGGCCGGCCAGGACCAGGCGGGCCAGTTGATTGCGGAGTTCGGGCGGCAGGACCACCGGGATTTCGGCGCTGTCGGCGCCGGCGCGCAGCACGCCCTCCGCCCGCGCCAGGGTCCGGCCGTCGCCGGTCTGCGCCAGGATGGCGACGGGCTGGTCGGCAGGCTGCGGCAGCGCCTCAACCCGCGCGGTCAGGCCGGCGATGTCGGCGCGGGGCGGACGCTGGATGCGGACGGAGGAGGGGTCGGAGCGCATTTCCGTCACCGGCCCGGCGGCGGACAGGGCGCGGGCGAAGGCATCGTCGCCCGGCGCGGCGATGCCGTCGGGGATCAGCACGACCGCACCGGCCTGCGCGCCGGCCAGCGCCTTCGCCGCGCCCGCACGGTCGGGGGACCAGGGCTTGGGGCGCAGCGCTGCCAGGCGCGGACGCAGCTCCGGCACCGGGGAGGCCGGGGGCAGCGTCGGCGCGGTGTCGGCCTCCCCGGGCGCGGTGGTCAGCAGCAGGGCGGGGCGTCCGTCGCGGGCGGCGCGGTCCAGCGCGGCGTTGGCGGCGGCGACGCGGGCGGACCAGTCGGGCGCGCTGGCCCAGCCGTCGTCCATGACCAGCAGCAGCGGCCCGGCGCCGGGCAGCGCGCCGCCGGCATCCAGCACCGGCCCGGCCAGGCCCAGGATCACCAGCCCCGCGGCAGCGATCCGCAGCGCCAGCAGCCACCACGGCGTGCGCGCGGCAGTCGTCTCCGGGGAGCGCAGGCCGGACAGCAGGCGTATGGCGGGGAAGGACTGGGTGCGCGGCGCCGGCGGCGTGACGCGCAGCAGCCACCACAACAGCGGCAGGGCTGCGAGGGCGAGCAGGAGCCAGGGGGCGGCGAAGATCATGGGATCCTCGGCCCATGGACGGCGGGATGCTGCCCGCTCCCTCTCCCTCCGGGAGAGGGTTGGGGTGAGGGAAGCCGCGCGCATCCAGCTTGGATAATACGGGGGCGGGATGCTGCACTGTTGCGGGCCAGGCCGGTGCTGGCGGTTTCCCTCACCCCGACCCTCTCCCGGAGGGAGAGGGGGCAGAGGCACCCACCCTCCAGCGATGCGCCCGGCCCGCTCACGCCGGGGACAATGCGGTGAACAATCCCAGCAGCGCCGCCTCCGGCGGGTGGTCGGTGCGGTGGGTGCCCATCGTCCAGCCGGCGGCGGCGCACATGGACGCCAGGGCGCGCTGGCGCTCCGCCAGGGCGTCGGCGTAGGCGCCGCGTATGCCCTCGACGCGCGGCACCAACTCGTCGGCTTCCTGGCGCAGGCCGCGGAAGCGGATGCGGCCGCTGTAGGGCAGCAAGGTTTCGGCGGGGTCCAGCACCTGCAGCAGGTGGCCCGTGGTGGGCACCGCCGCCAGGGCGCCCACGGCAGCGCGCAGTTCGGCGATGTCGGCCAGGAAGTCGCCGATCAGCACCACCCGGGCGTGGCGCGGCACGGCGGGGACAGGGGGCACGCCGGCACTTGGGGGCAGGTCGGCCAGGGCCTCGGCCACCCCCTCCAGCGCGGCGCGGCCGCCGCGCAGCCGGGGGCCGCCGCCCAGCAGGCGCACCCGCTCCCCGCCGCGCAGCAGCAGGGCGGCGAGGGCCAGCAGCAGCAGTTCCGCCCGCTCCCGCTTCTCCGGCACGGCGGCGCCACTGCGCCAGGCCATGGTGGGATTGGCGTCGCGCCACAGGAACACGGTCTGCGCCGCCTCCCACTCGGTCTCCCGCACGAAGTGGCGGTCGGACTTGCCGCTGGCCCGCCAGTCCACGCGGGACAGGCCATCGCCTTGCAGGAACGGGCGATACTGCCAGAAGCTGTCGCCCTGGCCCACGCGCCGGCGCCCGTGGACGCCCTGCGCCACCGTCGCCGCGACGCGCTGCGCCGCCACCAGCAGCGGCGGCAGGCGCGCGCCCAGCGCCTCCGCCCGGCGGGCCTGCGTGTTGGGGGCAGGCGGGGGCGGGGACGCCCTCAAGCGGTCAGACAACCGCGCCGACCAGGCCGTCTATGACACCGGGCAGCCCGACGCCCTCGGCCCGGGCGGAGAAGTTGAGCGCCATGCGGTGCCGCAGCACGGGCTGGGCCAGCGCCGCCACGTCGTCCAGGCTGGGGGACAGGCGCCCGTCCAGCAGCGCGCGGGCGCGGCAGGCCAGCATCAGGGACTGCGCGGCGCGCGGCCCCGGTCCCCAGGCGACATGCCGGCGCACCGCATCCTGCCCGGCGGTCTCGGGCCGGCCGCCGCGGACCAGCTTCAGGATGGCGTCCACCACCGTGTCCCCGACGGGCACGCGGCGGATCAGCGCCTGCGCCGACATCAGCTCCGCCGCCGTCAGCACCGGGTTGGCGCGGGCGGCGCCAGTGCCGGTGGTCGCCAGCAGCATCGTGCGCTCCGCGGCTTCGGACGGGTAGCCCACGTCCACCTGCAGGAGAAAGCGGTCCAACTGCGCCTCGGGCAGGGGATAGGTGCCCTCCTGCTCCAGCGGGTTCTGCGTCGCCAGCACATGGAAGGGCTTGGGCAGCGGATGGTCGGTGCCGCTGACGGCGACCCGGCCCTCCTGCATGGCTTGCAGCAGGGCGGACTGGGTGCGGGGGCTGGCGCGGTTGATCTCGTCGGCCATCAGCAACTGGCAGAACACCGGGCCGGGCACGAAGCGGAAGCTGCGGCGGCGGTCCTCCCCCTCGTCCAGCACCTCGCTGCCCGTGATGTCGGCGGGCATCAGGTCCGGGGTGAACTGGATGCGCTTGGGCGCGAGGCCCAGCACGGTGCCCAGCGTGTCCACCAGCAGGGTTTTGCCCAGGCCGGGCACGCCGACCAGCAGGCAGTGGCCGCCGGACAGGATGGTGACCAGCACCTGCTCGACCACCTCCTCCTGGCCGAAGATGACGCGGGCGATCTCGGCCCGGGCGGCGGCGGCGCGGTGGCCCAGGGCCTCCACGTCGGCGATCAGGCGGTTGGGGTCGGTGCTGTCGGACAAGGGCGCCCCTCTGGGTGGATGCTTCGACGATCTGCGCCCGCCGGGGCTTTCATCAACCGGGGGAGGCTACCTATATCGCGGGTGGGAACGGAAGCACGGCGTTGCCCGGAGACGCAGACGTGAACGATGCCACGCCCATGGGGCACCATGCCATACCTGATCCGCCAATGAGCCGCGCCACGGCCTTGGGCAGTCCTGTCGTAGATACGGCCGTGGGCCGCGCCGCCCACGTGCGGCCGCCGCGGGTGGAGTGCGGGGACCTGCCCTTCGTCATCAAGCGCGACGGCACCTGGCTGTATCGCGGCAGCCCCATCGGGCGGAAGGAGCTGGTCTGCCTGTTCAGCAGCGTCCTGCGCCGGGACGCCGCGGGCGACTACTGGCTGGAGACCCCGGCCGAGCGCGGGCGCATCGCCGTCGAGGACACGCCCTGGACCGCGGTCGAGCTGGACTGGACCGGGGACGGGCCGAACCAGGTGCTGTCCTTCCGCACCAACGTGGACCAAGTGGTGACCGCCGGGCCGGACCACCCCATCCGCGTGCGGCACGACTGCCTGACGTGCGAGCCGACGCCCTACATCATGGTGCGCGCCGACGGCCAGCCGCTGGAGGCCCGCATCGGCCGGGCCGTGTATTACGAGCTGGTGGCCATCGCAGTGCCCGGCATGGTGGCCGGACGCGAGGTGCTGGGCGTCTGGAGCCAGGGTCGGTTCTTCTCCCTGGGCGACCTGCCGGCCGGGCTGGACGCGGACGCCTGAGCGCCGCGGCCAGGCAAAGGTCCGGCGGGGGCGCCTAGAACACCCTGGCGGCGTCCTCCGGCGTGACGCCCTTGCCCGGGATGAACATCAGGGCGACCAGGACGATGAAGTTGATGACCGGCACGAAGATGAGAAGGGCGAGCCAGGGGCTGGACTCCAGGTCCCGGAAGCGGCGTGCGGTCGAAAGGAAGCGTATGACGAGGATGGCCAGGATCAGCACGCCCAGGAGCGCCACGGCGAACACCGGCGGGGATGCGTCCGGTTCGAGGCTGCCGGGCGAAGTGATGGAGCTGACCCCGACCACCCCCACTGCGCCCACCATGACGAACAGGATGGACAGGCCGATATAGGCCAGGAAGTCCGCCCGGTTGTCCCGGCCCTGGAACGAGAACATCTTTGACAGCAGGCGCATCGTTGGCCCTTCCCATTGCTTCGCGCACGCTAGTCCACCAGCCGGCCCGGGTGAAGGTTGCCGCTGCGCCGGCCGCTGCAGCGCTGTGCGCGCGGATCCTGGCTGCCAGGTCTGCCGCATGAACCTGACCGCGCTGCGGTTGCGGCTGCTGGGGTCCCCGGACGCGCAGCCCCCGGGAGCAGGCGCCTTTGCCGCCCCGGCGACCTCCGATGACGCGATGGACCTGGTGGACAGGCCGCTGACACCTGCGGCGGTGCTGGTGCCGCTGGTGCATGGCGACGCCCCCGGCGTGCTGCTGACCCTGCGCGCGTCCCACCTGAAGGACCATGCCGGCCAGGTGTCGTTCCCGGGCGGGCGGGCGGAGCCGGACGACGCCTCCCCGGAGGCGACGGCGCTGCGCGAGGCGCAGGAGGAGATCGGGCTGCCGCCGGGCCAGGTGGAGCTGGCTGGACGGTTGCCGGACTACGCGACGGGCACGGGCTACCGGATCACGCCCGTGCTGGGCCTGCTGCCGTCCGGCCTGGCGCTGCACCCGTGCGAGGACGAGGTCGCGGCCATCTTCACCTTGCCGCTTGCGACCCTGCTGGACCCGGCCGCGCCGCAGCGGCGCCGGGCGGAGTGGCGCGGGCGGCAGCGGGAGTTCTGGGTATGGCCGCACCCGGAGCATTACGTGTGGGGCGCAACGGCGGCGATCCTGGTTCACCTGGCCCACCGGCTGCGGGCGCAGGGGGCTTAGGTGCGCTTTGTCGAGCTGCTGTTGTTCCTGGCCCCTCTGGCCGCCTATGCCCTGTGGCGTGCCGCCGCCCGGCGCGGCGAACCCGGCCCGCCCCCCGCAGTGCTGTCAGGCATCCTGGCCGGGCTGCTGCTGACGGGCGCGGGCCTGGCCTGGTTCGCGATGACCGAGCGGGACTCGCCCGCGTCCCGTTACGTGCCGGCGGTGCTCCGCAACGGCCAGGTCGTGCCGGGCCATGCGGAGTAGCGTTTTTCTCCCTCTCCCTCCGGGAGAGGGTTGGGGTGAGGGAGGCCGCACGCGCCAGGTTGTCCCGGTTGGGACCTGTGCCCGTCCCGTATCGGGGCGCCGCAGCCCTTGGGGCCTCTCTCACCCCACCCCTCTCCGGTAGGGAGAGGGAGCCGGTGCAGCCCTCCTTCACCATCGCGCCGCCCGAGTGGGCCGGCGACCCCGCGCTGCTGCCGGTACTGGCGGCCCTGCCCGGCGCGCGCATGGTCGGCGGCTGCGTGCGGGACGCCATCGCGGGCCGGCCCGTGCATGACGTGGACCTGGCCACGCCCGAACCGCCCGAGGCCGTCATGCGCGCCCTGCGCGCCGCCGGCCTGAAGGTGGTGCCCACCGGCTTGCAGCACGGCACCGTCACCGCCGTCAGCGCGGGCCGCGGTTATGAGGTCACGACCCTGCGGCGCGACGTGGACACCGACGGACGCCACGCCGCCGTCGCCTGGACCGAGGACTGGCAGGAGGACGCGGCCCGGCGGGACTTCACCATCAACGCCATGTCCATGGGGCGGGACGGGGGGGTGTGGGACTACTTCGGCGGCGCAGAGGACCTGGCGGCAGGCCGGGTGCGCTTTGTGGGGGACGCGGCGGCTCGCATCGCCGAGGACTACCTGCGGGTGCTGCGCTTCTTCCGGTTTCATGCGCGCTACGGCGCCGGGGCGCCCGACCCGGCAGCGTTGGACGCCTTGCGCGGCGGCGTCCCCGGCCTGGGCCGCCTGTCGCCCGAACGGGTCTGGAGCGAGCTGAAGCGCATCCTGGCCACCCCCGACCCCCGCGGTGCCGTGGCGCTGATGGTGGACTTGGGCGTGCTGCCGGCCCTGCTGCCGCCGCCGCTGGATGCGGGCCGCCTGGACCGCCTGGTGGCCGCAGGCGCCCCGCCCGACCCGCTGCTGCGCCTGGCCGCGCTGTGCCCCGCTGCTGGGATGCCCTTGGCGGAGGCGCTGCGGATGGCGACGGCTGAGCGCGACCGCCTGCTGGCCCTGCACGGCCCGGCCCCGATGCCGGGCCTGGACGACGACGCGCTGCGCCGCCTGCTGGCGGACGCTCCGCCCGGTGCGGTGCCGGGGCGGGCGTGGCTGGCCCAGGCGGATGCGGATTCGAATGCGGATTCGGATGCAGGTGGGCCGGGATGGGCGGCTGTGCAGGAGCGGCTTGCGGCGCTGCCCCGCCCACGACTCCCGCTGACAGGACGGGACGCCCTGGCGCTGGGCGTGCCGCCCGGGCCGCGCGTTGGGGAGCTGCTGGCGGCAGTGCGGGCATGGTGGCTGGCCGGCGGCTGCCTGGCGGACGTGGCAGCGTGCCGGGCGGAGTTGGCGCGGTTGGCGCGCTAGCTTCTCAGAGACCTGGCGCAAGGTGGGTTGGCTTCCGGACTGCCTCGTATTACATAACGTGAATCTTCGTACTACTTTGGATGTCCCGACATGCAAGACAAGTCCGTCGCTGCACCTGCCCGGCCCGTCAGCCGCCGGCGCGCACGGGTCAACAACGCCGCGAGTCCACCCACCCCCGCCCTGCGCATCGCCGAGGGGATGGGCCTGCTCGCCGGGCCGAAGACCAAGCACTTCAATGCCAAGGTGCCGCCCGCGTTGTTCGACGCAGCGGCCCGGCGCATCGGCGCGACGTCGCCTGCCGCAGTCATCACGGCAGCGCTGGCAGCGCTGGCGACGGAGGATGAGCTTGGCCCCTGGCTGGCCCGGAACTGGGGCGTCCTGGCCGACACTCCCCCGGACCTGATGAAGCAGATGGACCTGTAGCCACCCGGCATGGCCGCGCCCGCCCGCACTGCGCTGCCCAAGCTGGGAGCCTCGGCGCCGACCGGCCCCGTCGTGCTGGACACCAATGTGTTCATCAACGCCCTGGCCGGGCGCGGACCGCCCGTGCTGCGCGACTTGCTGGCCGCCCTCCCGCGCGCCTTCGTGGCCGCGCCGACGCGGGCCGAGCTGGCCTGGGTGCAGGGCCGGCTGGACCCCGCCCACCCCGGCACGGCCCGGGTGCTGGCGGCCTACTCCGGCCTGCTGACACGCATTGACCCTGCCAAGGTTCTGGTTCCCGATGACGCGGACTGGCTGGCTGCAGGGGAACTGGCAGGCCGCGCCGCCCGGGCCGCATCAGGCAGCGGCAGAGCCATCGCAACCGCCTTCGACCGCGTTGAACTGGTCAGCGACGCCCTGACAGCCATCGTGGCGTGCAACGCGGGCCTGACGGTCGTTACCGAGGACGCCGACTTCGCCCTGCTGGCGCAATGTCTGCCGGGTTTGCATGTGCTGCTCTACGACCGCCTTCCGCCCTGACCTTCCGCACGCATTGGCCCCCTGCCCCCGCCCCTGATACACGCCCCACCCATGGACGCCCTCTCCGCGCACCGGACCGACAGCACCAGCGCCCTGATGGGCCGCCTGTGGCGGGAGCACGTGCGGCACCACCGGGGGCGCCTCGGCGTGGTGCTGGTGCTGACCGCCCTCATGGCCGGGCTGACGGCGCTGTATCCCATGATCATCGCCCGCGCCTTCACGCTGTTCGAGGCGCGGGACCAGCGCATCCTGTACCAGATCCCCCTCCTGGTCGTCGCCGTCACGGCTGCCAAGGCGGCGGCCCAGTACGGCCAGAACGTGCTGGTGCAGCAGGTGGTGCTGCTGGTCATACGCGAGCTGCAGGGCCGCCTGTTCGCCCACCTGTCCCATGCCGACCTGGCGCAGGTCGAACGCGAAGCCCCGGCGGCGCTGGCCGCGCGCTTCACCACCGACGCGTCCTTGATCCGGGAGGCGCTGACCCGCGCCGTCAACGGCGTCAAGGACGGCGTGACGGTGGTGGGGCTGGTCGTGTCCATGCTGTATCTGGACTGGGTGCTCAGCGCCATCGCCGCGGCGCTGTATCCCTTGGCGGCGCTGCCGATCCAGCGGCTGGGCAAGCGCATCCGCCGGGCCTCGGGCGGGATGCAGGAGCGGATGGGGGAGACGGCGGCGCTGCTGCACGAGAGCTTCGCCCAGGCGCGCACGGTGCGGGCCTACGGGCTGGAGCGGTCGGAGTCCGTTCGGGCCGACGCGGCCTTCGCCACCCTGTATCGCGCCCTGTTCCGCATGACGCGCAGCCGCGCCCGGGTGGACCCGCTGCTGGAGGTGCTGGGCGGCACGGCCATCGCCGCGGTGATCGGCTTCGCCGGGTGGCGGTCCGCGGTGGGGGACGGGGGCGGCGTCGGCGCCTTCACGGGGTTCGTCGCCTCCCTGCTGATGGCGTCGCAGCCGCTGCGGGCGCTGGGATCGCTGAACGCTGCGCTGCAGGAGGGGCTGGCCGGGCTGGCGCGGGTGTTCCACGTGATTGACGAGCCGCCGGCCATCCGCGAGCGCCCTGGTGCGCCGCCGCTGCCGCCCGGCCGTGGGGAGGTGCGGTTCGAGGCGGTGGAGTTCGTCTATCCCGATGGCCGCGCCGGGCTGCACGACCTGAGCTTCACCGCGGCGCCGGGGCTGACGGTGGCGCTGGTGGGGCCGTCCGGGGCCGGCAAGAGCACCGCGCTGGCGATGATCCCCCGCCTGCAGGACGCGACGGGCGGACGGGTGCTGGTGGACGGGATGGACGTGCGGGACGTGACGCTGGGGTCCTTGCGGGACGCCATCGCCTATGTCGGGCAGGATACCTTGCTGTTCGACGACACGGTGGCCGCCAACATACGCATGGGCCGGCCCGGCGCCACGGACACGGAGGTGGAAGCCGCCGCCCGCGCCGCCGCCGCGGCCTTCGTGGACGACCTGCCGGACGGGTTCCTGACGCGCGTCGGCCCCGGCGGCGGCCGCCTGTCCGGCGGGCAGCGCCAGCGCATTGCCCTGGCCCGCGCCCTGCTGCGGAACCCGCGCATCCTGTTGCTCGACGAGGCCACGAGCGCGCTGGACGCGGAGAGCGAGGCCGCGGTGCAATCCGCCCTGGCCCGGCTGCGCGCCGGGCGCACGACCATCGTGGTGGCGCATCGCCTGAGCACCGTGCGCGACGCCGACCTGGTGGTGGCGATGGCGGACGGCGCCGTGGTGGAGCAGGGAACGCACGCCGAGTTGCTGGAGGCGGGCGGGCTGTATGCGCGGCTGGTGCGGACGCAGGCGCTGGCGGCGTAGAGGGTGGCTAGCCCAGTCCGAGGAACAGCGCCAAGGCGCGGCTGACTTGAAGCAGGGCCGCGTCGTCCAGCCTGCCGATGACCGGGCCGACCTTGTCCCGCCGCACGGTCTGCGGCTTGTCCACCATGACCTGGGAGGGCCGCATCAGGCCAGTCCCGCCGGCTGGCCCGGCGCCAATCCGCAGCAAGGGCGCATCCAGCAACGTGCTGGTGACGGGAAGCACGGTCACCGCCGAGGTTTTGGCATACAGGTCGGCTTGGATCACCAGGGCAGGGCGCCGCTTGCCGACGTCGCCCTGCAAGGCGACTGTCACCAGGTCTCCGCGCCTCACGCCGTCCAGCCGGATGTGTCTGCCGTGCTGGCCCAGGCGTCGTCTTCGGAGCCATGATCGGCGTCGGATGCGCGGACGACGCGCGCTTGCCGGGCGCATTCCTCGGCAAAGCCGGGCCGGCGGGTGTCGGGCACCCAGATCTGCACCGGCCGCAGCCCGGATGCCCGCAGCAGGTTGCGGCGGCGCTGCACCCGTTCGGCTCCGGTTGCCTTCGTCATGTGTGACATGTAACGCGACCCGACTGGCCGGACAATGCTTGTCGAGCAGGCTGCACGACGCACACAGGGGTTCGATGCGCTATCCCACCACCCCCGATGGCCGCTACTTCGTCGTGCGTGGGCGCTTGTGGCGCTGCGCCGACCCGGCGCTGGCGCCGGACGTCCGCGCCGCCTTGCAGCGGGAGCTGATGGCGGCCCGCCGGGCCAAGGGCGTGGCGCTGCGGGCGGGGGACGATGCGGCGCGGGAAGCGGCGCGGCTGCGGGTGGACGCGGCGAAGCGGGCGCTGGGGGAGCGCGGGCCGGCGTGGTGGACGGACGGCGCCCCGGACCTGAACCGGCGCATGGCGCGGAACACGGTGTATGCCGGGTGGTTCGCGGCGCTGGAGGACCCCGCCTAGCGCAGGCGCCCCAGCCCGTGCCAGCCTGCCACCCATGTTCCCCGACGCCCTGCACACGCCGCGGCTGGTCCTGCGTCCCATTGGTCTGGATGACGCCGGGCCGGTGTTCGACGCCTATGCCACGGACCCGGAGGTCACGCGCTTCCTGACCTGGGCGCCCCATGCCAGCCTGGCTGAGACCGAAGCCTACATCGCGTGCTGCGTTGCCGCGGCGGCCTCCCGCACCTTCGTCCTGGTCGGGCGTGACGACGGCGCGCTGCGCGGCGCCCTCGGCCTGCGCCGGCCGGCGCCGCACCGGTTCGACGTCGGCTACGTGCTGGCGCGGCCCTGGTGGGGGCAGGGCCTGATGACGGAGGCCCTGGCGGAGGTGGTGCAGTGGGCGCTCGCCCAGCCCGGCATCTGGCGGATTGGCGCCTATTGCGACGTGGACAACCCGGCCTCCGCCCGCGTGATGGAGAAGGCCGGTCTGCACCGGGAGGGCCTGCTGCGCCGCTGGATGGTGCGGCCAACCTGTGGCGACATCCCGCGCGACTGCCTCAGCTATGCCCGGACCCGCTAGCCGCGCCCGCTGCGAGTGGGGGCTGCCTGGCCTGCTGGCGCTGCGTGGGGAGGTGGCGGCGCTGGTGGTGGTGGACGTGCTGTCGTTCTCGACCGCGGTGGACGTGGCCGTGGGGCGCGGCGCGGCGGTGCTGCCTTTCCCCTATGGCGACCCGGCGGCGGCGCGGGCCGAGGCCGCGCGGCAAGGTGCGGTCGCCGCGGTGCGCCGGGGCGAGCCGGGCTTCAGCCTGTCCCCGGCCAGCCTGGTCCAGGTGCCGCCGGGGCTGCGGCTGCTGCTGCCCTCCCTCAACGGGTCCCGCCTGTCCCATGCCGCCGGGGACGTGCCGGTGCTGGCGGGATGCCTGCGGAACGCCGCCGCCGTGGCCCGTGCAGCGCTGCACCTGGCCGGCGGCGGCCCGGTCGGCGTCGTCGCTGCGGGCGAGCACTGGCCGGATGGGTCGCTGCGCCCGGCGGTGGAGGACCTGCTGGGGGCAGGCGCAGTGCTGCAGCATCTAACGGTGGACACCTGCCCAGAGGCCCGGGCGGCGCGGGACGCCCTCTGCGGGGCCGGGGCGGACGTGGCGGCGCTGGTGCGGGCTGGGCGGTCAGGGCAGGAACTGGTGCTGCGCGGCTTTCCAGGGGACGTGGACCTGGCGGTGCAGGAAGGGTGCAGCACGGCCGCGCCGGTGCTGCGGGAGGGGGCGTTCGTGGCATGGTAGGGCTGGGCACACCGTGGGGAACATGGATCATGCGCTTGGCAACCGCCGTTGTCGTTGCGGCTTGCCTCGGGCTGCCGAGCTGGGCCTCGGCTGAGCCGCCCGGTCCTGCGACGCCGGAAGGCTTCATCGGCCTGATCCGGACGCTGGCGGACTCCGGGCGGCTGACCGATCCGGGGGAGGTCGGGCGGCTGCTGGGCACGGAGCTTTCGGCCATCCAGGGCCGGGGCCGCCGCATCCCCGCTGTTGGCGAGACCACCTACCAGCCGGGGCCGGAGTTCTGGTTCAAGCCGACCCCGGCGGGACGGCCCGGCATGGTTGTCCCGGGCTGGCTGGGGCCAGGCGGACCCGTGGGGGCGCCGGCGCTGAGTTACACCGTGGTCCGGGATGCGGGGGGCCCGGCGGCGCTGGCGAGCGCGGACCTGGACTTTGAGGGCGTGCCCGCGTTCCTGTGCATCACGGAGGCGTATCTGAAGCGGGTGCTGCCGATGGCGGCGTTCTCCCCGGCAACGGACGGGGCCTGGCTCTATCATTACGAGGGTCCGCGATTGGACACCTGGGCGACGTTCCACTTCGTGTATCCGCCGGAGTGCCTGATCGGCGTCAGCCTGGAGCAGGGGCCGCGGGTGCGGCGGATACGGGCGGAGCGGCGGTAGCCGCGGCCCGGTGCGGCGCTGGGCGGAGCGGTGCAAAGCGCACGACCGTCTGAACCTCCGTGACAGCCGTTCTTGTAGGGCGGAGCGGAGCGTCTTCCGCCAAGGGCCGGCGCTGCCCTGCGGCGGATGGTGCTGCGCTTATCCGCCCTACCGGGGCCATGGCAGCGCATGGGTCATAACATTGCCAGCCCCCGTTATGCCCGGTCCAGCCGCACCACGGCGTCCCCCACCGCGACCGTCCCGCCCCGCACCACCCGCGCGGTGATGCCGCCGCGGCTGCGCACGGCGTTGTAGCCGCCGGGGCCGAGCAGGGCCTCCATCCGGGAGCAGGGGTGGCACGCGCCAGTGTGCTCCAGGACTGCAGTGCCGAGCTGGAAGCGGCGCTCCCGCAACGCATCCAGGTTGATGCCCGCTGTCACGATGTTGCGCCGCAGCAGCACGGGGTCAGGCGGGGCCTGGCCGAGGTAGGAGAAGATGGCGGCCAGGCACTCCTGCTCCATCAGCGTGACGCCGCGGGCGGCGCCGGTGCGGCTGCTGTAGTGGTCGTTGGCCACGCCGTCCTCCGGCGTCAGGCAGAGCGTGCCCGGCGTCAGCATGGGCGCATGCCGGGCCGGGCGCAGGCCGATCCAGGCGACGCGGCCGGGGCGCAGCGGCCCGTCCAGCAGGCGCGCGAGGGGGGAGGCGGGGTTGAGCATGTCCGTTGCCCCTGCAATGCCGCGGCGGGTCGGCCCGAACCGGGCTGGCGGCACGTCCCCGCATCGCGGCGCAGGTAGGCCCCGCGATGGCCCGCCCTGCGCCAAGCGCCGCGCATGAAAAAGGGGCCTGGCCGCACTGGCCAGGCCCCCTGCCCTGTCGCCGATCCTAGTTGATCGGCGTCGGCTTCATGGGCGGCGTGACCTTTGCGCCCGGCGGATAGACGCCGGGGTTCACCACCACCAGGCTGGTCTGCACCAGCCCAGCCTGCGCGCCCGGCTGCTTCAGTTCCGGGAAGGCGTTGACCATGTTCACGCCGTACAGCGGCTTGAACACGCCCTGGTGGCAGGTGGCGCACCCGACCTTCGGCGCATCGCCCGAGGTGCCCAGCCGGCCCACAGGGAACACGCCGCGCAGCGGGTCCATGTAGTTGGTGTTGATGTCCCGCACCATGCGGATGCCGTGCCAGGCCGAGATGCGCTGCGGCGTGCTCTGCGACCAGTCGCCGAACGCCCGGCTGTTGTGGCAGTAGGTGCAGTTGACGCCCAAGGACTGCGCGAAGTGGATCATCAGCGCGTAGGTCCACTCCGTCTCCTTGATCGAGTGGCGGTTGCCGGCCGGCAGCGCGGTCTCCCCCTGCTGGCGGATCGGGTAGTCGCCTTCCAGCATCGGGGTGAAGGGGTCGTAGGGCAAGCTGCTGTCGCCCACTGACGCCGCCGCGCGGTTCTGGCCCATGCTGACCTCCAGCACGCCGCCGTTGCGCGGCGTCGGGCCTTCATCCTTCCACCAGATGTAGTTCGGCACGTTGTTGCCGCGGTGGCAGGTGTAGCAGGTGACGCCCGCGCCGCCGGCCGAGGTCGGGGCGCCGGTCCCCGCCACGGCGGCGGCAGGGGCGCCCAGCCCGGCGGCAGCCCCCGTGTTGGGACCACCTGCGGTGCTGGCGGTGCCGATGCCGTTGCCCGGCCCGCCGCCGATGCCCCAGGAGTGCGGCGCCCAGGTGGAGTTGATGTTCTGGGTCATCTGCACCATGCGGCGGGCGACGATCTTGGTGTAGTACGTGTCCTCCGCCATGTTGTTGGTGTTGTGGCAGTAGGCGCAGCCTTGCTGCGGCGACACCCACTGCGTGATGCTGACCATCAGCCGGGTGAACTGCCCGACGCTCAGGTCGCCCAGCACCTGGACGTTCTTGTAAACCTGCGCCGCCTTCGGCCCGGCCGCGGGCACCTGCGGCAGGGACGCCGGCACCTTGTTCTCGGACACGTACTTCACGAGGTCCTTGGGGTTGTAGTTGGTCTCCATCGCCACGCCGCGGAAGCCGCGCTGCACCGTGACCTGGCCCGGCGTCTCGAACTTCGAGACCATTGCGATGGTCAGCAGCGCCGCGGCGACGGAGCCGACGAGGCCGAGGCCAAGCTTGAGTCCCGGGATCATCGCACGGCTCCTGCGGCAGGGGCTGCTTCGGACGCGGCGGGGGCCGCGCCGGGGGCAGCGTCAGGCACGGCGGGATTGGGCACGGCATCAGGCACGGGTGCTGCAGGCGCCGCGGCGGAGGGCGCAGCGGACGGGGCCACGATCTCGGGCACCACCGCGGCCGGGGCTGCCGCAGCGGCCGGAGCGGCTGGGGCAACGTCCGGTACCACCGGGGCGGCAGGTGCCGCGGCATCCGGCACCACCAGGGCGGGTGCGGGGGGCAGCGGCGCGGGGGGCGCCAGCATCACCGGGGCGGGCGGTGCTGCGTCCGGCACGGTGGGCAGGGCCGCAGGTGCGCCGGTGGGGGCGACGGCCGCCGGGGCGGGCATCGGCGCCAGCGGGGCGTCCGGCACGGGGTGCGCCGGGATGGCCAGCGGGTTGACGGGCGCCGCGGGGAAGCCCGGCGTCGTCAGCGTCGGGTCCTGAACCTGGCCCCACACCGCCGGATACTCTGGCGCGATCCCGTGCTTCTGGCCCCACAGGAACCAGTTGTCCACGACCGTGCCCGTCAGCAGGATGCCGATGCCGCCCGTGATGGGCGTCAGGATCGCGAACCACCAAGCCCAGCGGTGGATGCTCTCGGCCGAGGCGCAGAAGCCCATCGTCCAGCGCCAGAACAGCCCGCCGCGCTCGAACGCGGTGCCGCGGTCGGCGATCTGCTCCAGCTCGCGCTCCGCGCCGTAGCGGGTGGTGGCGAGCACGGTGGCGGAGTGCATGGCGAACAGCAGCACCGACCCGTATAGGAACACGATGCTGAGCATGTGGAAGGGGTTGTAGAACAGGTTGCCGTAGCGGATGGAGAACGCGGCCGTCCAGTCCAGGTGCGGGAAGATGCCGAACGGCACGGCCTCGGACCAGGACCCCATCAGCACCGGGCGGATGAAGCCCAGCACGAGATACAGCCAGATGGCGGCGCCGAAGGCCCAGGCGGTGTGGCTGCCCATGCCCAGCGTCTTGGCCCGCTGATACACCCGCACCCACCACAGCCCGATGCTGGCGGTCAGGAAGAACCCGGCCATCAGCCACCAGCCGCCTTGCGCCAATGGCGGGATGCGCAGGCCATAGGCCGGCGCCGGCGGCTCCAGCGCCAGCCAGAACAGCTGGCGGCCGAACTGCACGATGTCCCAGTTCACCGACGCCCACATGTTGAGGCCGATGATCTCGAACGCGATGAAGCCGCAGATCAGCGACGCGATGCCGGTGATGCCCAGGTAGATCGGCCCGACCTGGGCATCGCCCAGGATGCCGAACAGGTGGATGTAGAAGGGCTTGCCCGACCGGGTCCAGCTTGTCGCCGTCACCGGCACGCCGGCATAGACGGGACCGCGGACCTGCACGCGGGTGAAGAGGTTCTGATACTCAGCCATGGGGTTCCTCCCGGCTTATCTCATTGTTGTGGCCGGTAGCGTTGTGGCCGGTTGCTGCTTCGGTCATTGCGGGGATCACCGCGCCGCAAGCGGCTCGCAATGACAGTCCGGGGGCGGGTGGGCGTGTGCGGATGGTCACAGGCATTACCTCCAGATCGGCAGGTTCAGCCACCAGCCCCACCACTCCGGCCAGCCACGGGTCCAGAAGGGGCCGCTGATGATGATGCACACCGCGCTCCAGAACCCGGCGGACAGCGCCAGGAACAGGCCGAGCCGGTGGATGCCGAGCGTGCCGATGGACCAGCCGATGGTGTCGCGGAAGAAAGTATTCTCATGTTCGGCGGTCTTGTAAACCAGCCCTTTGCCCGGGTTGGCAGCCGACAGCACCAGCGCGCCGTGCAGCGACAGCGCGAGCGTGGTGGTGAAGAAGAAGGTCACCGCCAGCATGTGCGCCGGGTTGTAGTGGAAGTGCAGGTATTGGTAGCCGGTGTTGCTGACCCAATCGAGGTGGCTGAGGATGCCGTAGGGGAAGCCGTGGCCCCAGGCGCCCATCAGCACCGGGCGGATCACCACCAAGGACACGTAGGCGAAGATCGCCACGCTGAAGGCCACGGGCACGTGCAGGTTCATGCCGAGCTTGCGGCTGATCTCCACCTGGCGCAGCGCCCAGCTCACGAAGGCGCCGATGGCGCAGATGGTGATGGCCTGCCACAGCCCGCCCTCCCGCAGCGGCGCGAAGCCGAGGCCGTAGGACAGGTCGGGCGGCGCGATGTTGATGCGCCAGACGTTCCAGGTGGGGCCGATGGCCGCGCCGTAGATGATCAGCAGCGTGCCCAGCAGCGAGAAGAACAGGGCAGTGACGCCGAAGAAGCCGACGTAGAACGCGCCGACCCAGAAATCGAACAGGTCGCCGCCGACCAGGGTCCCGCCGCGGACACGGTATTTTTCCTCGAAGTTCAGCATCGCCATGTCAGGGGACTCCTTGGCCGGCCCGGGCGGAGGGGAGGATGCCCCTCCGTCCGGTGCCGTCGTGGTGGATTAGCGCGGTGCTGCCGAAGGCAGCGGCGCCAGTTGCGGAGACGCCATGCTGCTGGCGCCGCCGCGGACGGGGCCTTCCAGCCAGTTGAACCGGTTGGTGCTGAGCAGGATGAAGTGGATCAGCAGCGCCAGCACGAACAGGAAGACGCTGAGCGCGACGAGGACCCGGCGGGGATCGAAAAGCAGCCAAACACGCCACATTCTATGGTGCTCCTTATGCCAGGAAGGACTTGGCGTACTGGATGCCGTCCAGCAGCATTCCGGTGGTGTAGCCGTTGGGGCCGGGCAGCCAGGGGCGCCAGGTGTAAACCAGGAAGTGCGCGACGACCGCGATGGCCGTGAACACGAGGAAGCCGGTCACGAACAGGCTGTGGAACTCGCGGGCTTCGCTGTCGGTCAATCCCGAGCTGGAATTGCCGCGTATCGCTACGTCAGACATGGGTAGGGTCCTCCTTCTTTGCTGCCGCACGCCCCCCGTGCGGCTGGGTCCTTGCCGCGGCAACCGCCGCAGCCATGCGCCCGCCGGCAATGCCGGCAGACCATCGCCCGCCAGCATCGCTGGCAAGCCATTGCCGGCCGGTGATACCGGCCAGACCTCGCCAGCCGGCGGTGCCGGCTGAACCGTTGGGGAGCGCGGCGCTCATGCGGCCTGCCCTCCCGCCATTGCGTGCAGGGACTGCGCGACGCGCCGGGCCGTGACCCGGCCCTCGCGCGCCGCCCGCGCGTCGCTCTCCACCCGGTCGCGCGCGCGCTTGGCGGCGCTGATGCGGACCAGGAACGGCTCGCGCTCGACATGCGCGTCCAAGGCCGCCACCGCGTCGTCGTCCCAGGGGTCCATGTTCCAGGCCGCGCCCTGCACCGGCGTCGCCTCCACCCGGTCCATGTCCGTGGACAGGGGCAGGATGTGGAACAGGGCGTCGAACAGGGCGTTGCAGAACTCCTGCACCACGTAGGTCGCCCCGGCGTAGCCCATGAACGGCGTGCCCGTGGCCCGGCGGATCACCGCGCCGGGGAACGACGCGGGGATATACATGCAGCGCGCCCCGGCCTCGGCGGCATACATCCGTTCATTGAACGAGCCGAACAGTACGAAGGGCGGCGTCGCCTTCATCGCCGCGCGCACGGCCTGATTGTCCGGCTTGGTGCCCGCGGTGCGGCTGACGCTGAAGGTGCAGAGGATGCCCATCTCGCCCTCCAGGAAGCCGCGCAGCCCCCGGGCATAGGTGTCGGTGGCCACCACGGCGAAGGACGCCGTCGGGAAGAAGTCCTGCGTCACGCTGCGCCACAGGTCCCAGATCGGCTTGATGGTGGTGTGCTTCTCCGCCTCGATGAACGGCTCGGGATCCAATCCCGTCAGCTCGCCCAGCTTGCGCAGGAAGCTGGTGGTGGCGAACAGGCCGATGGGGGCCTGCAGGTACGGCCGGTCCAGTTCCTCGCACAGGTTGCGGCCGAACTCGCGATACAGGCAGATGTTCACGTCGGCGTCCGGCAGCCGCGCCACGTCCTCGATGTGCGATCCCAGCGGGAAGGTCAGGTTGACCTCGCAGCCGATGCCCTCCACCAGGCGGCGGATTTCAGCCAGGTCGGACGGCATGTTGAAGGTGCCGTAGATCGCGCCGATCAGGTTGACGCGGGGCTTCGTGCCCGGCTTGCGGTCCGCGACCGGGGGGCGGGGCTTGGGCTTGCTGCGCTTGGCGCCGAACTCGCTCCACAGCCAGTAGATCGCGCGGTCCGCGGCCTGCCACTGGTCCTCGTCTATGGTGCGGGGGATGAAGCGCAGCAGGTTGCTGCCCTCGGGCGTCACGCCGCCGCCGATCATCTCGGCGATGCTGCCGGTGACGACGACGGACGGCATGTCCTGGTCGCCTGTCCGGGCCGCTTGGCGCAGCGCGCCCTCGGTGCCGGTGCTGCTCAGGTTGTCCTCGGACAGCCCGGTGACGACGACGGGCAGCTCGTGCGGCGGCAGGCCATCGGTGTAGTGCAGGACGGCGGTGACGGGCAGGTTCTCGCAGCCGACGGGACCGTCAATGACGACGCGCAGCCCGCGTATGGCGGTGAAGGCATAGACGGCGCCCCAATAGCCGCCGGCCCGGTCGTGATCCTGGACTAGCATGGGCGGTGGCCTGCATGGAGGGCTGCGGCGTCCTGCTCCCTCTCCCTCCGGGAGAGGGTTGGGGTGAGGGAAAGGCCGCACGGGCTGTGCGTTGCCGCCAGGCTGGGATGGGGAAGCGCCGTCCTTGCGGCCTCCCTCACCCCGGCCCTCTCCCGGAGGGAGAGGGAGCAGGAAGACATCTCCATCTACGTCCCCATCGCTTCGGTGGCCTTCGCCTTGGCCTCGCGTACCCGGCGATACCGGTCCCGTGCGCCCGCAGGCTCGACCGGCTTGCCCAGGCTGCCGTAGCCGGCGGCCGTGCCGGTGCCGACGCCCTCGAAGAACTCCACCATCCGGTTGAACCGCCCGGCCCCGCCGATCTGCGCCGCGACGATGGCCGCCATGGACCCGGCGCCGGCCGCGCCGAACAGCGGGCGGGCGGAGACCATGTTGGTGAAGTACAGCGCGGGGATGCCCAGCTCCTTCGCAGCCTGCACCAGCGGCGTCGTGCCCACGGCCAGGTCGGGGCGCACCTCCTTCATGGCGGCCAGGTCCTGCTCCAGGCTGGCGCGATACTGGATGTGCGTGCCGCGGGCCTGCAGCCACTCGCGGTCCGCATCCGACCACTCCGTGCGCGGGCAGGCGGTGCCGACGTACGGGACCTCGGCGCCGGCCTCCGTCAGCAACCGGGCCACCAGCAGCTCCGACCCCTCGTAGCCCGACACGGTGATGCGCGCCCGGATCGGGTTCGCCTCCAGCGCCGCGCGTATGGCGGGCAGGGCGCGGGCCTTGGCGGCGTCAATCTTGTCGGCGGACACGTTCGCGGCCGCGCCGATGGCGTCCAGCCAAGCCGCGGTGCCGTCCAGGCCCACGGGTCCGCTGCCCACCACGGGGCGGCCTGCGGCGCGGAACTCGCGCACCGTGGCGGTATAGAACGGGTGCGCCGCGGCGACGACCTGGCAGTCCAGGGCGGCATACAGGTCCCGCCACTCCCGGGACGGCAGCGGCGGCGCGACGGTCAGGCCCATCGGCGCCAGCAGGGCGCTCAGGCCCGGCGGGTCGCCGGGAAAGAACTCGCCGATCATGGCGACGGTCGGCAGGGCCGCCTGCTGCCGCGGGCGGGCGACGGGGCCGTGCTCGGCCTCGGTCCGGGCATACTTCAGCATAGCGCCGGCCAGCACGTCCTTGGCCTCGGCATGGGTCGGCACGCCGAAGCCCGGCACGTCTATGCCGATGATCCGCACGCCATCAATCACCTTCGGCAGCCGGTCCAGCGGCACGCCGGACGCGGTGGGCACGCACAGGTTGATGACCACCACGGCGTCGTAGTCGGCCGGCTTCGCCGTCTCGTAAACCGCGTCCCGGATGTCCTCATAGAGCTGGCCCTTGACCAGCGTCTCCGAGTTGAACGGCACGTAGCCGACGCTGCGCCGCGCCCCGTAGAAATGCGACGTGAAGGTCAGGCCATACACGCAGCACGCGCTGCCGCTCAGGATGGTGGCGGTGCGGCGCATCCGCAGGCCGACGCGCAACGCGCCGAAGGCCGGGCACATGCTCTGCGGCTGGTCGTGCGGGCCGCGCGGGTAGTCCTGCATCAGCCGGTCCATCGCCGCGCCCTTGCCGGCGGCGCGGGCGGCGGCGTCCAGCGTGTCCCGGCCGCCGTGGCAGCCGGACCCTGTGACGGGTGGAATGATGGCGCCGCCGTCCATGCGCTACGCGCCCTCGTAGATGACTTCGAGGCTGGCGCGGTTGCTGACGGTGGCCGGGCACATGTCGGCCTCGGTCGCCGGCTGCAGCACCACGCCGCGGCCCACGGCGTCGCCCTTGAACAGGCCGAGCAGGGCGTCGTGCGTCAGCGGCGCCGGGCGGACGGGCGGGGCGGTGGCGACCTGCTCGGCCAGCAGCTCGAACACGCCGGCCCAATCGCCGCCGGGCTTGCCGATGATCTCGTAGTTGGCGGACTTGCGGCGGATGTCCTCGTTGGCGGGGATGGCGGACAGGACGGGGATGCCGACGGCGGAGGCGAAGGCCTGCGCCTCCCCGGTGCCGTCGTCCTTGTTGATGACCATGCCGGCCACGCCGACGTTGCCGCCCAT
>CAXUHB010000023.1:0-66136 GCA_964250755.1 uncultured Acetobacteraceae bacterium | reverse complement strand
ATGACGTGGACGAGGCGATCCTGCTGGCCGACCGCATCCTGCTGATGACCAACGGGCCGGATGCCCGGGTGGCGGAGGTGGTGGTGAACACCCTGCCCCGGCCCCGCGACCGGCTGACGATACACCGCACGGCGGGGCACTACGCGCTGCGGAACCACATCGTGGACTTCCTGGTGACGCGCAGCCGGGCGTTGGCCGGCACTCGGCCGCCGGGGTGGGACGGGCGGAGCGTGCCGGAGGTTTGGCCTGCCGGCGTGCCGGCTGATCCGCCTGCGGCCGATTACATGACGAAGGAGACTGCAGCTTGAACGACGCGAAGACGGCCCTGGGCTTGAAGATCAAGGGCATCAAGAAGAAGCACGGATGGACCTGGGCGGACGTGGCCGGGCGGCTGGGCCATGCCCCGGTCTGGACCTGCGCGGCGTGCCTGGGGCAGATGAGCATGACGCCGGAGACGGCGGAGAAGGCCGGGGTGCTCTTCGGGCTGTCCGAGGAGGAGGTCGGGCTGCTAGCGGAGGCGCCGTATCGCGGCTCCCTGCCGACGGCGGCGCCGACGGACCCTTTGATCTACCGGTTCTATGAGCTGATCCAGGTCTATGGGACGACGTGGAAAGACATGATCCATGAGGAGTTCGGGGACGGGATCATGAGCGCCATTGATTTCGACATGACGCTGGAGCGGCAGCCGGACCAGAAGGGCGACCGGGTGCGGATGACGATGTCGGGGAAGTTCCTGCCGTATAAGCGGTATTAGGGTGGGTGCCTGCACCCTCTCCCGGAGGAAGGGATTGGGGTAGGGAAAGCGACCAGCGCGCCCCCTACCCCGCGTAGGTAGGCACTCGTACGGTTCGGCAGTGCGCCGCATGGCTTCCCTCACCCCGGCCCTCTCCCGGAGGGAGAGGGAGTGGAGCAGCGTCCTCTCTAGACCCCATACTTCTTGAACCACGCCAGCATCCGCGCCCAGCCATCGTCGGCATCGGCCTTGCGGTAGCTGGGGCGGTAGTCGGCGTGGAAGCCGTGGGGGGCTTCGGGGAAGACCACGATTTCGACGGTCTTGCCGGCGGCCTTGGCCTTGTCCGCGGCGGCCTGCACGTCGGGGACGGCGATGCCGGCGTCCTTGCCGCCATACAGGCCCAGTAGCGGCGCCTTGAGGTCGGCGGCGATATCGCCGGGGTTGGTGGGCTGGATGGGGGACGGGTTGCCCTTGATGGGGCCGTACCAGGCGACGGCGGCCTTCACGGCCGGGTTGTGGGCGGCGAACATCCAGGTGTTGCGGCCGCCCCGGCAGAAGCCGGTGACGGCGATGCGCGCCGGGTCGCCCTTGTTGGCGCCGGCCCAGGCCAGGGTGGCGTCCAAGTCCTGCAGCAGCCTGTCGTCCGGGGCCTTGCTGATGACGTCGCGGACGATGGCGGAGGCGTCGGTCATCTTCGAGAGGTCGCCGAGGCGGGCATACAGCTCGGGCGCGACGGCCAGGTAGCCCAGCTTGGCCAGGCGGCGGCATGTGTCCTTGATGTATTCGTGGACGCCGAAGATCTCCTCGATCACCAGCACGGTGGGGAACGGGCCGGCGCCGGCGGGGCGGGCGTAGTAGGCGGGCAGGTTGCCCTCGGTCGTGGGCACCATCGCCTCCCCGGCGTCCAGCCCGGCGGCGTCGGTCTGGATCGCTTGCGCCTCCACCCGGGTGGTCGCCAGGGTGAAGCCGGTCATCAGCCCCGTCATGACCATGCCCCGCCGCGCGATGGGGTAGGTCCGCAGCCCGTCCAAACCGTCCATGTGCCGTGTCCTTGCCGGGCCAGCCGGGACCGAGGGGGTCCGCGGGGGCTGGCCGCTTAGGTGCGGACCATGCCGGGACGGGGCTGACGGCGCAAGGCCGGGCCGTGGCTGCATTCGCGGTGGCATCCGGGCGGCATCCGGGCCGGACGCGCCAGGTCATCGCCAGGTCATCGAACGCGACAGCCCATCCTTGGAGCGCCGTCGGGTGCTGGCCTCCCGACCCTGGCGGGCGACGGTGCTTTGCACGGCCCCGGAACAGGGCTGGACTGCGCGCCACGGCGGCCCGCAAGGCGAGGTGAACCTCTGCCCCAGCAGCATGGGCAGCTTGAGCAGCACGGGCAAGTCGGCTACGGCATGGCAGCAGAATATCCTGCTTGGGCAGGCGCACCACGCCTGCGGCTGCCGCGGGCAGCAAGCCCAAGCCGACGCGCAGAGGATCAGCCCATGACGGCCAAGCAGCCCACTATCATCTACACCCTGACCGACGAGGCGCCCCTGCTGGCGACCTGCGCCTTCCTGCCCATCATCCGCACCTTTACGGCGCCCGCCGACATCAAGGTGATCGAAAGCGACATTTCGGTGGCCGCCCGCATCCTGGGCGAGTTCCCCGAATACCTCACCGACGCGCAGCGGGTGCCCGACAACCTCGCCGAACTCGGGCGCCTGACGCTGGAGCCCGACACCAACATCATCAAGCTGCCCAACATCAGCGCCTCGGTGCATCAGTTGACCGATGCGATCAAGGAGCTGCAAGGCCGCGGCTACAAGGTCCCGGACTTCCCTGAGAACCCGAAGACCGACGAGGAAAGGGCGATCCGCCGACGCTACTCCAAGTGCCTGGGCAGCGCCGTCAACCCGGTGCTGCGCGAGGGCAACTCCGACCGCCGCGCGCCGCTGGCAGTCAAGCAGTACGCCCGCAAGAACCCGCATTCCATGGGCGAGTGGAGCCAGGCGTCGCGCACCCACGTGGCCACCATGAAAGCCGGCGACTTCTACCACGGTGAGAAGTCCATGACGCTGGACAAGGCGCGCGACGTCCGGCTGGAGCTGGCCACCGAGCGGGGCGAGACCGTGGTGCTCAAGCAGAAGGTGTCCCTGCTCGCCGGCGAGATCATGGACAGCATGTTCATGAGCAAGAAGGCGCTGTGCGACTTCTATGAACGGGAGATGGAGGACGCGCGCAAGACTGGCGTGATGTTCTCGCTGCACGTCAAGGCGACGATGATGAAGGTGTCGCATCCCATCGTCTTCGGACATGCCGTGCGCACCTTCTACAAGGACGCGTTCGAGAAGCACGGCAAGCTGTTCGAGGAGCTGGGCGTCAACGTGAACAACGGCATGGTGGACCTTGAGGACAAGATCGCCACCCTGCCGGAGGCGCAGCGCGAGGAGATCGTTCGCGACCTGCACGCCTGCCACGAGCACCGCCCGGAGCTGGCGATGGTGGACTCCGCCAAGGGCATCACCAACCTGCATGCGCCGAACGACGTGATCGTTGACGCCTCGATGCCGGCCATGATCCGCATCGGGGGCAAGATGTGGGGCGCGGACGGGCGGACGAAGGACACCAAGGCGGTGATCCCCGAAAGCACCTTCGCCCGCATCTACCAGGAGGTGATCAACTTCTGCAAAACCAACGGCAACTTCGACCCGGTGACGATGGGCACCGTCCCGAACGTCGGCCTGATGGCGCAGCAGGCCGAGGAATACGGCTCGCACGACAAGACGTATGAGATCACGGAGGACGGCGACGCCCGCATCGTTGACGCCGATACCGGCGAGGTGCTGCTGGTCCAGCACGTCGAGGCCGGGGACATCTGGCGCATGTGCCAGTGCAAGGACGCCGCGGTCCGCGACTGGGTCAAGCTGGCCGTCACCCGCGCCCGCAACTCCGGCATGCCCGCCATCTTCTGGCTGGACCCCTACCGCCCGCATGAGGCCGAGCTGATCAAGAAGGTCCACACCTACTTGAAGGAGCATGACACCACGGGGCTGGACATCCAGATCATGTCGCAGGTGCGCGCCATGCGCTACACGCTGGAGCGCGTGGTGCGCGGGCTGAACACCATTTCGGTCACGGGCAACATCCTGCGTGACTACCTGACCGACCTGTTTCCCATCATGGAGCTGGGCACCAGCGCCAAGATGCTCTCCATCGTCCCGCTGATGGCCGGCGGCGGCATGTACGAGACCGGCGCGGGCGGCTCCGCCCCCAAGCACGTCAAGCAGTTGGTCGAGGAGAACCACCTGCGCTGGGACTCCCTGGGCGAGTTCCTGGCGCTGGCGGTGTCCCTGGAGGAGCTTGGCATCAAGACCGGCAACGACAGGGCCAAGCTGCTGGCCCGGACGCTGGACGCTGCCACGGGCAAGCTGCTGGACAACAACAAGTCGCCCTCGCCGCGCACCGGCCAGTTGGACAACCGCGGCAGCCAGTTCTACCTCGCGATGTACTGGGCGCAGGAGCTTGCGGCGCAGACCGACGATCCGGGGTTGCAGGCGCACTTCGCCCCGCTCGCCCAGGCGCTGGCCGGGAACGAGGCGACGATCCTGCAGGAACTGGCGGCCGTGCAGGGCAAGCCGGTTGACATTGGCGGCTACTATCTGCCCGACGCCAAGGCGTGCGACGCCGTGATGCGCCCGAGCGCGACACTCAATGCGGCGCTGGCTGCTGCGGGCGGGTAGATAATAGACGCCAATGGCGCCTCATTTCGTTTGATTTCACGCTCACGGCACAGGCCTGGCTGTTTCGGCGCGAACGGTCAGAGCAAAGAACCGTTGGCATGATGCCATGGTCGCGTCGGAACGGCTGCCTTCGCTGGCTCAGCGATGCGGCGCGGCGTCCGGGTGCGTCGGCTTGTGCGGAGCTACGCATCCCAGCGCCGCCCGCACCTCCCCATCCCCCGGCAGCCCTCCCAGTGGGAACAGCCGCGTCACATGGCCCATCTTGCGTCCGGGCCGGGCTTCGGCCTTGCCGTACAGATGCGGGATCAGCCCCGGCGTTGCCACGATGTCAGGCCACAGCGCGGCCTCCGCCGGGCCGACCAGGTTCTTCATCACCGCATCCGCATGGCGGCGGCCTGGCGGCAGGGGCAGGCCGGTGACGGCACGGACGTGCATCTCGAATTGGCTGCAGGGGCAGCCGTCTATCGTCCAGTGGCCGGAATTGTGAGGGCGGGGGGCGATCTCGTTGACAAGGACGCGGCCGTCGCGGACGAACATCTCCACCGTCAGCACTCCGATCAGGGCGAGGCGGTCGGCGATGCGCCAGGCGACGCGCTGCGCTTCCGTTGCGGTGGCCGGGGCGATGCGGGCAGGCGCCAGGGTCAGGTCGAGGATGCCGCCGCGGTGGCGGTTCTCCATCACGTCGTAGATGCTGCCGGCGCCGTCGGCACCGCGGGCAACGATGGCGCTGATCTCGCACGTGTAGTCCACGAAGCCTTCCAAGACGAGGGGCTTGGGGTCCAGCGCGTCCCAGGCCGGCGCAAGGTCGTCGGCGTGGCGCAGGACAGCTTGGCCCTTTCCGTCGTAGCCGAGGCGGGTCGTCTTGAGAACTGCGGGCAGGCCCAGGGCCTGCACGGCGCCGTGCAGGTCGGCAAGGCTGCCGACCGCGCGCCAGGAGGCGGTCGGCACGCCGGCATCGGCCAGGAAGGACTTCTCCGCCACGCGGTCCTGGCTGATGCGGAGGATGCCGGGCGAGGGATGCACGGCACGGAGGGACGCCAGCAGGTCCAGCCCGGCGGCACTGACGTTCTCGAACTCGAAGGTGATGACGTCCACGGCGTCCGCGAAGGCGCGCAGGGCCGCGGGGTCCTCATAGTCGCCCAGGGTGGTGAAGGCGGAGACCTGGCTGGCGGGGCTGTCGGGTTCAGGCGTCAGGATGTGGCAGCGGTAGCCCAGGCGGGCGGCGGCGAGGGCGGACATGCGGCCCAGCTGTCCTCCGCCAATGATGCCGACGCTGGCGTTGGGCGGCAGCGCGCTCACGGTGCAGAGGGTGCCGAGGACCCGGTGTCGGCGGGGGCGTCGGCGACGGCGGCCGTCTGCTCGGCCCGCAGCGCGTCCAGGCGGTCGGCCAGCGCCGGATCGGCGATGGCGAGGATGGCGGCGGCCAGCAGCCCGGCGTTCACGGCCCCGGCGCGACCGATGGCCAGCGTGCCGACCGGGATGCCAGCGGGCATCTGGGCAATGGACAGCAGGCTGTCCATGCCCTTGAGGGCGTGGGACTCCACGGGCACGCCCAGCACGGGCAACGGGGTCCAGGCGGCGCACATGCCGGGCAGGTGGGCAGCTCCCCCTGCCCCGGCGATCACGACGCGCAGGCCGCGCGACCGGGCGCCCTTGGAATATTCGGCCAAGCGGTCCGGGGTGCGGTGGGCGGAGACGATGCGAACCTCGTGCGGGACGGCGAGGCGGTCCAGCACCTCGGCGGCGTGGCGCAGGATGGGCCAGTCGGACTGGCTGCCCATGATGATCCCGACCAGGGGGGCCAGGGCGGTGTCGGGCATCAGGCGATGCTGTCCGGGATCAGGCGGCTTTCCAGCCAGGAGACTTCGTCCTTGAGCAGCAGCTTCCGCTTCTTGAGACGCTGCAGGTGAAGCTGGTCGGTCCCGGCCTCGGACAGGCGGGCGATCACGGTGTCGAGGTCGCGGTGCTCGCTGCGAAGCTCATGCAGCTGGCGGAGCAGGGAATCACGGTCGGTCAGCATGGGACCGGCATACCACGCCGGTTTATGTGATGCCACGCGCCGGATGCACTCTCGATTCCCATATCATTGGCGTGGCGGGCGGCATTACCGTTCCGTGGCACGGGCCTGCCGGCGCTAACCTGCAGCGGAGCGCGGCGACCTTTGCGACCACGCGACCGATCCCACCCTCAAGGAGGCATCATGAGCTTGCAGTCCCGCATCGAGTCCCTCAAAGGCCGTCACGCGACCCTGGAAACGCGCATCGCCGACGAGGACCACCGGCCCAAGCCGGACGGCGACGCCCTGCAACGGCTCAAGGTGGAGAAGCTGCGGTTGAAGGAGGAGCTGGAGCGGCTGGCCCACCGCAACTAGGGCCTGAGGCGGCGGCCCTGCGAGCGGCGGTCCTGCGCGGGGCCGCCGTCAACCGGGCTGGGCTGCCGGTATCGGTGCCACGAGCGCAGCATGACGCCAGCCGTCCTCTGCTCTGACCATTGTGCGACGGCACCGTCACAAGACGCCGCGACAACACAGTGATCCGGCCGACGTCAACACGGCCCTTGGGTGGCCGCGGCGCAAGGGGCACCCCGCAATAACGGAATACCCACAACGATGGCTGATCCACACAAAGCCGCTTGCGGGCACGGGGAGGCACCGACGCGTTGGCGCAAGGTCGGACTTGTCCGGCCGTGCTAGGCAGCCTCCTCGGTCTCCATCGGGACCACCACGGGCACGGCCTTGCCCTCGCGCTCCAGACGGTCGTTGGCCTGCTGAACCATCGCATTCAGGTCGGTCTGGCTGCACAGGCCCAGGATGACGGGGTCGCGCGGCTTGATGTTGGCGCTGTTCCAATGGCTGCGCTCACGCACCTTCTGGAGGGTCTCCTTGGTGGTGCCCAACAGCTTGATGACCTGGGCTTCGCTGAGCTGCGGGAAGTTGCGAAGCACGTAGGCGATGGCGTCCGGGCGGTCGTTGCGCTTGGCGACGGGCGTGTAGCGGGCGGCCTTGGAGCGCTTGCTGATGGGATTGCTGGGCGGGATCATGACCAGGCGGGCTGCCGGATCCTTCTCGCAACGGGCGATCTCCTGCGCCGTGACCTGCATGTTGGCGACGGGGTCATAGCCGACGATACCCTGCGCCACCTCCCCATCGGCGATGGCCTGCACTTCCAGCGGATGCATGCCGCAGAACTCGGCGACCTGGGTGAAGGTCAGGGCCGTCTTCTCGATCATCCATACGGCGGTGGCCTTGGGCATCAGGGGCAGGCTCATGGAGGTATGTCCTTCGGCGCCGCGCGACACGGGCAACGGCGGCGGTAGGTTAAGAGAGGATGGGCGATATGGACCCTTGGCCTTCCAGGGGTCAAGAACGATGATGCTACGAACAGACAGGGGGAACGCCCATGCAGGACGAGGACGTGCCGCGGCCTAAGGTCAGCCTGCAAACGCCGCCGCTGGATCCGCTTGGGGTGGCGGAGCTGCACGCCTACATCGCGGAACTGCGGGCGGAGATCGGACGGGCGGAGGCAGCGATTGCCCGCAAGCAGAGCCACAAGACGGCTGCGGACAGCTTCTTCCGGCTGCCGTGATCCGTACGTGGAAAGGGCCGGGTTGCCCCGGCCCCCTCCTTGTTGTCCGGCAGGCGCTTACGCAGCCTGCGCGGCGTCCGTTGCCTGCGCGTCGTTGGCGATGGCCGGCGTGGCCTGGACGGTCACGGCTGGGGCGGCGCTGCCGATTGTGATGCGGCGAGGCTTCATAGCCTCGGGCACCACGCGCTTCAGGCCGACGTGCAGCAGGCCATTCTGCAGTTCGGCGCCGTCCACGACGATGTGGTCGGCGAGCACGAACCGGCGCTCGAACGCGCGACCGGCGATGCCGCGATACAGGACCTCACCCTTGCTCTGCTCGGCCTTCACGCGGCCGGCGATCACGAGGGTGCTCTCCTTGACGACCATCTCGATGTCGTCCTGGCCGAAGCCGGCCACGGCCATCGTCAGGCGATAGCTGTCGTCGCCCGTGCGCTCAATGTTGTAGGGAGGATAGGAGGGGGCAGCGGCAGTCTCCTGCGCGGTGTCCACCAGGCGGGCCAGGCGGTCGAAGCCAATGGCGGTACGGAACAGCGGTGCGAAGTCGTAGGTCACAGTAAACCTCCAATAAAGCAAGGTCAGTTGGGTGGGCCGCCCAAGCGGGCCGGCCCGGTTCAATCCCCGCGGCCTCATATGAGCGCCTCGGACAACCCCGAAATGAGAAGCGCCGCCCCCCGGTTCAAGAGGAGGCGGCGCTGCGTGCTTGCAAAAATCGTGAGGCGGCGGACAGCTTACTTCTTCATGCCCAACCCGGCGAACTTCTTGTTGAACTTCGCCACCTGGCCGCCGGTGTCCATCATGCGCTGCACGCCGGTCCAGGCCGGGTGGGACTTCGGGTCAATATCCAGGCGCATGGTGTCGCCGGCCTTGCCGGCGCAGGTCTTGGTCTTGAAGCTGGTGCCGTCCGTCATGATGACGGTGATCTCGTGATACTCGGGGTGGATGCCGGGCTTCATGGTGGTGTCCTTGCAGGTGCCGCCGATACCGACCGGCGGCGGGAAGGCCACCGTATAGGGGGCGGGGCGGGCTGGCGGCAAGCCTACAGGGCACCCCTACGCCCGGCTGCGGCGATACTGCGGCGGCAGATCCAGCGTGACGCCCAGCGCCTCCGCCGCACGCAGGGTCCAACCGGGATCGGCCAGGACGGCGCGGCCGATGAACACCAGGTCGGCGCGTTCGTTGGCCACGATCTCCGCTGCCAGCTCCGGGGTGCGGATCATGCCGACGGCGCCGGTGGCGATGCCGGCCTCCCGCCGCATCCGGTCCGCATAGGGCACCTGGTAGCCCGGGTGGACGGAGGGGATGCGGGCAGCGGGCGACACGCCGCCGGCGGAGCAGTCCATCAAATCCACGCCGCCGTGGGCGCGCAGCCAGCGTCCGATCTGCACGGCGTCGTCCGGGGTCAGTCCGCCGGGCATCCAGTCGGTGCACGACAGGCGCACGAACAAGGGGAGTTCATCGGGCCACACGGCGCGGACGGCGTCCAGCACCTCCATCAGCAGGCGTGCGCGGCCGGACAGGGTGCCGCCATAGGCGTCGTTGCGGGTGTTGGATACCGGGGACAGCACGGAGTGCAGCAAGTAGCCGTGGGCGGCGTGCAGCTCCACGATCTTGAACCCGGCATCCCGCGCCATCGCGGCAGAGGCGGCGAACTCCGCGGGGATGGCCTGCATCTCGGCAAGCGTCATGGCGTGCGGCGGGGGCGAGTTGTCGTGGAACGGAAGGGCGCTGGCGGCCTGGGCCTCCCAGCCGCCGTCCTCCGGCAGCAGGGCGCGTCCGCCTTCCCACGGGCGCTGGCTGCTGGCCTTGCGCCCAGCATGGCTGATCTGGATGCCGGGCACCGCGCCGCCGTAGGCGATCAGGGCGGCAAGGCGGCGCAGGAACTCCAGGTGCGCCGGGCTGTAGGCGCCGAGGCAGCCCGGGGTGATGCGGCCATCAGCGGAGGTGTGGGTCGCTTCGGTGAACACGATGCCGGGGCCGGCGGCGGCCTTGGCGCCCAGGGTCTGCACGTGCCAGTCCCAGCCTAGGCCGTCCTCCGCGCTGTACTGGCACATCGGCGAGACCGCGATGCGGTTGCGGGCAGTGACGGAGCGGAAGGTGATGGGCTGGAACAGCAGGGGTACGGCCATGAGGTGCCCTTCATTGAGTTGGTACGGCGGGGATAGGCGGCCCGGCGCGGCACGGCAACTCGGTCCTGCCCCTTTGCCCACCCTGGTTGCCCCCCTGGGTCCCCGCCGCTAGCGTCCGCGCCGCACGGCGGCCCGGGCAGGCAAGGGGCCGCGCCGGCCGCACGACGCTTGGCGGAGCCTTCACCCCTTGAACATCCTGTCCATCCAGTCCTGGGTCGCCTACGGCCATGTCGGCAACGCCTCCGCCGTGTTTCCCTTGCAGCGCCTGGGGGCGGAGGTCTGGGCGGTCCATACCGTGCAGTTCAGCAACCACACGGGCTACGGCGCCTGGACCGGGCAGGTGTTCGGCGGGGATGACATACGCGCCTTGGTGGACGGGATCGCGGCCCGGGGCGTGTTGCCGTCGTGCGATGCCGTGCTGTCGGGCTACCTGGGCGACGCAGGCGTCGGCGAGGCCGTGCTGGACGCCGCCGCCCGGGTCCGCGCCGCCAATCCGGCCATGCTGTACTGCTGCGACCCCGTGATCGGCGACGTCGGCCGGGGCGTGTTCGTCCGGGCGGGCATCCCCGAGCTGATCGGCGCCCGCGCCGTTCCTGCTGCGGATATCCTGACGCCCAACGGGTTCGAGCTGGAGCACCTGACTGGGCGGGCCGTCCGCACCCGTGCGGACGCCGCCGGCGCCGTTGCGGCGCTGCAGGCCCGGATGGCGCCGGCCGGCCCCGCCACCGTGCTGGTGACCAGCCTGCGCACGGACGACACCCCGGACGACGCCGTGGACATGCTGGCCGCGGACCGCACGGGCGCGTGGCTGCTGCGCACGCCGCTGCTGCCGATGAGCGTGAACGGCGCCGGGGACGCCATTGCCGCGCTGTTCCTGTTTCATCGGCTGCGGACGGGCCAGGCCGGCGCGGCGCTGGAGGCCGCTGGCAGCGCGGTGCATGGGCTGCTGCGCCGCACGCTGGCGGCGGAGTCGCGGGAAATCCTGCTCGTGGCGGCGCAGAACGAGTTTGTGACGCCGACACGGTGGTTCACCGCCGAAAGATTCTGAACCGGGCTGCAAAACAGCCGTTCTCCGCCGTGTTCTTGCCGTTTTGCCGCGGAATGATGACGCGGGGCGGCAGGGTCGCGCTGCCTGCCCTACGTCACCTGAACGCTGCGGATGGTCCCATGCGCTTCACCAAGGTTTACCGCCGCGCCTTGTCCGTCCTGGCCGGGGACCGCCGGCTGGCGATCATGCTTGGGTTTGCCAACGTGCTGGTGGCCGCGCTGCAGTTCCTGGACCCCTTGCTGTTCGGCCGGGTCATCGGGTTGCTGACCCGGTCGGACGGCATGTCCGGCGACGCCTTGTGGGCCGAAGCGGCGCAGGTGCTGGCGCTGTGGTTTGCGGTCGGCGCCGGGGCGATCCTGGCGAACATCGCGACCTCGCTGCATTCCGAGCGGATGGCGCACCGCAACCGGCTGTCGGTGATGAACCGCTATTTCGGGCATGTGCTGTCTCTGCCGCTGTCCTTTCATGGGGACATCCACTCGGGCCGGCTGATGAAGGTGATGCTGGGCGGGTCGGACAGTCTGTTCGGGCTGTGGCTGACGTTCTTCAAGGACCAGTTGTCCACCCTCGTCGCCGTCGTCGTGCTGCTGCCGCTGACGTTCCTCCTGAACTGGCGGCTGGCGCTGACGCTGGTGGTGCTGGTGGTGGTGCTGGTGACGCTGACGGTGCTGGTGGTGCGCAAGACCGAGGCCGGGCAGCGGCGGGTGGAGCACTACCACTCGCACCTGGCCGGCACGGCGCAGGACGCGCTGGCCAACGTGATGGTGGTGCAGAGCTTCACGCGGCTGCAGGCGGAGAGCCGCATCTTCGGGCAGATCGTGGACGACGTGCTGCGGTATCAGTTCCCTGTGCTGACCTGGTGGGCGGTGGTGAACGTGCTGACGCGGGCCAGCAGCACGCTGGCGGTCATCAGCATCGTCGTGATCGGAACGCTGCTGCACGTGCAGGGCAAGGCGACCGTGGGGGAGATCGTGTCCTTCATGGGCTTTGCGACGCTGCTGATCGGGCGGATGGAGTCCGCGGTGCAGTTCGCCTCCCGCCTGTTCTTTCAGTTGCCGGTGCTGGAGGACTTCTTCGGCGTGCTGGATGCAAAGTCGTCCGTTCCGGAGCGGCACGACGCCAAGGAACTGGTGGCGGCGCAAGGCGAGGTGGTGTTCGAGGGGGTGTCGTTCGCCTATCCCGGCGGGCCGCGCATCCTGGACGGGGTGTCGTTCACCGCACGGCCCGGCACCTCGGTCGCGCTGGTTGGCCAAACCGGGGCGGGCAAGAGCACGGCGATGAACCTGCTGCAGCGGCTATGGGACCCCATTGAGGGCACAGTGCGCATAGATGGCCAGGATCTGCGCAGCACGACGCTGGAGAGCTTGCGCCGGTCCATCGGCGTCGTGTTCCAGGAGAGCCTGCTGTTCAACCGTTCGATCCGGGAAAACCTGCGCATTGGACGCCACGACGCGACGGACGAGGAGCTGGAACGGGCGTGCCGCTTGGCGGATGCGCATGAGTTCATCGTGCGGCAACCGCAGGGTTACGACACGGTGGTGGGGGAGCGCGGGGCCACGCTGTCAGGCGGCCAGCGGCAGCGGCTGGCCATCGCCCGCGCGCTTTTGAAGGACCCGCCGATCCTGATCCTGGACGAGGCGACGAGTGCGCTGGACGCGGCGACCGAGGCGCGGGTGTCCCGTGCGATGGCGACGCTGATGAAGGGACGGACGACGTTCATCATTGCACACCGGCTGAGCACGGTGCGGGATGCCGACGAAATCCTGGTGTTCGAGAATGGCCAAGTGGTGGAACGCGGCAGCTTCGACGCGCTGATCGCACAGCGCGGGCGCTTTGCCGACCTGGTAGCGACGCAGCTTGCCCCGGCGGCGCAACCTGCGCACGCGGCGGAGTAGCTTCCTCCTCCGGCGGCGGCACGCCGGATTGCTGCACCTGCTAAGCTGATGTTTGCAATCGGGTGCGGCAGTGGCGCAAGGTCCCGGTTTCTCTCATCAAGGAGGACCGCCATGCACCTCGCCGCCATTCTGAAACATAAAGGCACAGATGTCGCCCATGTGGCACCCACCGCGACGGTTGCCGAGGTGGTGCAGCACTTGGCGGCCCGGCGGATCGGCGCCGTGCTGGTGATGGACAGCGCGCGGCAGGTGCTGGGCATTGTCAGCGAGCGCGACGTGGTGCGCAGCCTGGCGGAGCAGGGCGGGCGCACGATGGAGATGACGGCCGGGCAATTGATGACGAGCGGGCTGCAAACCGCCGGGGCGGATACGACGGTGGCGGAGGCCACCGCAATGATGACCACCGGGCGGTTCCGGCACCTGCCGGTGATGGAGGGTGGGCGCCTGCTGGGGATCGTCAGCATCGGGGACGTGGTGAAGGTCCGGATGAGCGAGCAGGATGATGAGGTGGACAGCTTGAAGGCTTACGTCGCGGGGGGGTAGGCGCCTGCTCCCTCTCCCAGTTGGAGAGGGAGCAGGCCGGTCTTATACTCCCAGCTTGGCCCTGACGGCGTTCAGGGCGGTGTCGGCTTGGGCGGCGTCGGGACCGCCGGCTTGGGCCAAGTCGGGGCGGCCGCCACCGCCGGCACCGCCAGCCGCGGCGCTGGCGGCGCGCACGAGGTCCACGGCATTCACCTGGCCCACCTGGTCGCCGAATACGCCGACCACGATGCTCAGCTTGCCGTCCAGGGTGCTGACCACGGCAGCGACGCCGTTGCCGATCTGCTTGCCAATGGCCTCTGCCATGCCCTTCAGGTCGCGCGGCGGCACGTCGCCCAGGTTGCGGGCGGCCAAGGTCACGCCTGATACGGTCTCAACTTCAGCAGTCGCGGCGCCGGTGGCGAGCTTGCGTTGCAGGTCCGCCACTTGCCGCTCCAGGCGGCGCCGGTCCTCGACCAGTTGACCGACGCGCTCCGTCACCTCGGCCGGGCTGGCCTTGAGCAGGCCGGCGACCTCCTGCAAGCGGCGGTCGCCCTCCATCACGGCGGCCAGGGCGGCGGCGCCCGTCACGGCCTCGACCCGGCGGACGCCGGCGCTGACCGCGCCCTCCGCCACCACGCGGAACAGGCCGATGTCGCCGGTCCGGCGGACGTGGGTGCCGCCGCACAGCTCCACCGAGTAGCTGCCGTCGCCCATCGAGACCACGCGGACCTCGTCCCCGTACTTCTCGCCGAACAGGGCCATTGCGCCTTCGGCCACGGCGGCTTCGGGCGTCATCAGCCGGGTTTGCACCTCGCTGTTCTCGCGGATGCGGGCGTTGACCTCGGCCTCAACGACGGCGAGGTCCTCACGGGTGATGGGGGTGGGCTGGCTCACGTCGAAGCGCAGGCGGTCCGGGGCGTTCAGGCTGCCCTTTTGCGCGACGTGGGCGCCCAGGCGGCGGCGCAGGGCGGCGTGCAGCAGGTGGGTGGCGCTGTGGTGGGCGCGTATGGCACCGCGGCGGATGTGGTCCACCTCGGCGACAACGGGGATGCCGGGGTGGACGGACCCAGCCTCGATCACGCCGATATGGACGAACACGTCGCCCAGGCGCTTCTGGGTGTCGTCCACGCGGATGACGAGGCCGTCTGCGCCGGCAAGGCGTCCGGCGTCGCCGACCTGGCCGCCTGACTCGGCGTAGAAGGGCGTCTGATTCAGGACCACGGACACGGCGGCGCCCGGCCCGGCCTGGTCCACGGCTACGCCGTCCACGACGATGGCGGCGACCTGGCCCTCGGCGGTTTCGGTCGAGTAGCCAAGGAACTCCGTCGCGCCTAGGCGCTCGCGCAGATCAAACCACACGCGCTCGGTCGCGGCGTCGCCGCTGCCGGACCAGGCGGCGCGGGCGCGGGTGCGCTGCTCCTGCATGGCGGTGTCGAAGCCGGCGACATCCACGCCCCTGCCCTGCTCGCGCAGCGCGTCCTGGGTCAGATCCAGCGGGAAGCCGAAGGTATCGTAGAGCTTGAAGGCGACGGGGCCGGGCAGGAAGCCGCCCTCCCCCAGCTTCGCCGTCTCCTCCGCAAGGAGGCCCAGGCCGCGGTCCAGCATGGCCTTGAAGCGGTCCTCCTCCAGCCGCATCGTCTCGGTGATGAGCGGCTCGGCGCGGGACAGCTCAGGGTAGGCTGCGCCCATCTGGCGAACCAGGGCGGGAACCAGCTTGTGGAAGACGGCCTCCTTGGTGCCCATCATGTGCAGGTGGCGCATGGCCCGGCGCATGATCCGGCGCAGCACGTAGCCGCGTCCGTCCTTGGACGGCAGCACGCCGTCGGCGATCATGAAGGACACGCTGCGGAGGTGGTCGGCGACGACGCGGTGGCTGGTCTGGAACGCGCCGTCCGCTGCCTGGCCCGTCGCGTCGGCGCTGGCCAGGACCAGGGCGCGCATCATGTCTATGTCGTAGTTGTTGTGGACGCCCTGCATGACGGCCACGAACCGCTCAAACCCCATGCCGGTGTCTATGCTGGGACGGGGCAGCGGGGTGCGGGTGCCGGGCGGGCCTTCCTCGTACTGCATGAACACGAGGTTCCAGATCTCGATGAAGCGGTCCCCGTCCTCGTCGGGGCTGCCGGGCGGGCCGCCGGGGATGGCGTCGCCGTGGTCGTAGAAGATTTCCGAGCATGGGCCGCACGGGCCGGTGTCGCCCATGCGCCAGAAGTTGTCGGAGGTGCCGATGCGGATGATGCGGCTGTCGGGCAGGCCGGCGATCTTGCGCCACAGGCCGGCAGCCTCGTCATCGTCCGAATAGACCGTCACCAGCAGCTTGTCCGCGGGGATGGCGAAGTCGCGGGTCAGCAGGGTCCAGGCGTGCTCGATGGCTTGGGGCTTGAAGTAGTCGCCGAAGCTGAAGTTGCCCAGCATCTCGAAGAAGGTGTGGTGGCGGGCGGTGTAGCCGACGTTGTCCAGGTCGTTGTGCTTGCCGCCGGCGCGGACGCACTTCTGCGCCGTGGTGGCGCGGCTGTAGGGCCGGCGCTCCTGCCCGGTGAAGACGTTCTTGAACTGCACCATGCCGCTGTTGGTGAACAGCAGGGTCGGGTCGTTGCGCGGAACAAGGGGACTGCTGGGCACGACCTCGTGGCCCTGGCGGGCGAAGTAGTCCAGGAAGGTGGCGCGTACGTCGTTGCTGCTGGGCATGGCGCGGGGGGATCGTCCTTGAAGGATGCGTGCGTGCGCGTGCGTAGCGCAGGCGGCGGGCGCTGTCATCTTGGGACGGCGTCCCTGACGGCTGGCCCATCCGCGCCTACGGCGAGCGGCTGAAGGTCCTGCTACGGGCGCCCAAGCATGTCTCGGCGCGCGGCTATTGCCGTGCGCCCCCGCGTGGGGACCACGAGGGCGATGCCCGGCCCTCGACAGACCGGGCGGGGCATGGGCTGCGCCAGGTCATCCTGCCCGGTATGGTCCGAAGCTGGCGCCCCCTGTTCCCGTCCAGGCCGCCGCGCATCGTCCGTTCCAGCTGCGTCCCCGGCACGGCCGGGCAAACCAGCGGGCGGTTTCGGGCGTCAAGCTGCGCCGGGCTGACCCAGGGCCAGCGGTCCCATCACCCCCCGCCCCGCCCGGCGCCCACCAGCCCCGGCCAGCGCAGGGGTCAGTTCCTTGCGGTCCAGCACCCCAAGCTCGTCGCAAGCCGCCAGGAACAGCGCGGCCTCGTCCGTGCCCGTACCTGCCGCTTTGGCCAGGGCAGCCGCCGTGGTCGGGCGGCGCTTCAGCAGCCCGGACCAGGCCACGTGGTGACGGACATGCGGCAGGGTCGAGAAGTCCGGCCAGCCCACCATCCGGAATGCCCCGTCGCGGAACCGCGCCGCCTCTTCGGCCCCGCCGCAGCGCAGCACCGCCACCCAGAGCAGGTGCTTGAGCGGCACATCGGGCACGCTCACCAAGCGGCCCTGGTAGGTCGGGTTCAGCTCCATGCGCCCGTAATAGGAGTTGCTCGCCACCACCACCCGGTCGGGCGGCACCGCGGCATCCGCCCCGTCGAACACCGCCTGCAAGGTGGCGAAGGTGTAGGCGGACTCCATCTGGGGATCCACGCAAATGCCGGGGATGCCCACAAGCCGGACTACGATCACCTGCGACGCCGCTTTGGCCCGGCGCAGCAGCGCTAGCAGGTCGCACCCCATCGCATCCAGCACGACCGCATGGCCAGTCGCGACCGGCGACGGCCGCCGGACCCTCAATGCCTGCTCCGGGGCCTGCCCCCGGGCCTGCTCCGGGCGCGGCGCCTCCGGCATGCGCGCGAGGTCCCTGCCCGTGGCGACGAGCGCCTGCCCAGGGACATGACGCGGGACCGGGGCCGGCGCGGGCGCCGCCTCGCGCACCGGAGCCGCCGGGATGTCCGCATCCGCCATGGCGTAGGCCCAGGCATCCTTCGCCAGGCTGTGCGCAGGTTGGGCCGGGGCCGCCCGGCTTGCGGGATGCGGCGGGCGGGCAGCGAACCATGAGGCGATGGCCCGGAGCACGGACCATAGCCGCCCGGTCTTGCGCGGCCCGGGGGACGGCGTGCGGCGGGGCGGGACGGGCGGCGCGGCGGGCGTGGACGCCATGATGCTTTCCATGGCAGGCGTCGCGCCCACCTGCTCGGCTTCGTTCAACACTTGCACCAACCCTCCCGGCCCATGCAGCCGCAGCGGCTTCAGCAGCACCAGCCCGCCCGCCGGCACGCCCGGCCCCGTGGCAGCCGCGCAAATCCGGCCAAGCGCCTTGCCCTCCTGCCAAGCCGCCGCGCCTCGGGCCGAGCCGATGTCGCACAGCAGCAGGTCGCACCGCCCCGATTCCGCGTCGCCGAACGACCACTCCGCCGTCAGATAAGCGTGCAGCAGCCCCGCCATTCCCTCGATCTGCAGGGCGACTTCGTCGTCAAAGCCGGCCAGGCAGCAGTGCAGCTTCGCCATTGCGCCCCATCCAGGTTGTCACCGCCCGCGGGATGCCGAAGCGGCCCGCTCCAGGCCAGGCGCCCCGGACCATGGGACGGCTGCCTGGACTCTGCCTTCCCGGGTTGCGAACCCGGCATCCTTCCCGCTGCTTCGGCCCGCCGCTGGAGCCTGGCGGCGCATCCTGGTCAACACGCCACCCGCACGCATCAGAACCATGTCCCCAAAGGCGCCTGCCACCCTTGAAGGGCCAAGCTCCACCGCTTAGCCAGGCGGCGCGCCACCACCGGCAAATTGGATGCGAGGCGCCGACCGGGCAGGCATGGCGTCATTCGAGGTGCGCCCGCAACCGGGTGGCAGCCACCAGCCGCACTGATTCACAATGAATACCTTAATGGTGTCGCTGGCGGGCGCTACGGCACGCTTTGTCAAGTTATGTCAGATCAGGTTTCCCTGCAGGGCCGCGGCTGAGGACGGGCTGGCTTGGGGGACGGAAGACGGCCCGGTGTTCGCCGGCGCCGGCTGCGCCATGAGGAGGGGCAGCCAAGGCGGTCAAGGGCCGGCAGCAGGCCCCAGCCTACGCCCGGCAGCTCCTCCGGTGGCTGACGGATGTCCTTCTTTGCCTTGGCCAGTTTACAAAGGCTACTTCACCTCCGCCGCAACCTCCCGGAACAGCCGTGCCGGCAGGGAGCTTCCGGTCACGCCCTTCATTGCGTGTCCATCATCGTTGCCCATCCACACCGCGATGACCGTCCCGCCCCCGGCGCCCGGCGCCCCGACCGCGCCGACGAACCAGGCGTCCCGGTAGTCCTGCGTCGTCCCGGTCTTTCCCGCCACGAACCGGCCCGGCACCGCCGCTGCCTTGCCGCTGCCCCGCGCCACCACGGCCCCCATCATGCGCACCATGTCCGCCGCCAGCCCGGCCTCCACCAGGCGTTCCGCCGCTGGGCGCGGCATGGCGACGCCCTTGCGGTCGGCTTCCGCGGACTCGATCCCGCGCGGCGTGACGGCCATCCCGCCGTTGAACAGGACGGCATAGGCGCCCGCCAGTTCCAGCAGCCCGACCTCGCCAGTACCCAGCGCCAAGGACAGGTCGGACGGCAGCGCGTCCGTCACGCCCAGCCGCCGCGCGACCGCCGCCACTGGCCGCGCGCCGCCTGCCCGCTGCATGAGCCGTACCGACGCCGTGTTGACGGAGTTTGCCAGCGCGTCCTCCAGCGTGATCTCCCCACGGTAGGTCCCGTCGAAGTTGCCCGGTGACCAGCCCCCGATCCGCAGCGGCGCATCCAGCACCGTGTCCTCGGGCCGCAGGCCGGACTCCAGCGCCGCCAGCCACACGAAGGGCTTGAAGGCCGATCCCGGCTGGCGCCGGGCCACGGTGGCGCGGTTGTAGGGGCTGGTGCGCCAGTCCCGCCCGCCCGCCATGGCGCGCACGGCACCGGTTGCTGCGTCCATGACTACGACGGCGCCCTGCCCCACGCCCAGGGCCACCCCAGGGCCGTCGAGAATTGCGGCAAGCCGCGCCTCCACGACGCCTTGCAGGCGGCTGTCCAGCGTCGTGTGCAGCACGGCGTCGGCGCCGGCGGGGATCAGCGGGGCCGAGGCTTCGGCCGCCCAGTCCGCGAACCAGCCGGCCGTTGCCGGGCGCGGCGGGAAGGCGATGGCGGCGGAGGCGGCCTCGGCCTCGGCCGGGGTGATGGCGCCGGTGTCGGCCATGGCCGCCAGCACCTCGCGTCCGCGGGAGGCGGCGGCGGCGGGGTCGGCGCGGGGGTTGATGCGGCTGGGGGCACGGGGCACGCCGGCCAGGACGGCGGCTTGCCACAGGTTCACCCGCCGGGCGGACACGCCGAAGTACTGGCGCGCCGCGGCGTCCACCCCCCATGCGCCGCTGCCGAGATAGACGCGGTTGAGCCAGATCTCCAGGATTTCGGTCTTGGAGAAGCTGTGCTCCAGCCACAGGGTCAGCATCAGCTCCTGCACCTTGCGGCGGAAGGTGCGGGCGTTGGTCAGGAACAGGTTCTTGGCGACCTGCTGCGTCAGGGTCGAGCCGCCTTGGGACAGCCGTCCATGCCGCAGGTTGGTCCAGACCGCCCTGGCGATGCCGATGGGGTCCACGCCGGGATGCCAGTAGAAGCGCCGGTCCTCCACCGCCACGGCGGCGGCGGGCAGCCACTTGGGCATGTCGCGCACGCGCAGGGGGTCGCCCACCACATCGCCGAAGGTGGCGAAGGTGCGCCCGGCCCGGTCCTGCAGGGTCAGGCCGGGGCGGCGGGCAGCATCCAGCGCGGTCTCGGGCCGCGGCAGGTCGCGGGCGAACCAGAGCAGGATCAGGGCGGCGGCCAGCACGCCCCAGATCCAGGCGATCAGGACCCAGCGCAGGATGCGCCAGGCCAAGCGGCGGGCCGGGCGGGGGCGGGCGGGCTTGACGGCGGGCGGCTCGCCGGGGCGCGGGGCGGGAAGCCCGGCGAAGCGTCCCGTGCGCGCGGGGAATGTGGTGCGGGCCACCGGCTACCGGTGCAGTCCGGCGGGACCGCAGCGTCGGGATATACCGGCCGTCCTCAAGCAAACCGCTCCCATGCGCGCCGATCCCCGTGTCACTGCTCCGTCACTACGGGCGAAACTGGAATACCACCTCCGCACGGCTACGGCATCAGGACGGCGCTGGGTGCTGCCGGGCGCCAGGCCGCGCTGATTGGTCAAGTGCGGAGCCGTGGCGTCTCGCGGCTGCACGGTCCGGGTTTGGCAGGACATCCCGCCATCGGCTCCGCTCCGGGCGGGCGCGACGAGATGGGCACTTTACTCCCGGCCGTCGTCCAGGATGACCAAGGGGATGACGGCGGCGTTCACCAGAACCTTGCCGGCGTGCTCGAAGTTGACGGTCACGCGGTCGCCGATGGCAGATTGAACCTGGCCGACGCCCCAGTCGGGCTTGTCCGGGTGCAGGACGCGCTGCCCTGGCTCAATCAGGGACCCCAGGGGCTGGTGCGTCATGACATTGCGCCGCGGGCGGTCATGACATTGCGCCGCGGGCGGTCATGACATTGCGCCGCGGGCGGCGACGGGCCACAGGCACTCGACTCGGCCGTTGCGGACACCGACGTACCAGTCGTGGCGGTCCACGGTGGGATCGCAGTGGCCGGGGACCAGGCGCAGCGTCTCGCCCAGGCGGGGGCCGGGGGCGGCGGGATCCCACTCCAGCTTGCCGTGCTCGTCCGAGGCGCCGGTGTAGCGGATGGCGGGATGGTTCCAGGCCAGGGGCAGGCCGCTGTCTATGGCGACGGCCTTGTGGCCGGCGTCGAGGACGGCCAGGCCGGGGCGGGTGGCGCTCATGACGGTGGCCAGGACAAACAGGGCATGGCGGAAGCCGGCGGATGCGCCGCCGCCGTTGCGGGCGTAGTCGGCATCCATGAAGGCATAGCTGCCAGCCTGGATTTCGGTGAAGACCCCGCTGGCGGCTTCGTGCTCGAAGCTGCCGGTGCCTGCGCCGCCGACCACCGCGCAATCAAGGCCGCGCTGGCGCAGTTGCTCGACGGTGCGGCGGGTGCCGTCGGCGGCGGCAGCGATGGTGGCGGCGCGTTCGCCGGGGTCACGGATGTGCTGCGCGCTGCCGTGGTAGGCTTGGATGCCGCCGAAGCGGAGGTGGGGGGAAGCGGCGATGGTTTCGGCCAGGGCGACGGCTGCCGGGCCGGGAGGGACGCCGCAGCGGGCGGCGCCCACGTCTATCTCCACCAGGACCGTGAGGCGGACGGCGGCGTCCTGGGCAGCGGCCGCGAGGGCGGCAACCCCCGCCGGGTCGTCGGCGCAGACGGCGACGCGGGCGATGCGGGACAGAGCGGCGAGGCGGGCGAGCTTGCGGGGGCCGACGACCTCGTTGCTGACGAGGATGTCGGGAACGCCACCCCAGGCGAGGGCCTCGGCCTCGGCCACCTTCTGCACGCACTGGCCAACGGCGCCGCGGGCCATCTGCATGTGGGCGATGACAGGGGACTTGTGGGTCTTGGCATGGGCGCGCAGGCGGGCGCCGGTGGGGGCCAGGAGGGCGGCCATGCGGTCGAGGTTATGCTCGAAGGCGTCGAGGTCGAGCAGGAGGGCGGGGGTGTCCACCTCGTCTTCCCGCATTCCCGGCTCGGCAGGTGGGTGCTGCAACATCAGTGTCCCGCGTTCTCCCCGGAGAAGTCCGGGGCTTGCAGGCCAGAGGCCAGGAGCTGTTCGCTCAAGGCGCCTTTCAGGCGGTCCAGACCGGCTTCATCCCGCGCCTCGGCCCGGGCGACCAGGACGGCTTGGGTGTTGCTGGCGCGGAGCAGCCACCAGCCGTCGGGGGTCAGGACGCGGACGCCGTCTATGTCGTTCAGGTCGGCGCGGGCGGCGCGGAGCCGGGCTGCGACCTCCTGGACGACCTGGAACTTGCGGGTGTCGGCGCAGTCGAAGCGCAGCTCGGGCGTGTTGACCACCTGGGGCAAGGCAAGCCGCACGGCAGAAAGGGGGCCGTCCATGCGGGCGACGATGCCGAGCAGGCGGACGGCGACATACAGGGCGTCGTCGAAGCCGTACCAGCGGTCGGCGTAGAAGATGTGGCCCGACATCTCCCCGGCGAAGGGCGACGCAATCTCGGCCATCTTCGCCTTTATCAAGCTGTGGCCGGTCTTGAACATCATGGGGACGCCGCCAGCCGCGGCGATCTCGTCATACAGGACCTGGCTGGCCTTCACGTCGGCGATGATGGTGGCGCCCGGGTGGGTGCGGAGCACGTCGCGGGCCAGCACGACCATGAGTTGGTCGCCGGCCAGCATTCCGCCACCGTCGTCCACGGCGCCGATGCGGTCGGCGTCGCCGTCGAAGCCGATGCCCAGGTCGGCGCCATGCTGCTTGACGGCGGCGATCAGCTGCTCCTGGTTGCGGGCGATGGTAGGGTCAGGGTGGTGGGAGGGGAAGCGTCCGTCAATCTCGGCGTTGAGGACGGTATGGTCGCCGGGCAGGACCTGCAGCAGCCGGGTCAGGACCTCTCCGGCGGCTCCGTTGGCGTTGTCCCACACGACGCGCAGCTTGCGGTCACCGCCGTCCCAGTCCTGCACCAGACGCTGCACGTAGGCCTCGGTCACGGCCACGGGGGCGTCGGTCCCCTGCCCGTCCGGCACCACGTCCCCGGCCGCGGCCAGGCGGCCCAGCAGTTGGATGTCGGGGCCGAAGAACGCGCGGCGGCCCAGCATCATCTTGAAGCCGTTGTAGTTCGGCGGGTTGTGGCTGCCGGTGACCATGACGGCGCCATCGGTCTCCAGCGTGGTGGCGGCGAAATACAGCAGCGGGGTGGGGCCGCGGCCGACGCGCAGCACCTCCATCCCGCTGGCCTTCAGGCCGTCAGTGAGCGCCGCGGCGAGGTCCGGGGAGGACAGGCGGCCGTCGTAGCCCACCGCGACCCGGCGCCCGCCGGCGCGGGCGACGACGGTGCCGAAGGTGCGTCCGATGGCGAAGGCGTCCGCCGGATGCAGGGTGCGGCCGACGACGCCCCGTATGTCGTATTCGCGCAGGCTGGTGGGGTCGAAGTCGTGCCGAAAGGCAGGGTGCGCGTCCATCAGTGATGCCCGTCCGTGTAGTGGCGCAGGAAGGCCCTGACCTCGTCCGCAAGGTCGGGGCGCTTGAGGGCGAAGGCGATCTGCGCCTCCAGGAAGCCGATCTTGTCGCCGCAGTCGAAGCGCTTGCCCTCGTAGCGCAGGCCGTGGAACGGGGTGTGGCCGATCATCTTGGCCATCGCGTCGGTCAGCTGCACCTCCCCGCCGGCGCCGCGCTCCATGAGGGAGAGGTGCTGGATGACCTCGGGCAGCAGGACGTAGCGTCCGATGACCGACAGGTTGCTGGGGGCGTCCGCAGGCTTCGGCTTCTCGACTAGGCCCAGGACCTCCACCATGCGTCCGTCGTCCTTGCCGGTGCGCAGGATGCCGTAGCGGTTGGTCTGGTCGCGCGGAACCTCGCCGACGGCGACCACGTTGCCGCCGGTCTCGGCATAGGCGTCGGCGAGTTGCTTGAGGCAGCCGACCTCGCTGAGCACGAGGTCGTCGGGGAGCAGAATGGCAAAGGGGTCGTCGCCGATGAAGGCGCGGGCGCACCAGATGGCGTGGCCGAGGCCCAGGGGCACCTGCTGGCGGACGGTGGTGATGCTGCCGGGCTGGACCTTCATGCGGTCGAGCATGGCGACCAGTTCGGTCTTGCCGCGCTCGCGCAGGTTGGCTTCCAGCTCGAAGGCAACGTCGAAGTGGTCAATGAGGGCGGTCTTGCCGCGTCCGCTGACCATGCAGAACTGCTCAATCCCTGCGTCGCGGGCCTCCTCGATGGCATACTGGATCAGGGGCTTGTCCACGACGGGCAGCATTTCCTTGGCCATCGCCTTGGTGGCAGGCAGGAAGCGGGTGCCGAGGCCGGCCACCGGCAGCACCGCCTTTCGCAGCTTCTTCATACGTTAGGGCGTTCCATCATTTGTGTTGGCGTCAGCGTTGGGGGCTGGGCGCCCCGGGGCGTGCGCGGGACCGTGCCACGCCCGGCCGGGTGCGGCAAGGTTGGGGGGTTTCCATCTCCCGGGGCAGTCGAGTGGCCGGGCGAGAAATTCCGGGATGGCGTTGTCATGGGTTGACGTTGTCATGGGTTGACGTGTCATGGGGTTGACGGGCATTCCGCGTCAGACCGAGCAGTAGCGCTCCACGACGGCAGCGTCCGCAAGCATGGCGCGCGCGTCGCCGGCGTGAACGACGGTCCCGCCATCCAGCACATAGGCCCGGTCGGCGATGGCCAGCGCCAGGCCGACGTTTTGCTCGACCAGCAGGATCGTCGTGCCGTCCCGGCGCAGCGCCTCGAACAGGGCGAACATCTCGTCCACCAGGACGGGCATGATGCCCTCGCTCGGCTCGTCCAGCATGACCAGGCGGGGGGCAGACGCAAGCGCGCGGGCGATGGCGAGCATCTGCTGCTCCCCACCCGACATGGTGCTGGCCTGCTGATCCAGCCGCTCGGCCAGGCGCGGGAAGGTTTCGGCGAGGCGGGCGATGATTCGCGCCTCCTCCCGCCGCAGCGGGCTGGCGAGCAGGCCGAGCAGCAGGTTCTCCTGCACCGTCAGGCCCGGCACGATCCGCCGCTCCTCCGGCACGTAGGCCAGGCCCAGGCGGTAACGGGCGTGGACCGGAAGCGTCAGCAGGTCGCGGCCGTCGAACGTGACGCGCCCGCGCAGCCGGGGCAGCAGGCCCATGACGGACTTCAGCGTCGTCGTCTTGCCCGCGCCGTTGCGGCCCACCAGGCAGACGATCTCGCCTGCGGCCACGTCCAGGCTGACGCCTTGCAGGACGTGGCTGGCGCCGTACCAAGCGTTGAGGTCGCCAATGTGCAGCATCAGGCGTGATCCATCACGCGCGACCCATCAGTGCGCCCGCTGGCCGAGATAGACACGCTTCACCTCGTCGTTCGCGCGTATGTCGTCCGGCGTGCCCTCTGCCAGCAGCGCGCCCTGGTGCAGCACCAGCAGGCGCTGGCAGACGCCCATCACCAGGCGCATCTTGTGCTCCACCAGGATCACCGTACGATCCTGGGCCAGGCGCAGGATCAGGTCCATTACGTCCCGCGTCTCCTCCGGCGACATGCCCGCGGTCGGCTCGTCCAGCAGCAGCAGGCGGGGCCGGGCGGCCAGCGCCATCGCCAGCTCCAGCGCCCGCTGCTCACCGTGCGCCAGGGTGCCGGCCAGGGCGGCGGCGCGGTGCTGCAGGCCCACGGTGCCCAGCAGCGCCCGAGCCTCTTCCACCAGGGCCGCCAGCCTTGCCCGCGGGCGCCAGGGGTCGTAGCGGCTGGCCAGCGCCTGCGCTGCCACGCGCACGTTCTCCAGCGCCGTCAGGTTCGGGAACACATTGGTGATCTGGAAGGACTTGGCGATGCCCAGCGCGGCGTAGCGGTGCTGCGGCGTGCCGGTGATGTCCCGCCCGTCCCACCAGATGCGCCCGGCGCTGGGCGGGAAGGCCCCGGTCAGCAGGTTGAAGAAGGTGCTCTTGCCCGCGCCGTTCGGCCCGATCACGCCCGTCAGCGCTCCGGCCTGGAACCCGGCCGTCACCCCGTCCAGCGCCGTGAAGCCGCGGAACCGCTTGGTCAGCCCTTCCGTCTGCAGGATCATGCCCGCCGCTGCGCTCATTGGGGCAGGCGCCCCAGCAGCGTGCCCCACACCCCGCGCGGGAAGAACAGCACGCAGGCCATGAACAGCGCGCCGACGGCGAGCGGCCAATGCTCGGTCCAGGCCGATACCAGCGTCTCCGTCGCCACGAACACCAGCGCGCCCACGAACGGCCCGAAGAACGTGCCCGACCCGCCCAGCAGGGCCATGATGACGGCCAGCCCGGACGTGCCGAGGTCCATGGAGTCGATCGGCACGATGCCCAGCTTCAGCGCATACAGCGCCCCCGCCAGCCCGGTGAAGGCGCCGGACAGGGTGAAGGCCTGCCACCGCACCCGGCGCACGTCGTAGCCGCAGGCGCGGGCGCGCCCCTCGTTCTCCCGCACCGCGGCCATCGCCGCGCCGAAGGGGGAAGCCAGGATGCGCGCCAGGGCGAACAGCGCCAGGACGGCCGGTGCCGCCAGCACGTAGTAGCGCACGTGGGGGTCCAGCGGGTCCAGCGTCAGGCCGGGCAGCCGGATGGCGCCCATGTTGACGCCGCGCAGCCCGTTCTCGCCCCCCGTCCAGCCCGCGGCCTGGTAGGCGATGAAGTAGGCGCACTGGGCCAGGGCCAGCGTGACCATCGCGAAGTAGATGCCGCGCGTGCGGGTGGCCAGCAGCCCCATGATGAAGGCGATCCCCGTGCCCGCCAGCAGCCCGGCGGACATCGCGGCCCACCACGGCAGCCCGAACCGCGTCAGCGCGATGCCGCAGGCGTAGGCGCCGCCGCCGAACAGCGCGGCATGGCCGAAGCTCAGCAGCCCCAACGCGCCATAGACCAGGTTGAATCCCAGCGCATACAGGCCCCACACCAGCACGTCCGCCGCCAGCGCCGGGGTGGGCAGCACCCAGGGCAGCGCGAGCAGCGCCAGGCTACCCAGCAGCGCCGGGTGCGCGCCCAGGCGCAACCGGCGCGGCGCGGGCAGGGCGACGCCGCTCATCGGGGACTGCCCTTCGTGCGCGCTGGCCGAGGCAGGGGCGCAGCCCGGTCCGCATGATCCGTCATTGCGAGGAGCGCAGCGGCGCGGCAATCCAGGGGCCGGGAGGACCGCGCTTGCCGCCTCTGGACTGCCGCGGCGCAAGGGCGCCTCGCAATGACGGGCGCGGGGGGCGGGCAGGATGCGCTGTCACATCCGCGCGGGTGGGCAGACCCCTCATGCCGCGCCGGCCCGGCCGAACAGCCCCTGGGGGCGCACCAGCAGCACCAGCGCCATCAGGGCATACATGGACACCCTCGCCATCTCGGGCGCGAACAGGCTGGTCATGCTGACCACCACGCCCAGCAGCAGCCCGGCGGCCACGCCACCCGCCAGGGACCCCATGCCGCCCACCACCGTCACCACGAAGGCCTCCGCCAGCACCGCCGCACCCATCTCAGGGCTGGCGCCCTGCAACGGCGCCGCCAGCAGCCCCGCCAACCCGGCGATCCCCGTGCCCAGCCCGAACACCAGCATCCACATCCGGCCGACATCCAGGCCCAGCACGCGGGCGATCACCGGGTCGCGGGCGCCGGCGCGTATCACCAGGCCCATCCGCGTGCGCTCGATCAGCAGCCACAACGCCAGCATGACGACGGCAGCGGCCCCGATGACGAACAGGCGATACAGCGGGAAGTAGCCGACGCCGATGTCCACCGCGCCTTGCAGCAGCTCGGGCGTGTCGAACGAGATGCCGCCCTTGCCCCACAGCAGCCGCACGGCCTCCACCATCACGTAGGACAGGCCGAAGGTCAGCAGCAGCGGGTCGTCCATGCCGCGGCCATACAGCGGACGCACCAGCACACGCTCCACCGCCAGCCCGCCCAGGCCGACCAGCAGCGGCACGCCCACCAGGCACGCCCAGAAGTTGCCGGTCGCGCCGAACAGGAACACCCCGGCATAGGCGCCGACCATGAAGAACGCCCCATGGGCGAAGTTCACGACCTGCAGCAGCCCGAAGATCAGCGACAGCCCCGTCGCCAGCAGCACATAGACCGCCCCCAGCGCCAGCCCGGTGAAGGCCTGCAGCGCCAGCAGGGTGGGCGGGTAGGCGTCCAAACCTAGTGCCCGTCCGATGATGCTACTGTGCCGGCCGTCTGACGCGGGTTTCCTGCGCTCCGGTGCTTACGGGCCAAACGCCCGCTGCGCTCCGGTGCTCGGAAGCCCACGCCAGCCGACTCAGCACAGCGCATTCTCAAACGGGCACCTAGCTGTGCCCGAGTGCGGCGCAACTGCGGAGCATCGCCTCGTCCGGGCCGTCCTGCGCCAGTATCTCGAACAGGTCGGCGTCGCCGGCGCCGGGCTTGTCCTTGCTGCCGATGATGAGCACGGACTGCACGCTCTGGTGGTCGCAGCCGCGGTAGTACTGCGGCCCCTTGTAGGCATCGTATCTCAGGGCGGCGAGGGCATCCACGACCTTCTCCGTCTCCGTCGTGCCCGCCGCGCGCACGGCGGCCAGCACGGTTGTGACGCCGGCATAGCCCAGCGCGCCGTAGTCGGAGGGCACCCGCCCGCCATGCATCTTACGGAAGGCGTCGTTGAACGCTCGGGCGCTGGGCACGGTGTCCTCCAGCTTCCAGTAGTAGGACGTGCCGCCGACCACGCCCGCGAACGCCTCCGCCCCACCGCCGACCCGGGCGGTGTAGAGCAGCACCGGGGCGACCAGCTTGGTGGTGCGCTTCAGGCCGAAGTCGGTGGCCTGCTTCATGGAAATCTGCTGGTCCCGGCCGAAGTTGCAGATGCACAGCACGTCCGGCTTCAGTGCCTGGATGCGCGGCAGGAAGGGGCTGAAGTCGCTGGCGCCGATGGGGTGGCGTATGTCGGCCACGACCTCGATCCCGAACGCCGCTCCGGCGGCCTGAAAGCCGCGCACCATCTCGTGCCCATAGGCGTAGTCCGCCGTCAGGAAGGCGACGCGCTTGCCGAACTTGGGGAACACGTAGCGTCCGACGGCGCCGGCGGTCATGTGCGGGTTCAGCGCCTCGTGGAAGGTCCAGCGGCTCCAGTCTGCGGCCTCGTTGATGGCGTCGGATTGGCTGATGCTGTTGAACAGCACCTTGCGCTGCTTGGTGACGTTGTTGATCGCAAGCTGCACCGCGGCGGACAGGCCGCCGACGATGAAGTCAGCGCGGTCCTTCTCGATCAGCTCCAAGGTGCGGGTCGCGGCCTCCCCGGGGTTCAGCCGGTCGTCGCGCACCAGCAGCTCGGCGGTGCGCCCGCCCAGCCCGCCGGAGGCGTTGAACTGCGCCACGGCAAGCTCGGCTGCGCGCACCTGGTCCTGCGCCTCCGCCCCGAAGGCGCCGGTCAACGGCGTGGGGAAGCCGATGCGTATGGGCGCCGTCTGGGCGCGCACGGACAGGGCCGGCATGGCGAGCGCGGTGGCAAGGGCGGCGCGGCGCGTCAGGGTCATGCGGCTCTCCGTCACGGCACGCGGCCCAGGGCGCGCAGGATGCGCTCGGGCGTGGCCGGCTGCTGGTTGATGCGGGCGCCCAGGGGGCGGAGGGCGTCGTTGATCGCGTTCATCACGGCGGCCGGGGCGCCCGCGGTTCCGGCCTCCCCGGCGCCCTTCGCGCCCAGGGTGCTGGTCAGGGTCGGCGTCTCGACATGCGCCACCTCGATGTCCGGCATCCCGTCGGCCATCGGCACGAGGTAGTCGGCCAGGGTGCCGGTCTGGAGCTGGGAGTGCTCGTCATAGACGCACTCCTCGAACAGCGCCGCGCCGATGCCCTGCACGACGCCGCCGCGGATCTGCTCGTCCACCAGCAGCGGGTTGATGACGGTGCCGCAATCCTCCACCACCCAGTGCCGCAGCAGGGTGACGAAGCCGGTGTCGGGGTCCACCTCCACCAGGCTGGCCTGCGCGCCGTTGGTGAAGGCGAAGGGGTAGTCGCGCGGCATGTAGTGGCGCACCGCCATCAGCTCGGGCTGCATGCCCGGCGGCAGGGTGTCGCCACGGAAGTAGCCGACCCGGCCCACATCGGACAGCGCCATGCGCGGCGTGCCGTCCAGGTCGGTCACATGGCCATCGCGCAAGTCCAGCCGGTCCGGATGCGATTGCAGCACGGCGGCGGCCAGCGCCAGGATGTTGGCCTTCAGCGCGCGGGCGGCCAGCAGCGCTGCCTCCCCGCCGATGCCCGCGCCGCGGCTGGCCCAGGTGCCGCCGCCGTAGGGCGTGCGCTCGGTGTCGCCCGTCACGACGCGGACGCTGGACAGGGGCACGGACAGCTCGTGGGCGACGACCTGGGCGATGACGGTCTCGGTGCCCTGGCCCTGCTCCGTCACGCTGATGCTGGCGGTCACGGTACCGCCGGGGTCGAGGCGGATAGAGCAGCCGTCCTGGGCGGAGATGGGTGCGCCGCCGACGCCGTAGAACGCCGGGCCGGGGTTGGACAGCTCCACGAAGCAGGCCAGGCCGATGCCGCGCAGCACGCCGCGGCTGCGCGCCTCCGCCTGCTCGCGCCGCAGCGCGTCGTAGTCCATCAGCGCCAGCAGCTTCTCGAACGACGCGCGCAGGGACAGTCGCTCGAACCGCAGGCCGGACGGGGCGGTGTGCGGGTAGGCGTCGTCAGCCAGCAGGTTGCGGCGGCGGATCTCGGCAGGGTCCATCCCAAGCCGGTGCGCGGCCAGGTCCATCAGCCCCTCCGTCACGCTGACGGCGATGGGATGGCCGACGCCGCGGTACTGGCAGGTCGGCGTGCGCGTCTGCAGCGCCACGCGCAGCCGGGCCTTGTAGGCGGGCAGGCGATACCAGGAGCCTGCCAGGTTCACGACCTGGTTGCCCTCGACGGCCGAGGTCCGGGGATAGACCGAGTAGGGGCCGATGCCCGTCAGGTCGTCCACCTCCAGCCCGCGCAGCGTGCCGTCGGCGGCCACCGCCAGCCGCGCCCGGGTGGTGTGGTCCCGGGCGTGTATGTCGGTCAGGAAGCTCTCCAGCCGGTCCGCCTGGAACGCCACGGGCCGGCCCAGCAGCACGGCGCAGGCGCAGGCGGCCATCTCGTCGGGATAGACGTGGACCTTGATGCCGAAGCTGCCGCCCACGTCGCGGCAGACCACGCGCACCTGGGTCTCGGCCAGGCCAAGGTGCTTGGCGAACACCTCCTTCATCATGTGCGGCGCCTGGTGGCTGTGCCAGACCGTGAGCTGGTCGTCGGACCAGTCCGCCAGGATGGAGCGGCCTTCCAGCGTGACGCCGGTGTGGCGGCCGCTGATGAACGTCTCCTCCACCACCACGTCGGCACCCGCAAATGCGGCCTCGGTCCCTCCCACGTCCAGGCTGCGGGTGAAGGCGAGGTTGTCGCGCAGCTCAGGGAACAGGGGCGGGGCGGACAGCGCGGCCTCCGCGTCAGGCAGCGGGGTCAGCTCCTCCCAGTCCACCTGCACGAGCGCCGCCGCGTCCTCGGCCTCCGCGCGGCTGCCGGCCAGCACGGCGGCGACGGCCTCCCCCTGCCAGGTCGCGCGGTCCGGGGCCAGGGGGTGCTGCGGCGCGGACTTCAGCCCGGCGAAGTGCGCCAGCACGCCGACCCAGGGCGTGCAGAGGGGCGCGAGGTCGGCGGCGGTGACGACGCGCACGACGCCGGGCATGGCGCGGGCGGCGGAGGTGTCCATGCCGCGGATGCGGGCGTGGGCATAGGGGCTGCGTACGAAGGCCAGGTGTACGGTGCGCGGCAGGCGCATGTCGTCCACATACTGTCCCTGGCCGCGCAGCAGGCGTTTCGCGTTCGGGCGCGGCACGCTGCGGCCGATGTAGCTGTTGGGCAGGTCGGTTGCGTTCAGGCCAGTTGCGTTCAGGCCTGGGGGCAGCAGGACGTTCATGCCGCCAACCCCTTTGCGGCGCGGTCCGGTGCGGCGCGGTCCGGCGTGGCGTGCTCCTGGGCGGCGCGGTCCTGGGCCACGGCCTCGATGGCGTCCACGATGGCGTGGTAGCCGGTGCAGCGGCAGTAGTTGCCGCTCATGGCAGCGCGTATGGCGGCGCGGTCCGGCAGCGCCTGCTGCTCCAGCAGCTCATGCGCGCTGACCAGCATGCCGGCGGTGCAGTATCCGCATTGCAGGGCGTTGCGTTGCAGGAAGGCGGCTTGCAGGCCGGCCAGGGCGCCGGTCTCAGTCAGGCCCTCCACCGTCTCCACGCTCGCGCCGTCCAGCGACGCCGCCAGCACCAGGCAGCCGCGCACGGCCTGGCCGTCCACGCGCACGGTGCAGGCGCCGCAGATCCCGTGCTCGCACCCGGCGTGGGAGCCGGTCAGGCCCAGCGCGTCCCGCAGGAAGTCCACCAGGTGCGTGCGCGCCTCCACCGTGCGGGACACCAGGGTGCCGTTCACCCGAAGGGTGATGGGGACGGAGGTTTGCAGCGCCATCACGCCGCCATCTCCGTCAGCGCGCGGCCCAGCAGCACGCGCGCCAGGTGCCGGCGGGTGGCAGGGGCGGCGTTCAGGTCGCCGGGCGGGTCCAGGTCCGTATCCAGCGCCGCCTGCGCCGCGGCGATCCGGTCCCGCAGCGGGCCGCCCTGCGCGGCGGCCATCGCCGCGCTTGCCTGCACCGGGCCGTCGCCGACCGCGAGGAACACCAGGCGCAGCCCGGCGGCCTGCCCGGCCTCCATCCGGCCCTGGGCGGCCAGGCCGACCATCGCATAGTCGCCGTGGCGCCGGGCCAGCTCCAGGAACACCGCACGTTCGTTGGGGGCTTGCACCGGGAACTCGGCGGCCTCCAGCAGCTCGTCCGGGGCCAGCGCGGTGGCGTAGATGCCGCGGAAGAACCGGGCCGCCGGGATACGGCGCACGCCGGACGGGCCACGCGCGACCAGGGTTGCGCCGAGCGCCAGGGCGACGGCGGGATACTCGGCCGCAGGGTCGTTCAGGGCCAGGCTGCCGCCAAGGGTGCCGCGGTTGCGTATGGCGGGGTGTGCGACGTGCTGGACGGCCTGCGCCAGCAGCGGCAGGTGCTGGCGCACCAGGTCCGACCCGGCGACCTCGGCATGGCGGGTCAGCGCGCCGATGGTGACAACGCCATCGGCTACCGTGATGCCCCGCAGCCCCGGCAGGTGCGTGATGTCCACCAGGATCTGCGGCTCGGACAGGCGCAGGTTCAGGGATGCGACCAGGCTCTGGCCGCCCGCCAGGATGCGCGCGCCGTCGCCGTGCCGGCCGAGCAGGTCGAACAGCTCGTCCGTGCTGCGGGCGCGGGCGTAGGCGAATGGCGGTGCTTTCACCGGTTCCCTCCCAGGAGGCGGCATGGTGGCGGCAGCGCCGGGCGGCGTCAACGGCGGGGTGGTGAGCGCGTTGGGCCGTTACAGCTCCGGCTTATGCACCGGCATTGACCTGCGCCGGGTGGAGGGCCGTATGATCTATGTGCAGTGAAGGAAGCTTAGTTGCCCAACCCGCAACTCACAAAGGAACAACTCGCGAAAGCCAACGAACTGCTTGCAGTAATACGAGCGAGGTTGGCCATGCTTAGCGCAGACAATCCCGAGCTACTGTTTGCCTACCGGCGAAAGGTCGCCAAAGAGTTGACCTATGACGAGCGCGGCAAGCCGATGCACAGAGGCAAGATCAAAAAAGCCAAGCTGGTCCAGCAGGATGGCCAGTGCGCCGTATGTGGCCATGGGTTGCCACCCTCTCACAACGTCCTGGATCGCATCGCGGCGATCGGCGGATACACCATGGAAAACACAAGGTTGATCTGTCAGCCGTGCGACATAGCCATCCAACGCGGTCGCAGCTTTGCTTAAGTGCCAACTTTAGATTGAGACACTACTAAGCCTTTATCTGTGCATGCGCGTCCGGGCTTGACGCACTGCCGTGCCGTCTCGAAGCTGCGGGCAACGAACGGGAGGCGCACGATGCTGCAACGTCTGGACCACTACTCGATCCGCACGCCGCGGCTGGACGAGACCCGGCGGTTCTACGCCGACATCATGGGCCTGCACGAAGGCAAGCGCCCGCCGTTCCCGTTCCCGGGGGCCTGGATGTATCAGGGCGGCACCGCGGTCGTGCATATCGTCGGCTATGACCCCAACGACCTGGAGGGGCTGAAAGGCTACCTGGGCGACAAGGCCGTGGTGGACAGCGGCACCGGCACAATTGACCATGTGGCCTTCACCGCCGACGACCTGCCGGGGATGCAGGCCCGGCTGCGCGCCAGCGGCCTGCCGTTCCGGGAGCGCGAGGTGCCCAGCCTGGGGCTGCATCAGGTGTTCGTGGAGGACCCGAACGGCGTCACCATCGAGCTGAACTACCCGCAGGCCGCCGCACCGGCGTGAGCCGCCGCGCCCTCGTCGTCGGGGGATCGCTGGGCGGGCTGTTCGCGGCCAACCTGCTGCTGCGGGCGGGCTGGGACGTGGAGGTGTTCGAGCGCTCGCGGGCGCCGCTGTCCGGCCGCGGGGCAGGCATCGTCACGCACCCGCCCCTGGTGGACGCCCTGGCGCGGGCCGGGGCGGATGCGGGTGCCGCGCTGGGCGTGGCGGTGCCGGGGCGCGTCGCCTTCGCGCGGGACGGGTCGGTGCTGGGGCGCCGCGACGCGCCGCAGGTCCTGACCTCCTGGAGCCGGCTGCATTCGCTCCTGGATGCCGCCTTCCCGCCCAGCCGCGTCCACCGGGGCTGGGCGCTGGAGAGCTTCCAGCAGGACCGGGACGGCGTGGCGGCGCGCTTCGCAGGCGGTGCCGAGGCGCGGGGGGACGTGCTGATCGGCGCGGACGGCATACGCTCCGCCGTGCGCGCGGCGCTGCTGCCGGGTGTGCGTGCGGAGTATGCGGGCTACGTCGCCTGGCGCGGCCTGGCGGACGAGGCGGCGCTGCCGGCGGCCACCCACGCCGCCTTGTTCGGGCTGTTCGCGTTCTGCCTTCCCGACGGGGAGCAGATGTTGGGCTATCCCATCGCCGGCGACGGCGACGACACCCGGCCCGGGCGGCGGCGCTACAACTTCGTCTGGTATCGCCCGGCAGATGGCGCCGTGCTGCGGGACATGCTGACGGACGCGGACGGGCGCGTGCATACGGACGGCATCCCGCCCGCGCTGATCCGCCCGGCGCTGGCTGCGGCCATGCGGACGGACGCGGATCGCCTGCTGTCGCCGCAGTTCGCGGACGTGGTGCGGGCCTGCCCGGCGCCGTTCCTGCAGCCGATCCATGACTTGCAGGCGCCCAGCCTCGTTCAAGGCCGGGTGGCGCTGCTGGGGGATGCGGGCTTCGTCGCGCGTCCGCACGTCGGCATGGGCGTAACCAAAGCGGCGCAGGATGCGGTGGCGCTGGCCGCGGCACTGGCCGCGGCGCCGGACGATCCGCCCGCGGCGCTTGCGGCCTACGGGCGGGACCGCCAGCCCGCCGGCACCGCCGTGGTCCGGCGCGCCCGGGCGCTGGGCGCCTACATGCAGGCCCAGCGGCAATCCGGGCCGGAGCAGGACGAGGCAGCGCGGCACCGGACCCCCGAAGCCGTGATGCAGGAAACGGCTTGGATGGCCTGATGCCGGGCACCTGCCGCGCCGTACCGTCCTGGCCGTGCCCGAAGCGGGGCGGCGCACGATGCGCGTTCCATGACAGGCGGGCTTGAGGCGCACTTCGCACATCTTGGCGGCGGGATCCGCGGGTGGTGGCCATCCGAAGGCGGCCCGCCGGGTGCGCGGTCAGCCGCCGCGCATCCAGCCCAGAATTGGGACAGCCCAGGTCGGAAAAGGGCGCTACGGGGCCAGTGACGGCGGCATGAACGGGGCTAACCCGTTTGCGCCGCTCCAACGGCAGAGCGGCGCCAGACCAGAGCCGCTGCCGCGCAGCAGGATGGGGGAAGCAGCCGCCCACCAGGTATGCCAAGGTGACGGGCATGACGACGAAGCCACGGGGCCGCGGCTGCGTTCCGGTTGGAACAGCAGTACGCCTGGCGGGCGCATTCACGATCCTGCACGGAGGACGGCCGGAATGGCCAAATGGACGGACGCCGCCTGCCGCCACGAACTCGCGCGGCGCGGGCTGCTGGAGGTCGAGGCCCAGGGCGCCGCGATCCTCCTGTACGACATCGCAGGCACCGCATACGCCACCGCGGCCGTCTGCCCGCACCATTCCGCCTGGCTCAGCCAAGGCGGCATGGAGGGTGAGCTTGTGAACTGCCCGCGCCACCAAGGACAGTTCCATGTGCCCACCGGGCGGAAGACACGCGGGCCGGACTGCGCGGACCTGCGGACCTACCCGGTGCGCGTGGAGGGCGGCCGCGTATGGGTGGACCTGGCTTGACCCGCATCCACGTCGCTTGCACCCTGATAAGGCCGTCAGCATACTGATGGCTTCCATCGGGCAGGCAGGGGGCGAGCATGGCTTCAGGGTTGGACTTGATCCTACGCGGCGGTCGTGTGGTGGACCCGGCGACCGGGCACGACGGCGTGGCGGACATCGGCGTCCGGGACGGCCGCATCGCCGCCATCGAGCCGGTGCTGCCCACGGATGCCGCGCGGGAGGTGGTGGACGTGTCGGGCAAGGTCGTGACGGCCGGGCTGATTGATACGCACGGCCACGTGTATCAGCACGTCACCGGCAAGTTCGGCCTGAACGCGGACATGGTCGGCGTGGACAGCGGCGTGACCACCGTCGTGGACCAGGGCGGGCCGAGCTGCATGACCATCCCTGGTTTCCGCGCCTTCATCGCCGAACCCGCGCGGACCCGCGTGCTGTGCTTCATCTCCGCCTACCTGGTCGGCGGGCTGGAAGGGCACCTGTATCCCGACCTGTACGGCCCCGGGCAACTGAACGTGGAGCACACCGTGCGCGCCGCGCGGGAGAACCCGGACCTGGTGCGCGGCATCAAGGCCCATGCCGAGATCGGCGGCGCGTCGCGCTGGGGACTGGAGGTCATCAAGATCGGCAAGCAGATCGCCCGGGGTGCCGGGCTGCCGCTGTATATCCACCTGGGCCAGCTTTGGCCGGCTGCGGACGGCGTCACGATTGACCCCGACGAGGTCGTGCGCGAGCTGGTGCCGCTGATGGACGCGGGCGACGTGCTGGCCCATCCCTTCACCCGCCACCCCGGCGGCTTCATCTCGGCCGAGACCGGCGAGGTGCATCCGGTCGTGTGGGCGGCGCTGGAGCGCGGGGTGACGGTGGACGTGGGCCACGGCTCCCACTTCTCGTTCGACATGGCGCGCAAGGTGCTGCAGGCGGGGATCACGCCGCACACGCTGGGCGCGGACATGCACGGCTACAACGTGCGGGTGCCGGAAGCCGCCAAGGAGGGCGCGCAGCGGGCGGCCAACCCGTTCTTTGGGGTGGCGCCGTTCAACCTGACCAACGCCATGACCAAGCTGCTAGCACTGGGCATGACGCTGCCGGACATCCTGGCGACCGTGACCAGCAACCCCGCGCGGATGCTGCGCCTGGAACACGAGATCGGCAGCTTGCGGGTTGGACGGGAAGCCGACATCACGGTGCTGGAAGTGCTGCAAGGGCGCTTTGAGCTGGCCGACAACAGCGGCGTGAAGGTGACGGCATCCGAGATGATCGTCCCGTCCTTCTGCCTGCGCGCCGGCCGCCGTCACGACGTGGTCAGCCCGCTGGTGCCGCAGCCGATGCGGGTTGCGGCCTAGGGGGGCGTCTTCTCCCTCTCCCTTCGGGAGAGGGTTGGGGTGAGGGAGGCCGCACGGACTGCGCTTGCCGGGTCAGGCCGGGGTTGCGCCGTACTTGGGACGGTGTGCTCTGCGTGGCTTTCCTCACCCCGGCCCTCTCCCGGAGGGAGAGGGAGAAGGGGCAAGCATCGCCTACCCCAGCCGTAGCGGCGCACGGCCGTGCGCGTTGCCGTCCTGGACCAGCTGGGCGAGGGCCTGCACGAAGGCCTGGCGCTCGGCGGGCGGCAGGGCCGCCACCGTGCGGACGTGGGCGCGGCGGGCCGGGGCATCCATCTGCGCCAGCAGGTCCGCGCCTGCCGCCGTCATGTCCACCAGGCGCAGCCGCCGGTCGTCCGGGCTGGCCCGGCGGAGCACCAGCCCGCGCCGCTCCAGCCGGCCCACCACGTTGGCGAGCGTCGCGCGGTCCACGCCGACCTCCTCGCCCAGCCGGGCCTGATCCAGCCCGGGATGCGCCTGCACGGCGGTCATGATGCTGTACTGCACCGGCGTCACGTCGAAGCCGCCGCACTCCTCGATGAACAACGCGACGTGTATCTGGTGCAGCCGGCGGATCAGGAAGCCGGGCCGCGCGGCGAGGCTGAAAGCGGTCGGGATGGCGCTGGGCGGTTGGGTGTCGGGCATGGCGGTCCCATACCAGCCGCGCGCCGGCCGGGCCATGAGGGGCAGAGATGGACTATTGGCAAGGTTTCGTGGACGCGGTGCCGGACCAGGCCGCCTGGACCATCAGCTACCCGGCCCCGATGCCGGACGGGCGGCGGCTGGTGCTGCCGTTGCGGGACTTTGGCGACGTGGCGGTGGCCGGGCTGATCGCCAACCAGGCCTCGTTTGCGGTGCTGGACCAGCTTGCCGCCTGGACTGCTGCGGTTGCCGCGCCGTTGCGGGCCGAGGTCGTGGTGGGCCTGCCGACCTTGGGGCACACCGTCGGCGCAGCCGTGGCGCGGGCGCTGGGCCACCCGGGCTGGGTGGCGCCGTCCACGACGCGGAAGCGTTGGCATGACGACGGATTGTCCGTGCCGCTGGCCTCCATCACGTCCCCCGCCACCGGGGCGAACATCGCCCGGCGCATGTGGCTGGACCCACGGCTGCTGCCCCGGCTGCAGGGCCGGCGCGTGCTGCTGGTGGACGACGTGATCAGCACCGGCAGCTCCGCCCAGGCCGGGCTGGCGCTGCTGCGGGCCGCTGGGGTCGCGCCCGTGGGCCTGGCGGTTGCGATGATCCAGGGGGGGGTGTGGCGGGCGGCTTGGCCGGCGGAGGTGCCCGTGGTGGCGGCTTTCAGCACGCCGCGGTTCAGGCGGGTCGCCGGGGGCTGGGCGGCTAGAGCGTGTCCGGTGCAGATAGAAGCACCGGACACGCTCTAGATTCTGTTATTGCGAGCATTTGTCCGGCCCAAACGAAGCCGTTTGGTCCGGATATGCTCCAAGCAGGCTTGCGCGGCTTGTCACACGGGTGGCCTGCGGCCGTGCCAAGCCGCGCAAGCCTGCTTGGAGTCTTCATCTGTGCGCAAACCTCCAGAGGTTTGCTTAGCGCCTAGCGATCATGTCAATCTCCACGATCCCGCCCCGCGCCAGCCCCGTGACGCCCACCGTCGTCCGTGCCGGCAGGCAGTCCCGCGGGAAGTAGGTGGCATAGAGCGCGTTCATTGCCGCGTAGTCCCGGTCGAACTGGGTCAGGAAGATGCGGACGCAGACCACGTCCGCCAGCGTCGCGCCGGCGCCGCGCAGGGCGCGCTGCAGGTTGTCCATCACCTTGCGCGTCTGCGCCTCGATCCCGTCCGGCAGGGGCAGTGTGTCGTCCGCCGGGTCGGTGGCGAGCTGGCCGGTGACGAACAGCCAGCCGTCGCGCTCCACGACGTGGCTGTAGGGCGCGACGGGCTTGGGGGCATCGGGGATCATGTGGAAGATCGGGCCGGTCATGCTGGGCGCTCCTGGGTCAGGGGGCCGGCGTAGCGTTGCAGGAACTGCTGCGCACGCTCGGTGGCCGGGGCGGTGAAGAAGCTGTGCGGGTCCGCGGTCTCCACGATGCGGCCGGCATCCATGAACACGATGCGGGTGGCGGCGTCGCGGGCGAAGGCCATCTCGTGCGTGACCACCACCATCGTCATGCCGTCCCGCGCCAAGCCCTGCATGACCGCCAGGACCTCGCCGACAAGCTCGGGATCCAGGGCGCTGGTCGGCTCGTCGAACAGGAGCAGGTCCGGGCGCATCATCAGGGCGCGCACGATGCCGACGCGCTGCTTCTGGCCGCCGGACAGCCGCGCCGGGTAGGCGTCCCGCTTGTCCCGCAGGCCGACCTTGGCGAGCAGCGCCTCCGCCTCCGGCAGCACCTCCGCGCGGGGGCGGCCCTGGGCGTGCAGCGGGGCCTCGGTGATGTTCTGCAGCACCGTCATGTGCGGCCACAGCGCGAAGTGCTGGAACACCATGCCGACCCGGGTGCGGAGCGCCGCCAGTTCCCGGTCGGACATGGCGATGTTGCCGCCGGGGCGCAGGCCGACCTGGACGCCGCCGAGGTGGACCTGGCCGCGGTCCGGACGCTCCAGCCAGTTGATGCAGCGCAGCAGGGTGGACTTGCCGGACCCGGAGGGGCCGAGCACGCAGACCGTTTCGCCCCGGCCCACGTCCAGGTCTATGCCGTCCAGCACCGTGTTGGCGCCGAACTCCTTGCCCAGCCCGCGGATGCGGAGGACGGCGTCCTTCGCCGCGCTGCTCCCCGGCCCACTTACCGCCCCGCTCACCGCATGACCTCCGCACGCCGGCCCGCCATGCCCACCGCGCCCTCCACTGCCAGGCACAGCAGCCAGTACAGCCCGACGGCGGCGATGAAGGAGGCAAAGGGGACGTAGTAGGTCGCCTGGATCGCCGTTGCGGCGTGGGTCAGCTCCTGCACCGCGATGATGGTCAGGAAGGCGCTGTCCTTCACCACCTGGATCACCTGGTTGCCCAGCGTCGGCAGCGCCGCGAACACCACCGGCGGCAATATCACCCGGCGGAACAGCCCGAACCCATGGAAGCCGAAGGCCCGCCCGGCTTCGACCGTTTCCGCCGGCAGGCCCAGCCACGTGCCGCGCAGGAGCTCGGCCATGTAGGCCATGTGATAGACCACCAGCGCCACCAGGCCGGAGGTCCAGTTGCCGAGCTGCAGGCCGAGCGACGGCAGGCCGTAGTAGATCAGGTAGGCGAACAGCAGGAACGGCACGCAGCGCATGGCATCCACCAGCACCCGGGCCGTCCAGGCGACGGGCGGGCGGCGGGACATCAGGCCGGTGGACAGCAGCGCCCCCAGCGCCAGCGCCGCCGCAGACGCCAGGGCTGAGATCAACAGCGTTGTCAGGAACCCGTCCAGCAGCAGCGCGCGCTGCTGCCAGACGACTGCGAACTCCTCAATCATCGGCAGGGCTGCCCGCTCCCTCTCCCGGAGGGAGAGGGAGCAGAACGCTGCCCACTGCCAAGTGCAGCAGCTTAGGAGAAGGCCTCGACCGGTCACGCCGGAAGATCATGGCCATCACGCATACCGCCGCTCGACCACGCGCTGCAGCCGCACGAACAGGAAGACGATCACGCTGTAGATCACCAGCGCCGCCATGAATGGCGGCAGCGGCTCGTAGGTTTGCGCGCCGATACGGACCGCGGCGCGGGTGATGTCCACGACGCCCAGGACGGCGACGGCCGGGCTGACCTTGACCAGCAAGGTCAGTTCGCTGACCAGCGCCGGCAGCGCCGCGCGGGCGACCTGGGGAAGCACGATGCGGCGGAACCGCACGCCCCGGCGCATCCCCATCGCCAGCGCCGCGTCCACCTGGTCCCGCGGCAGCGCCAGCAGCGACGCGCGCCAGATCTCGCAGTTGAACGCCGCGGTGGACAGCGTCAGCGTGACGATGCCCGCCGGCACGGGGTCCAGGGACAGCCCCGTCCGCGGCAGCGCGAAGAACACCAGCAGCGCCAGCGTAACCGCCGGCGCCGCCCGCAGCACGCTGACCACCAGCGCCACCACGGGCGACAGCACCGGCACCCGCGCCCAGCGCACCAGCGCCAGCCCCAGCCCGGCCGGCACGCCGATCACCGCCGCCGCGACGGAGAACAAGACCGTAAGGCCTGCCCCCCGCAGCAGCGCCAGCCAATCGGCCCCGGTCACGCCAGCTTCTGCAATGCACGCCCCTGCACCGGACGCGCGACGGTCAGGTGGCCGTCCAATGCTCCGGCATGTCGAAGGTCAGGCCGAACCATTTCTGCTGCAGCTTCGCCATGTCCCCGGACTTGCGCGCGCCGATCAGGAAGGTGTCGAGCAGCTCCTTGACCTCCGTGTTACCCTTCTTCACGGCCCAGGCGATGTAGATCTTCTTGGACACGGCCTGGCCCAGCTCGAACACGCCGGGCTTGTCGTTGACCAGGCTTTGCAGGTTGATCTGCGTGTTGACCACGTAGTCCGTGCGGCCGATGGCGAGGTCCTGATAGGCCTCGGGGTAGGATACGTACTGCACCACCTCCCCCATCTTGCCGCCCGTCGCCTTCAGCATCTCCTCCAACTCCGGCAGGGCGGACAGCATGGCGCTGCCGGCCTGCACGCCGCATTTCTTGCCCGCGAGGTCCTTGATGGACGTGATCGCGGCGTTGCCCTTCTTCTTGACGTAGAAGTCGGTGGACTCGGCAATGGGGCTGCAGAAGTCCAGGAACTTCTCGCGCTCGGCAGTGATCAGCGCGGCGGTGACGGCGGCGTCGTACTTGCCGCTGCCAACGCCGGGCAGCAGGCCGGTCCAGGGGATCGTCTCCTGCCGGACCTGGAACGGGACGGTCTTGCGCATCAGCTCCAGCAGCTCGGTGTCGTAGCCGGTGGGCTTGCCGTCCTGGATGAACTCGAACGGCTTGAAATCGTCCTCGGTGGCGACGACCATGTAGCCGCGGGCCTTGATCTCGGCCAGCGTCGCCGCATCCGCCCGTCCCGGCAGCCCGGCGCCGGCCATCACCAGGGCGCCGGCAGCGCCCGTCTTCAACAAGCCGCGTCGCGTCGTGTGCATGGTGTCGCTCCTGTGGGGAAGGGGTCAGTCGAACGTGAAGCCGCGGGTGCGCAGCCAGGGCGGGAAGGCGGCGCCCTCGCCCTGGGCGGACTGGCGGGCCTTGTCCTCGGACCAGCCGTACTGCGCCACGGTGCCGAACCGCTCCGGGGCGCGCTGCTTGCCGGGCGGGGTGGGGTTGCGGGCCTCGCGCTCCCGGTCGTAGGCGGCGATGGCAGCGGGCATGGCGCTGTCGTCGTAGCGGTCGTGATGCACGGTCACGGATGGGGGCAGGCGCAGGCTGGCGTGCCCGGCCTCCGACGGCCAGCCCAGGCACAGCCCGGCAACGGGGAACACCCCGTCCGGCAGGCCCAGCACGTCCCCGACCAGGGGCGCCTGGTTGCGGAGCACGCTGATCGGGCAGGTGCCCAGCCCGGCGCCCTCGGCGGACAGGATGCAGGTCTGCAACGCCAGCGCGGCGTCCACGGTGGCGTTGAAGAAGCCTTCCAGCCCCGTGTTGGGCGCGGGGTGGCCGCGCAGCTCGCCCAGGCGCTGCATCCGCCGGGTGTCGCCGAGGAAGACCAGGAACGCCGGGGCATCGCCGATCCAGGGCATCGCCGGGAACGGCGCGGCCAGGGCGGCGCGCTTCTCGGCGTCATGCACCTGCAGGATGGTGGCCTGCTGGTAGTCGGATTTGGACGATGCGGACAGGGCCGCCAGGCAGAGCAGGTCCACCAGGGGTTGCGGCACCGGGCGGTCCGTGTAGCGGCGCTGGGTCCGCCGGGCCAGGACGGCGGCGACGAAAGGCGCGTCCGACGCTGGCGTGTCCAACGCCGGTATGTCCAACGCCGGGGCGGCGGAGCCGAAGCGGTCTTGCAGGAGAGCAGCTAGAGCCATGATCATCCGGGTCAGCAAGGACTATGCCATGGCATTGGCGGGGGGACGCGCCATGGTCCGTGCAGGAACCGTCGCGGCTCCCTCTCCCTCCGGGAGAGGGTTGGGGTGAGGGGGTCTTGCGGCGCTGTCCCATCCGAAGCAGGGCTGCGCGCCGTGGGCACCAGCGGTGCCCGCGTCGGCATTCGAGACCCCCTCACCCCGGCCCTCTCCCGGAGGGAGAGGGAGAAGGCAGCCACCCCGGCGGCGGCACAGTGGATGGCGCCACGCCGCTCTGCCCTACGCGGGCCAGTCCGTCAGTATGCTGACGGCTGCACTGCCCCTGTGCAGCCGTCCAGGTTCTGCCTAGCCCTTGTCCAGCCCAGCCACCCGGCGCACCCACGCCAGCGCCACGCGCAGCATCAGCCGCCCGCCGGACAGCGGCCCGGCGGCGGCCACGGCGCCCCCCTCCAGCCGGACGGCCAGGTTGCGGGCGAACATCGCCGCGACCTCCCCGGCCAGCAGGTCCACCACGCGCCCGCGCGCCAACTGCGCCAACGCGCCGCGCAGGCCGTATTCGACCGTGACCAGCAGCACGCAGGCGGCATCGCCATCCGGGACCACCTGGAACCGAGCGGAGGCGTTCAGCCGGGTGCCGCTGGCCTGGTCCTGGCCGGTGCCCTGCACGGCGCCACTGCGCGCAGCCTCGTCATAAGTGATTGCGGCGGTCCCGCCGAAGCGGGCGCGGACGGGGCCGAGCGCCACCACCATCGTCCCCCGGATGCTATCGGGGATGCTGCCAGGCGTGGCCGCGTCCAACTGCGCGCCGGGCACGCAGGCGGCGATCAGCGCGGGGTCGTGCAGCGCGTCCCACACGCGCGACGCCGGCTGCTGGAACACGAGGCGCTGGTGCAGCCCTTCGGCCGCGGGCGCGGCCTGGGCGGCGTCGACTGCCTGGACCGTCGTCTGAACCATTGTCTGAACCGGGCCGAAGCGCGCGGCGGGCACCAGGACCGGCGCGGGCCGGGCGATGTCCAGCCGTTCATCCAGCACGCGCCGGATCGCGCGGACGATGCCGGTGTAGCCGGTGCAGCGGCACAGGTTGCCGGCAAGCTCCAGCCGGACCGCGTCGTCGTCGGCATCCGGCAAGCGCCGCACGATGTCCCGCGCCGTCACCAGCATCCCCGGCGTGCAATAGCCGCATTGCAGCGCGTGCTCCGCCGAGAAGGCGAGGCGCAGCCGGGCCATGACGGGGTCGTCCTGCAAGCCCTCGATGGTCCGCACGTCCGCGCCGCCGCACCCGGCGGCAAGGTGGATGCAGGCGCGGGCGGGGTCGCCGTCCAACAAGATGGTGCAGGCGCCGCAGACGCCGTGCTCGCAGCCCGTGTGGGTGCCGGTCAGCAGCAGGTGGTCGCGCAGGAAGTCGGCGAGGTGGGTGCGCGGCTCGACCTCCGCCGTGACGGGGCAGCCGTTGACGGCCAGAGACAGGCACAGGGACAGCGCCGTCATGCGCCGGCCGCCGCCAGGGCGCGGCGCATGGCCACGAGTTGCAGGTGGCGGTCCACCGGGTCCAGGAAGGCCAGCGCCGCCCCGGCCTCGTCCGGCCCGGACAGCACGGCGGGCGGGCCGCCGAGGGCGCCGATGACGATGCGGGTGGCCGCACCCTCCATCAGGCAGGCGGACATGGCGTGGGCGAACTCGCCGGGCTTGCGGCAGAGCTTGTGGTATCCCCAGCGCGCGTCCGGCGCGGGGCGCGGGATGCGGACGGCGCGCACGACCTCCCCCGGGGTCAGGACCGTGCGGAACGGGCCGGTCACGAAGCGGTCCAGCGGCACGGCGCGGGCGGTGGTCAGCACGATGGCGCGCAAGGCGGTCAGCGTGACCAGCCAGTCCGCCGCGGGGTCGGCGTGGCACAGGCTGCCGCCGATGGTGCCGCGGGTGCGGACGGCGCGGTAGGCGATGCCGCCGGCGATGCGCGCCAGCACCGGCTGGCCGTGGATCAGGATGTCCGGCGTGCGCCCATCGGCGATGGCGGCATGGGTGGTCGCGGCGCCGAGCGTCAGGGCGTCGGCGGCGTCCTCCGCCCCGTGCAGGTCCGGCAGGGCCGACAGCGGGACCACCGTGCCGGGTCGGGCGGCGCGCAGGTTCAGCATGGGGCCGAGCGACTGGCCGCCGCCCATCGCGCAGGCGCCATCCACCCGCAGCAGGCGGATGGCGTCGGGCAGGGCGGCCGGCTGCGCCCAGGCGAAGGCGGCGGCCTTCATGGCGCTGGCCCTGCGGGGCGCGAGGGTGGTGCTTGCGTCTCCCTCTCCCTCCGGGAGAGGGTCGGGGTGAGGGAAGCCCCGCAGAGCTGACCTCGCAGGCGATGGACCTCCTTGCGTCCCGGCGAGCCAATGGCGGTCCGTGCGGCCTTTCCCTCACCCCGGCCCTCTCCCGGAGGGAGAGGGGGAAGGCAGCGGACGGTCTGCAGGGACGCCATCACTCCGCACCCAATACAGCGGCGACCACCCGCTGTGCGGTGATCGGTAGCCGGTCCACCCGCGCGCCCAACGGACGCAGCGCGTCGTTGACGGCGTTGGCGATGGCCGCGGGCGGGCCGATGGCGCCGCCCTCCCCGATTCCCTTCTGGCCGAAACGGGTGTAGGGCGAGGGCGTTTCCATGTGCTCGATCCGCAACGCCGGCACCTCCGTCGCGCCGGGCAGCGAGTAGTCGGCCAGCGTCGCGGCGCCTGGCTGCCCGGCGGCGTCGAACGCCATCTCCTCATGCAGCGCGGTGCCGATGCCCTGGGCGGCGCCACCCGCGACCTGGCCGTCCACGACCATGGGGTTCACCAGCACGCCGCCGTCCTCGACGATGGCGTAGTCCAGGATGCGGACGGCGCCGGAGTCCGTGTCCACGCTGACGGTGCAGGCATGGGCGGCGTAGCTGAAGGTGCCGCTGTCGCGCAGCGCCTTGTAGCCGGCGGTCAGCTCCAGCCCGCCGTCGTCCACCCCATCCGGCAGGTCTTGCGGGCGCAGGTACCAGGTCCGTGCGACCTCCTGGATGGTGACGCTGCCGTTGGGGCCGCGCACCTCGCCGCCGGCCACCTGGACCAGGGCCGGGTCAACTTGCAGCAGGTGCGCGCCGATCCGGCCGATGCGCTCCGCCAGCGCCGTGCAGGCCGCCGCGACGGCGCCGCCGGCCACCACCATGCAGCGGGATCCCCAGGTGCCGGTGGAGTATGGCGTCAGCGCGGTGTCGCCGTGGACCACGCGCATCCGCGCGACGGGGATGCCCAGCACCTCGTGCGCGACCTGCGCCAGCGTCGTCTCCAGCCCCTGTCCGTGCGACTGCACGCCCACGCGCAGCTCCAGCCCGCCATCGGGGGTGACGCGCGCCGCCGCCTGCTCCCAGCCCGGCACCATCGGGATGCCCCAGCCGGCATAGACCGAGGTGCCGTGCGCCCCCTGCTCGCAGAACACCGCCAGGCCCACGCCGGTCCGCACGGGTCCGGCCTCCGCCGCCTGACGCGCCCGAACGGCTGGCAGGCCTATCGCGGCCGCGGCGCGGCGCAGCGCCTCCGGGTAGTCGCCGCTGTCGAAGTGCTTGCGGGTGATGTTGTCGAACGGCATGGCCTCCGGCGGCACCAGGTTGCGCAGGCGCACGGCGTCTGGCTCCATCCCGGCCTCCGCGGCAATGGCGTCCATGATGGTCTCCATCGCGTAGCACACGCCGGACCGGGCGACGCCGCGGTAGGGCAAGATCGGCGGCTTGTTGGTCGCCACGGACCAGGTGGTGCAGCGGAACGCCGCGAAGTCGTAGGGGCCGGGCAGGATGCTGGCGACCTGCGCCGCCTCCAGGCAGGCCGAGAAGGGGTAGATCGAGTAGGCGCCGGCGTCCACCGTCGCCTCGCAGTCCAGGGCCAGCAGGCGCCCGGTGCGGTCGGCGTAGGCGGTCAGCTCGTAATGGTGCTCGCGGCAGTTGGCGTTGCCGGTCAGGCCCTCGCGCCGGTCCTCGATCCAGCGGACGGGGTGGCCGAGATGGCGCGCGAGCCAGCCGGCCACGACCTCTTCCGGCAACAGGATGCCCTTGTAGCCGAAGCCGCCGCCCACGTCGGGGGCGGCGACGCGCACGGCCTCCTCCGGCAGGCCGAGGCAGCCGGCCAGGCCGGTGCGGACGATGTGCGGCATCTGCGTGCTGGTGTGCAGCACGAGCTGCCCCATGCGCCGATCCCAGTGCGCGACCAGGCCGCGGCCCTCGATGGGCGCCATGTGCTGGCGGGCGGTCCGCAGGGTGCGGCGGATGACGATGGACGCGCCGTCGCGTGCGGATGCCGGGCCGAGGTCCACGCGGGTTTCCAGGAATACGTTGTCGCCCCAGTGGGCGTGCAGCTGCGGCGCGTCGGGCTGGCGCCCGGCGAGCATGTCGGACACGGCGGGCAGCTCCTCCAGGTCCAGCACGACCTGTTCCGCCAGGTCCTCCGCCTCTGCGCGGGTGGGGGCGACGCAGACGGCGATGGCCTCCCCGACGTGGCGCACGCGGTCCGTCGCCAGCGCCGGCTGGGCCGAGGGCTTGAAGCCCGGCAGCGCCGAGTTGGCGACGATGGGGCCGACGCCGGTCAGGTCGGCGGCGGTGAACACGCGGTTCTCGAAGCCAGCGGGCTTCCGCACGCCGCGGATCAGGGCGTGGGCGAGGGGGGTGCGGACGAAGGCCAGGTTCTGCATCCCGGCCAGGCGCAGGTCGGCGATGAACTCGCCCTGGCCGAGGAGGTGGCGGGCGTCCTCGACGCGGAGGACCGAAGCACCGACGCCCTGGGCGCCCGTGCCGGCGCCCGCCTGGTCTTGAAGCCCCACGTGCTGGTCCATGCCGAATTAAGAAGCATACTGACGATCCCGTCCGCAAGGCTGCTTCTCCCTCTCTCTCCGGGAGAGGGCCGGGGTGAGGGAAATCTAGCAGCGTCGGCCTTTGATCCCTCGGGAGCAGGTGCCCGCTTGAGACAGCGCAGTGCGTGCGGCTTCCCTCACCCCAACCCTCTCCCGGAGGGAGAGGGGGTCAGCGCTGTCCTTTGGAGGCCGGGTGGCATACGCCTTGCGTCCTGCCGTAAACGCTCCCAGGAGGACACCCGTCATGACCCTGACCCGCCGCGCTGCCTTGGCCACCGGCCTGTCCGCCCCGTTCATCTCCCGGGCCGCCCGGGCGGAGACGGTGGTGCGGATGGGCACGCTGAAGCTGATCCACGCCATCACACCCTACTTCTATGAGCGCTTCGTGCCCGACGGGATGCGGGTCGAGGTGATCGCCTTCGAAAGCCCGACCGACGGCAAGGCTGCCGTCGTCACGAAGTCCATAGACTTCGGCACCTTCGGCATCGCCGCCTCCATCCAGGGCGCGGCGGCGCGGGAGCCGCTGACGGTCGTGGGCGCCGTCTGCAACAAGGGCATGGGCGTCGTGGCGCGCAAGGACAGCGAGATCAGCAGCCTCAAGGACCTGCGCGGCAAGCGCGTTGCGATCTGGCCCGGCTCCACCCAGGAGGTGTTCATCCTCGACCGCCTGCGGATGGAGGGCATGTCGGTCCGCGACATCACCCCCGTCCGCGTCAGCTTCAGCGAGATGCACGCGGCGCTCACCCGCGGCGACGTGGACGCCTACGTGGGGGCCGAGCCTGCGCCGAGCATCTCCCTCAGCACCGGCATCGGCAAGATCGTCGAGTATCCCTACTCCACCCCGATGGGCGCCCTGAACCAGATCCTGGCGACCCACAGCGACACCGTGAAGGGGCGTCCGGACCTGGTGCGGACGATGGTGGGCCTGCAGCGCAAGTCCGCCGAGTTCGCCACCAGCCACCCGGACGAGATGATCGCCATGACGGTCGCCAAGCTCGGCCAGAAGCGGGACGCCATCGCCATCGCCCTGCCGAACGTCGAGCTGACCTGGCGCATGACGCCGGAGATGATCACCCAGGCCAAGACCTATGCCGAGCACATGCTGGAGGCGAAGCAGATACGCGCCCTGCCGGATTTCGCCTTCCTGGACCCGCGCTTCTCGGACGAGGTCGCAACGGCCTGAGTCCCGGCATGACGCCCCTCGGGACCGCGCCGGACCGCCTGCGCCGGTTGCAGCTGCCGCTGGCGATGGCCCTGCCGCTGCTGGCGCTCGTGGGCTGGTGGGCCAGCACGCGCGGCGCGGGCTACCGGCTGATCCCGGCGCCCGGGGAGGTCGGGCTGGCGCTGTGGGATCTGGCGTTCGGCGGGATCAACGACGACGCATTCAGCGGGATGCTGCTGACGCACCTGGTCGCCTCGGCATCCCGGGTCTATGGCGCGTTCCTGCTGGCGGCGATCGTTGCGTTGCCGCTCGGCATGGCCATCGGCCGGGTCTGGCTGGCCCGCGCGCTGTTCGACCCGGCGCTGCAGGTGCTGCGCCCGGTGCCCGTCACGGCGTGGCTGCCGCTGTCCATGATCGTGTTCGGGCTGGGGCCGCGCTCGGCGTTCTTCCTCGTGGCGCTGGGGGCGTTCTACCCGATCCTCATCAACACGGTGTTCGGGGTGCGGAGCGTGGAGCCGCGGCTGTTCGAGGCCGCGGCGATGCTGGGCACGACGCCAGCGGCGATGTTCGGGCGCGTGGTGCTGCCGGCGGCGATGCCGGGCATCTTCACGGGGCTGCGGCTGGGGCTGGGGCTGTCGTGGGTCGTCATCGTGGTAGGAGAGATGACGGGGGTGGAGACGGGGCTGGGGGCGATGATCATGGATGGACGGCAGTTGTCACGGACGGAGATCGTGATCGCGGGCATGATAACGATTGGCGCGGTGGGATATCTGTCCGACCAGGCGGTGACGTGGCTGGGCCGGAGGGTGCTGCGCTGGAGTCCGCAGCACGCATGAGGTGGGGATGGTGCGCTGCTCCCTCTCCCTCCGGGAGAGGGCCGGGGTGAGGGAGGCCGCGGGGGCCACGTTTGGTCCGGGTTGGAGCGGTCCTGCATTGGACAGGTCGGCGCTTGCCCTTTCCCTCACCCCAACCCTCTCCCGGGGCGAGAGGGAGCCAGGGCGGTCCTTGTTGCGGCGGTGCGCGCGTTGCAGGGGCGGGGCGGCATGACGCCGTTGCCCGCCGCGATTGATGTGCAGTCCGTCACCAAGCGCTTTGCCGGGCCAGGCGGGGACGTGGTGGCGTTGCAGGACGCGCAGCTTGCCGTCGCCGCCGGGGAGTTCGTCTGCCTGATCGGCGCGTCCGGCTGCGGCAAGAGCACGCTGCTGCGGATCATCGCCGGGTTCGAGGCGGCGACGCATGGCCAGGTCGTCGTGCGCGGCAAGCGGGTGGAGGGGCCAGGGCCGGAGCGGGGCATGGTGTTCCAGGACTACGGCCTGTTCCCGTGGCTGTCGGTGCGCCGCAACATCGGCTTCGGCCCGGAAAGCCGCGGCAAAGGCAGGCAGGAGGTTGCGGAGATCACCGGACGCTTCCTGGACATGATCGGCCTGACGTCCTTCGCCGACGCCTACCCGCACCAGTTGTCGGGCGGCATGAAGCAGCGCGTGGCCATCGCCCGCGTGCTGGCCAACGACGCCCGCGTGGTGCTGATGGACGAGCCGTTCGGCGCGCTGGACGCCATGACGCGGGAGCGGCTGCAGGACGAGCTGCTGGGCCTGTGGGCCAGCACGGGCCTGACGGTGGTGTTCGTGACCCACGCCATCGAGGAGGCGATCTTCCTGGCCGACCGCGTCGTCGTCATGTCGCCCGGCCCCGGGCGCATCGTGCGCGACGTGCGGGTGGAGCTGCCGCGCCCGCGGGACGTGTCCTCCCCCGAGTTCAACGCGCTGCGGCGGGAGCTGTCGACCCTGCTGCATTCGCACCATTCAAGGGTAGAGCCATGACAGACGATCCGGCGCCGCAAGACTGGGGCGCCCTGTCCCGCGCGGCGCGCGACGCCGCCTACAACAACACCGCCGCCTGCCCGGGCGGACCGGCTTACGTCGAGGCGCTGCGGGCCGCCTCCCTCGCGTTCCGTGCCCAGCACCCCGCGCACCTGGACCTGCCGTATGGCCCCACCCAGCGCGAGGCGTGGGACCTGTTCCCCGGCCCGCCCGGGTCGGACTGCCTGGTGTTCATCCACGGCGGCTACTGGCAGCGCAACGACCGCGAGGGCGCGGCAGCCGCCGTGGCCGGGGCCGTGGCGTCCGGCTGGTCGGCGGCGCTGCCGGGCTACACGTTGGCGCCGGACGCGACGCTGACGGAGATCGTGGCGCAGATGACGGCGGCGCTGGACTGGCTGGGCCAGCACGGCCCGGCGCACGGCATCACCGGACGCATCGTCGTCAGCGGCTGGTCGGCGGGCGGGCACCTGGCTGCGATGATGCTCGGGCACCCCGCCGTGGCGGCGTCGCTGACGATCTCCGGCGTATTCGAGCTGGGGCCGATCCGCGACACGTATCTGAACGACAAGCTGAGGCTGACGGACGCGGAGGTGGAGGCGCTGTCCCCCCTGCGCCTGGACGCGCCGGACAAGCCGATGGCGCTGGCCTACGGCTCGGCGGAGCTGGCGGCGCTGGTGGGCGACAGCCGCCGCCTGCACGCGCGCCGGGCGGCGCTGCACCGCCCGGGCGCGCTGCTGCCGGTGCCGCGCGCCGACCACTTCACGATCATTGACGCCCTGCGCGCGCCGGGCGGCCCGCTGCTCCGCCTGGCGCGCAGCCTGCTGGAGGCCTAGCGATGGACGCAGCAATTGACATCTCGCCTGAGGTGCAGGCCAGCATCAACGCGCACCGGGCGCGCTACGAGGCGCTGCGCGCCGCTGGAGTCCAGGTCGCAGCCGCCCTGCCGCCCACGCCGCTGGATGGGGCGCCGCTGGATGCGTCCGCCATCCTGCACCGAGAGGCCGTGCCCGGCGGATGGTATGCCACGGCGCTGCTGCACCGCGGCGACCGGCTGCGGCTGGTCAACACGGACGGGACCGGAGCGGCGGCCCTGCTCGCCTGGGCACTGCACGACCCGTCCGAACGGCTGAACCATGCCGACACCCTCAAAATCCAGTGGTCGGCGGAGCTGCGGCGGGGCCGGGTGGTGTTCTCCGACATGGGCCGGGTGATGTTGTCCATCACGGAAGATACCAGCGGTGCCCACGACGCGCTGATGAGCGGCTCTACCGCCGCCAGCACCCTGGCGCAGCACGGGCCGGGGCCGTGGCGCAACACGCGCGACAACTTCATCCTGGCGGCGCTGAAGCTGGGCCTGTCGCGGCGGGACATCGGCACCTGCATCACCTTCTTCGCCCCGGTGTCGGTGGACGCCGCCGGGCGCTTCACCTGGCGGGACGGCGTGCGCCGCCCCGGGGACTTCGTGGAGCTGCGGGCCGACATGGACCTGCGCGTCGCCCTGTCCACCGCGCCGCACCCGCTGGACCCCGCTGCGTCCTATGCCCCTGGCGCCGTCGAGGTCATACGCTGGCGCGGCCCGCCCGCCGGGGCCGAGGACCCCTGCCGCGCCGCATCGCCCGAAGCCCGGCGCGGATTCGAGAACACGGAGGCCGCGCTGTGAGCATCGCACGGACCATCCCGGACGGTTCCCCGCACCAGCGCGCACCGGCGCCGCGCATCAGCCATGACATCCCCGCCCGCCAGCCGTGGTCCGGCGTCATCCGCCGGGGCGAGCGGTTGCGGCTGGTGGACACCCACGGGCAGCAGGCGATTGACGTGCTGTTCTACAACGCAGCCGACCATGGGGAGCGCTACAGCGCCCAGGACACGCTGCGCTGCCAGGGGTCGGCCTACGTGACCGTGGGCACCCGGATCATGTCCAACGAGGGCCGGGTGATGCTTGCCGTGACCGCCGACGACTGCGGGCGGCACGACACCTCGGCCGGCGCGTGCTCGTGCGAGAGCAACTCGGTGCGCTTCGGGCATGACACGCGGTTCCTGCACGCCTGCCGGGACAACTTCTGCCTGGAGCTGTCGCGCCACGGCATGACCAAGCGGGACATCGTGCCCAACCTGAACTTCTTCATGAACGTGCCCATCGCGCCCAACGGGGACCTGGTGGTGGACGACGGCATCTCGGCGCCGGGGGCCAGCGTGGAGATGGTGGCGGAGATGGACGTGCTGTGCGTCGTCTCCAACTGCCCGCAGGTCAACAATCCCTGCAACGGCTATCATCCGACGCCTGTGCAGGTGCAGGTGTTTCCGGCCGGGGTGGCTTGAGCAGGCTTGGCACGGCTCTGCCATCCTCATCGCGGCCCAGCGGTGTCCTAGCCTGCCGGACGACGGAATGGGGCGATGACGAGCCTGGACCGCGGACGTGGCTGTCGTGCCTGGATGGTTGGCCTGCACCGTTCCTGGCGGCGCTGCCGCGGGCGGAGCAGCGGCGGTGGATGCTGCCTTATGTGCACGGGCTGCCGCTGCCCGGCGAACGCATGAGCGTGGAGCCGATGGCGGGGCGGGTGTGCCCGGGCCAGGTGCATGGCCTGCATCATTTCGTGTCCGTATCTGACCAGCCCTCATCGAGCGGTCCGGGCAAAATGTTAGTGCAGCATGGCTGCGGACGGTTGGTGTGAACCGGTTGGACCGGGGCGGCCACGCGGCATAGTAGGTATGGCTACCACCACCTCCGGCGCGGGCGGTCGGTAGCCCAAGGAGGAGTGTGGGCGCCCGGGCCGCCGTTACGGTTTCGTGGAAGGAGCGGTCGGCGCCGTTGTAGCCCGTCTTGAGCGAGGCGAAGTAGTCGCGCCCGGCGGCATCCAGGTGGTCGGACGGGTCCTTGGTCACATAGGACACGACGCCGCCGACCGCGTCCGAGCCGTACAGCGCGCTGGCCTGGCCGCGCACGATCTCGATGCGCTTGACGGTATCGAGGTCAATGAAGTCGCGCGTGTAGGTGCCGGCGCCCAGGCTGCTGGGGAAGTCAGGGACGCGGACCCCGTCCACCTGGAGGCGGACCCTGTTGTCGCCGATGCCGCGGATCACGTAGTTGGTGGACCCGGTTCGCCCGGGCTGGTTGCCCACGGACACGCCGGGTTCGTAGCGCACGACATCGCGCGGGGCGACGGCGTCGCGCTGGTCCAACTGCGTCCGGTTAACGACCAAAACGGTCGCCGGCACGTCGTCCGCCCGGCGCGGGCCGCGGGTTGCCGTCGTGACCACGGGAGAAAGCTGCATGGCGTTCGGCGCGACGGCGCCCGGCGTCGCTTGTGGCGCTGCCGCGCTCGGCACTGCCTCCACGGTGGGGGCGGGCGTGTTCGGGGCGGGCGTGGGCGGCGCCTGGGCTATGCCCGGCGCGGGGGCGGCCACCATGATGGCGAGCAGGGGAAGGTGACGGGCCGCCGAAGCGAGGCGGTGGGCCAACGCAAGGGTCCTCTCGGTGGGGAGGGGCCTGGCTGGCGTGCCCGGGGTCCGGGCTGGCTGGCTTGGCGGAAGGTGGGGTGGGCTACTTGGTCAGGATCAGCTTGTTCTGCCCGGTGAGCAGCAGGCGGTAGCGCTCCGGGCCGTGCCGGATGACAAGCTCACGCCCGCCAGCCAGCAACTCGGCGCTGCTGACGACCGACGGCCCCATCGAGGGGCAGGGTGCAGGCGGCACCGCACCGTCAGGCGGGCTGTCCTTGATTGGCAGGGGTCGCATCAGTGCAGTGTGGCGTGCGCGGGGCGGGCGGGTGCCGAGGACGGGCCGGCGATGGCGTAGCGGCGTACCTCGGCGTCAGGCGTCGGCAGGAACCGGCCGGCCTGGGCGAAGGCGGCGCCGATCCCCTCGGCGTTGCGCAGCACGGCCCGTGCGCCCTCGGCGTTCGCCAGACCGCGCAGCACCAGCCAGGCCTCCAACGGCTGGCCCGCCTGGGCCAAACCCAGCACGTCCAGAATCGCGTGCTCGTCCTCGACGATCCGGGTACAGCAAGTGCATTGGACGTTGATCGTGCGGGCGGCGGCATGGCCCAGCGCGAACACGAAGTCCTTGACGTATGCTGCGGCCCCGGGCGTGCCGAAGCGGTCCAGCAAGTCGTTGATGCGCTCCTCCGCCCCGCGCGGGTTGCACATTTCCAGCACCCAGGCGCGGACGCACCAGAGCAGCACGCCCTGCTCAATGGGCAGGGCCAGGCGTTCATCGTGCAGGTCGGACATCAGCATCTCCCTTCCAAGTGGCCTCCCCCTCCTAAACGATAATGAGAGTCATTCGCAATAGCTTTGAGTCTCTAGTTGGCTTTGAGCCAACACCTTTATCACCAAGGGCCGTGTCGGGTCAGGCAGGGCCTATGACGCATGTGCATGTCCCGAGGTCGAGGCGGCCGCAAGGGTCCATTTGCGTCCGGGATGGCGGCGCCGGCGTTCCGCAACCGTTTGGTTGCGGTACAGAACCCTGGACCGTTTGTGCTCAAGAGGTCGTGTTCTTGGACGTGGTGCAGGAGTGCCGCTCCTGCACCACGTCCAGGGACACGACCGGGCAAGGTGCTGGACAGCCTGGCCGCAGGTGTTCCCTGCGTGATGGCGGATGTCGCTGCCGAGGGCATGCTGCTGCCATGCGCGTTGCAGGGTTTGGTAGGGCAGGACGCACCGGCAATCGCGTCGTTGATCTGCCGACTTCACACGGACCCCGCCGTAAGCCGCAAGAAGCCGACGTCGGGCTGGCATGGGTGGCGGAAACGCTCGACGCCAGCACCACCGCCACCCGGTTGCACGCGGCCATCCGTGGGCGGATGCCGGCGCGAGCCAATGCATAAGGCAATGCCCGGCAAAGCCTGCTGAGGCAGGTGTTGCCCATGGGCGCCCGATGCCGACCGGCCGGGCGGAGCAACAGATGGCCGTGGCGTTTTGAGGGCGGCTCTGCGCCGGCATGGGTTGAAGGCCGCATGGTCCACCACGCAGGTCAGGGCGGGCCAGTTCCATGTTGGCCCCAGGCCGGTGCTGGCCGCTTCTCTGACCCCGCTCTTCCTGCGGCGGCACAGGTTTTCCTGCGGCGGCACAGGGAGGTGAAAGGCTCCTACCCGCCGAGCAGGGCGTTGCGGGCCTCGGTCAGGCGGGTTGCGAGCCACTCGGTGCCGCCGCTGTCGGAATGGGCCGCCTGCATCAGCCGGGTCCAGGCTGCGATGACCTGGCCGTCCGACACCGGATCGTGCAGGCCCAGCACCGCCAGAGCCTCCGCCCGGGTCATCCGGGCTAGGTGCAGCCCCCGGGACTCGTCCGGCAACTGGCTTTCCTGCCACCAGCTCCACGCCAGCGGGCCGAAAAGGACGCCGGCCAGCAGCGCCGCCAGCCACCGGCCCGTCAGCAGCAGCCCGGCGCCCAGCGCAAGCCCGGCCAGCGCCGACACCCAGCCCAGCAGCGCCTTGGCGTTGGGCAGCCGCGCCTGTGCGAAGCCGCGCGCCGCCCAGAGCAGCACGGCCAGGGCCGCGAGGCCGAGGGCGACGGGAATCATGGATGGGGTCCTACACCGGCTCCACCCCGGCCATCGCAGCCGCGTCCACGCCGCGCGCGCCCTCCATTGCGGCGACGGCGCTGATGTTCACGATGCCGCGGGCGGTGACGCTGGGGATCAGGACGTGGATGGGCTTGCTCATGCCCAGCAGCAGCGGGCCGATGGGCAGGCCGTCGGCGCCGGCCTTGAGCAGGTTGAAGCTGATGTTGGCGGCGTCCAGGCCGGGCATGACCAGCAGGTTGGCGGTGCCGGACAAGCGGCTGTCTGGGACGGCGCGGTCGCGCAGGGTCTCGATCAGGGCGGCGTCGGGGTGCATCTCCCCGTCCACCTCCAGGTCGGGATGGGCGGCGCGGACGAGGGCGAGGGCCTGGCGCATCCGGCGGGCGCTGTCGGAGGTGCTGGAGCCGAAGGAGGAGTGGGACATGAGCGCGGCCTTGGGCACGATGCCGAAGGCGCGGACGGCGTTGGCGGCCAGGCCGGTCATCTCGGCGACCTGGGCGGCGGTCGGCTCCAGGTTCATGTGGGTGTCGCAGACGAACAGGGCGCCGGTCTGCAGGATGAGGCAGGACAGGGCGTAGATGCGGGACACGTTCCGGCGCTTGGGGATGATGGGCATGACGTATTGCATGTGCCGCCACCAGTCGCCCGTGCCGCCGCAGATGGCGGCGTCGCACTGGCCGGATTGCAGCAGCATGGCCGCGGCCACGGTGGGCCGGCGCAGGATTCGGCGGGAGGCGGCGTCGGGCGGCGTGCCGCGGCGCCCGACCAGGCGGCGGTACTCGGCGACCAATGGATCGAACACGGCGTGGTCCTCGGACGGATCCAGGATCTGCACGGCGCCGTCCAGGTCCATCCGCAGGCCCATCTCCCGCACGCGGGCGGCGATATGCTCGCGGCGGCCCAGGAGGATCGGGCGGGCGATGCCATCGTCCACAAGGGTCTGCACGGCGCGCAGGATGCGGGGGTCCTCGCCCTCGGCATAGACGATGCGCTGGGGGGAGGCCTTTGCGGCCTCGAACACCGGGCGCATGAGCTGGCCGGAGCGGAAGACGAAGCGCTCCAGGTCGCGGCGGTAGGCGTCGAAGTCGGCGATGGGGCGCTTGGCGACGCCGCTGCGCATCGCCGCGGCGGCGACGGCAGGGGCGATTTGCAGGATCAAGCGGGGGTCGAAGGGCTTGGGGATGATGTATTCGGGGCCGAACACGGGAGCCGCGCCGCCGTATGCCGCGGCGACGACCTCGCTAGCCTCGACGCGGGCCAGGACGGCGATGGCCTCGACGCAGGCGACCTTCATCTCCTCGTTGATGGTGGTCGCGCCCACGTCCAGAGCGCCGCGGAAGATGAAAGGGAAGCAGAGGACGTTGTTGACCTGGTTCGGGAAATCGCTGCGGCCCGTGGCGATGATGGCGTCTGGGCGGGCGGCGCGGGCCAGGTCGGGCGTGATCTCGGGGTCGGGGTTGGCGAGCGCCAGGATCAGGGGCTTCGGCGCCATCGTCCCCAGCCACTCGGGCTTCAGGACATTGGGGGCGGACAGGCCCAGGAAAACGTCTGCGCCGGGCAGCACGTCGGGCAGGCGGCGGGCGTCGGTCTGGCGGGCATAGCGCGCCATGTTGTCGGGCATGTGCTCGTCCCGGCCCTCATAAACCACGCCCTTGATGTCGGTGAGCGTGACGTGGCCGGCGGGCAGGCCCATCGCCACCAGCAGGTCCACGCAGGCCAGGGCGGCGGCGCCAGCGCCGCTCGTCACCAGGCGCACCTCCGCCAGCGTCTTGCCTTGCAGCATCAGGCCGTTGCGGACGGCGGCGGCGACGATGATGGCGGTGCCGTGCTGGTCGTCGTGGAAGACGGGGATGCCCATGCGGGCGCGCAGCCGGCGCTCGATCTCGAAGCACTCGGGGGCCTTGATGTCCTCCAGGTTGATGGCGCCGAAGGTCGGTTCCAAGGCGGCGACCACGTTCACGAACAGGTCGGGGTCGGCGGCGTCCACCTCGATGTCGAACACGTCTATGCCGGCGAACTTCTTGAACAGGACGGCCTTGCCCTCCATGACGGGCTTGCCGGCCAGCGCCCCGATGTTGCCGAGGCCGAGGACGGCGGTGCCGTTGCTGATGACGGCAACCAAGTTGCCGCGGGCTGTGAGGTCCCGGGCGGCGTCGGGGTCGGCGACGATGGCCTCGCACGCGGCGGCGACGCCGGGGGAGTAGGCGAGGGCGAGGTCGCGCTGGGTGGCCATGCGCTTCGTGGCTTCGATGGCCAGTTTGCCGGGGCGCGGCAGACGGTGATAGTCCAGCGCGGCCTTGCGGAAGTCGTCGTCCATCCTGGGTGCCTCGTCGTTCGGATGCCGCATGGTGCCCGCGGCGGGCGTGCAGGGCAAACCCGTGCTGACCTCGGCGCATCCGGCCGGACTTGCCGGAACGCCTGCGCCGGACGAATGTGCCGGCCGGCCCCCCAGCCGTTGCGCGACAGGACCTTGCAGTGGCCCGTAGGAAGACCAGCACCGCCCCCTCCCCGCCTGCCTCCTCGCAGCCCGCACCTGGCGCGGCCGAGGCGTCCGCCCTGCCGGACGCGGCTGCCCCGGCGCCGTTCGGGCCGCCGGAGGTGGCTGCGCTGGTGGACGCTGGCGGGCTGGACGTTGCCGCGGGGTTGATCCTGGCGGCGCTGGACCGGCGGACGGGCGACCCCGAGGTTGCCGCCGCCGCCGCCGTTCTACGCGCCCAGCAGGCGGCGCTGGCGGGGTTGCCGCCGCTCCATGACGCCCCGCGGCGGATGCCGCGCGCCGACGAGCGTGGGGTTGCGGCCTTCACCGAGCTGCTGGCGCTGCTGCGCCTGCAAGAGGGGCAGCTTGCGGAGATGCAGGCCGCCCTGGCCGAGCTGACGTAGCGGCGCCGTGTCCCGCATCCACCTGTTTGCGGACGATGTGCCGGCGGTGCTTGATGGGCCGGCCAGCGGCGCCGGGCTGCGGGCGGCGCAACTGGCGGCGGCCCTGACCTCCGGCGGCCACGAGGTCAGCGTGTCCATCCCGGACGAGTCCGCCCCGCGCAGGGATGGGGGGGATGGGGGCGGGCCAGCGTTGCGGCACAGCCGGCGCACCTGCCTGGATCTGCTCAGCCGGCTGCGGCCCGAGGTCGTCGTCTGGATGCAGCCGCTGCTGTGGACCCCATTCGGGCCGGGCGTCCTGCACGTCTGCGACCTGCACGGGGCAAGCGTCCAGCCCGGGGACCAGGCGGAGGCCGCACGGCACTTGGCCGGCGCCGGCCTGGCGCTGACGGGGTCCGCCGGCCAGGATGGATACTGGACCGCGGCGCTGGGGGTGGACTCGCCGCCTTCCACCATCGTGCCTTATACGGCGCCCCCGGAGCTGAGCCTGCCGCCGCTGCCCGGCGCCGCCGCGCTCCGCCGCCTGCACGTCGCGGGCGGGCTGCACCTGCGCCCGGGCGGCCTGGCATGGCTGGCGCGGGCTGCGGCGTGGTGCGGGGACCGTGGGGTGGAACTGCATATCGCGCCGCCGCCGGAGATTGCCGGCCCGGCTGGCGGCGTGACGACGATGCGAGCCATCCACGACTTGGAGCGCATGACCGCCGTCCGCCCTTCGGCGGCAGTGGACCTCAGGACGTTGCTGGAAGGGTATGAACCCGGCAGCGTGTTCCTTGACCTCGCCGACGACGTGCCAGGGCGGCGTTTGGCCGGCCCGCCGCATGTCATTGACGCCCTGGCGCATGGGGTGCCGCTGCTGACGAACTGCGCCGGGGACTTGGCCCGGCAACTGGCGCGGGCCGGCGCCGCGACGGCGGTTCCCGCCGGGGCGCCGCCGGACAGCGGCGCGCTCGAACAGGCGCTGGACGTCCTGGCGGCGCTGCCGCCGGATGCGCTGGGCGCGATGTCCGGCGCTGCGCACGAGTGCGCCGCACGCTGGTTCGATCCTGCGGAGGCCGCGGCGGTACTGCTCGACGCGTTGGCCGGGGCCATGCGGGCGCCGCGCCGGCGCAGGACGCCCCGCGCCGCTGCCCCGCAGCCCGAGGCGCCGCCGCAGGTCCTGGTGCTGTCGGAACAGGGCGCCAACATGCAGGCGATCCGCGTGGACCTGCCGCTGGGCGCGCTGCACCGGGAGGGCGGCATCGGCGGCTATGCCATTTGGAGCAAGGGGCGGCTGAGGTTCAGCACCCGCCCGGCCGAGGCGGATCCGGCCTTCGACGCGATCTGGGTGCAGCGGGACCTGCCGCCGGACCTGGCGCTGGCGCTGGGCGGGCTGGGCCGGCCCTACCTGCTGGACATGGACGACAACCTGCTGGTGTCGCCGGCCTACCGCCGCCCGTTCTCGCCGGCGCAGCTGCAGGCGTCGCGCAGCCTGGTGCGCGGCTGCACGGCGCTGACCACCGGCAGCGACCGGCTGGCCGCGTTGCTGCAGGAGCACGCGCACGCGACGCTGGTGGACCGCGCCTTGACCTGCTGCAACCTCGCGTCGGAGCAGCCGTCCTGGGTCGCGCCCGCACCTCCGACGTGCGTGGTATGGGCATCCAGCGACACGCCGGCGCTGACGGGCGGCTACCTGGGCATCGTGCGCGCCGTGCGCGACTTCTGTCTGGGCTACGGCCTGCGGCTGGTCTGCATCGGCGCCCCGCCGCCGGGGCTGGCACTGGAGGGCGGGGTGGAGACCGAGCACCTGGGCATGATGCCCTACCACGCTTACCTGCAGCATCTGCGGAGCTTGGCGCCGGCCATCCTGGTCGCGCCGCTGGACACGGAGGCCGATCCGGCAACGCAGGACTTCATTGACGGCAAGAGCGACATCAAGGTGCTGGAGGCGCTCGTGACCGGCCTGGCCGGGGTGTTCAGCGACGCCCGGCCCTACCGCGACACCAGCCTGCCCACCCCCATCCTGTGCCGCAACGACCATCCCGGCTGGATCGCCGGGCTGGAGCGGGCGCGGCAGATTTGCCTGAACGGGATGCCCCGGCCCACCCTGCCGGCGGCCCGCATGGCATCGGGTCCGGGCCTGCAGGGCTGGGCGGACGCGCTGGGCCGCGTGCGGCTGCGCCGTCCGATGCCGCTGTCGGAGTTGGAGCGGGCGCTGGCCCTGACGCGGACAACGCTGGTCCGGCGCCTGCTGCCACCCGGCGACTTCGACGCGGCCTGGTACGTGTCGGTCAACACCGACGTGGAGCAGGCGGTGGCCGCCGGGCAGATCACGGCTTACGGCCACTACGCCGCGCACGGCTTCTTCGAGGGGCGTCCCGGCCGCCCGGAAGACCTGGCGCCGCCGGACAAGGACGGGTTCTGGGGAGAAGTGCTGAACACCCTATCCGACGTGCGCGCCACAGTGGAGACGCGGCGGGAGGCCCTGGATACGCTTCAGGCCCGGCGGCGGCAGCGACGGCGCCCAGGCTTCAGCGGTTAAGGACGGGGCGGGTATGCGGTCGAGAAGACTCGAACTTCCACAGGGTTTCCCCCACAAGCACCTCAAGCTTGCGCGTCTACCATTTCGCCACGACCGCATCGTGCCTCGGGCGGTATAGCGGATGGCCGCGGCCGCTTCAATCCCGCCGCTTGCAGGCGGCCTGCCCGCCGTGGACTGGAGGATTGAGGACGATCCCGTGCCCTACCCGGCGGCGCTGGCCGTCATGCAGGCGCGGGCCGACGCGATACGGGCGGGCACGGCGGCGGAGCAGGTGTGGTTGGTGGAGCATCCGCCGTTGTACACCGCGGGCACGTCCGCCCGGCTGGAGGACCTGGCCGACCCCGGGCGGTTCCCGACACATGCCGCCGGGCGGGGCGGGCAGTGGACATATCATGGTCCGGGCCAGCGCGTGGCCTACGTCATGCTGGACCTGCAGCGCCCGCACGGGAGGGTGCCGGCGCGGGACATCCGGCGGTTCGTGGAAGGGCTGGAAGAGTGGCTGATCCGGGCGCTGGACCGCTTCAACGTGCGGGGGGAACGGCGGGCGGGGCGGGTGGGCATCTGGGTTGCCGACCGGGCAGCGGGAACGGAGGCAAAGATCGGCGCCATCGGGGTGCGGGTGACGCGGTGGGTAAGCTGGCATGGGGTGTCGCTGAACGTGGAACCGGATCTGGGGCACTTCGGCGGGATCGTGCCGTGCGGGATTGCGGACCACGGGGTGACCAGCCTGCACGCGCTGGGACTGCCGGCCACGATGGCCGACGCCGACCTGGCGCTGCGGGCGGCCTGGGGGGAAGTGTTCGGGGGCGAGGTGTTCGGGGGCTGAGCGCCCAGCCCCGATCATTGCACCTTCGGCGACACAGGGCTATCCATTTGCCGGCGGGCCAAGGCGGCCCGCCTCCGCAACCGATGCAAAGGATGCCACGATGCCGACCTGCCGCAACAGCCGCCTGCTTGTGACCGCCACCGTGCTGGGCGCACTGGCCGGCACCGCGCCCGCACGCGCCGCCGACCTCAACTGGGTCGAGCTGTTCCGCCAGCAGGTTGTCACCTGCATGCACAAGACGGTCAACGCCGAGAAGGCCACCATCGAGGTCATCAAGGGGCCGACCACCTCAGGCGACATCACCACCGTGCGCATGAAGACCTACTATGACGGCTTGATGAGGCGGAACGTGATGGAGACGGACATGCTGATCCGCCAGTCCGGCTCCATCCGCCAGATGAAGATCAACAACCTGTCCGACACCGGCACGTCGGTGGCGAAGTGCGATATGGAGAAGAACTGGCACGACTTCTGACAGCCGCCCTGGCCCGGGTCCAGCCGGGCCAGCCTGCGATGGGCAAGCGTCGCTGACCCGCAGGCAACTTGCAGTTGCATAGCTGCAGGCGGCGGGCTTAACCTCCGGTCAACAGGCCCTCAAGGGCCGCTGACCAGGGAGGCGACGACGCGCCACATCCTGCTTTTGGCTCTGCTGTGCCTACCCGCAGCCACCCGCGCGCAGGTCGCACTGCCCGAGCCGGCGGCCCCGGACGGGGCCGCACTGTTCCGCACGCAGTGCGCCACATGCCACTCGCTTCAGCCCGGCGAGGTCCGGCAGGGGCCGAACCTGGCTGGCGTCTATGGGCGCCAGGCCGGCAGCTTGGCGGGCTACAAGTATTCCGCCGGGTTCGCCGCCGCGGATTGGGCGTGGGACGAGGCGCACCTCGATCCCTACCTCGCCAACCCCCAAGCCGTCATCAAGGGCGGCGTCATGGGCTACCGCCAGTCCAAGCCCGAGGTGCGGCAGGCCATCATTGCGTACCTGAAGGAGCGCGGCTGATGGCCAAGCCGATCCATTCGATGCTCCGCGTCCTGGACGAGGCGCGGTCGGTCGCCTTCTACCGGGTCTGCCTGGGGCTGGAGGTCGCGGACCGCTACCCGTTCGAGGGATTCACGCTCATCTACCTGCGCGACCCGTCCAGCCCGTTCGAGCTGGAGCTGACGGTCAACGCCGGACGGACGGAACCGTACGACACCGGCGACGGCTACGGCCACCTGGCTGTGGCCGTGGAGGACCTGGATGCCGAACGATCCAGAATGGAGGCCGCCGGCGCCAGCCCCGGTCCGATCCGCGAACTGATGCGGGAGGGTGCGCTGCTGGGCCGCTTCTTCTTTGTCAAGGACCCCGACGGCTACAGCATCGAGGTGCTGCAGCGAGGCGGACGCTTCGGCTGACACGACAAAACCAGGGAGGACACACCATGCGAGAGATTGACCGCCGCACCGGGTTCAGCCGTCGCGGCTTCATTCGCACTGCCGCGGCAGCGCCGGCTGCCATCGCCGCGGGGGCCAGCATCAGCGCGACCGCGGCCTGGGCGGCCGACGCCAAGATCATCGCGCCGCACGCGATGGCCACGCTGGTGCGCGCCGCCCGCGACATCTACCCGCACGACCACATCGGCGATGCCTTCTACGTCCGCGCCATCACGCCCTGGGACGCCAAGGCCGGCAAGGACGACGCGCTGAGGCAGATGGTCGCCGACGGCGTGGCCCGGCTGGACGCGGACGCCGGGGAGCGGCACGGCAGCCCCTACCTGAACGTCGCGTGGGAGGCCGACCGCGTCGCCCTGCTGCGCGGGATCGAGCACACGAAGTTCTTCCGCACCCTGAGGGCGGACCTGGTGGTCTCGCTGTACAACCAGCCGGAGATCTGGCCGAAGTTCGGCTACGAGGGGTCGTCCGCCGAGCATGGCGGCTACCTGGCGCGGGGGTTCGACGACATAGATTGGCTGCCGAAGTCGGTTTAGGGGAGAACGAACATGGCGCAATTCGACCTGAACGACGACGGTGTCGTCGTCATCATCGGCTCCGGCGCCGGCGGCGGCACCCTGGGCAACGAACTGGCGCAGAGGGGCGTCCGCGTCGTGATCCTGGAGGCCGGCGGCCGCTACGAGATGCAGGACTTCGTCAACGACGAGTGGGCCAGCTTCGCGCAGCTCGCCTGGTCCGATATGCGGACGACCTCCGGCAGTTGGCGCGTCGGCAAGGACTTCCCGAACCTGCCGGCCTGGATCGTGAAGGCGGTCGGCGGCTCGACCACGCATTGGGCCGGGGCGTCGCTGCGGTTCGAGGAGCATGAGTTCCGCATACGCGACCACTACGGCGCGCTGCCCGACGCCAACCTCCTGGACTGGCCGATCACCCTCGCCGACCTCGCGCCCTACTATGCCCGGGCCGAGGACAAGATGGGCGTCACCCGCACCAACGGCATCCCGGGCTTGCCCGGCAACAACAACTTCCGGGTCATGGAGGCAGGCGCCCGCAAGATCGGCTACAAGGAGGTCAGCACCGGACGCATGGCGATCAACAGCCAGCCGCGCGACGGCCGTGGGTCCTGTCAGCAGATCGGATTCTGCTTTCAGGGCTGCAAGTCCGGCGCGAAGTGGAGCACGCTGGTCAGCGAGATCCCGAAGGGCGAGGAGACCGGACGGCTGGAGGTCCGCCCGGAAAGCCATGTCGTCCGGATCGAGCACGACGACACCGGCAAGGTGACCGGCGTCGTCTATGCCAGCTCGGACGGCGCGATGCATCGGCAGAAGGCGCGCGTGGTCTGCGTGGCAGGCAACAGCATCGAAAGCCCGCGGCTGCTGCTGAACAGCGCCAGCGCCAAGTTCCCGGACGGGCTGGCCAACAGCAGCGGCCAGGTCGGGCGCAACTACATGCGGCACATGACCGGCAACG
>CAXUHB010000022.1:0-67810 GCA_964250755.1 uncultured Acetobacteraceae bacterium | reverse complement strand
GGACCCGTAGCTCAGCTGGATAGAGCGTTGCCCTCCGAAGGCAAAGGCCGGACGTTCGAATCGTCTCGGGTCCGCCACCCGCCACTTTGTCAACGCAGTGGGACAAGACCATGGAGGGCCTGGCATGACGGGCGACTCCAAGGCCCCGCCGGTGCGGTCCCGGGCCGTCCTAGTTCGGGTTGAACAGGCGCAGGACGGTGGCGATCACGGCGGCTTCCTCCCGGGATGACGCCGTGCCGAGGAGATGATGGCCATTCCCGCGCTTGAGGGTGCCGACAACCATGCTGCCGGCGGCCTCGATGGCTTGCAGGTTGCCGGCGCCGAAGGCCGCCAGCGCATCCGCATGCTCTTGCAGGCCAAGGCTCAACCAGCGAGCCCGTGTCATGCCGCGATCCGACAACGCTCCCGCGTTGATTTCACCGTCGCCGGCTGCGTTCCGCACGCGGCTTTGGAATCTGCACGTCCTTCTTTGACCCCGATACCGTCCCTGTCGGATTTGGGACGGGAGCCGCAGCCCAGTTAGGGGCGTCGGCCGAGAGGGCGTAATCCACGCAACTCTCGATGTGGTGGCGCAGGATGCTGCACGCGCGCGAATGATCCCGCTTCAGCGCGCAATCGAGCAGCTCCCCGTGCTCCCGGGCCGCAATCTCTCCTCGGAAGATGACGGCGATCATCTGATAACGAAGATACTTGTCGTAAACGGCCGAGTGGGTCGCCAGCAGCATGCGGGACCCGCAGGCGGCAATCAGGGCGTGGTGGAACGCCCGGTCGCACTGCTTCCACAGCATGGGATCGGCCTCCGCTTTCTCGATCATGCGATTTTCCATGACAGACAGCTTGTGATGGGCGGCAACGGCCTGCGCTTCCCATTCCAGATCGCCGGCCGCGAAGGACTGGGTCATGGCATGGCTCTCGAGCAGAAGGCGAAGTGCGCCGACCTCACGGAACTCGGCCGGGGAAACCGGCGCCACCTCAAAGCCACGCTGTCCTTCCGCCACGATCAGCCCTTCGGAAGCCAGGCGGCTGAGCAGCTCCCGCATCGTGCTCACGCTGGCACCGTAGCGCTGTCCGACGGCGTCCAGCGGCAACCGCTCGCCTGGCGCGAGACGGCCGAACAGGATGTCCGCGCGGATGCGGGAGTAGGCGAGGTCGCCGACGGTCCCGCCGACCTGGTCACCGTTGCCGGCTGTTCGAAGCGCGCCCATGCAGCCTTGTGCCATCATCCAGCAGTTACCACAATCATCATAGCTATTGCAGATCATCATGTGATCTGATATCTGGCGGATGAAGCTGGACCGTTGCTACCGGCAATCGGGACGAGCGCGCCGACAACGAAGGGCCGGTCACAACCGGACGGCAACGGCGAAGCGGGTCCGCTTCGGGGGGAGACGGTTGAACTACAAGCTCGACTTCAGCCCCGTCATCGAAGGCATCCCCGACCTGTTGAAGGGTTGTGCGGGAACCTTGGGTCTCGCCTTTGCGGGCATGGCCATCGCCCTGGTCATTGGGATCGGAGGCGTCGTGTTGCGTGGCTCGCCCATCGGGCCCGTCCGATGGCTCGTCATCGCTTTCGTCGAACTGATTCGGAACACCCCGTTCCTGGTGCAGATCTACTTCGTCTTCTTCGCCCTGCCCTTGATAGGCCTGCGCCTCACGCCCACGCCGACGGCCATCATCGCGCTTGGCCTGAATGGCGGCGCATATGCCATCGAGATCATCCGCGGCGGCGTGCAATCCATTGACAAGGGCCAGGCCGAGGCCGGGCTGGCCCTGGGCCTGCACAAGCGGGATGTGTTCCGCTTCATCGTGCTGCGCCCGGCACTGCGGGCGGTGTACCCGTCGCTGACTGGCCAGTTCATCATGCTGATGCTGACCACCAGCATCGCCTCGGCGATTGCCGCGTACGAGTTGACCTCCGTCGCCAAGCTCATCGAGAACGCGTCGTTCCGCAGCTTCGAGGTGTATGGGACGATCACGCTGCTCTATCTGATGCTGTCCTGGCTGATGATGCAGGCGTTCAAGCTCGTTGGCCGCCGCTACTTCAGCTATCCCGTCAAGTAGGGCCGGACCTGATGGGACAGGCGGAGTACCTCTTTCTGCTCAGCGGCCTGAAATGGACCGTTGCACTCTCGGCCGTGGGCTTTGCCGGGGGCGGCATCGTCGGGCTGCTGGTCGCGCTGTTGCGGACCTCCGGCCGCAGGGTGCTCGAACGCGCGACTGCGGGCTATATCGGCCTGTTCCAGGGCACCCCGCTGCTTATGCAGCTGTTTGTCGTCTATTACGGCCTGTCGCTGGTCGGGATCGACCTCGATGCCTGGTCCGCAGTGGCGATCGGCTTCACGCTCCACGCCAGCGCCTTCCTGGGCGAGATCTGGCGCGGTTCGATCGAGGCGGTGCCGAAGGGACAGTCGGAGGCAGCACGGGCGCTCGGCATCCGGTATCGCTGGCGCATGATCGACGTCGTGCTGCCGCAGGCGTTCCGTATCTCGCTGCCGGCGACGGTCGGCTTCCTGGTCCAGCTCATCAAAGGCACGTCGCTGGCCTCGATCGTCGGATTCACGGAGCTGGCCAGGGCGGGGAACATCGTCTCGAACCAGATATTCAAGCCGCTTCTGGTCTTCGGGGTCGTGGGCCTGTTCTACTTCCTGATCTGCTGGCCGCTGTCGCTGTACGGCTCGTGGCTGGAGAACAGGCTCGGCGCGCGGTCGCGGTGACGGACAACGAAAATCCAAACAAGGGAGCATGAAACAATGAGCACTCTTTCCGCCAACCGGCGCACGATCCTTCTCGGGGCCGTCGCCTTGGCCGCCCCGGCGGTGCTGACAAGGCCCGCCTACGCCATCACGCCGGACGACATCAAGAAGCGGGGCAAGGTCATCATCGGCATCCAGGGCGACAACCCGCCCTGGGGCTATGTCAGCAGCGCCGGCAAGCAGGAGGGCATCGACGCCGACATCGGCGAACTGTACGGGAAGGAGCTGGGCGTGCCCGTCCAGTTCATGGCCCTGGAAGTCGCGAACCGGATACCAGCCCTGACATCCGGGCGCGTGGACCTGCTGTTCGCCACGATGGCGATGCTGCCGGACCGCGCCAAGGCCGTGCAGTTCAGCAAGCCCTACGTCGCCAACCAGATCGTGCTGCTGGCACCCAAGACGGTCGAGGTCAAAACCAACGCCGACATGGCCAAGATCACGATCGCCGTTGCGCGCGCGGCCGCGCAGGATACCGAGGTCACCCGCAACGCCCCCCCGGGCACGAACATCCTGCGCATGGATGGCGACGCGGCGTCGATCCAGGCCGTCGTGTCCGGCCAGGCGCAGGCCGTCGGTGGCAACATCTTCTACATTCGCCGCCTGGAGGAAGCCAAGCCCGGCGTGTTCGAGCAGAAACTGACGTTCACCAGCATCTACAACGGCGCCTGCACCCGCCTGGGCGAGCGCGAGATCAACGCGTCCATCAACACTTTCATCGACAAGATCAAGGCCAGCGGTGAGCTGACGAAGATCACCCGCAAGTGGATGAACGCCGAGCAGCCGCCGATGCCGGAGAAGCTGGACAACATCCCCTTCACCGTCAGCTGACCGGACCGGAAACGAGCCCCGATGTCCGAGCGCGACGAAGCCGCCCTGATCTCCATGCAGAAGGTCGACAAGTGGTATGGGGCGTTCCATGCGCTGAAGGGCATCGATCTTGAGGTCCGCAGGGGCGAGAAGATCGTCCTCTGCGGGCCTTCAGGGTCCGGCAAGTCCACCCTGATCCGATGCATCAACCATCTGGAGACGATCCAGAAAGGCCGCATCGTCGTGGACGGCACCGCAATGGACGACAGCGCCCGCGCGGTGGACACCATCCGGCGGGAGGTCGGCATGGTCTTCCAGAGCTTCAACCTGTTCCCGCACATGACCGTGCTGGAGAATTGCACGCTGGCGCCCATGCGGGTGCGCGGCGCCAGCAAGGCGGAAGCGCAGGCGACCGGCCGCAAATACCTGGAACGCGTCCGCATCGGCGAGCAGGCGGACAAGTACCCGGCCCAGCTCTCGGGCGGTCAGCAGCAGCGCGTGGCCATCGCGCGCGCGCTGTGCATGGAGCCGAAAGCCATGCTGTTCGACGAACCAACCTCCGCCCTCGATCCGGAAATGGTGAAGGAGGTGCTGGACACCATGATCAGCCTGGCGCGGGACGGCATGACGATGGTGTGCGTCACCCATGAGATGGGCTTCGCCCGCCAGGTCGCAGACCGCGTGATCTTCATGGCCGAGGGCGAGATCCTGGAAGCCGACACGCCGGACGCCTTCTTCCGCAGCCCCCGCCACCCGCGGGCGCGGACGTTCCTCGGCGAACTTCTCGCGCATCACTAGGCACGCCCCTGCTGCCACGAAAACCAGAGATCAAGGAAGCGGAATGTCGAACCCGGTCATCTTCGTCCTCAACGGACCCAACCTCAACCTGCTGGGCGAGCGGGAGCCGAAGATCTACGGAACCACAACGCTGGCCGACATCCGCGCCAATTGTGAAGCTCGGGCCGCCACGCTCGGCCTCGCGGTTGACTTTCGCCAGACCAACATGGAAGGCGAATTGGTCGAGTATGTGCATCAGGCCCGCAGAAACGCAGCAGGCATCGTCATCAACCCGGCCGCTTACACCTTCACCTCGATCGCGCTGCTGGACTCGCTGAAAATGTTCGAAGGCCCGAAGATCGAACTGCACATCAGCAACGTCCATACCCGCGAAAGCATTTACCACAACTCCCTGATCTCCCGCACCGCCACTGGGCTGGTGGTCGGCTTCGGCGCCTATGGGTATGAGATGGCACTGGACGCGATGCGCCACCTGCTCACCCCGGCATGATCCGTCTGGCCCTGCTGGGGGCAGGGTTGATCGGGCTGGAGCACGCGAAGCTCGTGGCCGCCCATCCCGGCGCGACATTGGCCGCCATCGCCGACCCCGCCCCGGAAGCCGCAGCCTACGCCCGGCAGGCGGGCGTGCCATGTTTTGCGGACTTCGAGGCCATGCTGGACGCGGTTCGGCCGGATGGCGCCATCGTCGCGGTGCCCAACCAGCTCCACCTGGCATCCGGGCTGGCATGTGTCCGCCGGGGCATCGCGTGCCTGATGGAAAAACCGATTGCCGACGGCATCGCCGCAGCCCGGCAACTGACCGACGCCAGCGAGGCAGCCGGCGTTCCCATCCTGGTCGGCCACCACCGCCGGCACAGCCCGGATGTCATCGCCGCGCGGCGCCTGGTGCAGGACGGCACGCTGGGGGAGCTGGTCGCGGTGAACGGCATGTGCCTATTCCGCAAGCACGATGGCTACTTCGACCTGGCCTGGAGGCGGGAGGCCGGCGGTGGTCCCCTGCTGATCAACCTGATCCACGACATCGACAGCCTGCGTTTCATCTGCGGCGAGATCGAGAGCGTGCAGGCCGCGACCTCCAACGCTGCCCGCGGCTTCGACGTCGAGGATACTGCCAGCATCGCCCTTCGGTTCACCAACGGGGCCATCGGCACGTTCGTCATCAGCGACAGCGTCGTCTCGCCCTGGGCGTGGGAGTTCACCTCGGGCCAGGCTGCCTACTTTCCCAGCCAGCCTGGTGCCCATTTGTTTCTGGGCGGTCGCAAGGCGTCGCTGTCCGTGCCCGACATGCAACTGTGGCGGCACGCCGGGCCGGCGGGTGACTGGCGCGATCCGGTCCTGTCGGAGACGCAGGTGCTGCCCGTCACCCGCGCCTACGAGGACCAGCTCGATCATTTCCTGGCCGTCGTAACCCGTCGTCAGGTTCCGGTTGTCACCGCGCGCGACGCCATGCTGACCCTGGCTGCGACCCTCGCGATTGCGGAGGCCGGACGCACAGGCAGCCGGGTTGATGTGGAAGCATTCTGCGCTTCCCGCTGAATGGAGCGTTGCAGGCCGCGCCTCCACTCGCTGTCCTTCCTGACCTGCCTCGATGCGCCCCCGCCCGACGCGATCCACGTCGCTGGGGAGACCGGCTATGACTGCATCGGGCTGCGCCTGCTGCCCGCGGCGCCAGGGGCATCTCGTTCCCGCTGATGGACGACCTTGCTTCGCTGCAGGACACGTCGGCCGCGCTCCGGAATAGGGGGATCGAGGTGTTCGACGTGGAAATCATCGGCATCGCGCCAGGGTTCTCGGCCACGTCCCACTGCGGATTCTTCGAAGCCTCTGCACACCTTGGCACGCGCTGCGTCCTGGTGGTGGGCGATGACCCGGACAAGGCTCGCATGATGGTCTCGTCCCCTGGGCTGTGCGAGGCACCGGCGCTTTGCGAGGCACCGGCCGGCCTTGCAGGATCAAGGCGCGGCGTCAGCCTGAGGTACAGGCCGCCGAGCTTGGCGGCGCGGCTGCGGGCGGCGCACCTGCACATGGCCCACCTCATCCCTGCTGGCTCGGTTGCTGACCGTCACCGTTGCGCCCAGCGCCGCGGCGACCTGCATCAGGTTTCCAGCGCGAACGCGCGCACGTTGCCGTTCAGGATCGCGGACGCGTCCGGCTGCGACAGCGGCACGCCAGCCGCGCGCACCCGGGCCGCGACCCCGGCCTGGGCGGGGCCGCCCAGCTGGGCGACGGCGCGCCGGCTGCGCGCCGGCCCTCATCGCCCGAGCCGCCAGCGGCCGGTGGCCCAGCGCAGTAAAGTTCAGACATGCCGCCTGAGCCGGCGACCGTGCCGCGCCGCTGCAGAGTCCTCTGGCCGCCACCGCAGCCGTCTCCTGAAACCGGCACTTGCCGTCTCACAGCGTGTCGATCACGCCGCCATCGACGCGCAGCGCCGCGCCCGTGGTCGCCGCTGCCTGGGGCGAGGCGAGGTAGACGACCATGTTCGCCACCTCCTCCACGGTCGCGGCCCGGCGGATGATCGAGCTGGACCGGTGGGCGGTGACGAAGTCCGCTGCGACCTCCTCGATCGCTCGGCCGCTGCGGGCGCGCTCCCCTTCCAGCATCGCCGCAACGCCTTCGGACAGCGTCGGGCCGGGCAGGACGGAGTTCACGGTGACGCCCGTGCCGGCCATGCGCTTGGCAAGCCCGCGGGCGAGCGCCACGTCGGCCGTCTTGCTCACACCGTAATGGATCATCTCGACCGGGATGTTGAACGCGGACTCCGACCCCAGCAGCAGGAAGCGGCCCCAGCCTTTCGCCTCCATGCCGGGCAGGTAGGTGCGGGCCAGGCGGACGCCGGCCATGACGTTCACCTGCCAGTGCCGGTCCCACACGGCATCGTCGGCGTCGAAGAAGTCGGCAGGCTGGAAAATGCCGAGGTTGCTGACGACGATGTCGGCCTCGGGTTCGGCGGCGGCGAGCGTGGCATGCCCCTCTGCCGCACCGAGGTCGGCGGCGACACCGCGTGCGGAGACGCCCAGGCGCGTGACGGCGGCATCGACCTTTGCGTTGGTGCGGCCATTCACCACCACCGTTGCACCAGCCGCCGCAAGGCCCTGGGCGATGGCGAAGCCGATGCCCTCCGTCGAGCCGGTGACGATGGCGGTCTTGCCGGACAGGTCAATCTTCATGGGGCATCTCCGATTGGGTTTGAAGGCCGGGGCCGCCGCGCGGCCGCCGGCATCGCCAATCTGGTGATGGGCACCGTTCCCACGGAACACCGCAAGGCGATTCTGCGTGTTCGGGACGGCAGCTGTGGTGCGATGGAGCCGTGTCTCACGCAGGGCGGACGTTATTGGCACTGGTGCTGCTGCCGCCCGCCGCACCGGAAACCCTGATGTCCGCTGTGCGCCTGAATGCGGACGTCCACGGCAGCACGTTCTTCCCTGAGAGCGGGACGTGTCTTCCTGCCTCGGGCGTATGATCCGCTCCGAGCGACCCGGGGCCGGGGGCCTGGTGCCCGGCAACCCCGCCCACGGATTCGTCCGATGGGCCGGATCGCCCATGCACCACCACCAGCGCATGCCGCTGAAGCAAGACGACTTGGTGCTACCCTGGCTGCATGGTGGTCCACTTCGTCAGCAGTGGACGCGACTTCGTCCGGAGCCGTTCTGTGGAACCGGCCACGTAGGCCGCGGCGGGTGAGCGTGCGCAGAAACTCGGTCTAGATAGGACCAAAAAATCAAGAAACCGATTCAAGCCGTGAAGCCAAGTCAACCAGAAGCGGCAATGTGAAGCACCAACAAGAACTCTGCGGTTTTGTCATTAAAGGCGGCGCCGCTCTAGGCGGCGGCAGCGGGATGAACAGGTTGCATCTAAAATCCATTTGCACCCGGCCTTGACAGCGCGTTGCAGATGCCGCTCGTTGTTGGATATGAGCAATCATCACAGAACGGCCCGCTCCGCCCCATTTTCCCTTGTCGCCACGCTTGCCGCGGTGCGACGCTTCTTCAGCGGAGGCGTCGCGCCACCCCTGGCACCGAACGTCATCGGCCGCGAGGGCTACCAAGCGTTCACGGATGGCCTGCCTCTGTCCATCTGCCCCTACGTGCGGCCGGCAGAGGTGGACACCTGGCGCGGCGGATGGCTGGACGCGCAAGTCCGGCAGGAGGTCCTCGCCGCGGCGGCCAAAGGTCGCGTTTGACGCGCCTGCGTCCCTGGTCCGCGCAACGCGGCGACTGGCGTTGCGTCAATTGCGTGGGAGGCTGATCAATCATGAGTCCTCGGCACCGTCTCAACCATCGGTCCGGCAACGCCGCCCATTCGATCAGCAGGACCGCAACGAAATCCCATTAACTCCTAACCTTGCGTCCGAGCGCGGTGCAGCGCTAATATCCATTTTCAGCCGGATTGGAGGGGCTTGCAATGCGTGCAGCACCGACGCCAATCGACGAGGCGGACCGCCTCCAAGCGTTGGCATCCTACGAGATCCTCGACACCCTGCCTGATCCAAGATTCGACGTGTTCGCGCGCATAGCGGCGGACCTCTACGGCGTGCCGATCTCCCTCATATCCCTGGTTGACGAGCATCGTCAGTGGTTCAAGGCCGGCGTCGGCTTGTATGACACGGAGACGCCGCGCGAAATGGCCTTTTGCGCGCACGCGATCCTCGCGCCGTCCGAGGTGATGGTCGTCGAGGACGCCCTGCAGGACGCCCGTTTCACGGACAACGTGCTGGTGGCGGGGTCGCCTGGCATTCGCTTCTACGCGGGCGCACCTATCGTGAGCCCAGAGGGGCACGCGCTGGGCACGCTGTGCATCATCGACCGTGCACCGCGGTCCCTCGACACGCACGGGCGCCGGCGCCTCGCCGACCTTGCGACTGGCGTCGGCTCGCTGCTTGAGGCGCACCGGAGCGCAATCTACTTGCGCCGGGCTGCGACGCAGGATCCCTTGACCGGCCTGGCGAACCGCCTGCTGTTCGACCCCTGCTTGGACGCCGCCGCCCAGGGCGCGCAGTCCGGTCCAGTGTGCGCGGTCCTGTGCCTAGACCTTGACCGGTTCAAGGCCGTCAACAGCCAATTCGGCCACGCTGGCGGGGACACGGTCCTCCGTGCCGCAGGCGCCCGGCTGCTCGACGCCATCCGGCCCTGCGACTTGGCAGCCCGGCTCGGGGGAGACGAGTTCGCCGTGCTGCTGCAGGGACCCTTCGACCAGGAAGCCCCGCGCGCCCTGGCTGCCCGCATCATCAATGCCCTTGCCGCACCGTTGCGGCTGAACGGCCACGACATCCCGATCTGTGCGTCGATCGGCTTCGCGGTCGCACCCTTTGACGGCCTGGACGGGCCAACCTTGCTGCGCGCCGCTGACACGGCCCTCTACCGTGCCAAGAACGCCGGCCGTGGAGTGACGGTCGGACACCAGGACGCGCTCCCGCTCCCCTTCGTTCAGACCAACGCCCTGCTCGATGAGCTGCGCGAGGCCATAGACGCTGGAACCTTCACCCTGAATTGGCAACCCTACTTCGACCTCCGGTCAGACCGCGTCAGGGGGCACGAGGCGCTGATCCGATGGCACCGCCCCCGGCACGGGCTGGTCTCGCCCGACGTGTTCATTCCGATTGCGGAGACGTCGGGCATCATCCACAAGCTCGACGCCTGGGTCCTGGAGAAGGCCTGCTGCGAGGCGGCGATGTGGCCGGCGGCCCATACGGTGTCCGTGAACGTCACGCCTGCCACATTCTGCACGGCGGACCTTCCCCGCATGGTGAGCAACGTTCTCACGCGCACTGGTTTGGCACCGAACCGCCTGGCGCTGGAGATCACGGAACGCACGACGATTGACCGGCCCGATTTGGTGCGCGAGCGCATCGACGAGCTGCACAGGCTGGGGGTGCAGATTGCCCTGGACGACTTGGGCAGCGGCTACTCCGCCCTGGGCCACCTGAAGGAGTTCAATTTCGACACCGTGAAGCTTGACCGCTCGTTCATCCGCGACATCGGTCACAACGCCCGGTCGGAGGCGATCGCGCGAGCGTTGATCCAGCTTGGGCATGCAATCGGGATGGCGATCTGCGCGGAGGGCATCGAGACGGAGAGGCAGCTCGCGTTCCTTCGGGCGAACGGCTGTGATCTCGCGCAAGGCTTCCTGCTGGGGAAGCCGACGCGAGTCCCGCAATTCACGGCATCGCGAGCACTCGCCCTGGACGGACTTCCCTGACGCCCACGATGGAGCCGGCGCCGGTTGGGGGCGCCGGTTGGGCGCGCCGCTCTGGAAGGCCGGCCGACGTTTCCGCGTGCCTGGCGTTGTGTGCGACCTGGCGATGACTCCCCTTGATGTCCGTGGCCCTCCCCTCCTGCGCCCTGCGTGGGTCATGTCGTCATCAGAACGCGCCGCCGCAGCAGGTCGAAGCCGGCTCAGTCATATCCTCGTGGTTTCAGCGCCTTGAGCCGGTCAACCTGGCCTTCGGCCTAGCTGCTGCTCCAGTGATGGTGGGTGCAGCGGCTGCCGCGGCGGCGTCCTGTTCCGGCCCGGCGTCGGACGTCAGCCACCCATCTCCGCGCCACCTTGGGACCGTGCGTGTCGCCACGGCCCCCCACCTCGCGCCAGAGCGCCATGACAGCTGCCGGCCAGCGGCGTCGCCCCCTGCACCAGGCGCGAGGGCACCCGCCTGGCACCCGCGACGCAAGGCCCGGTCAGCGACGCTGCCCGGGAAGCTCCGTCGAGCGTCGGCCGGTCGTCGCCCGGCAATGCCGGCACCTGGCCTTTGCCCGCCTCGGAAGCTGACAAGAGCTACAGCTTTCAAACAGCCGGGCAGTGGTCTGGCAGGCTATGAGCCTGCATGAACCCGCGCCAGCTGCAACGCTCCACTCCCGGCCCGCGACGCCGTACGTTTGCCGCCGACAATAGGTTGACACAGCATACCGGGACGGCAGGGCGGGCTTCCCGGCCTGCTGTCCTGAGAGTCCTGAATGGCCGGCAATGGGCGAAACCTTCCAAGGGTGCCCCCAGCGGGCACGGTTCGGCGCTGCGGGGCGCCGAACCCGTGCGGAACGCGCTCCGGACGCATCCCGCCGTCGCCCGCCCGGTCCATGCGTCAACCCAGGAGCCGCATGGGAGAGAATGATGACGCACGCCGCCGTTCCCCTGCCGCTGCTCGAAGTCGTCGAGTCCGCCCGTGTCTCCGCGCTCGCGAGCTACGGCATCCTTGACACCACGGCCCCGCCTGAGTTCAACCAGCTTGCAGAGTTCGCGGCAGGCGGCCTCAACGCCCCGATTGCGATGATCAGCTTCATCGACCGGGACCGGCAGTGGGTGAAGGCGTCCGTTGGCACGGGCATCGCCGAGCTGCCGCGGCATCTCTCATTTTGCCACCACGCCATCGCCGCCGAAACCGGAACCCTCGTCGTCGATGAAACGCTGGCCGACGCCAGGTTCAACCGGCACCCTCTCGTCCAAGGGGCGCCGTTCGTCCGCTTCTATGCAGGGGTGGCCCTGACTGACCGGGAAGGCTACCGGCTCGGAACGGTCTCGGTCATGGGTCAGCGGCCGGCCGAACTGAGCGCGGCCGGCGGCGAGCTGCTGCGGCAGGCCGCAACTCGGGTCGTGGACCTGCTGGTGCTCGGCCGGGCAAGGGCCGCCCAGGATGCGGGAAGGGCCCCGCACGCCACCGAACAATCCATTTCCGGTTCCGCAGGTCACGCCGCTGGTTATTCCTTCAACATGGCCGCCCCTCCTGGGCTCGCATGGCCCGCGGCGCCACGGTCATTGCCGCCGAGCTTGGTGGGACTCAACCCGGCCGCCCCCCCCGACCGTGAGGTCCCGCCCCCAGGGCGAGGCTGGCTGGGCCTGAAAACTGAACTGGCGCGGCCGCTGCCGGGGTCCGGCGACGTCGGCCGCGTGATCGTGCGGATCGCCCGCAACAGCCCAGCCGAGCGCGCCGGCCTGAGGATCGGGGACGTGCTGCTCGCCATTGACGGACAGGCGACCCGGCGCGGCAGCGATATCGTGACCGCCATGGCGTGCCGCTCCGTCGGCACGGAGGCGGAGCTGCGGCTCTGGCGCTCAGGAAGGCCCATGAGGGTGGCCATCAAAGTCGAGGCTGCGCCCTCCTCGTCCGAGCGGCTCGCCACCGGCATTCCACCCTGAGCGGCATGCGGCCGCACCTTGATCTGGCCGGCTGGGCCGCCTGCCTGGCCACTCCTCTCATTCCAGACGTGGACCCGGCCGCGCGACAGAGCGCCTGCGCCTCATATCCATCGCGAGCCGATATGGCGTGATCGCCCTGAGAGCGTCTGCTCCTCGCCGGGTTTTTCCAGGAGCGGGATTTTCGGTTCCGGCCAGAGCCGGACGGATACGTTTCGCGCCACATAGCGGACATTGGTCCGGCTCTGACGAGGATAGCCGATTCATCTTCCGGCCAGCACATTTCAGGCAGGACGTGGTTGGGCGTCAGCCAGGAAAATGGCACGCTGCGACGTGACCAGGCCGATGCTCGACCGGCAATGGCTCGACTTCCCTGCAAATTGCCTGCGCCAATGGGCAGCGCGTGTGAAACCGGCAGCCCGAAGGCGGGTCAATCGCGCTCGCCGCATCGCCTTGCAGCAGCATGCGGGTGCGGCTGCGCTCCACCACGGCATCGGGCACCGGCACGGCGGAGATCAGGTAGCGGGTGTAAGGGTGCAGCGGATCGGCGAACACCGAAGCCGCAGGACCCATTTCGGCGACCTTGCCCAGATGCAGCACCAGGACACGGTCGGAGATGTGGCGCACCACGGCCAAATCGTGAGCGATGAACAGATAAGTCAGGCCCAGGCGTTCCTGCAGGTCCACCATCAGGTTGATGATCTGCGCCTGGATGTTGACGTCCAGAGCGGAGATCGGCTCGTCCGCGACGATGAAGTCAGGCTCGAAGGCCAGGGCACGGGCGATGGCGACGCGCTGCCGCTGCCCACCGGAGAACTCGTGCGGGTAGCGGCCGGCTGCGGTCGCCGGCAGGCCCACCGTGTCCAGCAGCTCGGCAACCCGGTGCCCGGCGCCGCGCGCGCCGCCCAACCTATAGAACCGGAGCGGCTCGGCCAGCGTGTCGCCCACGGTCATGCGGGGATTGAGACTGCCATACGGGTCCTGGAACACCATCTGCATGCGCCGCCGCAGTGGACGGATGGCCGCCTGCGACGCCGTGCCGATTGACTGGCCGTCGAAGGTGATCGTCCCGCTGTCCACAGGGTAAACCCGCAGCAGGGTGCGGCCCAGGGTGGACTTGCCGCAGCCAGACTCACCGACGACGCCCAGCACCTCGCCGCGCCGCACGTCCAGGCTGACGCCATCCACCGCATGCACCACGCGCTTGCGGCCGAACAGCCCGGCACCGGGAACAGGGAAATGCTTCACCAGGTCGGTGGCACGCAGCAGCGGCGCGGCGGCAGGGTCGATGCGGGCAGCAGCCGGGGCCGCGGCCGTGGCGGGCAGCGTCGGGCGGGTGAAACGCGCGCCTTCGGCCGCGACCCAGCAGCGGGACGCCCGTTCCAGGCCCATCGGCAGCAGGTCCGGATGACGGTCGCACACCGGCTGGCGAAACGGGCAGCGCGGCGCGAAACGGCAGCCGCCGGGTTGGGAAAGCGGGTTGGGCGGCATGCCCTCGATCGTGGACAGGCGGCGGGACCCCAGTTCAGAATCCAGACGCGGCACCGCGTTCATGAGCGCCCAGGTATAGGGATGGCGCGGATCGGCGAGAACCTGGTCGGTCGGGCCTTCCTCGACAATCTCGCCTGCGTACATGACGACCACGCGGGTGCAAAGCCCGGCGATGACGCCCAGGTCGTGGCTGATCAGCACGATCGCAGTGCCGAACTCCGTATTCAGCTCGCGCATCAGCTCAAGGATTTGTGCCTGGATGGTGACGTCCAGCGCCGTGGTGGGCTCGTCGGCCAGAAGAAGGGCGGGCTCATTGCTCATGCCCATCGCCAGCACCACGCGCTGGCGCATGCCGCCGGAAAGCTGGTGCGGAAAGGCGCGGAGCGTGCGGTCCGGCGTGGTGAATCCCATGCGGCGCAGCAGCGACACCGCACGGCGGCCGGCCTCGGCACGGGCGCGGCCATGGACGACCATGGCCTCCTTCAGCTGGCGGGCCACGCGCAGCACGGGGTTCAGCGAGGTCATGGGGTCCTGGAACACCATTGCCACCTGATTGCCGCGCATGGCGCGCAAGGCGGCTTGCGACATGGTCAACACGTCGCGGCCTCCGAAGCGGATCGACCCGCCCACCACGCGGCCCGGCGCTTCCAGCAAGCGCATCACGGACAGCGCCGTCATGCTTTTGCCGGACCCGGACTCGCCGACGATGCCCAGGGTTTCGCCGGGGCGGACGGAGAAGGAAACTCCGTCCACGGCGCGTACGGTACCTCCGCTGGTCGGGAAATGGGTGTGCAGGTTCCGCACCGCCAGGACCGGGACGGGCTGCTCCTCCTCCTGCAAAGTTTGGGGTGATGGGCTGACCGTCTGGGGCGGCAGCGTCGCGTTCATCGGATGCCCGCCTTCGGGTCGAGCCAGTCCCGCACACCGTCCCCGAAGAAGTTGAAACCTAGAACGATGCTGAGGATGGCGAAGCCGGGAAAAGCCGCGACCCACCATTGCTGCACCAGCTGCCGGCCTTCGGCCACCATGGCACCCCATTCCGCGGTGGGCGGCACCACACCCAGCCCGAGGAAGGACAGCCCAGCAAACGTGATGATGGCGTTGCCGACATCGAGCGTCAGAAGCACGACCAGCGGGCCGACAGCGTTGGGGATGATATGGCGGCCCAGGATGCGCGCGGGACTGTATCCCGCGATTATTGCAGCCTCGACATATTCCCTAGCCCGTTGCTGCAGCACCAGGGAGCGGGCCAGGCGCGCGAACTTCGGCCACCAGACCACGAGCATGGCGATGATGGTGTTGGTGGTGCCGATGCCCAGCGCCGCGGCGATGGCCAGCGCCAGGATGATGGGCGGAAAGCAGAGCACCAGGTCTGTAAAACGCATCAGCACGCTTTCCACCCAGCCCCCGGCATAGGCCGCGATCCCGCCGACCAGGGTGCCGACCAATCCGCCCACGGCCACCACGACGACGCCGGTAAGCATGGAAACCCGAGCCCCGTAGATGAGTCGGCTGAGCACGTCCCGGCCCAGCTCGTCCGTGCCCAGCCAATGCACCGCGCTGGGCGGCTGCAGGCGGACCGTCACGTCCACCGCATCGGGTGCGTAGGGCGCCACCAGCGGGGCGGCGAGCGCCAGCACAAGCCAGGCAAGCACGATCATCCCGCCCAGCGCGGGCATGCCGTAGCGGCGGCGCCAGCTCCGGGCGCGGGCGAGGCGGCCAGGCCCAGCGCCGGCCGGAAGCAGGGCCGCGGTTGTGGCGCTCATGTCCTTACCCGCGGGTCCAGCAGGGCGTAGCTGAGGTCGATCAGCAGGTTGATGACCAGGTATACCATGGCGACGATCAGGGTGATGCCCATGATGGCCGGGAAATCGAGCGTGGCGGCGCTTTGGAAGGTGTAGCGGCCCAGGCCGGGCCAGGAGAACACGGTTTCAGTCATCACGGCGCCGGTGAGCAGGTTGGCATAGGCCAGCCCGCCAAGCGTCACGATCGGGATCATGGCGTTCGGCAGCACGTGGCCGACCACCACCGCCTTTTCCCGCAGCCCCTTGGCCCGGCCCATGCGGACGTAATCCTGGCGCAGGCACTCCAACATGGAAGCGCGCGTGGTGCGGGTGATCAGTCCCAGCGTGGCGGCCGCAAGCACGATGACGGGCAGCACGAGGTGGGCCGCGGCGTCGCGCAGCCCGTCCCAGTCACCGGCCGCGGCATAGTCCCAGAGCAGGAAGCCGGTGCCGTTCTCGGGCGGGAAGCTGATCGGGTCCAGGCGGCCCGGGCCGGGCGCCCAGTTCAACTGGCCGTAGAAGACGGCAAGGACGATGAAGGCGAGCCAGAAAGTGGGCGCGGACACGCCCATCAGGGACACGATGCGCGCCAGGTGGTCGAGCCAGGTGTCACGCTTCACCGCCGCCAGGATGCCGAGCGGGATGCCGACGAGGAGGGACACGATGAAAGCGAGCGTCGCCAGCTCAAGAGTGGCCGGCGCGTAGTCCGTGATGTCGAGCAGGACGGGCCGGTGCGAGGTGATGGAGACGCCGAGGTTGCCGTGCAGCAGGCCGCGCAGGAACACGAAGTAGCGCTCCCACAGCGGCAGGTCGAGGCCGAACTCGTGGCGCCACCGGGCGACGAAGGCGGGATCGGATGCCGCTTGGTCGCCGAGCTGGGCGAGCACGGGATCGCCGGGAACGGTGTTGGCGATCAGGAAGATGACCAGGGTGGCGAGCACCGCCATGCCCAGCACGGTGGCGACCCTGGACGCGATGAACCGCAGCATCAGCCGTTCCCTCCCGGCTGTCTGGCAGCCGTTTCCATCGACTGCGTTTGGCGTGCAGCGTTGGCGTTGAAGTTATGAAGCGAGGTGACACCGCGTCAATTCCTCCGTAGCGTCCCGTTCAACAGCGGCGGAATGGCCGCGTGCCTGGGGGAAGCAACATGACCGTCTCGAACGTCAGCCGGCGTGCGTTATCGAAACTGCTGGTCGGGGGCGCGCTGGCGGGCGCCGCGCCGGCCGGGGCCGCGCGGGCGCAGGGGCGCAAGGACGTGCTGGTGATCGGGCTCGACATCGGCGACACCGTGACGCTCGATCCGGCCAAACAGAACAACTACTCGCCGCCGCTCACGCTCGCAGCCTGCTACGACACGCTGGTGACGCTTGATCCCGGCGAGTACACCACGCCGAAACCCATGCTGGCGACGAAATGGGCGCGCACCGCAGACGGCCAGGGCTGGCGCTTCACCCTGCGGCCCGACGTCAAGTTCTCCAGCGGCAACCCCATGACCGCGGACGACGTGAAGTGGACCTTCGACCGCATCCAGGGGATCAAGGACCAGACCGCCTTCTACATCGGCAACGTGTCGGCGGTGACCGTGGTGGACCCCCTTACGGTTGACATCATGCTCAAGGTGCCGGCCGAGCCGATTCTCGACATCCTGGCCGCGCCCGGCTTCGGCATCCTGGACCGCAAGACGGTGATGGCGCAGGGCGGCACCACGGACGCATCCGACAAGGCGACAGACTGGCTGAACGTGCACACGGCCGGCACCGGGGCCTACATGGTCACGGGCTGGGCGCGCAACGCGCAGATCCAGCTGGCGCGCAACCCGAACTCCTGGCGCGGCGCCTCACCCTATGCCCGCGTGGTGATCCGGCACATCCCTGACAGCGCGGCCCAGCTGCTGGCGGTGCAGCGCGGCGACGTGGACGTGGCGTTCAACCTGATCCCGGAGCAGATCAACAGCCTGAAGGCCGACAAGCAGATCCGGGTCGAGAAGCTGGAAAGCCTGGACTTTGTTTACCTGGCATTGACACAGGACGCGGAGCTCAACAAGGCGCTCGCGGTCAAGGAAGCCCGGCAGGCGATCAGCCACGCGGTGGACTACGACGGCATCCGCACCAAGCTGCTGGGCGGCGAGGCGACACGCCCGGCCTCCTTCCTGCCGGTTGGCGTCCTCGGCTCCACGCAGGCAGATGCGGACCGGCTGGCCCCGAAAGAGGACCTGGCCCTGGCCCGGCAGTTGCTGCAAAAGGCCGGACTGCCAGACGGGTTCGAGTTCGAACTGAGCTACGGCCAGGCGGTGGTCAACGGCATCAGCTACGGCATTATTGCGCAGAAGCTGCAATCGGACCTGGCCCGCGTGGGCATCCGCGCCAAGCTCAACCCAATGGACCAAGTCAACATGCGGACCCAGTACATCGGCGGCAAGGCGACGTCGGTAATCACCTTCTGGAACCCGCCGGCGGTGAACAACTACCTTTGGGCCGGGGCTGCAACCCAGCGCGTGGCCAAGCGGGTGCATTGGACACCATCCGACGAGGTGCTGAAGCTGGTCGGTGCTGCGACCGCCGAACCCGACCGGGACCGGCAGGCACAGCTGTGGATCGAGTTCCAGGAGAAGCTGGTTGATCAGGCGAACCTGGTGATCCTGTTCCAGCCGATCTACCAGGTGGCGGTGCGCGACAGCGTGGGCCGTTTTCCGCTGACTGCCGCTGGGTGGCTCGCCGAGGTGAGCGGGGCCAAGCCCTGATCCTGCTGACTCACTCCGACGAGGCCCGTGCGCTCTACTACGGCGAACGTGCGCTGTCGGGCCTGCGCGCGCTCGGACCGGTGCGGCTGAACGAGACCGGGCAGGCTCTGGAGGGCGACGCGCTGATCCGCGCGGCGGCTGGGGTCCGGATCATCGTCGCCGACCGCGCGGTGCCGGCCCCGGCCGCGCTATTTGCGGCGCTGCCCGGGCTGACCGCCTTTGTTCGCGGCGCCGTGGACATCCGCACGGTGGACGTGGCGGCGGCTTCAGCGCACGGAGTGCTGGTGACCCAGGCCTCGCCGGGTTTTGTGGATGCAGTGTGCGAGCTGGTACTGGGCCTCACGATCGACCTGTGCCGCTCGGTCTCCGCTTCGGTGGCGGACAGCCGGGCCGGGCGGCGCCCGCCGGCACGGATGGGCCGGCAGATCGCCGGGTCCAGCGTCGGCATCATCGGCTATGGCGCGATCGGGCAGCGACTGACGGAGCTTATGCATGTTCTGGGCGCGACCGTCCTTGTATCCGATCCCTACGCAACGGTAGACCGGGATGGGGTCGCGCAACTGCCACTGACGGAGCTTCTGGGACAGTCCGACATCGTGGTGTGCCTGGCAGTGGCCAATGCGGAAACGGAAAACCTCCTGGACGACGCGGCCCTTGCGCTCATGCGCCGGGGTGCGTTGCTGGTCAATGCATCCCGCGGCGACCTGCTGGACGAGGCAGCCCTGGTCCGCGCCCTGGACAGTGGTCAGCTCGGGGGCGCGGCGCTGGATGTCGGGCGTGATCCCGACCAGATGCCCACACGCGCACTCGCCTTACGAGCGGATGTGCTGGCGACGCCTCACATCGGCGGGCTGACCCGGCCCGCTGCCGAGCATCAGGCTCTGGAAACGGTAAGGCAAGTCCAAGCGATCCTGGGCGGACAGGTGCCGGCCGGATCGGTCAATGCAGAACACTGGCGTAGCCTGGCCAGTGGCGAAATGTAGGAACTGCGCCGCAGCTGCAATTGCAAAGGTCTGCTGTCCTGTGCCTGTCATGCCAAAGCCGCCAATCCGGTATCGGCCAGAGCCGGACACAAGGCCGATGCGGATCGCGTTTGCGTCCTGATCGTGCTTCCACTTGCCGGGTCAGGCACGGAGGACGTCGTGGGCGCGAATTACCAGTTTGGCATCGAGGAGGAGTACTTCCTTGCGGACGCTGCCACGCGCGGCACGCCGCGGCGCACCGTCGCCGCGTTCCACGCCGCCGCGCGCGCGCACTTGCCGGCAGTGGAGCGCGAGCTGCTGCAGTCGCAGGTCGAGGTGTCCACGCCGCCGTCCACCAGCTTCGCCGAGGCCCGCAGCGTCCTGGGCGGCCTGCGCGCCGGCCTGGCCGGGGTGGGCCGGGACCACGGCGTGCTGGTGTTCGCGTCCGGCACCCACCCGGTGGCACGCTGGGCGCGGCAGGCCATCACGCAGAAGGACCGCTATGAGGGCATCATGCGCGAGCTCAGGATGCTGGGCCGCCGCAACGTGGTGTGCGGCATGCACGTCCACGTGGAGGTGCCGCGGCCCGAGGCCCGGGTGGACCTGATGAACCGGCTGCTGCCCGCGACGCCGCTGCTGCTGGCGCTGTCCGTGTCGTCGCCGTTCTGGCAGGGGCGCGCGACGGGGATGGCGGGCTACCGCCTGTCCGCCTTCGGCGAGATGCCGCGCACAGGGCTGCCCGACCTGTTCGACGGGCCAGGGGACTACGACCGCTTTGTAGAGGTCATGACCCGGGCCGGGGCGATAGCGGACGCGAGCTTCCTGTGGTGGACGCTTCGTCCGTCCGTGCGCTACCCGACGCTGGAGCTGCGCATTGCCGATAGTTGCCCCTTGTTGGGGCACACGCTGGCGATCGCGGCGCTTTACCGCTGCCTGGTGCGCCTGGCGAACCGCCGGCCGGATTGGAACGGACGGCTGACCGGGGCCTCGCGCGCCATTGCCGCCGAGAACCTGTGGCGCGCGCAGCGCGACGGGGTGCGTGCCGAGCTGATCGACGCCGAGGCAGGCAGCGCGGTGCCGTTCGCTGCCTGCCTTGATGCGGTGCTGGGCCTGGTCGCGGAAGACGCGGACGCGCTGGGCTGCGCGGACGAGGTTGCCGCGGTGCGCGGGATCGTTGCGGACGGCACGGGCGCGGACCGGCAACATGCCATCCTAGCCGAGGCGCGCGGCCGGGGACTGGGCGAGCGGGAGGGTCTCAGCGCCGTGGTGGACTGGCTGGCCGGGGCCACTGCGGGGATCACTTAAGAGCGCCTAGTACAACCTAGGGCCTGAGTAGCTTGGTGCTCATCTGGGTGGCGTGGCCGAGCCTTTGCCGACTGACGAGTTGTGGGACCACGTCGCGCCGCTGCTGCCGCCCTTGCCGCCCCAGTCCAAGGGGGCCGCCTGCCGGCACCGCACCGTGCGGCGCTGACCGACATCCTGTTCGTGGTCAGGACCGGCCTGCCCTGGGAGTGCTTGCCTGCCAGAATGGGGTGCGGATTCGGCATGACCTGCTGGCGTCGGCTGCACGCCTGGCGGCAGTCGGGCGTGTGGGCCGCCACCGCCGGGCCGTGGAGCGCACCCACGCCTGAATGGCCCGCTTCCGCCGCCTGGCCGTGCGCTATGAGGAGCGGGAGGACTTTCACCTCGCCTTCACCCTCCTCGGATGCGCCCTCGTCTGCTTCAACCAAATCGAACGGTTCCGTTGGGCGCTCTTGGACGCCCCGACCTCAATCACCAGCAGGTCGCCCACGCCGACCTTTTTGTAGCTTCCCACCTGTTCCGTGCTGGCCACGCTTGCGGTGTCGTTGCGGAACGCGCGCACGACAGTGTTCATCCTCCTGACATGCCGAACAGCCCGGCCACTGCCTGGCCTACGCCGCCGCCCGCGCCCGTCAGTGCCCCGCCCGCGTCTGCCCGAGGGCTGGATCCGGCCACAACGCCCTGCCTCGCCCCAAGCTCGGCGCCGGACAGGAAGCCCGGCGCCGAGGGGGCGATGGTTATCGGCACCCCGTCCCGTCCCCGGTGCCCGCGTGCGCGTGCGCCTGCCCAAGCAGCCCCGCCGTGTGGCCGGCCAAGCCGGCCACCGGCAGCGCCGCTGCCAGCGCCGAAAGCCCCGTTCCACCCACGGTGAGGATCATGGACCCGCCGACCTCGTGCTTCTGGTTGCCGGCGACCTCGACGCTGCGGTTGCCGCTGACCGACTGCACCTGGTGCTGGTCCACACGCTCGGTCTGGTTATTGCCCCACCTTGGTCGTGTGCCCGGCTTGGGCGTATAGCCACTCCATTCTCACGCAAGTCACTTTCGCTCAGGCCGATCTGCAGACGCTGCGGGCTGAAAACGCTTTTGCAACGTGTATCGCACCAATCCCGGCTCCGCTTCCTCCCTGACCAGCTTCGTGCGGTAGCCAGACTCTCTGTAAAACAGGAGTGCCACCCTGGAGCTTGTCTCGACATATGAACCTATACATCCTCTGGCCATAGCTTCCACTTCAATCAGTTGGACAAGAGTTTTGCCCAGCCCCTGCCGCCGCCCTTCCTCATGCACCCATAGCAGTTCGATGGATAGCCAAAGACCGGTAGTCAGGCCCAAGCCGCCGCCGGCTAGGCGGCCACTACCCTCGCGCAGCTCTGCTGCAACCCAGCGCGGCGGTGCCATGCTCTCCGGCATCGTCAGCATTGGCTGCAACCGTTGCACCAATTCCGCTCTCAAGCGCGGGTTGTCGCGGTGTGAAACAGCGGGTGTAGGCGTCATGATAGCAGCCTTAACATCCGAAGTGCGCCAGACGGCCTTCTTCCATCAAGCCCAACGCCGACGTCAACAGGTTGCGCTGCCGACATTGGACAAGTAAAGCTCGATCTGCCACGGTGCAGGCGAGTTGTTCAGAAAAAACTGATGGGCTTGAAGTCTGGCAAGAGCGTGTCAAACGCTCCGCGGCTGAACACGCCTACGCCGCGACGTTGGTAATCTGGATCGGCAGAGTCGACGAAGCTGCCCTCTTCTGGTCGGTAGAAACCGCTCGTGTTCACTCCAAGCCTCTCAAAGATCACCATTCCCAAGTCGGTTTTTGCGCCACCATCCGCCTGCTCAAACGATTGCAGCAGCGTTTTGGAGTCTGTCGCGTAGACGTCTATATCATTTAGAAACACGCTCGTCACTCCGGAATGAGTGTCGATGGCGTGCAGCGCCCCATCCATGTAGTTGCACACGGGACAATTCATGGTTCGGAACTCGTTGACCGAGCCGTCGAACACCGTATCAACCGCGCTGACAGGATATGACGTGTCCAATAGACTGGCCACCTGCTGGCGGGTCATGCCGAAAGCAAGAGGCCCGAGTCCGGCATAAGGCCTTATCGTCCAACGTATCTGGTCAACCATCATGTGTCCTTTGGTTTGAAATGTTGAAGTCCGAAGTCACTGCACAATGCCGTTTTTTTTCAGACAATCCGTGTAAGTCATCATCTGCGCGATAGCCCCGTCATACTTACTGCCGAACTTGCCGTGGATGTCCGCAACGTCCATTGCGACGGCACCCATGAAGTTTCCGCTGCTCACAAGCGACCTCTGTGCTGCGATGTATGCAGCACTGCCAGGCACCCTGCCATTGCTCGCAGTTCTCCAATGGTCCGAAGGGTCCATCTGAATCGCGGGGCCAACCGGGCGTGCCAAGGTGGTTGCTGCATTGGCTGGAGTGTGGTGGCTATCCTTCCCATCACCTGATGGAAGCGTCATTCCACCGTCTGCACCGCCCCTGTAAGGGCTGCCAGGTATTCCGTCTGCCAGAGCGGCACAGGGATTTTGCGAGCATCGGGCGCACGTCACCGTTGCGGCGGTCGTTCCAGCCTGCGCCTGCGCCTGCGTTTGTGCGTTCGTGGACTGCTGTGCAGGCGTCATCGCTGTGATGGGCGACGACGGCCCGGATGTCAGCGCCTTTTCGGCCAAATCACGTCCGCCGCCGGGCATATACCAGCCTATTGCAGCCAAGGTAGCACCACCCAGCCAGACGGCCGCCTCGCCAGCAGGAATTGCTAGAAGAAAGGGCATCCCACTCAGCTCATGTGCCGGAGATAGTCGGTCCGCAAACCAAACAGTCGCCGGAGGCGAGCTTCTGAATCGACTCCGAACCTGGTGTCAGCCATCAACCGGACGATTCCCTCGTCGTGCGCAAGGTTGCCTACACTCGTCACCCGCATGAAGGACCACATGAACGTCTCGGCGTCCGCGCGTATGCCGAATGCAAGCGCCTCCTGTTGGTGCTGCCGCGCCAGCGACGTGAGCTGCCCATCCTCAAGGTGAGCCACGTGTTCAGGTGCGACCCGCCGGAGATAATCCGCCTGGCGGCGCACTGACGCATCCACCCTGCGTTCCACGAGGGCCTGCACCTGGTCGGGCCGGATGGTGAGCATGCCTGCGGGCTGCACCGGCCAGTCAGGGTCCGCCACCACGCGCTTGCCGCCGCCGTAGTCCGCAGCATGGAACGCGACCTCCTCCGCCGGCCCCAGCACGCGCGCGAACTGCCCCTCGTCCAGCACCGGCAGCAACGCCCCCAGCACGCCGGGGTCCCAGTGCCGAAACAAGACCGCTTCCCAGCCCAGGTCCGCCTCCACGCCCGGCTCCGGGCCGTCCTTGCCCGCCGCCGCCCACGCCGGCAGCCGCGCCATGTTCAGCCGGCGCAGGTGCCCATACAGCGCCACGTCGCCCGCTGCGCACGACCAGAACACCACCGCCGGCACGTCGCCCACCAGCCCCAGCACCCGTACCGTGTCCGCCGCCGCGTCCCCAGGCCCGCCCGACCCGCCCGCCAGCGGCACGAACCACGGCCCGAACCGCTCGGACTCCCGCTCGCCATGGCCCAGGAACAAGGACCGCGCCGCAAGTCCCGCCCCGGACAGCAAGCCCGGCAGGTCGTCGAAGTGCCCGCCGTCCACCACCGCGAACACCGGGCCGGACGTCCGCCCCACTACCCGCGCCAGGTCGCCTTGCGACGACGCGGCGCGGCGCGGCGGCGCAACGGCGCCGCCAGCCTCGGACGGCTCCGCCCTGCTCATTGCCGCACGAACGGAGCGCCCGCCGCCGCCATCCGTTGCAGGCACATGCCCGGCGGCAAGGGCGACGCACCTGGCACCAGCGCCGGCGCATACAGCACCGGACCCGGACCCACCGTCAGCTGCGCAGCGCCCCCGCCCTTCACCAGCACCGCCACCGCGCCTTCGATCGCCACCGTCCCCATCTTGTCCATCTCAAGCCGGGTCTGCCCCACCGTGACGGAGAAGCTCTCCCCCACCCGAATATCCATCTTCTGCCCGACATCTATCGTCAGGTTCTGCCCGGCCTCTGTCTGCGATGTGCCGCCTACCTTGAGCAGGTGCGTCTGCCCCACCTGCGTCGTGTAGCTCACGCCGACATGCACCACCTTGGCCACGCCCACCTGCTCGGCCGATGCCACTCCCACCGTGTCCGACCGGAACGCCCCCACTACCGTGTTCATGACGCCTGACATGCCGAACAGCCCGGCCACCGCACCGCCCACGCCACCGCCCGACCCGGCCAGCGCCTCACCCGCGTCTGCACGCGGGCTGGGGCCGGACACCACGCCCTCGCGCGCCCCCAGCCCGCCGCTGGACAGGAACCCCAGCGCCATGCTGGCCAGGCTGCCCGCAAACCCGCCGCCGCCCGCCCCGGACAGCAGCCCCGCCGTCGCCGGTGCCAGCGCCGCCGCCTGCGCCGCAACGCCCGCGGCCATCGCGCCCACGCCTCCCACGGTGAGCGTCATGGACCCGCCGATTTCGTGCTTCTGGTGCCCGGCCACCTCCACGCTGCGGCTGCCGCCCACCGACTGCACCTGATGCTGGTCCACACGCTCGGTCTGGTTGTTGCCCACCTTGGTCGTGTGGTCGTGCTGGGCATGCACGTGCAGCCGCTCCGCCCCGGGCTGGTCCTCCATGGCCAACTCGTTGAAGCCCGCGCCCTTGTACGTCTGGCTCCTGAACACCATCCGCGTCTTGTTGTCCGGCAGCCCATACGGCACGGGATTGGCTGGGTTGGGCACGGCGCCCACCACCAGCGGCCGGTCGGGGTCGCCGTCCTGGTAGGTGACCAGCACCTCCATGCCCACGCGCGGGATCACCTGCGCGCCCCATGTCCCCCCCGCCCAGGGCTGGCCCACGCGCACCCACACCGTGTCCGAGCCGTCGCCCTTGGCGCGGCGGTCCCAGGGGAAGCGCAGCTTCACCCGGCCGTACTTGTCGGTGTGTATCTCCTCGCCCGCCGGACCCGCGACGAGGGCCACCTGCGCCCCGTCTATGCGCGGCTGCGGCGTGTCCCGGTGCGGGGTGGCCGGAACGGACGCTGGCGTCGCCTCGAAGCTGTTCACGTAGGACGGGCTGGACGGGGCCTCCTTGCCACCGGATGCGCCGCCGCCCGCGCCGCCCGCACCCCCGCCCTGGCGTGCGCTGCCGGCGTCGTAGGTGGGGTCGCTCGCGTGGTGGCTGACCTTGGTCGGCACATGCGCCTCGTAGGTCCGGTCGGGGTGCGGCACCTCGTGCGGGGTGAACCGCCGGGCCGGCATGAGCGTGCGCACGCGCGTGGCGCCCACCACCTGGTCGTGCCCGGCCTCGGACGCCTGCATGCGCTGACGCAAGGCGCCGTCGCCGGCGCCCGCGTCCATGAACCGACCGGGATACTCGTACAGCTCGTACTTGGCCCCGCCCGCCCCGCCTGCTGCCAGGCCGCGCACGGCGCTGCTGCCCTGGCCCTCGGGCGGGCGGGCGGGCGTTTCGAAGTTCCAGTCGCGGCCTGCGCGCGCGCTCGGGATGAAGTGGTAGGTGCGATCGAACGCGTGGATGTGGTTACGGTCGGTGCTGCCACGCGCCATGCGCAAGGCCGCCTCGGGCTGCAGGTCCTGGTAGGCCGCCTGGTGGTTAGCCAGGTGCATCACGTGCCGGCCCCGTGCGTGCTCCCACCAGTAGAACACTCCGTCCTGCTCCAGCCGCCGGTCCAGGAACGCCAGGTCGGTCTCGTTCCATTGCACGCTGTAGTCCCGTCTGGGCGGCGGCACCGGTCCCACAAGCCCCGACGTGTCCGGCGCGGGCAGACCGTGTTCGGATAGGAGTGTCTGGCACACTTCCGTGCTGGTCCGGTCGAGCCAGATGCGGCAGTCCGAACGCCGGGTCAGCAGCCATAGCTGAGGGCGGAGCGTCAGCGTGTAGTGGCGCATCCCGCGCGCCACCATCTCGCCCTCGTGCAGCGCCACGCACAGCAAGTTCCAGGTCCGCATCGCCTGGTTCTCGCCCGCATCGGCTTCGCCATGACGCAGGTTCAGCGACACGTCAATCAGCTTGCCCACAAGGTCAAACGGCTTCAAATCATCACGCTTGCTGCGCACGACGGCCGTGAAGGCAAAAAGTTCGCTGATCTCCTCGTGTCCGTCGAACGATTCCAGCAACAGCACGTCCTCACCCAGCGGCGTGTCTATCCGCAGCAGGCGTCCGGCTTGGGTGTATTGAGGAGCGTCGGACATCAGGGATGCTCGGTCTGGCGGGGCGGAAACATAGACCGGCGGTCCTGTGCCGACAACGCGCACGGAGGCGGCCAGATAGGCGGATATGCACTACCGTGCCCTGGCCGATCCGGCTGAGGGCCAAGTCTTTGCAGCGCCGCACCTCGCAGCCCGAGTCCCATTGGAGGTTGCGCCAAGGAAGCGGACGCCCGGCGCGGGGCGTCCGCAGCCAAGGTCAGGTGGACTTGGTCGTGCTGAGGTCGTAGCTGGCGATGGACGGGGACCCCGCCGTGTTCTTGTCGTCGTACGGGATGTACTTCACATCCATCTTCGTAAAGTTCAGCGTCAGCGTCTCCGACGGACGGTCGCCGCCGGACCCGACCTGGTAGCCGGCCACCAGCGTATTGTACAGCTTGTATTCCAGGTAGGTCTGCCCGGGGCTGCCCGTGCTGACCAGGTGGATGATCGCGGTCATGCCCTTGTTGCCCGTGCAGCCCTCCTGGAACAGCCGGGTGGAGGACTTGTCGCTCACCTTCGTCAGCGTGACCTCGCTCACCGAAGGCTCCGACGCCTCGCGGTTGCCGGCGGACCCTGCCTGGGTGTTCATGTTCCGGCTGACGTTCCAGTGCATGGACTGGATGTCCATCCAGTTCTTGTGGTCCTGCTGCGTGGCGTCGCCCCACAGTTCGTCGTTCATCTTGAGGTAGATTGGCATGTTTCTCTCCTTGGATGGCCCGGTTAGGCAACGCGGGATCGGGGCCGCTGGTTCGTGATCCCGGGTCAGTCTGCGGCCGCGGCGGCCAGGGCCGCAGGTTGCGGCGCGCCGGCCTTTGCATGAAGCGACCCGTCTGGGGCCGCCTCGATCACCGCGTCCATCACGCCCACCCCATCGGCCAGTCCGCGCAGGAACAGGCGGGACAGGCTCGGCAAGATTTCGCGGAGGATCGTCTGCTCGACGGCGCGGGCACCGATGGCGGCGTTGCGGGCGCGGCCGACCACCGTCGCCTCCACGCCATCGGCCACGTGCAGCGCGGCGCCGTGCATGTCCCGCACCTGCTGCGCCAGCCGGCCCAGCTGCAGCCGCACCACGCCCAGGAGCACATCGTCCGACAGCGGCAGGTAGGGGATCACAACCACCCGCCCCAGGAAGGCCGGCTTGAACACCTTCAGCAGCTCCGGACGCAGCAACTCCTCGATGGCTGCCGGGGCGGGCAGGGTGTCGGGGTCGGCGGCCAGCGCGGACAGCAGGTCGGACCCGACGTTGGACGTCAGCAGGATCGTCGTCTGGCGGAAGTCTATGTCCCGCCCCTCGCCATCCCGCAGGCTGCCCTTGTCGAACACCTGGTAGAACACGTCCTGCACGCCGGGGTGCGCCTTCTCCACCTCGTCCAGCAGCAGCACGCCGTGCGGGCGCCGCCGCACCGCCTCCGTCAGCACCCCACCCTCGCCATAGCCGACATAGCCCGGCGGCGATCCCACGAGCATGCTGACCTTATGCTCCTCCTTGAACTCCGACAGGTTGATGACCGTCAGCGCCTGCGGCCCGCCATACAACTGGTCAGCCAGGGCCAGCGCCGTCTCGGTCTTGCCAACGCCGCTCGGCCCCACCAGCAGGAACACCGCAACGGGCTTGCGCGGGTCGGACAGCTTGGCGCTGGACACCTCCATCGCCGCGGTGATGGTAGCGATGGAGTGGTCCTGCCCCAGCACCCGGCGGCGCAGCGCCGCATCCAGCGTCAGCACGCTCTCGACATCGCCGCGCTGCATCCGGCCCACGGGAATGCCGGTCCACCGCGTGACGATCCCGGCCACCGCGCCGCCATCCACCTGCAGGCGGACCAGCGGCGCCTCACCCTGCATGGCGGCCAGCCTGGCCTGTCCAGCTTGCTGGACGGCGGGGTCCGTGGCCGCATCAATCTCGGCCACCAAGTCGCGCTCGGCGGTCCAGCGCGCCACCAGCGCCTCCCGTTCCGCCTCCGCCACGGCCCGGCGGGCGGCAATGGCGGGCAGGCCGGCGGATGCGCCATCGCGCTCCAGCAGAGCGGACTCCGCATCCAGCCGCGCCACCTCACGCTCCAGGTCCTCGATGGCAGGCGGCGTGGTGGTGCGTCCGATGGCGACGGAAGCGGCGGCGGTGTCTATCAGGCTGACGCACTTGTCCGGCAACTGCCGGGCCGGGATGTAGCGGGCGGACAGCCGCACTGCCTCCCGCAACGCCTCGTCCAGGATACGTACGCCGTGGTGCTTCTCCAGCATCGGCACCAGGGCGCGCAGCATGGCGGTGGCGGTGGGCTGGTCAGGCTCGTCCACCTTGACCGGCTGGAAGCGCCGGGTCAGGGCGGCGTCCTTCTCGAAATACTTCTTGTATTCGGCCCAGGTGGTCGCGGCGATGGTCCGCAGCTCGCCCCGCGCCAGCTCGGGCTTTATCAGGTTGGCGCCGTCGCCTCCGCCCTGGCCGCCCGCGCCGACCAGGGTATGCGCCTCGTCAATGAACAGGATGATCGGGTGCGGCGACGACTTGACGGCCTGGACCACGCCCTTCAGCCGGTTCTCGAACTCGCCCTTCACGCCGGCACCGGCTTGCAGCAGGCCGAGGTCCAGCGTCCGCAGCCCCACGCCGCGCAACGGCGGCGGCACGTCGCCGGACGCGATCCGCAGCGCCAGCCCCTCGATGATGGCGGTCTTGCCCACCCCGGCCTCGCCGACCAGAATCGGGTTGTTCTGGCGGCGGCGGGTCAGCACGTCCACGACCTGCCGTATCTCCCCCTCGCGCCCGACGATAGGATCAATCCGCCCGGCCTTCGCTTGCGCGATCAGGTCGGTGGTATACGTGTCGAGCGGCCCGCCCGCTGCCGGCGCTGCGGGAGCCGAGCCAGCCCGCGCCGCGCCGCCCGCGTCCGGCGCCGCCCGCGCCATGGCCTGCACCGCCTCCGCCGACACCCTGCCAAGCTGCGGCGACAGGTCCTTTGCCACGGCGGCCAGGGTCGGGTCGCTCACCAGCGCTGCCAGCATGTCCAGTGGCCCGGCCGCGGACCGCTGCGACCCCAGCGATGCCATCAGCCACGCCTCCCGCATCCAAGTGACCAGCATCGGCGACAAGGCCGGCGCCCCGCCGGCGCCGCGGCGCTGCCGCTCCAGCGCGCGGGTGAGGTCAGCGCTCAGGCGGGAGGCGTCCGCCAGTCCCGCAACGGCGTCCGCTGCCGGGCCGTCCCGCTCGGTCAGGCGGATCAGCCAATGCACCACCTCGACCGTCGCATGGGTGTTCGACATCGCCAGGCCTGCCGCCCCTTCCAGGGTCGCGCGGCAGGCCGGGTCAAGGGCGTCGATCAAGCGGCGGAGGTCAATAGACATGGGGACCTTTGATTGCGCTACCGTCATCTTACGCGAACCCGTGGGATGGACCAGACCGCCCGAAATAACGAAACCGTGCAAGCTAGGCGTTGCCAAGTAAATGCCGCAAAAGTTTCACACGTTTCCTAAGCTGGCCGGCCATGGCAAGGTAACGCTTTCGTGTTGTCAATGCGGGGCACCAGCTATTCGCATGGTCTGCCGCCGCAAGTAGCATCCAGGCATCGCGGTTCATTCATGGTGTTCACGCTTGCAAGCCGTCCGGCCCCGCCATGTTTCTAGGAAGCCCTGCACATTCCATGCGCCGGACGCGAACTTAGTTAATATGATCCTAACGGACGTTTCGGCGCTGGTGCGGCTAGCATGGCGCACCGATGTGCTTCCCGTTGCACGGGCCGTGCCTCGTCCTGCAAACGCTCCGCGGTCGGCCGATGCGGCAGGCCGTCCATGATTTTGAACCTTCCACAACTTCTGGAGCCGATCTCCGGCAATGCCCCGTGCGGCGCCGACCTGCGCAGCGACCCCGCGACCGACCTCTACTACCGCATGAAGGACGCCCGCAGCACCGCGCGCGCCGCGGAGCGCGCGGCGGACGCCGAGGCCGGCCAAGCATCCCGCCCTGCCGAGTGGCGCGTCCTGATAGACCTCGCGCAAGACGCCCTGACCACCCGCACCAAGGACCTGGAAATCGCCGCCTGGCTGACCGAGGCCGCACTGCGCCTGCACGGCTTCGCCGGGCTGCACGACTGCTTCGCCCTGATTGACGGCCTGGTTGAGCGCCACTGGGACGGCCTGTTCTCGGTGGACAGCGAAACCGTGGAGGACAAGGTCGCCCCGCTCGCCGGGCTGAACGGCGTCGGCCAGGACGGCACGCTGATCCAGCCCATACGCATGACGCCCCTGACCGTGCCCAGCGACGGCGCGGGCCTGTGGCACTTCATGGCCGCCCGCCGCGGCGGCACCGGCGGCGATGCGGCGCAGCGCATCGTGGACCAGGCCCTGCGCGCCACCGACAGCGCTACATTCTCCGCCGTCGCGCATGACCTGCGCGGCGCCATCGCCGCCTTCGCCGCGATGACGGCGCGGCTGGACGCGGTATGCGGGAACGACAGCCCGCCGTCCGGAAACATCTCCGCCACGCTTGAGGCGGCGATGGAGGTGTTGACGGAGGTCGCCGGCTCAAGCCTGACCCAGGCCGACCCGGCTGCCGCGCCACCGGCCCCCGCAGCCCCGGGTGCGGCCGCCCCGGGCGCTGCTGCGGGCCAGCCCGCCCCGGAGCCGGGCGCGCTCCGCACCCGCGACGACGCGCTGCGCGAGCTGGGCCGCATCGCCCAGTTCTTCCGCGAGACCGAACCGAACTCGCCCACCGCGTACGCCCTGGACACCCTTGTGCGCCGCGCCCGCCTGCCACTTGCGGACCTGGTGCGCGAGCTGATCCCAGACGAGACTGCCCGGCAGTTGTTCCTGACCACCGCCGGCATCTGGCCCGTCAAACCGCCGGGCGCCGACTAGCGTTGCAGAACCGCGCCGGACCGCCCTCGCCGGGGCGCGCCGCGGCCCATTGAACCCAACCAGGCAAGGGGAACCGAGATGGCAAGCGTTCACGACAAGCTGGAGCGCGTCCGCCGCCCGCGCGTCCACATCAAGTACGAGGTCGAGACTGAGGGCGCGATGGTCGAGAAGGAGCTGCCCTTCGTCGTCGGCGTGCTCGGCGACTTCTCGGGACAGCCGACCGAGCCGCTGAAGCCCATGAAGGACCGCAAGTTCATTCAGGTGGACCGCGACAACTTCGACGAGGTCCTGGCCCGCATGACCCCGGGCCTACAGCTCCGCGTCGAGAACACCTTGAGGGCCGACGGCGGCGAGATGCCGGTCGCCCTGAAGTTCTCGAAGATGGAGGACTTCGAACCCGCCGCCATCGTCGCGCAGGTCCCCGCCCTGAAGCGCATGCTGGAGGCCCGCAACCAGTTGCGCGACCTGCTGAGCAAGGCCGACCGCTCGGAGGACTTGGAGCTGCTGCTGGAGCGCATCCTGCAGAACGAGGACGAGGTGAAGGCCCTCGCCCAGGAGCTTGCCACCCGCAACCCGCCGCCCGCAGGAGAGTAGCATGAGCGCCAGCACCAAGGCTGAAGCCGCCACGCAAGCTGCATCGTCCACCGGGCCGAGCTTGCTGGACCAGGCCGTCGCCGCCACCAAGCAGACCGAGCCGGACCGCGCGGAGAGCCTGCTCCGCACCCTGACCGACGAGGCGCTGGCAGGCACCATCACCTACAGCCGCAACCTGACCATCACCCTGAACGCCGCGATGGCCGCGCTCGACCAGAAGATGTCGCAGCAGCTCGCCGCAATCATGCACAACCCCGAGTTCCTGAAGCTGGAAGGCACGTGGCGCGGCCTGCAGCACCTGGTCATGAATTCGGAAACCAGCGCCAATCTGAAGATACGGGTCCTGAACGTCAGCAAGAAGGACCTGTCCCGCGACCTGTCCAAGGCGGTCGAGTTCGACCAGAGCCAGCTTTTCAAGACGATCTACGAAAACGAGTTCGGCACCCCCGGCGGCGAACCCTACGGCGCGCTGATCGGCGATTACGAGTTCTCCCGCAGCGCCGAGGATGTGGCGCTGCTGCGCGGCGTGTCCGGCGTCGCGGCTGCCGGGTTTTGTCCTTTCATCTCGGCTGCCAGCCCGAAGATGTTCGGCTTCGACGATTACAGCGAGCTGTCGCGCCCGCGGGACTTGGAGAAGATTTTCGACACCGTCGAATACGCCGCCTGGCGCAGCTTCCGGGAAAGCGACGACTCGCGCTTCGTCACCCTGACGATGCCCCGAGTGCTCGCCCGGCTGCCCTACGGCACCGCGACCAAGCCGATCGAGGAGTTCCGCTACGAGGAAGGCCCGCTCGGCGCCAACGGCGCCGTCAGCTCCCTGCGGAACGAGGAATACTGCTGGATGAACGCGGCCTACGTGCTGGGCACGCGGCTGACCAACAGCTTCGCGCTGTCGGGCTGGTGCACGGCCATCCGTGGCGCCGAGAACGGCGGCAAGGTGGAGGCGCTGCCGCTGCACGTCTTCAGCAGCGACGACGGCGACTCCGACCTCAAGTGCCCGACCGAGATCGGCATCACCGACCGGCGCGACAACGAGCTGGGCAAGCTCGGCTTCCTGCCGCTCTGCCATTACAAGAACACCGACTACGCCGTGTTCTTCGGCGCGCAGACCACGCACAAGGCCAAGAAGTATGACCGGCCCGAGGCGACGGCCAACGCCGCCATCTCCGCGCGCCTGCCCTACATGATGGCCACCTCCCGCTTCGCGCACTACCTGAAGGTGCTCGGGCGCGACAAGGTCGGCTCGTTCATGGAGGCCGGGGACGCCGAGATCTGGCTCAACCGCTGGATACTCAACTACGTCAACTCCAACGACAACGCCGGTGCCGAGGTGAAGGCGCAATATCCGCTGCGCGAGGCCAAAGTGACGGTGCAGGAGATCCCGGGCCGCCCCGGCTCCTACAACGCCATCGCCTGGATGCGCCCGTGGCTGCAGTTGGAGGAGCTGACGACCTCGCTCCGCATGGTGGCGCGCATTCCCCAGAAGCAGTGACGAACCAAGCAGTGAGGAGCCAAGCAGTGACGGCCCAAGCAGTGGTGGCCTGATCCGTGGCAGCCGAGGCCATGGAAGCCGAGGCGGCGACGGCCGCAGCCGGCCTTGCCGGGCATCGCGCGGCCTGGCAGGCGGAGGCGCTCATCGCCGCCTTGGACGATGCGGTGGGCCGGCAGGTGGACGCCATCCTGCACCACCCCGCCTTCCAGCGGCTGGAGGCGGGGTGGCGCAGCCTGCGCTTCCTGGTGGACGCCTGCCAGGGCCATGCGGACGTCACGGTGCGCATGCTGTCCGTCAGCTGGCGCGACCTGTGCCGCGACCTGGAGCGCGCGGCGGAGTTCGACCAGAGCCACCTGTTCCGCATGGTTTACAGCGAGGAGTTCGGCACCGCCGGCGGCCTGCCGTTCGGGCTGATGGTCTGCGACTATGCCGTCACCCACCGGATCGGCTCCACGCACCCCACGGACGACATCGCCGCCCTGCAGTCCATGGGCGCCATCGCCGCCGCTGCCTTCTGCCCGTTCGTGATGGGGACGGAGCCGTCGCTGTTCGGCCTGGACACCTTCGCCGACCTCGGCACCGGCATTGATCCGGCAGCAGTGTTCGACGGCATTGAGCACGCGCGCTGGCAGCGGCTGCGCGCGATGGAGGACATGCGCTTCGTCGGCCTGACCGCACCGCGCATGCTGCTGCGCCTGCCCTACCGCGGCAGCCGCGCCCGCTGCGACGGCTTCCCGTATGAGGAGGACCCCGGCGTGGATGGGTCAGGGCTGTTGTGGGGCAACGCCGCCTTCGCGTTTGCGACCGTCGTCGTGCGCCAGTTCGCGGCAACCGGCTGGTTCTCCGACCTGCGCGGCGTGCTGCAGGACCAGCCGGGCGGCGGCCTGGTGGAGGGGTTGCCGCGCTTCGCGTTCGGCACCGATGCGCACGGCATTGCCACGCAGCCGCCGGTCGAGGTGCGGCTGACCGCCCAGCAGGAGCAATCGCTGAGCGAGGCCGGGCTGATCCCGCTCTCTGCCGTGCCCTACGCCCCTGCCGTGCTGTTCAACAGCAACGGCTCCCTGCACGTCCCCGCCCGCTACGACCGGCAGGAGGCGACGCTGAACGCCCGCATCTCCTCCATGCTGCAGTACGTGCTGTGCGCCGCGCGCTTCGCCCATGTGCTGCTGGTCCTGATGCGCGACCGCGTGGGCGGCTATGCCGACGCCGTGCAGGTGGAGACGATGCTGAACGCCTGGATCATGCAATACTGCCTGGGCAACGACGACGCGCCCGCGGCGACCAAGGCGCACTACCCCTTGCGCGCTGGCGGCGTGGAAGTGCGGGAGATGCCGGGCCGCCCCGGCGTGCTCGGCTGCACCATGCGCCTGCAGCCGCATTTCCAGCTCGACAACGTCGCCACCACGTTCCGGCTGGTGACGCAGGTGAAGGACGCGGCATGACCCGCACGCCCGGCCCATCTTCCCTCCCGAAGGCAGCCTCCCCTCGATGACGGACGCCCTGGACATCCCCTCCGTCGACGACCCAGCGGCGGAGGCCGAGCGCCTGGCCGCCCGCGTCCGCGCCGCCCCGTCCGACCTGCCGGCCCGGCTGGCGCTGGCGGAGGCGTTGATCCTGGCCGGCGCCTTCGACCGGGCGGAAGGCCAGTTGCTGACCTTGTCCAAGCTGGATACCACCGCGCCCGTGCGCATCGCCCGCCTGCGCCACCTGCTGCGGGCGGAGGCGGCTCGGCACGCCTGGTATGCCGACGGCGCCGCGCCCAGCCTGGTCGCCGCCCCCGCGCCGGCGCAGCAGGCGGCCCTGGCGATCATGGTCGCGCTGCGCGCCGGGGACGGCACCGCAGGCGCCCTGGCCGCCGCCGCGGAGGACGCGCGCGTGCCGCTGCTCGGACGCCTGGACGGGACGGCGTTCGACGACTTCCGCGACTTGGACGACCTCTGCGCCAACTACCTGGAGGTGCTGACTGCCGATGGCGGCTACCTGTGGGTGGACTGGCACGCGGTGTCCGGCCTGCGCTTCGTGCCGCCCGCCCGCCCGCTGGACCTGCTGTGGCGGGAGGCGCGCCTGGTGCTGCGCGACGGCCGGGCCGCGGACGTCGTGGTGCCCGCCATATACGTCGCGCCCGCCAGCACCGCCGCCCAGCGGATGGGCCGCAGCACGGAGTGGCGGGACGAGGGCGGGCTGGTGCGCGGTGCCGGGCAGCGCAGCTTCCTGGCCGGCGACGACGACCGCGGCATCCTGTCCATGACCGAGCTGCACTTCGACGGGCCGGCTGCATGAGCGCCGGTCCATGAGCGCCGCATGAGCATCGTCCGCACCCTGCAGGCGCCGTCTCTGCTGGATCGGCTGCTGGACGACGCGCCAGGCATGTCCACCGACGTCCCCCGCACCCGGCAGCAGCAGTTGCGCGACATACGCGCCGCCCTCGGCCGCGACCTGGAGGCGCTGCTGAACACCCGTTGCGCGCCCACGACGCCGCCCGCGGCGCTGAAGGAGCTGCGCACCTCCCTGCTGGCTTACGGCACGCCGGACTTCATCGGCGTCACGATGGTCAGCCACGACCAGCGCCAAGCCTTCGCGCGCAAGCTGGAGACGACCATACGCACCTTCGAGCCACGGCTGCGCGATGTCGCCGTGACCGTGCTGGACTCCCGCAACTCCACCGAGCGCATGCTGCGCCTGCGCATCACCGCCACCGCCGTCCTGCACGAGGACACGGCCAGCGTGGCTTTCGCCTCCGCCATGGACCCCACGACCCTGCTTTTCCGCATATCCGGCGAACCCGGCGGCGGGTGGTCCTCCTCGCCATGAGGGCGGAGGCGCCTGGCGGCCGGCTGCTGCCCCTGTACGACGAGGAACTGGGCCACCTCCGGCGCATGGCGGCCGAGTTCGCCGACGCGCATCCCAAGATCGCCGGCCGCCTGCGGCTGAGCGCCGACGCCATGGACGACCCGCACGTGGCCCGGCTGATGGAGGGCTTCGCCTTCGTCGCTGCGCGCCTGCGCCAGAAGCTGGACGACGAGTTCCCTGAAGTCACCAACGCCCTGCTCGGCGGCCTGTATCCCCACCTGCTCGCCCCCTTTCCGTCCTGCACCATCGTGCAGTTCGAGCCGCCGGCGGGCATGGACGACGTGTTCCGCCTGCCGCGCGGCACCCGCTTGCAGATGGAGCCGGTGGACGGCGAGGCCTGCCAGTACCGCACCACCCAGGCCGTGGAGCTGTGGCCCATCCGCATCGCCGCCGCCGAGCTGTCCGGGCGCCCGCTGCGCGCCCCGCCGCTCCGCCCGTTCGAGAACGCGGCGGCCAGCTTGCGCATTACGCTGGAGACCGGGGCGCCCGGTGGCTTCACGGCCTTGGGCCTGGACCGGCTGCGCCTGTATCTGCGCGGCCCCGCCCCGCAAGGCGCGGCGCTGCTGCAAGCGCTGAGCTGCAGCCTGCTGGGCGCCGCCGCCGCCGACCATCCCGATGACGGGCGGGCGTTGGTCCTGCCGACCGGGGCCGTGGGCGCCGTGGGCTTCGGCCCTGACGAGGCGCTGCTGCCCCAGCACTCCCGCACCCTGCCGGGCTACCGCCTGCTGACGGAGTACTTCGCCTTCCCCGCCAAGTTCCTGTTCCTGGACGTGTCGGGCCTCAGCGCCAAGACGCTGCAAAGGGCGGGCAGCCGGCTGGAGCTGTTCTTCTACCTCGACCGGATGCCGCCGGGGCTGGAGCGCCAGGTGGGCGCGGACAGCTTCGCCCTGGGCTGCGCGCCCGCCGTGAACCTGTTCAGCCAGCGCGCCGAGCCGCTGATGCTGACCCACGCCGCGCCCGAATACCTCGTGCTGCCCGACGCGCGCCGCCATGCGACGCGGGAGGTGCATTCGGTGGACCGCGTGACGCTCGCGGTTCCGGGGGCCGAGCCGGTGGAGGCGCTGCCGTTCTGGGCCAGCCACCACGCGCCCGACCCCGCCCGGCAGCGCCTGTTCTACACCACCACCCGCCGCCGCCTGGGGGAGCGCGACGACAGCACCGACGTCGCCGTCGCGCTGGTGGACACCGACCTGTCCCAATCCTCCCGCGCCGATGGCGTCCTGGGCATCGAGACCACCTGCATGAACCGTGACCTGCCGTCGCGGCTGCCCTATGGCGGCGAGCATCCCGTCGTGACCCTGGTGGACGGCGCGGCCGAGCTGTCCGCCGTGCGCTGCCTGCTGCCGCCCACCCCCACCCTGCGCCCGCCGCCGGCGGAGCAGCAGGCCTGGCGCCTGGTTTCCCACCTGTCGCTCAACCACCTGTCCGTGTCGGGCCTGGAGGGGGCCGATGCGCTGCGGGAGATACTGGCGCTGCACGACGTGCGCGGCGTGCCTGAGACGCGTGCGGCGCTGGAGGCGGTGCGCGCCGTGTCCTCCCGCCGGGCCACCGCGCGGCTGGCGGAGAGCGGGACGATGTGCCGCGGCCTGGATGTAGAGCTGGAGTTGGACGGACGGGTCATCGACTCTGGCACGGCCTACCTGTTCGCGTCGGTGATCGAGCAGTTTCTGGGCCTGTATGCCTCCATCAACGCGTTCACGCGGCTGGGCGTGCGGCTGCACGGCCGGGGCGAGCTGAACCACCGCTGGCCCGCCCGCGCCGGCGGTCGGCCGCTGCTGTGAGCGGCGCTGCCGCCCCCGGCACCGGCACGTCAGGCCAACGGTCGAGTTTGCCGACCGGTGTTGCCCATGGCACGTCGCCGCAAGACGCGTGGCACAAGGGCGCCTCGCGATGACAGGTGAACGGACCCAGCCGTCGGCAGCAAGCCCGGCGGCCGGCGTTGTCGTGGACACGCCCGCAGCTGCACCTGCCGCCACCCGCCACCCGCCAGCGCCGCTTGGACGGACGGCAGGGGAGCGGCTGCGCGCCGCGCCGCACCGCTTCGACCCTTTCCAGGCCGCCCGCCTGGCGGAGCAGGGCCGCTCGTCCGTCGGGGGCGGCGCCTTGCCGGGGGACGAACCCGTCCGGTTCCAGACCGCACAGACCCTGGCCTTCGCGCCTGCCCCCGTCGCCGGCATCGCTGATGCGGACGGCCGCATGGTCATGCGCCAGGCGTTCCTCGGCCTGACCGGGCCGCTGGGGGTGCTGCCGCAGGTGTTCTCGGAGCTGGTGATCCGCGCCGACCGGATGCGGAACCGGTCGGTCAGCGCCTTCCACGACATCTTTGTCCACCGCCTGGCCAGCCTGTTCCTGCGGGCGTCGGGCAAGTACCGGCATCCCGTCCTGGTGCAAGCCGACCGGAGCCGGGGCAGGGACCCCGTCTCGGCCGCCATGCTGGCGCTGGCGGGCTTCGGCACGCCGCACCTTCGGGGGCGCACCTCGGCGCCGGACGCGGCGCTGCTGTACTTCGCCGGGCTGCTGGCGGCCCGCAACCGCTCCGCGGCCGGGCTAGCCGCCATGCTGGAGGACGACCTGGGTTGCCCGGTCGCGGTCATCCAATTTCAGGAGCGCTGGGTGCCGGTCCCTCCGTCCGAGCAGACGGGGCTGAGCGGCCCCGGCCAGCCCGCGCAGTTCAACCGGCTGGGCGTGGACAGCTTCGCCGGCGCCCGGGTGCGGGACGCGCAAGGGTCCTTCCGCATACGCATAGGTCCCGTCGGCTACGCGCAGTTCCGCAGCCTGATGCCCGAGGGAGCGCTGCTGCGCCGGCTGGTGGACCTGGTGCGCCTGTATGCCGACCCGGCCCTGGCCTTCGACGTGCAGGTTGTCCTCCGCAAGCAGGACGTGCCGCAGCTGCAGATGGCCCCGGACGGCGCCGCGCCGCGCCTGGGCTGGAACTCCTGGGCGCAGCACCTTCCGGCGCGCCACGACGCCGAGGACGTCGTGCTCGACCCCGATCAGCTCGGCCTATGAGCGCCGCCGGCGCCCTGCACCTGCTCATGGCTGCCATGCCGGCTGCGCCGGAGGTTTGTGCGCCCATGCGCATCCAGGCACAAACTTGCGCGATGCCCCAGCGTAGTAGGGCCGCATGAAGCTGATCGGCCGCATCGAGGGATCCAACGTGTTCGGCAGCGATCCCGCCTGCGCGCTCGCGGAGGGGTCGCTGACCATCGGGCGGTCAGGCGCATGCGGCTGGGTGCTGAACGATCCCGACCGCGCGCTGTCCAAGGTGCATTGCCGCATAGACCGCACCAGCGACGGCTACGTGCTGACCGACACCAGCACCAACGGCGTATTCATTGACGGCCAGCGGCGCCCGCTGGGCCGCGGCCAGTCCCGCCCCTTGTCGGACGGCGACCTGCTGCTGCTCGGTCCCTACCGCATCCGCATCGCCATCGAGCAAGGGGCCTCGCCCGGCCCTGCGATGGCAGCGCCCGCGCTCCTGCAGCCCCTTGCCGAGACTTCGATGGCCAACCTGCCCAGCGCCGGGTTCGGCCACGGCATGATGGCATCCCGCCCGGGATGGGACGCGCCGCCCGACCCGCTGGCGCTGTCGGCCACGGGGATGGCGCCCCACGGCCTGTTCCCGGACGATCCCCTGCAGCCCGTGTCCAGCCTGGTGCAGCAGGCCGAGCGCGCCCCGGCCACCTCCACGATGATGCGAATGCCGGCGGCCCAGCCCGTCCTGCCTGCCGATTGGGACGACCCGGACGCTGGCGACCCTCTGGCCAGCCCCCTCGGCCCTGCAAGCGGCGGGACCTTGAGCAACCTGCTTGGCAACCCCCTCGGGAACCCCCTTGGCCCCGCCACTCGTCCGGCAGCGCCGGTCAACCCGGCGTCGCTGCACATCGAGGTTGTGGCCGCCTTCCTGGAGGGCGCCGGCCTGCACGCCGACGCGCTGGCCGGCACGGACCCGCAGGCGTCGTTCCGCGAGCTGGGCCGCATGGTGCGCGCCACCGTCGCCGGGCTGCGCGACCTGCTGGGCGCCCGCAAGATGGCCAAGGCCGAGTTCCGCATAGACGCCACGATGGTGAAGGCCGCGGGCAACAGCGCGCTCAAGTTCTCGCCCGACACCGACCGGGCGCTGGCGGCGATGGTCGGCCAGGCCCCGCCCGGCTTCCTGCCCGGCGCAGAGGCGGTCGAGCAGGGGTTCCAGGACATCAAGGCGCACGAGCTGGCGATGGTGACGACCATCAGCCTGATTCTGAACGAGATTGCCGGGCAGCTCGACCCCGCCGTCATACGCGCCAAGGCCGGCGAGGGCGGCATGCTGCCCTCGTCCCGCAAGGCCGGCTGGTGGGACGAATACGAGCGGGTGTTCGCCGCCCTGCGCGGCGCCGACCCGGAGCCGGGCCAGGCGCCGCTGCTGCGCCACTTCGCCCAAGCCTATGCCGAGCAGGTGCAGCGCACGTCCGGGGGCGGGGCATGACGCGCCTGCGCAGCCCTGTCCTGGCGGCCGCTCTGCTGCTGGCCGCGTGCAGCGGCAACAGCCCGCCCTCCCAGGTCAAGATCGAGGTGCGCGCCGAACCCGGGCTGAATCCCGACCCGGCCGGACGCCCGCAGCCCGCGGCGCTCCGCCTGTATCTGCTGTCCTCCGCCACGCGGCTGTCCGGCTCCGACTACTTCGCGCTGACCGACCGCGAGCGCGAGGTGCTGGATGGCGATCTGGTGCTGCGGCGCGAGATGGTGGCGCGCCCCGGCGGCACCGAGACGGCGGAGTTCGACGTGCCCAGCGGCGCCGCCTACATCGGGGTCGTCGTCAGCTTCCGCGACCTCGACCGCTCCGTATGGATGGCGGTACGCAAGCTGCCGGGCAACGGGCGGGTCCCCGTGCAGCTCGGGCCGCGCATCGTGGCGTTGCCCGACAAGTTCCCCCCGGCGGAGTAGGACGATGCAAGCCGCCAACCGCGTGGTCTGGTCCGAGGGCATGTTCCTTCGGGTGCAGCAGTTCCAGCAATGCGACCGCTGGATGGAGCGCCTGGTGGAGGCCAGCGTGCGCGACCTGGCCGTCCACGGCTGGGGCGTGGCCGAGATGGAGCTGGAGCAGGATCTGCTGCACATCGGCAAGTTCGCCGTGGCGTCCTGCCGCGGCACCCTGCCGGACGGCACCCCGTTCCGCATCCCCGGCGACGCCGACCACCCGCCGCCGCTGGAGCTGACGGGCGACGTGCATGGCACCGTCGTCTATCTGACCCTGCCGATCCGCCAGCAGGGCGCGCCGGAAATCGGCGCCGACCACCGCGACGACCTGCAGGCCCGCTACCGCCGCACAACCTACGAGGCCGCGGACGCCAACAGCGGCAGCTTCGCCAATGCCCCGGTCGAGATCGCGCGGCTGCGGCTGGGCTACGGCCTGGCCACCGGCCCGACCTCCGGCTACGTGCTGCTGCCGCTGGCGCGCATCACCGAGGTGCGGGCCGACCTGTCCGTCAGCCTGGACGACAAGTTCATCGCCCCCTGCCTCAACGTCGCCTGCCAGCCGCCGCTGCTGGGCTTCCTGACGGAGCTGCAGGGGCTGATCACCCACCGCGCCGAGGCCATCGCGTCCCGCATCGCCGACCCCAGCATACGCGGCACGGCGGAGATCGCCGACTTCCTGCTGCTGCAAGCGCTGAACAAGACCGAGCCGCTGCTGCGGCACCTGGTCGGCGGCGCCGGAACCTTGCATCCCGAGCGGATGTATGCCGCCTGCATCGGTCTGGCCGGCGAGCTTTCGACCTTCACGGCGCCCAGCAAGCGCGCCTCCGTGTTCCCGGCCTACCGGCACGACGACCTGCAGGCAACTTTCGCCCCGGTCATCGCCGACCTCCGCGCCTCGCTCAGCACGGTGCTGGAGCAGACGGCGGTGCCGATCCCCTTGCAGGAGCGGCGGCACGGGGTGCGCGTCGGCACCATCAACGACCGCAGCCTGCTGGTGGCCAGCAGCTTCGTGCTGGCGGTCCGTGCGGACATGCCGGCGGAGCAGTTGCGGCGGGTGTTCCCGAACCAGGTCAAGATCGGTCCGGTCGAGCAGATCGCGCAGCTTGTGAACGTGTCCCTGCCGGGCATCCCCGTGCGGCCCATGCCGGTGGCCCCGCGCCAGCTTCCCTACCGGGCGGGATCGGCCTACTTCGAGTTGGACCGGGTGGGGCCGTTCTGGAAGCAACTGGAGACCTCGGGCGCGATCGCGCTGCACCTGGCCGGCGAATTTCCCCAGCTTGAGATCGAGCTGTGGGCGATCAAGGACTAGCCGCCGTGAAGCGCACCCGCCTCTGCCCTGCCACTGTGCCCGCCTTGCCGAAGGGATGACCGCGCGATGGCCCTGGACCCCACCGACCGCGATGCCGAACCGACGATCATCAAGCCCACTCCGGGCGGGCGCCGCCCGGCGGCGGCACCGCAGCAGCCGCCTCCCGGGCCGCCGCCGACCGGGTCCATGCCGGGCGGGTCCATGCCGACCGGGTCCATGCCAACCGGGCCGCTGCCCACCGGATCGCTGCCGCCGGGGCTGACGTCCGCGCCGCCGGGCGGGCCGATGCCTGGCCTGTCCATGGGTGCGCCGCCGCCCGAATGGGGCGGCGCGCCACCGCTGCAGCTGGGCCTGAACCCGGTGTGCGCCGCGGCCACCCCGCTGCTCAATCTGGGCCGCCAGCTTCGCGGCAGCGCCGCCCAGGGCGACGTGGAGGCGCTGCGCCGCCGCGTGATAGACGAGCTCAGGCGGTTCGAGCGCGACATCCTGGCCGCCGGCACCCCGCCCGACCAGGCGCGCGCCGCCCACTACGCGCTGTGCGCGACGCTCGACGACCTCGCGCTGAACACGCCCTGGGGCGCCTACAGCTCCTGGTCGCGGCAGGGGCTGGTGAGCACCTTCCATGTGGATGTCACCGGCGGCGAGCGCTTCTTCGACCTGCTGACTTTCATGCACAAGGACCCCGGCACCAACCGCGACGTGCTGGCGCTGATGTATCTTTGCCTGTCCGTCGGATTGGAGGGCCGGTTCCGGGTGGTCCCGCAAGGCGCATTGGAACTCAGCCGCATCCGCGAGAGCCTGTACAGCACCCTCCGCCAGGTCTATGGCGGCTTCGAGCGGGAGCTGTCGCCGCATTGGCGCGGGGAGGACGCGCGTCACCGCCCGCTGCGCACCTCCGCCGCGCTGTGGCTGGCGGCGTCGCTGGTGGCGGCGTCGCTGGCGCTCGGCTACTTCGGGCTGAACGCCAGCCTGGCCCAGCAGTCCGACGCGACGCTGGCGCAGATCGCCGCCGCCCCGCCCAACGGCGGCATCGCCATCGAGGTCCGCCGCCAGGCGCCCACCCCGGTCGTCGCTGCCGCCACCCTGGACACCGTGCGCCAGGGCCTTGCCGACGAGATCGCCAAGGGCCGGGTCGAGGTGCTGCAGAAGGACACCATGCTGATCGTGCGGATCAACAACGCCGGCATGTTCGCCTCCGGCAGCGCCGACGTGACCCGCGCGTCCCGCCCGATGGTGGAGCACATCGCCGGCACCCTGAAGGGGATTGGCGGCCGCCTGCTGGTCGTCGGCAACACCGACAACGTGCCCTACCGCGACCCCCGCTACAAATCGAACCAGGGCCTGTCGGAGGCACGGGCCAAGTCGGTGGCCGACATCATGGGCGCCCAGGTCCCGCGCGACCGGATCGAGACGGCGGGGCGGGCCGACACGCAGCCGATTGCCCCCAACGACACGCCGGCCGGGCGCGAGCAGAACCGCCGCACGGACATCGAGGTGACGGGGCTTGCAACCAGCGTCGCCGGCCTGCCATCCGGCCCTGCCGGAACCGACACTGCGCCGCGCCGGTAGCGGCGCCACCGGCAAGCGGCGCAACAAAGTGCAAGGGCAAGCAAGGCCATGAACCCATTCCAAGGCTGGCTGTCGCTCATCAGCTCGACCGCGCAGCCCATTCTGAACCTGGTCAAGGCGACGTGGCTCCGCACGTTCATCTATGCCTGCGCCGCCGCGCTCGTCCTCTGGTTCTATGGCGCCTACGTCCGCCTCGGCACCTGGACGCCGCTGGCGGCGGACCAGGACAGGCTGATTGCGGTCGGCGCGGTGTTCGCGGCCTGGGCGCTGTATCTGCTGTGGTGGTTCGCCGTCGGGCGGCGGCGCAACAACAAGCTGATCTCCTCCCTCACCGACGGCGGCATGGACCCGGGCGCAGCCACCGCGATCGAGGTCGAGCAGGTGCGCCAGCGCCTGCAGCAGTCCCTGGTGCAGTTGCGCCGCCTGATGGGCGGGCGCCGCGGCTACCTGTACGAGCTGCCGTGGTACGTGCTGATCGGGCCGCCGGGGTCGGGCAAGACCACGGCGCTGATGAACAGCAGCCTCAAGTTCCCGCTGGCCGCCACGATGGGCCGCGACCCCCTGCGCGGGGTCGGCGGCACCCGCAACTGCGAGTGGTGGATCACCGAGCAGGCGATCCTGCTGGACACCGCCGGGCGCTACACCACCCAGGACAGCGACCCCGAGGGTGACCGCGGCGCGTGGCAGGGCTTCCTGAAGCTGCTGAAGCAGTATCGCCCGCTGCAGCCGATCAACGGCGTCATCGTCGCCCTCAGCATCTCCGATATCGCCGCGGCGCCGGCAGCCGAGCGGCTGGCCCATGCCCAGGCCATACGCAGCCGCATCTACGAGCTGAACCAGACCTTCAACTCGCGCTTCCCCGTCTATGTCATGTTCACGAAGGCCGACCTGATTGCCGGCTTCGTCGAGTTTTTCGACGCGCTGAACCGCACCGACCGGGAGCAGGTGTGGGGCATGACCTTCCCGCTCGACGACGGCCGGGTGGACACGCCCCCTGCCGCGCAGCGGTTCGAGCCGGAGTTCGACCTGCTCATGGCGCGGCTGAGCGCCCTCATGCTGGAGCGGCTGCAGCAGGAGGTGGACATTGACCGCCGGGGCGCGGTGTTCGGCTTCCCCTCGCAAATCGCCACCCTCAAGGAGCCGGTGGCCGAGTTCCTGGCGGAGGTGTTCACAACTTCCCGCTTCGACCAGCGGCCGCAGCTGCGCGGCGTCTATTTCGCATCGGGCACCCAGTCAGGCGTGCCGGTGGACCGGGTGATGCAGTCCATGGCCGCGGCCTTCGGCATGGAGACGCCGCGCGCCGCTGGGTTCAGCGGCGTGGTGAAAAGCTACTTCCTGAGGCGCCTGCTGGACTCCGTGGTGTTCGCGGAGGCCAGCCTGGCCTCGGTCAACACGCGCCTGGTCCGGCGGCGTCGCATCATCCGCCGGGTTGCGCTGCTGGCCTCGGTCCTGCTGCTGACGGGGGTGGGGGGCCTATGGGGCTACGCCTACGTGCTGAACAAGGAGATGGTTGCCCGCCTGGACCAGCAGGTCGCCGACTACGGCAAGGCGGTGTCCGCCATCCCCGGCAACCCCGTCGCCGACACGGACTTCGACATCATCGTCCCGCCGCTGAACAAGCTGGAGGAGGGGTTCGCCCTGCTGCGCCGTCCGGAGCTGCGCCCCTGGCGCCTGCTGGGGCTGAACCAGGACGGCAAGCTGCAGGGCCAGTACACCGACACCTACGTGCGCGCCCTTGGCCACCTGCTGCTGCCGCGCGTGCTGGTGGACGTGCAGAACCGGATGCGGGACCGCCGGGACGACGCGGAGTATCAGTTCGAGGCGCTGAAGGTCTATCTCAGCCTGGGCAACCAGGGGCCGGTGGACGTGCCCTACACCCTGGCCTGGATGCGGAAGGAGTGGGAGGCGATGTATCCCTCTCCCACCCAGGCCGGGCTGCGCGCCGACCTGAACCGCCACTTCGCGGCGCTGCTGAGCCATCCGCTGCCGACGATCCCGCTGGACGCCACGCTGATCGAGGGCGCACGAGGCCAGGTGGTGCAGCGCCCGCTGGCGCAGCGCACCTATGCCCTGATCCGCGACAGCGCCGAGGCGCAGAAGCTGCCGCCATGGCGGCTGATAGACAAGATCGGCGCATTGGGCCAGCGCGTGTTCTACCGCCAGTCCGGCAAGCCGCTGACCGAGGGCGTCCCCGGCTTCTACACCCGGCGGGGCTACTACGACGTGCTGCTGCGCCAGATCGGCAAGGCCGCCGACCAGACCCGCAAGGAGGCCTGGGTCTATGGCGCGGGCGCCCCGGTCGGCGAGAGCAGCGACAAGCTGGCCCCGCAGATCGTGGCGCTATACCGCAACGACTTCGACACGCAGTGGCGCACGGTGCTGGGCGACATCCGCGTCGCGCCCTTCCGCACGCTGGAGCAGGGGGTGCAGGCGCTGAACGCGCTGTCCGGCCCGGACTCCGTTCTCAGAAAGCTGGTCACCTCCGTTGCGGACGAGACCGACCTGACCGCGCCGCCCGCCGACAGCAAGGATGAACGCGAGAAGGAGGATGCGTTGCTGGCCAGGGCCTACAGCGGCAGCGGGCCACCCGACACGTTCCAGGCCATGCGCGACAACGTGCGGTCGCAGAATGGCCAGCTTGGGGAGACCGTGCGCACGCTGGACCAGCTCTACAACCAGTTCAGCCGGGCTGGGGATCCGGCCAACCCATCGCCCGGCGCCTTGCAGCGGGAAGGCGGGGTGGCGGATGCCGTCCAGAATCTGACGAGCGGATCGCGCCGCCTGGCCGCCCCGGTGGACGCCTGGATGCAGTCGCTGGCGACCAACGTGTCCCTGATCACGTCCAACACGCTGCGCAAGGAGATCAACGCCCGCTGGCAGCAGTCGGTGCAGAAGTTCTGCCAGCAGGCCACGTCCGACCGCTACCCCTTCATCCGCGGCGGGCGCAGCGAGATTTCGCTTGACGACTTCGACAAGCTGTTCGCCCCCGGCGGACTGCTGGACAAGTTCTTCGACCAGTATCTCAAGCCCAACGTCAACACCGCCATCAGCCCGTGGCAGTGGCAGGGTCCGGCCGGGCAGGCGGTGAACAGCGCGGCCCTGGCGCAGTTCGAGCGTGCAGCGACCGTCCGGCAGGCGTTCTACAGCGCCAACACCACCAAGCTGGGCTTTGAGTTCGAGGTGACGCCGGTGTCCCTGGACAGCGTGGCCACGAACGTCGTGCTGGAGCTGTCGGGGCAGTCCGTGCCCTACAACCACGGACCCGTCCGCAGCACGACGGTGCGCTGGCCCGCCCCGTCCAGCCAGAACTCGCGCATCGCGTTCCAGCCCGCCGTGCCCAACGGGGCGCTCAGCATCAACGGCCCCTGGTCCGCGTTCCGGCTGCTGGACACGGCGGAGCAGCGGTCGCTGGGCCGCGACAGCTCCACGGCTGGCTTCACTGTGGGCGAGCACGCCGCCGAGTTCAGCATCCGCTCCAGCTCGGTGCTGAACCCCTTCCGCCTGCAGGAATTGCGGGAGTTCCGGTGCCCGGACAACCTGTGACGGCGGCTGCCGCGCCAGGTGTGGCTGGGGGGGGTGGCGCTGGCAGGGAGACGGGCGCCCCCGGCCTGTTCGGCAAGCTGCCGTCCCGGGGCGACTTCGTCGTGCGCAGGCTGACCGCCCCGTGCCGCATGGCGCTGGACGACTGGCTGCAGGCCTGCCTGGATACCAGCCGGCGGCAATTGGGCGACGCCTGGCTGAATGCCTACCTGAATGCGCCGGTCTGGCGCTTCGTGCTCGGCGCAGGGGTGGCCGGGCCGGCGCCGGCAGCGGGCGTCCTGATGCCCAGCGTGGACCGGGTGGGCCGCTACTTCCCGCTGATCCTGGCCGCGCAGTTGCCGGGCTGCCCGCAGCCGCAGGACCTGGTGCGTACTGCCGCACCCTGGTTCGATGCGCTGGAGGCGCTGGCGCTGACGGCGCTGGACCACGGGACCGACCTGACCCAGGTGGACGCCGGCGCCGCCCAGCTTGGCTTGCCCGCCTGGGACGATGCCGATCCCAAGCCGCCCGCCCGCGGGGACGCCGGCACCGTTGTGTTCTGGCTGCCCGCCGATGCGCCCGAGCCTGTGCTCCTGTACACGCGCGGCCTGCCCGCCCCGCAGGGCTTCGGCAGCTTGCTGACCCTGGACTGGCCCGCCGGCGGCTGGCACCCGGCACCCGAGCAGCGTATGCCTGGCACCCAGGTGCTGATTCCGGCCGGCGCGGCGCGCGTGTCCTACGCCGGGCGCACCCACGTCGGCACGCGCCGCAGCCTGAACCAGGACGCGCTGCTGATGCGCGGCAACGACCAGCTCTGGGCCGTCGCGGACGGCGTCGGCGGCCATGACAGCGGCGAGGTCGCGAGCCGCACCGTGGTCGAGCATTTGGAGCGCCTGCTGCCGCCCCTGACCCTGGACGACATGCTGGACGACGCGATGCACCTGCTGACGGAGGCCAACGCCGCCCTGTGCAGCCGGGCTGCGGGGATCAACGACACGGCCATCGTCGCCTCGACGGTTGCGGTGCTGGCGCTGCATGGCGGGCGTGCTGGCGTGCTGTGGTCGGGGGACAGCCGGGTTTACCGCTGGCGCGCCGGCGCCCTGCACTGCCTGACGCTGGACCATGCGGAGGAGGGCGGCATCCAGCACGCGGTCGGCTCCGGGCCGGAGTTCGTCGCCGGGCGGGCAGCGGACGACGCCCAGCCTGGCGACCGTTACCTGCTGTGCAGCGACGGCCTGACCAAAGCGCTGGACGACGCCGAGCTGGCCGCGCACCTGGCCGCGCCGACGCCGGAGGACGCGGTGGCCGGTCTGATGGACGACGCCCTGGTCGCGGGCGCATCCGATAACGTCACCGCCATCGTCGTCCTGATCCCGGCCGCCGTACGGCAATTGGCATGACCGAGGTGCCCGACCCCTTCCAAGCCAACCTGCAGCGCTTCGTGGACAGCCTGCTGCGCGGCTCGTCCGGCGCGGAGCGTCCGGAGCATGAGCGGGAGGCGCTGATCGCCGCCGCCCGCGACATGCTGGGCCGCCTGGGCGCACCGCCGGAGCCGCTGGGCGAGGCCCCGGCCCCCGGCGCGGCGTTCCGGCCCAACCAGGTCGTCGCGGGCGTGTTCACGGTCCTCGGCCTGATCCGCCGCGGCGGCATGGGCGAGCTGTATCGCGCCCGCCACCGGGAGCTGGGCACCGACCATGCCCTCAAGACCCTGCGGCCCGGCTTCAGCGCCGACCCCAACGCCCTTGCCCTGTTGCGGAACGAGGCGCGGCTGCTGGCAATGGTGCGCTCGGACGCGGTGGTCGGCGGCCAGGGCCTGCTGCGCGACGGCGATGGTCGGCTGGTGCTGGTGATGGAGTTCCTGCGCGGTCCCGACCTGGAGCGCACGATGCGGAACGGCCCTCTGGACGCGCCGCAGGCGGCGGCCTTGGGCGGGCGCGTCGCCGCGGCCTTGCAGGCGGTCCACCGCCACGGGATCGTGCATCAGGACGTGTCGCCGGGGAACATCGTGCTGTGCGACGGCCAGCCCGGCGGCGCGACGCTGGTGGACTTCGGCGTCGCGCGCCTGCTGGGCGACCTACGCAGCCCGCACGACCACCTGGACTTCGCGGGCAAGCTGACCTGGGCCTCGCCCGAGCAGCTGATGCCCGGCGGCGCGCTGGATGTCCGGTCGGACCTGTACAGCCTGGGCCTTGTCCTGGCGGCGGCCTGCATCGGGGAGCCGCTGCCGATGGGCCAGGACGAGGTCGTGGCCGTGCGGGAGCGCCGCCGCGTGCCGCCGCTGGATGGGGTGCCGGCGGCGCTGCGCCCGGTGCTGTCCCGCCTGCTGCAGCCCGCGCCCGCCAACCGGCCGGAGTCCGCCGCCGCAGTGGGCGAGCTGCTGGCCGAGGCCGCCGCCGCACGGCCGCGCGGCCTGTTCAAGCGGAGGGCGACATGACGGATTGGGGCGGCGGCTACGTTACGGACGTGGCCTACATGGCAGGCTATTACCCGTTCCAGTCGCCCTATCACCTGGAGGCCGCCTGCCTGCTCCGCAGCGTGCGCCCGCCGGACATCGGGCCGGGCTTGTCCTATGTCGAGCTGGGGTGCGGGCGCGGCCACGGCGCGCTGATCCTGGCCGCCAGCAATCCCGGCTGGACCGTCACCGCCCTCGACTTCCACCCCGCGCACATCGCCGAGGCCCGGCGCTTGGCCGCCGCCGCAGGCCTGCGCAACGTGACCTTCCTTGAGGCCGACTTGGCCGACCCCGCCTCCCCAGGTCTGGTGCCGGAGGCCGACATCGTCAGTCTGCACGGGGTCTGGAGCTGGGTGCCGCCCGCGGTGCGCGCGGGCATTGTCGCGCTCCTGCGGACGCGGCTGCGCGCGGGCGGGCTGGCGCATGTCAGCTACAACAGCCTGCCAGGCTGGCAGGGCGCGCTGGGGATGCAGCGGCTGCTGCGGGAGGCCGGGCTGCGCGGCGGCACCCGCAGCGACCGGCAGGCGCAGGCCGGCATGGACGTGCTGCGCGCCCTGGCCGCCACGGAGGCCGTCCACCTGGGCACCCCCGTCGTCCGCACGACGCTGGAGCACGCGGCCCGTATGCCGCACGAGTATATCGCCCACGAATACATGAACGCGGCCTGGAGCCCCAGTTTCCACATGGACGTGTGCGCCGACCTGGCGCCCGCCCGGCTGGACTGGGCGGCGTCGGTACAAGTCATCGACAGCTTTCCCGAGCTGTCCCTGACCCCGGAGCAGCGCGCCTTGGTGGACCGCTACGACGAACCCGCGATGCGCGAGCTGGTGCGCGACACCTGCCAGGACCGCCTGCTCCGCAACGACGTGTTCGTCCGCGGCCTGGCCCGGCTGGGCCAGGCGGAGCGCGACGCGCGGCTGCGCGGCGTCACGCTGGCCCTTGTTCGTCCGGCGGCGGCGTTCCGCTACGAGGTGGCGGTGCCCGCAGGCAGCGCCGGGCTCGCGCGCGCCTTCTATGAGCCAATGGTCGCCCGCCTGGCCGCTGGGCCATGCACGGCCGAGGAGCTGCTGGATTTGCCGGACGTTGTGGGCCGCCGCGACAACCCGGCGGAGCTGGTGGGCATGCTGATCGGGTCGCAGCAGGCCATCCCCGTCGCGCCGGCGCGCGGCCCGGCCACCCCGGGCGAAACCGTGCTCAACCGCGGCATGGCGGCGCGGCTGGAGGCGGAAGGCGCCCTGAACGCCCGCGCCGCCTTCGCATCCGGGGCGCTGGGCACGGGCCTGCCGTGCTCGGTCGTGGAGATGGCGGCCTGGCGGCGCATGTCGGCCGGCGCGGACGTGGACCCCGCGGCTGCCGCGCGGGAGATCATGCCGCATGGGGACGCCCAGGACTTGGAACGCATGGCGGGTGCAGTGGCCGAGGTCGGGGCATCCTGCGTGCCGATGTGGCGGGCGCTCGGGATCGGCATGGAGTGACAGGGGGATGAAGGATCGGTGACAATTGAAGCGGTTTCCGGGGCCTAGCTCATTCTAGCCACGAAGTGGCTTGCGCGGACGCTCCCAACCCCTTCAATCCGCGCGATTGCCCATGCCGCTGCGGCATGGCGCGCACGATGTTCGTGAGGAGCTTTGGATGCTTGGTGAACGCTACGTCGTGCGCGGCGGCGACAACCTGTGGAACATCTCGAAGCACCATTTGGGCGCGGGAAGCCAATGGCCGCGCATCTGGCGCTACAACAACCGGGCCGACGTGATCCGTGCCACGGGCCACGGGGTGCCCGATCCCGACCTGATTCATCCTGGCCATGTCCTGCTGCTGCCGACGCTGGCCGGGGCGCGCAGCAAGCCCGACAAGGCCGGGGTGCCAGGGCAGGGCAATAGCCATGGCGGCGGCCACGGGGGCGGCCATGCTTCGCCCGGCTCCCACGCGCCGCATCCCGGCGCATCCGGCCAGCCGCAGCGCAGCCCGGCTGGGGGTGGCGACCTGTCGCGGCAGCTGCCGAGCCTGCACTCCCCCATCTCGATCAAGTTCAAGCTCGACGACCTGAGGATGCCGCCCCTGGTCCAGCCCGGCCTCATCATGGAGGTCCGGATGACCGGCGAGGTCGTGCTGATGACCAAGAAGTCCTACCCGGCGCTGTATGTAACCAACCGGCGGGAGCTGGAGCTGCAGGTCACGAGCCAGGCCAACCAGGCCTTCAAGATGCTGACCAGCGACAACCGCCTGATCTACGACGCCAGGGATCAGCGGCTCACCCTGCGTTCCATGCTGGTGTCGCAGAGCACGACGCCGAACGTGCCGACGACGGCGGTCGGCGTGCAGATGGACTCGCACAGCCCGCTGCCGAAGCTGCGGTTCGAGCTGCGGCTGCCCAAGCTGGAGGGGCCGTCCATCCTGGATTTCAAATACGTCGCGATGGGCGTGACGTTGGTGGTCGAGCTGACGCCGACGCCCCTGCCGCCGTCCGGCCCCTCTGCGCAGCCGCAGCGCGTGCCGCACACGGACTGGGCGCGCGTGATCGGCACAGGCCTGGTCGTGGCAGCCGGGGTGGTGGTGGTGGGCACTCTGGTGGAGGACTTCTTCACTGCGGGCGCGGGCGTCGCGGACGATCCTGCGTCGTTCGCAGTGGCTGGCAGCTCCTTTGCGCGGGGAATGCTGATGCTGCGCGGCGCCGCGGCCGCCGCTGCGCTGCCGCGGGCGGCGGTGGCGGCCCATGTCATGATGTCGTTCAGGCTGGTTCCCATGATGCAGCCCGCCCTGGCGCGATGAGGCGGCTGCACCGGCGCGCGCTGCTGGCCGGCTCGCTGCCGCTGCTGGCGGCGGCGGGGTGGGGCCTGTCCGCGCAGTCCCGCGGCACGGGCGCGGTCCAGCAGCGGGCGGAGGGGATAGCAGCGCGGTTCGGCGTCGCCATCGGCATGGGCGGCCCGGCTGGGTTCCATGTGCCGCCCTGGGGACCGGCCGACGCCGTCATCGAGGGTGGCCGCGCCGTGCCGGTTGACCTTGCAGACATGCCGCCGGCACTGGACGGGATCGAGGCGTCGCTGCCGATCTATCCGCCGGGCTTCTACGCCAAGCTCTGCAAGGCGATCTTCTTCTGCGGCGGGCTGACCCTGGATGGCGCCGCGGCGGGCGGAACCTGCGGACCCGCCTGGATCATCCTGGTGGCGAACCGGCTTCATGGGGATGGCGGCATCTACGAGACCGCGAGGCTCGGCGTGCATCACGAGTTCAGTTCGCTGGTATGGGCCGTGCATCCGGAGCTGCCGGGCACCTGGTCACGGCTTCTGCCCGCGGGCTGGACGCCTGCCAGGGACAACGCCGAGGCATTGGCGGCAGCGGACAGTGGGCTGGCGGCATTGGCGGATGGGTTCCTTTCACCGTATGGTGCCACGACGGCGGAGAACGACTTCAATGTCTATGCCGAGATGATCTTCACTAGTCCTGGGCGGGTGCGGGACTGGGCACGGGCCTATCCAGTCGTCGCGCGCAAGGCCGCGCTGCTGACTTCGGCCTACAAGCGCTTGGACGGCCGCATGGCGGCCGTGTTCGGCAGCATCGGGCTAGGTGACGTTGCCGGCCGCGGCGAGGATGCTTGGCGCACAGAGATTCCCATCTTGCCGTCCGCACGACCGCAAGGGCGCCTGGTCAGATAGCCCTTACCTGCAAGCAGGCATGCCCGCGCAGCCTGGCTAGGCCGTGAACGTCGCACAGATTGGTTTTGCGGCTCCGGAGCATCTGCTTCGGCAACTTGCGGGACCGCGGTGCGGGCCGGGGTGGTGAACTCAGGAGGCGAATGATCGGCCCCGGCTGTTCCGATGCGGCTGATGGGCCACGCATGTCGGAGGGGTTGCAGCCGTGCGGCGATGGGCGTTGGTGGCGGCGGTGTTCCTGGCGCGCATGGCCTTCGGCTACCAGTTCCAGTCTCTTGCGAGCCTTGGGCCGGAACTGGTGGAGCGGTTCGGGCTGGGTTATGCCGAGCTGGGCGGGCTGATCGGGCTGTACATGGCGCCGGGCGTGCTGGCGGCGCTGCCCGGCGGGCTGCTGGGGCGGCGCTACGGCGAGCGTGCCGTGGTCGGCGGTGGCCTGGCGTTGATGACCCTGGGCGCGGCGCTGTGCGCCGGGGCGGGCGGCCCGGCGGGCATCGGCGCCGGGCGGGCGCTGGCCGGGACCGGTGCTGTCATGCTGGTGGTGATGCAGGGCAAGATGATCGGCGACCGCTTCACGGACCGGGCCTTCCTGCCGGTCATGGGCCTGGTGGTCGGGGCCTTTCCGATTGGCGTCGGGCTGGTGGAGCTGACGCATGGCGCGGCTGTGCAGGCGATGGGCTGGGCTGGGCTGTTCGTGGTGGGCGCTGGGATTGCCGCTGCCGCCCTGTTGCTGTTCCTGGCCAGTGCCGAACCGCTCCCGGCTGGTGCCGCCACCACCTGGGCGCTGCCGTCCCGCCGCGAATGCTCGCTGGTGCTGGCAGCCGCCGCGGCATGGACGGCCTACAACGCGGGATATTACGGCTTCCTGTCCTACATGCCCTCCGTGATGGCGGCGCGTGGGCATCCGCCGGGGGAGCTTGCGCTGGTGCTGACCTTGGCGACCTGGCTGAACCTGCCGGCCACCGTGCTGGGCGGTTGGCTGGCGGCGCGGTTCGGCAACCGTCCGGTGTTCATGGCCGGAACGGTGGCGGGGATCGTGGCAGTCGCCGGGCCGGCGGTGCTGGATTGGCCGTTGGCGTGGGGGGGGCTGTTCGGCACGGTGGCGTCGCTGCACGCGGGCGTCATCATCGGGATCGGCACCTTGTCGGCGCGGCCGGAGAACCGGGCGGTGGGGATGGGAATGTTCTATGCGATGTACTATGCCGGCGGCGCGCTGCTGCCGGCGATGTGCGGCCGGGCGGCGGACCTGGCCGGGAACCCGGCCGGCGCGCTGGTCGCCGCCGCGGCGCTGTCGGCAGCCGCAATCCCGGCCTTCATGCTGCACGGCTTCCTGTCCCGCCGGCCGGCATGATCCGCCCGATCCTGCCCGGCGATGCGGAGGCAGTGGCCGCGCTGATCCGCGCGGCCTTCGCGGCCACCTCCGTCCCGCTCGACCCCGTGCCCAGCGCATCGCGCGAGACCGGGGACAGCCTTCGCGGCCACCTGGTCGGCGGCGGGGGTGCGCTGGCGGATGGTCCCGAGGCTTGCGTGCTGTGGTCGGTGCGGGAGGGCGGGCTGTATGTCGGACGCCTCGCCACCCATCCCATGCACCGCGGGCGGGGCCATGCGGCGCGGCTGATGCAAGCGGCGGAGGCGGAGGCGCGGCGCCTCGGTCTGCCGCGCGTCCACCTGGGCGTCCGGCTGGCGCTGGCGGACAACCGCCGGCTGTTCGCGCGGCTAGGCTTCACGGAGACGCGGCTGCGAACGCACGACGGCTACGCGGCACCGACCTGGGTGGAGGCGGAGCGATGGCTGGAGAGGTGCCGGGAAGGGGAGCCGGTGACGGGGTGATGGACGCTGCTTCCGGGTGGCGCCGAGTAAAGAGACAAGGGATTCCTTCTCCCTCCTCCTCCGGGGTCAAACCGCAAAGCGGTTTACGGTTGGGGTGAGGGAGGCCGTACGCACCAAGCCTGGCCCGCGCGGGTGCGTATGTTCGCCCCGGGCCGGAATGCGCCGCGTGGCCTCCCTCACCCCAACCGTAAACCGCTTTGCGGTTTGACCCCGGAGGAGGAGGGAGAACCATCCCCCCATCCGCACGCCCGCACCGCAGCCAGCATGTGCGGCGGCGGCGGCGCCACGGCATCCACCGGCGGGTCCAGCGGCAGATGAACCGCGCGGGCCAGCAGGTGCAGCGGCCCGGCACCCCCGCCGTAAACCGGGTCGCCCAGCACCGGGCAGCCCAGTGCGGCGCAATGCACGCGGACCTGGTGAGTCCGCCCGGTGCGCGGATGCAGCTCCAGCCAGGACAGCCCGCCGCCGGCGCCGAGGACCCGCCAGTCCGTGCGGGACGCCTGCCCGGCGGCATCCACGACCATCCGCCAGCCCGCCCGGTCCATACGCTTCAGCAACGGCGCGTCCACCGTGCCCGCGTCCTCCGCCGGACGGCCCTGCACGACGGCCCAGTAGGTCTTCCGGACCAGCCCCCCGGCAAAGGCCGCCTGCGCGGCATGCAGCGCGGCCCGGCGCAGCGCCACCACCAGGCATCCCGTCGTGTCCGCATCCAGGCGGTGCGCCAGCCATGGCCCGTCGCGGCGGCGGGAGATCTGGGGAAACAGGTCCTCGATGCTCGGGCCGCCCCGCGGCCCCGGATGCACCGGCACCCCCGCAGGCTTGTCCAGCACTACGAAGCGCGCGTCCTGGAACAGGAAAGGAGGCATCTGCATGGGTGGCCCAGGTTGACAGGTGCGGCCCCGGGGCGGAAGCAGCGGGGATGCCCGATGACCGGATTTGCGGCGTGAACGCCGTCAGCGCCCTGTTCGCCCGCCGTCCGGACGACGTGGTGCGCCTGTTCTATGACGAGGAGCACAAGATCGCCGCCGGCCCCCTGTGCGCCGAGATGGCGCGGATGCGCCGCCCCTACCGCCTGCTGCCCGACGACGAGCTGGCGCGCGCCGCCGGCACCCCGCACCATGGCGGCCTTTGCGCCGTCGCCACCGCCCGGCCCATCGGCATGATCGACTTCGTGCGCCCGCCGCGGGTGCCGCTGCTGCTGATCCTGGACGGCGTGGGCAACCCGCACAACCTGGGCGCCATCGCCCGCAGCGCCGCCTTCTTCGGCGTGCAGGCCATGCTGCTGCACGAGACGCCGCTGCAGGCCATGCCGTCCGACGCCGCCTACCGCACCGCCGAGGGCGGGCTGGAGCACTTGGAGGTCAGCAAGACCCGCAACCTCCGCAAGGCGCTGCTGGCGCTCGACCCCTATTACCGCACTGTCGCTGCCACCCTGACGGCGGACGCCGTGCCCCTTTCAAGCCTGCCGCGGGACCGCCCGGTGGCGCTAGTGCTGGGCAACGAGGAGCGCGGCGTTGGGTTCGAGGCGATGGAGACCTGCCGCCGCCGTATCCGGATTGCTGGGTCAGGGTCGGTGCAAAGCTTGAATGTGGCGCAGTCGGCGGCGGTGCTGCTGCACGCGTTGATGGGGCAGGGGGGATGAGGGTGCTTGCCGTCTCCCTCTCCCTACGGGAGAGGGCCGGGATGAGGGAGGCCGCACGTAGGGCTATGCCCAGCGGCGGCGCGAATTGCTCTGTTCCGCATTTTATATTGCGCTGCGGGGCCTTCCTCACCCCAACCCTCTCCCGGAGGGAGAGGGAGCAGCAAGCAAACCCCTCCGTTTAAGGAACGCCGCACCCCATGCACATTCACATCCAAACCCAGTCCACCCCCGGCACCTTTCCCTTCACCCGCGCGCAGTGGGATGCTGCATGCGCCCGTGCGCCGGACGTGTCTGGCGGGCACGAGGTGACGTTCGGCACCACCCAGGACGAGTTCGCCCAGGCCATGCGCACCGCCGAGGCCCTGGTATCGCACAAGGGCGTTGTGAAGGCGCTGTTCCCCGCGGCCGCGCCGCACCTGCGCCTCATCTTCTGCGCCAACGCCGGATTGGACGGGCTGGAACCGTTCGGCTGGCTGCCGGAGGACTGCGTGCTGCTGAACAACGCCGGGGCGCACAGCGCGCGGGCTGGCGAGTATGGGATCATGGCGCTGCTGATGCTCGCCGCGGGAATGCCGGGCTTCGCGGCGGCGCAACGGGAAGGGCGGTGGGCGCCGTTCCACAGCTCGGTCCTGGCCGAGCGGACGGCCGTGGTGGTCGGGCTGGGGTCCTTGGGTGGTGCCGTGGCCGGGCAGGCCGCGCGGTTCGGGATGCAGGTCGTGGGCGTCCGCACCCGGGCGGAGCCGCATCCGGACTGCGTCCGCGTCGTGGCCGTCGCGGACCTGGATGCCGAGCTGCCCGGCGCCGAGTTCCTGGTGCTGGCCACTCCGCTGACCGACGCCACGCGCGGCCTGCTGGACCGCAGCCGCATTGCGTTGCTGCCGGCGGGCGCGGGTGTGGTGAACGTCGGCCGCGGCGCGCTGATCGAGCAGGATGCGCTGTGCGACGCGCTGGACGACGGCAGGCTAGGCGGCGCGATCCTGGATGTGTTCGTGCCGGAGCCGGTGCCGCCGGGCCACCGCCTGTGGGCGACGCGCAACCTGGTGATGACACCGCACATCTCGGCCGACGACCCCGTGACCTACAACCCGAACAGCCTGGACATCTTCTTCCGCAACCTGCGTGCGCTGCGGGACGGCACGCCGATGCCGAACCGCTTCGACCCGGCGCGGGGATACTGACGCCTGCCGCCGCGTCGGCATTGCCCGCCACGGGCTACGGCCAAGGCCAAACGGCTCTGGAGATCCGGTCGTTGTCGGCCAAGACCCTTTTGGAGAATGCAGCATGAGCGTGGCCGCTGACGCCGGGCCGCACCTGCCCGGGCTGGACCAGCTGCGCGCCTTGATGGCTGCCGGCCGCCGGTCGGGGATCGCGTCGTCGCTCGACTTCACGCTGGCCGAGGTCGAGGAAGGCCGGGCGGTGTTCGAGGGCGTGCCGGGCGTCCACGCCTACAATCCCATCGGCACGGTCCACGGCGGCTACGCGGCGACGCTGCTGGACTCGGCGTGCGGGTGCGCGGTGCATTCCAGGCTTGCGCCGGGGCAGTCCTACACGACGCTGGAGCTGAAGGTGGCCTATCACCGGGCGATGACGGTGGAGACCGGCAAGGTGCGGGCAGAGGGGGTGGTGCTGTCCTTCGGACGGCGCGCGGCCTTTGCGGAAGCGAAGCTGGTGGACGGATCGGGGCGGCTGCTGGCGTCGGCGACCTCGACGCTGCTGGTGATCACGCCCTGACGGCGTTTCAGCCATGCGAGGCCCAGCACGGCGACGCAGTCACGCCAGGACTTTCGCCATGTGAACCCGCACGATGTCCGGCCGGTGCGGCACAGGCTCCCGCCTGGTCTCGACGAAGCCGGCCCGGGCATAAATGCCGATGTTCCGCGTCATCAGCGCGTTGGTGTACAGGCGCAATTCCGGCAGCCCGGCCTTCCGCGCCCGCGCGTCGGCGAAGGCCAGCATCCATTGGCCCAGCCCGCGGCCTTGATGGTCCGGCAGCACGGCCAGGCTCTCGATCAGCAGGTGGTCCGCCGCGGTCTCCAGCACCATCAGCCCGGCGTCCGCCCCGCCGTCCCGCACCAGCCAGACATGGCCCGCCGCGATGTCCGCCGCATGGTCGGCGGAGACGGGGAGCGGCATTGCGCCCAACACCGGCAGGTAGGCCTGGTAAGCTGCCACCGTCGCATCCCGTACGAAGGCCAGGTCGTCCGGCCCGGCCAGCCGCGCCACCCTCATGGTGTCCGCTTCATCAGGTGGTCAGCCCGACGCGCCCTTGGTGACGCTCAGCATGCATTCGCCATGGGACCAGCCGCCGTCCTGGGTCTTCGGCGTGCAGCGCTTGATGACATAGCGCGCGTTGGGCGGCAGCAGGGCGCCGTCGCTGACCAGGATGCGGCCGTCGGACAGGTTCTGCTGGCAGGCCAGGGCCATCTCGATCGGGGCGGGCGCTGCGGGCGCCGGCACCGCCGCCAAAGCCAGCACGGCGGCACACCATGGCTTCAAGCGCACCTCCACCCGTTCAAGCCGGGCTTACTCCGCAGCCAGGCGCATCTCCGGCGCCCGCACCGCTGCGCCGAACGCAGCGAAGATGCCGTGGGATATCGCATCAGTTGCAAAGTCGTATTCCGGATGCCACTGCACCCCCACTGTCAGCGCCCGCGCGCCGGGCAGCCTCACAGCCTCGACCGTGCCGTCCGGCGCCGTACCCTCCACCACCAGCCCCGGCGCCAGCGCGTCCACGCCCTGGTTGTGCAGCGAGTTCACGGCGATGGATCCTGCCCCCGCCACCCCGTGCAGCCAACTGCCCGGCGCGACCTGGACCGTATGCGCCTTGCCCTGCCGCACCCGCGGGTTGGGATGCAGCGGCGTCGAGTGGTCCATCCGTCCCGGCAGGTCCTGCAACCGCTGGTGCAGGGTGCCGCCCAGCGCCACGTTCAACTCCTGCAGGCCCCGGCAGATCGCCAGCACCGGAACGCCCGCGGCGACGGCGGCGCGGATGAGCCGCAGGGTGACGGCGTCGCGCTTGGCATCTTCCGGCGTGTCGGCGGGGTGCGGCGGGCCGCCGTAGAGGCCGGGATGCACGTTGGACCGGCTGCCAGTCAGGATGATGCCGTCCAGACGGGCCAGCAGAGTGCCGATGTCGGCAGCGTCCCCGTTGGCCGGCACCAGCACCGGCACGCCGCCCACCACCAGGTCAACCGCGCGCACATAGGTGTCGGAGGCGGCGTGGTTCACCATGCCGTACTGCCCAAACGCCTTGATGCAGCAGGAAATCCCGATCAGCGGCTTCATGCCGCCATCATGCGCGGCGGGCGTGGCCGGACAAAGGCAAATCAGCCGCCGCTGCCCGGATTGTTCTGGAAGAACTTGGGATCAATGAACTGGAACAGCTTCTGGTCGAAGCTGCCGCCCATCTCGATGTTGTACAGCCGCACCCGCGTTTCCAGCCGCTGCGCGTCCACCACGACCCACTGCGTCAAGGCCAGCGGCGGATCGGTGAAGATCAGGGTCAGGGTGCCATCAGCCGGGGACTTCGTCCGCACCAGCGACACCTGGAGCTGACCCGGCGCCCGCGTCATGCCTGTCACCGTCACGTCCCCGGACAGGCGCAGGTTGTCCTGCAGGAGCAGCCCCAGCGGCGTGGACCCGAGCGGGATGTTGCTGGTCTGCTTGAGCTGGCTGTCGTTGAACACCAGCAGCCCGTTGCCGCCCACCAGCAGGAACGGGGTGGGCGGGTCGTATTGGAACCGCAGCCGGCCCGGGCGCTGCAGCCACGCCTGGCCCTGGGTTGTCCCGCCATCGGGGGCGACCTGCTGGAACCTCGCCTTCAGGGCACGGACGCCGTTCAGGTAGGCCTCGACCCGCTGCAGGTCGGCGCGGTCCTGCGAGGTGGGCGCGAAGGGGTGGGCTTGCGCCCTGGCCTGAGCGCCCAGAGGGAGGGCGATGGCGGAAAGGAGCATGGCGCGGCGGTTCATGCGGGCGGATGTAGGCTGCTGGGAGGAGGGGGGCAACGGGCATCCCGATCCGCTTTCGGAGTGCGTAGCCGGAGGCGCATCGTCACGATCCATTGCCAGTCAGCCCCGGCGCGCACTTGATCGACCGGAGCAGTTGAAGCCTGGTGCTGGCTCAGGCCCAGCCCGGCTGCCCCGTCCTCCCATCGTTCCCTGGACCGCGGAGAAGGGTCGCCGGGCCGCACCGTAGCCGTGCAGGACCGGGCGGCCGGCGATGGGCAGGTAGGGGACGCGCTCGTGCGGCAGCATCGCTCAGGCCCCGGCCGCCGCGCCCTGGCCCGTGTCCCGGCATGTGCCTTGGTACCAGTCCAGCAGTTCCGCGCCGTTCATGAACACGACGCCGTCCCGCCCCGCGGCGGCATCCATCACCTGCTCCAGGTAACGGATGCGGTGCGGCTGGCCGGAGATGTAGGGGTGGATGGCGATGGCCATGACCTTGGCCCGCTCCACCCCCTCCTGGTGCAGCCGGTCAAGGGCGTCCAGGCAGCGCGTGGCCCAGTAGGCGCTCTCGTGGTGCTGCACGATCATGGCGGGGATGTCGTTCAGCTCCACCGTGTAGGGCATCGTCACCAACGGGCCGCGCGCGGTGCTTATGGTGCAGGGTTCGTCGTCCCACACCCAGTCGCCGATGTATTGCACCCCGGCCTCCGCAAGCAGCTCCGGCGTGTCCAGCGTCTGCGTCAGCCCGGGGCCGAGCCAGCCGACCGGACGGATGCCGGTGAAGGCCTGCAGACGGTCCATCGCTCGGTGGATCATGCCGCGCTGGTCCGGCTCCTTGTGGATCGGCCCTTGCTCCCAGGCGTGGCCCATGAACTCCCACCCGGCGTCCCGGGCGGCGGCGGCCACCCGTTCGTAGTCGTCGCAGACGCGGGCGTTGATGGACAGCGTCGGGCGGACGCCCAGGCGGCCGAACAGCTTGTGGAAGCGCCAGAAGCCGACGCGCATCCCGTATTCGTGCCAGGACCAGTTGGGCACGTCCGGCAGCAGCACCTGGCCGGTGGGCGCGGGCAGGACCTGCCGGGCCATGGGCTTGCCGATGTCCCAGACCTCTAGGTTGACGATGGGCCACACCGCGACACGCGCGCCGCCGGGCAGGCGCAGGGGAGGGCGGTCCACGATGGCGCTGTAGAGCGCGCGGTCCCGCGGCGCTGTCATGCGTTCTCCATTATGCGTTCAGGGCTGGCGCGGACGCCGGACGGCCCGGCGCCGGGCTGCCGCGCAGGAATCCGCCAGCCGCCGCCACAAAGGCCGCCGTGTCCTGCAGTTGCGGGACGTGAGCCAGGCCGGGCAACTCCTGGAACCGCGCATCCGGCAGCAGCTCCGCCAACTGCCGGGCCATGGGTGCGGGCGTTGCCTCGTCCAACTCGCCGGCCAGCGCCAGCACGGGACGGTGCAGGCCGCGCACGGCATCGCGCAGGTCCAGCGCCGCCAAGGCGTGGCAGGCGGAGATGAACAGGGCGGGGTCGGTGGCCAGGAACCGCTCGCGCCGCTCCGCGACCAGCGCGGGGTTGGCCTGCTGGAACGCCGGGGAGAACAGGCGGCGCATGGCGGTGTCGGCAATGGCCGCCAGCCCCTTGTCCGTTGCAGCCGCTGCCATGCCGCGGAAGGCCGCGCGGCCCGGCTCGTCGAAGGCTGCGCCGGTGCCGGCCAGCACCAGCCTGCTGACCAAGGCGGGATGGCGCAGCGCCAGCATCAGGGCGACGAAGCTGCCGTAGCCGTTGCCGACGATGGCGACGGGGCTGCCCGCCTCCTTGACGGCCGCTGCCAGCCGGTCCGCCACCGGTTCCAGCCCGGCATCTACGGGCGCCGACCCGCCAAACCCCGGCAGGTCCGGGACCGTCACGCGGTGGCGGCCCGACAAGGCCGTCGCCAGCGGGGTGCAACTGCCGGCGTCCGCCAGCAGGGAGTGGAGCACCCAGACCGGCGGCCCGTCCCCCATGACGGACGCCGCGACCGTGCCGCCGGCATAATGGTGAGTCATGCGCCCCTGTCCTCCCGTGCTGCGCCACGCCCTACCACGCAGTCCGCCAGCGGGCCAGGACGCCCCGCCCCGGGTAAGAAGCCCCGCTCTGCTAGGACGTTGCGCCCCGGCGGCGGAGCCGCCATCGTGCGGCAAAACAGGGCGGGGCGGCAAAAGCCTGGCCCGCGTGGAGGGGAACAGCGATGGACGCAGCAGCAAGCGTGAACGCCAGCGTAAATGCCGGGGCGCGGCTGGATCGGCTTCCCGTGTCGGCCTTCCACCGGCGTATCCTGCGGCTGATCGGCCTGGGCATGTTCTTCGACGGCTTCGACATCTACCTGGGCGCCGCGGTGCTGGGCGCCACGCTTCGGTCGGGGTTCTCGACCTTGGGGGAGAACGCTGCCTTCGTGTCCAGCACCTTCCTGGGCATGATGATCGGATCGCTGCTGACGGGGTTCCTGGGGGACCGCTACGGGCGGCGCTTCACCTACCAGGCGAACCTGGCGGTGTTCGGGCTGGCGTCGCTGGCTGCGGCCTTCGCGCCCAACATGGCCGTGCTGATCGCGCTGCGCTTCGTCATGGGCGTGGGGCTGGGGGCGGAGAACGTGGTGGGCTACTCCACCATGACCGAGTTCGTGCCGCCGGCGCGGCGGGGCCGCTGGCTGGGCCTGGTCGCGGTGTTCGTCGTCACCGGGCTGCCCGTTTCGGCGCTGGCGGCCTGGCTGCTGGTCCCGGCGTTCGGGTGGCGGGCCATGTTCATCCTGGGCGGCGTCGGCGCGCTGCTGGTGTGGCAAGCGCGGAAAAGCCTGCCGGAAAGCCCGCGCTGGCTGGAGAGCGTCGGCCGCACCGGGGAGGCCGAGGCGCTGATGGCCACCATCGAGCGCGAGGCGTCCGGCGGCGCCCCCTTGCCGGCGCCTGCGCCGCCGCCCGGCCCGGCGCCGTCGCGGGCGCTGTCCACCTTGTTCGCTCCGCCGCTGCTGGGGCGCATGGCGCTGGGGTGCATCAGCCTGATCGTCATCAACACCTTGGTCTATGGCTTCATCACCTGGCTGCCGACCTTCTTCGCCAAGCAGGGCCTGTCGGTCGCGACATCGTTCGGCTACTCGCTGGTCATGGCGCTGGGGGCGCCGGCCGGGGCGCTGATCGGGGCGCTGCTGGTGGACCGGGTCGGGCGGCGGCGCATCCTTGTCGGGGCGGCGGCGCTGTCCATGCTGTTCGGCAGCATCTACCCCTTCGTGCACGACCCGGTGTGGCTGCCAGTGGCCGGGCTGGCGCTGACGGTGCCGATCTACGTGCTGGTGGCGGTGCTGTTCGGCGTTTACATCCCCGAGCTGTTCCCGACCGAGGTGCGGCTGCGCGCGTCCGGCATCTGCAACACCTTCGGACGCGGCGCCACGGTGCTGACGCCGTTCCTGGTCGTGCCGCTGTTCACGGCCTACGGCGTCGGCGGCGTGCTGGCGCTGATGGTGGGGCTGCTGGCTGTGCTGGTCGCCACCGTGCTGGTTCTGGGCATGGAGGCGAGCGGTCGGGCGCTGGAGGAGGTCGCGGCCGACCCCGGCGCCACGGGGGCGCCCGCGGCCGTCCCAGGGTGGACGGGGTAGAAGCCGGCCCCACATCCCCGGTTCCTGTCCAGGAGGGCACACCTTGAGCTACCCTTATTTCGGCCGGCGCGAGGACGCGCGGCTGCTGACCGGCGCTGGGCGCTACACGGCGGACTGGAACTTGCCGGGGCAGTTGCACGCGGTGTTCCTGCGGTCTGACCATGCCCATGCGCGCATCCTGTCGGTGGACACGGCGGCGGCGCGGGCCGCGCCAGGCGTGGCGGCGGTGCTGACGGGGGCGGACGCGGCGGCCGCCGGGTATGGCCGCGGCAAGGCGGCGCTGCCCTACAAGGGGCGGAACGGCATGGCGCTGCTGACGCCGCAGGCCCCGTGCCTGGCGCAGGACCGCGTGCGCTATGTGGGCGATCCCGTGGCCCTGGTGGCGGCGGAAACCGCGGCGCAGGCGCAGGACGCGGCGGAGCTGATCCTCGTCGAATACGAGACCTTGCCAGCCGTGTCCGACATGGACGCGGCTCTGATGGAGGGTGCGCCGCAGTTGCATCCGGACGTGCCGGGCAACCTGTGCTTCGACTACGAATACGGAGATGCCGCCGCGGTCGAGGCGGCGTTCGCCGGCGCGACGCATGTGGTCAAGCTGGACCTGACCAGCGACCGCGTCGTGGGCAACCCGTTGGAGCCGAAGGCGGCGCTGGCCCGGTGGGAGGGCGATAAGCTGGACCTGTGGACCAGCACGCAAGGCATGGTGGCGCTGCGGGACTCGCTGTGCGGGCTGACCGGCTTGCCGTCGGGCCAGGTGCGCGTGCGGGCGCAGGACGTGGGCGGCGGCTTCGGCATACGCGGCCCAGCCTATCCCGAGCACGCGGCGCTGGCGCTCGCGGCCAAGCTGGCGGGCCGGCCCGTGAAGTGGACGGCAACCCGGTCGGAGACCTTCCTCAGCGACTACCACGGCCGCGGGCTGCGTATGCACGGGGAGCTGGCGCTGGACGCGGCGGGCCGGTTCCTGGCCATCCGGCACCGCTGGGTGTGCGACCAGGGCGCTTACCCGGTGGCGACGGGGCCGCTGATCTCCACGCTCAACCCGGCCATGATGTGCAGCGGCCCCTACCGCATCCCCGCCGTGCATGGCCGGCACCGCCTGGCGCTGACCAACACCGTGCCCATCACCGCCTACCGCGGCGCCGGCCGTCCGGATATGGCCTACGCCGTCGAGCGGCTGGTGGACGAGGCGGCGCGGCAGTTGGGCCAGGACCGCCTGGCGCTGCGCCGGCTGAACCTGCTGCCGGCGGACGCTTTTCCCTACACCCTGCCCACCGGCGGGCCGATGGCCGCGACCTACGACAGCGGCGACTACCCGGGTCTGCTGGACATGGCAACGGACGCGGCGGACTGGGCAGGGTTCGAGGCACGGCGGGCCGAGGCCGCCGGGCGCGGCAAGCTGCGCGGCATCGGCGTCGGCGTGTTCGTGGAACCGTCCGGCGGCGTGGTGCCGCGGGACGAGGTGGCGATCACCTTCGACCCGGCGGGCGGCGTGCGTGTCCACAACGTCACGCACTCCTCCGGGCAGGGGCACGAGACGGTGTTCCCCGAGATCGCCGCCGGCATCCTGGGCCTGGACCCTCTGGCCATCACGCTGTACCAGGGCGACCCGGACGGCCTGCCGCTGTTCGGCGGCGGCGCCTTCGCGTCCCGGTCCATGCTGTCCCATGGGGCCGCGACGGCCGTTGCGGCGCAGGAGGTGGTCCGCAAGGGCCTGGAACTTGCCGCCGACGTGCTGGAGGCCGCGCCGGCGGACATCGAGTATCAGGCCGGCGCCTACCGCATCGTCGGCACCGACCGCGTGGTGACGCTGCTGGAGCTGGCCCGCCCGGCCGAGGGCCAGGAGAGCGGTCCGCTGGACACCACCGCGGCCCTGCCCGCCAGCCGCGCCTTCCCGTCCGGCGCTCACGTCGCCGAGGTGGAGGTTGATCCCGAAACCGGGGAAGTGTCGCTGCAGCGCTACGTCGCCGTGGATGACTGCGGGGTGGTGCTGAACCACACCCTGCTGGACGGGCAGATCATGGGCGGCATCGCACAGGGGCTAGGCCAGGTGCTGGGCGAGCAGTGCGTCTATGACGAGGGCGGGCAGCTCCTGTCCGGCAGCTTCATGGACTACGCGATGCCGCATGCGGAGATGCTGCCGGGCATCACCTTGCTGGAGCGCCCGGTCCCGTCGCCGAACAACCCGCTGGGCGTGAAGGGAGCCGGTGAGGCTGGCACGACCGGGTCGCTGCCTGCGGCGATGAACGCGGTGCTGGATGCGCTGCGGCCCGCCGGCGTGCGGTGGCTGGACATGCCGGCCTCGGCGCAGCGGGTTTGGGCAGCGCTGAACGGGGTGGCTCCCGGCTGACGGGAAACAGCGTCAGCCGGAGGGGAGGGTGGAACGGTTGGAAACCGTGACGGACGCGGGCGCATCAGCCTGCCCGGCATGGGCGCAGAAACCCAGCGACCATGCGAAGTTGGCGACCATGCGAAGTTATACCAACCCGCTCTGACGTTGACTCCTGGGATTCCCAAGATGGTGCGGATGT
>CAXUHB010000021.1:0-68123 GCA_964250755.1 uncultured Acetobacteraceae bacterium | reverse complement strand
CCAAGGTGGCTGGAAGCGTGACAGGCCCGGTTACGGTGACCGAGGTGCCGGCACGCCGGGCCGCGTCGGCGGCACCAGCGGCCACCTCGTGCAGGAGGATGACGAGGTCGATCGTCTCCACTTCGAGCCTCAGCCTGCCGCCGGTGATGCGCGATACGTCCAGCAGGACGCCTAGGCGCTTCATGTAGTGGCGCATTGCGTGCTGCACGTGCTCCAGCCTGCGCTCCACCTGGTCCGGCGGGCAGCGGCCTGCCCTGACCCCGTTCAGCAGCAGCTCGATCTGGCCGATGATCGGCGTGATCGGATTGCGCAACTCGTGGCCGGCAACCGCAATGAACGTGTCGCGCGCCACGACCGCTGCGGCCAGTTCGGCGTTCTCGCGGCGGAGCCTCTCCATTTCGCTGTCCTCAGAGGCCGCAACCGTCACGAGCCGCTGCCCCGCCGCATCAACCATGGAAGTCAACTCGGTCCTGCTCCCGGTCAAAGGCGGCGAAAGGGCGTGACCAGTGTAGGCGAATGCATGCTGGCCCGCCAAGCGCCACCCCGGGCACCGCGCGTCTTTACAGAGACGTGGAGCGGGCCACCGAGAACGCAAGCATCCTGCTGGACGGCAGCAACCCGCCCAGCGGCGGCTGCCGATGAACGCACAGGCCCCCCAGCGGGGCCGGCGTTGGCTGGCGCATCGCTTTGTTAAACGATTGGACACTGTTGACGACGTCGCCCGACAGGCGGCGAGGCGCGAAGTGCGGGTCGGCACGAGCGGGCGTCCGGCGTATCCGGCCGCGATCCGGCCGAGGTTGAGGGCCGCGGCGGTGGCGACGCCTTGCAGGGATGTCCTCGTCAGGCCGCGGCAGCGCGCCTGACGCAAGCCGAAGCTGGCATCGGCCAGGTCGAGGGTGAGCAGGTGCTTCCAATCAAACCGGCCCTGCACAGCGTCGGCCGCCTGACGGCCGCTCAGGGCATCACGGAACCGCATGGGGGCCACCAGGGCCAAGCGCCGGGGCGCGTCGGCGTGCTGGCCGAGCTTTGGGGGGAGGCCGGCGAACAGGCTCGGGGCTTGTCCCTCAGAGGCCCATGCGGATTGCCGCGCCGGGGCGCGGCGCGCGCGATGCGGGCGGTGCCGCCTGGCACGGACGGAAGCGGCTGCGACGGGAGCAGCGTGGGACGGCCTCCAGGCAGGAAACCCCGCCAAGGCCGAAGCCCGCCCGAAGGCCGCCGACTTCGTCAGCAGCGCGGACCTCCGATCGGGTGAGCCTCGACCCCCCTCGGAACAAGCGGCGCCCGCGGTTCCCACCGGCACCGGCCGGCCCTGCCCGAGGTGGGCAGTGCAAGCCCCTACCCAATCGTCATCAGGTTGGCATTCCCCCCAGCCGCCGTCGTGTTGGTGCTGACCACCTGCTCCTGCACCAGCATGTCCAGCGCATAATCCGGCCCGGCCAGCACCGGCGTCACCGGGCCGTCCTGCCGGGCCAGCCGGTCCAGCAGCGCCAGCAGCGCGCCGGCCTCGCCCTCGAACAGGACGGCGTCGCAGGCTGCCGCCGGGTCCGGCGCAGCCAGCACCCAGCCGGCCAGCGCTGCAGGCAGGCCCGGCGGCACCGTGGCGGCCACCGCCCAGTTGCCGCTGGCCAGCGCTGCCGAGATTTGGCGCAGCAGCGCCGCCGGGTTGCCCAGGCAGGCCACGCGCCCGCGGGGCTGGGTGCGATACAGGTTGCGCTCGCCGACGGGTCCCGGGAGGTCCAGCTCCACGCGGAAGGGCGCGGCGGCGATCAGGGCGGCGCTGGCTGGGGCTTCGCCGGGGTGGGCCGTCGCCAGCCAGTCGGCCCAGGCCCGTGCCGGCGCGGGCGCGGCGGTGCGGGGCAGGCCGGCGTCGGGCGGGCAGGACGCCAGCAGGCGGCGCAGATAGAGCGGGCCGCCTGCCTTCGGACCCGTGCCGGACAGGCCGTGGCCGCCGAAGGGCTGCACGCCCACCACGGCGCCGACCAAGTTCCGGTTGACATAGACGTTGCCCGCCGCGGCGCGGTCGGCCATGCGCTCCGCCACCTCGTCCAGCCGGGTGTGGACGCCGAAGGTCAGGCCGTAGCCGGTGGCGTTCACGGCGTCCACGGCGGTGTCCAGCCGGTCCCGGGGCACGCGCAGGACGTGCAGGACGGGGCCGAACACCTCCCGCGTCAGGTCCGACACCGCGCCGACCTCGATGATCGTGGGCGCGACGAAGGTGCCGGCCGCGCACTCCGGCGGCAGCGGCGCGGCGTGGACCGGGTGGCCGGCGGCGCGCATGGCCGCGACGTGGGCCAGGATGCCGCTGCAGGCGGCGGCGGAGATGACGGGGCCGACATCCGTGTCCAGCCGCGCCGGGTCGCCGACGCGCAGCTCCGCCAGCGCGCCGCGCAGCATGGCCAGCACGCGGTCCGCGGCGTCCTCCTGCACGCACAGCAGGCGCAGGGCGGAGCAGCGCTGGCCTGCGCTGTCGAAGGCGGACACCAGCACGTCGGCGACGACCTGCTCGGCCAGGGCGCTGCTGTCCACGACCAGGGCGTTCTGGCCGCCGGTCTCGGCGACCAGCGGCACAGGCTTGCCGGAGGCGCCCAGGCGGCGGGCCAGTTGCGCCTGGATCAGCCGGGCGACCTCGGTGGAGCCGGTGAAGACGACGCCCTGCACGCGGGCATCGCCGACGAGCTGCGCGCCGGCCTTGCCGTCGCCGGGCACGAGCTGCAGCGCGTCCGGGGGCACTCCGGCCGCATGCAGCAGCCGCACGGCTTGGGCGGCGACCAGTGGGGTTTCCTCGGCGGGCTTGGCCAGCACCGCGTTGCCGGCTGCCAGCGCCGCGGCGGCCTGGCCAGTGAAGATGGCGAGCGGGAAATTCCAGGGGCTGATGCAGGCCACCAGGCCAAGCGGCGCGTGCGCCGGGCCGAAGGCGGCGGCTTGCCCGGCGTAGTAGCGCAAGAAGTCCACGGCCTCCCGCACCTCCGCCACCGCGTTGGGCAGGCTCTTGCCGGCCTCGCGGACGATCAGGCCGAGGAGGCGGGGCATGGCGGCCTCCATCGCATCGGCGGCGCGCAGGAGGTAGGACGCGCGCTGCGCGGGGGGCGTTGCGGCCCAGGCGGGCGCGGCGGCGGCGGCGCGGGCCAGGGCGGCGTCCACCTCCGCCGGGGTGGCTTCATGGACCCAACCCACCACGTCGGCGGGGTTGGCCGGGTTGCGGATGGGCTGGGGCGGGGCGATGCCGGTGCCGGCGGTCCAGGACTCGGGCTGGTCCAGCACGCCGGCAAGGGACGCCAGGGTTTGCTCGTTGGAGAAGTCCAGGCCGGCGGAGTTGGCGCGGTCGTCGAACAGCGCCCGCGGCAGGCGGATCATCGCGTGCGGGGCGCCCACGGGCTGCGCGGCGGCGACCTGGCCCACGGGGTCGGCGGCGAGTTCGGACACCGGGACCGCCGGGTCCTGGATGCGGTTGACGAAGGAGGAGTTGGCGCCGTTCTCCAGCAGGCGGCGGACCAGGTAGGCCAGCAGGGTTTCATGCGTGCCGACGGGGGCGTAGATGCGGCAGGGGCGGTCCAACTTGGCGGGGCCGACGACCTCGTCGTACAACCCCTCTCCCATGCCATGCAGGCACTGGAACTCGTAGCGCCCGGGGGTCCAGTCCGGGGCCATCGCGTGGATGGCGGCGACGGTGAAGGCGTTGTGGGTGGCGAACTGGGGGAAGACGGCGTCCGGCGCCGCGAGCAGGGTGCGGGCGCAGGCGAGGTAGGAAACGTCGGTGTGGGCCTTGCGGGTGAACACGGGGAAGCCGTCGAGGCCGTCCACCTGAGCGCGCTTGATCTCGCTGTCCCAGTAGGCGCCCTTGACCAGGCGGACCATCAGGCGATGGCCGCTGCGCCGGGCGAGGTCCACGATCCAATCGAGCACGAAGGGGGCGCGCTTCTGGTAGGCCTGGACGACGAAGCCGATGCCGTCCCAGCCCGCCAGGGCGGGGTCGAGGCAGAGGGCCTCCAGCAGGTCCAGCGACAGCTCCAGGCGTTCGCTCTCCTCGGCGTCTATGTTCAGGCCGATGCCGTAGCCGCGGGCCAGCAGCGCGAGGGCCTGCAGGCGGGGCAGCAGCTCGGCCATCACGCGGGGCCGTTGCAGGCGGGAGTAGCGGGGGTGCAGCGCCGACAGCTTGATGGAGATGCCGGGGCCGCCGATGATGCCGCGCCCGGCGCTGGCAGTGCCGATGGCGTGGATGGCGGCCTCATAGTCGGCGTAGTAGCGCGTGGCGTCGGCGGCGGTCATCGCGGCCTCGCCGAGCATGTCGTAGCTGTAGCGGTAGCCACGCGCCTCCAGCCGGCGGCTGCGCTGCAGGGCGTCCTGGATGGTCTGGCCGGTGACGAACTGCTCGCCCATCATGCGCATGGCCAGGTCCACGCCCCGGCGGATCAGGGGCTCGCCGCCGCGGGCGACCAGGCGGGTCAGGGCGGCGGCCAGGCCGGATTGCGGGGTGGCGCCGGTCAGCTTGCCGGTGACGACCAAGCCCCAGGTGGCGGCGTTGACGAACAGGGACGGGGAGTGGCCGACGTGGGCCAGCCAGTCGCCGTGGCCGATCTTGTCGCGGATCAGCGCGTCGCGGGTGGCGGTGTCGGGAATGCGGAGCAGGGCCTCGGCCAGGCACATGAGGGCGACGCCCTCCTGGCTGGACAGGGAGTACTCACGCACCAGGCCCTCCACGGTGCCGCGCGTGCCCTTGGCGCGCAGGGCCGTCACCAGGCGGGCGGCGAGGGCTTCGGCCTGCGCCAGCGTGTCCGGCGGCAGGGTGGCGGCGGGCAGCAGGGCGGCGACGCAGTCCGGCTCCGCCCGGCGGTAGGCGGCGGTGACGGCGGCCCGCAGCGGGGATTGCGGCTGCACCTCGGCGGCAAAGTCCTGGAACGGATGCGGCGCGGACGGGGGGCTGTGATCGGGCATGGCAACAATGTGGGCGTGGGCGGCAAGGATGGGAATGGCCCCGCGGAGCGGCATCCCTACGGCTCGAACACCATCTGCACCCGCGTGCTGGGATAGCGGGCCACGCCGAACTCCACCACCACCCCGGCGTCGTCCACGTTCACGTTCTCGCCCACCAGCACCGGGCGGTTGCGCGGCAGGTGCAGCAGCGCCGCCTCGGACGCGGTGGGCATGCGGGCGCCCACGCGGGTGACGCGGCGGACGTAGCTCCCTACCCCGACCTCCGCCAGCGCGTCGGTGATGGTGCGGTGGCGCTGCAAGGCCGGCAGCAGGCCTGGCAGGCGGTCCCCCGGGAAGTTGTGCGTGGTCAGGACCACCGGCGATCCGTCCGCCAGGCCCAGCCGCTCGTAGGCCACGACCGGCGCGCCCTCGGCCAAGTCCAGCGCCGCGGCCAGGGCGGGCGTCGCCGCGATGGTGCGCATGTGCAGCACCTGGCCGGACGGCTCGCGGTTCCTGCGGCGGATCCACTCGTTGAACCGGGTTCGGGGGCGCACCTCGTAGTCCAGCACCTCCTGGGCCACGAAGCTGCCGCGTCCCTGCTCGACCCGGACCAGGCCGGATTGGGCCAGGCTTTCGATGGCGCGGCGTATGGTGTGACGGTTGACGCCGTGCTCCGCGGCCAACTGCGCCTCAGTCGGCAGGCGGTCGCCGGGGCGCAGGCCGCGGGGGCCGATGCCGGACGCCACGCGCTGGGCGATCTGCCGCCACATCGGCGGCGGGCGGGCGGGGGTGGGCGGCGACGCGGTCATGGAAACGTCATGGCGGCCAGCCCCGTTCCGTGCGGTTTCGGATTGACTTCTAGCCCGGTCCCGGATACTTGTCTAGACAACTTGGGAGCCTGCCGCCGATGGCCGACGCCGACCCGCAACGCCGCGCCCACTGGATGTCGGTCCTGGCCCGCGCCACGGCGGAGGAGCTGGCCGCCGGCCTGCCCGACGTGCCGCCCTACACCCGCCTGCGCGGGCCGGAGGCTGGGCTGCTGATGGTGCGGGGGCGCGCGGGCGGCACGGGCGCCCCGTTCAACCTGGGTGAAGCGACGGCCACGCGCTGCACCGTGCGCACCGCGTCCGGCGCGGTGGGCCATGCCTGCTGTCTGGGGCGGGACCTGCGGCAGGCCGAGTTGGCCGCGGTGCTGGACGCCCTGCTGCAGGACCCGGAGGCCGGGCCGGCGCTGGAGGCCGGGGTGGTTGCTCCGCTGGCCGAGGCCCAGGCGGCCCGGCGCGCGCTGCTGGCCCGGCGGGCGGCGGCGACGCAGGTGCAGTTCTTCACGCTGGCGACGATGCGGTCATGACGTTGCGCGCCGGCTTTGCCAATCCTGTGATGGACGCCCAGGCGTGCTTCCGCGCCGTGCTGGATGCGATGGCGCATCCGGGGCGGATCGGCGCCGCGGCTGCGCCGGAGCCGCCTGCGCCGCTGGACCCGGCTACCGCGGCCGTGCTGCTGACGCTGGTGGATGCGGAGACGCCGCTGTGGCTGGACGACGCGGCGGCGCCCGCGCGGGCGTGGATCGCGTTCCATTGCGGGGCGCCCGCGGCCCCCCGCGGGGCGGCAGCGTTCGGCTTGGGGCTGGGCGCGGTGGAGCTGGCCGGATTCCGGACCGGGACGGACGATGGGCCGGAGGATGGGACGACGCTGATCCTGCAGGTGGCGGCGCTGGGCACGGGCCGGGCGCTGCGGCTGTCCGGGCCGGGCCTGGCCGCGCCGGCGGTGCTGCGGGTGGATGGGTTGGCGCCGGGCTTCGTGGCGGATTGGGCGGCCAACCGGGCGCTGTTTCCGCGCGGCGTGGACCTGATCCTGTGCGCCGGATGCAGCGTGGCCGCCCTGCCCCGCACCGTCGTGATCACCGCCATGGCCGGGGAGGACTAGGGGATGGCCTACGTCGCCGTGAAGGGCGGGGAGCGCGCGATAGATGCTGCCCATGTCTGGCTGGCGCATGACCGCCGGGGCGATCCTGCCGTGCCGCTGCTGCAGCCGGAGCAGGTCGAGCAGCAGCTCGGCCGCGCCGTGGACCGCGTGATGGCGGAAGGCTCCTTGATGGACCGCGGCCTGGCCGCGCTGGCGATACGCCAGGCCCAAGGCGACCTGGTGGAGGCCGCGTTCCTGCTGCGCGCCTACCGCACCACCCTGCCCCGCTTCGCGCATTCGGAGCCTGTGGACACCAGCGCGATGCTGGTCACGCGCCGGGTGTCCGCCATCTTCAAGGACCTGCCTGGCGGCCAGGTGCTGGGGCCGACCTACGACTACACCCACCGTCTGCTGGACCCGGCGGACATGCCCGCTCTGGTGCCGCCGGGCGAGGTTGCCGCCGATCCCGCGCCGGTGCCGCCCGCCTTCGCGATCCTGGGGCGGGAGGGGTTGGTGGAGCCGGATGCTCCGGTAGCGGATGGGCCGCCGTTCGACCTGACGCGGGTGCCTTTGCAGTTCCCCGCTGGGCGCGACGCGCGCTTGCAGGTGCTGGCGCGGGGCGACGAGGGGTTCCTGCTGGCGCTGGGCTACTCGACCCAGCGCGGCTACGGCAACACGCACCCCTTCGTGGGGGAGCTGCGGGTCGGGGAGGCGTCGGTGCGCGTCACCTTGCCGGAGCTGGGGTTTGCGGTGGACATCGGCGACGTGGTCCTGACGGAGTGCCAGATGGTCAACCAGTTCCAGGGGTCGCGCACGGCGCCGCCGCAGTTCACGCGCGGCTACGGGTTGGCGTTCGGCCATGGGGAGCGGCGGGCGATGGCGATGGCTCTGGTGGACCGGGCGATGCGGGCGGGGGAGCTGGGGGAGCATGTGTCGGCCCCGGCGCAGGACGTGGAGTTCGTGCTGTCCCACTGCGACAACGTGGAGGCGACGGGCTTCGTGGAGCATTTGAAGCTGCCGCACTACGTGGACTTCCAGAGCGAGCTGGAGACGATCCGGCGGATGCGGGCCGAGGCTGGGGCTGAGGCGGCCCCGGAACGGCGGGATGCGGCGGAATGACGGGGGCGGGCGCCTGCTCCCTCTCCCGGAGGGAGAGGGTTAGGGAAAGGCCAAGCAGCGCAAGGTCCGGCTGTGGGACCGGACGCAACCTCAGCTTATCCGGGCCAAGACCAGTCCATGCGGCTTCCCTCACCCCAACCCTCTCCCGGAGGGAGAGGGAGCAGGCAGCATGTCCATGACCTACAACTTCGCCTACTTGGACGAGCAGACCAAGCGGATGATCCGGCGGGCCATCCTGAAGGCGGTGGCGATTCCTGGCCATCAGGTGCCGTTCGGCAGCCGGGAGATGCCGTTGCCGTATGGCTGGGGCACCGGGGGCATCCAGGTCACGGCTGCCGTGCTCGGCCCGCAGGACGTGCTGAAGGTGATTGACCAGGGCGCGGACGACACCACCAACGCCGTCAGCATCCGCCGCTTCTTCGCGAGGACCGCCGGGGTGCGGACCACCACCCGCACCGTGGACGCCACCGTCATCCAGACCCGGCACCGCATTCCGGAGATGCCGCTGCGGGAGGGCCAGGTGCTGGTTTACCAGGTTCCGATGCCCGAACCCCTGGCCAAGCTGGAACCCAGCCGCGCCGAGACCCGGCGGATGCACGGCCTGGCCGAATATGGGCTGATGCACGTGAAGCTGTATGAGGACATCGCGCGGCTGGGCAGCGTCAGCACCAGCTATGACTTTCCGGTGATGGTCGGCGGGCGGTATCTGATGTCGCCTTCGCCGATCCCGGCCTTCGACAACCCGAAGCTGGATGGGATGCCGGCGCTGCAGCTGTTCGGCGCCGGGCGGGAGAAGCGCCTCTATGCCATCCCGCCCTACACGGAGGTGCGATCGCTGGACTTCGACGACCATCCTTTCCGTCCGGTCCGGGCGCTGGGGGCCTGCGCGGTGTGCGGCAGCGGGACGAGCTACCTGGACGAGGTCGTGACCGATGACCGGGGCGGGCGGATGTTCGTGTGTTCGGACACGGATTACTGCGGCGGGCGGGTGGATGTGCGGGAGGCGGCGGAATGAGGAGGAGGGTTGCCTGCTCCCTCTCCCCCCGGGAGAGGGTTGGGGTGAGGGAAGCCGCACGGACCGGCCTTCAACACTTACAGACGCGCTCGACCCTACCGTGGTCGCAGATCACGCTTGCGGCCTCCCTCACCCCGGCCCTCTCCCGGAGGGAGAGGGAGAAGGCAGCCTTCTCGTCAGGCATTGCCCACCATGGATGACGCCCTTCTCTCCGCCCGCGGCCTGTCCCTGCGGTTTGGCGGCATCAGCGCGCTGGACGGCGTGGAGGCTGACTTATGGCCGGGTGAGGTGTTGGCCGTGGTTGGCGAGTCCGGGTCGGGCAAGACCACGCTGCTGAACGTGCTGTCCGGGCGTATGGCGCCCGATGCTGGCATTGTCTGGTATCGCGATCCCGCCGGGGCGCTGCATGACCTGCACGCCATGCCTGCGCCTCGGCTGCGGGCGCTGCACCGGTCGGACTGGGGGTATGTCCACCAGGATCCGCGCAGCGCGCTGCGGATGCGCGTGTCCGCCGGGGGCAACGTCGGCGAGCGGCTGATGGCCCAGGGCGTCCGCCACTACGGCAGCATACGCGACACCGCTGCCGATTGGCTGCGGCAGGTGGAGATTGACCCGGCGCGCATGGACGACATGCCCGGCACCTTCTCGGGCGGGATGCTGCAGCGCCTGCAGATCGCCCGCACGCTGGTGACGCATCCGCGCCTGGTGTTCATGGACGAGCCGACCGGCGGGCTGGACGTGTCGGTGCAGGCGCGGCTGCTGGACCTGATCCGCGGGCTGGTGGCGCGGCTGGGCATCGCGGTGGTGCTGGTGACGCACGACATCGCCGTGGCGCGGCTGCTGGCCGGGCGCATCCTGGTGATGCAGGGCGGGCGGGTGGTGGAGACCGGGCTGACCGACCAGGTGCTGGACGATCCGCAGCATCCTTATACGCAGCTGCTGGTCAGCTCGGTGCTGCAAGCGTGAGCGCGGGGTTGGGGCGGGTGCTGGGGGGCGGCGTCCTGCTCCCTCCTCCTCCGGGAGAGGGCTGGGGTGAGGGAAGCCGCACGGGCCGCAGTCGCCGGAGGCGGCGCGGACCTGTGCTGCCGGGGGACTGGGGGGCGCTGCGTGGCTTCCCTCACCCCGGCCCTCTCCCGGAGGGAGAGGGAGAAGGGCGCTGCCCATATTTTGATGGGGGCTGCTCCCTTTGACCGTCATGCTCCGGGCCGAGGGCCTGTCCAAGACGTTCACCCTGCACCTGCAAGGCGGAACGCGCATCCCTGTGCTGGACGGCGTGGGATTCGAGTTGCGCGCCGGAGAGTGCGTGGCGCTGGCCGGGCCGTCCGGGGCTGGCAAGTCCACCTTGATGCGGAGCCTGTATGGCACTTACCGCGCCGATGCCGGGCGCATCCTGGTGCGGCACGGCGGCGCGCTGGTGGACATTGCCCGGGCCGACCCGCGGCTGGTGCTGCGGGTGCGGCGGGACAGCCTGGGCTATGTCAGCCAGTTCCTGCGCGTCGTGCCCCGCGTGCCCGCGCTGGATGTGGTGGCGGAGGCGGCGGTGCTGCGCGGGCGGGCGCTGGACGGCGCGCGCCACGATGCCGCCGCGTTGCTGGCGCAACTGGGCATCCCGGCCCGGCTGCATGGCTTGCCGCCTGCAACCTTCTCGGGCGGGGAGCAGCAGCGGGTCAACCTGGCGCGGGGCTTCATCGGGGGCCACCCCGTGCTATTGCTGGACGAGCCTACGGCGTCGCTCGATCCGCGCAACCGGGATGTTGTCGTCGGCATGGTGCGGGCCGCCAAGGCGCGCGGCGCGGCCATCGTCGGGATATTCCATGACGCCGCGGTGCGGGACGCCGTGGCCGACACCACCTTGCTTGTCCACCCCCACCAGGAAGCCGCATGACGATACTCACCAACGCCCGCCTGGTCCTGGCCGACGAGGTGCTGCTGGGCACCGTCGTGCTGGACGGCGGGCGCATCCGGGACGTGCAGCCTGGGCGCAGCGGGGCGCCGGGCGCCGTGGACCTGCAGGGGGACTTCCTGGTGCCGGGCATCGTGGACGTCCACACCGACAACCTGGAGCGGCAGGTGCAGCCGCGCAGCAACGCCCGCTGGCCGTCGCGCTCCGCCATGCTGGCGCATGACGCGCAGTGCGCCGCGGCCGGCGTCACCACCGTGCTGGACGCGCTGTGCCTGGGGGACCTGGGCTTCGACAAGGACCGCACGCAGACCTTCCACGACGGCGTGCGCGACCTGACGGCGCTGTCCGGCACCGACCTGTTCAAGGCCGAGCACTTCCTGCACCTGCGCTGCGAGCTGCCGGCTCCGGACATGATGGAGCTGCTGGACCCGGTGGCGGAACACCCGCGCGTCCGCATGGCCAGCCTGATGGACCACAGCCCCGGCATCGGCCAGTACGCCGACATGAACCGCTACCGGAAGATGCGGGTGCGGGAGGGGCACACGGCGCCGTGGATCGAGAACCGCATCGAGGAGCTGCAGGGCCAGCGCGCCCGGCTGCGCGACCCGAACCGCCGGGCGCTGCTGGAGCGGCTGATCCCGCTGGGCATCGTGCTGGCCAGCCACGACGACAACACGGCGGAGGAGGTGGCGGAGAACGCCCGGGACGGCATACGCATCAGCGAGTTCCCGGTGTCCATGCTGGCCGCCACGCAGGCGCGGGCGCACGGCATGACGGTGATCGCGGGCGCTCCGAACATCGTGCGCGGCGGGTCGCACAGCGGCAACGTGGCGGCGGCGGACCTGGTGCGGGCGGGCGTGGTGGATGCGTTTGCCAGCGACTACGTGCCGTCCTCCATGCTGGAGGCGGCGTTCGCCTGCGTGGATGGGACGGGGATCACGCTGCCGGAGGGCGTGGCGATGGTGACGGCGGGGCCGGCGGCGATGTGCGGGCTGCACGACCGCGGGCGGATTGCGGCGGGGCTGCGGGCGGACCTGGTGCGGGTGCGGGAGTGGGACGGGCTGCCGGTGGTGCGGGAGGTTTGGCGGGCGGGGGAGCGGGTGGTTTAGGGCGTCGCGCCCGGCAGGAGGCTGACCCTCCAGCGTTAGTCCCGACCTACCCCCCACAGCCATCATCGCGTCTGGTGAGGACCGAGTTCACTTGCCGCTTTCGGTGGGAGCCTGGCTCCATCGCCTTCTGGGACAACCGCGCGGCGCGGCACAATCCGGTGAACGACTACCACGGCCACAGGCGGCTGATGCACCGGATTACCCTGGCCGGCGACCGCCCGGTCTGAGAACCTGTCCCGGCAGGCCGCTAGTTGGCCCTGCGTGCTGTTCCGCCCTGGAAGCGCCGGGTCGTTGCCCCCCGTCGCCCAAGATGGGAATCCTATCGGGGCGGCGGCCCTTCCTTCGCAGGGCATAATGTTCCTTGCAGGCGTTCAACTGCTGCCTGCCGGGAAAGGTTCTAGGCCGGGGACTTACGGTGCCGTCCGGGATTGCTGTATGGCGCGGGTCCATGCCGGACCCATCTTCCCGCCCCAGCCCTGCGCCGCCCGCCACCGGGCGTGGCAGCGTTACAGCAGCATGAGGTGGGGCGCCGCGGCGGCGGCCCTGGCCGGGCTGCTCCTGGCGGCTTGGCTGCTGGCCAGCCACGGGCTGTCCGGCACGCTTGCCCTGCTGCACCAGGCGGGCTGGGCCATCCCCCCCGTGGTCGCGTTCCACCTGCTGCAACTTCTTGCCTCCTCGGAAGCCTGGCGCGCGGCGACGCCGCGTCCGGGGCGGCCGGGCGTGCTGGCCTTCCTGCTGCTGCGGTGGGTGCGGGAGGGCGTGAACACCATGCTGCCCGTGGCCCAGATCGGCGGGGAGGTCGTGGGCGCACGGCTGCTGCACCGGCGCGGGGTGCCGCTGCCGGCGGCGGTTGCCGGGTCGGTCGGGGATGTCGCGGCGGGGATGCTGACCCAGGCCGCCTTCACCTTGATCGGGTTGGCCCTGCTGGTGGCGCTGTCGGGCCTGAGCGTGCAGGCGGAGTGGCTGATCGCCCTGACTGCCGCTGCGCTGGCCGGCGGCGCCCTGCTGGCGGGGGCGGTGCGCTGGGGCTGGGCCGGACGCCCGGGCCGCTGGCTCGGCGCCCGCCTGCGCCGGGCCGCTGCCCAGGGGATGCCCGGCCTGCGCGGCCTCGGCCCGGCGTTGCGCGGCCTGGCCCGTGACCGCCGGGCGCTGGCGCGGTGCGGCGGGCTGCATGCGGTGTCCTGGATGCTGGGCGGCACGGAGGTCTGGCTGGCCCTGCATGCCCTTGACGTGCAGCCCGGGTTCGCCCAGGCCCTGTCCATCGAGGCACTGGGGCTTGCCATACGGGCCGCCGCCTTCTTCGTCCCGGGCGCGCTTGGCGTCGCCGAGGGAGGCTACGTCCTGGTCTGTGGCCTGTTCGGCCTGGGGCCGGACGTGGCCATCGCGCTTGCGCTGCTGAAGCGCCTGCGCGACCTGGCGTTCGGCCTACCCGCGCTGGCAGCCTGGCAGGTGCTGGAGGCCCGCCCCGCGCAGGCGCCGGAGCAGCCGGCCCGCACCCCGGCATGAGCCGCCGCACGATTCGGAGGCGTCAAGCGGGGGCGTCAGCCGGGCTGGCGCGCTAGTAGGCGTCCCGGCGCGGGCGCGGCCCCAGCTTGGCCATGACCAGGGTCGGCGTGCGGGGCAAGGGGCGCCGCTCCACCACGACGGCCTCGCTCCGGGCCGGGCGGGGCGTGGGGCGGAAGGTGTCGCGCGGGCGGGGGGGCGGGCTGATGCCCATGTCGGGATCGGCCCGGCGGGCCTCGATCCTGCGTCCGCCGATGCCGGTCTCGTTCAGTTGCGCGATGGCCGCGTCCACCACCTTGTCCGGGGCAAGCTGCACCAGGCCGTGGCCAAGCGTCTCACCTGTCGAGGGATCGCGCGCCATGTGGGCGTTCAGCACGATGCCGAAGGGGTCGAAGGCCTCCGCCAGCTCCTCGTCCTTGAGGCCGCGGGGCAGGTTGGCCACGAACACGTTGCCGCGTATCTTGTCTGGTCGCATCGGCGTCTCCTCCGAACCGGCACCCTTGCAGCGCCGCAGCCCCAACACGTTCGCAGCCTTTTTGTTGCACTGCAACATAACTTTCGCCGGAACCGTGGTTCCGCCAGCGATGCTGCCCGCGCGTGGGTGTATTCCGTTGCAGTTGAATGTGTCTTAAGCACGGCGCATGCACCCAGAGAGGCCATTGCGATGCTGAAGCTGAGCGCCCGCAACCAGTTCAAGGGCAAGGTCGTGTCGGTCACAAAGGGCCAGACCACCGGTCATGTCCACATAGACATCGGCGGCGGTCATATCGTGCATTCCTCGATCACCAACGAGGCCATTGACGACCTGGCGCTCAGGGTGGGGGACGAGGTCACGGCGGTCATCAAGTCGTCCGACGTGATGGTGGGCAAGTAGCCCATGCGCCCGGGCCTGCCCGCCGCGCTGCTTCTGGCTGCGCTGGCGGTGCCCCGGGGCGGACCGGCCGCGGCCCAGACCGCCCCGCCGCCCGCCGCCGCCCCGGCCCCCGCCACTCCGGCCTCTACCGCCCCGGCCTCCACCGTTGCAGCGGTTGCGCTGTCTGGCCAGGTACGGACGCCGCGCAGCTTCACCCCAGCCGACTTCCAGGCCATGCCTGCCGTCACGGTGGAGGTCACGTTCGCCGCAGCGGATGGCCCGCGCCGCATGGCCTTCACGGGCGTCCTGCTCTGGTCGCTGCTGCAGGAGGCAGGGCCGGTGGACGAGCCGGGCCGGGCAACGGGGCGGCGCCATGTCCTGCTGGCGCATGGCAGCGACGGCTACTCGGCCGCGGTGGCCTTCGGCGAGATGGACCCGTATCTCGAAGGCAAGCAGGTCCTGATCGCCATGCAGCAGGACGGGCGCCTGCTGCCCGCCCCCCGCCTGGTGGTTCCTGGCGACGCCCACGCCGCACGCTCCGTCCGTGACCTCGTGGGGATCGAGGTGCGCTGATCCCCCAGGCATGGCGCCTCCACGACGCCACGCCGTGCCGCCAGGCCGGGGCGGGTTGCGGGGGCGGGTTGCCGAGGGGCGGCTGGCCCCGCATATCCCGTGCCCAACACGAGGGAGGAAACCGCGATGCGCGTCCTGATGATCCTGCTGGCGCTGTGCGGCACGGCCGCCGCCCAGGGCGCGGCCAGCCCGGTCGGCCTGTGGCGCACGGTGGACGACAAGACCGGCAAGGAGAACGGCGCGGTCCGCATCTTCGAATCCAACGGCGCCCTGTACGGCCGCATCGAGCGCATCACCGACCCCGCCCGCGCCGGCCTGTCCTGCGAGCGCTGCCCGGACGACCGCAAGGGCAAGCCGCTGGTCGGCCTGGACATCATGCGCGGCCTGAAGCGCGACGGGGACGTGTGGGACGGCGGCACTATCCTGGATCCGGAGAGCGGCAGCATCTACAAGGCGTCCGTCCGCCTGGCCGAGGGCGGCCAGAGGCTGGTCCTGCGCGGCTACGTCGGCGTCAGCCTGCTTGGCCGCAGCCAGACATGGGTGCGGGCGCAGTAGGAGTGCGGCTGCTCAAGCCCTCCTTCGGGAAAGGGTTGGGGGAGGGAAACCGGGCAGCGCCGGCCTTCATGGTTCGTCGCGCAAGACGTGACAGGGACGTGCTTGCGGCCTCCCTCACCCCAACTCTCTCCCGGAGAGAGAGGGAGCGGCGCAGTCCCGGTTGACGCCGCGCCCTCGCAAGCGGCTATGCTGCGGCGCACCCTTGCAAGGACGCCCCATGACGCCGCGCCGCATCCTGCTTGCCGCCCTGCCCGCCCTGGCCCTTGCGGCACCTGCCGCCGGGCAAGCGCCGGGGCCGAAAGACACCCTGGTCATCGGCGCGGCGCAGTTTCCCAGCACGCTCAACCCCTTCATAGACCCCGAGGTCATCAAGGCCTACGCCCTCGCGTTCGCGCAGCGCCAGGTCAGCGCCTTCGACAAGGATTGGCGCCCCGTCTGCATCCTGTGCGCCGAGCTGCCGTCGCTCGGCAACGGCCTGGCCGCGCTGGAGGACCTGCCGGACGGCAAGCAGGGCATGAGGATCACCCTCAAGCTCAAGCCCGGCCTGATGTGGGGCGACGGCAAGCCCGTCACCGCGCGCGACATCGCCTTCACCCACAAGCTGTCCGAGGACCCGAACGCCGGGTTCAGCCACACCTACCCCTGGAGCCGCGCGAGCCGGGTGGAGGTCGTGGACGACCAGACCGCTATCGTGCACACGCCCCGCGTCATCAACGACTACATGATGTGGGACCAGGTGCTGCCCGAGCATCTGGAAGGGCCCGTCGCCGCGAAGGCGACCGGCCCCGGCGACTACATCAAGGCCACGCTGTATGCGCGGGAGCCGACGACGCCGGGCCTGTGGAACGGCCCGTGGATGATCACGCAGTATCAGTCGGGGTCCCAGGTCGTGCTGGAGCCGAACCCGCATTGGTCCGGCCCCAAGCCCGCGCTGCGCCGCATCGTGCTGCGCACCATCGAGAACACGGCGGCCCTGCAGGCCAACCTGCTGTCCGGCGACGTGGACATGGTGGCTGGCGAGGGCGTGGGCATGACGATTGACCAGGTGCTGGCCCTGCGGAAGTCCTCGCCCGACCGCTTCACCTACGAGTTCCGGCCGAGCCTGACCTATGAGCACATAGACCTGAACCTGGAGAACCCGCTGCTGCAGGACGTGCGCGTCCGCCGCGCCCTGCTGCTGGCCACCGACCGGCAGACCCTGGTGACCCGGCTGTTCGAGGGGTTGCAGCCCGTTGCCGCCACCTGGGTCAACCCGCTGCACCCGATGTTCGACGCCGGGGTCAAGCCCGCCCCCTACGACTTGGCCGGGGCCAAGAAGCTGCTGGCCGACGCGGGCTGGACGCCCGGCCCCGACGGCATCTGCCGCAACGCCGCCGGGCAGCGGCTGTCGCTGGAGATCGCGACCACCGCCGGCAACCGCCTGCGCGAGCTGACGCAGCAGGTGCTACAGAACAACTGGAAGGCCGCCTGCATCGAGGCGACGATCAAGAACGAACCCGCCCGCACCCTGTTCGGCCAGACGCTGAAGCGCCGGACCTACACGGGGATGGGCATGTACGGCTGGTCCAGCACCGCCACGGAAAGCCCGCGCCGGACGCTCGGCACCACGGACATCCCCACTGCCGCCAACAACTACGGCGGCGCCAACTACCCCGGCTTCAGCAGCCCGGCGATGGACGACAACATCGCCAAGGTCGAGTCCGAGCTGGACCCTGCCAAGGCCCGCGCCGACTGGTCCGAGATGCAGCGCCTGTATGCCGATCAGGTGCCGGTCCTGCCCCTGTTCTTCCGCGCCGAGCCGCACGTCGTGCCGAAGTGGCTGGCGGGCTACCAGACCCTGGGCAATGGGTACTACGTCGGGCTGTTTGCAGAAGGCTGGGCGCCGAAATGAGAGCTGGCACTGCCTGCCCCCTCTCCCGCCGGGAGAGGGTTGGGGTGAGGGAGGCAGCCAGCGCCTTCATCTCCGTCAGACGGGCTTAGTCTCTGTCCAGCCCGATGCCAGCGCTGCGTGGCTTCCCTCACCCCGGCCGTAAACTGCTTCGCAGTTTGACCCCGGAGGGAGAGGGAGCAGGGCAGGCAGCGCCTGTTCTTGAGGTCGAGAACCTCTGCGTCGCCTTCGACCTTCCCACCGGTCCCCGCATGGTCGTGGCCGGCGTCGGATACTCCATCGCGCCGGGCCGGACCCTGGGCGTCGTGGGCGAGAGCGGGTGCGGCAAGAGCATGACCGCACTTGCCCTCATGGGGCTGGTGCCCCGGCCCGGCCAGGTGTCGGGCAGCATACGGGTGCATGGGCGGGAGATTGCCGGGCAGTCCGCCGCTGCGTGGCGCGCGATGCGCGGGGCGGAGGTGGCGATGGTGTTCCAGGACCCCATGTCCGCCCTCAATCCCACCATGACCGCCGGACGCCAGATCGCCGAGGCGTTGGTGCTGCACCGCGGCCTGGCCTGGCCTGCCGCGCTGGACCGCGCGGTGGACCTGCTGGACCAGGTCGGCATCCCCGCCGCGCGGGAGCGCGCCCGGGCCTACCCGCACCAGATGAGCGGCGGGCAGCGCCAGCGCGCCATGATCGCCATGGCCCTGGCCTGCCGCCCTGCCCTGCTGCTGGCCGACGAGCCGACGACTGCGCTGGACGTGACGATCCAGGCGCAAATTCTCGACCTGATGTTGGCCATGCAGGAGGAGACCGGGGCCGCCATCCAGTTCATCAGCCACAACCTGGCCGTCATCAGCGAGCTGGCGGACGAGGTGGTGGTCATGTACGCCGGCCGCGTGGTGGAGCGCGCGCCGGCTGACGCGCTGTTCGCGCAGCCGCTGCATCCCTACACCGCCGGGCTGCTGGCCACCCTGCCCGACCCGGCCCGGCGCGTGCCGCACCTGCCCGTCATCCCCGGCGGCGTGCCCGACATGGGCGCCCGGGCCGCCGGTTGCCGCTTCGCGCCCCGCTGCCCCAAGGTGGTTGCCGCCTGCACGGAGGCCGAGCCGCCGTTGGAGGAGCACGCGCCGGGCCGCTGGGCCGCATGCATACGGCCCGGTCCGTGATGGTGACGGCATGACTCCGCTGCTCCAGGTCGAGGGCGTCAGCGTCCACTTTCCGCAGGGCGGCGGATGGTTCGGCACGCCCCGTGTGCTGCGCGCGGTGGAGGACGTGTCGTTCGAGGTTGCCCCCGGGGAGGCGCTGGCGGTGGTGGGGGAGAGCGGCAGCGGCAAGAGCACGCTGGGGAACGTGGTGGCCGGGCTGCGCGCGCCGACGCGGGGGCGGGTGCGCTTCGACGGGCGGGCGCCGGATGCGGCCAGCCGGCGGGCGATCCAGGTGGTGTTCCAGGACCCCTATGGCGCGCTGGACCCGCGGATGCCGGTGTCAGAGATCATCGCCGAACCCTTGCGCATCGGGCGCATCGGCACCCCGGCGGACCGCCGCGCCCGCGCCGCCGCACTCGTGGAGCAGGTGGGCCTGCCGCGCGACGCGCTGAACCGCTATCCGCACGAGTTCAGCGGCGGGCAGCGCCAGCGCATCGCCATCGCCCGTGCCCTGGCCCCTGCCCCGCGTTTGATCGTGGCGGACGAGCCGCTGTCGGCGCTGGACGTGTCCATCCAGAGCCAGGTGCTGAACCTGCTGCGGGATTTGCAGGGATCGTCAAGGAACGGCCTGGCGTATTTGTTCATCAGCCACGACCTGGCGGTGGTGCATCACCTGGCCGACCGGGTGGCGGTGCTGTATCTGGGCCGGCTGGTGGAGGTGGCGGCGCGCGACGCCCTGTTCGCCCGCCCCGCGCACCCCTACACGCAGGCGCTGCTGGACGCCGTGCCCCGCATCGGCCGCCGCCGGGCGCGGGGTGCGGCCATCAAGGGCGAGATGCCCAGCCCGCTGGCGCCGCCGCCCGGGTGCGTGTTCCACCCGCGCTGCCCGAAGGTGCAGGCGGTTTGCCGGACGGAGCCGCCGGTGTTGCGGGAGCTGGCGGCGGGGCAGGCGGCGGCTTGTCATTTTCCGTGGTAGCGGGGGCTTTCTTCTCCCTCCCCCTTCGGGAGAGGGTTGGGGTGAGAGAAACCGCAAGCGCGGTCTCTTACTACGAGGGCGCACGCCCCTCCACGGGTCAAGGCCGGCGCTGCGAGGCTTCCCTCACCCCGGCCCTCTCCCGGAGGGAGAGGGAGCAGGCGGTCATCCTCCCATGACCCGCTTTATCCTCCGCCGCATTCTGCAGACCCTTCTCGTCCTGCTCGTCATGTCCTTCGTCATCTACGGCCTCATCGGCCTCATGCCCGGTGATCCCATAGACCTCATGATGGCCAGCAACCCTGGCATGACGCCCGAGGCCGCGGCGCGGCTGCGGGCCATCTACGGACTGGATCAGCCCATCCTGCTCCGCTACCTCCGCTGGCTGCAGGCCGCGTTGGGGGGAGACCTCGGCTACAGCCGCATCCATGCCCGCCCAGTGCTGGAGGTCATGGGGCCGGCGCTTTGGCAGACCGCCAAGCTGATGCTGGGCGGCTTCACGCTGGCGGTCGCGTTGGCGCTGGTGCTGGGGACGCTTGCGGCGCTGCGGCCCGGCGGGTGGGTGGATGGGGCGATCAGCGTGGCGGCGCTGGCCGGGGTGTCGGTGCCGGTGTTCTGGCTGGCGCTGGTGTTCATCCTGATCTTTGCCGTCAACTTGCACTGGCTGCCGGCGGGCGGGGTCGGCACGGTCGGCGACGGCGGCTGGGCGGACGTGGTGCGCCACCTGGTGCTGCCGGTGCTGACGCTGGCCCTGTCCACCGCCGGGCAGTTCGTGCGCTACGTGCGCGCGGCGATGGTGGACGTGCTGCGGATGGACTGGGTTCGCACCGCCCGCGCCAAGGGCGCCACCGAGGCCCGGGTGGTGCGCGCCCATGCCCTGCGGAATGCGATGATCCCCGTCGTGACCGTCATCGCCCTCAGCTTCGGCACCCTGTTCGGCGGGGCGCTGATCACCGAAACCATGTTCGCCCAGCCCGGCATGGGCAAGATGATCTACGACTCCATCCTGGGCAACGACTACAACCTGGCGCTGGCCGGGCTGCTGTTCGCGACCCTGGTGACGCTGGCGAGCAACCTGCTGGCGGACCTGGCCTATGGCTGGCTGGACCCGCGGATCAGCTTGCGGTGAGCGTGAGTCTCCGTCATTGCGGGGCGCGCTTGCGCCGCGGCGGTCCAGGGGCCGCCAACGCAGCCCTTGCCGCCCCTGGATTGCCGCGGCGCTGCGCGCCTCGCAATGACGGGGTTTTTGCGGCGCCGCGAGTGCCTGCTCCGTGAACACCACAGCACTCGACGCCCCTGTCAGCCCCTGGCGCCTGCGCCTGCGCCGCTTCCGCCGGCACCGCACCGGCATGGCGGCGCTGGGGTTGCTGGCGCTGGTCGTGCTGTTCTGCCTGGCGGCCTGGCCGGTGCAGGCGCTACTGGGGGTGGACCCGACGACGACGGACCTGATGGGCCGCTTCGACCCGCCGGGGCCGGTCCACCTGCTGGGCACCGACGACGCCGGGCGGGACGTGCTGGTGCGGCTGATGGTGGGCGGGCAGGTCAGCCTGCTGGTCGGGCTGATCGCGACCCTGGTGGGTGCGGTCGTGGGTGCGGCCATTGGCGTCGCCGCCGGGTATTTCGGCGGAGCGGTGGACGGGGCGCTGATGCGCGCGACCGACGGGGTGCTGGCGCTGCCGCTGCTGCCGCTGCTGATCGTGCTGGGGGCGCTGGACCTGACCAAGCTTGGCTTCTCGCAGGACTTTGCGCGGTCGGGCGCGGCCAGCTTCTGGCGGGTGGTCGTCATCATCTCGGTGTTCGACTGGACCGCCGTGGCCCGGGTGGTGCGCGCGGCGACGCTGGCGCTGAAGGAACGGGAGTTCGTCACCTCCGCCCGGGCCAGTGGCGGCGGGGCGCTGTATGTCGTCCTGGCGCACATCCTGCCCAACGCCGCCAGCCCGCTGATCGTCGCCGTCACGCTCACGGTCGGGCGGGTGATCCTGTTCGAGAGCACGCTGAGCTTCCTGGGCTACGGCATCGTCCCGCCCACGCCGAGCTGGGGCAACATGCTGAACAACGCGCAGGACCTGGTGACCTCCGCGCCGCTGCTGGCGGTGCTGCCGGGGCTGCTGATCTTCCTGACGGTGATCGCAGTCAACCTGCTGGGCGACGGGCTGCGCCAGGCCTTCGACCCCCGGGGCGAGTAGCCGCCCTGCGCGGGCGTGTTCACGATCTGGTGTTGATCGCGGCCCAGGATGTTGCAATAAAGTTCGGGCACCTGGAGGGTCGGCCGTTGCCGAATGCACATCTGAACCTGCTCGCCGCCGCCCGGCCCGGCATCGCCCCGCAGGTCACGGTGCTGCTCGGCGCCGGGGCGGAGCTGGAGGCTGCCGTGCATGCCGCCATCGCCCCGGTTGCTGCAGGCGCGCGCATCATACGCAGCAGCAACCCGCTCCGCTCGCCCCTCACGACCGAGCGCATCCTGATCCAGGCCGGGCAGGAGGAGATCGGCCTGCTGCCCGATGACGCCGCGGACGAGGCGATGCAGCGACTCTGCCAGCGCCGCACCGGCGAGAGCCGCGTCGTCCTGGTGATCGAGCAGGCGGAGACGCTGGCCATCAGCACCTTGCGCACCCTGGCCCGCCTGGTTGCGCCGAACGGCCGGCCCAGCGGCGCCTTGGCCCCGCTGCACCTTATCCTGGCCGGCGGGCCGTCCTTCAAGTCGCTGCTGAGGGAGCCGGCGCTGCTGGACATCCGCGCCGCCATCACCACGCTACCCAGCGCCGCCCACGCCGAGGCGGCGCCTGCCCCGGCGGCGGCGCACGTGCAGGCCTGGACCGGGCCTGTTGTCCCCCCCGCACCGGACGTTTTCTCCCTGGCGGCGTCCGCCGGCCTGGGCCAGCGCGACGCCGCACCCCCGGTGCCGGAACCGGATTGGCACGGGGCGCCTCCTGGAGTGCTTCTGGAGGAGCAAGCCCTTGCGCCGCTGCCGCCTGCCGGCCCGGCCCTGCCGCGCCTCCTGCGGGCCTGCGCCGCAGCCATCATCCTGTCCGCCCTGGGCGCCGGAGCTGTTGTCGGCCTGCCCTATGCCTTGGGTTGGCTCGGCCTGTCGTAGCTGCGGCATTGGGCGGCCCGGGCGACGCCGGGTTACACTTCGTCGCGAGGCAGTCGTTGCGACAGCAGAGACAATGCCCCATGCAGGTTGCATGGCCCTGGTCCTTGCAACCGCCCAGACCTGCATCAGCCCCGATGTGCGGCGCAATGGCGCCGGGATCAGGTCCATGCTGCACATCGCCGCGCAGGCCGGCGCGCGCCTGGTCCACTTTCCCGAGGCCGCCCTGTCCGGCTACGTCATCGAGCAGATCGGCGGCTGGGCGGAGGTGGACTGGACCGCCCTGCAGGAGGAGCTTGAGGCCGTGGCCAGCCTGGCCCGGCAGTTGGGCGTCTGGGCCGTGCTGGGCTGCAACCAGCGGCTGGCCGCGCCCGCCCAGGCCGGGTGCCGCGCCGCGGAGGCGGATGGGCAGGATGCGCCCTGGCCGCAGAACAGCCTTCTGGTCATTTCGGACACCGGGGCCATCGCCGGCCGCTACAGCAAGCGCAAGCTGTCCAACACCGAGCTGACCTGGTGGTACACCCCGGGCCGCGACCCCCTGATGTTCGAGGTGGACGGCATCCGCCTGGGATGCGCCCTGTGCATCGAGGTCGTGTTTCCCGAGCTGTTCGCCGAGTACGAGCGGCTGCAGGCGGATTGCGTGCTGCTGTCCATGTACAGCGCCGACGCACGCTATGGCATGATGGCCCGGGCGCATGCCGCGACCAACTGCGTCTGGATCAGCCTGTCCAGCCCGGTGGCCGCCAGCGGTGCCAACCCGAGCTGCATGTTCGGCCCGGACGGGGCCGTCCTGGGCGCCTGCCCGCCTGCCGCGCCGGGTCTGGTGGTGCAGGCGATCAACCGCGACGATCCCCGCTACTGGATACCGCTGCATTACGCCCGTCCCTGGCGTGCCCAGGCCGTGTCCGGCGCGCTCTATGCCGGACGCACCGCATAAGCAGTGGCCTGGCCAGGCAAGCTCCCGCGCTCAGCCCCCACGCCGCTAGGCGCCCACGCGCGCCGGCACCCCAGGAGACGCCGGCATCGTTCAGCCGGACCAGGAAGCGCTATTCTTCGACCTCGATCTCCGTCAGTCCTGCGGCCAGCACCGCTAGCAGGTCCACGCGGTCCAGCGCGATGCAGCCGGCGGTGGGGGCGCGGTCGGGCCGGGTCAGGTGCAGGAAGATGGCGCTGCCCGGCGGCTGCGCCCCGCGCAACGGCGGGGCGTCGTTCCAGCCGAGGACGCCGATCACGTCATAGACGGCGTCCGTCCGCCACAGCTCCTCATGCCCCGCCGCATAGGGGAGGCGGACGGGACGGTTGTAGGCGCTGTCCCGCGGGTCGTCGCACCAGCCGTCGTGCGGCGCCAGGGGCGTGACCGGCACGGCGGCGCGCGGGCGGGGCAACCGGTCGGCGCGATACAGGACGCGGCGCAGCGGCAGCAGCCCGGCGGGGGTCGCGCCGTCGCCCTCCTGCTTCTGGGCACGCACGCCGCCGGACCCCAGCACGGCGCGGGCCTGCCAGCCGCCCATCACCATCAGGCCATCGCGCGCCACCCTTGCCCTCATGTTAAGCCCTTCTCCAGCGCCTGTCCGCCCCGCCACTCCTGCGCTGCGGCGGCGTAGGCGGCAAGCCCGCGGATGGGATCGGGGACTGCGCCGGGCATGACGCCCTGGGCGAGTTGGGTCGGCTGCAGGAACTCGGGCAGCGCCGTTGCCAGCGTCGTGTATTGGCCGGGTGCCAGGGTGCCGGGCGTGACCGGGTCCATGGGACGCTCCGACCCCGTTTCCGACATTCCGGCCGGCGTCGGGGGGCGGGTGCGGTCCGGCCCCACGCGTATGATTTCCTCCACCAGCCCCATCAGGCCCGCGCCCAGCATCCCCAGCGGCCCGCCGACGATCCCGGCGCCGAGCACGCGCATGGTCGCCGGGATCGTTTCCCCGGTCGCGGCCCGGTAGATCATGCCGACCACCGGCACATGATGCAGGGGGTTCAGGCCGCGCAGGAGGTCGGTAAAGTTGGACTCGACTGGCACCGGCCACGCCTGGTCCGGCCCAATCGGCCCGGCGCCGTCCGGCGGGGGGGCATAGCCGAACAGGCGGGAGGACGGGTCTGCGCCGGGGGTGGGGGGGATCATGGCGGGGCCTTTGCTGGCATTGACCGCAGTGTGTGCAAGCGGCAGGCCAGGCACCGGCTTATGGATGTGAGTGGCGGGCCGTCTCCCGCACTGGTTATGGCAGGGCAGGTGATCTGCCCACATTCTATTGCCTGCAGCATGGGCCTGCCCATGTTGCGGTTTGCCAAACGGTGTTCAGGTCTTGCGTGCCGGCGTGTTGCGCAAACAAGACCCGGCGCCGTTATTGGCGCCGCTACCGTTTGACCAGTCGCATCGGCTGTCGGTCGAAGGCCGGGTTGAACGGATAAGTCCAGATTGTCCCCGGCGCCGCCTGTTCGAACGCATAGGCCTGTTCTGCAAAGCCGGTCGGCTGGCGCGGGATCAACTTCCAGTCGGCCCAGACGCCGGCGGTCATCAGCAGCAGCAAGCCCAGTCCTGGAAGCTGCTGCCAGCGGCTGCGGCTGCCCGCCAGGGTAAACAGGACCGCAAGAAAGGCCAGCATCGGGTAGTAGTAGTATCGCTGGCCGGCACCGGGGATTTGCATGAGTGGCCATTGCGCCCCGGTTTCGGTGATCAGCGGACGGGCCAGAGCGGCAGCGAACAGAAGGCCAGCCGCCAGGACCGCCAACCGCAGTGGCTGCCGTCCATGCCAAAGCGCCACCCCAGTCAGGACCGCGCCTATTGTCGCCAGCCCGAGCGGAAGCACGTTTGACTGCCAAAGCCTGGACGCCACGACCCACTGCATCGAATATTGTCCTAGCAGCGCGCCGACCATGACCTGCTGGGCCACGATCCGCGCCAGCATGCGCGGCCCGGCGCCCAGCAGGGCTGCGCCACGCTCGAACACCGTTGCGAAGACGACGGCAGCCTGCACCGCGGCGGCGGCACATAGGATTGCTGCGCGCACTATGGTGGACCGGGTCCGCTGCACAGCCGCAAGCCAGACCGACATCGGAGTAAGCACCATGCAAAACGGGCCACTGACGCCGGAGAACGCGAGCGCAACCGCGTCGAAGGCTCGGCCCGCCCGGGAAGCGGGTGCCCGGCTCAGCAGCACAAGGAACGCCAGCACCCCAAGATGCCATTGTGAATTCGTAATATTAATGTAGACTTCCCTGACGTTTGGAAGTGCGAGCCAGACAACCGCAAACATCAGCCGTCCCCGCGCGTTCGGCCATGCCGCAGACATACGCGATGACACGAGGAATAACGGCGGCAGCACCTGAAACAACAATGCGAACGCAGCGAAGATCGTTGGCGCCCAAGCTATTGGCGCCGCCTGGGCCAGCAAACCCACTAGGCGTGGCGCCGTTTGCAAATAGCCGGCAATTGGGCGGGCGAAGCTACCTAGCCCGTAGCTATAAGCCTCCGGAAACCAAACCCACCCGTCCTCGGCCCAGAACTCGGGATGCAGCAGAACCTGCGGGTTACGTGCCGTGAGAGTGAGCGCAAATAGAAGCCCAAGTGCTAGGAGGACCAAGGGGTGCCCCGTCCAGCCCTGGCCGGAGGCAAGCGGCGGCTCCGCTACCCCTGTTCGACCGAATGCGCGCACTGCCGTTGCCAGGCGTCCGACAACGCTTCCGCCACCTGTCTGGCCCGCATGCCCTGACATAGTTGGATGTCTGCGTTATATATCTGCGTAGCAATGCGTCTCCGCCGCGCCGCCGGGATTGGTCACGGCGCCCAGGTAGGCCGGCCCCACCGTTTGCGCGTACTTCCAGATGGCGCCGCTGTTGTAGTCGGTCCCGCGCGGGGTCCAGGCGGCCCGGCGCTCCGCCAACTCGGCGTCGGACACCAGCACCTCGATGGTGCCGGCCACCGCGTCCATGCGGATGCGGTCGCCGTTGCGGAGCAGGGCGATGGGGCCGCCGACCGCGGCCTCCGGCCCCACGTGGCCCACGCAGAAGCCGCGCGTGGCGCCGCTGAAGCGGCCATCGGTGATGAGCGCCACGTCGCCGCCCATGCCCTGGCCGTAGATGGCGCTGGTGGTGGACAGCATCTCCCGCATTCCCGGGCCGCCGCGCGGGCCTTCGTAGCGGATGACGATCACGTCGCCCTTCTTGTAGGCGCGGTCGTTGACGGCGCGGAACGCCTCCTCCTCGCTGTCGAAGCACACCGCCGTGCCCTCGAACTGCAACATGCTCATGCCGGCGACCTTCACGATGGCCCCCTCGGGCGCAAGGTTACCCTTCAGGCCCACGACGCCGCCGGTCGGGGTGATGGGGCGGCTGACGGGGTAGATCACGTCCTGGTCGGTCGGGAACACCACGTCCTTGAGGTTCTCGGCCATCGTCCGGCCCGACACCGTGATGCAGTCCCCGTGCAGCAGGCCGCCGTCCAGCAGCGCCTTGAGGATGACGGGGATGCCGCCGACGCGGTGGACGTCCAGCGCGACGTACTTCCCGCCGGGCTTGAGGTCGGCGATGTACGGCGTGCGCTTCATGATCCGCACCACGTCGTCCATCGTGAAGCGAAGCCCGGCCTCGTGCGCCAGGGCCGGCAGGTGCAGGCCGGCGTTGGTGCTGCCGCCGGTGGCACCCACCACCACCGCCGCGTTCTCCAGCGCCTCCATCGTCACGATGTCGCGCGGGCGCAGGCCGCTCTCGATCAGGGCCATCACCGCCCGCCCGCTCTCCACGGCCCAGCGGTCCCGGTCCTCATAGGGTGCGGGCGATCCGGCGGAGCCAGGGAGGGCCAGGCCGATGGCCTCGCTGACGGTGGCCATCGTGTTGGCGGTGAACTGGCCGCCGCAGGCCCCGGCGGAGGGGCAGGCCACCATCTCCAACTCGTGCAGCTCGGCGTCGGGCATGTTGCCGGCGGCGTGCTTGCCCACGGCCTCAAACACGTCCACCACCGTCACGTCGCGGCCCTGGAAGCGCCCGGGCAGGATGCTGCCGCCGTACATGAACACGCTGGGGACGTTGAGGCGCAGCATGGCCATCATCATGCCGGGCAGGGACTTGTCGCAGCCGGCGAGGCCGACCAGCGCGTCGTAGCAATGGCCGCGCATGGTCAGCTCCACGCTGTCGGCGATCACGTCGCGCGACACGAGGGAGGACTTCATGCCCTGGTGGCCCATCGCGATGCCGTCGGTGACGGAGATGGTGGTGAACTCCCGCGGGGTGCCCCCGGCCTCGGACACGCCGCGCTTGACGGACTGCGCCTGGCGGTTGAGGGCGATGTTGCAGGGCGCGGCCTCGTTCCAGCAGGTGGCGACGCCGATGAAGGGCTGGTTGATCTCGTCTTCCGTGAGGCCCATCGCGTAGTAGTACGAACGGTGCGGGGCGCGGTCCGGGCCGATGGTGACGTGGCGGGACGGCATGTTGCTCTTGTCCCAGCGCTTCTTGAGCATGGTGTTTCCTTGGTTGGGACCGCAACCGGTCCGGCTTGATCGTGTAGGGCGGAAAAGCGTCAGCGTCTTCCGCCTTGGGCCAGGGCAGCGCCCGCAGAGGGGGGAAGGCGCTTCGCTTTTCCGCCCTACGGGTTGGAGAACTCCCTCATGGGTGTAATGCGGGCCAGCGCCGCCGCCAAGCGCGCCGCCTCGGCCTGGTGCGCCGCCAGGCGCTCACGGTTCTCCTCCACGACCTCCGGCTTGGCGCGGCTTACGAAGTCGGCGTTGTCCAGCTTGCGGATGACCTTGTCTGCTTCCGCCAGGGACTTCTGACGCTCCTTGTCCAGCCGCGTCCGTTCGGCGGCCAAGTCTATGATGCCGGCCAGCGGCAGGATCACCGTCGCCTCGTCCACCACGATCTGCGCGCTGTCGGGCGGCATCGGGCCGTCCAGGGCGCGGATGTCCGAGGCGCGGGCCATGCGCTGGATGCTGCTGGTCCAGGCGGCGGCGTTGGCCAGGGTGGCGGCGCTGGCGTCGCGCAGAAGGATGGGGGAGAGCTTGCTGGGGGCTATGTCCATCTCGGACCGCACGGTGCGGACGTTGCTGACCAGGCGGACCAGCCAGTCCAGCTCCGCCCGGGCCGCCGGGGCGTCCTGCACGGGGGATGCGCCCGGCCAGGGCGCACGGATCAGGCTGCACGGGGCGCCGTAGCCCAGCTCGTCCCATAGATGCTCGGTCACGAAGGGCATGGCGGGGTGCAGCAGGCGGAGGATCACGCCCAGGACGTGCGCCGCCGCGGCGCGGACTTCGGCAGCGTCGGCATTGGCGGGTCCGTTCAGGACGGGCTTGGCGAACTCCAGGAACCAGTCGCAGAAGGTGTGCCAGGTGAAGCGGTAAGCGGCGCCGGCGTAGTCGTCGAAGCGGTAGGCCTCCAGCGCCGCCGTCGCCTCCGCCACCGCGGCGTTGCAGGCGTCCAGCAGCCAGCGCGTGAGGGGCAGGCGGGCCGCGGCAGGGTCGAAGCCGGGGACAGGGGCCACCCCGTTCATTTCGCAGAAGCGCGCGGCGTTCCACAGCTTGGTGACGAAGCTGCGCCGGGTCTCGACCGCTGCCGCGCCCAGCTTGATGTCCCGCCCCGGCCCGGCCAGGGCGCAGACGGTGAAGCGCAGGGCGTCGGTGCCATAGGCCGCGATCAGGTCCAGCGGGTCAATGACGTTGCCCTTGGATTTCGACATCTTCTGCCCGCGCTCGTCCCGCACTAGGCCGTGGATGTAAACCGTGCGGAACGGCACATCCCGCATGAAGTGGTGGCCCATCATCATCATGCGGGCGACCCAGAAGAAGATGATGTCGAACCCCGTCACCAGCACGTCGCCGGGGTAGTAGCGGGCGAGGTCCGGCGTGTGCTGCGGCCAGCCCAGGGTCGAGAACGGCCACAGGGCCGAGCTGAACCAGGTGTCCAGCACGTCCTCGTCCCGGGTCAGCGGCTCGTCGCGGCCGTAGTGGGCGCGGGCAGCAGCTTGGGCCTCGGCCTCGGTGCGCTCCACGAACACGGCGCCGTCCGGGCCGAACCAGGCGGGGATGCGGTGGCCCCACCACAGTTGGCGGCTGATGCACCAGGGCTGGATGTCGCGCATCCAGGCGAAGAAGGTGTTCTCCCACTGGCGGGGCACGAACACGGTGGCCCCGCTCTCGACCGCGGCGATGGCTGGCTTGGCCAGCTCGGCGGCGTTGCAGTACCACTGCGTCGTCAGCAGGGGTTCGATGGGCACGCCGGAGCGGTCCCCGTGCGGGACCTGGTTCACGTGCGGCTCGGTGCGGTCCAGCACCTCCAGCCGCTCCAGCTCGGCGACGATGGCCTTGCGGGCGGCGAAGCGGTCCTGGCCCTCCAGCTCGCGCACGAAGTCGGCGCCCTCCGGCAAGTCCAGCTCCGTCGTCGTCACCCGGCCCAGCTTATCCAGCACGGACGGCATCGGCAGGTCGTGGCGCCGGCCCACCTCGAAGTCGTTGAAGTCGTGCGCCGGGGTGATCTTGACGGCGCCGGTGCCCTTCTCGGGGTCCGAGTAGGCGTCCGCCACGACAGGGATGCGGCGGCCCGTCAGCGGCACGATGGCATGCTGGCCGACCAGGTCCCGGTAGCGGGCGTCGTCGGGATGCACGGCCACGGCGGTGTCGCCCAGCATCGTCTCCGGGCGAGTGGTGGCGACGGTGATGCTGCGGCCCAGCTGGCCCTCTATGTCATAGCGTATGTGCCAGAGGCTGCTGCGGACCTCCTTGGATTCCACCTCCAGGTCGGAGATGGCGGACTGGAACTGAGGGTCCCAGTTCACCAGGCGGCGGTCGCGGTAGATCAGGCCCTGCTTGTAGAGGGTGACGAACACCTCCCGCACGGCGTCCGACAGGCCTTCGTCCATCGTGAAGCGCTCGCGGTCCCAGTCGAGCGATGCGCCGAGGCGGCGGAGCTGGCCGGTGATGGTCCCGCCGGATTCCGCCTTCCAGTCCCAGATGCGGGCGGTGAAGGCGTCGCGTCCGATCTCCTGGCGGGATTGGTTGGTTTGCTTGGCCAGCAGGCGCTCGACGACCATCTGGGTGGCGATGCCGGCGTGGTCGGTGCCGGGCTGCCACAGGGCGTCCCGGCCCTGCATCCGGCGCCAGCGGACCAGGGTGTCCTGCAGCGTCATGGTCAGGGCATGGCCCATGTGCAGGCTGCCGGTGACGTTGGGCGGCGGGATCATGATCGTGTAGGGCGCGGCGGGGGATGCCGGGTCGGCCCGGAACGCGCCTGCGGCTTCCCATCCGGCATAGAGACCGGGTTCGATGTCTGCGGGCACGAAGGTCTTGGACAGCATCGGGGGGTTCTAGACCGGGCCGGGGCCGGGGTGAAGCCGCCGCGCAGGAGGGTCAGACTCCCAGGAACCGCCCCAGCATCTCCCGGTCTCCGGCGAGCGCCGCCGGGTCGCCGTCGTAGGCGACCTGGCCCTTCACCAGCACCGTCGCCCGGTCCACCAGGCTCAGCACTGCGGCGACGGTGCGGTCCACGACCAGGGTTGCGATCCCGTCCGTGCGGATCAGGGCGATGGTGCGCCAGATCTCGTCGCGGATCAGGGGGGCCAGCCCCTCCGTCGCCTCGTCAAGGATGAGCAGGCGCGGGCTGGTCATCAGAGCACGGCCGATGGCGACCATCTGCTGCTCCCCGCCGGAGAGCTGGCCGCCGCGGTGGCCGATGCGCTGGGCCAGGCGGGGGAAGGCGTCCAGCACGCGGTCCAGCGGCCAGCGGGTGGCACCGTCGGCGCCGGGACGGGCGGCGAGGAGCAGGTTCTCGCGCACCGACAGGGAGGCGAAGACGCCGCGGCCCTCCGGCACGACGGCGATGCCGTGCCGGGCGCGCTGGTGCGCGGGCTGGCCGGCCACGTCCCGTCCATCCACCGCCACCTGCCCGGCGCGCAGCGGCACCAGGCCGAGCAGGGTGCGGATGAGGGTGGTCTTGCCCATGCCGTTGCGGCCCATCAGGCCGATGGCCTGGCCGGGCATGACCTGCAGGTCCACCCCGCGCAGGATGTGGCTGGCCCCGTAATAGGTGTGCAGCCCGGTGGCGGAGAGGATGGGGGTCATCCTGTGCCGCCGGAGGCCTGGGCAGTGGTATTCACGCCTGTTCCCTCGTCATGTTCAGACCGTCATCCCTCCGATGGGGCGCGGCATCATCCTGCCTTCCTCCCAGAGGAGGAGGGGGATGGGAGGCCGGAGAGTTGTTCGCGGAGGACCTTGCCGGTGATCTCGTCCACCGCGCCGCGGTCGAGGTTGCCGAGCTGGAAGGGGCCGTAGGCGACGCGGATCAGGCGGGTCACCTGCAGGTTGAGGTGAGTCATGACCTTGCGTATCTCGCGGTTGCGGCCTTCCTTGAGGGCGACGCTGAGCCAGGAGTTGGCGGTGGTGCGCACCTCCAGGGCGGCTTCTATAGGGCCGTAGCGGACGCCCTCCACGGTCACGCCGTTGGCCAGGGCCGCGAGGGTGCGGGGGTCCACGTTGCCATAGACGCGGACGCGGTAGCGGCGGATCCAGCCATTGGCGGGAAGCTCCAGGCGCCGGGCCAGGGCGCCGTCGTTGGTGAGGAGGAGCAGGCCCTCGCTGTTGAGGTCCAGGCGGCCGACGCTGACGACGCGGGGGAGGGTGTCGGGGAGCTTCTGGAAGACGGTGGGGCGGTCCTGGGGGTCCTTGTGGGTGGTCACCAGGCCCTCGGGCTTGTGGTAGCGCCAGAGGCGGGTGCGGTCCGGGGTGTCCACGGCCTTGCCGCGGACCTGGACGATGTCGTCCCGGGTGACGAAGGTGGCGGGGTGAGTGACGGGGCGGCCGTTGAGCTGGATGACGCCGCCCTCGATCAGCTTCTCGGCGTCGCGGCGGCTGGCGACGCCGGCGCGGGCGAGCCACTTGGCGATGCGCTCGCCGCGGGCTTCGGCGGCGGGGCCGGCGGTCGAGGGAGCGTCGGTCGAGGGAGCGTCAGTCAAGGGGGCATCCGGCGCTTGGATGGGTTCGCGCGGCTTCGGCTTGGCGGGGGGGCGGCCGACTTCCTCCTGTCCAACCGCGCCGTGCGGGGCGGCCGGGGGGTGATCCGACCCGGCGGCGTCCGTTGACGTGCGCGGGGCCGCCGCGGCGCCTGCGCGGGCTTGCGGGCCGGCCCCTGCCCTTTCCAGCGCTGGCCCCTCCGGCGCTGCCTGGTCGGCGACGGGTTGGGCGGGGTCCGTCTCCGTGCCTCCCGCAGCCTCCGGCGGGGCTGCGAGGGCGGCGGCGGGGGCCGCTGGGGGGCTTGGCTCCTCGGCCGGCGATGGTTGCAATGCGGCGGCGGCCTGGGCCGGGGGGTGATCCTGAGCACCCGCTGCTGCCGGGCGCGGGGCTGCCGAGGTGGCGCGGCGGAGGGGGGCGTTGAAGCTGATGGGACCTTGGGGGAGCAGGGGTGGCGCGAGAGGCCGGGGGGGGCGGGTCATCCGCCGGCGGCTTCGATGAGGGCTTTGAAGATCAGGCGGTCGCCGGGGTCTATGAGGAACTCGGGGTGCCATTGGACACCGAGGCAGAAGGCGTAGCGGGGGTCCTCGATGCCTTCGATCACGCCGTCGGGGGCGACGGCGTTGACCTTGGCGAAGCGGCCGGCGGTGCGGATGGCCTGGTGGTGGGCGCTGTTGACCTGCATCGTGTCCTGGCCGGTGATGCGGTGCAGCAGGGTGCCCGGCGTGATGGCGACGGGGTGGCCGGGCTGGTGGCGGGGGTTGGGCTGCTCGTGTTCGAGCGCATCGGGGATGCTGTCGGGGATGTGCTGCAGGAGGGTGCCGCCGAGGGCGATGACGAGGAGCTGCTCGCCGCCGCAGATGCCGAGGACGGGCATGTCGCGGGCGAGTGCGCCGCGGACGAGGGCGAGTTCGGCGGCGGTGCGGTCCTCCTTGAGGGTGACGGTGGCGTGGCGGCCGCCGTCCCCGTAGAGGGCGGGGTCCACGTCGAAGGCGCCGCCGGTGAGGACAAGGGCGTCCATGCGGTCAAGGTAGGCGGGGGCGAGGGCGGGGTCGTGCGGGAGGGCCATGGGGAGGCCGCCGTGCTCGGCGATGGCGGTGGCGTAGTTGGCGCGGAGTGCGTACCAGGGATACTTCGAGTAGCCGCCGGGCGGCTCGGCATCCAGGGTGACGCCGATCAGGGGTGGGATGCGTGCGGTCATGCTGTGGTGGTTAGACCCCCTGGGGTTGCCGGGGCAAGCGTGAGGGCGGGCGAGATGATGGAGCTTGCGCTGCAGGAGGCGCGGGCGGCGGCGGCGCGCGGGGAGGTGCCGGTGGGGGCGGTGCTGGCCGGGCCGGACGGGGCGGTGCTGGCGCGGGCGGGGAACCAGGTGGAGGCGGAGGGGGATGCGAGCGCCCATGCGGAGCTGCTGGTGATGCGGGCTGCGGTTCGAGCGCTGGGCGCGCGGGCGCTGGGAGGGCCTCGGCTGGCGGGGTGCTCGCTTTGGGTGACGCTGGAGCCTTGCGCGATGTGCGCGGGGGCGGCGGTCTGGTTCCGGGTGGGGCGGGTGGTATTCGGCGCATACGATCCGAAGGGGGGCGGGGTGGTGCATGGGGCGCGGGTGTTCGATGCGCCGGGGTGCCTGCATGTGCCTGAGGTGGTTGGGGGCGTGCGGGAGGCGGAGTGCGGGGGGATGCTGCGGGGGTTCTTCCGGGGGTTGCGGTAGGGATGCGGTGGCGTCCCGAGGGGCGGCGCTGCTTGGATTTGGGCGTGCGGGGGCGGCCTCCCTCGCCCTGGCCGTGAACCGCTCCGCGGTTTGACCCGGGAGGAGGACGGGAAAGGCGGGCCTCCACTACGGGCGTGAAGCCCGGCTGGAATGGCTGGGTTGGAACGGCCTGGTCCGCATTTGCGGACAGCGTCCGTCAACGTGGTGGTCCGGACATCAATGCATCAAGGCTCCGTGGCGGAGCGGCACCGTTCTCGTGCGGCACGTTCACTCCGCCGCGTCCGCCCGCCTGTCTTCGGCATGCCAAAGCGCCCCGCCCACGACCATGCTGTCGAGCGCGAAGCGCTGCTGTCCCGTCCGAGTTTGGCCGGACACGTCGTTGAAGGTGAAGCGCCCGTCCTGCAGCCGCATCACCGTGGCGTCGCCCGTGCTGCCCACCGAAAGGTCCGCCAGGTCCGGCCGCCGCAATGCGGCCGCCGGCGCCGCGGTGACGGCCCGCACGATGTCCGGCAGCGGCATCCCGAGGAGCAGGAACTTGCTCATGGTCTCCATGTTGTCGAACGCCGGGCCGTCCACGCACAGGACATGCACGTCCGAGCTTATGATGTCCGGCGGGAAGCCGCCCGCCAACATCGCCTCGGCCACCCCGAAGTCGAACGACCCGGCGCCGTGCGCGATGTCGAACACCACGCCCCGCTCCCGCGCCTGCCAGCACGCCTCCTTGATGCGGCTGTCGGCGCGGCAGGGCGCGTTGGGGAACGGCTTGTAGCAGTGGGTCAGGATGTCGCCGGGCCGCAGCTCGGCCAGCACGTCCTCGTAGCGCGGCGGCGGGCGGTCTATGTGGCACATCACCGGCAACCCGGCCCGGTCTGCGGCTGCAAGCGCATGATGCAGCGGCGCGATGCCGTTCACCCCGCTCGTGTTGGCGCCCACCCGCACCTTGATGCCGCGGATGAGGTCCGGGTGCTCGCGCGCCACCGCGGCGCAGGTCTCGGTGTCCATCAGCCGCATGTCCCCGCTTTCCCCCACCATGACGGACTTCGAGAAGGCGAAGATGCCGGCATGGCTCACGTGCAGGAAGGCGAGGATGCGGGTCCGGCACGGCTCGATCACGTGCTTCCGGAACCCTGCGAAGTTGCCCGGTCCGGCCGATCCCGCGTCCACCCACGTCGTCGTGCCGCAGCGCCGGGCGAGCCGGTCGGCGTCCACGCTGATGGAGGTGCCGCCCCAATAGACGTGGGCGTGGAAGTCCATGTGGCCGGGCATGACGATGCAGCCCGACACGTCCCGCTCCGCCCGGCCGCGCAGGCTCGGGCCGATGGCCGAGATCTTGCCATTAGCAAAGGCGACGTCCGCGACCTCGTCCCGGCCGGCGCCAGGGTCCAGCACGCGGCCGTTGCGCAGGATCAGGTCGTGGTCCATCGGTGGCTCCATTGCGTCCAGGCAGGCAAGTGTGCCCAGCTTGGCGCCAGGTGTCGAACCACTTTCCGCCCCTGACACGTCTGGCAGTTCCGGCTCAGGCGGTGCAGTCTGCCTGGCGACCGAAACAAAGAGTTCGGCATGGGAGGGCTTCCGCATGAGACGCCGCACGTTCATCGCCTCGACCGCTGCCGCCGGGCTGGCTGCGCCCCGCATTGCCGGTGCCGCGGCGGCCAACACGCTCCGCTTCGTGCCGCAGACCGGGCTGTCGAACCTGGACCCGATCTGGACCACCATTGACGTCGTGCGCAACGCCAGCCTGCTGTTCTGGGACATGCTGTACGGCGTGGACAGCACGCTCACGCCCCGTCCGCAGATGTGCGAGGGGCACGAGACCGCAGCGGACGGGCTGACCTGGACCTTCACGCTGCGCCCCGGCCTGCGCTTCCACGACGGCGAACCCGTGCTTGCGCGCGATGCGGTCGCCAGCGTCAGGCGCTGGATGAAGCGCGACCTGATGGGCCAGCGCATCAACGCCCAACTGGACGCCCTGGAAGCGCTGGACGATCGGCGTTTCCGCTTCCGGCTGCGGCAGCCCTTCCCCAAGCTGGTGTATGCGCTGGGCAAGGTCGGCACGCCCGTTTGCTTCATCATGCCGGAACGCATCGCCGCCACGGACGCCTTCACCCCCATCACCGAGTATGTCGGCTCCGGCCCCTTCACCTTCCGGAGGGAGCAGTGGGTGACCGGCTCCTCCGCTGTGTTCGAGCGGTTCGCCGGCTACGTGCCGCGGGAGGAGAAATCGGACTGGCTTGCGGGCGGCAAGCGCGTCCTGTTCGACCGGCTGGAATGGCAGGCAATTCCCGACGCCGGCACCGCCGCCGCGGCGCTCCAGAACGGGGAGGTGGACTGGTGGGAGCAGCCGATCCCGGATCTGGTGCCCCTGCTGAAGCGCAACAGCGGCATCCGCGTGGGCATCGCCGACCCGCTGGGCAACATGGGCGTGTTCCGGGTCAACCACCTGCATCCGCCGTTCAACGACCGGCGGGCGCGGCGGGCGTTGATGATGGCGACGGACCAGGCGGATTTCATGCAGGCCGTCGTGGGCAGCGACCCGGCGCTGTGGAAGCCCGTCGCCGGCTACTTCCCGCCGGGCACCCCGCTGTTCACCGAGCAGGGAGGAGAGGTGCTGAAAGGCAAGCGCGACTACGCCGGCGCCGCGGCGCTGCTGAAGGAGGCCGGCTACAACGGCGAGAAGATCGTGCTGATGATGGCGACCGACCAGCCGCCCGCCAAGGCGCAGGCCGACGTGACTGCCGACTTGCTGGGCCGCATCGGCGTCAACGTGGACGTGCAGGCGATGGACTGGGGCACGATGACCTCGCGCCGGGCCAGCATGAAGCCGCCTTCCGAAGGGGGCTGGCACATCTTCCACACCTGGGCCGCAGGGGTCGGCTCCTCCTCGCCCGCGACCTACCCGCACATCTACTGCACCGGCAAGAGCGCCTGGTTCGGCTGGCCGACGGACGAACAGGTGCAGGCGGACATCGCCGCCTGGTACGAGGCGGCGGACCCCACGGCGGAGAAGGCGGCGGCAGCCAAGCTGAACGCGTCCCTGGTCGCGGAGGCGCCGTTCATCCCGACCGGCTTTTTCCTGAACTACCAGGCCACGCGCACGAGCCTGTCCGGCGTCGTGAACGCGCCGGTGCCGATCATGTGGGACGTGCGGAAGACGTAGATGCTGTTGAGGCAGGCGGCCGCAGGCACGGGCTGGCGGTTCTGGCTGGCACTGCTGGCGCTGGCGGTCCTGGGCTGAGTGTTCGCCGCCCTCTCCCACGTTGCTGCCTCGGTTCTGCAAGCACCCGCGCCAGCAAGCATCGCCTTTGGTCCCGCGGAGGCAGAAGCAGCTGATCAAGCAGTTTCCAAGATGGCGAGCACGGTTACAGCCCGGCGAAGAAGGAGCAGTCTGCGGCGGCGGGCTGGGACATGCTGGTTTGTGGCGGGATCGGAGGCGGAGGAGGCTGCGCAGCCCGTCGCGGCCGCGACAGAACCGGGCGGCTGACCTTGGGCACTTGAAGCCCCGCATGGGCCGGCATCGGCCTTTGATGCCCCGGTGATCTTGTTCCAGCTTGCAGCTCAGGTGGCGGCTGGTCCGGTGCCGCACCGTCTTGCCCAGCTCGGTCGGGATCGCCCGGGGATAGCTGCCGTGGCTGTCCATCCATCTCCGTTCGCCCCGCCCGTGGGGAACGGCGCTGCAACCGAACCAAGTCCGCCCGGCCAGGGAGGTTGGCGCGAGCCCCGACGCAATCGCCTGGCCCAGCCGACGGACGCAGGCATTGGCCGTCCTGCCCCGCGAATGGCCGGGTACGAGCGGTTTCCGCATCTTCGAATTCAACGTCCGCTGACAATTCCTGTCCAAGCCGGTCGTTGCGGCATCCAAAAGAGGCAGGCAATCTCATCTGGTCACCGAGTCGGGAACATGAAATGCGCCTGAACAGCCTGCCGCTGGCCGCTGCCCTGCTGCTCTCCACCGTTGGCCTGGCCTGCGCGTCGGACGCGGACTTCACGCTGAAGAACAGGACCGGCTATCAGATTGACGAAGTCTATGTGTCACCGCACGCCAGCAGAAACTGGGGCCGCGACCGCATGGGGAGCGACGCCCTTGCTGACGGCGAGACGGTGGACATTGCCTTCCCGCATGGGGGCAGCGCCTGCAAGTTCGACATCAAGGTCAAGTACCACGACAACGACACCGCCGAGTGGGGCAACGTGGACCTGTGCCAATACACCGCCATCAGCCTGTTCTGGGATGCCAAGAAGCAGGTGACGCGCGCCGTCGGCGAATAGCGCGGCCAGGCCGAGGGAAGCCAGTCGTCCGACGGGCGGTCCGGCGTCGTGCAGGCCGTCGGGAACCATTGGCGCCCGACGCCCCCGCGGTCCGGCCCTTCAAGCAGACCCGAAGCAGTGCGGCAAACTCCGCCGGATCGCTGCGCTGTGCGGCAATCCGGGACTGGGGACTTCCTGCATATGCTCGGCGGCTCCGCGCGGCTTCGTCCGTCGGCGACCGGCCATCGGCTGCGTCCATCTCCTGTCCCAGCAGTCCTGCTCTGGCATGGCCGCAAGGGAAGAAGCAACGGCCTTGAACGCATCACGGGGCGGGGAGGTCAGGTCCGCACCTTAGGAGGGCGGCTCCGAAGCGGTGAGGTCGAGCATGTCATCGAGCGTGAGATCGGTGCCGACCGGCCTGGCGGTCCCCGACCGTCCTCAACCCACCGCAGGGCCTCGGCCCGGTGCGCGCGGCGCGCAGCCTCGGCGAAGCGACTTGCGCGCCCGTGCGGGCCGAAGTTAGCCGGCCACCAAGGCGCGGCAGCGTAACGCGCCATCATGGCACTGCGGGGATTGGGCACTGCGGGGATTGGACGTGACCCACGGCGCGCGTTAGAGCCATGGGGCTCAACCCCGCTGCAGTCCAAGGATGTTGGGTCGCCATGTCACGATCACCCGCGACGAGCTTAAGGAGGCCGCGGCTTGATGCGGCCGTTTCGGTTCTGGGCCTGATGCTCGCCCTGTCACCGACCGCATCCCTCCACGCGGCGGAGCTTCAGGTGCTGGCGGGCGGCTCCATCACCGCCGTGCTCGGGGAACTCGGCCCGCAGTTCGAGCGCGCGTCCGGCCACAAGCTCGTCATCCAGTATGCCGGCACCCCCGACCTGATCAAGCGCGCCACGTCCGGGGTGCCGTTCGACCTCGGCGTCGTCCCGTCCGAGGTGATGAGGGACGCAGCCGCCCGGGCGCGGTTCGCACCTGGTCCCATGGCCGACATCGCCCGCGTCGGATACGGCGTCGCGGTCCGGGCCGGCGCCCCCAAGCCCGACGTCGGCACACCGGATGCGTTGAGGCAGGCGCTGTTGCGAGCGCAGTCCGTCGCCCTGGTGCCGGAAAGCGCGGCGGGCGCCCAGGTGCTGAGGACGTTCGAACGCCTGGGCATCTCCGAGGCGATGAGGGCCAAGATCAGGCCGGTGGCTGCTCCCGCACAGATCGCGCCGGCGGTTGCAAGGGGAGAGGCCGAGCTTGGGGTGTTCCTGGTCAACGTGCTGATGGCTCCAGGCGTGGACCTGGCTGGACCGTTTCCTGCCGAGCTGCAACAGGACCTGGTCTTCACGGCTGCGATTGCTGCGGACACCGGGGAGGCCGATGCCGCCAAGGCGTTCATCGCCTACCTCGCCTCCCCCGCCGGCGCTGCGGTGATCAGGGCCAAGGGCATGACGCCGGGCTAGGTGCGAGGACCGATCAGGCGCGGGCACACCTGCTGGGGACAGGACGGGATCACGTGTGTATGGACATCGGGTAATCGCGGCGGGGCATAGGCCATCCATGATGCTGCAATCCCGGCGCTGTCGCCCGGCGGTTCGAGCCATGGGAGGCGGTTCGATGCCCCGATCCGTTGGTTTGGACGTGTCATAGAAGCTGACGGTGTTCCGCGTAGTGGACGAGACCGGCCGCAGGCTGTGGCGCGGCCAGTGCGCCGCCCACCCCGGGCAGCAGGTCGTCGTCATTGCGCGTGCGCGTGGGCACATGGCGTGAACATCCCGGAGTTCATGCTGCCCCGTGTCGAAGCGCCTCTTGCCCCTCGTGCCTGCCGACCTCGTCGTTGAGCAGGCGCTGACCACCCCTGACCACCTCGCCATCCTGTGCCGGTCCCGCATAGCCGCACCACACGGCTGTGCTGCGAAGTCTGGACGGAGCTGTATCGGGGCAGGTAGCTGGGCGGTTCAGGCGGCTGTCCCGAACAGGCCGGCGACCAGGGCGGCCTGCGCTTGCATATCGCGCCTTCCGACGTTGCGGGGCTGCCCTCTTCCGATCATCGCCATCGCCTCGTAGCCCGCCAGCGTCCCTCTTGATGTTCTCGGGCTTGATGTTCTCGGGCTGCCAAAGCCCAGACCCGGCCGCACCAGGCGTTTGGTCCGGCGGTGGTCCTGCTCGACGATGCTGTTCAGGTATTTGCGCTGCCGCAGCCGCGGGAAGCGCCACAGCCGGCCCGACCGCTTCAGGTCGCGCACCGCACGCTGCCCTTGCAGCGCCGGCGTGCGGACCCGGGTGTGGACTCTGGGGGCGGGGCGGTGAAGCCGCCTCATCTGAATGGATGACGCGCCTGTCCTGCATCCCATGGCACACTGCCTGGCTTCCACTCAAAGCCAGGAAAGTCTTTTCGCATGGTCCATGCTGCGTTCAGCCGATTTCTCTCCATCGCCGCCCTGCTCCTGGCCATGCCTGCGGCCGCACAGAGCTATGGGCCACAACCCGGCTACCAACCCGGCCCCTACCAGCAGCCGAACCCTTACCAGCTTGGTCCCACCCCGCCCACAAGCCAGCCCGCCAGCGGACCCAGCCTGATCGGCACCTGGAGCGGCCAGAGCAGCGGTCAGAACGGCTTGATCCAGCAGGCCGACAGCTTCGGCCCGGATGGCCGGTTCATGTCCGTCGGCCGGCTGCCGAACGGGTTTCTGGCCCGCCTATGGGGCATCTACCGCACCACCCCGGTGGGACCCAACCAACTGCGCCTCGAAACCCAGCTTCAGGGTTGGCTGCCCCAAGAGATCTGCCAGCAACCAACCGGGCAGCAGCCGCAGTGCCAGCCGTTCCAACTCCCTGCCGAAGACACCTCGCTTGTTACTTTCAGCTCGCCTGACCAGTTCCAGTCCATGAGCCAGACCGGCGCTGGCAACATGCTGAACGAGACGCGCGATAACCAGCCTGCCCTGCTGCAGGCCCAGGCGCCGCAGCGCTGGGTCATGGTCGTTCAGCCATCGCCGGCACCTGTGCCAGGCCCCTCGCCAGCGCCGGTGACGGTCAATCCCAGGCCATACCTCAGCCCGACGCCAGCACCTCATCGCAACGCATGCCCCAACGACGACATACAGAGCAACGTGTGCAAGTACTCCGGCAGGCTCGTTACCTCTGGCGGCTGCCTGCGATGCGTGAATTGACGGTTGCACGCCCTGCACCCCACCCAGGGTCAAACACCCAGCGACTCCTTGGCAAATCATCCTGCTTTGCGCCTTGGAGTGGAGTGCCCTCGATGCGATGGGTCGCGGCGCTGCTGGCGGCAGCCGTTCTTGTTCACATTGGCGGCGCAAGTGCTGCGCGCGCGGCGGACAGCGACGTGACCGGCGCGCTGGCGCTCATCCCTTCCGGGGCGCTTTATCCAGAAGGCCCAGCGAACAAGCCGTTCGCGCCCGGCTCGGTCCGGGCTGTCGTGACCAGTCTGCGCGTCGGATTAGGCTTCATGATGCCGGACGGGCAGGCTTGGCAGCGCTTGAGGAGTGATTTGCTGCCGAAGATTTTCTTCGACGCTGCAGGACGTGCGGTTTTCGACCCGGAACCGTGGCGCGAGGCTGTGGGCGTGAACCTGGAGGAGGTGACAGCCGTCGCAGCCTTCGGCTACGGGCCCAGCATAGGCGCCGTGTGGGTGCTGCAGGACGAGTCCGCCGCGTCACGCCTGCTCGCTCATTTGCGGACCCGGGGCTTCGCGCCCGGCGAGGGTGGTTGGTTCGTGAACGGTGATCCTGGCAAGATCAACCCCCGGCTCCGAGCACCTGCCGATCCGTTCCGCGGCGGCATCGGCGAGAGCTACGCTGTACGCCAAGACGGACGTGTACTGCATCAGCAGAAGATGTCGGACGCGCCGCCCGCGCCTCACTTGGTTCAGACCCTTTTCGCCGCTGCACGCGATGCGTTGCGCGACGCCTCGCAGGACGTGACCTTGGTGCAGGCGATGGTGGTAAGCTTGCTCATGGAGGCGCCGGATATTTCCCTGGCTGAGGCGATGCAGCCAGCTTCCGCAGAGAAGCCCAGGAGTCAAACAGAACTGGCAAAACTTTGGGAGGCGGAAGTTCAGCGGTCCGCAGCTGCCGTGCGCACCGCGATCCCGTTCACGCCCATTGCTGTCGTGGCCGACTTTGAGGAGTCCGCCGCGGCACGGAGGGGAGTGATCGTCATATTGCCGTATGAGGACTGCGACGCTGCGCGGACGGCCAACGCCCGCTTCCCGGCCCTTTGGCAAGCCGCGCCGACCTCGATCATAGAGCATCTGGCAAGGCCGGATGCTGCAGTGACGACGGCGCTGCTTGACCAAGGTTCCGCCTGCACGGCGGTCATCCGCGTGACCACGCAATCGGCGGCCGGCACGATGGTGAACCCCGTGTGGCGCTATGTTGGCAGCGTCTTTCGGGAAAGGCTGCCGGGTCCCTTCACGACGGCGCCGTCGTGAGATTTGCCGCCGCTATCCCGATTGGGACGGAGGCGACGACCACCGCCGTGCCCCTGGCCTGCATCCTGGCGCGGCTGGCGGATGCGGAGCGGTCGGATATGAGTGGGGCCATGCTCCGGGCTGCGGCGCCGGGTGACATGAACGCGGCACCGGTGCCGGCCTTCATTCAGACGATGGCGTGGCGGTTGCCTAGGCAGCCCGGGGCATGGACCGTGACGGCTGGTCGATTTTTTCGAGGCTGCGTGCAAGCCGATCGGTCCGGCGGCCAACCAAACCACCGATACCGTGGCCTGCTGGCGGTGCCCGATGGCCCGCGCAGGTAAGGTAAACCGGATGTGAACAAAAGCTCGCAACTTCCGGCGTGAGGCATCCGTAGATTGCAGGCACCACCGAGCGAAAGGAGTTTGACATGCAACCCAACCCCAACACGGGAGCCGTGTTCGACTGGATCTTCTTCGCTATCGTCCTTCTTCCCGCCGCCTTCCTGGTATGGGATTGGCTTAAGAACCGCTAGGGCGCGTTCCGCCGACCTGGACGCTTGGTCGTGCAAGCCATCCGGCATCACACCCTCCTACTTCGCCACCGGTGCCGGGCGGCTGCTCCTCAACGCGGCCAGGGTGTCCACCAGGTAAGGCTGCTGGGCTGGCGCTGCAGGCGCTTTGGGCTACCGCTGTTCGGCGTGCGTCGCCCGGAAGGCGTCACCCTACCTTGGGTCCGCCCCACCGTTTGCTCAAAATCGCACGCTGAGCCGAGAGCCTGGTAGATCAAGGGTTCGCACGAACCCAGGATTGCGAAAGGATGCGGCCGACAAGGCTTCAGGGGATAATCCTGGCCTCGCGCAACTGGACGAACAGGTCGAGGAACGCGTCGTCGGTGGCCTGGTAGTCGAGAAAGCCCAGCTTGCGGCTCTTGCTCATGTCCGTGACCACCTCAATGGGACGTCCAAGGTCCGCGTCGGTGTGCCAGGCCGAGGCGAGCCGGTTCAGGTCCGTCTCGGCCAGGCCGTGCTTACGGGCGATCTCCGCCCACAGCGGGGCGGCGTCGGCAAGCTGCCGCCCCAGCGGCGTGACCTGGCCGGGGAACGGGGCCGGCTCCAGCCCGAACCACCCCGCCAGGTGGCCCCACATCCAACTCCAGCGGAAGATGTCGCCGTTGACCACGTTGAACGCCTGGTCCCGGGCCGCAGGGGTGGCGGCGGCCCATTCCAGGTGCCGCGCCAGCAGCCGCGCATCGGTCATGTCCGTCAGCCCGTTCCACTGCACGGCCGAGCCTGGGAACAGGAACGGGCGCCCTGCCTCGCGGCAGATCGTGGCGTAGGCGGCCAGCGTCACGCCCATGTTCATGGCGTTGCCGACGGCGTAGCCGATGATGGTGTGGGGGCGGTGAACGCTCCAGCCGAAGCCGTCGCGCGCCGCGGCGGCGAACACCTCGTCTTCCTGGGCATAATAGAAGTTCTCCACCTCCAGGCGCGGCTGCTCCTCGCGGAACGGCGTCGCGGGCAGGCTGCCTTTGCCGTAGGCCTCGAACGGGCCGAGGTAGTGCTTCAGGCCCGTCACCAGCGCAACGTGCCCGACAGTGCCGCCAGGCCGCACGGCGTCGAGCAGGTTGCGGACCATGGCGGCGTTGACGCGGATGTTCTCGGCCTCGGTCGGCTGGCGCAGCCAGGTGGTGACGAAAACGTGGGTCGGGCGCAGCCCGTCCACCGCGGCGCGCAGCCCCGCCGGGTCGAGCAGGTCGGCCGCGACCGGGCGCAAGCCTTCGATGTCGGCCGGGGGACGCCGTGCCAGCCCGCTGACCTCCCAGCCCTGCCGAAGCAGGTGCCGTGCCAGGTTGTTGCCCACGATGCCGCTGACGCCGGCGATCAACGCTGATCCTGCCATCTTCTCCACCTCGGTGCCGTTCGGTTCGGCAGGTGGGCAGCGCCATCGGGCAAAGCCAGGGGATGCCACAACACGACATGGCTAAACCCATGCTGCGCATAGTCGCGCAGACGAAAGCTGGCTGCCGACCAGCCTGCAACGGCGCCAGGCGGCCGCTCCGCACAGCTTTGCGGCTACCGGGCCATTGAGGGAGCGGGTGGCGCACGGCACCGACGCCGTGGCCGGGGCAGGTTCGGGCGGCGGCATCCAGGGCTGGCCAGCGACAATCCTGCCACTGCTGGTCGGGCGAACGCGGCGTGAACCTCACACGCCTCCTCATGGCCGCCGTGCCAGGGACCCCTCGTGAACACAGCCGGCGGTTGACGGGTTCACGTCCACCCGGGGGTCGCGGCACATCGGCTTTGCGGCACATCGGCTTTTCCGCCACGACCTGTGAATAAACCAGGCTTGGGGGCGATCCTCAGACTACGGTGACACCGGGCCGGCGTGCGGCTGACGGGATGCACCGCATGGCGCTGAGTGGCCGGGCAGAAGGAGCAGAACGCAAACGAACGTCCGCCGGGGGCTTGACCAGGACTCTTTTGGAACAAGCGCCCCGTTCGTCCACTCTGGCTGCAGGATGCAGCTCTTAGCCTGGCGGGGCCTCTGGCTGCGCCCTTGTTGAAGGAGAGACTCCATGGCCAAGCCGGTTTACACCACCGACCAAATACTGGTTCAGCTTCAAACCTCCTGGGGGTCGGGCGACACCGCCTACAGAGCCTGGAACAAGACAGCCCTCACCTACTACATCGGCGACACGGTCCGCATAGGCGACGGCAAGACGGGCGAGAGCGCGGGCTGGACCGCGATGCAGGCCGACCAGACTGCAGCGGCAACCAAGGCCTTCGCGATCTGGAACGAGTTGGCGGCCGGCCTCACGCTGACTGCGACGACGGATCAATCGAAGGCCGACATCACGTTCGGCTACTCCAGCACGACCACCAAGGGTACAACCTACACGGTTCCGACTCTCGACGCCGTGGACACGACGGGCGCGGATCCGACGAAGCCGATCACCCACCAGGCCGTCTGGATGTCCACCAGCAATCCAGGCGTCGCGACCGGGTCGCTCGGGCTGAGCGGCCGTGGGTTGGACACCTACCTGCATGAGATCGGCCACTCGCTCGGGCTGTCGCATCCAGGGCCGTATGACGTGAGCAACGCGACGGCGCCGACCTATGAGGCGGATGCGGTGTTCGCCCAGGATACGCGGCAGTACACCATCATGTCGTATTTCGAGGGTGAAACCGCGAACGCCGGCTGGACGGTCGCGGGGAACACGTACTTCCCGTCCACCCCGATGGTGTATGACATCGCGGCGGTCCAGCAGAAGTACGGCGCCAACTTCAACACGCGCGCCTCGGACACGGTCTATGGCTACAACTCGACCGCCGGGCAGGACACCTACGACTTCAAAACCGACACGCACCCGGTGTTCACGATCTGGGACGGCGGCGGCACCGACACGATTGACGCCTCGGGATACGCGGGAGCGCAGGTGATTGACCTGACGCCGGGGGCCTATTCGAGCGTGCTCGGCCTTAAAGACAACATCGCCGTTGCCTTGCCTGCCGGCACCTACAACCCGGGCGGCACCGGCAACGACCTGATCGAGAACGCGATCGGCGGCGGCGGCGCGGATACGCTTACCGGCAACAGCGCCAACAACATCCTGGTCGGCAACGGCGGCGACGACACGCTGCTCGGGATGACGGGCGCCGACACGCTGGAGGGCGGCGACGGCGACGACGTCCTGGACGGCGGCGGCACGGGCAACGGCGTCTTTGCAGGCTCGGTGAGCACGCTCACCGGCGGCGCCGGCAGGGACACCTTCGTGTATCGCCCGGGCTACCACCGGACCACCATCACGGACTTCTCCATCTCGGAAGACAAGCTGGACCTTTCAGCGGAAACGAAGGTTCACGACCTGACCGGCCTGCTGGGTGCGTCCTACCAGGATGGCAGCGACCTCGTGTTCGACTTCGGCGCGTCCGGCACGCAGCGCGACGTGCTGCGGCTGCAGGGTGTCACCCGGGCGGCGTTCGCCGCCATCAACCCGCTCTCGGTCGCGCTCACCGCGTCTCCGACGATCCAGATCACGCCGAATCCGTCCGACAACTTGTCCACGATGTATGTTTCGGTGGCTCCGCTGGCGGGGGGCGGGTTCCTTGCCACCCGGTTCTCGTATGTGGACTACGTGAACCACCAGGTCCTGGCCTTCCGCTACGACGCCACGGGGACGCTGGTGGACAGCGTTCAGGTCAACCCCGGCCCGACCGACCTGACCATGGTCCGCGCCATCGGGCTCAGCAGCGGTCGCACGATCGTGGTTTGGTCAACCCCGACCGGCGGCGGCGGAGCTACCGTTCTCGGACGCCTTCTGGACTCCACCGGGACGCCGATCGGAGGCGTGTTTCCTCTCAATCAGGGCGGCGCCATCCAATTCCTCTCGATCTTCGCGTCGCCCACGGGAGGGGCGGACGTGGAATGGAGCACCCCGTCCGGCATCTACGCCAATGGCGTCGAGAAGCTTGCTTCCTACCGCGTCGGCATCCTGCCGGACGGAGGGCTGTCTTCCGCCGACCCCTACATTGGCCTGGATTACCCTGGAACATACGGCCGCAACACCTCGTTCCGGTATGTATATCAAAACTACGACTACTACGTGGAGGGCTCGCTGGGTGACCAGCATGCCTTCTACCAGAAAGCCGGCGGGCAGCCGGTGCAGATCGACGACGGGGACTTCTTCCCCGATAGCGTTGGGTTGGACCAGACTCCGTTCCAGGCGACGCAGCTCAGCGATGGCCGCATCCTGTTCTCCTACCTGAGCGGATACATCAGCGGCTACAGCCAGGTCGTGACCGCGGCCAAGGTTGTCATCCTGGGCACCGATGGCGGGTTCACCAAGCCGGGCACGGATGGCGACGACTACCTGCAGGGTAGCCCGGGCGGCGACATCCTCTACGGCAAAGGCGGCAACGACGTGCTCATGGGCATGGGCGGGGCCGACCAGTTGGACGGCGGCACGGGCACGGACACGGCCGCCTACACGCGCTCCCCAGTGGGGGTCACGATCGACCTTACCCTGGCCGGGCCGCAGGGCGGCGCGGGGGACGGCACCGGAGACACGCTGGTGTCGATCGAAAACCTGGTCGGCAGCGCCTTCGCGGACGTGCTGACCGGCGATGCCGGGCCGAACCGGATCGAGGGCGGGGCGGGCGACGACACCATCGTGGGCGGCGGCGGCGGCGACCTGCTGTTCGGCGGCACGGGCAACGACACGATCACCCTGACGGCGAACGTCCCGCTGGGGGGGGCGGCGCCGGAGGTCCATGGCGGCGACGGCGACGACACGATCGTGGTCGATGGCAACAACGCCGTCGTCTACGGCGACACCGGCTACGACAGCATCACCATCAACGGAAGCCGCAACTCCGTATTCGGCGGCAACGGAGACCTGTCCCAATCCCCCTACGACAACATCGGCAACCTGCGCGGCAGCATCACCGTCAGCGGGAACGTCAACATCGTCCATGGCGGCCTGTCCAGCAGCGCGCTGACGGTCGTGTCCGGCGATGGGAACACGCTCTATGGCGGTCCGAGCAGGGATTTCTTCCACGGAGGCCCGGGCAACGACGCGTTCGTCGGCGGCGGAGGGGAGGACGTCTTCAACTCATCCGCCGGGCAAGACGCCTATTCGGGCGCTGCCGGGGACACCCTGCAGTATCGCGGTGCGCTGTCGAACTTCTCGGTGAGCTACGATCCGGTGGGCGACCGGCTCACCATCGCCGACACGCGGCCGGACGCGCCCGAGGGCACCGCGACCGTCACGGGCATCGATGATTTCTTCTTCGGGGCCAAGGAGTATTCGTTCGCCCAGTTGAAGGCCATGGCCACGGTGCCCAGCGTCGCCGGCCGGGTCGTGGACGGCTACGTGGCCGGGGCAGCCGTGTTCGCCGATGCCAACCGCAACCTCGTGCAGGATCCGGGCGAGGCATCCACGGGCACGGATGGGCTGGGGCGCTTCACGTTGCCCGTCAGCGCCTTCCGCCTGGTCGCGGCGGGCGGGACGGACATCGCCACGGGCCTCGCCCTGCCCATCCAGCTCACCGCGCCGGCCGGGTATGGGACGGTCTCGGCCGTCAGCACGCTCGTGGACGCGGTCGGCGGGACCACGGCCGCTCAGGCGGTGCTGCAGGCGCTTGAACTCGACACGTTGATCGACCTGCCCTCCGCGGATCCGATTGCAGGGACCGGAGGCGCCACGCCCTATGCGCTGTTCATCGCCAACACTATGCTGATGGACAGCTTCGTCGCCATGTCGGCCTTCGTTGCCTCCGCAGTCGGCACCACCGTCCCGGCGGCGTTCGGGCTGGTGCTGGACGCGTTCGCGTCCGCGGTGCGGGACGGCTACCTGCTCGAACTCGGCTTCCCGCCCGTCGTGAGCGAGCTGCTGACGCGCGCGCTCTCCGGTGCGAGCGTCGATGCGGCGGAGCGCGCGGATGTGGTGGACGCCATCGTCGCGAGCAATCTCGCGGCCGAAAAGGCTGGAACGTCCGTTGGCATCGACCTCCTGCGCGGGGGCAGCGCGGTCTCGCTCACCGCGCAGGGCGGGCTGGCCAACGCGCTCGGGGAGGCGGGGAACGCGGCCGACGTCCATGCCGCCGCGCTCGCCTTCACCGGCGCGGCGCTGGACACCGCCATCGCGAACAACCTGCTCCTGGTGGGCAACGCGGACGGCACGCCCTGCTACTGCCCCGGCACGCTCATCCTCACCGACCGCGGCGAGGTGCCGGTCGAGACGCTCGTGATCGGGGACATGATCGTGACCGCGTCCGGCCTGCCCCGCCCGATCCACTGGATCGGCCGCCGCAGCTACGCCGGGACGTTCGCGGCAAGCAACCCCAACGTGCTGCCGGTGCTGCTCCGGGCGGGCGCGCTGGGTGGGCAACTGCCGCGGCGCGACCTCTGGGTTTCCCCGTTGCATGCCATGTTCGTGGACGGCGCGCTGGTCCCGGCGGGCCTGCTGGTCAACGGCGTGTCCATCGTCCAGGCGGACCGGGTTGACCATGTGGACTACATCCACGTCGAGCTCGAAAGCCATGATCTGCTGCTGGCCGAGGGCGCGCCGTCCGAGAGCTTCGTGGATGACGACAGCCGGGGCATGTTCCACAACGCTCTGGAGTATCGCGTGCTTTATCCCGATGCGCCGCGCAGGCCGGCCCTGTATTGCGCCCCGCGGCTTGAGGATGGCGAGGCCTTGGCCGCCGTGCAGCGCCGCCTGGCCGCGCTGGCCTGCCCTGCAGCGGCCCCGGGCCGGCTGCGCGGCTTCCTGGACACTGCCGATTGCGACATGGTCACCGGCTGGGCGCGGAACCTCGACGCTCCGGACGAACGGGTCGTCGTGCAGGTTATCGTGGATGGCGCCGTGCTGGGCGAGGTGGCGGCCGATCAGGAGCGGCCGGACCTGTGCGCCGCCGGCGAAGGCGACGGCTGCCACGCCTTCCGCTTCACCATCCCCGGCGGGCTGTCACCGCGGACACGGCACGTCGTCCTCGTGCAGCGCGCGGTTGACGGGCAGGCCCTGGGCAATGCGCCGATGGTGCTGGAGCCAGTCCCGCACGCCCTGGCAGTGGCGCCGGTGCCGCCGACGGCGCTTGCGGGTGCAGTGGACCATTGCGAGCGCGACCGGATCGCCGGCTGGGCGTGGCAGCCGGGCAGTGATGCGCCCGTGGCGTTGCAGGTGCTCGACAACGGCGTGCCGTTGGTGCGGATACTCGCCAACATGCACCGGCCGGACCTGCAGCCGGCAGGGATCGGCAACGGGCGGCACGGCTTCGACATCGCGGTGCCGGGTGGGCTCTCGCCGCTGACCCGCCATGTCCTGGAGATCCGGCGGGAGGCGGACGGCGCGCCCTTGCCGAACACGCCCGTCGTGATCGAGGCTGCCGACAGCTTCGATCCCGCACTGGAAGGCGCGGTGTCGCGGGCCGTCGCATCGCTGGTCGCCGATGGGGAGCAGGACCGGGTTCTGTCATTCCTGGTCGCGCAGACCGAGCGGCTGCTGCAGCGCCGGGCGGCCGCGGCGAGCGGTGCGGAGCAGCGCCGGGCTTTGGCCCAGTTCCGCCGCCGGTGGGGGCAGGAAGCCGGCCTGATGGCCGACGCGCCCGAAGACGCGGGCCGGCGCGCCCTGGTGATTGACGCCCGGTTGCCGGCGCACGGGCGGGATGCCGGGTCTGACGCGGTGCTGTCGCACATGCAGGCCCTGCAATCCCTGGGCTACGGCGTGAGCATCGTGGCCGCTCACGACTTGGCCGGGCGCGATGCCGCCCTGGCGGAGCAGGGGATTGCCTGCCTCGGTCTGCCTACGTATTCGTCGGTCGAGGACGTGCTGCGCCGCCACGCCGGCTGCTTCGACGTGGTCTATCTGCACCGGGGCACCACGGCGGCGCAGTATCTGCAGCTTGTCCGGCAGCATCTTCCGCGTGCTAGGGCAATCTACAGCGTGGCCGACCTGCATCATGTCCGGATGGCCCGGCAAGCGGCGGTCGAGAACCGGCCGCACCTGCTGGCGGCCAGCCGCGAGATGCGGCAGATGGAATGCACCGCGGCTTGGTCGGCCGATGCGGTCATCACCCACTCGTCCGAAGAAGCGGCGGAACTGCGCCGTTCGGTGCCTGGCACGCAGGTGCACGTGGTGCCCTGGGCTGTGCCGATGCCGCCACCCCGGCGCCGCCGGCGCCTCGCGGACCGCAGCGGGGTGGCATTCATCGGCCACGGCGGCCACGCCCCGAACGCCGACGCGGCCCGTTGGCTGGTGGAGGAGATCATGCCGCTGGTTTGGCAGGCCCGCCCGGGGATGGAGTGCCTGCTGGTCGGAAGCGCACTGCCGGACAGCGTGGTGGCGCTGGGCCGGCCGGGGGTGACGGTGCTGGGCCATGTGCCTGACCTGCGGACGGTGTTCGATCGGGTGCGGCTGACAGTGGCGCCGCTCCGCTTCGGTGCGGGGGTCAAGGGCAAGGTCTTGACGAGCATGGCGGCCCGCACGCCTTGCGTCCTCACGCCCATTGCGGCGGAGGGCCTGGAACTACCGTCGGGGCTACGCGAGCTGATCGCGCAGGACCCGGCCGATTTCGCTTCGGTGATCATCCGGCTTCATGGCGACGACGCGCTGACCCGGGCGTTGGCCACGGCGGGCGCCAACATGGTGCGGGCCTCGTACAGCGAGGCCGTTGTCACCAAAGCGATGGAACGCGCGGTTGATGGCCAGACACAGTGCCGCAGTGAAAGCAGCGCGTCCCGAGTCAATCCTGCTCGGCGCCGGGCAGTTTGAAAGTTGGCGTCGGGTATGGTCCCGGTCCTGGAAATTAGTCCGGTGCGTGTGAGGCTTTTCCGGGCGCTTGAACTCTGAAGAGGGGTGGTGCCATGAGGCGGCAGCTGGCGGCGTTGGCAGGACAGTCCGGACCAGCGGCAATCCCGGTCGTGCAGCCTCCTTTTCGGCTTGCGGCATACCCGGTGCGGCGCGCGGCCCGGACACTCACGGCTGACCTGCCGCCGCTTGCGGACCCGGGCCGCGCCTGTGTCGAGCGGCTGGCCGCGCTGTCGCCAGCGCTGGCCACGGCTCGTGACCCCGCCCCTCGCTTTGGCGCCCTGATCCGCTTGGCGCCCTGATCCGCGCCCGTTCTGCGGATGCGCTCACCCCTTGGCTGGCTGATGCCGGAAACAGCGGGTTGCAGGGCTTTGCCGCCGGTTCGCGTCAAGACGAGCAGGCCTCCGCGCAGTCCTGACGCTGCCCTGGAGCAGGGGCCAGACCGAGGGACATGTCACCCGCTTCAAGCTGGTCAAGCGCCAGGGCTGCGGACGGGCGAAGCTCGGCCTTCTCAGGGCGCGCCTGGTCCGTGCTGCACGACAACGACCTGCACCGACGCTGCGCATGAGCCAGCATTGGATGCCGATTGACAGCCAGGTGGTCGCGAAACCCGGCTTTTCCGCCACGACCTGCGAATAAACCGGGCTTGAAAGCGATCCTCGGTCTGCGGCGACACCGGGCCGGAGTGCGGCTGACGGGCTGCACAGCGTGGCCCGGCGTCAGCGGAAACGCATTCCGTCGGCACCGCTTATTGGAGGTTCAGTCCATGATGCATCCAGCGGAACAACGGCAGCCGCCTGAACTTGCAGTCCCAGACCAGGTTGCACGCACGACCGGCCACCGCCCTGCCCAAGCCGCCCCGAGCACGACGTGACCTCGCCGGCCATAGCCGGGATAACGCTCGGCCTGTCCGTTGCCCTCCCCTTCGGCCCGATATCGCTCGTCTGCGTCCAGCGGAGCATCTCGCACGGCTTCGGGCAAGGTCTTGCCACGGGGGTGGGCGCTGCGTCCGCGCAAGGGCTTTTCGCCACGGCCGCGCTGCTGGGACGGGACGCGGTCTCGTCCGAGCTGATGCAATGGAGCGGACCGATCCGTTGGCTCTCGGCAGCGATGCTGATCTGCCTCGGCATATGCACGCTTGCCCGGCGCAACATGCCCAGGGCGAAAGCGGCACGGGCCGGCATAGCGGCAGCATATGGATCGAGCCTGGTGTTTGCGCTTTCCAATCCCATGACCTTGCTCCCCTACCTTGCCCTGGCATCTGGCGCCGCGGTGGGGGGTACAACTGGCCAGCTGTTCTCCTCCTGGTCCGTGCCGGGCGTCATGGTAGGCGCGATCGCCTGGTATGCCGTGCTCAGCACCGTTGCTTCCATGCTCCGCCCAGGGGTGATGCAGGGACTGATGCGGCCGTTGAACCTCCTTGCCGGAAGCATCCTTGTCGTGTTCGGCATCCGGGTCGGGTTGGGGTGAGGACGCACGGCAGAGCGTGGCCGGCTGGATGGCGTGAGTTGCCAGCGCCTCAAGCTGGACATCCACGACCTGCTCCTGGCCGGGAGCGCGCCCGCCGGACAGCATGCGGACGGCAGCCACATGCTGTCCGACGGTGGTCCCCGGACGGCTCCGAGGCGGCAGAAGCCTGCCTTGTTCTCCGGTCTGGTGATGCGGGGCAGCCTAGGGCTGGACGCCATCCTCCGGCCGCTTGCGCCCGCGGCGGACCTGCAAGCCACGGCACGGGCGACCGCACCTCACGGTTGGTTCGACATGAAATCCCGTTTCGGTTGGAAACGGGCCAGTTGCCCGGCGCGTTCGGGCGCTGGGGCAGTGCCGGGATGGTGCCGTGGCGTCAGCGTTCGAGGACCTCGTGCTGCCGCATCTCGGCTCCGCCTACAACCTGGCCCGCTGGCTGGTGCGTGATCCGGTGATGGCCCAGGACGTGGCGCAAGAGGCAATGCTGCGGGCTTTTCGCCACCACGCCGGGTTGCGGGGTGAGGCGAAGCCGTGGCTGCTGCAGATCGTGCGCAACGTCGCCTACGCCATGCTGGCGGAGCGGCAGCGCGCGTCGGGGCCGGTTGACTTGGCAAGTCTGGCGGACTTGCCTGATCCAACCTGCGGCCCGGACGACCTCCTGCAACGCAAACAGGGGCTTGACGGCCTGCACCGGGCCGTGGCCGCGCTGCCGCCTGACCTGCGCGAGTGCCTGGTGCTGAGGGAGTTCGAGGAGTTGAGCTACAAGGAGATCGCCGCCGTGACCAAGGTGCCGATCGGCACGGTCATGTCCCGCTTGTGGCGCGCCCGGCGCGCGTTGCTGGACGGGGCGGCGGAATGAACGGCGATCCGTGCGAAACCGCGCACCTCCTTGTGCAGGCGGAGCTGGACGGCGAACTGGACGCTGCAGGCTCGGCCGAGCTTGCCTCGCATTTGGCCGCATGCGAGGCGTGCCATGCCTGGCGCGGCCGGCTGGAAACACTGTCGGCGCGGTTGCACGAGATGCCGCGCCACGAGGTGCCGGCGGGATTGCGCGAGGCCGTGACGGCATTGAGGCCGCGCAGGCGGAGTTTGTGGCAACGGCATGGCTGGACCCATGCTGGGGCGTTCGGGGCCGGACTGGCGGTCGCCGCATCCGTGGCGGCGCTGCTTCTGCCCCGGGCAGGGCCGGCCCCAGGGTCGGACTTGGTGGATGCCCATGTGCGGGCGCTGCAGCCGGGGCACCTGATTGATGTGCCGTCGTCGGACCGGCACACGGTCAAGCCGTGGTTCAACGGCCGCATCGGCATCTCTCCGGACGTGCCCGACCTGGCATCGCAGGGCTTCCCGCTCCTGGGCGGACGCATGGACTACATCGGCGGCCGCCCGGCCGCCGTGCTGGTGTATGGGCGGAGGAAACATATGATCGACGTTTTCGTGCAGGGCGGCACGGTGGCCGCAGCCATGCGGGCGTCTGACGGGTACCATGTGGCGCAGTGGACGTCAGGCGGGCTGAGCTACCGGGCGGTGTCGGATCTGAACAAGGCCGAATTGTCGGAGTTCGCCACGTTGATGAGGGCGCAAGGCACCTCGGGCGAGGATCGGGAGCAGCCCCGGTAAGCGTGGCGGCTTGCAACGCGATCCACCGGGACTGCGGGTTCGCGCCATCCAAAGCGAGCAGTCCGGCAACTTTCACGTCTTCTGGTGAATAGAATGCCCTGCGTCCCGATCACCCCCACGCCGCCTGTGCGGAGCGAGGGGAACCTGGGCCGTGGACAATATCATAATGCTGTTCGTCTGCCTCCTTGCTGGGATAGGGCTGCGCTCCTCCGGGCGGGTGCCGGACAACGCCCACGTCGGCATCAACGCCTTCATCATCCACCTTTCGCTGCCGGCCCTGACGCTGCTGCAAGTCCATGCCGTGCGGCTCGACTCTGCGCTGCTCTATGCCGTCCTGATGCCCTGGCTGCTGTTCGCCGCCAGCGCGGCGCTGTTTTGGGTCATAGGCCGCGCCCTGCGCCTGCCCAGGGCCACGACGGGAGCGCTGACCGTCGTGGGAGGACTGGGCAACACCTCGTTCGTCGGCCTGCCCATGATCGAGGCGTTCTATGGCGCCGACGGGATGCCAGTGGGCATCATCATCGACCAGCTCGGCACATATCTGGTGCTCAGCACCGTCGGCATCCTGCTGATCTGCTTCTATGCCGAAGGCGCCGTGTCTGCGCGCGAGATTGGCCGGCGCATCGTCACCTTCCCGCCGCTGATCGCGCTGGTGCTGGCCATCGCCCTCGTCCCCGTCGAGTATCCGGGCTGGGCCGTGTCGGTGCTGGGGCGGCTGGGAGCAACGTTGGCGCCGCTGGCCCTGGTGTCGATAGGGCTGCAGCTGAGGCTGGGCGCGCTGCTGGGCAACCGGGGGCCGCTGATGATGGGACTGGGCTACAAGCTGCTGCTGGCTCCGGCGCTCATGCTGCTGGTCTATGCCGGCGCCCTTGGGCTGCGTGGCACGACGACGCAGATCACCCTGTTCGAGGCGGCCATGGCCCCCCAGGTGGGCGGCTCCATCGTCGCAATCCAGTACGGGCTGAATGCTGAATTGATCTCTCTGATGGTGGGCGTGGGAACAGTGCTGTCCTTCTTGACCCTGCCGCTGTGGTGGCACTTGTTGGCCGGGTTCTGACGCCAGCTTCCCTCGTCGGCACGGGAGCGGCTACGCCCCTAAGCAGGGTTCCTCTTGACACAGTGGGCGGGGGTAGAGGGCGTCCTGGGCCTGTGCATCCTGGATGGCGCCCTGCATGTGGACGGTGAGCCAGGTGAACGAGATGCTGACCTGGATGGAGGGGCATTCGCTGCCGTTCGCCTGCACGACGAACCTGGCGGAGCGGCTGGACCGGGCGAGCTTGCGGCGGTTCCTGGTGAAGCTGCGGTTCGGGTGGCTGGATGCGGGGCAGGCTCGGCGGGCGTTCGAGGGGTTTTTGGGGTGGGGGCGCCGGCGGGGTTGGATGGGCTGGGGACGCTGACGCCGGCGGATTTCGCGCTGGTGCGGCGGCGGGCTGGGTGATGGGGGTGGAGGGGGATGCTGGCGGCGGAGTGCGAGGGCCGGGTTGGGGGGCGGATGGGATTCACAGCTAACTTGAAGACAAGCAGTTAGAGGCGGTCGGGCCTCCTTCTGCCAGAACAACATCCACAGTTATAAACTAGCTCCACATGAATATGAATAGCGATGCTATATACATCAATCTCTATGTTGCTCCAACATATATTTCTGACATGCACTCAGTGACACCCCAAGCCCAGGCGCTTTTGGAAGGATGATGCTGGGCATTTGAGCGGAGTCGGCGACAACATCAACCTTTGCATCTGTGTAGATTATCTGGTTCACCACATCATATACATCCTGAACCGATCCATTCTCCAATCCAGTCATGTCAGCACCGTAAAACTGTCCTTGTGGTAGGGTGCCTGTAACCCTCAAGACCACATGCTTAGCACTCACTCTCAGAGTTGCAGAACCACCGACATCCATGCCCGGAAGCTTGCTTTGAGAGGCTGCGGTAACAGTGTATCTATTATTGCTGAATACTGAAAGTGAGATTGCCAGTTTTGGTAGTCCGGCCGTGATTGAGATTACACAGCCTGTTGCATGGCCTACGCCACCAGCATCAAGATAAGTGACTAAGAAACCAGGCTCACTGGTGGGGAACTCTCGCTGTTCTGCAAGCGCAGGACAGGCTGAAACCAGAAGGAAATATACAATTGTGTTTAACAGCGCTCTTATAGATTGTGCCCCTTTCATCGTTGGGCGGTCTCTAGTTTTGCCATCCTAAACACAACATAAAGGCTTGCCGGCCTATGTGTTGCTCGATAAGACACATAAGCCTTAAAGACCTATATCCGCCCGGAAAAATCCTTCTTTCCATCGCACCATGCCTAGACATTCATAAGCTATTCCTCGTGCCTTGTTCAACCCTCCATCAACTCCCACCACCGTCAGCACCCGCCCACCATCCGCTAGCGTCCGGCCGTCCTCCGTGCGGGTTCCGGCGTGGAACACCAGGGCGCCCGGCACCGCCGCTGCGTCGTCCAGGCCTTCGATCACAGTGCCGGTTTCGGGGGCGGCGGGGTAGCCGCGGGCGGCCATCACCACGGCGACGGCGGATTGGTCGGTCCAGCGGAGGTCGAAGCGGGCGAGTTCTCCGTCGCAGGCGGCGAGGAGGGCGGGGAGGAGGTCGCTGCGGAGGCGGGGGAGGAGGGCCTGGCACTCGGGGTCGCCGAAGCGGACGTTGTATTCGATCAGGCGGGGGCCGGCGGGGGTCGTCATCAGGCCGGCGAAGAGGATGCCGCGGAAGGGGGTGTTGCGCCGGGCCATCTCGCGCAGGGCGGGGCGGATGAAGGTGTCCATCGCCGGGGCGGGGTCGAAGCCGGGCACGGGGGAGTAGGCGCCCATGCCGCCGGTGTTGGGGCCGGTGTCGCCGTCACCGACGCGCTTGTGGTCGCGGGCGGCGCCGAGGAACAGGGCGTCGGTGCCGTCGCAGAGGGCGAAGAGGCTGGTTTCGGGGCCGGTCATGCAGTCCTCGATGACGACGGCGTCGCCGGCGTCGCCGAACGCGTGGGCTTGCATGATGAGGTCTATGGCGGCCTCGGCCTCCTCCACGGTTTGGGCGACGACGACGCCCTTGCCAGCGGCGAGGCCGTCGGCCTTCACGACGATGGGGGCGCCGTGCCGGCGGACGTGGGCGCGGGCGGCGGCGGGGTCGGTGAAGCGCGCCCAGGCGGCGGTGGGAATGCCGGCGGCGTCGCAGAGGTCTTTTGTAAACGCCTTGCTGCCTTCGAGCTGGGCGGCGGCGCGGGTGGGGCCGCAGCAGCGGATGCCGGCTGCCGTCATGGCGTCGGTGATGCCGGCGACGAGGGGGGCTTCGGGGCCGGGGAGGACGAGGTCCACCTGGTTGGCTTGGGCGAAGTGGACGAGGGCGGGGATGTCCAGGGCGCCCAGGGGGACGTTCTCGGCAAGTTGGGCGGTGCCGGGGTTGCCGGGGGCGACCCAGAGCTTGGTGAGGAGGGGGGAGGCGGAGAGGGACCAGGCCAGGGCGTGCTCGCGCCCGCCGGAGCCGATGATCAACACGCGCATGTCAGGCGGCCTCGCTGTCCGGCGGTTCTATCCGGGCCGGGGTTAGCATAGGCTGGGGGCATGAGCGACCTGCTGACGCCCCCGGCTTCGAATGTTCCTGAATACACGGTCTCCGAGATCAGCGGGGCAGTGAAGCGCACCTTGGAGGGGGCGTTCGGGCGGGTGCGGGTTCGGGGGGAGATCACGGAGTTCAAGCGGTATCCTTCGGGGCACCTGTACTTCTCGTTGAAGGATGAGGGAGGGAAGATCAGCGGGGTGGTTTGGAAGGGGGCGGTCAGCAAGCTCGGGCTGGCGCCGGAGAACGGGGTGGAGGTGATCGCGACGGGGCGGGTGTCGTCCTATGGGGAGCGGAGTAGCTACCAGCTGATCGTCGAGCGGATGGAGTATGCGGGCGCGGGGGCGCTGCTGCAGCGGATCGAGATGCTGCGGGTTCGGCTGGCGGCGGAGGGGTTGTTCGGGGAGGAGCGGAAGCGGCGGCTGCCGATGCTGCCGGGGGTGGTGGGGGTGGTGACGTCGGCTCAGGGCGCGGTGTTGCAGGACATCAAGACGACCATCCTGCGGCGGTTTCCGCGGCCGATCCTGGTGTGGGCGGTGCCGGTGCAGGGGGATGGGGCGGCGGCGAAGATCGCGGGGGGGATTGCCGGGTTCGACCGGATTGCGGCGGGGGGACCGATTCCTCGGCCGGACGTGCTGATCGTGGCGCGGGGCGGGGGGAGCTTGGAGGACTTGATGGCCTTCAATGACGAGGGCGTGGTGCGGGCGGCGGCGGCCTGTCGCATTCCGCTGATCTCGGCGGTGGGGCACGAAACGGATCATACGCTGATTGACATGGTCAGCGACCGGCGGGCGCCGACGCCGACGGCGGCGGCGGAGCTGGCGGTGCCGTCGCGGACGGAGCTGGCGGCGAACGTGGCGCAGGAGGCGGCTCGGCTGGCGGCGGGGCTGCACCGGATGGTGCAGGAGCGGCGGCTGCGGCTGGAGCGGGCGGTGCGGGGGTTGCCGGACCTGCCGGCGCTGGCGGGGGCGGCGCGGCAGCGGCTGGATGACCGGGCGGGGCGGCTGGCGCTGGCGGTGCCGAACCTGCTGGCGGCCCGGCGGGCGGGGTTGGAGCGGGCGGCGCGGGGGCTGCCGGACCTGCCAGGGCGGGTGGGGGCGGCCCGGTTGGCGGCGGCGGGGCTGGAGGGGCGGTTGCGGCTGGCGTTGCCGAACCTGGTCGTCGCGCGGCGGGCCGGATTGGGGCGGGCGGCGGCGGGGATGCCGGATGCCCGGTTGCTGGTGCGGGCGGCGGCGGATGACGTGCGGGTGCGGGCGGAGCGGCTGGCAGCGGCTCTGCCGGCATTGGTGGCGGCCCGGCGGGCGGCGCTGGCGCGGGTGGAGCGGGCGGTGCCGGACGTGCGGGCCGGGCTGCGGGCGTTGGGGGACGGGCTGCGGGAGCGCGGGGTGCGGGTGTCGCTGGCGCTGCCGAATCTGGTGCGTGACCGCCGGGCTGGGCTGGTGCGGGTGGAATTGCGGATGCCGTCCCCGCACGGGTTGGTGCCGCCGGGGCGCGGGGCGCTTGCGCTGGCGGCGTCGCACCTGGCGGCGGCGCAGCGCCAGGCGGCGAGCCGGCGGCGCATCCAGGCCGACCGCACGCTGGAGCGGCTGTCCCCCCTCCCGCTGCGGGCGGGGCTGCGGGAGGGAGCAGCGCGGCTGGAGGGGTTGGGCGCGCGGCTGGCGTCGGTGTCGCACGAGGCGGTGCTGGCGCGGGGATATGCGATGGTGTTCCAGGGCGGGGATGCCGTGACGGACGCGGGGGCGGTGCGGGCGGGTGCGGGTCTGCGGGTGCGGTTCAGGGATGGGGAGGTTGCGGTTACGGCGGACCGGGGCGGGGCGGGGTAGGCCCCCTGCCCCGGCAGGCCGCGGGTTGGTCCTGCGGCGCCCTCCTGTCCGGGCACCTTCCTGCCCAGGCCCCTTTTCCCAGGCGCCGGCCCGCTGCCCGCCGCGTCAGGTACGCCGGATCGGGAAGGAGGCGACGTAGCCGTCGGGGTCGGCCGGGTCGAACGTCTTGCCCATGATCTGGAAGGACCGGTAGGGGTCGGCGGGGGCTTGCAGGCCCAGGCTCCGCATCTGGGCCTCGGCACCGGCGGCCAGGAACACCTGCTGCGCCACGTCCCGCCACCGCAGGTCGCCGCGCACCTGCCCCCAGCGCTTCATCTGCGTCATGATCCACAGCGCCATGCTTGAGTACGGGAAGGGGTCGAAGCGGATGCGGTCGGGCGCGCGCACCATGCCGCCCAGGCCGTCCGGATACTTCCCGACCAGCACCTGGGTCACGACCTCCTCCGGCTGATCCAGGTAGTCCGGCCCGGCGATGACGGAGGCGATGTCCTCGCGGTTGTTGGACTCGTTGGCGTATTCGGTGGCCTGAATTACCGAGCGCAGCAGGGCCTGGTAGGTGTTCGGCATCTCCGTGACCAGCTTGCGCGACACCGCGAGGACGCAGCAGGGGTGGCCGTTCCACAGATCGCGCGTCAGCATGTGGATGAAGCCCACGCCGTCATAGACCGCGCGCTGGTTGGACGGATCCGGCCCCACGAAGCCGTCTATGGCCCCGGTCTGCAGGCTGCTCACCATCTGCGGCGGCGGAACCGCCAGTATCTGCACGTCCTTGTCCGGGTCCAGCCCGGCCTCCGCCAGGTAGTAGCGGAGCAGGTAGTTCTGCATGGAGTACTCGAACGAGACCGCAAGCTTGAAGCCGCGCCAGGTCTTGGGGTCGCGCCGGTCCTTGTGCTTGTTGGCCAGCGTGATCGCCTGGCCGTTGACGTTCTCGATGGCGGCGACGCTCCAGGGGGCCGCCTTCGATCCGGCGCCCATCGAGATCGCCAGCGGCATCGGGCTGGTCATGTGCGCCGCATCGAACTCGCCGTTCAGGGCCTTGTCCCGCATCCCGCCCCAACTGGCGGTGCGCACGACCTCCACGTCCAGCCCGTTGTACTCGTAGAAGCCCATCGGCGCCGCCATGATGATCGGCGTGGCGCAGGTGATGGCGACGAAGCCGACCTTCAGCTTCCGCTTCTCCAGCGCGCCGGCGGTCTCGGCCAGGGCCTCCTGCGCACGCAGGACGGGAAACACCTGGTCGAGGGCTGCGGCCACCGTCGCCGCGCCCAGCGCCTGGATGACCCGCCGCCGTCCAGCGGCGCCGCCGAACGCCGCGCGCTCCACCGCCGTGCGGACTGCGGCGGCGCCTGAGCCGCCGCCGGCGTCGCAGGAGAGGGTGTCCGTGCAGCAAGCGCAACCGGAGGAGCGCGGGAAGCCGAGTCGTCTCATGTGCCGTTCCACCGTATAATCATGTGCCGATTCATCATATACTTAGTTGAGCTGCTTGGAAGCGGCGCAAGGTGCGCATCGGGGCGCCCTGGCACATGCTGCGGCTTTGACGAGATGGCGTGGCCCGAGCGGCACCATCCGCCCTGCTGGCCAGCCGTCGAAATCCGCTGAGCCAGCCGCGGCGCATGCGCGTGACGCCGGGCAGTGCGCTGGGCTGAGCACCGGACGGCGCGCGGGCGCGGCGGCTTCAACGGGATGCAGCCGGCTGCAGAGCGTGAGTTCCGCGTTGTCCGCAGCTGCTCGCGCAAGGCGCTCAGCCGCCCATCGCCGCCCGCATGAACGCCCGCTTCAGGGCGGGCACCCGATGGACTCCTGCGATCCCCAGGTCCCGCACGGTGCGCACGACCGGGTTGTCCGTGCTGAACAGACGATCCAGCACGTCGGTGGCGCCCAGCATCAGCAGGTTGTCCGGGCGCCGCGCCCACTGGTAGCGGGCGAGCAGCCCTGGCGCCCCCGGGTCCTCCCCAGACGACACTGCGGCGATCACCAGCTCGGACAGCGCCATCACGTCCCGGAACCCCAGGTTGAGGCCCTGCCCGGCGATGGGGTGGATGCCGTGCGCGGCGTCCCCCACCAGCGCCAGCCGCGTGTCGGCGTAGCGCTGGGCGTGCATGGCGGACAGGGGATAGATCCAGCGCCGGCCGATGGGCCGGATCGCGCCGAGGTGATCCCCCAGGCGCCGCGCGATCTCCCGCGCGAAGGCGGCGTCGTCCAGGGCGATCATCCGCTCGGCTGCCGCGGTGCGCTCGGTCCACACGATGGCGGACACGTTCGGGGCGCCCTCGGCCGGACCCATCGGCAGTTGCGCGAAGGGGCCGGCGGGCAGGAAGTGCTCCAGCGCCACGCCGCCGTGCGGATGCTCGTGCGCGATGGCGGCGACGATGCCGCGCTGGCTGTAGGGCACGCGGGTCACGGGGATGCCGGCCTGCTGGCGCAGGGGGGACAGGCGGCCCTCCGCGGCGACGACCAGGCGGGCGCGAAGCTGCGTCCCGTCGCTGACGGCGATGTCGGCCGCGTCCGCCCGGCGGGTCACTGCGGCTTCGGCGGGAGCATGGACCAGAAGGCCGGCGGCATGCATGTGCGCGTTCAGCGCCACGCGCAGCGCCCGCGCCTCCACCATCCAGCCGAAGGGCTGGTCACCCACCGCGCGGTGGTCGAAGTGCAGGAACAGGCGGGAGGCCCGCCGGCCCACCTGCCCGTCCGACACGCGTATGTCCAGGATCGGCGAGGGCGCCTGCGGCAGGCCGTCCCACACGCCCGCGGCCTCCAGCAGCCGGCGCGACCCGGCGGCGATGGCGTAGGCCCGCCCGTCGAAGCCGGGATGCTCCATGGGCGGCAGCGCCGCCCGGTCCACGACCGCGACGCGCACGCCGCCGGCGGCCAGGCGGCAGGCCAGCGTCGCCCCGACCGGCCCGGCGCCGACGACGCAGACGTCCACGTCCTGCACGGCCACGTCCCGCACGGCCACGTCCCGCACGGTGGACGGCCCGTGCGCGGCCAATCCGGCAAGAGTTCCCTGGGCGTCTGGCATCGGTCGTCACTCCTGTGCGTACAAACTAGGCAGCCGTCCGTGGCGGCGAAGTTACAACCCGGGGCACGGCTTGCCCATGGCACGGGCAGGGCCGCTGCCCCCGATCCAGCATACCTTACCGAAGCGCCGCGGCACGGTTCTTGAGTGGCCCCACCCCAACGCTGCCTGCCGCATGTGGCCCGAGGCACGGAGAGGGAAAGAGGAAGGTGCGATGAAGCTGATCGTGGCGGTCATCAAACCGTTCAAGCTCGACGACGTGCGGGAGGCCTTGACGCCCCTGGGCGTCCAGGGGCTGACGGTGTCCGAGGTCAAGGGCTTCGGGCGGCAGAAGGGCCAGACCGAAATCTACCGCGGCGCGGAGTATCACGTGAACTTCCTGCCCAAGGTGAAGGTGGAGGTCGCGGTGCCCGCCGACCTGGCCGAGCAGGTGGTCGAGGCCATCATGAAGTCCGCCCATACCGGCAAGATCGGCGACGGCAAGATCTTCGTCATGGACCTGGAACGCGCCGTGCGCATCCGCACCGGCGAAACCGACAACGAAGCGCTATGAGGATCCTGAACATGAAGCGACCCCTCGCGCTGCTCGCAGCGCTGGCGATGCTGGCCCTGCCGGCGCTGCCCATGCTGTCTCCGGCGCTGGCCCAGGGCGCGCCGCCCAACACCGCGCCGAGCACGACGCCCAGCACCAATTCCAGCACCGCAGCCCCCTCCGCGGCGCCGGCCGCCGACGCTGCCGCAACGCCCGCCGCCCCGGCGGCTGAAGCCAAGGTGGACACCGGCGACACCGCCTGGATGCTGACCAGCACGGCGCTCGTGCTGATGATGACCATCCCCGGGCTGGCGCTGTTCTACGGCGGCATGGTGCGCAAGAAGAACATCCTGGCGACGCTGATGCAGTCCTTCGCGATCTGCGCGCTGGTGACGGTGCTGTGGATGGCGGCGGGCTACTCGCTCGCGTTCGCCAACGGCACGCCCTACTTCGGCGACCTGTCGAAGCTCATGCTCAAGGGATTCGAGAACGGGTTCGACAAGCCGTTCACCCTGGGCGCGGGGACGGACAACAGCACGGCCAACACCATCCCCGAGTCCGTCTACATGATGTTCCAGATGACGTTCGCGATCATCACGCCGGCCCTGATCGCCGGCGCGTTCGCGGACCGCATGAAGTTCAGCGCCATGATGGTGTTCATGGGGCTGTGGTCGCTGCTGGTCTATTCGACGGTGGCGCACTGGGTCTGGTCGCCCATCGGCTTCCTGAACGCCCTTGGCGCTGCGGACTTCGCCGGCGGCACGGTCGTCCACATCAACGCCGGGGTTGCCGGGCTGATGTGCGCGCTCGTGCTCGGCAAGCGGCTGGGCTACGGGCAGGACAACATGAGCCCCTACAACTTGGCCTACGCCGTGATCGGCGCGTCCCTGCTGTGGGTCGGCTGGTTCGGCTTCAACGCGGGTTCGGCGGTCGGCGCCAACGGGCGCGCGGGCATGGCGATGCTGGCGACCCAGGTGGCCACCGGCGGCGCGGCGCTGGCGTGGATGGCGGCGGAGTGGGTCGGCAAGGGCAAGCCGAGCGTGCTGGGCATCATCTCGGGCGCCGTGGCCGGGCTGGTCGCCATCACCCCGGCGTCGGGCTTCGTGCTGCCGGGGCCGGCGCTGATCATCGGCATCGTGGCGGGGATCGTCTGCTACTACGCCAGCACGGGCCTGAAGCACGCGCTGGGCTATGACGACAGCCTGGACGCCTTCGGCGTGCACGGCATCGGCGGCATCGTCGGCGCGCTGCTGACGGGCGTGTTCGCCTTTGGCCCGCTCTCGGCCACGACGGACAAGCCGGGCGGCGTTTACATCGGCGGGATGGACCTGTTCATCACGCAGTGCAAGGCCGTCGGCGTCACCATCGTCTTCAGCGCGGTCGCCACCTTGGTCCTGCTGAAAATCGTGGACGTGGTGATCGGCCTGCGCGTCAACGAGGACGAGGAGCGCGAGGGCCTGGACGTGGTGCTGCACGGCGAGCGTCTGGGGTGACATCGCCTCTCCCTCTCCCAGCGGGAGAGGGAGCCAGACACCTTCCAGCATGCCAAAGCGCAACACCCGGGGCCGCAGTTTCGTGCGGCCCTGTTTGCGTGTTCCCCCGGCTGCGCGGGGCGGCCTAGACTCCGGCATCCCTACCTGACCGGACCCCCCCATGGCCGCCACGCTGCAGGCACGACGCTTCGCGTCTCCCGAGATCAAGACCCTTGTCCGCACCCGGCTGGCGCAACTGGCCGGGCTGGCGCTGGCGCTCGGCGCGCTGCTGCTGCTGGCGGCGCTGGCCAGCTACGACCCGCACGATCCCAGCCTGAACACCGCCACCGCGCAGCCACCGCGCAACCTGGCAGGCTTGCCCGGCGCGATGGCGGCGGACCTGCTGCTGCAAGGCTTCGGTGCGGCGGCGGCGCTGCCCGGCGTGGCGATGCTGGCCTGGGCGTTCCGCACCGCCACGGGCCGGCCGCTGCGGCTGGGCCTGCGCCTGGCCTGCACCCTGCTGGCCCTGCCGGTGCTGGCTGCGGTGCTGGCGGCGGCCCCGTGGCTGGCCGCAGCGCCTTGGCCGGGCACGGCGGGACTGGGCGGCGCAGTGGGCAGCGCCATCGCCGCCTATGCCGCCCATGCCGGCTATGGGCTGCTCGGCCAGGCCGGCGCCACGGCGATGCTGGGCCTGGGCGCGCTGCTGGCGCTGCTGCTGCTGGTCCTGGCCCTGGGCCTGACTGCGGGCGAGTGGCGCGCGGCCGGCCTGGGCGCAGTCGGCGGCGCGGTGGGCGGGGCGGGCGCTGTGGCCCGCGGCTCCGTCCGCGGCGGGCGCGGCGCAGCCGGGCTGCTGGGCCGCATGGTCCGTGGGGCGGGGGCTGCCGGCCGGGGCGTGTCCGCGGGCTTCTCCGGCCTGGTCGCCGCCCTCGCCCGCCGCCAGGCCAGCCCGGAGCTGCCGTCCCTGCCCGCCGACCCGCGCGTGCCGGCTGCGCGCACGGCCCCTGCCGCACCGCCCGTGGCGGCGTTCCCGCCCGAGCCGCACGAGGCCGCCCCGGCATCCCCTCCCATATCTGTCCCAATACCTGTCCCGGGGGCATCCGAGCGTGCCGGGTCGCCGGTGCGCGCTGCCACGCCCTCCGTCGGCGTGCCGCCCCTGCCCGCCGCGGCGGTGCCCCTGCCCATCGTTGCCGCCGCTGCCGTACGCAAGGCCACGCAGGGGCCGGAGCCTGCGTCCCCCGCCGCGAACGGCTGGCAGTTCCCGCCGCTGTCCCTGCTCAGCCCTGCGCCGCAGCGCGCCGGGTCCGGCCCGAGCGCCGATGCGCTGCAGGAGAACGCGCGGCTGCTGGAGACCGTGCTGAACGACTACGGCGTGCAGGGCGCCATACGCGAGATCAGGCCGGGTCCGGTCGTGACGCTGTATGAGCTAGAGCCTGCGCCGGGCATACGCAGCGCCCGGGTGATCGGCCTGGCGGACGACGTGGCGCGATCCCTTTGCGTCACCGCCGTGCGCATCGCCACCGTGCCTGGCCGCAACGTCATCGGCATCGAAGTGCCGAACGCCCGGCGCGAGACCGTGTTCCTGTCGGAGCTGCTGGATTGCGAGGACTGGCGCACCCACCCCGGCAAGCTGGCCCTGGCACTGGGCAAGGATATCGGCGGCACGCCCGTCATCGCCGACCTCGCGCGGATGCCGCACCTGCTGATCGCCGGCACCACCGGGTCCGGCAAGTCGGTCGGGATCAACGCCATGATCCTGTCCATCCTGTTCCGGCTGTCGCCGGACCAGTGCCGCCTGATCATGATAGATCCGAAGATGCTGGAATTGTCGGTCTATGAGGGCATCCCGCACCTGCTGGCCCCGGTGGTGACGGAGCCGGCCAAGGCGGTGACGGCCTTGAAGTGGACGACGCGGGAGATGGAGCGCCGCTACCGCGCCATGAGCCAGCTCGGCGTCCGCAACGTCGGCGGCTACAACGACAAGGTGGAGGAGTATCTGCGCAAGGGCGAGGTGCCGATGCGCCGGGTGCAGACGGGCTTCGACGGGGAGACGGGCAAGCCGACCTTCGAGGAGCAGCCGCTGGCGCTGAAGACCCTGCCGTACATCGTGGTGGTGATAGACGAAATGGCCGACCTGATGATGGTCGCAGGCAAAGAGGTGGAGGCCGCGGTGCAGCGCCTGGCGCAGATGGCGCGTGCCGCCGGCATCCACGTCATCATGGCGACGCAGCGCCCGTCGGTGGACGTCATCACCGGCACGATCAAGGCCAACTTCCCGACGCGCATCAGCTACCAGGTCATCAGCAAGTTCGACAGCCGCACCATCCTGGGCGAGCAGGGGGCGGAGCAGCTTCTGGGCCAGGGCGACCTGCTGCACATGCAGGGCGGGGGGCGCATCGGCCGCGTGCATGGGCCGTTCGTGCGCGACCAGGAGGTGGAGGACATCGTCGCCTTCCTGCGCGCCCAGGCCGAGCCGACCTATGACGACGAGGTGACGGAGGGCGCGGAC
>CAXUHB010000020.1:8742-69010 GCA_964250755.1 uncultured Acetobacteraceae bacterium | reverse complement strand
TGGCGATCTGCCGCGGCATCCAGGAGCTGAACGTGGCGCTGGGCGGCAGCCTGCACCAGCAGGTCCACGACGTGCCCGGCCGCCTGGACCACCGCGGCGGCCCCGGCGCCAAGCCCGAGCAGTATCGCCCCAAGCACGAGGCCGCGCTGTCCGGCCGCCTGGCCGCCATCATCGGCCAGGCCCGCATCACCGTGAACTCCGTCCACGAGCAGGCCATAGACCGCCTGGCGCCTCGCTTGATCATCGAGGCCACGGCGCCGGACGGCACGGTCGAGGGCGTGCGGGTGGAGGGCGCCGCCTTTGCGCTCGCCGTGCAGTGGCATCCGGAGTGGGACTACGCCGCCGATCCCCACAGCATTGCATTGTTCCGCGCCTTCGGCGACGCTTGCCGCACCCGCATCGCGCAGAGGACCGCCGCATGACGCCGCAGAGCAACCTGATGATCCTCGCGGGACGCGCGGCGATGGCGCTGCTGTTCATCATCAGCGGCTTCGGCAAGTTCACTGCGGCAGCGGCCACCAAGGCCTACTTCGCCAAGATCGGCGTGCCCTCCCCGGACATCGCCTACATCGTGGCGGTCGGGGTCGAGCTCGGGGTCGGCACCCTGTTTCTGCTGGGCATCAAGACCCGGTGGATGGCAGCGATCCTGGCAGTATTTACGGTCGCGACGGCGATGCTGGGCCATGCCAACACCGCCGACATGGTGGAGAGAACCAACTTTCTGAAGAACCTCGCCATCGCCGGTGGCTTCCTGGCCTTCTCGGTCCTGGGCGGCGGCGCCTACAGCCTGGACGGCCAACTCGCCCGTCCCAGCCGCGCCAAGGCGCAGGCGTAAGCACGACGCTGCTCCCTCTCCCTCCGGAAGAGGGAGAAGGAGCAGCCCACCTACCCCAGCAGCGCCCGCGCATGATGTGCCATGTGGTCCGCCATGAACGTCTGCACGAACCAGTAGCTGTGGTCATACCCTGGCTGCATCCGCAGCAGCAGGTCCTGCCCCGCAGCCGCCGCCGCGGCCTGGAACGCCGCCGGGTCCAACTGCACCGGCAGGAACTGGTCGGTGCCGCCCTGATCCACCAGGATCGGCCCGGGATACGCTCCTCGCCGCAGCAGCGCCGTCGCGTCCCAAGCCTTCCACGCCGCCCGGTCCGCGCCCAGGTAGCCCGTGAACGCCTTCTGCCCCCACGGCACCGCCGCCGGGTTGCTGATCGGCGCGAACGCCGACACCGAATGCCATCGTGCGGGGTCCCGCAGCGCCGTCACCAGCGCCCCGTGCCCGCCCATCGAGTGCCCGGACACCCCGCGCCGGTCCGCCCGCACCGGGAACTCGGCCTCGACCAGCGCCGGCAGCTCCTGCGACACATATTGCCCCATCCGGTAGCGCCCCGCCCAGGGCGCCTGCGTCGCATCCAGGTAGAACCCGGCGGCCAGCCCGAAGTCCCAGGACTCCGCCTCTCCCGGCAGGTCCAGCCCACGTGGGCTGGTGTCGGGCATGACCAGCACCAGGCCGTGCTCCGCCGCCAGGCGCAGCGCCCCGGCCTTATGCGCGAACGTCTCCTCCGTGCAGGTCAGCCCCGCCAGGAAGTACAGCGCCGGGCACCGCGCATAGGCAGCCTGCGGCGGCTCATACACGCCGAAGCGCATCGAGGTGCCGGTGGCCCGCGACGGATGGGCATAGAACCCCATCATCCCGCCGAAGCAGGCATGGCGGCTGCGGACCTCCAGGGTCATCCCTCGGCGACCTCGTTGAACTGCATCACCGGCGTGGCGTCCGTGAAGTTCGGGATGTCCTTGAAGATCTCCCTGCCGTGCCGCCCCGCCGCGGCGGCGAAGACGTCGGCGTCGGCGAAGGTCAGCAACGCCATGACGGAATAGGTCGGCGCCGCCCCGTCCGGCGCCGCCGCGCCGCGCAGCACCCGCACCTCCTGCAAACCCATCGGCCCCCACAGCCGCCGGACCAGCGGGATGTGGCTGTCCATGTAGTAGCCGTGGTCGAACCGGGTTCCGCCCGTGGCGGGGTACATCACGGCGACGGTCATCATGGCGCGCTCCTGCGGCGGGGTTCACCGGGGATGCTACGGGGAGCCTCCGCGCAGCGGAAGGGTCAGGAGCGGCAGGGGCAGGCCGCTAAGCAAGCGGGCCTGAGTACTCCTCCAGCGCGTTCCACGCGGCCTCGCCGTACTTGCCGCGCCACTCCGCATAGAATCCGGCCTGCTGCAGTGCCTGCTGGAAGGACGCGGTCTCCACCGAGTTCAGCCTCATGCCCGTCGCCGCCAGGTCCCCGCGCAGGTGCGGGTCCAGCTTGGCCAGGTCGTCCCGCTCGTCCTGTGCGGCGCGGTCGAACTCGCGTGTGATGACCTCCTGCGTGCGGGCGTCCAGACCACGGAACACGCCCTCGTTGGCCAGCAGCCAGTAGCCGTCCCACATGTGGTAGGTCAGGCTGCAATACTGCTGCACCTCGTAGAATTTGGTGGCCTGGATCAGCGCCAGCGGGTTCTCCTGCCCGTCCACCGCGTGCGCCTGCATCGCCGCATAGGCCTCGCTCAAATTCATGGACGCCGGCGTCGCGCCGAGCGCGCCGAACATGCTGAGCCACAGCGGGCTGACCGGCACGCGCAGCTTCAGGCCGCGCAGATCCTCCGCCGAGGTGATCGGACGCAGGCTGTTGGTGATCTGGCGGAAGCCGTTGTTCCAGGACCTGCCCACGGTCAGGATGCCGAATTTGGCGATCTCCCGGCTCAAGTAGGCTCCCAGCCTCCCGTCCATCGCCGCCCAGACCTGGCGGTAGCCCTTGAACACGAACCCCATGTTGTTGATGGACGCGACAGGGATGACCGAGGACAGGATGGACCCCGACAGTAGGAAGAACTCCAGCTCCCCGGTCCTGAGCTTCGCCAGCGCCGCGGTGTCCGCGCCGAGCTGGCTGCCCGGGTAGGTCTGCATCTCCACCCGGCCGCCCGTCGCCGCCGCCACCCGCGCGCAGGCCTCGGATGCCCGCACGTTCATCGGATGCCCGGCTGGCAGGTTCATCGCGACCTTGAGGCTGGCCTCCGCGGCGCGGGCGCCGCCGATGTTCACCAGCGGCAGCCCGGCGGCTCCGGCAATCAAGGTTCGGCGGCGTAGGGGCATGGGGCGGCGCCTTCCTGGTCCAACGGGGTCCGGGATTTCTATGCCGGACCCCGCCGCCTGTCATGCCGCAGAGGCCATTTCTGCTTAAGAATATGTTACGTTATGTTCGCGGCTGGGGCAGGCCGATGTCCAGGGCCGCCAATGCAGCGCTCCGGGGACGTCAGGCCAGCGCGCCGGCGTGTTCCTCCAGCAGGCGCCAGGCGGCCTCGCCATATTTGGTCCGCCACTCCTGATAGAACCCGGAGCGCTGCAGCACCTGCTGGAAGGGGGCGGCGTCCACCGGGTTCAGCTTCAGGCCGGTCAGCGCCAGGTCGCCGCGCAGGTGCGGATCCATGGCCGTCAGGTCGTTCCGCTCGTCTTGCGCGGAGCGGTCGAACTCCCGCTCGATGGTGTCGCGCAGGCTGCCGGGCAGCCCGCGCCAGACGCCCTCGTTGGCCAGCAGCCAGAACCCGTCCCACATGTGGTTGGTCAGGCTGCAGTATCCCTGCACCTCGTACAGCTTCGCCGCCTTGATGAGCGCGAGCGGGTTCTCCTGCCCATCCGCCACGTGCGTCTTCAGGGCCGAGTACACCTCGTTGAAATTGATGCTGGCCGGCGATGCGCCCAGCGCCGTGAACATGCTGGTCCACAGCGGGCTGACCGGCACCCGCAGCTTGAAGCCCTGCAGGTCCTGCGGCGAGGTGATCGGCTTGGTGCCGGTCGTGGTCTGGCGGAAGCCGTTGTTCCAGATGCGCCCGACGGCAACCAGGCCCTGCTTGCCGATCTCGCTCCGCACGTGGGCGCCCAGGCTGCCGTCCATCGCGCCCCAGACCTGCCCGTAGTTCTTGAACGCGAAGCCGATGCCGTTGATGGACGCCACCGGAACCACCGGCGACAGGATCAGGCCCGACAGCGTAAAGAACTCCACCTCCCCCGACCGCAGCTTGACCAGCGTGTCGGTGTCCGACCCGAGCTGGCTGCTCGGGAACATCCCGATCTCGACCCGCCCGCCCGTCGCCTCCCGGATGCGCGCGCACGCCTCCAGCCCGCGCACGTTCAGCGGATGCACGGGGGGCAGGTTGTTCGCGAACCGGTATGTGAACTCCGCCGCCCGGGCGCGGCCGATGTTCACCAGGGGAAGCATGGCGGCGGCAAGCAGGCTGCGTCGGGCAGTCGGCATCGGCAGTCGCTCCGGAATTGCGTGGATTGCTGGTGGACACATGACCAGTCTGCGAAATTATCATCCCTCAGCCGAGTTGCCTACTATGGCTTGCTCGCAGTGTGGTTTGCTCGAAGCCGCCCCCGATGTCCCTGCGCGTCCAGTGTCCCCGCGCCCAGTGTCCCCGCGCTCAGTGTCCCCGCGTCCCGGGTTCACCCGCCCGCCCGGCGCTGCTACCATGCCAGGCACACACGCCCAAGGACCCGCCCGATGCGCAGCCCCGCCCCGATCCTTGCCGCCCTGATCGCCCTGGCTGCCGTCGCGCTGCCGTCCCCGGCCCGCGCCCAGGCCGGGCTGCCGCCCCATGCCAGCCTGTTCGGCACCTGGACCGGCGGCCTGTTCCCAGTCCCCGCCAACCTCACCCCCCAGGCCTGCCTCTCCCAGCCCGTCGTCATCTTCACCCGCGACCTCGTGCTGCGCGCCACCCTGACCGAGCAGACCCTGACCCAGCGCGAGATCGAAACCGCACGCGTCTCCCCCGGCGGCGTCGAGTTCCGCCTGGCCGGCACCGGCGCCCCCGCCAGCCTGACCACCTCCGGCGTCCCCTCTGCCGCTGGCTTCGGCTGCGAGGACCCCAACGTCCTCCACGTCCAGCGCCGCGGCGAGAACGAGATCGCCTTCCCCGGCTGCGCGGAGTTCGCCTACCCCCTGGTCCGCTGCCACACGCGGTGATGCCGCACGGCCCCGCGCCACGCCGCCCGGCCATCCTGGCGGCGCTGCTGGCCCTGGCGGGCTGCGCCACGCCCGCAGGCCTGTCCTCCGCGGGTTCATCCGCCACGGCATCATCCGAAGACTTCGAAGTGCCGGTGACGGACGCCGCCGGGGCGCAGCCCCGTCTGCAAGCCCGCTTGTGCCACCCGGACCGCCCCAGCCCGGCAGGGGCGCCGGCGCGGCTCGTCGTGGTCGCCCATGGCTCCCCGCCCAACCCCGACGCCCGCCCGCGCATGACGCTAGGCCGCTGCGGGGACGAGGCCGCGCGGTGGTTCACCAGCCGCGGCTACGCCGTCGCCTTCGCCCTCCGCCGCGGCTACGGCGCAACCGGTGGCGCATGGGCGGAGGGCTACGGCCACTGCGCCGAGGCCGATTACCGCCCGGCAGGGCTGGAGACCGCGCGCGACATCGCCGCCACCGTGGACGCCGCCGGCGCCCTGCCCGGCATCCGCCCGGACGGCGCCGTGGTCGTCGGCCAGTCCGCCGGCGGCTGGGGCGCCATCGCCCTGGCCAGCCAGCCCCACCCGAAGGTCGCCGCCTTCGTCGTCATGGCCGGCGGGCGCGGCGGCCACCAGGACATGGTGCCCAACCGCAACTGCCACCCGGAGCGCCTGGCGGAGGCCGCCGGGCAGTACGGCCGCACCGCCCGCACGCCGATGCTTTGGGTCTATGCCGCCAACGACACCTTCTTTGCGCCCGAGGTCGCGGTGGCGATGCACCGCGCCTTCACCGGGGCGGGCGGCCAGGCCGAGCTGGCGCAGCCCGGCCCCTACGGACGCGACGGCCACGGCCTGTTCTTCGGCGCGGGCGGGTCCGCGGTGTGGGGGCCGCTGGTGGAGCGTTACCTCGCCGCACAGGGCGCCGGCCCCGGCTAGGGCCAGGACCGGCGGTCCCCACGGGGTGTCGGCGGCACGAACATATTCGCCAAACTCATTTAAACGGATGACGCGCGGGCCGGCGGAAGGTGGCAGCGTTCGGAGCTGACCCTTCTGCAACCAGCCCCGGATGGCCCCGATGCCCCCTGCCCGACCACCCCGCCCAATCCGCATCCCTCCTTGGCTTGCCCTGGCGATCGCCGCGCTGGCGTCCGCCACGACCGCCCCGGCGCTGGCGCAAACGGGGACGAACGGGAACCCGGGTGGTTCCACCGTTATCACCTCCTCAACCCACGAACTTCTTACCTTCCTGCCGCCAACGACGGTCAACCAGCAGGCCAACGCCTATGCGACGGAGATCATCGGGCGCTTGGCCGGCGGCGCGGCGTTGTTCGACGTGACGGTGCTGGATGCCTTCGGCTCGGCCGGGATGCAGGCCGCGCTGGCGTCGGCCCGGACCACGCTCCTGGCTGCGGGCGGGCCGGGCACGGCCATTGCAGCACCAGCGCTGCTGTCCTCCGCGTCCGCAACCAGTTCGGCCAGCAACTCAATCTACTCGCTCGACCCGTCATTCTACACGGATCCGAAGTATGCTGTTGTCACCTCTACGCAGACGTTTGGTCCTGCAACGGTGAACGGCTATGCCGCGACGCAGCCCCCACAGCCTTCAACGGTCGCTCAACCGGGTGTCTACAGCCTATGCGGCGGCGACGGCACCATCCCGGGCTTTGCCACAGGGTTGCCGAGCGCAACGAAGCCGACCTGCTCAACCGTGGACGGCGGCACGTTCACCGTGCTCCTGGGCCAACTCGACACCAACATTGACACGACATACATCTTCCCAATCAACACCACGACCACTGTCACGGACACGACGACGCTGACGCAGGCGTATGAGCTGGTCGGCACGCCCGCCGCCGCGCCCACCGGCGTGCCGGAGCCGGCGGGCTGGACGGTCCTCGCCGCGGGCCTGGCGGCGCTGGGCCTGCTGGCCCGGCGTCCGGCCCGCATGTAACCGGCGCCGGAGCAGCAGGCATATCCACCCGCGGATCACCCCCCAGGCGGCCCGCCCCCCGGCTGCTGGCCGCCTGCGCGCTCGCCGCCGGCCTGGTCGCCGCCGCGCCGGCCGGCGCAGAGGACAAGGTGCTCCGCACATCCGCGCAGCTCCGGGTGAGCGAGACGCGGCAGGGCCTCATCCTTGGCGGCCACCGGGGCTGCTCGGACAGCATACCGCCCAGCGCAATCCAAGTCGTGCAGGCACCGCGGCTCGGCTCCTTGTCCCAGCGCCAGGGCGTCCCCTACAACGCACAGAACTCGATCAGCAGCACCTGCGTGGGCGCGCGCTTCTTAGGGACCGCCGTGGACTACACGGCGCGCGCGCCAGGCGCCGACACGGTGGCGCTGGATGCGGTGTTCAGCAACGGCGTGGCGCACTGGGTCATATCGATGGCCGTCCTGCCCTGATCCGGCCTGTCCCGCTCGCCGCCGCGCCTCATCAGGGCTGACTCAGGATGGAATGCGGCCCGATCCAGGTGCTCCGTCATCGCGAGGAGCGCAGCGACGCGGCGTGGGGGGCCGACAGGACAATCCTGTTAGCTCCTCACGCCACGGCGCAAGAGCGCCTCGCATTGAGGACGCTTTGGGACGGGTCAGCCCGACGCTACAGTTGATGCCTATGGCGCTGCGCTTCCGCGTCCTGCATGGCGCCTGGCTCCACCACCCCCAGCCGCCCCGCCCAGGGCGCCAGCCCCGGCAGAATCGAGGGATGCAGCCGCACCCCCTCCGTCCCCGCTGCCCGCTTCAGCGCCAGCCCCCGCGCGCCCGGCAGCCGCACCGGCGCCCCGCCTGGCACCGGCGGCGCCGCCCGCGCCGCATCCGCCAGCCACCCCGCCTCCCGCACGAACGCCGCCGCGCCGCCGAAGGCCGCGGGGTCCAGCACCTGCACGAACACCGCCGCGCCCCAGCCCTCCGCCGGGTCGGCCCGGCCGAAGCCACCCAGGCCCGCCGTCAGCGCCTCCACCAGCAAGCCCAGCGCGAAGCCCTTGTGCCCCTGGTCCACGCCGCCCAGCGGCAGGATCGTCCCCGGCGGGTCCGTGAACAGCACGGCGGGGTCACGGCTGGGCTGGCCCTGGTTGTCCCGCAGCCACGGATGGTCCAGCAGCCGCCCCTCCCCGCGCAGCCGCCCGGTCAGCCCGTTGGTGGTCGTGCTGGTGCTGATGTCCATCAGCACGGGGTCCCCGTCCGTCGGATACGCGGCGGCCAAGGGGTTCGGCGTCATCAGCGCCCGCATCCCGCCATGCGGCGCCACGCTGGCCACCGAGGGGTCGGAGCTGGCCAGCAGCATCACCATTCCCTCCCGCGCCACCCGCTACCCATAAGCGGCCAGGCAGGCGATGTGGTGGCTGCGCCGGATCACGACGGTGCAGGTCCCGTGCTGCCGCGCCCGCGCCGTGGCCAGCCGGAGGGCCTGCACCACCAGCCACGGCCCGGGCAGCCGGCGCCCGTCCCACAGGGCAGCGCCGGGCCGGTCGGCGACAATCTCCGGCTCCCCCGCCGCCGTCATCGTCCCGCTCGTCAGCGCGTTCAGGTAGCCCGGCAGTTGCGCCAGCCCGTGCGTGTCATGGCCCAGCAAGTCGCCCTCGACCAGAACCTCCGCCACCGTGTCCGCCCGGTCCGCCGCCAGCCCGGCGCCGCGCAGCAGCGCCGCGGCATAGGCGCGCAGCGCATCGGCGGACGGGGCTGCGGTCATGGCGGCGCTCCTGCTGTCCGCCGCACCCTACCCCGCCCGCCCTCCGCCGTCATGCCCGGCTGGGACAGGCCGGACAGGCGCGTCAGTGCGGCGTGCGGCAGGCCAGGGCCGTCTGCACGCAGGCCTGCAAATCGTGGATCAGCCGCAGCGCGTCCCCGGGCGTGACCTCCGCGAACATCGAGGTGCGCTGGCCCTCCTCCGGGAAGTCGCGCGCCAGGCGGATATAGACCACCTCCGGACCCGCGCGCACGCCGACCACGTTGGCCTCGACCCGCGCCAGGTATCCCGCTCCGTCCACCCGATCCATCGCCCTGCCCCCTTTCCTCACGTTGCCGTGAACAAAGGATTGCAAAGGTTTTGTGACGATGCCAGAAGAAACGGCAGCAAGGATGACGCATCCCGCCAGGGTGTGGCCGATCCGCCAGTCCCTGCCAGGCACCCGCCTGAACACCTGGCCGAGGTCCGCCCACACCTGCGGCGGGCAAAGGCCCGTGCCCGACCGCGGGGGCAGAGTCCGCGCCCAGAAGCCGCCGCGAAGGCCCTGCAAGGCCGCCGCCGATGGGACCACCGCTTGGCCCGGCGTGGCCCATGCGGGTTCTCGTTGCAGGACGGCACCGGCTGGCCTAGCCTGGCCGGGACTTACGGGACGACGGCCCGATGCTGCACCCGACCCGCCGGATGCTGTTCATAGACAACCTGCGCTGGTCGGCGATCTGCATGGTCGTCGTCATGCACGCCGCCGTAACCTACTCGGGCCTGGGCCGCTGGTATGTGCGCGACGCCGCGGCCACCGCCTTCCCGATGCGGCTGGCCCTGGGCACCTACCAGTCCTTCCAGCACGCGGTGGCCATGGGGCTGCTGTTCGGCATCGCCGGGGTGTTCGCCGCGGGCGCAGTGGCGCGCAAGGGACCCGCCGCCTTCCTGCGGGAGCGTCTGTTCCGCCTGGGCCTGCCGCTGTTGCTGTGGATGTTCGCCGCGGGGCCGCTGACCCAGTATTACGTCGCCGGGGTGCGGCGCGCGGACGGGTTCTGGCCGTTCTGGCTGCGCCGGGTCGGCAGCGGCGCAGTGTTCGGCGAATCCGGGCCGCTGTGGTTCTGCCTGGTGCTGCTGGCGTTCAGCGCCGTGTTTGCGGGCTGGCGGGCGCTGCGGCCCGCGCCGCCCGCCGCATCCGGGCAGCCGCCACGCGTCGGCGCCGTGCTCGGCTTCGCCGGCGTGATGGCCGCCATCACCTTCGGGGTCGGCCTGCTGGTCCCGCCCGGCACGGTGGTGCTGAACCTGGAGGTCCACGACCTCCCGCAATATCCGCTGATGTTCGCCGCCGGCGTTGCCGCAGGGCGCGGCGGCTGGCTCCTCCGGATTCCGGCATCCACCGGGCGGGCCTGGGGCCTGGCGGGCCTGGCCGTGTCGGCCGCGGGCTGGGCCGTGCTGATCGGCTTCGGCGGCGCGCTGCAGGGCGACCTCGCTCCCTACGGCGGCGGCTGGCACTGGCAGGCCGCCGGAATGGACCTGTGGCGATCGTTCACCTGCGCCTCCCTGACGCTGGGGCTGGTCACGCTCTACCGCACCCGCTTCGACGGGGAGACCCCAGCCAGCCGCTTCCTGACGCGCAACGCTTTCGGCGTCTATATCGTGCATCCCCCGATCCTGATCGCCGCGACCCGCGCGCTGCACGAGTGGCCGGCGGATGTCGCGCTGAAAGTCCTGCTGGCAAGCGCGATCGGCATCGCCGGGTCGTTCCTGCTCGTCGGCCTGGTCGCACGCCGCGTCCCCGGCCTGCGCGCGATCATCTAACGGCAGCCTGGCGGCCGGCTGGGCCTCATACCAACTACCAAGGTTCCAACCTGTAGCAGCCCGCTGGCTGCAGGTCGGAGCGCAGCGCCTTCCGCCACGACCGGGCGCCGCGTCATGGCCGATGGCGCTGCGCTTATCCGCCCTACCCGTCCGCAGCGGGGCACGGGTCAAACCTTCCGGCAGTCGGCGTCAGCCGCCGCCCCACGCCCGCGGCCGCAGCCCCGCATGGAACCACGTCACCATCGAATGAATGTCGTAAACCGGCACCCCCAGCGCCGCCTGCAGCGCCGCGGCGTAGGGCGGCATGTTGGTGCATTCCAGCACCACGGCGCCGACCTCGGGATGCCGCCGCACCAGGTCCCGCCCGGCATCCAGCACGTCCTGCTCCGCCAGGTCCACGTCCAGGTCGGTGGACTCCGCCCGGATCAGCACGCGGTGCAGCTCCCGCCCGCCCTCCGTCCCCGCCACCGGCGTGTCCGGCGGCGCCCCGGCGGCGCGCAGGTGCGCCGCCGTCAGCGACGGGGCGCACACCGTCACCACACCCACCCGCCGCTCCGGCGGCAGCGCCGCCTGCACCCACGGGACCTGCATCAAGGACGACGTGGCCACCGGCACCCCCACATGCGCCGCCAACTCCGCTTGGAACAGCGACAGGAAGCCGCAGTTGGTCGTCACCGCCTCCGCCCCCAGCGCCACCAGTTCCGCCGCCCCGTCCAGGAAAGCCGGCAGCAGCCCGGCGGCGCCGTCCAGCACCACCCGCGCCGGGGTGGCGCCGCGCACGACGCAATACAGCACCGGGAAGGGCCAGGTCCCAGCATGGCCCATGTCCCCGAGGATGCGCGGAAACCGCGCGTCCAGCATCAGGATGCCCAACGGCGCCCCGTACAGCGCCTTGCCGCCCTGCGCGATCCGTCCCATCCCCTCGACCTCCCTGCCTGCCCGGACCATCATGGACCCGGCGCGCGACGGGGAGCGAGGGCATGGATCAGGTTCTGGCATTGCGTCCCTTCGTGCCGGCCCGGGATTTCGAGCTGTCCAAGCGGTTCTACCAGGCGCTGGGTTTCCGGGTGTCGCACGAGGGCGACGGGGTCGCGGGCCTGAAGCTCGGCGGATGCAGCTTCATCCTGCAGGACTTCTACGTGCAGGCACTGGCCGAGAACCAGATGGTTCACCTGATGGTCAGGAACGCCGACGCCTGGTGGCAGGGGATAAACACCGCGGCGCTGGTGGCGGAGTTCGGCGTGAAGCCCCCGCGGGCGCCCGCGCTGCAGCCCTGGGGCCTGAAGGTCGGCTTCCTCTTCGACCCCTCCGGCGTCCTATGGCACATCGCCGAAGCGCCATTCTGAGGCAAGCGCTTCCTGCTCCTTCTCCCTCTGGGAGAGGGCCGGGGTGAGGGAAGCCGCCCACAGGCCGCCGACCCGAACGGAGCTGCTCATGTAGAAGGCGGCAGCAGCTCCCGCCCTCGTCGCCACGCCACCACTGTCCCGGAGAAAAAAGGGAAAACCACCCCGCCTTCCGGCCCACCCCGCCCCAGGCTAGAACCCCGCCCAGAATGCCCTTTCGCCCTCCTCTCCTCGCCCTTCTCCTGCTCGCGGCCCTGCCGGGCTGCCGTCCCAGCTACTCGCCTGACACCTACGCCTCCGGCGCAGTGCAGCAGGCGGCCAAGGTGGAGCAGGGCGTCGTCGCCGGGGTCCGCAATGTGTCCGTCAGCCCCGACGGCACCCTGGGCGGCGCGTCCGGCGCGGCGGCCGGCGGCATCGCCGGTGCCCAGGCCCCCGGCGGCGGCGTCCGCACCGCCCTGACCGCCTTGGGCGGCTCCGTCGTCGGCGGCCTGGTCGGCACCGGGATCGAGCGTGCGGCCGGCGAGGTCCCGGCCTTCGAGTACGTTGTCCGCAAGGGCAACGGGGACTTGGTGTCTGTCACCCAGCGGGATGCCGCGCCGCTCGTGCTGGGCCAGCGCGTGCTGGTGATCGCCGGCGCGCAGGCGCGCATCGTGCCCGACTACGTGGTACCCGCGCCGGAGCCGCCCGCCCCGCCTAGGCCTCCAGTCCCGGACGCCATCGCCGTACCTTGAAACCAGTCCCGGTAGGCTGCCGCAGAGAGCCTGCGCGGGCTGTTCGGCCTTGCGGATCGAGACGGCCCGCAGCGCCGCCCGTGCCCTAGCTACTCCGCTGCGGGCGCGTGCTGGCGGACGGCGTCCGCCCGGCGCGCCGGCAGCATCGGCCCCACGAGCTGCTGCGCCATCGTGTCGCCGACCGGCTTGTCCACGCCATAGACTTCGGGCCAGTGGCGCGGCAGGTGCAGCGTGCCGAACACCCGGTCCAGCACCGGCAGCATGGCGGCGTAGTTGCGGTCCCGGTTCTGCGTGTCGTTGGTGTGGTGCCAGTGGTGGAAGGCCGGCGTCGCCAACAGCCATTCCAGCGGACCCAGCCGCCAGCGGAGGTTGGCGTGGATGAAGAAGCCCCAGGCCACGCCGACGACGACCACGATGGCCGGCGCAGCCCCTGCAGCGCCCGCCGCGCTGCCCGGCCCCGCCAGGCCCAGCGCACACACCGGCGCCAGGCTGCATATCCGCTCGAACACCATGTCCACCGGGTGCGCCCGGGTGTTGACCAGCCAGTCCATGTGCTCGGCGCTGTGATGCACGGCATGGAAGCGCCACAGGAACGGGATCTCGTGGCTCCAGCGGTGGCCCCAATAGGCCCCGACCTGCATCACCACGAAGGTGCCCAGCAACAGCGCCCACCCCGGCAGCCCCGCCAGCGCCGCGTGCCACGCCCCCGGCAGCGCGGCGTTGGCGGCCCCGGCCAGCAAGGCCAGCGGCACCGCCAGCAACGCGCCGGGCAGCAGGCTCGACAGGAAGTAGTAGCCCAGGTCCGCCGCCACCCCTCGCCGCAGCACCCGGGACGGATGCAGGGCGAACAGCCGCTCCAGCGTCACGAACACCGCGCTGAGCAGGGCCAGCCACACGCACAGGCGCAGGACCGTCATGCCGAAGGCGGGGGCGTACTGGGACAGGGCAGTGGACATGGGCGTGCTTTATGCCTTCTCGGCGTGCCGGCTGCTACAGGTTTCGGAAGTGGTCACGCCAGGCCGTGGCGGCGGCGGGTGCGCCGCCCCATGACCAGCAGCCCCGCGCCCAGCAGCGCCCAGGACGCCGGCTCCGGCACCGCCGTGATGGACACGCCGTCCAGCAGCGCCACCGGCGGCAGCCCGTCCGGCGTGCCGATGGACAGGAACGTCAGCGCCTCGCTGGCGCCTGTCGCCGTGTAGCGGAAGGTCTGCTGCATCCAGCCCGAGAAGGTGCCGACCGGGGTGGTAACCTTCTCGGTGGAGAACTGCTGGTCGCCCAGCTTGACATCCAGACGCTCCGTCGTGGCGGCAGGCTGGTTGATGCGGTTGATGAGCCGGGTGGACGCCCAGTAGAACGTCACGTCGTACTGCGTGCCCGCCACCAGGTTCGTGACCTGCTGCGTCAGCGTGCTGCCGGGGTCAAAGCCGACCTTGCCGCCCTGGAACGAGCTGTCCCCGTCCAGCGCGATGAAGTTGCCGCCATCCGGGCTGGTGGTGACGTTGGGCTGAAAGTAGGTCAGCGGGTCGTTGTAGGCGTTAGCGGCGCTGACCGAGGTCTGCGTGCCGCCCCTGAAGAACAGCGTGAATCCAGTGGCCTTCCACCCGGTCACGCCCTGGCCGCCGAAGCCGTTGTAGTCCGAACCGAACTGCGTGCTGGCGGTGTAGGTCGTGTCCTCAAACCCACCATTGACCAGGACAGGCGCGGCATGGGCAGCGCCAGCGCAGATCGCCAGCACAGCGGAGAAAAGCGGGATGGCCTTCATCATGGCACGAATCCTTCTGGGTTGGGGTGACGCACTGCCCCCTTCTCCCATCATCGATCCCTCAACGCAACACAAAAATTAAGACATTCTATGTAATTTCCGTCTCCACGCATCAATAAACTGTGAAGCATCCATACTATGTTGACGCCGGTCCTGCATCGGTCCCGCTGCGTCCACGGCGCAGACCCTGTCCAGGATCGCGGCTTTCCCGTCCTGCACCGTGTCCTGCCACTGTCCCAAGCCCGTCAGAACTCCTGCCACCCGTCATCCCCCGCCGGCGTCCGCTTCAGCGCCGCGCCGCCGCCCCGGCCGACTACGCGCAGCGCCGCCTTAGCGGGCGGCGTCGTACGAGCGGGACGGCGCAGCGGGGCTACGTTGCTGGACGGGGCCTCGCCCCCGAGTTGGAACCGTCCCGTCAGCCGCGCCAGCTCCTCGGTTTCCTGCACCAGTGCGTGACAGGCGGCGGTGCTCTGCTCCACCATCGCCGCATTCTGCTGCGTCACCTGGTCCATGGCGTTCACCGCCGTGTTCACCTCTGCCAGCCCTGTCGCCTGCTCCCCGGCGGCAGCGGCGATCTCCGCCACCACGGTCGCCGCCCCGGCAACCTCCGTCACCATCCGGCCCAGCGCCTGGCCCGTCTCCCCCACCAGCCTCACCCCGGCCCCGACCTCCTGGGCCGACGCCGCGATCAGCCCCTTGATCTCCCGCGCCGCCTCCGCGCTCCGCTGCGCCAGCGCCCGCACCTCGCTCGCCACCACCGCAAAGCCCCGTCCGGCGTCCCCGGCCCGCGCCGCCTCGACCCCCGCGTTCAGCGCCAGCAGGTTCGTCTGGAACGCGATCTCGTCAATCACGCCGATAATCTGGCCGATCTTGCCCGACGACTGCTCGATGCCTCCCATCGCCGCCATCGCCTGCCGCACGACTTCCCCCGACCGCTCGGCATCCGCCTTGGTGCGGCCCACCGCATCCTGCGCCTGGCGCGCGCCCTCCGCCGTGCGCCGCACCGTGGCCGTGATCTCATCCAGCGCCGCCGCCGTCTGCTCCAGGCTCGCCGCCTGCTGCTCGGTTCGCCGGCTCAGGTCGTCGGAGGCATGGCTGATCTCCTCGGTCCCCGTGCGTATGCCCTGCGCGTTGGCAGCGATGGCGTGCAGCGCGTCCCGCAGCTCTGCCAGGGCGGCGTTGAAGTTGGCACGCAGCGCCTCGTACTCATGGGCGAACGGCTGGTCCAGCCGCACCGTCAGGTCGCCGGACGCCACGCGCTCCAGCCCGGACGCGACCGACGTCACCACGGCCGCCTGCGCCGCCGCAGCTGCCGCCTGCTCGGCCTCGCGCCGGGCGCGCGCCTCCTCCGCATCCCGCCGCTCCGCAGTTGCCGCCGCCTCCAGCCGGAGCTTGTCGGCAGCCGCATCCCGGAACCCTTGCAGCGCAGACGCAATCGCGCCCACCTGGTCCTGCCGCCCAAGGCCGGGGATGGCCGACGCAAGGTCTCCGCCGGCGATGCGCCGCGTCGCCTCGGCAAGCCGGGTCAGGGGACGCAAGGTGAGCGTCAGCAGGACGGCGCACACCAGCACGAACAGGGCCGTCACGGTTGCGCCCGCCACCAGCGTGTTGTGCAGCGCCTCCGTCTTGGACGCGTCCAGGTCCGTCGCGGGCAGGCCGGCGAACATGATGCCGACCACCCCGCCGCTGGCGTCCTTGACGGGTTCGTAGATGGTCAGATACTCGCGGTCCAAGATGACGGCGCGGCCGCGGTAGGTTCGGCCGCCGGCCAGCACGGCCTCCCGCACGGCCGGATCGGTCAGACGGGTGCCGGTGGCACGGGTCCCGTCCGGACGCCGGATGTTGGTCGCCACCCGCTCGTCCCCGCTGAACAGGGTTGCAACCCCGCCCGCCGCCGCCGCGGCGCGGTCCACGATGTCGTCCCGACCCGAGACCAGGGTCGTCCCTAGGCGGAGCTGCCCGTCCACCCGCGACCAATCGGTTCCCAGGGGGTGCAGGTAGGCGTGCAGCAGCGCCATGCTGGCCTGCAGGTTGCGTTGCGCCTTCTCTTCAAGCGCCGCGTTCCCGGCCTGCAGCGTCCAAGCCTGGACGAATGCCACGCTCAGGATGATGGCCAGCAGCGAGGGGATCAGCAACTGCAGGAACAGGCCGGGCATGGCGGTGCGGCGTGCGGACATGCAGGGGAACTCCTTCCGTGCGGGGCAGGATCGCCCAGAAGGGTTTGCGAACCTCTAAGGCCCGGCCGCCTCCGCCGGCGCAGCGGGGCCTACCGAACGGCCGAGAACCCCGTCGGCTGCAGCAGGCTGCTCGTGATGTTCGCCACGATCTGCCCTTCGCGCTCTGTGCCAGCCCGCTTCTCGATCCACTCGGGGTCCGTCTGGAACGCCGTCCACTTGGCCTCCCGCTCCGCCAGGCCCTCCCACGCCAGCAGGTAGGTCAGGTCCTGGTTGGATTCCCCGATCACCGTCGTCCAGAATCCGGCCTGGCGTATGCCGTGCCGCTCCCACAGCGGCAGCGTGATCGTCTCGAACCGCCGCAGCAGCGCCGGCAAGCGCCCGGGCAGGCAGCGGTAGATGCGGAGTTCGTGGATCATCGGGCCGGTTCCGTTCAGGGAGTGAGGATGGTCCATGTCATCGTGACCCCGCCCGCCGGGGTCCGCAAGGCAACCCAGCGGCGTCCCTCGCCGTTACCGCATCATGTCAGAGGTCACGAGCAACCCGGACGCGACCCCCACCGGCACCCCGGCTGCGGACAAGGCCGCGCCCCAACCCCGCCCCATCCCTCCGGCGGGCGCCCCTGCCGTTGGCCAGGCTGCGGCAGGCGGCGCGCACGCCCCGCTCCCAGCCAAGCGCCGCCGCCGCTGGCCCTGGATCGCCGTCTCGGTCATGGGCGGGCTGGTTGGCCTCGCGATCCTGGCCGTCGCGCTGTTCCAGTGGGACTGGCTGATCCCTTACGTGGACCGCCAGGCCTCCGCCGCCCTCGGCCGGCCCGCCACCATCACCCACCTGCACGTCAAGCTCGGGCGCGTGCCGCACATCGTCGCCGAGGGCGTCACCATCGCCAACCCTGACGGCTGGCCCGGCGGCGGCAACTTCGCCACCGCCGACAAGCTGGAGCTGGACGTGGACGCGATGGCATACATCCGGCGCCGCCAGGTCGTGATCCCCGTCATCACCCTGGACGCTCCCAAGGTGGACGCGCAGCAGCTTGCCGATGGCCGCAACAACTGGACCTTCCCGTCCAGCAGCAGCGACGCCCCCGCGGACCCCGATAAGGCCACCCGCATCGGTGCGCTGCGGATCAACGACGGCCAGGCTCACGTGCGCTCCGCCAAGCTGCGGGCCGACTTCAACGTGGACGTCGCCACCAAGGACGAGCAAGGCGACAAGACCGGCCAGCCCGGCCAGATCGTCGCCAGCGCCAAGGGGACCTACGCCGGCCAGCCCATCACCGCGCGGTTCACCGGTGGCGCGCTGCTGTCCCTGCGCGACGACAAGCCTTATCCCGTCAACCTGCAACTCGCCAACGGCCCCACCAAGGTGTCCCTGGCCGGCACCGTCAGAGATCCGCTGGACTTCGCCGGCGCCGACCTCAAGCTGGAGTTTGCCGGGCCGGACATGGCGCTGCTGACGCCCTTGACCGGCATCGCCTTTCCCAAGACGCCGGCCTACCGCGTCGCCGGGCAGCTCGACTACCAGGCGGGATCGGTGAAGTTCACCAACGCCCAGGGCAAGTTCGGCAGCAGCGACCTGGAGGGCAACCTGCAGGTGGACACCACCCGGGACCGCCCGGTGTTGACGGCGGACCTGCAATCGCGGCTGGTGGACCTCAAGGACCTCGGCGGCTTCGTGGGCGCCGAACCCGGCGACGCCACCAAGGGAACCAAGCCCGCCGCGGCCCGGTCCAATGGGCGCGTGCTGCCGGACGTGCCGGTCAGCTTGCCCAAGCTGACCTTCGCCGACGTGCATCTCAAATACAAAGCCGCCCGCATCCAGGGCCGGTCGCAGCCGCTGGACAACATGCGCGCCGACATGGACATCGTGGACGGTGCCGTGAAGCTGCATCCGCTGGCCTTCGGCATCGGGCGCGGCCAGATCACCTCCACCATAGACCTCCAGCCGCAGCAAGGGGGCGCGGTGCGCGCCAACGCCACCATAGACTTCCAGCGCGTGGACCTGGACCGGCTGCTGTCCTCCGCCGGCGCGGGACGCGGGGCCGGCGCCATTGGCGGGCGCGCGGTGATACAGGGGACCGGCACTTCGCTTGCCGAAATCCTGGGCACCGGCAACGGTGAAATGAAGCTCTACATGGGCGCCGGCGGCAACCTGAGCGCGCTGCTGGTGGACCTGTCCGGCCTGCAGTTCGGCAACGCCCTGCTCTCGGCGCTGGGCGTCCCCAGCCGCGCCGCCATCCAGTGCTTCATCGCCGACTTCACCATGCAGCGCGGCCTGGCCACGGCCCGCACCCTGTTCCTGGACCTGGACTCCGACCGGGTGTTCGGCGGCGGCTCGCTCAGCTTCTACAACGAGGCGCTGCGTATGCAGATCAAGACCGAGGCCAAGCACTTCTCGGTCGGCTCCCTGGCCGCGCCCATCAACATTACCGGCACCTTCGCCAACCCGCACGTCAACCCGGACGCCGCCGTGGTTGCGGAAAAGGCGGGGGCCGCCGTGGCGCTGGGCATCGTGCTGACCCCGCTGGCGGCGCTGCTGCCGACGGTGCAGCTCGGCACCGGCGAGGACAACGCCTGCAGCGGCGCGCTGCGCACCGCCCGGACCCCGCCGCGTGTGCCCCCAGCCCGCGCCGCCGGCCCGCGCGCGCGATAGGCGGTCCGTCTGGCCGCCGCCGCCTCAACAGGATGCCCTCCCATCCCGGAAGCCATGCCAGCAGGGGGCGCGCTTGCGCCGCGGCAGTCCAGGGGCCGCCAGCGCCGCCCTGTCGTCCTCTGGGCCGCCGCTGCTCAAGCTCCTGCGGCAGCGGCGAAGCGCCCGGAACAGCGCCAGCATCATCCCAGGCCGCCCGACGTGCCCATCAGCTTACCGTTCCCGCGCCGCCCGCCGCCATGCCAAGCTGACCCTGTTCAGCGCCGGCAGGCTGTCCGGGTCGGCGACGATCCGCTCGGCCACCGCCACGGCGGCCCGGAGCTGCTCCGCGTCGAGGTGACGCACCGCCGGGCGCCGCACCACCTCGTGCCACGGACGGCCCAGCGCGCTGTCCAGGCACACCCGCATGAAGCAGTGGTCGAGCCGGATCGGCCACCGCCGCGCCGCGGCCATCCCCGGCAGCACCGCCCGCGTCAGGTGCAGCCACCGCGCCGCAAGCTGCGCCTGCTCCGTCCCCGGCGGCTCCGGCAAGTCCAGCCTGCCCCCTGTCACGCCATCCTCCGCCATGCCGCCTCCTGTTGCGCCGCGCTCCATCGCGTCTCCACCCCCGCATGACCGAGCCGCTCATCCTCACCCTGGCGCTGCATCCCGAGGACCAGGCCCGCTTCGACCGGCTGCGCACCCTGCACTTCCCGCCCGAGCGCAACCAGGTGCCGGCCCACGTCACCCTGTTCCACCACCTGCCCGGCGCCGAGCAGGACGCTGTCCAAGCGCTGCTGGCAACCCAGGCCGCGTCCGTCCCGCCCTTCCCCGTCCAGGCCGCCGGGCTGCGGTTCCTGGGCCGCGGCGTCGCCTACGAGCTGCACGCCCCGGAGTTGCTGGCCCTGCGCGCCCGGCTGGCCCGCGCCTGGGCGGCCTGGCTGACGCCGCAGGACGCCCAGGGCTTCCGCCCGCACGTCACCATCCAGAACAAGGCCGCGCCGGACGCCGCCCGCGCCCTGCGCGACGCGATGCAGGCGGCCTTCGCCCCCTTCGCGGTGCGTGCCCAGGGGCTGCGGCTATGGCGCTACCTGGGCGGCCCGTGGGACCTGGCCGGGGAGCATGCGCTGACAGGCAAGGCACTGGCCCCTCCGATGCTCCGGGGCGGGACGGGCGAGGGCTAGAGCAGGGTCGCATCAGGCTGCCCGATCTGGGCCGTGACCTGCTCGCCTCGACAAAGGCCGGAGCATGATTGGGCCTTCCACCTGGACCAGCCATGCTTCAAGCGGCGCGGCGCCCGCGTTTCCGCCCCTCGCCCCTACCGCCGCGACAGCCAGGCCAGCGCCGGGCGGGCAGCAGGGAGCATCACGCCCTCCCCCAGCCACCGCATCAGCCGGCGCGTCGGCTGCTCGACCACGCGGTAGGCGAACACGGACAGGCCCAGCACGCTCAGCCCATACAGGACCAGCACGGTAAGCGTCGCGCCGGGTTCGCGCGGCAGTTCGACCAGCGGAACGTAGTGGATCAGGTAGATCGCATAGGACAGCGTGCCCAGCAGGTGCAGAGGCCCCAGCGCCAGCAGGCGCCAGGCCCGTCCGCGGCCGTGGTGCAGCCCCACCACCACCACCGGCCACAGCGCCAGCACCAGCAGATCGTTGGCCCAGGCCAGCATCAACCCCAGCGCCGCCAGCAGCGCCCCAGGCCCGGCCCAGGGCCGCCGCGCCACGCGCCGCACCGCCGGCAGCCCGGCCGCCCGCCAGGCCATCATCCCCAGCAGGAACCCGGCCAGGCAGCGCAGCGCCGGCAGGACCGAGTAGTTCGCGTGGATGTCCAGCAGCCCGCGCCGGGCCGTCCCCAATGGCGGCGACCACAGCAGGCAGGCCCCCAGCAGCGCCGTCACCCCCGCCAGCCCCAACGCCAGCCCCCACCGATGCCGCAGCACCGGCCCGGCCAGCATGGGGAACAGCAGGTAGGCCAGCAGCTCCGTGCTGGCCGACCAGGCCGGCGGGTTGACCTCGCCGCTCAGCCCCCAGCCCTGGATCATGCACAGGTTGGCAACCACGAAGCGCCAGGACGGCAGGGGATCGCCCTGCCACGCCGCCCACGCCAGCGCCGCCGCCAGCACCAGGGCGTGCAGCGGCCACAAGCGCGCCAGCCGCCGCGTCAGGAACACCGGCACGCGTCCCCACGCCGGACGCCCCGCCTCCCCCCTCGCGGCATCGCCCTCTCCGGCGCTGGCCGCCGCGTCCCGTCCGGCGAACCACGCGCCATACACCATGGACATCACGAAGCCGCTGAGGACGAAGAACAGGTCAACCCCCAGGTAGCCCTTCCTGAGCAGTCCCCCGACAAGCGGCAGGCCGTTGCCGAAATGCAGGCTGGCGTGATGCACGACCACCAGCACCGCCGCCACGCCGCGCAGCCCGGTCAGCGCCCTGCTTTCCGGTACGGGATCAGGGTGGGCAGCGGCAGCCATGCCCCGTGTTACGCAAGCCAGGATTGCCGCACAAGATCCGGAGGCCGCCTCCAGCCAGGGTGCCTGTCCGGACCTGCCGCACATGCCCGGCATCTTCGGCACCCCCCTGCCGCGGGCCTCCGTGCCCGCCGGCAGCGCACCCGGCAGTGTCATGGCCGGAGTTCCGCGCAGAAGGCCGCACCGCAGGCGCGGGCCCCAGCGCCAGACCATGCCGCGCGCACGCAGCCTCCGTCCGGGCGCACGAGGAGAAGGCGCCCGGGCGCAGACCCGCGCTGCGCCAGCGATCCCTGCCCCTTCCGCCCGGGCCGGTCTATCCTCCACCCGGTCAGGCCGGGATGGGTGGGAACGTGGGCTTAGCAGACATGCGCCGGATGCCGGCGCCAGCCGAGGTCGAGCACTGGCTCCGCACCGTGACCGCCACACAGGCCGAGGACACCGAGGACTACCCCCCCGGCGTCCGCAAGCGCCTGCTCTATGTGCTCAACCGCTCCCGCAGCCACCCCGGCCCGGAGCTGAGCCTGCAGACCATCGAACTGCGCAAGGACGGCACGCCCTCCGGCGTGCCCAGCGTCTTCCGCCACCAGCCCCACGCCAACCAGCAGCCGCGCTTTCTCCGCCCCTCCGACCGCGCCATCCTGCGCGCCATGGCCATCAACGGCGCCACCAACAGCGCCATCAACGGTGCCGCGGAGGGCTTCCCCGACCTCCTGCGCGCCGTCATCGCCACCGGCCGCGGACGCTGGGGCGCGTGGGACGGCCCGGCGCTGCACGACGGCCCCACCATCCCCGGCCGGATCGCCTGGATCATGCTGGACGACGGCGCCCAGCGTCCGCGCATCGAGCTGGATCCGCCGCTGGAGCCGCTGCTCATCACCGGCGCCTGGTACGCCGACCCCGGGACGGGCGCAGTCGGCAGGGCGGACACCGGCCTGCCCGACCGCATGGTGCGCGCCATGCTGATGGCGCCGCCGCTGTCGCCCGAGGCCGCCGGGCAGGTCGCCGCCGAGCTGCCGCGCCGCGCCCCTGCCCTGCCCGTGCCGCCGCCCGCGGTGCTGCCGCCCCCCATGGAGGTGCGCGAGCAGCTGCAGCCCCGCCTGCGCCTGCTCGCCGCCGTGCTGCCGGCGGACGCCGGCAGCACCTACGCCCGCGCCAATCTCGCCGCATTGGGCCGCCAGGCTATGCAGGGCGGGGCCGCGCCTGCTGCCAAGCGGGAGCCGCTGGCCCGCCTCTCCTGGCAATACGGCCCCGCCGTCCTGTCCGCGGAGTCCCGCCGCGATGTCGTGGTCGGCGACGGGCGCCTGTTCCGGGTCGTCCGCGACCCCGTCGGCGAGACCGAGGCGGCCCTGCGCCTCCGCCGCCTCGGCTTCTCCCGCGTCGGCCACCGCTGGTACCTGCCCTTCGACCACCCCAACGCCGCCGACCTGGCGCTGCTGGACCCCGATCCCGACGCCTGGGTGGACTTCGTGCTGCACGAGGTCCCGGCCCTGCGGGAGGACGGCTGGATCATCGAGGCCGACCCCGACTTCCCCGTGCGCATCGCACAGGCCACGGGCGACGTTCTGGTGCGGATCGAGGAAGGGTCGGGCATAGACTGGTTCGACCTGGACCTGGGCGTGATGGTGGATGGGGAGCGCATCAGCCTCGTGCCCGCTATGCTGGACCTGATCGGCTCCGCCGGCGCCGCGATGGTGCTGGGGCGCCTGGCCCAGTCCGGCCCGGCGGATGACGACGACGAGGCGCCGCTGCTGCTCCCCCTGCCCGATGGCCGCCTGCTCGCGGTGCCGTTCGGCAAGCTGCGCCCGATCCTGGGGCCGCTGATGGAGCTGCTGGCCGGCGCCGAACGGGGGCCGGAGGGCACGCTGCGCCTGTCCCGCCGCAACGCCGCCGACCTGGCGCTGCTGGAGGCCGCCGGGCGTGACGCCGGCCTCGCCTGGTCCGGCGGCGATGCCGTCCGCGCCCTGGGCCGCGGCCTGCGCGAGCACGGCGGCATCCCGCCCGTCGCGCTCCCCGCCGGCTTCCGTGCGGACTTGCGGCCCTACCAGGCCGCCGGGCTGGCCTGGCTGCAGTTCCTGGGCGCCGCCGGGCTGGGCGGCATCCTGGCGGACGACATGGGGCTGGGCAAGACCGTGCAGGCGCTGGCGCACCTGGCGGTGGACCACGCCGCGGGCCGGCTGGACCGCCCGGCGCTGGTCGTGTGCCCCACCAGCCTCGCCCCCAACTGGCAGGCGGAGGCCGCGCGCTTCGCCCCGATGCTCCGCACCCTCGTGCTGCACGGGCCGGACCGGGCCGCCCGCTTCCCGGACATCGCCGCCCACGATCTGGTGGTGACGACCTATCCGCTGCTGGCCCGCGATCACAAGGCGCTGCAAGGCCAGGAGTGGCACGCGGTCCTGCTGGACGAGGCGCAGACGATCAAGAACCCGCTCGCCGCCACTTCCCGCCTGGCGCGCACCTTGCGCGCCCGCCAGCGCCTCTGCCTGTCCGGTACCCCGCTGGAGAACCACCTGGGGGAGCTATGGTCCCTGTTCGATTTCCTGATGCCGGGCTTCCTGGGCGACCAGAAGGCGTTCGTGCGCAATTACCGCACGCCCATCGAGAAAGGGGGCGACACCGGGCGCGCGGAGACGCTGCGCCGCCGCATCGCACCCTTCCTGCTCCGCCGCACCAAGGAGGAGGTCGCAGCCGACCTGCCCGCCAAGACCGAAATCACCGAGCAGGTGGCGATGGCCGACGCCCAGCGCGCGGTCTATGAGGGCATACGCCTGACCATGCACGCCAAGGTGCGCGCGGCGGTGGAGAAGCGCGGCGTCGCCGGGTCGGGCATCATCATCCTGGACGCCATGCTCAAGCTGCGCCAGGCCTGCTGCGACCCGCGCCTGCTGCGGCTTGAGACGGCCAAGGCCGCCAAGGCCGGCTCCGCCAAGCTGGACCGCCTGCTGGAGTTGCTGCCGCAGATGGTCGAGGACGGGCGGCGGGTGCTGCTGTTCTCGCAGTTCACCTCCATGCTGGCGCTGATCGAGGCGGAGCTGGCGAAGCTGCGCCTGCCCTACGCGCTGCTGACCGGGGACACGGCGGACCGCCGCACCCCGGTGCGCCGGTTCCAGGCCGGGGAGGTGCCGCTATTCCTGGTCTCGCTCAAGGCCGGCGGCACCGGGCTGAACCTGACGGCGGCGGACACCGTCATCCACTACGACCCCTGGTGGAACCCGGCGGTCGAGGACCAGGCCACCGACCGCGCCCACCGCATCGGCCAGGACAAGCCGGTGTTCGTTCACCGCCTGATCACCCAGGGCACCATCGAGGAGAAGATGGAGGCGCTGAAGGCCCGCAAGCAGGCCCTGTCCGACACCATCCTGGGCGCCGGCCCCGGCGCGACATTGGGGCTGACGGAGGCGGACCTGGACGCGCTGTTCGCGCCCGTCGGCGGCTGACGCCGGCGGCCCCGCGCCGTGGCTGTCTCTGCGGTCACGGCACGCATCGGAACGCGCCGGCGATGACGGTCAAGGATGACGGTCAAAGCAGCGGGCCGCGGCGGGGTCGTGGCACGGGCTTCACGTGCCCGAGCGTCATGCCAGAGCGTCATGCCCGAGCCTCGTGAAGAAGATGGCCTCATGCGGATGATGAGGGATGCAGCAGGCGTAGAGGGAGGACATGGTGCGACCATGCGTTCACCGTTGCGATGCGCGCTCCAGCACTGCTCTGCCATGTTGGGCGTCGCCATGTGATTGGCCTGGTCTGGCAAGCGGCGGGACGGCGATGTCGGGGCCGGGGCGTGGACGGCGCGGTTGGACGCCTGGCTCGCGCCTTTCCTGGCGGCGCTGCCGCGGGCGGAGCAGCGGCGCTGGGCGCCGCTGCATGTATGCGGGTTGCAACGCCGCGGCGTGCGCGTCCATGACCTCCCTCCTGGTCCCGGCCAGGCGGGCGGCGCTGGCGCCCGCGCCCTCCCGCACGGCATCCGATATCTGCGCCTTAAGCACCCGGCCAAGGCAGCCCTCCACGGTCGCCATCCAGCACCCGCGCATGTTCAGCCGCAAACCCGTACCCGCGCCCTCGACGGCAGCCTCCGGCCCTTGTTCGAGCGACGGCACCCAGGGCTGGCCAACGACAATCCTGCCGCTGCTGGTCGGGCAAACGCGGCGCGAACACCACACGCTTCCTCATGACCCCCAAAACGCCATCGGCGCTCCGATTTGGAAGCGCAGCAGGGGTCCCTCGACCAACGGCAGCCAAGGCGGCGATGACGGGGGTCGCAGCCTTCCCTTGCAACTGGGACCATAGTAGCAACGGTCGCAGCCATGGCGGGCCGGAGCGTGATGGTGTTCATTAAGAACAATGACCGCATTGACTTCATCGAGCTGGAACGGCGCGTGGCACTGGAACTGGACGGCATGAGCAAGGCCGCGCCGCGCCCGGCGCCGGTTGCGCCAGGCGCGGCCAAGCCGGAGCCGCCCCCGCGCTCGGCACGGCGCACGCTGGCCAATCTCCTATGGGGCGCAACCCACCTCCCGTTCATCATGCGGCGTGCCATCGCCGCCGTGTTCCTGGCCGAGGACGCCCGGGCCAGGGCCTTGCAGCTCGAAGCGGAGATGCGGCGGCAGCGCAACCTGATGGACCAGGCCGCGGCGTCGGCCCGTGCGGACATGGCTGGGATGGCGGCAACGGTTGACGGCTTGGCGCGCGCGCTGTCCGCCTTCAAGGCGGACATCAGCGGGCTTGCAGCCGGGGTGGAGCAGTTGGAGCGGCAGGCCGGCATGATCAAGCGCGAGGTGATGTTCCAGCAGAGGCGGCTCACCCAGGCCGCCGCCGCTGGACCCGTGCCGCCCGGAAGCCCGGAGCCGCCCGCCGTCGCAGGCCGCCACGACTCCCTGTATGCCGCGTTCGAGGACGTGTTCCGGGGGTCGCGCGAGGACATCAAGCAGCGCCTGGCCTTCTACGTCGAGCACTTGGCCCTGGCAGGCGCCGGGCAGCCGGACCATCCCGTCCTGGACATCGGCTGCGGACGCGGCGAGTGGCTGGAGTTGCTGCGCGAGCACGGCATGGCCGCCTACGGGATAGACAGCAACCTCATCATGGTGGAGCGGACCACGGCCCTGGGGCTTGATGCCCGGCACGCCGACCTGCTCGCGCATCTGCGCGGCCTCGGCGACGCCAGCCGCGGCGCCGTGACGGCGTTCCATGTCGTCGAGCACCTGCCGTTCGGCACGCTGGTGGACTTCCTGGACGAGACGCTGCGGGTGCTGGTCCCGGGCGGCATCCTGGTCATCGAAAGCCCGAACGCTGAGACAGTCCGGGTCGGCGCGACGACGTTCTACAACGACCCGACCCACCGCAACCCGGTGCTGCCGGAGCCGCTGCGGTTCGTCATCGAGCACCGCGGGTTCGCCAGCGCCGAGATCATCCGGCTGCACCCGTTCACGCAGGGCCTGCTGACGGCGGCGACGGAGGACGCGAACCTGCTGAACCGGGTCCTGTTCGGCCCGCAGGACTACGCCATCGTCGCGCGCCGCCTTTGACGCGGGACCATCACGCGGCGCCCGGCGCCCCAGGCCCGGCAGGTCAGCCGGCGGCTGACGCGCGCGCGGAGACCCTGATGCGCCCGCGCGCGATCCACCAGTTCCATGCGGGTTCGGCGCCTGGCGACGGCATCACCAATGCGATGTTCTTCATCCAGGCGATCCTGCGTGGCGCGGGCCTCGCGTCGGACATCCACTGCATCCACGTCCATCCCGCGCTGGCGGGCCGGATACGCTCCCATCACGAATACGGCGGCCATCCGGACGAGGTGCTGCTGGTCCACTACTCCCTGGGTTCGGATCAGGACGATTGGGTGGCCGCCCAGGCCGCGCGCCGCATCCTGGTCTATCACAACATCACGCCGGACCACTTCTTCGCAGCGGGAAGCGAGCTGGCGCGCCTGGCCAAGGCAGGCCGCCTGCAACTGGAGCGCTGGGCGAAGGAGGGGACCTTTGCAGGGGCCATCGCGGATTCCGATTTCAACGCCGGGGAGCTGACCCGGCTGGGGTTCCCGCTTGTCGAGTCCATCGGGCTGCTCGTGGACCTCGACCGCATCCGCGCCCATGCCTGGACCGCTGCGCCACCAGCCGACGCGCCAATAGCCGATGCACAAGCAGCCGGCGCACCCGCACCTGGCGCACCCGGCACGCGCACCCTGCTGTTCGTCGGCAGGCTGTGCCCGCATAAGAACCAGGCCGGCCTCGTCCACATGATGGCGCACCTGGCGGCATCCCCGGACCTGCCGGTGCGCCTGCTGCTGCCAGGTGCCGAGGCGTCCGGCGACTATGGGCGGCACGTGCTCGACACGGCTGGCCAGCTCGGGCTGGGCGCCCGCGTGCGCCTGCTGGGGCCGGTCAGTGACACCGAGGTCTATGGGCTTTACCGCTCCGCCGACCTGTATGTCTCGATGTCCCAGCACGAGGGTTTCGGCATGCCGCTGGTCGAGGCGATGGCGTTCGACCTGCCGGTGCTGGCGCACGCGGCTGGCAGCGTCGGCGCGACCCTGGGGCAAGGCGGGCTTGTGCTGGCGCAGGCGACGCCTGCCCAGATGGCGGCGGCGGCTGCGGTCATGCTGCGCGAGCCGCCGCTGCGCCGCCGGGTGCTGCAAGGCCAGCGCGCGTCGCTGGAGCGGTTCGAGCGCCCGGCGCTCGTGGATGCGTTCAGGCGGTTCCTGCGGCGCGCGGGGATCGAGGCCGCGCTCGGCCCGGCACGCGCCGCCGCGCTGCCGCCGCCGCGCTGGGTCGTGGAAGGCCCATACGACAGCAGCTATAGCCTGGCGGTCGTCAACCGAGAGCTGGCGCGCGCCCTGCCGGGCATCCTGGCGGGGTCCGGCGCGGAGGCGGCGCTGGCATCCCGCGACGGCCCCGGGCCATTCGCGCCCGACGCCGCGTTCCTGGACGCGAACCCCGATCTCGCCGTGATGGCGGAACGGGCGTCCGCCGCGGGCCTGCCGCCGGCGGCCTGCCTGCGGAACCAGTATCCTCCGCACGTCTCCGACATGCGCGGCGCCATGCGCGTGCTGGCCAACTTCGCATGGGAGGAGAGCGGCCTGCCCGCGTCCCATGCCGCGGAGTTCAATGCCAACCTCGACCTCATCACCGTCACGAGCGCCTGGGTTGCGAAGGTGCTGCGGGACAACGGCGTCCGCGTGCCGGTCGCCGTCGTCGGGAACGGCGTGGACCAGGCCCTGCAAGACCGGCTGCCACCTGGGCCACCACCGGGGCCGCCTGGGGTGTTCCGGTTTCTGCACGTCTCGTCGGGCTTCCCGCGCAAGGGCGTGGACGTCCTGCTGGCGGCATGGGGAGCAGCCTTCACGCGGGACGACCCCGTCGAGCTGGTGCTCAAGACGTTCCCGAACATCCACAACCGGGTCGAGGAGGAGCTTGCCGCCCACCGCGCGGGGCACCCGGACGGGGCGCCGGTCACCCTTGTCAACCACGACATCCCGCACGGCGCCCTGATGGACCTGTACGCCGCCGCAAGCGCCATCGTGAACCCGTCGCGCGGCGAAGGGTTTGGCCTGCCGCTTGCGGAAGCGATGGCACTGGGCATCCCGGTCGTCACGACTGGGCATGGCGGCCAGACGGACTTCTGCACCGCAGACACGGCATGGCTGTGTGGCTACAGCTTTGCGGCCGCACGGACGCACCTCGGCGTGCCCGGGTCGGTCTGGGCGGAACCTGACCCGGCATCGCTGGCCCAGGCCATGCGCGCCGTGCGCGAAGCGCCGCCCGAGGAGCGGGCCAGGCGGGTCGAGCTTGCCCGGGCGCGCATCCTGGCCAGCTTCACATGGGAGCGCGTCGCCCAGCGGACCAAGTCCGCCGTTGACGCGGTATGGGCGTCAGCCAGCCCGGAGGAATGGCGGCAACCCGTCATCGGAATGGTGTCGTCCTGGAACGTGCGCTGCGGCATCGCAGGCTACGCCCAGTCCATGGCCGCCGCGCTGGCCGCCGCGGGCGGGCCTGGACGGGTGCTGGTGTTCGCGAACCGGGTCGGGGAGCAGCTGCAGCCTGACCAGGACTTCGTGCGCCGGTGCTGGGTACAGGACTGGCGCGACCCCCTGGACGAACTGTTCGAAGCGATCTGCGCCGCAGGGGTGGATGCCGTGGTGGTGCAGTTCAACTTCGGCTTCTTCGACAGGCGTGCGCTGGCCAGCCTGCTCAACCGGCTGCACGGGCGCGGCATCTTGGCCTTCATCGTGCTGCACTCGACCCAGGATGTCGTCAAGCCGGACATCACGTTCCGCCTGGCCGACATGCAGCCGTCCCTCGCTGCCGCGTGCCGGCTGCTCGTCCACTCCGTCCACGACCTCAACCGGCTGAAGGGGATCGGGCTGGTGGACAACGTGGCGCTGCTGCCGATGGGGCTGCCAGGTGCCGGGCCGCAAAACCGGGACGGGCTGCGCCGCGCCTTGGGATGGGGCGGCCGCACGGTCATCGCCAGCTTCGGCTACCTGCTGCCCCACAAGGGGCTGCGCGAACTCATTGCCGCCTTCAAGCTGATCCTGGCGCAGCGGCCGGACGCGCACCTGGCGATGCTGAACGCCGCGTATCCCGCGCCGGAGTCCGACGAGGAGCAGGAGGCCTGCCGGGCCGAGATCGCGCGGCTGGGCATCGCGGACCGGGTGTCGCTCGTTACCGCCTACATGGACGAAGCCGAGGTGATCGGCCAGCTCGGCGCATCGGACCTGGTGGTCTATCCCTACCAGCACAGCGGGGAGTCCGCGAGCGCCGCCGTCAAGATGGGCCTTGCGTCGCGGACCCCCGTTGCGGTGACGCCCCTGCCGATCTTCGCCGACGTGGCATCCGTGTGCCACGTCCTGCCCGGCTTGAGCGCAAACGAGATCGCACGGGGCGTGCTGGAGCTGCTGGAAACGCCAGCCGGCGCCGCGTTCTGCGAACGCCAGGCGACATGGGCCGCGGCCCACGCCTGGCCCGTGGTTTCGGCGCGGCTGGATGGCCTCGTCACCGGCGAAGCCGCAGCCCGGCGGCTGAACCTGACGCCGGACCCGGACGGCTGAGCCAAGGCTGGTCCGTGGCGCGCCCGCAGCCCCAGCCGGCCCCTGGCCTTCGGCACCTGGTCCGTACGCGGCCGCGCCGTGCAGGACTGCAGGGGGACGCCAGAGGTCGCGGACGCATCGCGCCAATGCGGCACCTTGTAACGACTTGATGCCGCTGGTATGCCTTCAAGGAGAACGAGCAGCTAGGGTCCTTGCTGATTGGTGAGCGCTTCACATGACACTTTGGCTGGACGTCGAGGACCTGTTCCAGTACGGGGTCATCAACCGTCGGCCTAGCGGAATCCAGCGCCTTTCTTTTGAGCTGTATTCGCAGCTCAACTTGATCCTCGGAAGCGGCGTCAAGTTCTGCCGTCATGATCCCGTTGCGGGGACGCTCAGGACGGTGCCCTGGAATATGGTGCAGGAGGCGTTCATGCGCCTCCTGGCGCCCCTGCCGCCCGATGATGCCCCGCAGAAGCCCTACAGCCTGGCGCGGTTCTCGCGCATCGCAGGCCTGCGCGCACTTGCCGAGCGGTTGCCGCCCGAGTTGCGCGTCCAACTCTCGCAGGCCTACAGGGCGCAGCGTCACGCGCTGGCTGCGCAAGGGGCTGCCCTGAAGTCCGGCGTCCGCGCCATCGCCGCGGTTCCCGCGGCCTTGCGCGCCGTCCAGGATGCGAAGCGGCGCGCAGGCGTCCCGGCAGCGTCCGGCGTCCCGTTCCGCAGCGAGGACGCCCGCAACGCCATGCGCCCGGGCGACACCCTCGGCGTGCTCGGCTCGCCATGGTTCCATCCGGACTACGCGGGCTTCGTGAACCGGATCGCAAAGGCAAGGGGCGTCGGCATCGCCGTGCTGATCTACGACCTGATCCCGCTGGTCCATCCGGAGTGGTGCGACCGCGAGCTGGTCCGCGTCTTCGGCGGCTGGTTCAGCTCGTTCATACCGCACGCCGACACCATCCTCACGATCTCCAACGCCAGCGCCCGCGAGATCGAGCGCTGGGCGGCGCGGACAGGCACGCCCATCGCCCTGCCCATCACGACGCTGCCGATCGGCAGCGGCTTCTCCACCGGCCCTGCAGGGGCCGACGCGGCCTTGCCGCGCGGCCTTGGGACCGATCCTTTCGTGCTGCTCGTATCCACCATCGAGGCGCGAAAGAACCACCAGCTCGCCTTCCGCGTGTGGCGGCGCATGTTGGATCAGGTGCCGAGGCGGCAGGTGCCGCGCCTGGTGTTCGCCGGACGCGTCGGCTGGCTCGTCGGCGACCTGATGCAGCAGCTTGAGAATTGCAACCACCTCGACGGGATGATCTCGGTGATCACCAATCCCAGCGATGCCGAGTTGGCGGCGTTGTATCGGGGATGCCGCTTGACGCTCTACCCGTCGCTGTACGAGGGTTGGGGGCTTCCGGTAAGCGAAAGCCTGCATTTCGGCAAGGTCTGCGTCGCATCCAACCGCACGTCGGTGCCGGAGGCCGGCGGCTCGTTCTGCATCTACTTCGACCCCGAAAATACCGATGAGGCTACGCAGGTCATCCTGCGGGCCTGCACGGACGACCGCCTCATTGCGTCCATCGAGGAGCGCATCCGTGCCGAGTTCCGTCCGACATCATGGCGCACGAGCGCGGAAACGCTCCTCGGCTGCATCAACGGCGGCAGGGCGGGCCTGCAGCCACCACCCATCGGCGACTCCGGCATGGTGACGGCAGGGCTGGGCGCCTCGGGATCGCACCTGTAGCTGCGGCGACCGCCTCGCCGTCTCCGCCGCTCCCGCCGCGGCCTACTTCTGGCCGCTTGCGCGCGCCTCCGCGTCCGCGCCGGGCATCCGCTGCATCGGGCACAGGAAGATGCCTGCGTTGAACGTGATGTTGTTGCGGATGGCGCGGCAGGTCCCGGCATCCACGGCAAGCCCGAACCAGGGCGCGGCCTCCACGGCGCGCGCAACCTCGTCCGTCAGCGCGAACGTCGGCCCGTCATGCGAACGGATCATGCGCTCGATCTCATTGAACAAGCGGTAGTGCTGGGACTGCAGCGTGTGCGCCGTCAGCCCAACCGCCCGGTAGCCCGGCGCATCCAGGAACGGCAGCACCATCGCCACCGGCGCGTTGACCGCCACCACCAGGCTGTCCGGCGGCAGGCGCGTCGCCTCGATGTCGAAGACAACCTTGCCATACGGCACGCGCCACCAATCGGGCGGCTCGGTGTGCCAGATCAGCCCGGCCAGCAGCACGGCAGCCGCGGCGGGCGCAGCGGCCGGGCGGGCCGGCCAAAGCCAGAGCGCGGCGGACCGGACCGCCGCGACGATCATCAGGGCTGCGAACGCTTCGAGCAACAGCGCGTAGCGCAGGATCGAGAACAAGGGCAGCCAGAGCGCGAGGCCCAGCACCGCAGCGGCCCCGACGGCGAGCACCCTGCGGGGCTGCGCCAGCTTGCCGCGCCAGGCCGCCGCCGCCAGCACCGGCGCGGTGAGGATGGCAGCCGCGATCCGGGCGTCCCGGAACGGCGGCTCGGTCGCCAGCATCGCGTTCCGCACGGTCCAAAGGAAGGGGTAGGACAGCGCCTGCCCGAGCGTCCGGGGGCGGAACCGCGCGTCAACGATGTCCATGGGCGGATACCACTCCGACCGGAACAGCCCGTTCATGAGCGGGAACACCGGGCTGCCGTACAGCTTCGTCAGGATCAGCGCCCAAGGCCCGGCCAGCACCGCGGCGGCGGCCAGCCCGCCCCCGCACAGGCGCATCAGCAGACCAAGCCGGATGCGCCACCCCCCGTCCGCAAGCACCAGCAGGCAGGCAGCCAGGCCCGGCGCGAAGACGGCCGCCGTCGGCTTGAGGGCGGCAGCCGCGCCGAGCAGGGCGCCAGCAGCGAACTGGGCCGCACGCGGCGCCGCCGGCGGGGCCTGCGCCGCGCCGGCCAGCACTGCCCCGGACATCACTGCGCCGGGCATCACCGCGCCGGACATCACCGCGCCAACCAGCAGCGCCCCGATCAGCAGCGCCGCGACCGGGATGTCGTTGAACGTCGTGCCGATCTCCGACGCCGTTCCGGCGGCGCTCCCGGCCAGGGCAGCGGCCAGCCAGGGCAGCAGCCGGCCAGTCCCGGAAGGGTGGCCCAGCATCCAGGAGGCAAGCCGGAGGATCGTGAACAGCAGCGCGCCGAAGGGAAGCCCGGCCAATGCGGCCAGGGTGCGCGGCGCATGGGACAGCGGACCCGTCGCGAGCAGGTAGTAAGGCAAGTCGAGCAGCGGGTTGAAGGTGGACTGCATCCCCGCCGGAAGCAGGTCGCGCCCGATCCGGCCGCCGAGCAGCGCATACGGGTTGTAGAGGTGGTAGTTGCGGAGATCCCAGTTCGCATCCTGCCCCAGCAGGACGGAGGCGGCGGCACCCGCGGCAAGGCAGGCTGCAAGCTCCGCGGCCGTGGCCGGACGCATCCCGAGCTTGGTGGGCAGCCTCACGCCGCAACTCTCCGCCAAAGCGCCGGGGGTTATCGGAGGCGGGAGGGCCGCGTCAACTGGCCCACGCTAAGTCTATCCCGCGCCGCGGCCGGCGGTATCCGGCCAGGCTGGCTCCGCCCGCCGTTGCGCCGGGCTGTCCGGCACAGGGGGGACAGGGGCTTGGCCTAGCCAAACCCGTGTCCCCCCGCAGCGGCGGCCCGCTGCGCGGCGGACCCGCTACGCCACGAAGCGTATGTTGTTGGCCGTGAGCGACGACACCGACACCCCCGTCAACTGCGCCATGTCCGACGCGGCGACGTTGAGCTGTCCCGCGAAGGACTTGTTGGCGATGCTGGACTGCAGCACCGCCACGTCGGCAATGTGCCCGTTGCCGGCGACATCGTTGTAGGCGAACAGCGTGTGCGACACATTGTTCACTGTCGTGGGACCGGCGAAGGTCAGCCCGAAGCTGCCGCTCTTGAGCGCCGCCGCAAGCTCGTTGGCACCTCCGAACGTCGAGCCGGTGACGACCACCACGTCGCCCGTCGTCCCGGTCAGCGTCCCGCCGGCCGACACCGTTGCCAGCACCGCGTTGCCCAGCCCGGCGGCGGTGGAGCCGTCCACGGCCGTAAGCCCCTTGTGCGTCCCGCCGGCGGCGGTGAAGGAACTGAGGGACACGTCAATGCTGTCGCCGGTCGCGCCGCCGATGAAGCCGCCGATGATGGACTGGTCCGCGCTGGTGCCGCCGCCGGTGGCTGGAAACAGCGTGAAGATGCCGATGGGCGCGGCCCCCGGCAAGCGGCCCCAGAAGCCGCCCACGGCCTGGTCTATCGCGTTCACGACGGAGCTTGCGGCGGCCCCTTGCGTGGCCCCCAGCGTCTGCACGGTGGTGCTGTTGTTGATGCCGTACAGCTCGATCCGGCTGGTGACGTGGCCCGCGCCAAGGTTGATCGTGTCCCCGCCGCCATCGGTGGCGATCACGTCGCCCGCGGTGCCGCTGGTGATGGCATCGTTGCCGGGCGACCCGATCAGGATGTTGCCCTTGCCGGCGACGGCCGACCCGATGATGGCCTGGCCCGCCGCGCCGTTGTTGCCGGTCTCGGCGCCGCCCATGATGAGGCCGCCGGACGTGGAGGCGTCAACCTTCTGCGCGTTGGTGGACCCCTGGTTGACCGCCGTGGTGAGCGTGGTCAGCGCGGTGTTGGTGATGTTGACCAGCGTGTTGTTGCCGGACAGCGCGATCGCTGCCTCCGCGGCCGGGCCGATGAGGAGCAGGGGGGTGGTGCCGCCGATGTTCACCGTCATTGCCCCGCCCGCGCTGGCCGTGGCCTTGATCTGGTTTATGGTGTTGTTACCACCCTGGGACGTGACTTTGATCGTTTCGTAGCCGGTGGTGATGAACAACTCGTTCTTCGTATTCCCTGCCAGCGCGCTGCCCAGGATGAGGTTGAGGGTGTCCGCCGTCCCGGTGCCCGCTGCTGTGACGTTCGTCTTGCCGGAGACCTTCCCGAACGTGCCGGCGTCGTAGGTCAGGGTACTGGGGCCGTTCACCAGCGTGATGTCGTTTGCGCCCTGGTCGCCGAACAGCTTGAAGGTGTCCAGGCTGGACGGCAGCTTGGTGAAGTCCACGCTGGCCGCCGTGGCGCCGGCGTTGGCGTCGCCCAGGGTCTCCACCCCGGCCACGCCCGTCAGCGCGTTGGCCGTGGTGGCGACCGTGTTGTCCACCACCAGCGTGTCCCGCCCGCCGCCCAGGTCCACCGTTGCGGCATTGGCGAGGAACTGCGTCAGCGTCAGGGACGACACGTCCACGCTGTCGGCGCCCGTTCCGCCCTTGACCGACTTGATGGCGGTGTCGCCCGTCAGCAGCCCGGCGCCTGCCCCCGCGGTCGCGCCGCCCGTCACCGTCGCGCCGCCGATGCTGGCGGAGGCGTCGATGGTCGCCAGCTTCGTGAAGTCGTTCCCCAAGCCGTCCCCGAAGATGGAGATTGCGCCCGGGCCGGTCACGGCTAGGCTGGCGACGCTGTTCGCCCCGACCAGCGGGTTGCCGATGCCAATGAAGCTGGGGCCCGCCGCCGCGGCCACGGTGATGGCCTCGAAGCCGTTGGCGCCGGTTGCCGGGCCGACCAGGACGCGGGCCGGGGTGGCAAGGGTGCCTGCATTGACCGCGTTGACCGTCAGCGCATCCGAGGTCCCGGCCAGGGCCGTCGTCGCGATCGTGACGGTGGTGTTGGTCTTGTTCACGTCCGCTGCCGCGCCCTGGACGCCGACCGATGCCGGCGCCGCCACCAGCGGCGACGCGGCGCTGCCGATGGCGACGTCCTGGGTCGAGTTCAGGTTGTTGATCGCCCCGAGGCCCGTGACCCCTGCCCCCTGCAGGATCGGCTGCACGCCGGCAAAGCCCAGGTTGCTGACGTTGAACGTCTGCACGCCCGAGACGGTGACGCCCGAGATGGTCTTGTCGTTGGCGCCGACGATCAGGTTGAAGGTGTTGTTCGCCCCGGTTGGCGTGACGGCGTCGCCGGCCTGCAAGGTGGTGAGCTGCGTCGCCGTGCCGGGGTTGAACAGCAGCGGCGCGTTGATCACGTCCCCGCCAAGGCCGGACCCGAGGATGGTGTCGGTCCCGAGCGTCAGCGTGATGGGGGCCGGGGTGGGCGTCGGCGTTGGGGTCGGCGTGGGAGTTGGCGTCGGCGTCGGCGTGATGAAGTTGGACGTCGCCGCCTGGCCCGCCGTCACGGAGGCGTCGAGCAGGCTGATCCCATCGGCAAAGGTCAGCACGTTCTTGGCCGCAGCAAGCAGGGAGGCGGGGGCGGAGGTCACGCCGATGTTCGCGGCGCCGGTCCGGGTGGTGAAGTCCAGCGCGATCGTGATCTTGTTCTGCAGCAGGATCGCATCAGCGCCGGTGGCGCCGTTGGCGATCAGCAGCACGGACTCGCCGATGCCCACGGCCCCAGTGAGTATCTGGTTGACCCAGTACTGCAAACCCCCATCCGTCGTCGGCGGGGTCCGTTTGAACAGGTTGGTGTAGATCGCCTGCACCAGCGTTTGGATGGACGCGACGGTGGCGGGATCAGCCGGGTTGAAGGTCGTGGTGGTCAGGGTGGGGTAGATCGCCAGCGTTTCCGCCTGGGGAGTGAAGGAGTTGGCGATGTTCTTGACCGCCACGGACGCGCTTTGGCCTGCGGTCTGGGCCTGGGTGTTCTGGTTGGCCCAGAAGGTGAAGCCGCCCTGGTCGGCGGCCCTGTTGAAGTAGCCGATGTAGATCAGCTCGGCTTGCTGGTTGAAGTTCAGGTTGTCCAAAAGGCCGGCCATGGCACTTCCCCGGGATTGTGTTTTTCGTGATAGTCACGCTGGCAGAATAACCAGGACGGATCGTTGCCGTCAACCATCGAATCGACTGGCGGCAAGCACCGGCGCCGCACCCGCAGCCCGAGTCCGAAGCCCATCGCTCAAGCGCCCAACACAACCTGGAACCGAAGCTCGACTTCGGCCAATCCTGGGTGGGCTGACGGGGGCTGGATGGCGGAGCGGCTTGGCGCGTTGCTGGCGTGTCCCCGCCAAAATGAGGCCGCCACGCCCCGCCTGCCATCCCGCTTCGCCTCGGTCATCCCAACCTTCGCGCCCTCGTTCCCTCAACGCGGTCGGCGTCGCGCCGAGGTGTGCTGACCTGGGCCATCCTGGCGCCGAGCCAGCGCACGGTGACGAACATCCTGCGCATCACGGGCCTCGCGCGCGCGGCGGTTCGTGAACTATCGCCGCGTGCTGAACCGTGCAGCCTGGTGCCCGCAGGCCGCATCGCGCCTGCTGCTCGGCCTGCTGGTCGCCGCCTTCGCTCCGTCCGGCCCGGCCGTGCTGGAGATCGACGACACCATCGAGCGCCGCCACGCCTGCCCGGCACGAACGGGCGGCCCCGCACGAAGGGCAAGCGCCTGGTGTCGCAGGCAGCGCCCAACCTTCTCCGACACCCTTGCCGTCCGATGCGAAGTCTGGCGCGAAGTCTGGCGCGAACAGGGCTTCGTCACGTCGCGAGGCGCAGCCGACGTGCGGAAACTCCGGCCAGCCCTCCAAAACGGCATCACCTGCGCGCTCTGCCACGCCGCCTGACAGCCAAAGTCGATCTAACGGTTGCTGTCTCCAGTCCATTTCTATTTAACTTGAGCAAATTCGGCGTCGGGAGGTAGGCATCTCTTCTCGGCGCTGGGATATGCCGCCGCATGGACTTGCGTGCCAAGGACGACGTGGGGGCTCATGGTGCGCTTTGACGGTTGATCCCACCCCGCCCAGTGAACCCGACCTGGCCAGCGGCATGGGGTGTTACGCGGACGTTTCCGATGCCGGGGGCGGGCAGGCCGAAGCTGAGGGGTCAATGGCGCACGGCGCCCCGGAGCGCACCCGTCTGATCGTCGGCATCGGCGCCTCCGCAGGCGGCATAGACGCCCTGAAGGAGTTCTTCTCGCGCATGCCGGCTGGCATCGGCATGGCCTTCGTCATCGTCCAGCACCTGGACCCCAACTACGAAAGCTCCCTAGCCGCGATCATTGCCGGCTTCACCGGGATGCCGGTTCGCGTGGCCGCGGACGGGATGCCGGTCGGCCCGGACCAGGTCTATGTCATCCCGCCCGACGCCATCCTGACGATCGCCGGTGGCCTGCTCCGCATCGCCAGCCCGGCGCCGCCTGCCGCCCGCCGCACGTCGGTCAACACCTTCCTGGCCTCGCTCGCAGACGACCAGGGCGAGGATGCCGTCGCCATCATCCTGTCCGGGTTCGGCAGCGACGGCGCGCTTGGGATCGCGGCCATCAAGGAGCATGGCGGCCTGACGCTCAGCCAGGCCGAGTTCGACCATCACGCCAAGCAGGGCATGCCGCAGAGCGCCGTGTCCGGCGGCTTCGTGGACCACGTCCTCGCGGTTGGCGACATGCCGCAGGCCCTGCTGGACTACCGCCACCACCGGGCGATTTCCGATCCCCACAAGGGGCCGGACGGCCTGCGCCAGGATCTGCCGAGCCACCTGGCCACGATCTGCGCCGTGCTGCACAGCAGGCTCGGGCGCGACTTCAGCGACTACAAGACGGGAACGCTGATGCGCCGCATCCAGCGCCGGATGCATGTCCTGCAACTGGACGAGGTGCCCGCCTACATCCAGCAGCTGCGCGTGCTGCCGCACGAGGCGGAGCTGCTATTCCGCGAGCTGCTCATCAGCGTGACGCGGTTCTTCCGCGACCCGGATGCGTTCGCGGCGCTGGAAGCCAAGGTGATCCCGGAACTGCTGGCTGACCCGCGCAGCTCCGACCCCATCCGGGTCTGGGTCGCCGGCTGCGCCACGGGCGAGGAGGCGTATTCGGTCGCGATCCTGCTCAAAGAGGCCCTGCTGCGGTTCGAAAGCCGGCGCCTGGTGCAGGTCTTCGCGACCGACGTGGACGACCGCGCCATCGCCGTCGCGCGGGCCGGGCTTTACCCTGGTGCCGTTGCCTCGGACATGTCGGACGAGCGGCTGGAGCGCAATTTCCTCAAAGAGGACGGCAGCTACCGCGTGGCCAAGGACATCCGGGAGATGTGCCTGTTCTCGACCCATGACCTGGTCAAGGATCCGCCGTTCTCGCGCATAGACCTCGTGTGCTGCCGCAACCTGCTGATCTACTTCGAGCCGCAGCTGCAGCAGCGGGTCATCACCACCTTCCACTACGCCCTGCGGCCGGGCCGGCACCTGTTCCTGGGGCCGTCCGAGAGCGTCGCGTCGCAGGCCCACCTGTTCGCGCCGCTGGACAAGCGGCACCGCATCTATGCCCGCAGGGACGTGGCGGCGAGCTTTCCGGCCCTTCCGCTGTCCCGCACGCCCGACGAGGCGCTTCCGGTCAAGCGGGCCATGCGGCCCGGCGCCGATGACACGGACAGGCGGGCGGCCCGCGCCATTGCCCGCTACGCGCCGGCCTTCCTGGTCGTGGACCGGCAGCACGACATCCTGCGGTTCTCCGGGCAGACCGCAAAGTTCCTGGAGCCGGCGTCCGGCGTCGCAAGCCTCAACCTGTTCGCTCTGCTGCACACCGACCTGCGGTTCCCGGCGCGCCGCGCTCAAGGAAGCGGCCGCCACGGGCGAGCGCGTCATCCATGAGGCGCTCCGCATCGAGGCAGGCGGCGGCTACGAGACTCTTAACCTGATCGTCGAGCCGCTATCCGCCGCCGGGGAGGGCGGCCTGCTCCTCGTGGCGTTCCAGGAAGCCAGGCCGTCCGCTCCTGCGCCGGGGACTGCGGCTTCCCTGGGACAGCGGGAGGCCGGCGATGCAGCCGCCCAGGGGCGGCAGGACCTCGTGGGCACCAAGGAGCGCCTCCGCGACGTGTCGGAAGAATTGGAGGCGGCCAACGAGGAGCTGCAGTCCTCCAACGAAGAGTACCTGTCGGTCAACGAGGAGCTGCAGTCGGCGAACGAGGAGCTGGAGACGTCCAAGGAGGAGCTGCAGTCCCTCAACGAGGAGCTGCAGACGATCAACGCCGAGTTGAACAACCGCAACGACAGCCTGGTGCGGTCCAACAGCGACCTCGTGAACCTGTTCGACAGCACCTCCATCGCGACCCTGTTCCTGGACCGCGAGCTGCGCATCCGGCGCTTCACGCCGCGGCTGCTCGACATTTTCAACGTGCGCGAGGGCGACGAGGGCCGGCCAATCAGCGACATCGTGACCCGCCTGACGCGGGACGGGCTGGAGCAGGACGTGCAGCGGGTGCTGCGCACCCTGGTCCCCACGGAGCGCGAGGTGGCCGTCGCCGAGGGCGGCGCGAGCTACCTGATGCAGGTCCGCCCCTACCGGGACCTGAACAACGTCATTGACGGTGCCGTCGTGACGTTCGTGGACATCTCCGAGCGCAAGACCCACGAGCAGGCCCGCTCGAAGCTGGCCGCGATCGTCGAGTCCTCGCAGGACGCGATCATCGGCCACGACCTCGACGGCTTGGTCACGAGTTGGAACGAGGGTGCGGAGCGCCTGCTCGGCGCTCCCGCCAGCGCCGCGATCGGCCAGCCCATGCCGGCGCTGCTGCGGGACGCCCTGCCCTGGGACTGGCCGGCGATGCTGGCGATGCTGCGGGCCGGAAGCCACCTTCCATCGTTCGAGTGCGCGGGCACCAGCGCGACGGGCCAGCCGATCGAGGTCGCCGTGACGGTCTCGCCGGTCCGGGAAGGCGACGGGCGCCTCGTTGGCGTGTCGGTCGTGGCGACGGACATCGGCGCCCGCAAGGCGGCCGAGGAGAAGGCGGCCCTGCTGCTCGGCGAACTCGACCACCGGGTGAAGAACATCCTGGCCATCGTGTCCGCCGTGATCTCCCAGACCTTGAAGACCACCGCGACGCCGGAGGCGTTCGCCGACGAGGTCGGCGGGCGGGTCCAGGCCATCGCCAAGGCGCACAGCCTGCTGACGCAGTCCGGGGTGGGCGAGGTGTCGTTGCGCGCGATCCTGCAGACCGAGCTGGCGCCCTATGACCGCAGCGCCGGCAACGTCTCCGTCACGGGCCAGGACGTGGCGCTCACGCCCAAGGCCGGGCTGGCCGTGGCGATGGCCCTGCACGAGCTCGCCAGCAACGCCGCCAAGTACGGCGCGCTTTCGGCCGACACCGGACGGCTCGCGGTCAGGTGGGACATCGCGGACGACGCGGGCGGCAAAGGAAGCATCCAGGAGGGCGAAGGCGTTCAGGAGGGTGTCCAGACGCTGACGCTCGCCTGGACGGAGACCGGCGGCCCGGCGGTGCTGCCGCCCACGCGCCGCGGGTTCGGCACCACCTTGATCGAGCGCAGCCTGGCGCATGAGTTTGATGCCGAGGTGACGCGGGACTTCCTGCCCAGCGGCCTGCGCTGCACCGTCGTTATCCCGTTGACCGGCGAGGTCGGCCGTGTGCAGCTTGCAGCCAGCGTCGGGGAGGCTCCATGACAGCACCCATCAGCCTGGCGGGCCGCCGCGTCCTGGTGGTCGAGGACGACATGCTGATCGCCGTGCTGATCGAGGAGGTGCTGCAGGAGTTGGGCTGCACCGTGGTGGGGCCGGTCGGCAAGCTGGCGGCCGCCCTGCACCTGGCAGGCGCCGAGGCGCTGGACGCGGCGATCCTGGACGTGAACATCCGGGGCGGCCACGTCTATCCCGTCGCCGACAGGTTGCGGAGCCGCGGCGTCCCGTTCGCGCTGGCAAGCGGCTACGGCGACTGGGCGCTGCCGGCCGCCTACCGCCAACAGCCCCGCCTGACCAAGCCGTTCACGCGCGGCGACCTGGAAGCGCAGATGCGGCTGCTGTGCGGCATGCCGGAGGACGCCAGGCCTGCGCTGGCATAACCCGCCTGACGCCGCCTTATCTAGCGCCGCTAACCTGGCGCTGCCTGGTCCACCCGCCCGGTGGTGTCACCCACCCGGTGGTGTCAATCCGCCTCACGCCACACGCCTCTAACGTCACACGCCCCCAACATCACACATCCAACGTCACCCACCTGACGGCGCCAGGGGTTCGATGTCGCCGGGGTGCATCCACGCCCGCCCGAGCAGCTCCCGCATCACGCCCGTCCGGTCCTTGGCCTCGCGCATCGCCGCCGCCCATTGGGCCGCCATGTCGGTGTCACCCGCGGTTCCCGCCTTGTCCGCCATCTGCCGGCACAGCTCCCCCCGCTCGCTCAAGGAGCGCATCGCGGCTTCCAGGTCCCATTCCAGCGCGGCAAACTGCGCGGCGACCATCACCTCCGCGGTGTAAACGTGGCCGATGTGGCAGCGGAACTGCGTCAACGTCCCAAGCTCGGTGCGGAGCAGCGCGCCGCCGCAGTCTGGGCAGGTCACCGCGACGGGATCGTCAAGCTTGTATTCCGCTGTCATCCTCCCCCTCCGCTTTCCCGGCGCCACCGGACGCACGCTGTCCGCCGGAGCACCGGCGCTCCCCCTGCCGGCGACCAGCGGGACCACCGCTGGGATCAGCGATGACAGCAGCGCCGCGATGCCGGCCAGCGGCAGGCAATGGTCAACCGCGACGTGCTTCAGGGCGCTGCGCGGCATGCTCGGGTCCGCGGCCTCGTCCGGATCCTGCACGACCGTCGTGCCGCCGTGCCGCTTGACCTCGAACAGGCCGGCCGTCCCGTCGTTCAGCCCTCCGGTCAGGATGATGCCGGTCACGCCGGGGCCATAGGCGTGCGCCGCGCTGCGGAACAGCGGGTCCACGGCGGGGCGCGCCCAGTTCTCGCGCGGCCCCCGGGTCAGGCGGACGCATCCCGGCTCGACCAGCATATGGTGATCGGGCGGCGCCACGTAGATGTGCCCGGCCTGGATCGGGTCGCCGTCCCCGGGATGGCACGCCGGCAGCGGCCCTGTCTGGTTCAGCAGCCACGGCAGCTCGCTCCGGTGCGCGCCGATGTGCAGCACGACGAACACGGCGGCGCCGAACTGCGGCGGCAACGCGGCGGACAGCGTGCGTATGGCGGCCACGCCGCCCGCGGACGCACCGATCACGACGATGGCCGGGCCTTGTCCCATCATCCCATAACGGCGCAGCGCCGAATGGTTGCGTCGGGGCGGCGTCCTCATGCCGCGGACTTGCACCGGCGCGGCAGGGCTGCTTTCGTCGCCCTGGACGCCGTTCCGCCCCCGGTGAAGGGCGATGCCGCCCGAACCCGCAACGTCCCTGGCCATGTCCCGAATGGAGCGCACGATGGCGCAGCTGCGTCCCGCGCCCGCCGAACCCGGCCCATCCCGCGCCGATGCCGCGCCTGGCGCCGCACGCGCATGACCGCCCGGCCCGACTACGACATCGCCATCCTGGGCGCAGGCTTGGCTGGGCTGAGCCTGGCCGTCCGCCTGGCCGCGCCGCGCTTCGCCGGATTACGCGTGCTGGTGGTGGAGCCGCGGACGCACTACCGGCGGGACCGCACCTGGTCTGGCTGGACCTTGCGCCCGCATCCCTTTGCGGCGGCTGTGACAGGCTCCTGGGACCGCTGGGCCGTCGCCTCGGACGCGCGCAGCGCCGTGCTGTCGGTCCCGGGCCTGCGCTACGAGAGCATCGCCGCCGACGCCCTCTACCGCGTCGCGCTCAGCCGCATCCGCGCCGCGCCGCACATCGAGCTGCGGCAGGGCGTCCACGCCGACGCCCAGGACGGGGAGGACGCGGCGACGATCCGCCTGCCGGACGGGGCGGTGCGCGCCGGCTTCGCCTTCGACACGCGGCCCCCGCCGGGCATCGGCCGGCACGGGCTGACGCAGGGCTTCCTGGGGCAGGAGGTGCGGACGGACCGCCCCGTCTTCGACCCCGGCGTGGCGACGCTGATGGACTTCCGCTGCCCCTCGCCGGGCGGGGCCGCCGGGGCCGCGCACTTCACCTACGTCCTGCCCACCAGCCCCACCCAGGCGCTGATCGAGGACACCTGGTTCAGCCCTGCCGGCTTCCAGCCGCCGGACCACCGCGCCGCCCTGCGCGCTTACATGGCGGCCCGCTACGGCGTGGACCGCTGCGAGGTGCTGTATGAGGAAGAGGGTGCCCTGCCGATGGACCCCCGGTTCCAGCCCCGCGCCGGCCGGCGGCTGCTGCCGCTGGGCACCGCGGGCGGCGCCACGCGGCCCAGCACCGGCTACGCCTTCACCGCCATCCAGGCGCGCTGCGACGCCATCGTGGCCGACCTGGACGCCGGGCGCATTCCCAGCCCGGCCCGGCCGCGCCCCGGCGCGATACGCATGATGGACCGGGTGCTGCTGCACCTGCTGGAGCGCCGGCCCGACCTGGCGCCGCACGTCTTCACGACCCTGTTCGCCCGCTGCCCCCCGGCGGCGCTGGTGCGCTTCATGAACGACGCCGCCGGGCCGCTGGACCTGGCAGCGGTGGCGGCGGCGATCCCCTTCCTGCCCACCACCGGCGCGGCCCTGCGCCTGGCCGCGGGCGGCATCGCCCCGCCCCGCCCCGCGGCGGCGGGCTAGGCAGGTGGCCGCGCATCCCGGCCTGGCCAGGGCGCTGCGGGTCCAATCCGGCTGGACCGCCGCCGTGATGGCCGGCTTCTGCGCCGCCGCGCTGGCCGGCGTGCCGTTCGGCCCGGCGGCCCAGTTGGGCGTGCTGCTCACGGGGGTGGTGCTGGTGGGCTTCCCGCACGGGGCGTTCGACCACCTGGTCGCCCGGCCCGTGCTGCGCCCCCGGCTGGGGCGCTGGTGGTGGGCGCCCTTCGGCGCGGGCTACCTGGCGCTGGCCGGCCTGGTGCTGCTGGCCTGGGCCGCTGCCCCGGCTGCGACCCTGGCCGGCTTCCTGGCGGCATCCGTGCTGCATTTCGGCCTGGGCGACGTGGAGGACGGCCTGGCCCCGGCCCGCTTGCCCCCCTGGGTCTCCGTCCCCGCCTACGGCGCGCTACCCGTGCTGCTGCCGATGGCGCTGCACCCGGCGGATGCCGCCCCCGTGCTGGCGGCGCTGGCCGGCGTGCCCGCGCCGGCCATGGCGGACGCGCTGGCGGCCTCGGCCTGGCTCCTGCCCCCCTGGGCCGCCGCCTTCGCCTGGGTGGCGCTGGTTGCCTGGCGCGAGCGCCGCGGCGTGGCCGAGCGCCTGGCGATGGCCGCAGGCTTCGCCCTGCTGCCGCCGCTGCTGGCCTTCGGCATCTACTTCGGCGCCGGCCACGCCATCCGCCATGTGCTGCGCCTGGCCGCCTGGCGGGGCGGCCCGCCCCGCGCCGCCGCGGGATGGCTGGCGCTCACGATGGTCCCCGCCGCCGCCGCCTGCGCCCTGGGCCTCGGCGCCCTGGCCTGGCTGGCCCGGGACACGGCGGCCGACGTGCTCGCCCCGATGTTCCGCGTCATCGCCGCCCTGACGCTGCCCCACATGGTCGTGACGGCGTGGCTGGACGTGAAGGAGACGCTCCCATCTCCCTCCCTAGGGAGAGGGATGGGATAAGGGGGTCCTCGCTGCCGCCGCGGCGAGGCCCGCCGCAGGGCTGTCCGTCCACGCCTCGGCCCGCCCCCACTTGCGCCCCCGCATCCCGTCAGCGCATCTTGCCGCCCGAAGCGGCAGGGGATGGGAACGTATGCGCCTCGCGGTGCTCAAGGAACGGGCGGCCATGGAAACCCGTGTGGCGGCCTCGCCCGACACGGTGAAGAAGCTGGTCGGCATGGGCCTGACCGTTGCAATCGAGTCCGGGGCGGGCGCCGCAAGCTCCCTGTCCGACGCCGACTTCCAGGCGGCCGGCGCGGAGATCGCCGGGGACGCCGGGGCGGCGCTGGCCGGGGCGGACATCGTGTTCGCGGTGCAGGTGCCGGCAGGGGACGTGCTGGGCCATATCCCGCGCGGGGCGCTGCTGGTGTGCATCAGCAACGCCTTCGCCAACCCCGGCATCGTCCCGGCCCTCGCCGCCGCCGGCATAGACGCCGCCGCCATGGAGCTGCTGCCGCGCACCACCCGGGCGCAGGGCATGGACGTGCTCAGCAGCCAGGCCAACCTGGCCGGCTACCGCGCGGTGATCGAGGGGGCCGGCGCGTTCGACCGCGGCTTCCCGATGATGATGACCGCCGCAGGCACCGTGCCGCCGGCGCGCGTGTTCGTGGTGGGCGCGGGCGTGGCCGGGCTGCAAGCCATCGCCACCGCCCGCCGCCTGGGCGCCATCGTGTCCGCCACCGACGTGCGCCCGGCCGCCAAGGAGGAGATCAAGTCCCTGGGCGCCACCTACGTGGGCGTCGAGGATGCGGAGACCGCAGCGCAGACCGGCGCCTACGCCAAGGAGATGACCGACGCCTTCCGCCAGAAGCAGGCGGAGCTGATGGCCACCACCGTCGCCAAGAACGACATGGTGATCTGCACCGCGCTGGTGATGGGCCGAAAGGCGCCCGTCATCATCACCCAGCCGATGGTGGACGCCATGCGCAGCGGCAGCGTGGTTGTGGACCTGGCTGCGGAGGCCGGCGGCAACTGCGCCGCCACCGTGCCCGGCGAGATGGCCGTGACCGCCAACGGCGTGAAGGTCCTGGGCTACCGCAACTGGCCCAGCCGCATCCCGGTGGCCGCCAGCACGCTTTATGCCCGCAACCTGCTGACGTTCCTGGTGGCGTTCTGGGACAAGGCAGCCGGCAAGCCCGCCTTGCCCGAGACGGACGACATCATCCAGGGCGTCATGCTGACCCGCGGCGGCCAGGTCGTGCATCCGCAATTCCAGCCGGCCCACGCGGCTTAGGAGCTTTCCGCCGATGAACCCCAATCCCTTCGCGGACCAGGCCGCGCGGATCGCCGAGGCTGCGGCCGACCTGGCGAACCAGCTTGCCGCCTACGGCACCAACGTGGTCGCCGTGATCGAGCCGTCGGCGACCGCCGTGGAACCCTTCATGTTCCTGCTGGCGATCTTCCTGATGGCCTGCTTCGTCGGCTACTACGTCGTGTGGAACGTGACGCCGGCGCTGCACTCGCCCCTGATGGGCGTGACCAACGCCATCAGCTCCGTCATCGTCGTGGGCGCCATGCTGGCGGTGGGCTTGTCCGACAGCCTGGCGGCGCGGTTCTTCGGGTTCCTGGCGGTGATGCTGGCCAGCGTGAACATCTTCGGCGGCTTCACCGTCACGCAGCGGATGCTGGCGATGTTCCAGGGGAAGAAGCCCGTCATCGTCAAGGGCGCAAGCGCCCAGGGAGCCACCAAGTAGCATGAGCGCCTCCCTGACCGCCTTCGCGTACCTCGTCGCCTCCGTCCTGTTCATCCTGGCCCTGCGCGGCCTGTCCGGCCCCCGCACGGCCCGCGTCGGCAACCAGCTCGGCATGGCCGGCATGGCCATCGCCGTCGGCGCCACCCTGCTGCAGCGCGGCATGTCCGGCATCGGCTTCCTGCTGATCCTGGTCGCCATCGCCATCGGCGGCAGCGCCGGCGTGCTGGTGGCCCGGCGCATCCAGATGACGGCGCTGCCGCAGCTTGTGGCCGCCTTCCACTCCCTGGTCGGCCTGTCCGCGGTGTTCGTGGCCGCGGCAGCGCTGAACGCCCCGGCCGCCTTCGGCATCGGCGTGCCCGGCGCCATACACCGGCAGTCGCTGATCGAGATGTCGCTGGGCCTGGCCATCGGCGCCATTACCTTCTCCGGCTCGCTGATCGCCTTTGCCAAGCTGGACGGACGCATGAAGGGTGCGCCGATCCTGTTCGCGCGGCAGCACCAGCTCAACGCCGCGCTGGGCGTGCTGCTGCTGGTGCTGATCGCCGTGTTCGTCATGACGGGCAGCCAGGCCGTGTTCTGGCTGACGGCGCTGCTGGCGCTGGGCCTGGGCTTCCTCATCATCATACCCATCGGCGGCGCGGACATGCCGGTGGTGGTGTCCATGCTGAACAGCTACTCCGGCTGGGCGGCGTGCGGCATCGGCTTCACGATCCAGAACCTGGCGCTCATCATCACCGGCGCGCTGGTGGGCGCGTCGGGCGCGATCCTGTCCTACATCATGTGCAAGGGCATGAACCGCAGCATCCTGAACGTGCTGCTGGGCGGCTGGGGCACGGACAGTGGCGGCGCTGCCGCGGCTGTTGCAGGCGGGGGCGAGCAGCGCTCGGTCCGCTCCGGCAACGCCGACGACGCCGCGTTCATCATGAAGAACGCCAGCAAGGTCATCATCGTGCCAGGCTACGGCATGGCGGTGGCGCAGGCGCAGCACTCCCTGCGGGAGATGGCGGACACCCTCAAGAAGGAGGGTGTGGAGGTGAAGTATGCCATCCACCCCGTCGCGGGCCGGATGCCCGGCCACATGAACGTGCTGCTGGCCGAGGCCAACGTGCCGTATGAGGACGTGTTCGAACTGGAGCAGATCAACAGCGAGTTCAGCACCGCCGACGTGGTTTACGTGATCGGCGCGAACGACGTGACCAACCCGGCGGCCAAGACCGACCCCAAGAGCACGATCTACGGGATGCCGATCCTGGACGTGGAGAAGGCCAAGACCGTCCTGTTCATCAAGCGCAGCATGGCGTCGGGCTATGCGGGGGTGGAGAACGAGCTGTTCTTCCGCCCCAACACGATGATGCTGTTCGCGGACGCCAAGAAGATGACGGACGAGATCGTGCAGGCGCTGGGGCATTAGTTCCGGCTTTGTGCCTCCCGGGGTGATGCTCCGGGCGCTGGGACGCCTCGCACGAACGTCCTGACCCTGCTGCCTGACCTGGAACGCTTTGCGGCCGATGCCGTAGCACGGCGGCGCTGCCGCACCCTCGATGACGTTGCACGGGTGGCGTTCGGTGTGCTGCGGCAAGCTGAGGCTGAACGGGCCGCGTTTATGGCATTTCTTGAAAAGGCGGGAGCTGAAAGCGATTAGGACGGCGTCTTCCATTCTCGAAGAGGTCATGGCGGAGGCCGCCGCCATCATGGATGCGGCTGAACGGCGCAAAACTGGAGCGCCCGGCAACCATCACCAGAGTGGCCCTCGCTGCGGTGGTAGTGGAAATGGTGGACTGGACCGCAAGGAATGACACGTATGCGGCAGCCCGGCTCAACACCGCGTCCAAGCAGGCGGTATTTCTGATCGTTTCCAAACCAGGTGCTGGACGGATGCGCCGTGATATTATTGAGAGCGACAGAGGGCGTGGTCTCTGACCAGCTTTCCCTGGCTGCTGATCTATACGCCCGGACGGAGTCCCCCTGGCATCGTCCGGGTTATGCACATGTCCCGCAACTTGCTTGCTGGCCTGGCCGATCTGAAAGACGGGCACGCCCGCCTCAGACCTGTAGCCTTTGCCCCGACCAGTCTGGCCCGCGCTCGTCAAGGCGCGCGGTGAATGTGGGACCGGTCAAAACATGAAGCTGCGGGCGTCGGTTGACCTCTCCCCTGGCTCTGCCGTCCCGGCTCCAGCCGACCTGACCGCCAACGCCGCAAACCGCCGCACGACCGGCGGCGGGTCCGCCCGGTGCAGCAGGTTCAGCGGCGCATCCAGCCCCGGCCGGTCTGCAATGGCGCGGTAGGCGACCTGGCCCGGATGTATTCCGCGCATCGAAGCCGGGACCGCCGACACCCCCACGCCGGCCGCCACCAGGTTCAGGTTCGTCAGCATCCGCGGCACCCGCTGCACCGCCTCCGGCTCGAACCCGGCGCGGCGGCAGGCCGTCAGCAAGTCGGCATACAGGCCTGGCGCCGGGCCGCGCTGCACCAGGATGAACCGCTCCCCCGCCAACGCGCGCAAGGGGATGGACGGCCCGCACGCGCCGGTCCCGCCCAGGGCCGGGTGGCCGCTGGGCAGCGCCAGCAACGCAGGCTCGCGCAGCAGTTCCGTCAGGGTGCAGCCATCCGCCGAGGCGACCGGCTGGCGCAGCAGCCCAGCATCCAACGCCCCAGCCACGACCTGCTCCATCACCTCGGCGGCGTTCCCCTCTGTGACGGTCAGCGCAACTGCCGGATTCTCGCCTGAGAACGTCCGGAGCAGCCGCGGCACCGCCGGGTGCAGCGCGGCGGACGTGACGAAGCCGATCCGCAGCACGCCCGACTGGCCCGCAGCCGCCCGCCGCGCCGCCTGGCCGGCCTGGCCGGCAGCGGCAAGCGCCGCCCGCGCTTCCGGCAGGAACGCCTGCCCCGCCTCGGTCAAGGCAACCCCGCGCGGGGTGCGATGGAACAAGGGAACCCCAACCTCCGCCTCCAGCAGGCGTAGCTGCTGGCTCAGGGGCGGCTGCTGCATCCCCAGCCGGGCGGCGGCACGGGTGATGTGCTGCTCCTCGGCGATGGCGCAGAAATATCGCAGGTGGCGCAGCTCCATCATCATATGCAAAACATATGATTTGAGGTGTGTCGAGATATTTTACGTCTCAGTCCGGGCGTGCTTCGGTGGTTCCAAGAACATCGAGGAACCGCCCATGCCACGCCACGCCACGCTTCATTGCGGCCTCCTCCGCCGCGCCGTGCATCGCCGCGCCATGCGCTGCCATGCCCGCGCTGCGGCATTCGCCGCAGCCCTGCTCCTGCCCGCCGCAGCCGGCGCCGCGCCGACCGACATCCTGTTCCTTGGCAACAGCTTCACCCACGGCAAGTATGACCCGGTTCGCACCTACATGAGCGGCTTTGGCACTGGTACGGGAAATGTCCACGACGTGAACTGCCTGACCCTCGCCACCTGCTCGTCCGCAGAGACCACCCCGCCCGCGCAAGGCACCTTTGAGAGCGGGCCGTTCGGCGGCATCCCCGGCATCTTCCTGAAGCTGACGCAGGAAGCGGGGCTGAGCTACAACGTCTCGATTGACGCCGTGAGCAGCGCGACGTTGATGGGCGCAACCGCCGCCGCCCGCCTGCCCGCCATCCAGACCAACCCGCTGACTGGCCTGCCCTACGACAAGGTGGTGCTGCAGGAGCAGAGCTTCACGCCGCTGCCGAACCCGAACGGCCTGGGCAACGCCACCCGCGGCAACTATGCCAACTTCGTCAGCGGCGCCAACACGCTGGTCAGCAGGATAAGGCAGGCCGACAGCGCCGCGGGCAAGCCGGCTGCAGGCATATACCTCTACGAAACCCAGCCGCTCGCGTCCTACGTCTATGCCAGCCCGCTCATCCAGGGAACCAGCACCGGCGGCCTGAACCAGCCCTACGTCGGCGCACCCATCGAGACGCTCGCGGCCGACATCCACAACGCCTATGCCGGAGTGGCCGCGCAGAATGCGGGGATCACCGGGGTCGCCTACGCCGGGGACGCCTGGATCAGAGCCATCCAGGACGGCGTGGCCCAGCGCAACCCCTACCTTGCCACCGAGCCGGCAGGGCAGGTGGACTTATGGGACTCCGACGTGACCGCCGCCTGCTGCACCACGCCCATCGGCTACCACCCCAGCGCTTACGGAGCCTACCTGAACGCGCTCGTGCTGTTCGACACCATCACCGGCACCAACGCGCAGGCGTTCGGCGGCGCGGAGCAAGCCGCGGCGGCGCTGGGCATCAACCCGTCTGTTGCCGTGGCCCTGCAGGCCGAGGCGGCGGCCACGGTGCCGGAACCCGCAACGGGCGCCCTGGTGGCAGCGGGCCTGCTGGGGCTGGCGGCCTTGCGCCGCCGGGCCACCTAGCCGTGCGCGCGCCCCGGCTGGCGGCGGCCCTGCTGGCGGGCCTGTGCGGCAACCCAGCGGAGGCCGCGGAGCACGACGCCTTCCACTGGCTGGGTCGGTTCAACAAGGCATCCTTGGTGATGACGGTGGAGCAGGGCATCGTCCCCCGTACCCTGGCCGCGCCCATCGCCGCGGCGGTCCAGGGCGTGATCGCCGATGGCGACGCACCCGGCGGCAAGCGCCCGGCGGACTACCTGCAACTGGAGCCGCTGCTGACCGCCCGCGCCGGGCCGGATGCGACGCGGATGCACTCGGGCCGCAGCCGGCAGGACATCCTGGCGACGACGCGGCGCGAGATGATGCGCGAGCAGGCATTGGAGTTCCTGGCCGCGCTGAACGCCGCCCGCGCCGACGCGCTGGCCCTGGCGGAGCGGCACCGGGACGCGATCATCCCCGCCTACACCAACGGGGTGCAGGCGCAGCCCACCACCTTCGGCCACGTCATGCTGGCCTACGCCGCCGCCTTCGCCCGCACGGCGGAGCGGGTGCGGCAGGCTTGGGCGCGGCTGGACCAGTCGCCGCTGGGGTCGGCGGCGCTGGGCACCTCCAGTTTCCCGGTGGACCGGGCGCGGCTGGCGGGCCTGCTGGGCTTTGCGGACGTGGCGGAGAACAGCTACGACGCCAGCCAGCTCGCGCCTTTCGACACGGAGGCGGAGATGGCGATGGCCTGCAGTCTGTTCGCGGAGGCCGCCGGGCAGTTCGCCCAAGACGTTCACGCGCAGTACGCCCAGCCGCATCCCTGGATGATGCTGCAGGAGGGGCGCCTGACCGGCCCCAGCAGCATCATGCCGCAGAAGCGCAACCCCTACGGCCTGAACGTGCTGCGCCTGCAGGCCAGCACGGCGCTGGGCCTGACGGTCGCCTACCTGATCGAGTCCCACAACGTCGCTCCAGGGATGCCGGACTACAAGCGCGAAGGCGCGGAGGCGGCCGTCGCCGCCGCGACAGGGACGGCGCAGCGCCTGTCCGACGTTCTGGGCGGCCTGGTGCTGGATGAAGCCCGGGCGGCGGCGGAGGTGGACGCCGACTGGTCAACCACGACGGAGCTGGCCGACACCCTGCAGCGGGAGGCGGACGTGCCGTTCCGCCTGGGCCACCACTTCGCATCTGATCTCGTGACCTGGGGCCGCGCGCACGGGGCCACGCCGTCCACCGTGCCCTATGCCGAGGCGCAACGCATCTATGCGCGGGCCGCGGAGGCGACGGGCCAGGCCGCGGCCACCCTCCCACTGGGTGAAGCCCGGTTCCATGCCGTGCTGGGCGCCCGCAACATGGTGGACTCCGCGAAAGGTGCCGGCGGCCCGCAGCCGGCGGAGCTGGCCCGGATGCTGGCCGGCGCCAAGGCGGCGCTGGCGGTGGACGACGCCTGGCTGGCAGAACGCCGGGCGGCGCAGGCGGAGGCGGACGCCCGGCTGGACCGCGCCTTCGCGGCGTTGCTGGACGCGGGCGGGGCGGCGGGGAGACCCTGACAGCCCCCATGCCGGACTGGCGTTATCCCGCCACGGGATCAACCGGCATCGCCGGCACGCCCCCGGCTTCGATCGCCTCCCCCGCCCGCAGCAGCAGGTCCTCCCGGTAGCGCCCGGCGATCAACTGCACCCCCACCGGCGCATCCCCTGCCATCCCCATCGCCACGCTCAGACCCGGCAACCCCAGCAGCGGCAGCGCCGTCTGCGTCAGTTGCGCCGCCCACACCCGCGCCATCGCCGCAGGCCCCTGCTGGTCCAGGTCGTCCGGAAACGGCAGCTCCGCCGACACCGGCAGCAGCAGCACGGGATGCCGCTCCAGGAACGCCGACCACTCCCGCACCAGCCCAGCCCGCCGCACCAGGGCGCGCGGGATCGCATCCGCCGCCAGCGCCTCGGCCCCGGCGCGGTGATGCTCCAGGATGGCGATGGCGGCCGGGTCACCCTCCTCCGCCGCCCGCGCCGCCATGCCCGCGAACCCGTCGCCTAGCCAAAGCTGCATGTTCAGCTCCGCGCACTCATGCAGCGGCGGCGTGTCGTCCAGGTGCTCCACGGTCCAGCCCGCCGCCTCCAGCCGCCGGGCGGCGTCCCGCAGCGCCGTCTCGACCTCTGGCGCCACGGCCAGCCCGCCCGGGTGCAGGCATAGGGCGGCGCGGCACGGCACGGGCGGGCCGTCCAGGGGCGCAGGCACCCACCAGGGGTCGCGCAGGTCGGGGGCGGCCATCGCCTGCAAGCCCGCGCGCAGGTCGGCCACCGTGCGCGCAATGGGGCCGGATACCGCCATCAGTTGTGGGCCGATGCCGCGGTCGGGCGCGCTGGCGTTCCAGGCGGCCACCCGCCCCAGCGTCGGCCGCAGGCCATGCACGCCGCAGGCATAGGCCGGGTAACGGATGCTGCCGCCGATGTCGGTCCCATGCGCCAGGTGTCCGATCCCCGCCGCCAGCGCCGATGCCGCCCCGCCGGACGACCCGCCAGGCGTCAGCGCCGGATTGCGCGGGTTCCGCGTCCGCCCATGCACCCCCCCGCTGGTGAACCAGCGCATCGAGAACGCCGGCGCGTTCGTCCGCCCCAGGATCACCGCCCCGGCCTTGCGCAGGTTGTCCACCACCGGGCTGTCCTGCCGCGCAATCAGATCCCGCTGCAGCCGCAGCCCGTTGGTGGTGGCGTAGCCAGCCTGGTCCAGGTTGACCTTGACCGTCACGGGCACCCCGGCCAGCACGCCCGGGTCTTCCCCGCGGGCGATGGCGGCGTCCACCGCGTCCGCCGCGGCCAGCACCTCCGCCGGACGGTGCTCCACGACGGCGTTGAGCGCCGGGTTGACCGCATCCAGCCGGTCCAGCGCCGCCTGCGCCGCTTCCCGCGCGGACACCTCCCGCCTCCGGACGCGGGCGGCCAGCCCGGTTGCGGACAGGCGCCAAAGCTCGGTCATTCCCGACCCTCCCATGCAGAAGGCGGAGACTGTCACGCCAGGCCGCGCACCGCCAGGTGCAGGCCCAGGGTGGCCACGCCCAGCAGGAAGCACAGCCGGAAGGCATCCGGCCGCACCCGCCCGCGCAGCCAGCCCCCCGCCAGCAGCCCCGCCACCGCCGGCAGCAACGCCAGCAGGGACATCCCTGCAGCATCCGGCGCAAACATCCCGCCCGCGGCCAGCCCCGCCGCCAGCGCCGCCGTGGACACCGTGAAGGACAGGCCGAGCGCCTGTATCAGATGGTCCTTGTCCAGCCCGAGCGACGCCAGGTAGGGCACCGCGGGCACCGCGAATACGCCCGTCAGCGACGACACGGCGCCAGTCAGCGCGCCCACGGCCGGCCCGGCCCACCACTCCGCCCGGCCCGGTGCCGGCATCTGCACCCGCAGCAGCCCCAGTGCGGCATACAGCACCAGCGCCACGCCCAGCGCTCCCTCCGCCCGCGTTGCGGCAGCCGGCGTCAGCCAGCCCAACCGCCCCAGCCCCCACAGCCCCGCGCCGGTGCCGGCGCACACCCCCGCCATCATCGGCCACAGCCGCCGTACCAGCGCGCCCACGCCGGGACCGGCCAGCAACTGCCACAGGTTGGTCACCATGGACGGAACCACAAGCAGCGCCGACGCCTGCTGCGGCGTCATCACCAGGCTGAGCAAACCCACTCCTACAATCGGCAATCCCAACCCCACCATGCCCTTCACGAACCCCGCCAACAGGAACACCAGGGCGATGAAGGGCAGGCTGGAATCGGAGAGGGGCATGGCGGGATTGTAGGAGGCACGAGGTGCGGCAGCCAACCGGCACCCTGCTTCCTCTCCCGGAGGGAGAGGGGGGAAAGGACCGCTCATACGGTGTGCGGCTGACCTGTTTCGGCAACGGCGATATGCCTCGCCTCCACCGAACCCACCCGCACCCCACCTGGCACTTCTACCAGCCTATCCAGCGCTGCCCCGAGCGTCGGTGCCGCGAACGCATACCCCGACGCCAGCGCCCGCGTCGGCGCTGCGCGCTGTCCGGACAGGAACAGCTCTGCCATCTCTCCCAGCCCGGCCCGCAGCGCCCCCGCCGGCACCCGCAGCCGCACCCGCCGCCCGTGCCGCTCCGCCAACGCCTGCACGAACCCCGCCTGGGCCAGGCACTCCGGCGCAACCGCGTTCACCGGCCCCCGCATCCGCCCGTCCCGGATTGCGTGCAGGATCAGTCCCACCGCGTCGTCCAGGTGGACCCACGGCGCCACCTGCCTCCCATCCCCCAGCACCGCGCCCAATCCCAGCCGCGCCGCCCGGTCCAGCACCGGGAACAGCCCGCCGTCCCGCCCCAGCACGATCCCGAAGCGCAGCGTCACCACCCGCACCCCCCACCCCTCGGCCCGTGCCGCCTTCATCTCCCAGGCCCGGCACAGGTCGGACTGGAACTCCCCGGGCCGCCCGCACGCCTCCTCGTCCAGCACCTCATCCGCCCCACGCGCCCCATACAGCCCGACGGCGGAGGCCGAGACCAGAACCGCAGGCCTGTGCTCCAGCCGCGCCATCAGGTCCAGGACGGCCTGAGTCGTCCCGACCCGGCTCTCCCTCAGCAGCCGCCGCCGTGCCCGCGTCCATGGTCCGCCCGCCACCGGCGCACCGGCCAGGTTCACCACCGCCGCCAGCCGGGCTTCCGGCAGCAGATCCTCCAGCCGCTCGACCACCTGCACCCCGGGGCCGAGCAGCACCCGCGCCCGCCGGGCATCGCGCGACCAGACGATGACGCGGCGCCCCTCGGCCCTCAGCCGCCGCACCAGCGCCTGCCCGATGAAGCCCGTCCCGCCCGTCACCAGCACCGCTGGCCCCTGCCCCGGCACCGACGAAGGCGCCGCCGCCCGGGACAACCGGAACAGCCGCACGACAGCGGCGGCGTTCCGCAGGCTCCACCCGCCGACGCCCACGGCATACAGCGTCAGCAGCCAGGACACCCAGCCGTAGCTGACCGGCACGACCGCGGTCGGCACTGCGGCCCATCCCGCCGCAACCGGCGCCAGCAGCGCCGCGAACGCCCCATAGGACAGGGCCAGCAGGGTATGCAGCACCCGCTCCAGCGGCGGCAGGCGCCGGGTCAGGTCCTCCTCGATGAAGTCGGCCAGCGTGATGACGATCTCCACCAGCAGCAGCGCGGCCAGGCCCCAGGCCCACAGCCCCCGCCACTCCGCCCACGCCAGCCCGGCGAACAACGCGGCATAGATGCCCTCCCGTGCGGCATGGAGCAGCAGCTCGTAGCGGGCGGACACGGTTGACGGCAGTTTCGCCTCCAACTCGTGATGCCAGAAGTTGTCGAAGGCGCCCATCACGGCCTGGATGGACAGGATGGCGAACGCGGCGTTCAGCATGGGACGCTCCTCTCAGTGCTTTGAGGGTTGGGGCTATAACCGGGGTCGTGGAACAGGCCGTCCTGGCGGAAGGTCGCGCCCCAGACGGGATGGATGGCGGTCAGCGTGAAGCGGAAGCGTCCGGGGCCGGCGTCCACGTGCCGGACCTCGCACGTGCCGGGCGTCAGCAGCGCGGGGATCGGAATGCGCCAGCGCCCGAGCTGCAGCAGGTAGCGCCGGCTGCGGAACACCAGCGCGCCGCCCTGCTCCAGTACGTCCAGCTCCATGGCCAGCCCCGCGCCAGTCCGCTCCACCAGCCCGGCCGGCCCGTCCTGCTTGGTGGACGACACGCGCTCGACATGCGCTGCCGAGAAGCGGAGGCGCCGGTCCCACACCATGCCGTCCCCGGCTGGGCGGACCCGCACCTCGGCTGGCACCGCACGTCCCTGCCGCACCGGCAGCGGCCCGCCGAACAGCCGCCCCACTAGCGCGAACGCCAGCCCAACCGGCGACCGCCAGACGTCCATCGCGCCATGGTAGGTCCGTGCCCGGCCCGCCTGCCCCGCCCCGAACCGCCACCGCACCGCCGGCGCCAGCCGCGCCCATCCCGCCGGCCCCACATGCGCCGCCAAGTCCGGCAACATGACGTCCGGAAACATCACGTCCGACGCCGCCTCATCCCTGCCCAACCCGTCGAACATCGCCCCGGCCCCTGCCGCTGTGATGCCAATCCAGGAGCGAAGGCTGTGCCGGAAGGATGAAGTCTGCTAAACTATTGTTCCCGATATATTATTTCAGGCCAGGGTCCGCCACCCTGCATACTTTGGATACACCCGGCCCTCGCCATGTGCCAACGCCAGCAACAGGCGCACGCCAGTCCCTCTCCCGCCGGGAGAGGAGTGGGATGAGGAGGCTTTGACTGCGGAGCCGAGCACGACCCGTGCCGCCGGACGCACCTTCCAGGCACGCGGGAAGCATCACCGGCGCCCCAGCCTGCCGCCGCTACGCCCCTGCCAATGCAATGCACGCGAATGCCACCCGGGCCTCCGTCGGCACCCCGAACCGCGCCGTGTGCCGCGCCGGCAACCCGCCCGGGAAATGCCGCACATACTCCGTGTTGCACTCGGCGTAGTCCGCGGGGTCGCCGATCAGCATCGTGACCTGCACCACCCGCCCCAGGCTGCTTCCGGCCTCCTCCAGCACGGACGCGATGCAGGCCAGGGCGTTGCGAACCTCCTCCGCCGCCGTCCCGCCCCGCAGCACCCCGCGGGCGGGATCATGCGGCGCGCTGGACCCCGACACGAACACCAGCCCGCCCGCCCGCGTGGCCCGGCTGAACGGGCGGCCCGACCCCGGGGCCGGCGGGTCCAGGAACTCGATCATCCGCCTCTCTCCATCGCGCCGCCGCCCTGCCGCAGCCCCAGCCGCGCCAGCTTCTTGCCCAGCCCCACCCGGGACACCCCCAGCCGCCGCGCGGCCTCGCTCTGGTTGCCCCCGCTCGCCGCCAGGGCATCCCGCAGCATCCGCATCTCCAGCTCGGCAATCGCCGCATCCAGGCTCCCCGCCGCGCCGCCAGCCGGCGCACCCTCCTCATCCTCTTCCGCGTCCGCCTCCCCTGCCGCAAAGCGCAGCAGCGCCGCGTCCACCACCGCCGCCCCCGGCTCCGCCAGCGCCGCCGCGGCCTCCACCGTCGCCCGCAGTTCCCGCACGTTGCCGGGCCACTCCCGCCCTGCCAGCCACCCCAGCCCATCCGGCGAGAACACCGCATGGGCCGCGGCCCGGCGCAGGAAGCGCGCGGCCAGCAGCGGCACGTCCTCCCGCCGCTCCTGCAGGGCCGGCGTCCGCAGCACGACCCCGCGCAGCCGGTAGAACAGGTCCTCCCGGAATGCCCCCGCCGCCACCATCGCCTCCAGATCCCGGTGCGTCGCCGCCACCACCCGGGCCTCCGCCCGCTTCGGCACCCGCCCGCCCACGGGCAGGAACGTCCCTTCTTGCAGGAACCGCAGCAGCTTCACTTGCAGGGAGGGCGGCATCTCCCCCACCTCGTCCAGAAACAGGGTACCCCGGTGCGCCGTCTCCACCAGGCCGGGCTGGTCCCGGTGCGCGCCCGTGAAGGCGCCCTTCAGGTGGCCGAACAGCTCGCTCTCCAGCAACTCCGCCGCCAGCGCCCCGCAATGCACGGCGACGAACGGCCCGGCGGCCCGCGCGCTGCACGCATGGAGCGCCCGCGCCACCAACTCCTTCCCCGTTCCCGTCGGACCCAGCACGACCACCGGCACCCCCGTCGGGCCAAGCCGCCGCACCATCGCCCGCAGCCGCTCCATCGCCGGGGCACGCCCGGCCATGCCGAGGTCGTCGGGCGCGGCCCCCTGGCGCAGGTCGCGCAACTCCCGGTCCAGACGGGCCTTGCGGGCGGCGCGGGCGACGACGAAGCCCAGCATCTCCGGCTCGACCGGCTTGGCCAGGAAGTCCCATGCGCCCAGCTCTGCCGCGCGCAAGGCAAGGGTGTGGTCGGCGTGGCCGGTCAGCACGACGACGGGCACGGGGGCGAAGCGCGGCACCAATTCCAGCCCGGCCGCCGGGTCGAACCGCGGCGGCATCGCCAGGTCCAGCAGCACGACATCGGGGGCAAAGGCGGCAAAGCGCGCGGCGGCCTCGTCGCCGTCGCCGGCCACCTGAACCTCGTGCCCCTGCCCGCGCAGCCAGGCGCCGCCCAGGCGCTGGAAGGCAGGTTCGTCGTCCACCAGCAGGACGCGGGTGGGCACGGCGTCCGCCGTCACATGCGTTCCAGCCAACGATCTGCGTCCTGCTCCCTCTCCCTCCGGGAGAGGGCCGGGGTGAGGGAGGCCGCAAGCATGGAACCATCCCTACGAAGGGCCGTGCCTAGATGGGACGGCTTGCGCTGCGTGGCCCTTCCCTCACCCCGGCCCTCTCCCGGAGGGAGAGGGGGAAGAAGCACGCCCTTCATGCCTGGGCATCCGC
>CAXUHB010000020.1:0-8642 GCA_964250755.1 uncultured Acetobacteraceae bacterium | reverse complement strand
CCCTCTCCCGGAGGGAGAGGGGGAAGAAGCACGCCCTTCATGCCTGGGCATCCGCGGCAACCGCGGCGGGCACCGGCCCTGCCTCGTCCACCAACGGCAGGCTCAGCGTGACGCAGGTGCTCCACCCCGCGCGCTCCACAAGCCGCGCGGCACCGCCATGCGCCTCCATGATCCGCGCCACGATGGCCAGCCCCAGCCCTGTCCCTCCCGCGCTCCGCGACACGAAGGGCTGGAACAGGCGGTCCCGCAGGTCCGCCGGCACGCCCGGCCCGGCGTCGCACACATGGACCAGCGCCATGCCGTCCCGCGCCTCGGCCTCCGCCCGCACGCGGGCGCCGGTGGCGCAGGCGTTGTCCAGCACGTTCCCCAGCGCCTGGTCCAGCCGGCGCGCATCCGCCAGCACCGGCAGGGCACGGTCCAGGCCTGGCCCGATCTCCACCCCCGCATGATGCCGCGCCGCCGCCCGCACGCACGCGGCTAGGTCGCACGGTGCGGCCTCGATCCCCCAGGGCCGGGCATAGTCCAGCAGGTCGCGGGACAGCCGGGCGATGCGGTCCACCTGCTCGCGTATTTCCGCCCGCACCTCCGCCGGTGCCCCCGCGGCGGCCATGCCGATGATGTTGAGGGGATTGCGAACGTCATGCGCCACCGTCGCCGCCAACTGCCCCAGTTCCGCCAGCCGCGCCTGCAACTGCCGCTCCCGCTCCCGCGCCGCCAGCGCCTGCGCCCGCTGCAGCCGGGCCGCCTCCTCTGCCAGCACCTCCCCGAACAGCTCCGCCAGCCGCCGAGGCCCCGGCGGCGCGGCGTCCCACCCTTCCAGCGCGATGCGCCATCCCCCGCCCGCCCTCCGCCCGACCCCATCCCGGCACCGCATCACCGGCACGCCAGGCCCGTCCAGGGCGGGGGCGTCGCCCAGCAACACCGCGACCGGCAGGCCCAGCCGGCGGCTCAGCAGCACGGACGCCGCCTCCGCCAACCCCGACAGGGTTTCCGCCCGGGACAGCGTCGCCCGCCAGTCCTGCACGTCCCGCGCCGACAGGGCGCCGCCGGGATACACCAGGCGCTCCGCCAGCCGCCGCGCCGGGCCGGCCAGCGCCAGGCAGGCGACCGCGACCAGCGCGCCGGACACCCAGCGCTCCGCAGGGCCGTCGGCCAAGGGCGGCAGCAGCGGCACAAGGGCGACGATGCCGACGGCCAGCGCCGCCAGCAGGCTCCACGCCACCGCCCGACGCGCCCAGGCATTGGCCACCAACACCCGGTAGCGCAGGATTCCGTAAACCAGGATCAGCGGATACAGCGGCAACCCCAGCAGCGGCCACGGCGAGACATCCAGCCGCAGCGCCGCCGCCCCGTATCCCGTCATGCACGCCAGCCCGAAGGCGCTGGAGGCGCACACCGCCTCGATCTGCCGGCGCGGCAGCCCACCCGAGCGCAGCCATGTCCGCGCCAGCACCACCTGCCCTGCTGCCGCCAGCCCGCCCCAGACCGTGCTGGCCGTCCAGCCCACCCAATTCGGCATCGCTACCCAGCGCAGCCCGGCGAACGGCTCGTACTCGCCGGGCCGGATCAGCACCGCCAGCAGCATCGCCCCGCCGCCTAGGGCATAGCCCGGACGCACCCATCCCGCCGCCCACCCTGCCCGGCAGAACACCACCGTGAAGTGCAGGAACACCGCCGACGCCAGGGGCGCCGCCGCCATCAGGCTCAGCCCCACCCGGTCCCACGCCGGCCCCGCCCAGGACGGCAACTCGTTGCCCACAATCCACAGGCAGATGCCCAGCAGAAACAGCACCAGCAGCCGCGCGCCCGCCACCCGGTCCGCCCAGGCCAGCAGCAGTCCCGCCAGCCCCAGGCTGCCGGCCAGCGCCAGCGCCATCGCAACGTGGATCGCCATGCGCCCTGCCTGTCCCGGTCCTGGCGCCCTGCCCCGCCCGCTACCGCGCTGTGATGGCGCTGCGGAACGCCAGCGGCTGCGCGATCCCCCGCACCCCCTCGATCCCGCCCCCGGTGCCGCGCACGTCTATCGTGCCATAGTCCAGGATGCGTCCCAGTATGCTTTGGCTGACGTTCACGCTCTCGACCTTGTCCAGATTCATCTCTGCCGTCACCCGCCGGATCAGGCCGCGCTTGTAAATAATCCGCCGGCTCGTCACCGCCATCTCGGTGATCCACTGGTCGTACCAGGCATGGATCAGGAACGGGACACTGAGCACGGCCGCCAGGATCGCCACCCAGTTGGCCGCCACCTGCCACCCCTGCGGCACGCGCGCCAGCAGCAGGACGGCTGCCAGCAGCAGGAGCAGCAGGCCGCGGAAGTAGAAAATCCAGTGCAGCCGCCCCCGGTGCAGCACCGTCTCGTCCTTCTGCAGCACGGCGTCCACGTAGCTCATGCCCTGTCCCCTTCCGGCAAACCTGTGCCCTTCTGACGAAGGAGGCATACAAGATATGCGCCCGGGTTGGAAACGAGCGGAGGGGCGCAACGGTCCGAGGATGGCTGCCGCCGCCCTCTCCCTCTGAGAGAGAAGGCGGCAAGCCACCTTCCCCTACCGTCCCAGCACCGCCCTGATCTCGTCCAGGATCGCCGGGTCGTCTATCGTCGGCGGGGCCGCCGCCGCCTCCCCGTCCGCCAGACGCCGGATCGAGGCGCGCAATATCTTTCCTGACCGCGTCTTCGGCAGCCGCGCCACCACCCGCGCATCCTTGAACGCCGCCACCGGCCCGATCCGCTCCCGCACCAGCGCCACCAGCTCCCGCGCCACCTCCGCCGCGTCCCGGTCCGCGCCGGCCTTCAGCACCACCAAGCCCAGCGGCACCTGCCCCTTCAAGGCATCCGCCGCCCCCACCACCGCGCACTCCGCCACGTCGGGATGCGCCGCCAGCACCTCCTCCATCGCCCCCGTGCTCAGCCGGTGCCCGGCTACGTTGATGATGTCGTCCGTGCGCCCCATCACCCATACGTCCCCGTCCGCATCCACCTGCCCGGCGTCCCCCGTCCGATACCAGCCCGGAAAATCCTCCAGATAGGCCGCCCGATACCCCGTCGCATTCCGCCACAAGGTCGGCGCGCAGCCGGGCGGCAGCGGCAGGCGGATCGCCAGGTTTCCCGCCGTCCCCCGCGGCAGCGGCACCCCCGCATCATCCAGCGCCTGCACGTCATAGCCGGGGCACGCCCGTCCGCCCGCGCCGGGCTTGAACGGGAACAGCCCCAGCCCGCGGAACCCCGCGGTGATCGGCCACCCCGTCTCGGTCTGCCACCAATGGTCCACCACGGGCCTGCCGAGCTTGCCGGCGATCCACGTCGCGGTCGGCGGGTCGCACCGCTCCCCCGCCAGGAACAGCGCGTCCAGCCGCGACAAGTCGTGGCGGGCCATCAGCGTTCCGTCCGGGTCCTGCTGCCGGATCGCCCGCAGCGCCGTCGGCGCCGTGAACAGCACGCGCACGCCGTGGTCCGCGCACACCCGCCAGAACGCCCCGGCGTCCGGCGTCCCCACCGGCTTGCCCTCGTACAACACGCTCGTGCATCCCGCGAGCAGCGGCCCATAGACGATGTAGCTGTGCCCCACGACCCAGCCCACGTCGCTGGCGCACCAGTACGTGTCCCCCGCCCCCACTCCATAGATCATCCGCATGGACTGGTGCAGCGCCACCGCATACCCGCCGGTGTCCCGCACCACGCCCTTGGGCTTCCCGGTCGTGCCCGAAGTGTAAAGGATGTACAGCGGGTCCGTCGCCAGCACCGGCACAGGGGAGTGCGGAACCGCGGCGGCTTCGGCGGCCGCGAAGTCCACGTCCCGCCCCGGCTCCATCGCCGCCGCCAGCATTGGCCGCCGCAGCACCAGGCAGTGCGCCGGCTTGTGCGCGCTGATGGCGATGGCCGCGTCCAGCAGCGGCTTGTAGGCGATGGTCCGCCCCAGCTCCAGCCCGCATGATGCCGATACCACAGCACGCGGCTGCGCGTCCTCGATCCGCTTCGCCAGCTCCGCCGCCGCGAAGCCGCCGAACACCACGGAATGCACCGCCCCCAGCCGCGCGCAAGCCAGCATGGCAATCACGGCCTCGGGCACCATCGGCATGTAGATCACCACCCGGTCGCCGTAGCCGACCCCCAGCGCCGCCAGCGCGCCCGCCACCCGCGCCGTGCGGTCCCGCAGCTCGGCATAGGTGAAGCTGCGGACCTCCCCCGCCATCGGGCTGTCCCACACCAGTGCCGCCTGCTCCCCGCGCCCGCCATCGGCATGGCGGTCCAGGCAGTTGGCCGACACGTTCAGCCGCCCGCCCGCGAACCACTGCCCGAACGCGCCCAGCCCCGGGTCGAACACCCGCCCCGGCGCTTCCATCCAGTCCAGCCCCGCCGCCGCGGCCGCCCACCACCCCTCGGGGTCGCCGGCCCATTCCGCCCGCACGGTTGGATAGCTGCATGTAGCGTCAGCATTTGTCATGGCAGCCTATTTCCTGATCCGACCCGACTGTAGAAATTGTATCCTGCGGCGCACGGGCCGGGCGGCCCGACCGTGGACTAGGCGGCTTCCCGGCCGGCGCAGCGCCCGCCCGCAGGACGGTTGCTGCACGATCATGGCTGCACGAAGGAACGTCATGAGCATCACCATCCCAGCCGCCAAGGCCGTCGCCATCGAGTCCCGCAACCGCGTGATGACCGCCGATGACCGCAAGATCATCCTCGCCTCCTCCGCCGGCACCGTGTTCGAGTGGTACGACTTCTACCTCTATGGCTCGCTGGCGACCATCATCGGCGCCAAGTTCTTCACCCAGCTCGACCCGGCTGTCCGCGACATCTTCGCCCTGCTGGCCTTCGCCGCGGGCTTCCTGGTGCGCCCATTCGGCGCCATCATCTTCGGCCGCGTCGGCGACCTCGTGGGACGCAAGTACACTTTCCTTGTCACCATCCTCATGATGGGCGTCAGCACCTTCGTCGTCGGCGTCCTGCCGGCGGCCAACGACATCGGCATCTGGGCGCCCATCCTCCTGATCGTTATGCGCCTGCTGCAGGGCCTGGCCCTGGGCGGCGAATACGGCGGCGCCGTCACGTATGTGGCCGAGCACGCGCCGCAGGGACGCCGCGGCTTCTACACCGGTTGGATACAGACCACCGCGACCCTCGGCCTCTTCCTGTCCCTCATGGTCATCTTGGCCACCCGCAGCATCATCGGAGAGGCCGCCTTCGCCGACTGGGGCTGGCGCGTGCCGTTCCTGGTCTCAATCCTGCTCTTGGGCGTGTCCATCTGGATACGCCTGCAGTTGCGCGAAAGCCCGGCCTTCCTCCGCATGAAGCAGGAAGGCACGCTCGCCCAGGCCCCGTTGACCGAGGCCTTCGGCACCCCCCGCAACGCCAAGATGGTGCTGCTGGCGCTGTTCGGCCTCACGATGGGCCAGGCCGTCGTCTGGTACACCGGCCAGTTCTACGCCCTGTTCTTCCTGCAGAGCATCCTGAAGGTGGACGGCTACACCTCCAACCTGCTGATCGCCTATGCCCTGCTGATCGCGACGCCGGGCTTCGTGTTCTTCGGCTGGCTGTCCGACAAAATCGGGCGCAAGCCCGTCATCTTGGCCGGCTGCGCCGTCGCCGCCCTGACCTACTTCCCGATCTTCACGGCGCTGACCCATCAGGCCAACCCCGCGCTGTACGAGGCCCAGCAGAACATCCCCGTCGTCATCCGCGCCGACCCGGCGGACTGCCACATCCAGTTCAACCCGTTCGGCACTAAGGTCTACATCACCTCCTGCGACATCGCGGCCCAAGTCCTGGCATCCCTGTCCATTCCCTACTCGCGGGAGGACATGCCGCCCGGCACGGTCGCCACCATCCACGCGGGCACGGTGGGCGCGGTGCAGTCCTTCAACGCCGCCGCGATGGGCGCGCGCGCCCCGGCAGCACGGGCGCAGCTCAACCGCTTCGTCGCTGCAGCCCTCGTCTCCGCCGGCTATCCGCCCACGGCCAACCCGTCCGTCATCAAGATGACCAGCCCTTTCGACCTGGCCCAGCCGCGCATCGCACCCCTGATCGGCCTGCTGACCCTGCTCGTGCTGTATGTGACGATGGTCTATGGCCCGGTCGCCGCGGCGCTGGTCGAGCTGTTCCCGTCCCGCATCCGCTATACCGGCATGTCCCTGCCCTACCACGTCGGCAACGGCTGGTTCGGTGGCCTGCTGCCCGCAACCGCCTTCGCCATCATCGCGGCCACCGGCAACCTCTACTCCGGCCTCTGGTATCCCATCATCTTCGCCGGGATCACCGTAGTGGTCGGCACGATGTTCCTGCCGGAAACCAAGGACCGGGACATCTTCGCTGACGACTAAGCCATCTTTTCCCCTTCCCCCTCCGGGCTTGGGCCGCGAAAGCGGACCAAGAACCGGAGTGAGGGGGTTTTGGCTGCGGAGCGGGGCGCAGCGCATGACGCCGGCGCGCAGCCCTGCTGCAGACGGCGCGGCGCCGAGGGCTGCCTCTCACCCCCACCCAAGGAGTGCGGACCAACGTCCGCGCCCTTCCTCGCCGTGCCACCTTCCGCCTTGCAAAATCCGGTCGGCACCGTAAAACCGTATAACAAATAAGCCGATGGGGTGGACACGTTGAGCGACACGCATGTGGACCGGATACGCCGGAACCCTGACTTCATCGAGTTGACGCGGTCGCGCAAGTCCTTCGGCTGGACGCTGACAATCGTCATGTTGCTGATCTACTACGGCTACATCGCCCTTGTGGCCTACCAGAAGCCGCTGATCGCCCAGCCGCTGTTCGGCTCCGTCACCGTGGGCCTGGTGCTGGGCATCGGCGTGATCCTGAGCGCCATCATCCTGACCGGGGTGTACGTGCTGCGCGCCAACAGCACCTACGACGAACTCAGCCGCCGCATCGCCGCGGACACCACCGAGGCCGCGCGCACCGTCAGCATGGGGGGCGTGCGATGAGCCGCGTCCTGCACCGCGCGCTGCCGGCCCTCGCCGCGCTGCTCGCCAGCACCGCCGCCCACGCCGCCGGGCCGCTGGAGGCCGGCACGCGCCAGGCCACCAACTGGACGGCCATCGCGATGTTCGCCGGCTTCGTGGCGCTGACCATGGGCATCACCTACTGGGCCGCGGGCCGGACCAAGACCACCAGCGACTTCTACACCGCGGGCGGCGGCATCTCGGGCTTCCAGAACGGCGTCGCCATCGCGGGCGACTACATGTCCGCGGCGTCGTTCCTGGGCATCTCGGCGCTGTTCTACACCTTCGGCTACGACGGCCTGATCTACGCCATCGGCTTCCTGGTGGGCTGGCCGATCATCATGTTCCTGATGGCGGAGCCGCTGCGGAACCTGGGCAAGTACACCTTCGCCGACGTGGTGTCGTACCGGCTGCAGCAAACCCCGATCCGCGCCATGGCGGCGACGGGCACGCTGGTCACGGTCGCCTTCTATCTGATCGCGCAGATGGTCGGCGCCGGGCAGCTCATTGAGCTGCTGTTCGGCCTGCCCTACAACTACGCCGTCGTCGCCGTCGGCGTGCTGATGATCGTCTACGTCACCTTCGGCGGCATGATCGCCACCACCTGGGTGCAAATCATCAAGGCCGCGCTGCTGCTGTCCGGCGCCACGCTGATCTCCGTCCTCGTGTTGTCCAAGTTCAACTTCAACGTCAGCGATTTCCTGGCCAAGGCCATCGAGGTCCACCCGAAGCATGACGCGATCATGCTGCCCGGCCCGCAGGTGGCCAACCCGATCTCGGCCATCTCGCTCGGCATCGCGCTGATGTTCGGCACCGCCGGGCTGCCGCACATCCTGATGCGCTTCTTCACGGTGTCGGACGCCAAGGAGGCCCGCAAGTCGGTGTTCTGGGCCACCACCTTCATCGGCTACTTCTACCTGCTGACGTTCATCATCGGCTTCGGCGCAATCGTGCTGGTCAGTACCAACCCGGAGTACCTGGACGCCAAGGGCGCCCTGCTGGGCGGCGGCAACATGCCCGCCATCCACCTGGCGCACGCAGTGGGCGGGGACGTGATGAAGGGCTTCATCTCCGCCGTCGCGTTCGCCACCATCCTGGCCGTCGTGTCGGGCCTGACCCTGTCCGGGGCCAGCGCCGTCAGCCACGACCTGTATGCCAGCGTGTTCCGCCGCGGCCGCGTGGCGGACGGGTCGGAGGTGCGGGTGTCCAAGATCACCACCGTGGTGCTGGGCATCGTCGCCATCGCGCTCGGCATCGCGTTCGAGAAGATCAACGTCGCCTTCATGGTCGGCCTCGCCTTCGCCATCGCCGCCAGCGCCAACTTCCCGGTGCTGCTGCTGTCCATGCTGTGGCGCGGACTGACGACCAAGGGCGCGTTCGCCGGCGGCTTCACCGGGCTGATCAGCGCAGTGGTGCTGACGGTGCTCAGCCCGGCCATCTGGGTGTCGGTGCTGGGCAACCCCGTGGGATCGGCGTGGTTCCCCTATACCTCGCCCGCCATCTTCACCATGCCTGCGGCCTTCTTTGTCTGCTGGCTGGTGTCCACCCTGGACCGCAGTGCCCAGGCCAACCGCGAGCGCGCGGCGTTCGAGGCGCAGTTCGTTCGGTCCGAGACCGGCATCGGCGCAGAGGGCGCAGCCGCCCACTAATACCAACCCGCTCTGACGTTGACTCCTGGGATTCCCAAGATGGTGCGGATG
>CAXUHB010000019.1:0-69052 GCA_964250755.1 uncultured Acetobacteraceae bacterium | reverse complement strand
TGATGTCGAACTCGACCTGCCGGAACGGCGGCGCCAGCTTGTTCTTGACCACCTTCACCCGGGTCTGGTTGCCCACGACCTCCTCGCGGTCCTTGATCTGGCCGATGCGGCGGATCTCCATGCGGATCGAGGCATAGAACTTCAGCGCGTTGCCGCCCGTCGTCGTCTCCGGGTTGCCGAACATCACGCCGATCTTGAGCCTGATCTGGTTCAGGAAGATCAGCATGGTGTGGGACTTGGACACGCTGCCGGTCAGCTTGCGCAGGGCCTGGCTCATGAGCCGGGCGTGCAGGCCGACGTGGCTGTCGCCCATCTCGCCCTCCAGCTCCGCCCGCGGCACCAGGGCGGCGACGGAGTCCACCACCACGATGTCCACCGCGCCGGACCGCACCAGGGTGTCGCAGATCTCCAGCGCCTGTTCGCCACCATCGGGCTGGCTCAGCAGCAGGTTGTCCACGTCCACGCCGAGCTTGCGGGCATAGATCGGGTCCAGCGCGTGCTCAGCGTCAATGAAGGCGCAGGTGCCGCCGCGCTTCTGCGCCTCGGCGATGGCATGCAGCGCCAAAGTCGTCTTGCCCGAGCTTTCCGGCCCGTAGATCTCGATCACTCGGCCCTTCGGCAACCCGCCGATGCCCAACGCCAGGTCCAGGCCGAGCGACCCCGACGGCACCGTCTCGATCTGCTGGTCGCCCGCCTTGGCGCCCATGCGCATGATCGAGCCTTTGCCGAACGCACGCTCGATCTGGGCGAGCGCGCCGTCCAGCGCCTTGTTCTTGTCCATGCTTGATCCTCGTTGTGCGGAGCTGCGGCGGCGGCACCATCCCTAAACCAAGGATGTCATACGACCAATCCCCGCCGCAACCGCGCGTTGTTCAGGTCCCTATCTGCCCACAATATATGTTCCGCTTGCAGCGAAGTTCAAGAACATTTCAGGAACACTAACGCCGCGCGCTTGACTGTTCGCGCAGGCGCCAGACGTAGGCGATGATCTCCGCCACCGCCTTGAAGTGCTCCGCCGGGACCTCCGCATCCACCTCGACTTGGTGCAGCGCCCGTGCCAGGGATGGGTTGGCCACCAGAGGAACCCGGTGCTCCCCTGCCAGCGCGCGTATGCGCGCGGCAACCTCGTCCATGCCCTTGGCCACCACCCGGGGCGCGCCGCCTCCGCCGCGCTCGTAGGCCAGCGCCACGGCGTAGTGCGTCGGGTTGGTGACGACGACCGTTGCCGTGGGCACCGCGGCCATCATGCGGCGCTTGGCGCGGGCGCGGCGCAAGGCGCGCAGCTTGGCCTTGTGCGCCGGGTCCCCCTCGGACTGCTTCTGCTCGTCCAGGGTGTCCTGCCGGCTCATGCGCAGGCGGGCATTGAAGCGGTGCCGGACCCAGGCGGTGTCCGCCGCGGCGATCACGGCCTGCCAGCCCAGCACCACCAGCAGCATGTGCCGGACCTCGGCGGCCAGGCGGTCCAGCAGCGCGAACGGCGGCAGCGCCAGCACCGCCGCGGCGTCGGGCAGGACGGACGCAACCGCATGCCATAGCGCCCATGCGAGGACCCCGGCCTTGGCCAGCGCCTTGGCCGCCTCCGCCGCGCTGTCCAGGCCGGCGATGCGCCGGAGACCCCGGGCCGGGCTGAGCCGCGCCAGGTCCGGCGCCAATGCCGCGCCGTGGACCAGCCCGCCGGTCTGCAGCAGCACTGACGCTGCCCCGGCGGCCCCCGCCGCCGCGAGCGCCGGCCCTGCCGCCAGCGCCAGCGCCAGCCCGGCTCCGCGCAGCGCCGTTCCTGCCCCGGCGTCCTGCCCATGCAGCATCCCTTGCAGATGCGCCGACAGGCCACCTGCCAGCGCCGGCATCGCCCAGCCCAGCATCCCTCCCGCTGCGGCCAATCCTGCCAGGCTCACGACTTCCCGCGACAGGGGCGCTTGCCCCTCCTCCCGCGCCTGCCGCCGCCGCTGCTCGCTGGCGGGGAGCGTCCTGTCCTCGGCGTCGGCCACCTCAGTGCCCCGGCAGGACCCGCCAGGCCTCGGCCAACCCGCCCGTCCAGGTCTCCAGGATGCGGGAGGCCAGCAGCCCCAGGAGCGCCAGCCCGCCCAGGATCTGTCCGGGCGCGGCCGCTCCATACAGCTGCAACTGCGGCGCAACCCGGGACAGCAGTCCCAGCGCGGCCTGCCAGATCAGGCCCGCCAGCAGAAAGGGCGCGGCCAGCCGGATAGCCAGCCCGAACGACGCGCCCACTGCGGCCGTCACGCTGTCCGCAAGCGGCCCCGCCTGCAGCAGCATCCCCGGCGGAAACAGCGCGTAGCTGCCCGCCAATGCCTGCAGCGGCAATGCATACAGCCCCGTGGACAGCACCAGAACCGGTGCGGCCAGCCCGAACAGCCGTCCCAGCGCCGCGGACTGCCCGCCGAGCGCCGGGTCGGTCTGCACGACGCTGGACAGGCCAAGCATGTAGGACACGACTGCCCCCGCCATGCCCAGCGCCAGCGCCGGCAGCCGCGCCAGCCAGCCCAGCGCCGCGCCCACCAGCAGCTCCGCCGCCACCATGCCTGCACCGGCTCCTCCCGTGCTGGGGACCGCGGAGACCGCCGGCGCGACGCCGGGCAGCAGCAGCGCGGCCAGCGCCAGGGCCAGTCCGGCCCGCACCACCGGCGGCGGCTCCGCCTCCCCCAGCCCCGGCATCAGCATGACGACGGCTCCGGTTCGGCACAGCACCAGCACGAAGGCGAAGGCCCAGCCCGGCAGCGCCGCCAGCAGCGCGGCGTCGTCCCCCGTCACCCCCCGCCCACCTGCACCAGCCGATCCATCAGGACACGGGTGAAATCAGCCAGAGTCGCCACCATGAACGGCCCCAGCAACGCCAGGGTGCCCCCCAGCACCAGCACCTTGGGCAGGAACACCAGCGTCGCCTCCGTCACCTGCGTGACCGCTTGCAGCAGCGACACCACCAGCCCCACGGCCAGCATCGCAAGCAGCGGCGGCCCGCCAAGCTTCAGGGTCACCGCCAGCGCGTCCCGCAGCGCCGCCGCCACGCCGGCGTCGTCCGTCAGGCCGCCCATCGCTAGATCGGCATCCGCATCACGTCCTGGTAGGCCTGCACCACCCGGTCGCGTATGGCGACGGCGGATTGCAGCGCCAGCTCCGCCTTGGAAACGGCCGTGACCACGTCCGTCAAGCTGCCCCCGCCGGCGATGGCCTGCATGGATTGCGCGTCCGCCTGGTGCCCGGCCTCCACCACACCGGACAGCGCCCGGCCCAGCGCATCCCCGAATCCTGCGCCAGGCGTGCTGCCGGTCGTGCCGCCGGACGCGATGCCCACGGCGCCGGACTGCACCCGTGCATAAGCGCCGGCCGCGCCGGACGGCGTGACGCCGAACGCCGGAAGGGTCACTTCAGCATCTCGATGGTGCGGGTCAGCATGGAGCGCGTCGCCTCCATCACGTTCAGGTTGGCGCTGTAGGCGCGCTGGGCCTCGCGCATATCCATGACCTCGACGAAGCTGTTGACGTTGGGCGTGCGCACGTAGCCCGCCGCGTCCGCTGCGGGGTGCGACGGATCGTAGCGCCGCGGCAGCTCTCCCCGGTCCGGCGCGATGCCGCGGACCCGCACGGCCTCGGTGCCCAGGGCGCGGTCCCACCGGTTCTCGAACGTGATCAGCTTGCGCCGGTAGGGGTCCGCGCCGGGCTGGGAGCCGGTGGTGTCCTGGTTGGCCAGGTTCTCGGCGATGATCCGCAGGCGCGCGGTCTGCACGTCCATGCCGCGGGCGGACAGGGCCAGCGCCTTGGCGATGTCCACCGCCCTAGCCCGCCCGGCCCAGCGCGGTGCGGAACATGCCCTGATACTTGCGATACAGGTTGACCACCATTTCCTGCGTGGTCGAGGTGTCGGCCACCTTCATGAGCTGATCCTCCAACGACACCGCATTGCCATCCGGCGCGCGCTCCCGCGGGCGGGCGTGCCGCAGGGCCGTGCCGCCGGGCGCCGCTTGGATGTGGCCCGGGCCGGTGACGGCCAGGGCGGACGACGCCGCGCCCAGCGCCGCCGCGAACGGCGCCACGTCCCGCGGCTGGTAGCCCGGCGTGTTGGCGTTCGCCACGTTCTGCGCCAGCACCGCCTGACGCTCCCCAGCCCAGGCCAGACGCCGCTCCGCCAGCCGGAACAGGCCGATGTCGGTTGGGATCAGCCCGCCTTGGTTCATGCCCAGCCCCCATGCCTGCGCTTTCCCCGGCATGATGGGGCGGGCCGGTTAACGCCCGGTGTAGAGCGCACGAGGCAGAACGCCCGAGGCAGGACGCACGGGGCAGGACGCGCGAAACCGGTTGCTAACCCCCGCGGTGCCATCCTGCACCTGTGACAGCGTCCATTCCCCCCTGGCCCGCCCCGGCCCACGACCCCGCGGCGGTGCAGCGCGACCTGGCGGAACAGGTGCGCCGCACCGTCGCCATCGCCCATGCGCTGGCGGCGTCGGGCCGCGCTGTGGACCTGGCCGGCCTCGACCAGGCGGTCGGCCTGCTCTGCGCCAAGACCCTGGACCTGCCGCCCGATCACGGCCGCCGCGCCCGCCCGGCGCTGGCCGCCATCCTGGCTGAACTTTACCAGCTCGGCGCCGCGCTCAGGGCAGGCGCCCCGGCATGATCCCACGGCAAAAGGCCCCAGCATGGACTCTCTGCAAAGCCTGACGGCGTTCGGCGCGCTGGCCCTCGTGCTGGGCCTCGTGTGGATGGGCGCTCGGGCGGTGCGCGCCGCCGGGCTGGCCCGGCCCGCGGCGGGACGGCGCCTGCGCGTGCAGGAAGTGCTGGCGCTGGACCGCACCCGGCGCCTGCACCTGATCGCGTGCGACGGGCGCGACGTGCTGCTGCTGACCGGAGGCGGGGCGGACACGGTGGTCGCATGGCTGCCGGCGCCGGACGCGGGGGCATGACCGCCCGACGTTGGCCGGCGCCGGCCCGTGCCGACCGGCTCGGCGCCGCCCGGTTCGGCGCCGCCCTGATCTGCGCTGTAGTGGTGCTGCTGCCGGGGATGGCGTGCGCGCAGTCTGTCAACATAGACCTGGGCGCCGCCGGGCAGGCAGGGGCGACGGGCCGGCTGGTGCAACTGACGGCGCTGGTCACGCTGCTGTCCCTGGCGCCCAGCCTGCTCGTGATGGGCACCGCTTTCACCCGCATCATCATCGTGCTGTCGCTGCTGCGCAGCGCCATCGGCGCACAGGGCACGCCGCCCAACACCGTGCTGATCGGCCTGGCGCTGTTCCTGACCTTCTTCGTGATGCAGCCCGCCATGGACCAGTCCTGGAGCGCCGGCCTGCAGCCAATGATGCAGGGCACCGTCGGCGAGATCGAGGGTCTGCGCCTGGCTGCCGAGCCGTTCCGCCGCTTCATGGCCGCCAACGTGCGCGGGGCCGACCTGCAGCTGTTCCTGGACCTGGCCAACCTGCCCGCCGTCCCGACGCCGGATGCCGCGGGCTGGCGGGCGCTGGTCCCGGCCTTCATGGTCGGCGAGCTGCGCCGGGCGTTCGAGATGGGATTCCTGCTCTACCTGCCGTTCCTGGTCATAGACTTGGTCATCGGCAGCGTCCTCATGAGCCTGGGCATGATGATGCTGCCGCCCAACGCGGTGTCGCTGCCGTTCAAGCTGATCTTCTTTGTGCTGGCCGATGGCTGGCGGCTGGTGTCGGGCAGCCTGGTGCAGGGCTTCGTGCTGCCGTGACCTCTCCGGGAAACCTGCGTGCGGCGGCGCGTTGCAGCGGCGCAGCCCAGAAGGAGCGCGCCATGAAGCAGCCCCACACCGAAGAGACCATCAAGCACACCGACGACGAGCAGAACACCGGCAACCACAAGAAGCCCGGCGCCGAGGACGAGAATGGCGCCGACCGCTTCGGCGGCACGCGCAGCGGCGCGGAAACCCTAGAACCCGGCGGCAGCAAGCACGAGCAGGCGCCCGAAGCGGACGAGCGCGGACGGCAGTAGTCTCGCCCCGCTAGCCGCGCCGGCGCCCGCCCAGCAAATCGGGTGTCAGCCAGCCGGCGCGGCACCGTTTGGGGGAAGAAGGTCAGCGATGTACGGCGGCAGGTGGAAAGCCGCTGCGTGGACCTCCGGGGTCCAATAGCGGGTGACGCCCAATATGCCCGCTGCCTCTGCGCGGGCGTGGAGGGCTGAAGGGGGCACTTGGTCCAGCCCGGGGACCTTGGCCGCGAACCCAAGCGCCATCAGCCCGCCGACGTAGGTCGGAACCGCCGCGGTGTAGGCCGACACATATGGGAACGCCTCTGCCCGGCGCAGGCTCGTCTCCCGCAACTCGTCTGGCTGCATGAAGGGCACGCCGGCCTGGTTCACCACGACGCCGCCAGCCGACAGCACACGGGCGCAATCGGCGTAGAACGCAGCCGTGAACAGCGCCTCACCCACGCCCACGGGGTCGGTGCTGTCCACGATAATGACATCATAGGATCCTGTCGCCGCCGCAGCCACATGAGCGATGCCGTCGCCGGTGATGACTTGCGCCCGCGGGTCGGTCCAGGCATCCCCGCCGATGCCGGGCAGGTGCTCCCGGCAGAGGCGCATGACTTCGCCATCAATCTCGACCATGACGGCCTGCTCCACTCTGCGGTGCTGCAGCACCCGGCGCAGCACCCCGCCGTCCCCGGCGCCGATGATGAGCACCCGTTCGGCCGCGCCATGCGCAAGCAGCGGAACATGCGCCAGCATTTCCTGATAGACGAACTCGTCGGCTTCGGTGATCTGCACCGCCCCGTCCAGCATCAGCACCCGCCCGTGCGAGGCGGTTTCGACGACCTCGATGTGCTGGTGCGCGCTGCGAACCTGGATCAGCCGGTGCAGCACCCGGAACCGCTGTCCCCAGTCGGGATACAGCGCTTCATTCAGCCAGTCTCCCATGCCTGCCTCCAAAGCGAACGCGCAGCGCCACCCTGTCCCGGTTCTAGTCTCCGGGCAGGTCAGCGCTGCGGTACGATGCTGCTAGGAGACCCGGCCGCGCCGCTGCTCGTCCAGCACGACCCGTTCCGGATGGAACGCGCTGCGCAGGACCGGCACGGCGTCGTGCGGGTCGCACGCCCCGCACATGAAGATGTCCACCGCAGCGAAATTGCGCTCCGGCCATGTGTGGATCGAAATGTGGCTCTCTGCCAGCACGACCACGCCCGACACGCCGCCGTTGGGCGTGAAGTGGTGGAAGTGGCTGTGCAGGATCGTCGCCCCTGCGCGGATTGCCGCGTCACGCAGTGCCGCATCAATCAGCGAGGGATCGGCCAAATTGGTCGCTCCCCAGAGATCAACCAGGAGATGGGTTCCGGCAAACTTCATGCCGTCCCGCTCCACAAAGTAATCTTTCCGGTCCTCACCCTCAAAGGACCGAAAGCTTGCAATCGTCTGGTTTTCGCTCGGAAGTTCCGAGACCATCCCCAGTTGAGCAAGTGCGTTCATCACGTACCCCCAAACCAGCAGATGGCCTGTTGTGCGGGATCGCACCCTAGGGCCAAGGGCCGACGATCTAGAGGTATAAGACGGAGAACGCAAGTGAATTTGGCCCTGCAAGCGATGCGCGTTGCGGGGGACGGCTAATTGTTACGCCAACAAATCTTAATCTAACGCCCGCCAACCCCCGCCGGAACCGCCCGGGCCAGTGCGATTTCTCCTGCCGCGCGCGGCAGGTCGGACGTGCCGGCCACCGGCGCGGCGGTCAGCAACCGGAACACCTCTCGCCGCGGGCCGGACATCCGCCCGGCGTAACGGGCGTTCAGGTCACGCAGCACGCCGGCATCCCCGGCCTGCACCGCGGCGCTCGCCCTCCGCATGATCAGGTCCGCAAAAGTGTCCGGGATCGGGCCGTCCGTCGGCAGGACGTGCGCGGCCAGGCTGTCCAGCGCTGCCCCGGCGCCGCGCCAGTCCCCCGCCTGCTCCAACAGCCTAGCCCGCAGGTCGTCCGCGGCCGGCCCCGCCAGCCCGCTCAAGCCGCCCGCTGCACCGGCCGGGTCGCCGCGGCCGGCCCGGACCTTGGCCCGCAGCAGCGCCCGCTCCAGCGCCAGCCGCTCCGGCACGCCTTCTGCCTCCGACGTCGCCAGCGTGCGCTCGGCGGCCGCACCGTCCCCGCCCTCCAACTGCAGCATCGCCAAACGGTGGCCCAGCCCGGCCCGCACCAGCCCGGGCGGAGCCGCCGCGACCCGCGCCTGCAGCAGCACCCGCGCCCGGTCGGTCAGGTCCAGGTCGAGCAGCTTGTCCGTCAGCAGCCCCGCCACCTCGGTCCCAGCCGGCACAAGCTCGGCGAAGTCCGCCACCAGCGTGACGACCTCTGCCGGCGGCACTGCCTGCCCGTTGCTCAGGAACGTGCCGAACACCCCTGCCATCCGTGCCCGCAACGCAGGCCCCGCGTCAGGGAACAGCGCCGATGTCTCCCGCAGCAGATCCAGGGCGGTCCGCCACGCGCCGGCTTGGCCGAACAGCTCCGCGGCGCGCAGCCGGGTGGACAGCTCCCGCATGTCGCCGCGCCACGCCGCAACCAGGCGGGTCATCGCCGCGCCGGCTGCGGCGGCGTCCATGCGTCCCGACCCCAGCCGCAGCTCGGCCGCGCGGGCGCCGGCCCGCACCTGGTCGAGCTGGTCCCGCCCGGACGCAAGCGCATCCAGGGCGTCCAGCGCCGCCTCCAGCTTTCCATCGCGCTCCAATTGCAGCGCACGCGCATAGGCCAGGGCCGGTAAATCTGGGAGGGCGGGAAGGGGCTGGCCCGCCTGCACCGCCGCCTCGGCAATGATGGGCAGGATGCGGTCCTGGAGCGGCGCCGGGTAGGACAGCGCCAGCGGCATCAGCGACGGCAGCGCGCGCGCCGCCGCGTCCTGCCGGCCCAGCATCGCGTCCCTCACCCCGCGCCAAAGCGCGGCCTCGTCCGACCCGTCCAGCCCCGGCGCGTCCAGTCCCGCCGCGCCGTCCAGCCGCCCGGCCAGCAGCGCGGCTATGGCGGACAGGCCGAGCAGGTCGGGACTGGCGGCCGCAGCCGGGTCGTCCGCTGCCGCCAGCGCCAGCACCGACGCCGCTTCCGCCCCAAGCCCAAGCGAGATCATCGCCTGCGCCGTCGCCAGCCGCCCGGCGCTCCGCGCCCGCGGAGCGGCCGCCGCGGCCCCTCCGGCTGCCGCGCGCAGCCGCTGCAGCAGCGCCGGCACGGGCTGGTTGGGAAAGTCGAAGCGCCTGGTCAGCGCAACGGCGGGCATGGCCGGGGAGGCGGACACCCCGGACGACCCCAGCACGAACCCGCCAGGGGCGGCACGCAGCACGACATCATCCGCAAACGGCTCGACCGCGACGCCGGCCCAGGTCGGCAGCACCGCCGCACCAGGGGCGTTCAGCCCGGCCTGGACGTAAGCGGCGGCTCCGGACGGAGGGTTGGCGGTGCCGACCAGGAGCGCGCCGCCGGTTGCGGGATCAGCGACGGCAACGGTTCGGCCAGGCTGGGCCAGCGCCACCAGCACGCCCCCGCCCGGGTCAGCCGCGGCGCCCGCACCGCCCACCAGCACGGCGGCGGACGGCGCGGACTTGGCCGCGATGCGCCAGCCCCGGGCCTCCCGCGCCAGGCCGATGCCGTCCGGCGGGGCTGGCACCTGCACGACCGTTGCTGCCGGGCCTGTCGTGACCACGGCCTGCTCGAACCCCCGCAGACGGCGCAGCCGCGCCTCATCCACCGCAGCCGGGCTGTCGAACACAACCAACGCCACAGCGCCGCGCCGCAGCGCCGCAGCGCCGACTCCTGCGTCAAGAGGCACCACAAGGGACGCCAGGGACGGGCCGGCGTCGCTGGGCTGGGAGGCAGGCCCTGCCGGTGTGCTGGGCATGGCCGCTGCCTGGCCCGCCTGGCTGGCCGGCGGCGGTTCGAGCACGGAGGGCAACCGGGGCACGGCCTCCTGCCCCGCCCGGACGCTTGGCGCGAACCGCACGCCGGCCGGCTCCTCCCCGCCCCGGGCCGGACTGCCGTTGCCGAGAAGTGCAGCAGCCGGCCCGGGCAGCGCATCCTGCTGTACGGGGATGGCCGGCGCGGCCTCGGGCGGGGCTGGGTTCCCAGGGGGCGGGGCGGGGCGGAACGGCATGGCGGGTGACGCGGCGGCCCGTGCCATCCGGGGCGGGTCCCGGGCAGGGTCCATGATGTCCAGCACCACCCGGTTGCCCATGGCCACCGCCCGCGCCCGCGCCCCGGGGCTGAGCACCAGCGTCGCCGACCCCGTCCCGCCCTGCATCAGGCGCACGTTGCGCGGCGGGGCGCCCGCCGGGCCGATCACCGGCGCACCGTCGAACACCAGGATCACCCGATCCCCGTCCACCGCCATCTCATACGGGGTTGGGGCCGCGAACTCGAACACGACCCGCCCGAAGCCCGGGTGATCCGCCACGCGAACCGCGGCGGTGTCCGCCAGCGCAGCCCAAGGCGCCAAGGCCGCCAGGGCCGCCCACCCCAACGGCGTCCACCGAAGTGGCACTGTCATCCCGGTACGCCCGGCCGTGCCGGGGCGGTGTGCACGGCAGGTGCGTCCGGCACGGCCGGCGGCGCCACCGCACGGGTGCGCATGGCCGCCAACTGCGCCGTCGCCGCACGGGCGCGGTCGGGCAGCATGGCCGCCAGCAGCACTGCCGCCTTCCCCTCCTTCATGCGGTCCAGCACCTGCAGCAGCACCGGCATCTCCAGTTCGTTCAGGATGGCGGCGGCGTCGCGCGGGCGCATGACCTCGTAGGTCTTGACCAGGCCGCGCCAGTTGGCGTCGTCCCGCTCGCGCCGGGCTGCCTCCATCGCCTCCAGCCGGGCCTGCAAGGCCTGCAGCTGCTCCACGCGCTCGCCGATGCGCTTCTCCGCCGCGGCCAGCACGGCGTCGCGGGTGGCCAGCGCCTGCTCCCGCGCCTCGATCTGAGTCCGGCGGGCGCGCAGATCCAGCAGCAGCGCACGCTCGGCGTCGCTGACCGGCGGCTCCACCGCCACCGGCGGCACCGACGCAACGGGCGGGGCCGGAGCAGCAGGCGCAGCCGGGGCCGGCGCAGGAGCCGTGGCGGCGGGCGGCGCGGGGGGCTTTGCAGGCGGCGCCTCCCCATGCGCCGCCGCCTGCGCCGCGGGCACCACGGCCCGCCCGGCGCTGACGATGGCTGCCGGCGCACCGCCCAAGGCCTGCACGACCTCCCGCGTCTTGACCAGCAGCAGCAGCGCCATCGCCGCGCATGCCAGCGGCAATGGGCGGAGCGCGCCGCGCACGGACACCCAGCCCGGCATCATCGCGTCCCCCGCAACGCTTGCAGCAAGTCCCGCTCGGCGCTGCTGCGCGGGCGCGGCGGGGCTTCGCCGCCCGGTGCGGCCTTCAGGCCCTCCATCGCGCGCCCGGCGCGCACCGCCGCCTCCAGCCGGTCGGCCAGGTGCTCCCCCCGCTCCGCCAGAAAGGCCAGGTCATCTTTCAAGGCGGACGCCTGCTCGATTTTGCGCGCCACCTGCTTCGCCGCCTCCCCCGTCAGGCTGTTCAGCTTGCCGATCCCTTGCTCCGCCGCCCGCGCGCTCTGGTCGAAGCCCGCGACGGCGTCCCCGAGCGCCGAGCGGTCCCGCCGCAGGGCCGACAGCGCACGCTCCAGCCGCAGGGCGTGCAGCAGGGTCAGCACCAGCAGGCCGATCAGCACCAGTTCCAGCACCCAATCCACCGCGCCCATCGTGGGACCCCCTGCCTGCGCCGCTATTGCACCAGCATTTCCGTGAACAAGACGTTCAGCACCCGCGCGGGATGGGCGGCGATGTTGGTGCGGGCGATCAGCTCCTCCCGCAGGCGGTAGGTGCCGGCTGTGCCGCGCAGCTCCTCCGGACGCATCTCCCGCAGGTAGGACTGGAACAGGTCCACGATGCGGGGCATCGCGGCTTGCAGCGCCACGGCGTCCTCGGGTTTCGACAGCTCGAACTTGGCCTTCAGCTTGATGAAGGCGGTGCGGCGGCCCGCGTTCAGGTTCGCGACGATCTCCGGCAGGTCCATGAAGGCCGGGGCCTTGGACGCCTCCGCCTTCTCTCCGGCCTTCTCCGCATGGCCCTCGCCGTGCGCAGCCGCCTCGCCGCGGCCCAGCAGCTTCGGCAGCACGCCGGAGAACCACGCCCCGGCCCCGCCGCCGCCCAGCAGCAGCACCGGCAGGGCAATCAGCAGCAGCTTGCGCTTGCCGCCCCCCCTGGCCGGCGCACCAGCCGCCCCGTCCGCCGCTGCCGCCGTCCCACCCACCGCCATGTCATGCGCCCCCGATGCCCCGCGCAGCTTGGGGGCGGGTAGTTAAGCAATGGTGTGCGGCGGACTCGGCCCGGCATTTTCCGCCGGGTACCGGCCTGGCACGGCAGCAAACGCCCACCTGCCGGGCGCCCAGGGCTGGCACGCGGCTTGCGCCAGAGGCCGCAACGCCCCTCGGAGGCCCGCATGGAACTCACCACCAACATCGCCCTGTCCCGCCTGGTCGCGCAGCAGCGCGCCCTGGACGTGACAGCCACCAACCTCGCCAACGCCAGCACCTCCGGCTTCAAGGCGGAGCGGATGGTGTTCAGCGACTGGCTCAGCCGCCAGACCCGCACCGACCCGCCCCGCGGCGGCGGCACCGTGGCCTTCACGCAGGACCGCGCCACCTACCGGGAGCAGCAGGCCGGCCCCGTGCAGCACACCGGCAACCCGCTGGACCTGGCGCTGGGCGGGGACGGCTACTTCACGGTGGACACCCCGCGCGGGCCGCGGCTGACGCGCGCCGGCCGGTTCTCGCCCATGGCGGACGGGCGGCTGGGGGACGCCAGCGGCAACGCGCTGCTGGACCGCGCCGGGCAACCGGTGCGGCTGTCCCCGGCCGACACGAACCTCACCATTACCGCGGACGGCACCGTCAGCAGCCAGAACGGGCGGCTGGGCCAGGTTGGCGTCGTGCGGCCCGACGATCCCAACCGCATGACGCTGGAGGGTGCGCGGACGCTCCGCGCCGACAGCCCAACCAACCCCGTGGCCCAGCCCCGCCTGATCCAGGGCGCGGTCGAGGACAGCAACGTGCAGCCCGTGATGGAGATGACGCGCATGATGGCGGACCTGCGGCAGTTCCAGTTCACCAGCCAGTTCGTGCAGGGGGAGGCCGACCGGATGCAGTCCGCCATAGACAAGATCACCCGGCGGGGCACGTAGCCCATGCGCTCCCTGGACATCGCCGGCACCGGGATGCAGGCGCAGCAGACCAACGTGGAGGTCATCAGCAACAACATCGCCAACATGACCACGACCGGCTTCAAGCGCCGCCGGGCCGAGTTCCAAGACCTGATCTACCAGAACCTGCGCCGCGTCGGCTCCAACAGTTCGGACAACGGCACCGTCGTGCCGTCCGGGGCGCAGGTGGGCCTGGGCGTGAAGACCGCCGCCATCTACCGCATCGGCGAGCAGGGCAACCTGCAGCAGACCAGCAACAGCCTGGACCTGGCGATACGCGGCCACGGCCACTTCCAGGTGACGCTGCCCAGCGGGGAGACGGCCTACACCCGGGACGGCACCTTCAGCCTGTCGCCGGACGGCCAGATCGTGACGGCGGACGGCTACCCCGTCGCACCCGGCATCACCATCCCCACCAACGCGCGGGACGTGACCATCAACGCCGGGGGCGAGGTCCAGGTGAAGATAGACGGCACCACCGCGCCGCAGACCGTCGGGACCGTGCAGTTGGCCACCTTCCCGAACGACGCCGGGCTGGAGGCGCAGGGCGACAACCTGCTGATCGCCAGCGCCGCCTCCGGCGCGGCGGTGACGGGCACGCCCAACAGTCCCGGCTTCGGCAGCGTCATGCAGGGCTTCGTCGAGAGCAGCAACGTCAACGTGGTGACGGAGATCACCAACCTGATCACGGCGCAGCGGGCCTACGAGATGAACAGCCGGGTCATCACGACGAGCGACCAGATGCAGTCCACGCTTACGAACCTGCGGTGATAGGGATGAGGGACATAGGCGCGGACTGCTTGCTTCTCCCTCTCCCTCCGGGAGAGGGTCGGGGTGAGGGAAGTCCAGCAGAGCAACTCCAGCCAAGTGGGGCACTGTCCCAGCTTGCATCATATAAGCCAGCGCTGGTTGCCCTTCCCTCACCCCGGCCCTCTCCCGGAGGGAGAGGGAGAGGGAGAAGCAAGCGCCTGCTCCGTCGCGACACAGCCGTCCTGATTTTGGCAGCCCTGCTGGCCAGCCCCTCCGTGTCCGCCGCCGCCCTGAAGCCCTTCACCACCCTGTCCGGCCCTGTCGTCCGCCTGTCCGACCTGTTCGACGCCGCCGGCCTCGACCGCCCGCTCGGCCCCGCCCCCGCCCCCGGCAGCCGCATCACCGTTGAGTCCGCGCAGTTGGCCGCCATCGCCCGGCAGTTCGGCGTGGATTGGCGCCCGGCCGGCCCGGCCGACCGCGCCGTGCTGGACCGGCCAGGGCGCAGCCTGGGGCGCGACGACGTGCTGACGCCCCTTCGCGCTGCCCTATCCGCCAACGGTGCGCCGCGTGACGCCGACCTGGAACTGCCGGGCTTCACCACGCCGATGCTGCCGCTGGATGCCGCGCCGTCGCTGGACGTGGCGCAGCTGGAATACGACGCCGGCACCGGCCGCTTCACCGCCCTGCTGTCGGTATCGGCGGACGGCGTGCCCGCCACCCAGCTCCGCCTGTCCGGCCGCGTGCAGGAGATGGTGGAGCTGCCCGTCCCCCGCTGCCGGATGCTGCCCGGCGACATCGTGCTGGCGACGGACCTGCAATGGACCCGGATGCGCGCCGCCCTGGCCCGCGGCGAGGTCGTCCGCACTGCGGCGGAGGCCGTCGGCCAGGCCCTGCGCCGCCCGGTGCAGCCAGGCCAGCCGTTGCTGCTGACCGACCTGGGCCGGCCTGTGCTGGTCGTGAAGGGCACGCCCATGCTGCTGGCGCTGGACGGCCCCGGCATCCAACTGACCGCCACCGGCGTCGCCACCGAACCCGCCGGCCTGGGTGAGCGCGTCCGCGTCCTGAACCCGGCATCGCGCGTCGTGATCGAGGCGGAGGTGACCGGCCCCGGCCGGGGCCGTGTGCTGCCGGGGTCGCAGCCCGTGCCCGCCGGCAACCTCGCCCTGCCCCGCCTGGCCGCGCGATGAGCCGCGCTATGCCCCCGGTAGGGCGGATAAGCGGAGCGCCTTCCGCCAAGGGCCAGCGCCGTGCTTCACCATGGCGGAAGGCGCTCCGCTTGTCTGCCCTACTGCTCCTGTCCGGCTGCGGCACCCTCACCCGTCTGTCCGAGGTCGGGCGCGCGCCCAGCATGACCCCCAGCAGCGATCCCACGGCGGACCCGTCCTACCGCCCCATCAGCCTGCCAATGCCCCGTCCGCAAACCGCCCCCGCCGAGGCCAACAGCCTGTGGCGCACCGGCAGCCGCGCCTTCTTCAAGGACCAACGCGCCGCCCAGGTCGGCGACATCGTGACCGTCCTGGTCAGCATCACCGACAGCGCCGCGCTGACCAACAAAAGCACCGAGGGCCGCACCGGGTCCGAGACGATGGGCCTGCCCAACCTGTTCGGGCTGGAGGCGTCGGCCCCGCGCATCCTGGCCCGCGCCGCCAACGTCAGCACCCTGGTGTCCGCCAACAGCGCCGGCAACGCGACCGGCAACGGCGCCATCACCCGGGCCGAGAGCGTCACCCTGCGCCTGGCCGGCGTCATCACCCAGGTGCTGCCCAACGGCAACCTGGCCGTCGCCGCCCGGCAGGAGGTGCGGGTGAACAGCGAGCTGCGCGAACTGCAAGTGAGCGGCGTCATTCGCCCGCAGGACATTGCCAGTGACAACACCGTCCGCCATGACCGCCTGGCCGAGGCCCGCATCGCCTACGGCGGCCGCGGCCAACTCTCCGACGTGCAGCGGCCCCGGTACGGGCAGCAGCTTCTGGACATCCTGCTGCCGTTTTAGGGCAATGCTTCTCTTCTCCCTCTCTCTCCGGGAGAGGGCCGGGGTGAGGGAAAGGCCGCACGGGCCGAGCTTGGGTATGAACGGCCAAGCGGCACCGCACACAGGACGCAGCTTAGTGCCTGCGGCTTCCCTCACCCCAACCCTCTCCCGAAGGCAGAGGGAGCAGGCATCAGCCCCCTACGCCTCGTTCGCCTTGGCCAGCACCGGCTTGAACGCCTCCGTTGCCTTCCGCAGCTCCGTCGCCGGGTCGGCGCCGCCGACGATGTTCGTCAGCGCCACGCCCAGCGTGTCGCGGAACTCGGTGACGGGCACGATCTCCGGCAGGCCCGACCGGGCGATCCGCAAGCTGGTCAGCGTCGTGTCGAACCAGTCCTGCGGGAACACGCTGGCCTTCACGACATCCGCGTCGCCATAGGAGCTGCTGCGCGGCGGCGTGCCCGCGCCGGCCCGCAGCCAGTTCGGGAACATCGCCTTGCTGCAGGCCCACTGCACATACAGCCACGCCGCCGTCTTGTTCCTGCTGGCCGCGGGGATGCCCATGCCGTCGATGAACGTCGCCGAGTGCTGCGCCTTCGGCCCCGCGGGGATCGGCGCGAAGCCGACCTTGCCGACGATCTTGGACTTCGTTGGGTCCACCAGCGGCGCCGAGAAGCCGATGCCGTCCCACCACATCGCCGCCCGGCCCTGGGCGAAGGTCGTCTGGCACTCGTTCCAGTTGAAGCCCACCGACCCCGGCGGCGCGCACTCCCGCATGATGCGCTGATACCAAGTGGCGGCCTCGATGGCGGCGGGCGTGTCGGTCAGCAGCGTCTTGCCGTCGGGGGTGATGGTCTCCTGGTCCCAGCCCAGCAGGATGTTGTCATAGACCACCACGTTGGCGTTCTTCACGCCGCGGCCCGTGAAGCCATACACGCCCTTGGACTTGTCGGTCAGCTTGAGGGCGGCGGCCATCATCTCGTCGTAGGTCTTAGGCACCTGCAGGCCGGCCTGGGCGAACAGCTCCTTGTTGTAGAACAGGACGAACAGGTCCTGGTTCATGGGCAGCACGTTGATGCGCCCGTCCGCGCCGGTGGCGGCGCGCAGGGTGGCCGGGCTGAAGTCCTGCATGTCCAGGCCCGGCGCGGTCAGGGCCGGGTTGGCGATCAGCGGGCGCAGGTCCTCCATCCAGCGGCCCTTCTCGATCAGGCGCTTCTGGACGTGCATGGCGACGTTGACCACGTCGAAGCTGGGGCGGCCGGAGGCCATCTCCATCGCCACCTTGGGGCGCTGCTGCTGCTCGGGGATCTGCTCGGCGCCGACCTTGATGCCGGTCAGCTCCTCGAACTCCTTTTGATGCGCCTGCAGCACATCGCCGCGGGGGGACTTAGCGAAGTTGACCTCGATGCTGGCGCCCTTCGCCTGCTTCCAGTCGAAGGCGCTCTGGGCGTTGGCCCGCTCGACGATGTTGAAGATGGGCAGGGCTGCCCCGGTAGCGAGCAGCGTGCGGCGACGGATCATGTGGTCCCCCCTATGGCGGCCTCTATTGGGCCTATGCGGGGACCATAGCCGCAACGATGGGGCAGACGGAAGGACCAAGGCCGCGCACAGGCTTGTCCCGCCTGGTTCCCGCCAGAGTTACGGCGGGAGCGCCAGTTGCTGTGGCGCAGTGGTCTGCTGGGCTGGCTGCGCCGGCTCGACACGGTAGCAGTACCGTGCCTTCGCGACGGCATTGGTGCAGCGCCAATCCGGCCCGAAGCCGGTGGGCATATCGTGCGTCGGCACAGGGAAGCTCGCCAGCACCCAAACCGACAAGCCGGACGCGACGAGCAGCGGAACGCAGCTGGCTGCCAGCCGGAAGCGCCGCGGCTCAAGCCATTGGAAGGCGTCCACAGCCAGATAGACCATGAGTGCGGTGCCTCCAAGAAGGATGCCAACCGCCATCACGACTGCACTTGCCTCGGTCATTCGTGCTAAATGGCAACGATATAGCCTGTGTTCAACAGCCTGATCGGCCCCACCCCGCCCACGGTGGGGATGCAACCCGCAACGGCGCAAGCCTGACCGGCCGGGCCGGAGGCCGCTCTCATTCGATCCGATGGCTGCGGCGCATCCGCTTATGCGCCCAACGGAAGCAGGGAACCGGCCCGGCGCGGGCCGGTCCCCTTAAGGTCAGCGGCGAATCAGCGGTTATATTGGATGTACAGGTAGCCCGTCGTGTTCGCCGTCCCCGCCCCCAGCACGCCGGAGCTGATGGTGAAGTGCGCGTCCGCCGTGGCCTGGTCTATGCCGGTGAAGGTCATGGAGGCGTTCACGCCCGTCCCCGCCCCGCCCAGCTCCGAGTGGATCGTCAGCCCCTTGAACCCGTCCACCCCGTCCGACGCCGTGAACGGCAGCGTGCTGGTCCCCGGGTTGAAGCCGAAGATCGTCGCGGCGTCGCCTGCGTGGAAGTTGACGATGGTGCTCCAGGTCACGTTGCCGCCGCGCCCGTCCACGAAGAAGGTGTCCGCCCCCGCCCCCGTGCCGCCGACCAGGAAGTTGGACCCGGCGCCGCCGTCCAGCACGTTGGTGCCGGACGTAACCGACATCGCATCGTCGCTGTTGCCGCCGTGCAGGAACACGTTGGCGCTGCTGGCGCCGATGGCCACCTTGTCCGTGCTGCCCCAGATATACTGATGCTGCAGCCCGGCGACCGGCCCGGTGTAGGCGTCCCCGTTGGTGTAGCCCACCCCGGCGGTGTCCACGTCGGTGTAGGAGATGCCGTAGGGCGTACCGGCCTGGGACTTCTGCTGGGCATCCACCCGGTTTGCCAGGTTGTCGCCGGTATACTTGGTGATCAGCGGACCAAGGAAGCCGCCCGCCACCGCGGCCAGGTCGGACGCCTGCCCGCCCTGGGCCAGGGTGCTCACCGCCGTCACGTCCTTGACCAGGGTCCGCACGTCGTCCGACCCCAGCTTGTCCTGCAGAAGCTGCGCCTGCGCTCTTGCGAGCGTCGAGACGACAGACGCCGAGTATTGGTCCAGTCCCAGTGCCTGCAGCGTGCCGGCCGATGTCGGGTCAACGCTGCCGTAGCTGGCCGCCTTGACCAGGCTGGCCAGCTTGCCGAACAGGTCCCCGGTTGCGCCCGCAGCCTTGGCGAGCGTGATGGTGTTCAGCAGGATGGCATCCGCCAGCAGCGCCTTGGGCGCGTCCACGCTGCCGTTGAGCGTATCCGTGACCGGGTTGCCGGCGGTGGCGTCCGTGTGCAGCGGCAGGCCCAGGGCGCTGTTCACCCGCAACAGCGCCTCGCCGACGGTCGCGACGCCGGACGCCATCACCTTCTGCACCAGCGTGGACAGCGCCGTGACAGACAGCGACCCGGCCGGGGCGGTCAGCGTGGTGCCAAGGGCCAAGCCGGTCCGGGTGTCGGTGCCTCCGATGGAGACGACCGGTCCCTTCGCGGCGGTGGCGAAGGTGTAGCGCCCGCGGGCGTCCGTGGTCGCCGTCGCCTCCCCTGCATCCAGCCGGCCGTTGCCGTTGGCGTCCGCGAACACTGTGGCGCCGGAGATCGGCCCGTCCAGCACCCGCCCATAGAGGGTTGGCGCGGTGGGCGAGTCCGGAAAGCTCAGCGTCTCGGACCGGATGTCCGACCCGGTGCCGTTGTAGTCGGACCCGGCAACATACAGCCGGCCATCCAGCAGCGTCAGCACAGAGGGGCTTTGCAGCGTGTCCGCCGGCGTGGCGCCGCTGACGGTGAAGCTCGAACCCTGCTTCGTGCCGTCGGTGCTGAGCACCTGCGCCTGGATGGTGCCGCCGGCTGTGCCGCTGCCCGGCACGGCCCAGGCGACAGCGTAGTTGCCGTCGTGCAAGGCGGTTATCACCGGCTGGCTCTGCGGCGTGGTGCGGGAAACCGCCCGGGCCGCATTGGTCGCCACCGTGACCTCCCCGCCCAACGGCGCCCCGGCCGCAGTGAAGCGCTGCGCAAGGACGGTGGCCGTTCCGCTCCCGCTGGCCGGCTCGCTGCGGTAGCTGACGACGAAAGTGCCGTCCTGCAGCACCGCAACCGCCGGGCTGTCCAGCCCCAGATAGGTCAGCGCGTCGGCCGTGTTCACCTGCACGGGAGCACCGGCGCTGGCGCCGGCGGCGCTGAACCGCTGCACGTAGATGCCGGTCGGGCTGCTGAAGGTGCCGTCGGGGTTGCGGACCGACGAGCTTGTCTGCGTGTAGGCGACGACATAACCGCCATCCTGCAGCCCGGCAGCCGCTGGGCTTTGCACGCTGGCGGAGTAGCTGGGGCCGATGGCGAAGGCGCCCCCCACCGCGGTCCCGTCCGCGGCGTAGCGCTGGCCCAGGATGGCGTCGAAGCCGCTGGCCGTGTCCGTGCGGTAGGTCACGACCGCGCCGCCGCCGAACAGGGAGGCGGTGCTGCTCTGGTTCTGGTTGCCGCGGGTGGTCGAGAGCGTCGTCGGCACTGGGGTCGGCTGGACCACGACGTTGCTGCCGCTCCTGGTGCCGTCCGCGTTGTAGAACTGCGCCTCGATCAGCGTGCTCCGCCCCTGGCTCAAGTCGCCGCCGGTCCAGGTCACGACGAAGCGCCCACCAGCCAGCCCCGTGATGCTCGGTGCCGTCTGGCTTAGGCCGGCGAAGGGGGAGATCGTCAGGAGGCCGCCCGACGGCGTGCCGTCGGGGTTCACGGCCTGGCCGGCGAACTTCGTGCCGTCGGCGTTGAACATCTGGCCGCGGATTTCAAAATTGCCGTTATTGAAGATGATGCCGCCGGCATCCTGGTAGAACAGGTTGTCGGTCCAGACCGTGACATACCGCCCATCGGACAGCCCGGCGGTGGCCGGGTTGTTGCGGATGGTGGCACCGCTTGCAGCGTCGCTGGCGATGACGAGCGGGCCGGCCACGGGCGGGGCGGCAGGGGCGACTGCCGGGTCGCCGTTCAGGGTGTAGAAGCGCGTGGGCGGCGTGGTGTCGAACGCAGAGGCCGAGCTGACATCTCCATCGGAGGCCAGGTCGCCCGCGCCACCCCGGCCGTTCGGGACGAGCAGGGCCGTCCCGCGCGACCCAAACAGCCCAGCGCCGTCCTGGCTGATCAGCCCGGTGCCGTCCTCGCTGATCAGGGCGGCACCGTTTTCACTGAGCAGGCCGGCGCCGTCCTGGCTGATCAGGCCAGCGCCGTCCTGGCTGATCAGCCCGCCCCCGTCCTTGCCGAGCAAGCTGCCGCCGTCGTTGCTGACCACGCTGCCGCCATCGTTGCTGACCACGCCTGCATAGCTCGCCAGCGCGGCATTTCCGCCGTTGGACTGGATCAGCGCCGCCGCGTTGGTCGGCACCACGGCGCCCTGGAGCGTCGTGGTCGGCGTCAGGCTGGCCAGGCCGCCCGCCTGCGGGTTGACGCTGCCGCCGTACTGCGTTGACAGCAGCCCGCCCACGCCGGTGAGCTGGCTCACCACATTTTGCGCCACCTTGTCCTTGAAGTCCTGGACAATGATGGCCTCCCCCGCCGCACCAATCAGGGCGGTGCCGAAGGGATCGGCTCCGCCCAGCGTCTGGCCGAAAGCGGCGGTGCTGTCCGCATTATACTGCTCGCCCAGCAGATCCAGAAAGGAGCCGTCCGAGAGCTGCAAGCCGCCAATGCCCTTGCCCCCGCCGTTGTTGGCCACCGTGCCGAGGCTGGTCTCCACCGTGTAGGAGCTTCCGGGCAGACCCAAGGACACATTCAGCAGCTTCAGTTCCGACGTGCCGGTCTTGTCGGCCACGTCGGCGACACCGGTCAGCAAGTAGTAGTCCCCCGTGTGGCCCACGTCGAAGTGCTGCCCGGCGTGGTACCCCTGCAGCACGGCATACAGCCGGGCCAACGGGTCCGTCAGGCCGCCATACTGCTGCTGGAAGTGCTTCTGGTCCGCCAACAGCAGCGGCTGTATCCAGGTGGGGTCAACGTCGGCCAGCGACTTGGCGGATAGCGCCTTGGCGTCCACCAGCATGGCGAATGCGAAGTCGTTGTAGTTCGCGTCGGCGCTGGTGAAATTGTAGTCCAGGTCCACCGTCATGCCCGCCGTCAGGTGCATGGACGCATAGGACACAGTCAGCGTCTGCGGCACGATCCCGCTCGTCAGAGTCGCCGTGGCGAGGTTGAAGGCGGCCTTGGGCACGCCGATGGCTTTGAGCACGGCGCCGACATCCCCGCCGGTGACGAGGGCCAACCCGTTCTCATCCAGCGAGACCAGTTGGCTGCCATCCGGCTGCACCGTGGTGAGCGCGTTCGGCGTGGTGAAGCGCTTCAGGTTAAGCGGCAGGTTGATGTCGGGGTTCGTAGCCATGTCCAAGCTCCGCGAGTCCGGGGCTGAGCCTCATGCCGCGCCTACGCTGGACCGTTCCGGCAAAATGACGGTTCCACTGATCACGCACCAGTGAAGTTTTCCGAAGTTTTCCGAATTGTGCTGCCGTCCCCTTGCGCCTGGTGAGACGCGGGAGGTTGCCGTGCCGACGCACCAGGTGCGCTTCCGCAGACGACGGGGAGCTGCCCAATCTTGCTCGGCTTTGATGCTGCCGCGGTCGCAGGCCGCGCTCAGCCCAGCGCGGCGGCGGGATCAGAGCCGTGTTGCCCACCGGCGTCCCTCAGACCAGCCCTCACGCCAGCAACCGTCTGCCCCACCCATGCGCATCGTCACGGCGAGGTGCCTTCGCGGCGCGGCAAAGGGGTTGGAGGCGCGATGCCCGCAACGACGAAGGTCGAGGCCGCTGGCCCAGCAGGGCTGTGCTGGCAGACCTGCCGCCGCAACCTCGTACCGCCCGCCTTGCGTGCGGGGCTTGTGGCAAGCGCCCCATCATCGCGAGGCGCCCTTGCGCTGCGGCATAGGGGATGGCGAGGGTGGTGCTGGCGACGCCCCTATGCCGCGGCTTCCCGCAACGACGGGATGAGGGCGGGGCAGCGGCGCGCTGACGCTAGTCGTCCCGGTGGATGCGCTCCATCCGCTCGTGCCGCTCCTGCGCCTCGATGGACATGGTGGCGATGGGCCGGGCCTCCAGCCGCTTCAGCCCGATCGGCTCGTCCGTCTCCTCGCAGTAGCCGTAGGCACCGTTGTCTATCCGGGCCAGTGCCTGGTCTATCTTGGACACCAGCTTGCGCGCCCGGTCCCGGGTGCGAAGCTCCAGCGCCCGGTCGGTCTCAACGCTGGCGCGGTCGGTGATGTCGGCCTCGTGGATGCCGCCCTGGGACAGGCTGGCCAGCGTCCCGTCGGCCTCCCGCAGCAGGTCCGCCCGCCAGCGCAGCAGCTTCTGGCGGAAGTATTCGGATTGCAGCGGATTCATGAACGGTTCGGCGTCGGAGGGGCGGTAGTCCGGCGGCAGTGTGAGCATCATGGCCGAATATCCCTAGCTGACGATCACCCCGATGTGAGGTTGCGCGCCTTATAGCCACGCGGCCCCATGCCGCCAAGGCCGGTGTTGCCGGTGTCAACGGGTTGTTGCAAATGAGTTTTCGGTGTCGCTTCCAGGCCGCAGGGCCGCCCGCGCCAGCTCCACCGCAGCCCGCGTCCGGATCGCGTCCAGCACCCCGGCCAGCCCGGCGTCCGCCGCCTGCGGCCCGGCGTCCAGCGCCCCCGCACGGCGCCGCAACGCTCCGGCCCGGCCGCCCAGCACCGCGGATTGCAGCGCGGCAAGGTCCTGCAGCAGCGCCTCCCCATGCCGCAGGGCTGCACGGTCCCGCGCCGCCGGGTCAGGGCAGGGGCCGGCGTCTTCCTGCAGCGCCAGCAGCCCGGCCGTCGCGGCGCCCGCCACGGGCGGACTGCCCGGCATGGGCGCCGGCTCGTCCGCCACCGTGAAGCCGGACGCCGCGGACCTGCGCCGCGTGGGCGCAAGGCGGACCGGCACGGGGGCCGCGGTGGGCAGGACGACCATGGCTGCCTGATCCTTTTGACCGGCCCGGCAGGGTTTGCCGGGGCGCCGCTGCATCCGCTGCCGCCGCACCGGGCGGGGCCAGGTGGCACGCGGCTTGCGCTGCCCCTTGCGGCACAGCCTAGCCCGGCAGTGCTTAGCAACCTGGAAAGGACCCGCCCTGCCCCGCTGCATCCTCCTCACGCTGGCGCTGCTCGCCGCCCTGACCGGCGCATCCCTCCCCGCCGCGGCGCAGGTGCGGATCAAGGACATCGCCGATGTCGAAGGCGTTCGCGACAACCAGCTTGTCGGCTATGGCCTGGTCGTCGGCCTGAACGGCACCGGGGACCGGCTGGACAGCGCCGTCTTCACCCGCCAGTCCCTGATCGGCATGCTGGAGCGCCTGGGCGTCAACACGCGGGACCAGGAATCCAAGCTGCAGACCAAGAACGTCGCCGCCGTGATGGTAACGGCCAACCTGCCCGCCTTCGCCCGCAGCGGCAGCCGCATAGACGTGGCGGTCTCAGCCCTGGGAGACGCCAAGGACCTGGCCGGCGGCACCCTGCTGGTCACGCCGCTGCTGGGCGCGGACGGGGAGGTCTATGCGGTGTCCCAGGGGGCGCTGGCGACCGGCGCCATCGCCGCCCGGGGCGCCGCCGCCAGCGTGACGCGCAACGTGCCCACGTCGGCCCGCATCGCCAACGGCGCGACGGTGGAGCGGGAGGTGCCGTTCCAGCTCGCCAGCCGCGCCGCGCTGCGCCTGGGCCTCCGCAACCCCGACCTGACCACCGCACGCCGCATCGCGGACGCCATCAACCGCCGGCTGGGCGGCGCAGGCGCCCGCGCCACCGACCACCGCACCGTCACCCTGGCGCTGAACGGACAGGACCCGGTGGACGTGCTGGCCCGCATCGAGGACCTGCGGGTCGAGCCGGACAGCCCCGCCGTCGTCGTCATAGACGAGGCCAGCGGCACCATCGTCATGGGCGCCAACGTCCGCATCAGCACCGTCGCCATCGCCCAGGGCAACCTGACGATCCGCGTGACCGAGACTCCCCAGGCGAGCCAGCCCGAGGCGCTGTCGGGCGGGCGCACCGCCGTCGTCCCGCGCACGAACGTCCAGGTGGACGACAGCAGCGACAAGCGCCTGGGCATCCTGCGCGGCGGCGTCACCCTGCGCGACCTGGTGGCCAGCCTGAACGCCCTGGGCGTCGGGCCGCGCGACATGATCAGCATCCTGCAATCCATCAAGGCCGCAGGCGCCCTGCAAGCCGACCTGCAAGTCCGATAGAGGAGACCGGCATGACCACAACTGCCCCGGCAACTGTCCCGGTAACCACGCCAGCAACCACCTTGCCCCCCGAGCAGGTTGCCAAGGTGGCCAAGTCCGCCCAGGACTTCGAGGCGATGGCGCTGACCCAGCTCCTCGCACCCATCTTCGACTCCGTGGACGCCTCCAAGGGGCCGTTCGGCGGCGGCGAGGCCGAGGCCACCTGGAAGCCGATGATGACGGCGGAACTGGCCAAGCACCTTGCCGCGCATGGCGGGCTGGGCCTGGCCCGGCCCGTGATGCAGCACATGCTGCGCTTGCAGGAAGCCGCCCAGCAAGGCGCCGGAGCCGGGTCGTGAGCGCACTGCTGGCCGCCGCCGCCCGGTTGGAGCGGGTGCTTGCGGCGGAGAACGCGGCGTTACAGGCGATGGACCTGGACACCTTGCCCGCGCTGCTGCTGGAGAAGGCCGCGGCCGCATCGGCGCTGGAAGCAGCGTCCGCCGCCCCAGCAGGCGCAACACCGGGCTTGCAGGCGCAGGCGGAGCGGGTCCGCGGCCTGGCCGCCGAGAACCGCCGCTTGCTTGCCCGCGCCCTGGATGTGCAGGACCGCGTGCTGCGCCTGGTGGCCGGCGCAGCGCGCGAAGCCGGCCTGCGCGGCGCCGCCCGCTACGGCGCAGCCGGCCGGCCCCGCCCCGATCCCGCGGCAGTAGCGCTGCTGACCCGGGCGTAGGACTGCCTGCCCCCTCTCCCTCCGGGAGAGGGCCGGGGTGAGGGAAATCTAGCAGCGCTGGCCTATGATCCACCAACCCGCCGTGCCGTCCAGGGACGGCGCGGCCCGTGCGGCCTCCCTCACCCCAACCCTCTCCCGGAGGAAGAGGGAGCAGGCGTCCTCTACTCGGGCTTGCTCGGCAGCACCTCGGCACCCTCCGGCACGGCCGCCGCGGCACCGGCGGGCTTGGGCCGGTTCATCATCGCACCCGTCATCGGGATGAAGTAAACTCCCACGTCCTTGCGCGAGCGCACCTTCCCGTCCTCGTCCTTGGCATAGACATACAGATACTGCCCGCGCTTGAACGGCTGCCCGATGGGAATCAGCATCCGCCCGCCGGGCTTGAGCTGCCGGAACAGCTCCGGCGGCGCATACTGCGCGGCGCAGGTCATGATGATGATGTCGAACCCCTCCTTGACCTCCGGCCAGCCGAAGTAGCCGTCGCCCACCCGGCTTTCGACGTTGTCGTAGCCCAGCGGCGCGAAGATCTTGCCGACGGCCTGGCCCAGCGGCTCGATGATCTCGATGGAGTGGCTGCGCTTGACGATGCGGGACAGCAGGCTGCTCTGGAAGCCGCTGCCGGTGCCGATTTCCAGCGTCACGTCGCCGGGCTGCGGCTTGCAGACCTGGGTCATGTAGGCCTGGCCGAGGTAATCCGACAGTGCGCTGCCGTAGCCGAGCGCCCAGGGCTTCGGATCCTCCTCGTAGGCGACGCCGGACTGGCTGCGCCGGTCAGGGTAGCTGTAGTGGTAGTATTCGCGCGGCACCTCCGCAAAGGCGCGCATCACCGCCGGGTCGGCGGCGCCCAGGCGGTCCTTCAAGTAGGACTCGATCCGCCGCAGCGCCGCGGGCTTGCGCGCCTGGATCGCCTGGAACTGCGCCTCGGTCAGGTCGGTCGGGCGTCCGGAGCGGCGCATCGCCTCCATGTAGGCCTCCCGCGTCCAGGGAGCGCCCAGGGAACCGCCCGGGGCGGCCAGGGCGCGGGGCGGCAGGGCCAGTGCGGCGCCGCCGGCCAGGGCGCCGCCGAGCGCGCCGCGCCGGGTCAGATGGAGGGAACTGGTTGCCACTGCGGTTTCTTTCGTACTGAGGGATAGGCGGCGTAGGTCAGGACATAGAGCAGCGCCGCCGCCAGCAGGACCCGGTCGAACCCGGACTGCACGGCGACAAGGTTGGCGAGCGGCGTGGCCACGACGGAGAAGGCGCCGTTCAGCCCCCAGGCCCAGGGCAGGAACCCGCCGCCCGCCGCGCCGGCCCGCGCCAGCCCCAGCGGGAACGGCAGGCCCAGCGCCAGCGACACCGGCGCGATCACCAGCAGCACCAGCCCCGCGCGCACCGCCCAAGGCAGCCCCAGGGTCGCCAGCAGCGCCGGCTCCAGCCCCGCCAGCATCAGCAGGCACCACCCCACCACCACGGCGGCTGACAGCGCGATGCCGGCCTGCCGCACCCGGTCCGCCAGCAGGCTGCCCAGGCCGGAGAACACCAGCATCCCCGTCAGCACCAGGGCGAAAGCGCTGGTCCGATCGTTCAGGTACAGGCTGGCCTTCTCGATCAGGAATATCTCGATGAACAGGAAGCCCAGGCCGAGCGAGGCGAAATAGACGATGGGCCGTAGCATCCCCGCCCCGCGCGCCTGCCGCCCCATGATCCCCCGGGAGAACAGCGGCACCGCCAGCACCAGCAGCGCGATCACCGCGGCCTGCGCCAGCACCGCCAGGTTCACCAACTGGCCAACCTCCGGCTGTGGCAGCATCTCCAGCCGCTTCAGGATCAGCGGCATCTCCATCAGCCGCAGCACCGAGTAGTAGAACGGACGGTCCAGCGTGATCGGGGACAGGTTGAAGGCGTCCTGGGACTCGCTGGCCTCCCCGCGCAGCACCGCCCCGGCCTCGTCCGCCACCGCGTCCTCCGACCCCGCGCCGGACGTGACCTGGCCGGTGGAGAAGCTGACAGCCGGCAGATCGTTGTAGATCGCGGCGCGCGCGGCCACGACGTCCATGCCGGAGTAGTAGGACACGTCGAAGGAGCGTTCGTCGCAAAACGCGCGCACCGCGGCGATGCGCTCCGCCGTCCAGGGCTGGTTGGCGATGAGGATGCGGAGGTTCCAGGCGGAGCGATAGACGACGGCGTGCGCTGCCGGGTCGGACGCGCCGCGGCGGCGCAGCGCCTCCCGCACGGTGGCCAGCACGCGCACGGCATAGACCGGGAACTCGCGGATGGAGACAGGGATGGACACCAAGCCATTGGGCGCCAGCGCGCCAAGGTAGCGCTCCATCGCCTCTGCCGTGTAGGCGGCGGCGTTGGCCTCCCCTGCGTCCAGGAAGTCCGCCGACAGGTCCACCAGGTCGTATGAGGCCCCGCCCCGCACGGCGGCGAGCGGACTGTCCGGCAGCAGCCGCACGCGGGGGTCGGGCGCCAGCGCCGGCGACGGGCCAAGGCCGCGGCGCAGCGCGCCCAGGATCACCGGGTCCGGCTCCAGCACGTCCACCTTCGCTGCGTCCAAGGCCAGCGCCTGCGCCACGCGGAAGCCGCCGCTGCTGCCGGCCAGCAGCACGCGGGCGCCTGGCAGCAGACGGTAGGGCAGCGCGTCCAGCGCCGCCGGGGCGTAGCCTGCATCCAAGCCGCCAGGGCGCGGCAGCGCGGCGATGCGGTTGCCATCGCGATACAGCCCAAAGGACTGCGGCGGCCCGGGGACGCCCAGCAGGCCCGCGTTGTTGGACACGTCCATGTCCGCGCGCTCGGTGAAATCATCCATCAGCGCATACAGCCCGCGCGGCGAGCGGACCTCGGCCACCTGCTTCGCATCCGGGACGTGCGAGGGGGCATAGATCGCCTTGAAGTCGTTGTAGTCTGCCCGGTTGTCCAGCAGCAGCGCGGCCTCGCTGGCCACGAGCGCCGCGAGCGCTGCCAGCCCGGTGCGCCAAGGCCGCGTGCCGAACAGGCCGGTGGCGGCCAGCAGCACCAGCAGCGCCGCGACGAGCTGGAACGGATGCAGCACCGCCATCAGCCCCAGCACCAGCGCCGCACCGGCCCCGGCCCCGGTCAGGTCGTAGCCATACACCAGGCCCACCCGGTCCGCGTTCAGCACGAAAGTGATGCTGATATACAGTCCCGTCAGGTAGAAGAACGGCAGCAGCACCGCATAGTACAGTGCAATGTTGCCCAACTGCGGCACGAACGTCACCGCGTTCTGCAATTGCAGCGGGTTGAACGGGTTGGCGGTGGTGCCCCAGTATCCCCCCGCCGCCGTCAGCACCAGCAGCGCCGGGGCCGCCCGCAGGAACGCCGGCCCATGCCGCACCGCCCAGTCCCGCGCCAGCGCGATGGTCACGCCGCTGAGCGCGAACCCAACCATGACGATGGAGATGACCCAGTATCCATACTCCGACCACTTCGCGACCGCGAAGTAGCGGGTCAGCGCAATCTCCAGCCCGACCGCCGCCCCCGAGATCAGGAACAGCGGCCACAACGACATGCGGCCCCCCGCAACTGTGCCCGTCCCCGTCATCGCCAGTGTCATGGCCAGACCCGGCGGCGGATGAAGTCCTGCAGCAGCGCGTTGAACCGCCCAGGTTCGTCCACGAACAGCGCATGGCCGGCGGACTCGAACAGCGCGGTCTCGGCCAGCGGCTGGTGGTCCTGCAGGTTGGCCGCCTGCGCCGCGAAGCGTGGGCGGACCACATACAGGATCGGCTTCTGCAGGGACCACACGGCGTCCCGCCAGTAGCTGCGCGGCACCGGGTAGCTCAGCAGCCGTCCGGCAGCGTCCGGCGGCGTGCGCAGTGCCGTGGCCGTCAACTGCGCCAGGTAGGCTTCCCCGGGGGAGCTGCGGAACATGCCGCGCACGAAGTTCCGCATCTGCACCTCCCGCGCCACGCGCGGGCCGCCCCTGGCCGGCAGGCGGCTCGGCACCGGCGGCGGATCCTCCCCGACCGAGTTGTCAATCAGCACCAGCCCCGCCAGGCGCCCATCCCCGTACTGGTGGACGTAGGCCAAGCTGTCCAGCACGCCCAGCGACCACCCCGCCAGCAGCACCGGGCGCGGCCCCAGCAGCGCGATCAGCTCGGCGATGTCCTGCCCGCGCCGGGTCTGGTCGTAGCCGCCGGGCGCGACCTCGCTGTCGCCCTGGCCGCGCGGGTCCAGCGCCACTACGCGGTAGCGGCGCGAGAACTCCGCGATCTGCGGCTGGAAAATCCACGCCGGCATCGTCCATCCCGGCACCAGCACCATCGTCGGAGAGCCCGGCGGCCCGGCGATCAGCACGTGCAGCCGCACCCCGTCGGACGTGCGGAAGTAGCTGCTCTCCAGCGCCGCTGCCGGGCGTGCCGGCAGGGCGCCCAGCATCAGGACGCCCAGCAAGGCGGCACTCAGGAGGTGACGAAGGCGCATGGCACGGTTAAGCCGGTGCCGGGGTTGCGCTGTCAACCTGATGCGGCGGACCCTGCATATTTCACGGAGCGGATGTTGAGCGACGGCCACGATCCCGGACCCCGGCGGCAGGCAGTCGCCGCCATCCTGCTGCTCGCCGCCCTGCTCAGCGGCGCGCTGTGGGTCACCGGCGCGCTGCGGGGCGCCTCGGCCATCCAGGACTGCGTGCAGGCGGGCCGGTCCAACTGCGCGCCCGTGGACGCGCCGCCGCGTTAGCGGTCGGCGGCACCGTGTTCGGTCCCGCGCCGCCGCGCTAGTGGCCGATGCCGCGCGGCGCCGGGGCGCCGGACCGAAGCTGCACGTCCTGCATCCCGGCAGCGACCACCACGGCCAGCACCATCACCCCCGCGCAAACGCCGAACGACAACCCGAACCCGGCCGTGAGCGCGTCGCGCGCCTGGGTCAGCGCCGGGCCAAGCGCCCCTGCCCCGCCGCGCAGCGAACCCAGATCCACGTCCCCCGGCAATCCCGCCGCCCGCAGTCCCGCCGCGAAGCGCATCGCCACCAGCGACCCAACCAAGGTGCTGCCGAACGCTCCGCCCATCGAGCGCAGGAACAGCAGCGACCCCGTCGCCGCACCCACGTCGCGGTAGGGAGCGGCATTCTGCACCTGCATCATCACGCTCGGCATCGTGCCGCCGATGCCGGCGCCGAGCACGAAGGTGCAGGGCAGCACCGCCCACAGCGGCGCATGGCCGGCCATCAGCGCCAGCCCGGCGAAGGCCAACGCGGACGACCCGACGCCGGTCAGGATGATCCCGCGGGTCCGCCCGATCCGCCGCGCCGCCTGCCCTGACAGCATCGCACCCACCACCGTCGCTGCAAGGAACGGCATCACCAGCAGCCCCGACCGCGACGCGTCCGCGCCCAGCGACAACTGGAAGAACAGCGGCAGCAGGAACGTCGCGCCGAACAGCCCCAGCGACGACAGGAAGGCGATGGCCACTCCGCGCAGGAACACCGGGTGCCCGAACAGCCGCGGCGGTAGGATCGGGTCCGGCGCCCGGCGCTCCTGCCACGCCAGCGCCGCCAGCAGCAGCGCGCCCAGCACGGCCGCGCCAAGGACCGGCGCCGAGAGCCACGGGAACTCCACCCCGCCCCAGCTCAGCGTCAGCAGCAAGGCCGTGACGCCCGCGGCCAGCAGCGCCGCGCCGAGGGCATCTATGCGGGCGGGCTGCCGCTCCTTCTGGATGGTCAGCAGCGCCCGGCTGCACAGCCACATCGCCGCCAGCCCCAACGGCAGGTTGGCCCAGAACACCCAGCGCCAGGACAGGTGGTCGGTCGCCCACCCCCCCACCACCGGCCCTGCGATGGACGCGACCCCCCACATGGACGCCATGTAGCCCTGGTAGCGCCCGCGCTCCCGCGGAGCGACCACGTCCGCGACCGCCGCCTGCGCCATGCTCATCAGCCCGGCCCCGCCCAGCCCTTGCAGCGCCCGCGCACCGATCAGCTGCGGCAGGGACTGGGCGAAGCCGCACAGCATGCTGGCGGCGATGAACAGCGCCAGGGACGGCAGCAGCAGCGCCCGTCGTCCGTAGATGTCGGACAGCTTGCCGATGATCGGCGTCATGGCCGTGCTGGTCAGCAGGTAGGCGGTCACGATCCAGGACAGGTGCCCGAACGCGCCCAGGTCCGACGCGATGGCCGGGACCGCGGGGATGACCACGGTCTGATCCAGCGCCGCCAGCAGGATGCAGAGCATGATGCCGGTGACAACGCGGAGCACCTGCTGGTGCGTGTAGGACGGGCGGGCATCCCCTATGGAAAGCGCGGGGGTGGCCGGCGCGGGAGCGGCATGGTCAGTCAGGGCAGGCAGCGCATCCGGCATGGGTCAGGCATACTCCCCCATTCCGCCCCTGTCAGCCATCCCGTGCCGGCTACCCATGCCGGCCACCCCGTGCCAGCCGTCCCGTGTCAGCCGTCCGCCTGCGGCGCCGGCCCGCGGGTGGCGTCCAGGCCGGCAGACGCCGGCAGCTTCACCACGCCGCCGCCCTGCGCCGCCTGGTAGATGGCCTCCATGAGGCGATGGTCCTGCAATCCCTCCTCCCCGGGGGTGTGCGGCCGGCGGCCGGTGCGGACGCACTCGGCGAAGTGGTCCATCTCCCGCGCGAACTGGTTGCGCTCGCCGAACCGCCGCTGCTCGACGGCGTGCGCCTTGCCCGCCTTGCGCCCGATCCGCATGGTCAGCCCCTCGTAGGCGAAGGCCGGGTCCAGCTCGGCGTAGCCATCGGCGGCCATCATGCGCAGGTGCCGGCTCTCATAGGCGCTGTAGTTGCTGCTGCACTGCGCCACCACGCCGGATGGAAACCGGAGCGTGAAGGCGCAGGTGTCCTCGACCTCGCGGAAGCGCGGGTCGTCCTTGGGCTGCGTCAGCTGCGCCGTGATCTCCACCGGCTCCTCCCCGGTCAGGTAGCGGGCGGCGCTGAGGCAATACAGCCCGATGTCCGGCAAGGAGCCGCCGCCGGCCTGGCTGCGGACCTGCCGCCATTGCCGGGGGTCGCCCTGGTTCTGGGTGTTGACCGCGCTGATCAGCCGGACGGGGCCGAGCGCCTGGGTCCGCGCCATCTCGATCAGCGCGCGGTGGTAGGGGTCGTACTGCATGCGGTAGGCGATCATCAGCGTGCGCCGGGCGGCGCTGCAGGCCTCGACCATGCGGGCGGCGTCGGAGCTGCTGGTCGCCATCGGCTTCTCGCACAGCACGTGCTTGCCGGCCTGTGCGGCGCGCAGGGTGTATTCCATGTGCATGTCGTTGGGCAGGACGATATAGACCGCGTCCACGTCGGGATTGTCGCGCAGCCGGTCGAAGCCGGCGTAGTCGTACAGGTGCGTCTCCGCCACGCCGTACTGCGCCGCGACGGTGCGGGCCTTCGCCGGGTCGCCGCTCACGAGCGCGGTGACGCGGGCGTGCCTGGACTGCGCGAAGCCCGGCATGATCTGCTCCAGCGTCAGCCGCCCGATGCCGACGACGGCAATCCCCAGGCGCTTTGCCATCGGGTCGGGGTTGGCAAGGGTGGACTCGACCTCGCTGGCCGCGTTGATGTTCGGCAGCTCGACCTTGCCGCCCTCGGCCTTGCCGCGCAGCTCCGGCGGCTGCTGGGCGGCGGCGAACTGCGCGCCGAGGATGGATGCGGCGCCGGTTGCAGCGGCGCGCCGTGTGATCGGCAGCATGGGGAAGGCTCCTGTGCAGGCGGGACAGGGAGGTGAACCGGCCGGGATGGCTGAGGTTCCCAGGGCAGCCGCCGCTTCCCCCTTGTTCCGGCCGAAGTGAAGGAGAGCCTGGTTCCGGTTGGCACTAGCCACCCCTGCCGTTCATCGCTAACCCACCCCGGTCAACCCGGAGATGCCATGCGCTACGCCCTGGACAGCCTGATCCGGCGCTTCCTCGTCGTCGGCAGCCTGCAGGTCCGCTATCCCGACGGGCATGTGTCGCGCCACGAGGGCGCACCCGGCCCGGCCATCGCCTTCACCGTCACCGACTGGTCCGCCGTGCGCCGCATGGTGCTCAATCCCGGCCTGGCGCTGGGCGAGGGCTACATGGACGGCACCATCGCTCCCGTGGGCTGCACGATCCACGACGCCCTGGACCTGCTGATGGCCAACCTGGTCCAGGGCGGGCAGCAGCCCGTCATGGCGCTGCACGGGATGGTGGGCGCAGCCGTCAAGCGCCTGGCGCAGTTCAACCCCGCCGCCCGCGCCCGGCGCAACGCGGCGCACCACTACGACCTGAACGGACGCCTGTACGCCCTGCTGCTGGACGCCGACCGGCAATACTCCTGTGCCTACTTCCCCACCGGCACCGAAACACTGGACGAGGCCCAGGCTGCCAAGAAGCGCCTGGTCGCCGCCAAGCTGCTGCTGCGCCCGGGGATGCGCGTGCTGGACATCGGCTGCGGCTGGGGCGGCATGGCGCTGACCCTGGCGCGCGAGCATGGCGTCGAGGTCACCGGCATCACCCTGTCCGAGGAACAGCTTGCCGCCGCCCGCGCCCGCGCGGTGGACGCGGGCCTGCAGGACCAGGTGCGGTTCGAGCTGATGGACTACCGCGCCCTGGCCGGCGAGTGGGACCGCGTCGTGTCGGTCGGCATGTTCGAGCATGTGGGTGTCAGCCACTACAAGGCATTCTTCGGCGTGCTGCGCCGGGTGCTGGCGCCGGACGGGGTGGCGCTGCTGCACTCCATCGGGCGCAGCCATGGCCCTGCAGCCACCAACGCCTGGCTGGCCAAGTACATCTTTCCCGGCGGCTACTCCCCGGCACTGAGCGAGGTCCTGCCCGCCGCCGAGCGCAGCGGCCTGCACGTCACCGACGTGGAGATCCTGCGCCTGCACTACGCCGAGACCCTGCGCCACTGGCGCCGCAACCTGCTGGACCGGCGCGACGCCGTGGCCGCCCTGTACGACGAGCGGTTCTGCCGCATGTTCGAGTTCTATCTGGCTGGGGCGGAGCTGGCCTTCCGCCACACCGGGCACATGGTCTGGCAGATGCAGCTTGCCGCGTCGGTGGACGCGGTGCCGACGACGCGGGACTACCTGCTGCAGCCCGGCGCACCTGTGGCGCGGATGCCGCAAACCGTGTTGTCCCCCTAATCCACAGCCATCCACAGGCGGAACCCTGCCGGCACCCCGCCGAATCGGTTATGCTGCGCGACCCATGAACGACATGCACTCCCCGCTGCTGGGCCTGTCCCAGCGCCAGCCGCCGTCCAACCAGCAGGCGGAGCAGGCGCTGCTGGGCGCGCTGCTGGCCAACAACAAGGCCTACGAGCGGGTCAGCGAGTTCCTGTCGCCCGAGCACTTCGTGGACCCTGTCCACGGCCGCATCTACCAGGCCATCGTGCGGCGCGTGGAGGCGGGGCAGCTTGCCGACGCCGTGACCCTCAAGGCGGAGTTCGAGCACTCCGGCCTGCTCGACGAGGTCGGCGGCACCGCCTACTTCGCGCAGTTGCTGATGGCGATGGTCGGCATCATCAACGCCGGGGAATACGGCCGAGCCGTCCACGACGCCTGGCTGCGGCGGCAGTTGATTGATATCGGCGAGGTCGTGGTCAACAACGCCTTCGGCATGGAGGCCGAGCTGGACGGCCGCCAGCAGATCGAGTTGGCAGAGTCCGAACTGTTCCGCTTGGCGACCCACAGCGGCAGCGACGGCGGGCTGATCACCTTCGAGCGGGCGCTGACCGACGCCATCCTGGGCGCCGAGCGCGCCTTCCGCCGGTCCGGCCACGTGAGCGGGCTGAGCACGGGCCTGCGCGACCTGGACAAGAAGACCGGCGGCCTGCACCCCTCCGACCTGATGATCCTGGCCGGACGCCCCGGCATGGGCAAGTCGGCGCTGGCCACCAAGATCGCCTTCGGCGGCGCCCGCGCCCTGGTGCGCGAGGCCAAGGCCGCCGACCCCAATGCCGTGCCCAAGGGGTCGGTGGCCATCTTCTCCCTGGAAATGAGCGCGGAGCAGTTGGCCACCCGCCTGCTGGCGGAGGAGGCGCGGGTGTCCGGCGACCGTATCCGCCGGGGTGAGATCGGGCAGAAGGATTTCGACCGCTTCGTGCAGGTCAGCCGCGAGATCGGCGGCTTGCCGCTGCACATAGACGACACCCCGGCGCTGACCCTGTCCGCCATGCGGACCCGCTGCCGCCGCCTGAAGCGCACCAAGGGGTTGAGCCTGGTGGTGGTGGACTACCTGCAGCTGATGCGCCCCAGCGTGGGCACCAAGCCAGAGTCCCGCGTGCTGGAGATCAGCCAAATCACCCAGGGCCTGAAGGCCATCGCCAAGGAGCTGGAAGTGCCGGTGCTGGCGCTGTCCCAGCTCTCCCGCGCGGTGGAAAGCCGCGAGGACAAGCGGCCCCAGCTCTCCGACCTGCGCGAGTCCGGCACCATTGAGCAGGACGCGGACATGGTGATGTTCATCTACCGGGACGAATACTACCTGCAGCAGCGCGCCCCGAAGCAGATGGCGTTCGAGAGCGAGGACAAGTTCCAGTCTGCGCTCGACAAGTGGCAGCGCGACATGGAGCTGGTCCACAACAAGGCCGAGATCATCATTGAGAAGCAGCGCCACGGCCCCACGGGCAAGATAGACGTGCTGTTCGAAGGCGAGTTCACGCGGTTCGCGGACCTGGATGTGATCCATGCGGGGGACGATTAGCCGCATTCAGCGCGGGGCATGGATTGATCCCAGCAACCGTTTGCGCTGATTGCATCCCGTCATTGCAATGAGGGTAGCGACGCGGCAATCCAGGAGCGGCCAGCGCCATCCCGCCAGTTCCTGGACCACAGCGGCGCAGGAGCGCCCCGCAACGATCACTGCCCGCGGGACGGCCGGATTGTAGGGCGGAAGAGCGCAGCGCCGTCCGCACAGCCGCAACGCCAGGATGTGGGCGAAGGTCACGGATGCTGTCCCGCCCTGCCCGGGCCAGCCAACCTACAGCGTCAAGCAACCGGGTAGTCGCGGCCCCGGCTCCTGCAACGGCTGATGGACAGGCCGCAACTAGCCGGTTCTGAAGGTCTGCCTGCTTCAGGAGTTTCTCTGCCGCGGTCCCGTCACCCGCCGGCCCGACGCGCAGCGTCCGGATCAGCCCCGGCATCTTCCTCCAAGTCCTGGACCAACTCGACCACCGCCGACTTATCCAGCTTCTTGGCCTGCGCAATCAGCCGGTCGGCCCGGGCCTCGTCGCCCTCGTCCAGGGCTTCCAGCGCCTCCTCGGCAAGGTCCCTGGCCTTCTCGTGCTTGTCGTCGGACATCGCGCGTCTCCTGTGCTGGCCCTCAAGCGCCGTGGCGCGGCGCGGGTTCCGCCCGGACCATCCGCGCCCGGCGCCGGGACGCCGCCACCAGGTTCAGCGTCTCCACCATCACCGAGAAGCCCATCGCCGCATACACGTAGCCCTTCGGGATGTGGACGCCGAACCCGTCCGCCACCAGCACCATCGCGATCATCAGCAGGAAGCTGAGCGCCAGCATCTTCACCGTGGGATGCCGGTTGACGAAGGCGGACAGCGGCCCGCTGGCCACCAGCATGGCGATGGCCGCGACGATGACCGCCGTGGACATGATCCACAACTGGTTCACCATCCCCACCGCCGTGATGACGCTGTCGAGCGAGAACACCAGGTCCAGCAGGATGATCTGCGCGATCACGCTCCCAAAGCTGGCAGCGGCACGCCCCCTGCCGGGCGCTTCGTCCGCACCCGCCTCCATCCGGTTGTGGATTTCAGTGGTGCCTTTCCAGGCCAGGAACAGCCCGCCCGCGATCAGCACCAGGTCCCGCCAGGAGAAGGCGCGGCCCGCGGCCTCGAACACCGGGGTGGTCAGTCCCACGATCCCAGCCAGCGACGCCAGCAGCGCCAGGCGCATGACCAGCGCCAGGGCCAGCCCGATCCGCCGTGCGCGCACCTGCTGGTGCGGCGGCAGCTTGTTGGCGAGGATCGCCACGAAGATCAGGTTGTCTATGCCCAGCACCACTTCCAGCGCCGTGAGCGTTAGGAGGCTGATCCAGACTTGCGGGTCGAGTAGGAGGTCCAATGCCGCGCCCTTTGGCTACAGGAGCGGCTAGGTCAGGCAAATCCTAAGCTGGTGCAAGGGTTTGGCGCATCGAACCAGGACCGGCCGCCGGTCTTATGGGGCTGGCGCTACCCCGCGCAGGATGCTCCGTGCCCGCACGAGGGCGAAGCCGAGCAGGTTGAGGCCGGGCCATGCCAGGGGATCATGGACGTTGGCATCGTCCCGGCCCAGCCCGATGCCCCAAACGGCATCTTGCGGCGCGGCCTCAACCAGGATGGCGTCGCCGGTGCCGAGCAGGTAGCCGCGCAGGGCGGCATCCCCGCCGAACTTCGCCACGCTGCCCCGGGTGACCAGGTCGAAGCGGGCGGCGGCCCACCTGGCATCGTCGTAGTGGGCGACCTCGCGGCCAAGCTGCTTGCACTCGTAGGGGGACTGCGCCGCCATGATCCGCTGCAGGGCGGCGTCGTCGCCGAACAGGCGGGCCTTGCCGGCCATCATCCACTGCTCGGCCCAGCAGTAGGCTTGGCCGTCCAGCTCGAAACGGCAGGGGTGGAACTGGCTGAACACGGCGCTCGACGGCCTGCCGTCCTTGCGGGGAGTATGGCCATAGAAGAGGTGATAGGCGAAGGTCTCGCCGGCCTGGACGCGCTGACGGAGGTCCTCGACGTTGAAGGGCGGGAGCATCGTGCGGACCTCCGGTGCTGCAGGGATTGCCGCGGCGGGCGGAACAGGGTGATGGCCGATGCCCGGCCAGGCGCGCAGGCTGGCGCGATCACGCCATCCATCCGAAGTCGTGATCCGTCTCAGATTTCGTGGCGGTTGATGTCAGTACAGCGTTGCCCGCACCCGCTCCGGCAGGGCACGGTCATACTCCGCGCCGCCGTGCTGGTCCGCGCTCAGCGCCGCCAGGATCGCCCCGGCGGTGGGCAGGGTGCCGCGGGCGACGTGGTGCGCCGGGTCCCATAGCTCGGCGCGGACCACGGCGCGGGAGCACTGGAAATAGACCTCCTGCACCGTGATGGACAGCACGCTGCGCGGGGGCTTGCCCCCCACGGCGAAGCGGTCGAGCAGCGCGGGCGCGACCAGGACGGCGGCGGTGCCGTTGACGCGCAGGGTCTCGCCCAGGCCGGGCACCAGGAACAGCAGGGCCACGCGGGGGTCGCGGACGATGTTCCGCAAGGTGTCCACGCGGTTGTTGCCGCGGCGGTCGGGCAGCAGCAGGGTGCGCGCGTCCTCCACCGTCACGAAGCCCGGGCCGTCGCCGCGCGGGGAGGCGTCCACCCCCTCCGGCCCCACGGTGGACAGCACGGCGAAGGGCGATGCCTCGATCCAGGGGCGATACACGGGGTGGATGTGGTCCGTGACTTTGATAATGCTGCGCGGGTCCACGGCGCCGTAGATGCGGTCCAGCGCGTCCAGGTCGGTGATTGCGCCGCCAACCGCCGTGCTGGTGGCTGTCTGGCTCATGCCCCGTTCTCCCGCGCCGCCTGCATCATGGCGCGCATGGTGGCGACCACGTTGGCCAGGCCGTCGGTGATGGACTGGCCGATGATGAAGTGGCCTATGTTCAGCTCCATCACCTCCGGGATTGCGGCGATGGCGCCCACGTTGCCGTAGGTCAGGCCGTGGCCGGCGTGGCACTCCAGCCCCAGGCCGTCCAGGGCCCGCGCGCCCTGCCGCAGCCGCTCCAGCTCGCCGGGGCGGCCCTCGGCGTAGGCGCCGGTGTGCAGCTCCACCACCGCCGCGCCCAGGTCCTGGGCGGCTTGGAGCTGCAGCTCGTCCGGGTCCAGGAACAGGGACACGCGGATGCCGGCGTCGCGCAGCATCTGCACCTTGGGGCGCAGGGCGGCGGCCTGGCCGGCGGCGTCCAGGCCGCCTTCGGTCGTCACTTCCGTCCGGCGTTCCGGCACCAGGCAGGCGGCGTGGGGGCGCAGCTTGCAGGCCAGGGCGACCATCTCGTCGGTCGCCGCCATCTCGAAGTTCAGGACGATCTCGGACGCGGCGGCGATGCGGTGCAGGTCGGCGTCGCGGATGTGCCGCCGGTCCTCCCGCAGGTGGACCGTGATCCCGTCCGCCCCGGCACCGACCGCGACCAGCGCGGCGGCGAAGGGATCGGGATGCTCGCCGCCGCGGGCGTTCCGGACGGTGGCGACGTGGTCCACGTTCACGCCCAGTCTGAGCGCGTTGGTTCTGAGCGCGCGACTTTGGGGGGGCCGGGTCATGCGGTGCGCCTTTCAGCCAAGGTTGCCGCCAGGCGCAGCGCCGCGATCAGGCTGGACGGGTCGGCCCGGCCCTGGCCTGCGATGTCGAACGCCGTGCCGTGGTCGGGCGAGGTCCTGATGATGGGCAGGCCCAGCGTGATGTTCACCCCGCTGGCCATGTCCAGCGTCTTCAGCGGGATCAGCGCCTGGTCGTGATACATGCACAGCGCCGCGTCGTAGCCGGCGCGGGCCGCCAGGGTGAACAGGGTGTCGGGCGGGTGCGGGCCGGTCACCGCAATGCCCTCCGCCCGCAGCGCCTCGATGGCGGGCTGGATCAGCGTGCCCTCCTCCGTGCCCATCGCGCCCCCCTCCCCCGCATGCGGGTTCAGCCCGGCGACGGCGAGGCGCGGGCGGGCGATGCCGAACTGGTCCCGCAGCGCCGCCGCCAGGATGCGCCCGGCGGCGATGATGCCCGCCGTGGTCAGCGTGTCCAGCGCGGTGCGCAGGCCGACGTGGATGGTGACGGGCACGACGCGCAAGTGGTCGTTGGCCAGCATCATCACCGGCAGGGGGGCGCCTGTCAGGGCCGCCAGGAACTCGGTGTGGCCGGGGTGGCGAAAGCCCGCAGCATACAGCACGGCCTTGCTGATGGGGTTGGTGACGACGGCTGAGGCAGCGCCGGACTGGGCAAGGCGCACCGCCTGCTCGATGCTGGCGATGGTCGCCGGGGCGTTGGCCGGGTCGGGGCGGCCCTGCACGGGCGGGGCGCCGAGCGGGACGGGCAGCACCGGCAGGGCGTGGGGAAAGGCGGCGGCTGCCTCGGCGGGGCTGGACACGGGCTGGATGGGGACGTTGGGGTCCAGGGCGGCCAGGTGGGCGGGGTCGGCAAGCAGCGTGAAGGCCGGACCGCCCGCGTGCAGGGCTTGCCAGGCGAGCAGGGACAGCTCCGGCCCGATGCCGGCGGGGTCGCCCATCGTCAGGGCGAGCATGGGGGCCGCTTGAGAGCCGCGCGTCCTGGCGTCACGCCGCCACAGCCAGGTTGAAGACGGGTTCGTGCCGGATGGGGAAGTTCACGCTGTTGGCGATGAAGCACTTGGCATGGGCGTCGGCGTGCAGGGCGCGGGCACGGTCCAGGTCGGCACCCACGGCCAGGGTGATCTCCGGCTGCAGCACCACCTCGCTGAAGGCGCCGCCGCCATCCCGCTGCTCGGTCATCACGCCCTCGGCGATGTCCTCGTAGGCGTGGACGACGATGCCCTCGGCCGAGCACAGATGCAGATACCAGAGCATGTGGCAGGACGAGAGGGCGGCGACCAGCATCTCCTCCGGGTTGTAGCGGCGGCGGTCGCCACGGAAGGCGGGGTCGCTGCTGGCGGGGATGGTGGGCTTGCCGGGGACGGTGATGTCGTGCGTGCGCTCATAGGCGCGGTAGCCGGCGGTGCCGGCGCCGGTGTTGCCGCGCCAGGTGGTCGTGACGGTGTAGGTGTGGTCCCGCGGGGCTTCGATGGTCATGGCGCGGGACACTAAGCCGGGTCCGGCGGGAGTTGAAGGGGGTGGCCTTTGCTCCCTCACCCTGTCCTTGGCGTGCTCCGCAGCTCAAAGCTGGAAGGAGAGGGAGCAGCCTCCTCTGCAAAGTGGCATGCCGCTTCCCGTCCGCCCGGGAACCGGCGCAGCGGCGGCATCACCCGGCCACACAGCTCCGTGCCGATGGGGCAGCGTCCGTGGAAGCGGCAGGCATTGGGGTCGGGATCCACCGGGCTGCGCGGCTCCCCGGCAGGCGGAGGCGCGTCCGGGCGCACGCCGTCCAGGCGCGGCACGGCGGCGACCAGGCTGCGCGTGTAGGGGTGGAGCGGCGCGTCGAACACGGCCTGCGCCGGGCCGCTTTCCACGACGCGGCCCAGATACATCACCAGCACCCGGTCGCACAGCAAGCGGATCACGTTCAGGTCGTGGCTGACGAACATGTAGGCCATGCCCATCGTCGCCCGCAGCTCCTGCAGCAGCTTCAGCACCGTGACCTGCACCGACACGTCCAGCGCCGCCGTGGGTTCGTCCAGGATCAGCAGGTCGGGGCGCGGCGCCACCGCGCGGGCGATGCCGACGCGGGCGCGCTGGCCGCCGCTGAGCTGGTGCGGGAAGCGTCCGAGCAGCGCCGGCTCCAGCCCGCACAGGCGGGCGGCTTCCTCCACCTTGGCCCGGAGCGCCAGGCCGCGCAGGCCACGGAGGCGGCGCAGGGGGTCGGCGATGGCGTCGGCGGCGGTGAAGCGGGGGTTGATGCTTTCGCCCGCGTCCTGGAACACGACCTGGATGCGGGCGCGGTCGGGGTCGCGGGCGAAGCGCCCGGCGGGGGTCAGGGACAGCTCGCGGCCGTTGAAGCGGATGATGCCCTCGGTGGGGTCGAGGAGGCGGGCCAACATGCGGACCAGAGTGCTCTTGCCGCAACCGCTCTCGCCAACGAGGCCCAGGGCTTCGCCGGGGTGCAGCGTCAGGCTCACGTCGTCCACGGCGTGGACCTGGGGGACATGCGGCTTGGGACCGAACAGGGCGGGCAGCACGCGGCGGCGGCTGGCGGGGAAGCGGCGGGAGAGTTCGGCGACGTCCAGGAGGGGGGTCATGTGCTGCTCCCTCTCCTTCCGGGAGAGGGGTGGGGTGAGGGGGCCCCGCTGCGGAGCGGGGCGCCGCCAGCGCCGCTGGAACGACGCCCTGCTTTGGACGTGACCGCGCCGCAAGACCCCCTCACCCCGGCCCTCTCCCGAAGGGAGAGGGAACAGGGCAGCATCGCCCTCATCCCGGATGCCAGCACGCGACCACATGCCCCGGCGCAACGGCGCCCCACACCAGCGGCTGATCGCACACCTCCGTCCGCCGCTCGCACCGTGCGGCATACCGGCACGGCGGCAGGTCGTCGCGGCGCAGGTCGGGCAGGTGGCCGGGGATGGCGTGCAAGTCATCCAGCACCCCTGCACCAGTTGGCGTCGCGGCCAGCAGCCGGCGCGTGTAGGGGTGGCGCGGATGCGCCAGCAGGGTGCGCGTCGGCGCCATCTCCACGATGTGGCCGGCGTGCATCACGGCGATGCGGTCCGCGCGCTCGCTGGCCAAGGCGAGGTCGTGGGTGATCAGCAGGGTCGCCATCCCCGTGTCCCGCGCCAGGGCGCCGACCAGGTCCATGACGGTGGCCTGGGTGGTCACGTCCAGGCCGGTCGTCGGCTCGTCCGCGATCAGCAGCGCCGGGCGGGCGCTGACGGCGATGGCGATGACGACGCGCTGGCACATGCCGCCCGACAGCTCGAACGGGTAGGCCGCCGCGCGCCGGGCTGGGTCGGGAATGCCGACGGCGCGCAACAGCTCGACCGCGCCGGACGCTGCGGCGCGGCGCCCCAGCCTGGCGTGGCGGCGCAGCACGTCGGCGATCTGCTTGCCGATGGGGCGGATCGGGTTCAGCGCGGCGCGGGGGTTCTGGAAGATCATCGCCGCACGCCGGCCGCGGATGCCGGCCATCACGCAGGGGGCGGCGGCTGCCAGGTCCACCCCCTCCAGCACCGCGCGCCCACCGGTGATCTGCCCGGCGGCGTCCAGCAGGCCCAGCAGCGCGAAGGCGGTGACGGACTTGCCGCTGCCGCTTTCCCCCACCAGCGCCAGCGTCTCCCCAGCGTGCAGGCTGAAACCCACCCGGTCCAGCGCCCGCACCGTGCCGGCCCGGGTGCGGAAGGCGACGCTGAGGCCTTCCACCTCCAGCACGGGCGCGGGGAGCGCGAGGGCCGGGGCGGCACCCGCGTCGAGAAGTCCGTCCAGCGCGGCCGCAAGACCTGTCATTGCGAGCCGCCCGCGGCGCGGCGTTCCAGGAGCCGCCAGCACCACAACGCACCCTGCAAGACCCCTGGATTGCCGCGGCGCTGCGCGCCTCGCAATGACGGCAAGGCTAGGCCAAAGGGCCGCCTGGTCATGCTCGTTGCGCGCGAGGCTGAGGACTGGCGGGTGCGGGCGGCCTGGGACGGGCCGCGATGCCGCCTGTGCTTCGACCTTGGCGAAGGCGGGCCATGTGCCGCCATCACGTCCGGCGCCTCGGGTCCACGATGTCGCGCAGGCCGTCGCCCAGCAGGTTGAAGCAGAACACCGCCAGCATCAACGCCGCGCCGGGGAACAGCGCCACCCACCACTCGCCGGACACGATGAAGCTGGCGCCCTCGGCAACCATGATCCCCCACTCCGGCATCGGCGGGCGGACGCCCAGGCCGATGAAGCTAAGGCCGGCGGCGTTCAGGATGGCGTAGCCCATCGTGAGCGACATCTGCACCGTCATGATCGGCATGATGTTCGGCGCCACCTGGCGCAGCAGCACCGCCATATCCCGGTGCCCGGCGACGCGCGCCGCATCCACGAAGCCCGCGTCCCGCCGCGTGCTGGCCTCTGCCCGCGCCACGCGGACATACAGGGGAAAGTTGATGATGGCCGTCGCCAGTACGATGTTCGGCACCGTGTTGCCCAGCGCCGCCACGATGCCCATCGCCAGCACGAACAGCGGGAACGCCATGATGGTGTCGGCCAGCCGCCCCACCACCGCCTCCACCCAGCCGCCGTAGAACCCCGCCGCCAGCCCGGCGAAGCCGCCGAGCACGAACACCAGGGCCACCGACGCCGCGGCGATCCCCAGGTCCAGGCGGGTGGCCACCAGCGCGCGGCTGAGCACGTCGCGGCCCAACTGGTCGGTGCCGAAGAGGTGGCGCAGGCTGGGCGCCTGCAAGGCCGCCATCGTGTCGCTGGCGAGCGGGTCGTAGGGCGCGATGGCGGGGCCGAGCAGCGCGGCCAGGACCAGCAGGGTGAACAGGATGAAGGCGAACCCGGTGACGGGGTTCTCAGTCACCGTGTGCCGGGCGTGGGCTAGCGCAGTCATGCCGCCCCGCCCCGTCCATGCGCTGTCATTGCGAGGCGCGCAGCGCCGCGGCAATCCAGGGGCCATGCAGTGCCAGACGCTGGTCCTCGCGGCCCCTGGATTGCCACGCCGCAAGCGGCTCGCAATGACGAAGTTGCTTGGTGGCCCCTAGTTGCTCCAACTCCGGACACTTGTAGGGCGGGAAAGCGAAGCGCCTCCCGCCGTCGCCAAGTGCCGTCCTGTTCAATGGCGGGAGGCGCTTCGCTCTCCCGCCCTGCATGGATCACGGCCCGCACCCTCATGCCGTCCGCACCCGCGGGTCCAGCGCCCGCAGCAGGAGATCTATCGCCAGGTTCAGGGCGACGTACAGCACCGCCATCGTCAGCACGAAGCCCTGCACCGGTGCGTAGTCGGAGGCGATCAGCGCCTCGACGGCGTAGGAGCCGACGCCGGGCCAGGCGAACACCTTCTCCACCAGCACGTTCGCGCCCAGCAGGAAGCTGAACACCATGCCCAGCGTCGTAACCACCGGCAGCAGCGCGTTGCGGAAGGCGTAGCGCAGCACGACGGTGCCGGTGGACAGGCCGGACGCCCGCGCTGTCCGCACGAAGTCCGCGCCCAGCACGGCCAGCATGCTGGCCCGGGTGATGCGCGCGATGGGCGCCAGCGCGAACAGCCCCAGCGTGCAGGCCGGCAGCACCAACTGCGCCAGCGCGCCGCGGAAGCTCTCCCAGTCCCGCGCCAGCACGCCGTCCACCAGGAACAGCCCCGTCACCGTCGGCGGCGCCGTCGCGTAGGCGTCTAGCCGCCCCACCGGCGCCGGCGCCCAGCCCAGCAGGAAGTAGAACACATAAACCAGCAGCAGGCCCGTGAAGAACACGGGCAGGCTGACCCCTGCCGTCACCACCATCCGGCACAGGTGGTCCCACACCGACCCCTGGCGCACCGCCGCGACAATCCCCAGCGGCACCGCGACGCCGATGGCCAGCAGCAGCCCGGCCAACGTCAACTCCGCGCTGGCCGGCAGCCGCGCCGCCAGGTCCCGCAGCACGGGTTGTCCGGTGGTCAGCGACATGCCCATGTCGCCGCGAGCCAGGGAGGCGACGTAGGCCACGAACTGCTCGGGCAGCGGCCGGTCCAGGCCCAGGCTGTGCCTGATCTGCTCGATGGCCGCTGGGCTGGCAGTGGGTCCGGCGAAGTAGGCCGCGGTATCCCCGGGCAGCACGCGTGTCAGCACGAAGGTGAACAGCACCACCCCCGCCACTGCGGGCAGCGCGCCGGCCAGCCGGGACAGGACGGCGCGCATGGGCTGCCTACGCCTTGGTCAGGGAGCGGAAGTCAGGCTCGCGGCAGGGCCAGAACTGGTAGCCGCCGATGCCGCGCTGCATCGCCACGTCGTGCAGCGGCTGGCACACGGGGATGAACGGCACCTCGTCCATCGCCTTGGCCAGGAAGCCCTGCACGTCGCGGGCGTAGGTGGCGGCGTCCTGCGTGAAGCGGGCGCTGTCTATCAGCGCGTCCATGTCCTTATTCTGGTAGTTGCTGGTGTTGAAGATCGAGTTGCTGCCGTGCAGGTTCCAGAAGAAGAAGTAGTCCGGCCAGTCCAGCCAGCCGCCGAAGCGGTTGATGACCATGGGCGCGGTCTTCTTCACCAGCTCGCCCCGGAAGTTCGCGCCGGGTATCTTCTGAATTTCCACGTTGATCCCGATGGCGCCCAGGCTCTCCTTGACCAGCACCGACATGGGTTCGGCGATGGTGCCCGATCCCGCGTCGAACAGCAGCGTGGTGCTGAATCCGCCGCCGGCTTCGGCCACCAGCTTGCGGGCGCGGTCCATGTCGGTGGCGTAGGGGTAGGGCTGCGGCCACCGCTCGCCTGCGGGCGCGCTGGCCGCGCCGTACATCGGCACGCCGCGCCCGAACAGGGCGGCCTGCATGATCTTCTCGTAGGGCATGGCATAGGCGACGGCCTGGCGCAGGCGCTTGTCGGCGAAGGGGCCGAGCTGCGTGTTCATCGCCACGTACCAAATGGCGTTCGGGATCGGCACGCCGGACACCCTGACCTTGCCGGCCTCCGCCAGGTCCTTGAAGTCCTTCGGCGGCAGGCCGTAGCTCATGTCGGCGTCCCCGCGCTCGATCAGGGCGCGGCGGGTGCTGGGGCTGGGAATGTCGCGGGCGATCACCCGGCGCATCCGCGGCAGCGGCCCGTTGCGCCAGTCGTCGAAGCGGGCGTAGATGGTCTCGTTGCCGGGCTTCCAGGACTCGACTCGGTAGGCGCCGCCGCCGGCCACGTTGTTCTTGAGGTATTCCTTGGCCCAGGGGTCGCCGGCCGCGGCGTTCTTCTGCGCCTGCTCGCTGTCTATGACGAAGGGGATGGTGACGCCCAGGTTGGGCATCAGCAGCTTGTCGGGCCGCAGGAAGTCTATGCGGAAGGTGCGGTCGTCCACCGCGATGAACTGCTCCGGCCTCTCCATGGAGCCTGCGTTCATCTGCGTGGTGGCGAAGCCGCCGATGCTGACGGCGCGGTCCAGCGACCATTTCACGTCCTTGGCCGTCACGGGGCGCCCGGAGTGGAACACGGCGTCCCGCAGCTTGAAGGTGACGCTCATGCCGTCGCGGGCGACCTGCCAGGATTCGGCCAGCTCCGGCTCCAATTGCGTCAGGTCGTAGCTGAGGGTGCCGTCGGGCAGGGTGGTGCGCCTGAAGCGGACCAGGCGGTCGTAGCAGTTGAGCGACACGCCGTTGACGGGCTGCGCCGCGCCGATGCCCTGCATGTCCAGGCTGTTGGGGCCGTATTCCTGGACGATGAGCAGGGTTTCGGCGCGCGTCGGCGCCTGCGCCAGCGCGGGCGTGACTGCCACGGCGGCACTGGCGGCGGTCCCAGCAAGGAAGGTGCGGCGGTCCATCATGCTCTCCTGTTCGTGAGGCAGGATGCAATGGGTGTGCCGGGTGCGCCCAGGGGCGCACGGGCCACAGGTCTGGCGCATCCAGATGGAGGGATGGTTATGAGAGACCCCGCGTCCGACCCGGCCAAGACCGGCGAGGCGGGCAGCACTCCATCGTCAGGGACGTGGGACAGCTTTTTTGACGAGCAGGGTGTTGACATGCCCGACCGCGGCCAGCCTGCTCCCTCCATGCGCCAGGCCCATCACACGCTGCACGTGCCCACCCGCGGCAAGGGCCTGACCGACATCACCCGGCCCGTGCTGGACTGGACCGCGGCCCAGGACATCGGCGCCGGGCTGCTGACGCTTTGGTGCCGGCACACCTCGGCCTCCCTGACGGTGCAGGAGAACGCCTCGCCCGCCGTGCGCGCGGACATCACCCGGTTCTTCGAGGATCTGGTGCCCGAGGACCCCGCCCGCTACGCCCATGACGACGAAGGGCCGGATGACATGCCCGCCCACCTGCGTGCCATGCTGACCGGCACGACGATGGGCATCCCCGTCATTGCCGGGCGGCCGGTGCTGGGCACCTGGCAAGGGCTTTACCTGTTTGAGCACCGCCGCGCCCCGCACCGGCGGGAGGTCGTGCTGCACCTGATGGGCACGGCACCGGGTAGCGGTGCCGCATGACGCCGCCAAGCCGCCAACTGCGGCGTGGCCGCCTGTGCGCTGCCGTGGCGGCGGCGCTGGCGGTTGCCCCTTTCCCGCCTGCCGTGCCGGCGTGGGCCGCAGAGCCCGGCAGCCCGGTCCCATTCGTCGGATACCCCGGCGACGGCCAGGGAGGCCCCGTTGCAGCGCCCACCTCCCCGAGCATCAATCTCAATCTGCCGGAGGCGGAAACGGCACGGCTGGCCTACTATGCCCATGTCAGCCTTGGCGTCCTCGCACCGCGCGGCTGGCACTGCCGTGCGTCGTACGGGTCGGGCGGCGCCACGCTCCTTGTCGCGCCAGACCTGCTTGCGGACGATCCGCCGTCCCAAGCCGGCATGAAGCTTCGCGGCCCGGCCGTCGTGCTGCGGTTCACCAATGCCGAGAACTCAGGCCGCTACGAAGCCGCGGAGATCGCGGGGCCGCTCTTTCCGGCTGCCGGTCCCTTCGTTCGGAGCGTCGAGGAGCTGGCCGACTTGTCCGGGCTGCGCCTGCATCCCGTGTCCCAGCAAGCCAGCATCATCATCCGCTTCAAGAGCCGGGGCATCGCCGAGTACTTCGAGTTTGGCGGGATCGAGGGGTTCGGCACAGCCGGGCCATTGGAGGTGGACGAGAACCCCATCCATGGCGCGGCAATCTGGCTGCCTGACCAAAACGGCAGCTTGCTGAAGCTGGACGTCCGCTTGCCGCCGGACCTGGCCATAGGCGCCCTGAGCCGCACGATCCTCGATCAGATGGAGAGCAGCTTCGGCAACCCCGCCGCGCGGTAGGGTTGGCGGCCGTTCTTGCCAGCCTCCGCATCCGCCATCGCAGCGCTGGGTTGGAGCGAAGCCCTCCGCGTCAGGCCGGCATCCGGTGGACGACGCAGACCTTGTTGCCCGCGGGATCGCGCAGGTAGGCCAGATACAGCTTCATGCGGCCGTCGCGCACGCCGGGCGGGTCCTCGCACGCAGTTCCGCCATGCGCCAGGCCGGCCTGGTGCCAGGCGTCCGCCACCGTGGGGGAGCCTGCCGCGAAGCCGATGGTGCCGCCGTTCGCGCCCGATGCCGGCGCGCCGTCCAGCGGCTTGGTGATCCCGAACACGCCGGCCGGGGTCCGGTAGAACACCCGCCCCTTGTCGTCGGCCGTGCCCGGTGCGACGCCGAGCACGGCCAGGGTCGCGTCGTAGAACGCCTTCGAGGCTTCGATATCGTTGGCGCCGACCATGACGTGACTGAACATCCTGCGTCCTCCCTCCGTACGGGCCGCCGCCCTGTGGGCGGTGGCGCCCTGCGGCCCAGCAGAAACGTCGTTTAGTCCGACCCGTCAAGCTGGCCCGGCGCAGCGCCGGGTGCGGCACCGGCAGACGCGGACCGTCCTAGCGCACCAGCGCCTGCATCCCCCGCTCCAGCTGTTCGGTCAGCCGGTCCAGGTGGGTCAGCAGCGCCTCGCTGGACGCGGCGATCCCTGCTTGGCCTGCGGCGGTGCCGGGGTGGCGCAGGGCGTCGCGCAGCTGGTCCCAGCAGGACGACGCCCGCGCCAGCTCCTCCGCTACGCCGGCGTTGGTCAGCGGCAGGGCGGCCAGGTAGCCGAAGCCGGCCTCCAGCTCCGCGCGGGTGTCCGGCGCGGCGCCGCCCTCCCCCAGCAGGGCGCCCAGCAGCGCCTCCTTGGCCAGGCGCTGGGACAACATGCGCTGCCGGCCCGCCACGTTGATGACGTGCAGGGCGGTGGCGAAGGCGGCGACCTCCAAGTTGGCCGTCAGTTGCTCGGCCTGCAGCAGCACCTCCTCCGCCAGGGCGTCCACCTCCCGCAGCCGGGCCGCCTCGGCCGGGACGCGCAGGGCGTCGCGCAGGCGGCCCCAGGGCCGGGCCACGGCGTCCAGCAGGTCGCCGAAGGTCGGGCGGGACAGGGTGCGCGCCAGCACGGCAAGGTTCGCTTCCACCGCGCCCGCGCTGTCCTGCAGCAGCCCGGCGGCGTCCGTGGGCGCGGGGCGGCAGCACAGCAGGGCATACAGCTTCACCACGCGCTGCGACAGCATCCGCAATTGCCCGGCGCGGTTCACGGCCTCGGCATACAGCGCGGCGTCTATCACCTGCTGCGACACCTGGCCAATGCGCTGCTTGGCGTGCATCGCCGCGGTGCGCAGGGCGCGGAACGCCTCCTCCTCCCGCAGGCCGCGCGCGCCCATCAGGATGCCCTTGGCCCGGTCCACCAGTTTGCGCTCGGCGAAGCGCTGGTTCAGCTCCGCCAACTCCCCGCGCATCACCTGGTCCCGGCGGAACCGCGCCTGGGCCAGGTGCATGACGGACCGCAGCCGCCCGGGGCTGTAGCCGTTCACGACATAGGCGTGGACCCCGGCCTCGGTCGCCTGGGCGATGCTGTCCGCATCGGGGTCGGGCGTGAACACGACGACGGGCCGCGGCGCGGTGGCCGTGACCAGGCCGATGCATCCGAACAGGGCAGAACTGGGCCGGGCGTCATAGGCGACGATCAGGTCCGGCTCCGTTTTAATCACCAACTGCACGAGATTTGAGCAATCGGCGGTGCCGACGACCTGAACGCCCACCGCCCCGAGGTCGTCGGCAAGCGCCGGGGCATCCGGGCCGCCGGTCGTCAGGATCAGGGCGGACGGCATCAAGCGGGCCTCGGCAAGGTGGACCTGCACCGCAACGCAAGTTCCGCACCATCACGCGCCCGTGTGGCACGACGCCTGCATAGAGCGGTTCGGGTCACATTGACGTGCCCCGACCAACGCCCGCGCACTGCGCGTCATGGCCACAGCGACGTGGCCAGCCTTGTGCCTCCTGCCCCGGCATCCCCGGGGCGCGCCATCCGGAGGTTCACCTAACATGTCCGACGCTTCGCTCGAGTCCAACAACGCGCTGCTCGTCAAGAACAACGCCCTGCTGCAGTCCAACGCCACGGCACTCAAGGGCAACCACACGCTGCTTGAGGCCAACCATGACATCGTCGCCGGCAACAGCGGCACGCTGGCCGGCAACAAGAAGGCGCTGGCCGCCAACAGCGCGACGCTGGCCGCCAACGCCGGCACCCTGGAGGGCAACAAGTCCGCCCTGGCCGAGAACCACGCCCTGCTCGGCGCCAACAGCGCCGTCGTGAAGGGCAACGCAGCCGTCGTGTCGGCCAACGCCAAGATGCTGGCCGCCAACTCCGACCGCATCGGCGCCAACAGCGAGGTGCTGTCCCGCAACGCTGCTGGGATCGCCGAGAACAAGGCGGTGGTGGCCGCCAACTCCGAGGCGCTGTCCGGCAACCATGCACTGCTGGAAGGCAACAAGGACATGCTGGGCGCCAACGCGTCCAAGCTGGCTGCCAACCACGACACGCTGGCCCGCAACCACCAGCTGCTGTCATCCAACGCCGGCACCGTGACGGCCAATGCCGAGGCGCTGGAGGCGAATCACGCGCTGCTGGAGTCCAACAGCCGCCTGCTGAAGTCCAACGCGGAGATGATGCGCAGCAACCACGACCTGCTGCTCGCCATCGCCGCCAAGCTCGGCGTCGCGGCCTAGCCCCTCCCGCCCCGGCCCTGCGCCGGGGCGGCCCCCTCCCCGCAAGCATCGGACCGTCCCCATGCAATCCAACAAGGCCACTCGGATAGACCTGTTCAGCTTCTCGACGCCGCAGATGCGCGCCTTCCACATGAGTTGGCTGGCGTTCTTCGTCTGCTTCTTCGCCTGGTTCGCGGTGGCCCCGCTGATGCCGGTCATCAAGGGCGAGTTCAAGCTGACGCCCGACCAGATCGCCAACATCGGCATCGCCGCCGTGGGCATCACCATCCTGGTGCGCTGCGCCATCGGGCCGATGTGCGACAAGTACGGCCCGCGCCTGACCTACACCGTGCTGCTGGCGCTGGGCGCCATCCCGGTCATCGGCATCGCCTTCGCCAACTCCTACGAGACCTTCCTGGTGTTCCGCCTGGCCATCGGCGCCATCGGGGCCAGCTTCGTGGTGACGCAGTTCCACACCTCCGTGATGTTCGCGCCCAACGTGGTCGGGACCGCCAACGCCACGGTCGGCGGCTGGGGCAACGCGGGCGGCGGGGTCACGCAGAGCGTCATGCCGCTGCTGCTGGCCGCGGTCGTGGGCATGGGCGTGTCGCAGTCCCTCGGCTGGCGCCTGTCCATGATCGTGCCCGGCGTCATGATGCTGATCGTGTCCGTGATGTACTGGCGCCTGACGCAGGACACGCCGGAGGGCAACTTCAAGGACCTGCGCGCCCGCGGCATCGAGGTGGACAGCGGCAAGAAGGGCGGCTGGGCCGTGTTCCGGCAGGCGATGGGCAACTACCGCGTCTGGATGCTGGCCGTCACCTACGGCGCGTGCTTCGGCGTCGAGATCTTCATCCACGGCGTCGCGGCCAGCTACTACGTGGACCGCTTCGGCCTGACGCTGGCCTCCGCCGGCATCGCGGCGGGCAGCTTCGGCCTGCTGGCGCTGTTCGCGCGCGCCCTGGGCGGCATCACGTCCGACAAGGTTGCGGGCCGCTTCGGCCTGGACGGGCGGACCTGGCTGCTATTCGGCCTGATGCTCGGCGAGGGCCTGGGGCTGCTGGCGTTCAGCAGCATGGGAACGGTGGAGCTTGCCATCATCTCGATGCTCGCCTTCGGCCTGTTCACCCACATGGCCTGCGGCGCGACCTACGCCCTGGTGCCGTTCATTGACCGCAAGGCGCTGGGCGGGGTGACGGGCATCATCGGCGCCGGCGGAAACATCGGCGCGGTGGCGGCCGGGTTCCTGCTGAAGTTCAGCGGCAACCTGCCCAGCGCGCTGTACTCCCTGGGCTGGGCCGTCCTGGCCTGCGCCTGCTGCGCCGCGGTGGTGCGGTTCAGCGTCAAGCACAAGCAGGCGGAGCAGCAGCTGTACGACGAAGCCGTCGCGCAGCGCCAGGGCCTTGCCACTGGCCTGGCCGCCGCGGCCTGACCGGGACGGCGGGGCTGGCACGGCAGCCAGCCCCGCCGTTTGTTAACGAACAATGAACAGACAACTGCACCATGCTTTGCACACTTCCTAAGCAGTCCCAGGGTGGGTCACCTCTTTTGCAGCATCCGGCACCTCCTCTTTGCTGGCCCATGCCCACGCGCCGTTTTATTGTGCAATGCACGAAGGACCGATCCGTCATGACACCTGTCCAGAGCCGTCTGCAGACCTGATGGACAGCCTTCCCACCATCCTCGGCGCTGCACCGGACTCGGCCCCAGGCACGGGAGCAGGCACAGCCACGCACTGCCCCTACTGCGCCCTGCAATGCGGCATGACCGTCGTGCAGACGGACGGGGGCTGGGGCATCGCGGCGCGCGACTTCCCGACCAACCGCGGCGGCTTGTGCCGCAAGGGCTGGACGGCGGCGGAGCTGCTGACCAGCCCGGACCGGCTGACCACGCCGCTGATGCGGGACAGCAAGGGCGCCCCGCTGCGCCCGGCCACCTGGGATGAGGCTTTGGACCGCATCGCCGCCGGCATACGCGCCATCCAGGCCGCCGCCGGGCGGGATGCGGTGGCGGTGTTCGGCGGCGGCGGCATGACCAACGAAAAATCCTACGCCTTGGGCAAGTTCGCCCGCGTGGCGCTCGGCACCGCCAACATAGACTACAACGGGCGCTTCTGCATGGCGTCTGCCGCCGCCGCGGGGCTGCGCGCCTTCGGCATGGACCGCGGGATGCCCTTTCCCCTGCCGGACATCGCCGCCGCCGGGGCGATCCTGGTCAGCGGCAGCAACCCGGCGGAAACCATGCCGCCCATCATGCAGTGGTTCGACGAAGGCCGGGCACGGGGCGGACAGCTTATCGTCTCCGACCCGCGCCGGACGGCCACGGCCCGCGCCGCCACCTTGCACCTGCCGCTGACGCCGGGCACCGACGCCGCGCTGGCCAACGGCCTGCTGAATGTCGCCATCAGCCGCAAGCTGATTGACCCCGACTACATCGAGGCCCGCACCAGCAACTGGGACCGGGTTCGCCGCACCGTCGCGTCCTACTGGCCAGACCGGGTGGAGCGCATCACCGGCGTCCCCGCCCGCGACGTGGAGCGCGCGGCGGCGATGCTGGGCGAAGCCGCGTGCGACGGCCGCGGCGCTCTGATCCTGTCCGGACGCGGGACGGAGCAGCAGAGCCACGGCGTGGACAACGCGCTCGCCTTCATCAACCTGGCCCTGGCGCTGGGCCTGCCCGGACGCGCCGGCAGCGGCTGGGGCTGCTTGACCGGCCAGGGCAACGGCCAGGGCGGGCGGGAGCATGGGCAGAAGGCGGACCAGTTGCCGGGCTACCGCCTGATCGCCAATCCGCAGCACCGCGCCGACGTGGCCGCGGTTTGGGGCGTGGACCCCGCCAGCCTGCCGCAGCCCGGCCTGTCCGCGGTCGAGCTGCTGGCCGCCACCGGCGGCGGCGGCAGCGGCGAAAGCCCCGGGGCGCGCATCCGCGGCCTGCTGGTGTTCGCCTGCAACCTGCTGGTCTCCGCCCCGGACGCCAACGCCCTGCGCACCCGGTTGAGCGAGGCCGAGTTGCTGGTGGTCGCCGACCCTTTCCTGAGCGAAACCGCCGCCATCGCCGACGTGGTGCTGCCCGTGGCGCAGTGGGCAGAGGAGGGCGGCACCATGACCAACCTGGAGGGCCGCATCCTGCTGCGCCGCAAGGCCAAGGAGCCGCCGGCGGGCGTGTGGACCGACTTGCAGGTGATTGCCGGAATCGCGGACCGCCTGGGTGCAGGCGCGCACTTCAGCGGCGACGCAGAGACCACCGGCGAGGAGTTCCGCCGCTGCACCTCCGGCGGCATGGCGGACTACGCCGGGGCAAGCTGGGATCGGCTGCCGGCAGAGGCCGGGCTGTTCTGGCCCTGCCCGGACGCGGCGCACCCCGGCACGCCCCGGCCCTTCCTGGACCGCTTCGCCCACCCGGACGGCCGCGCCCGCTTCCATCCCGTCGAGCACCGCGGTCCGGCGGAGGGCACTTGCGATGACTTTCCCCTGATCCTGACCACCGGGCGCGTGATGGGCCAATACCAGTCCGGCACCCAGACACGGCGCATCCCGGAACTGGTGGCGGCGGAACCTGCGGCCTACGCCGAGATGCATCCCGACACCGCGCGCCACCACGGCATCCAGCCGGGCGACCGCGTGCTTCTGACCACCCGCCGCGGCACCGCGGCGATGGCGGCGCGCGTGACGCGCGACATACGCCGGGACACCGTGTTCGTGCCCTTCCACTGGAGCGGGGAGGGCAGCGCCAACCGGCTGACCATCGCCGCGCTCGATCCGGTGTCCCGCATCCCCGAGTACAAAGCCTGCGCCGTCCGCCTGGGCCGCGCGCCAAAGGAGTCCGCATGAGAGAGAGCACCCCCCGCATCCTGGTCGGCACCCATGCCTTCACCGGAACGGGCTACGACACGCCGGCGTCCGTCGGCGTCAGCTACACCGTGCCCGCCGACCGCCGGGCGCAGACCGTTTATTTCCGCGGCGGCAACAGCACGCCCGAGATGATCACCGTCGTCCTGGCGCGGGACGGGGTGCCGATGCGCAGCTTCCCCATCGGGGCCAAGGGCGCGGTCCACATCCCGCTGGTGGTGGTGGAGGACCTGCCGCCCGACACCAAGCTGGAGCTGCACGTGCTGGCGCCGGCCGGGTGCAGCGGGACGCTGACGGTGGACATGGGCTTCGTGGAAATCTGAGGAGGGCATCCCGATGGACGGCATGACATACGGCGCAACGCGCCAGCGGCTTGTGGTGGTGGGCAACGGCATGGCGGGCGCCCGCGCCATCGAGGAGGTGCTGGCCCGCGGCGGCGCGGACCAGTTCGACATCACCATGTTCGGCGACGAACCCTACGGCAACTACAACCGCATCATGCTGTCCAACATCCTGAGCGGCGCGCAGGAGGTGAGCGAGATCTACATCAACCCGCTGGACTGGTACAAGGAGAACAACATACGCCTGCACAGCGGCGCGCGCGTCACGCACATAGACCGCGCCGCGCGCATCGTGACCGCCGACACCGGCCAGCAGGAGGAATACGACATCCTGCTGATCGCCACGGGCAGCCGCGCCTTCATCCCGCCGATGGAGGGCGCCTGGCGCGACGACGGCAGCCTGCGGCCGGGCGTGTTCGCGTTCCGCGGCATTGACGACTGCACCGGCATCATGGCGGCCGCCAAGACCAGCAAGGTCGCCGCCGTCATCGGCGGAGGCCTGCTTGGCCTGGAGGCCGCGCGCGGCCTGCTGAACCACGGCTGCGAAGTGCATGTCGTCCACCTGGGCGGACACCTGATGGAGATGCAGCTCGACAGCACCGGCGGCTTGATGCTGCGCCGCGCGATGGAGGGCATGGGCTGCCAGGTCCACCTGGGCAAGATGACGACGACGATCCTGACCGAGGGCGAGGACAACCGCACCGCCAAGGTCGTGGGCCTGCGCTTCAAGGACGGGACGGAGCTGGCGTGCGACATGGTCGTGGTGTCCGCCGGCATCCGCCCCAATGCGGAGATCGGCGCGCGCGCCGGCCTGACGGTGGAGCGGGCCATCGTGGTGGACAACCACATGCGCTCCCCGGACGACCACCGCGTTTACGTCGTGGGGGAGTGCGCGCAGCACCGCGGCAAGGTCTATGGGCTGGTGGCGCCCTTGTGGGACCAGGCCAAGGTGTTCGCCGACCAGGTGACGGGCGCGAACCTTTCTGCCGAGTACACCGGCAGCAAGCTGGCGACCAAGCTGAAGGTCATGGGCGTCGAGCTGGCCAGCATGGGCATCACCGAGCCGAAGGACGACGGCGACGAGGTGATCCAGTTCAGCGAGCCCAAGCGCGGCACCTACAAGAAGCTGATCGTGCGCGACGGGCGCCTGGTCGGCGGCATCCTGATGGGCGACATCAGCAAGGCCGCCTACCTGATGCAGGCCTTCGACCGCGACAGCCGCCTGCCCGATGAGCGTCTGGAGCTGCTGTTCGACCTGGGCGCACCGCCGCAGGCCGTGACGCTGGACGAGATGCCGGCGGACGCGCAGGTGTGCAACTGCAACGGCGTCAGCAAGGCCGCCATCGGCGCCTGCGTCGCGGCCGGCGCCAAGAGCACCACCGCCGTGATGAAGGCCACCCGCGCCGGCATGGGCTGCGGATCGTGCAAGTCCCTGGTGGGCGAGCTGGTCGAGTGGTTCGCGGGCGGCGCGGTGGAGGAGGACCCGAGCATCCACTACTACGTGCCGTGCATCAGCATGACCAAGCCGGAACTGGTCGCGGAGGTGAAGCGGCTGGGCCTGAAGTCGGTGTCCGCCGTGTTCGCCGCCCTGTCCAGCAGCGGGGAAGACGCGGCCAGCAAGCCGCCGCTCGCCAGCCTGCTCGCGACCATCTGGGCCGGGGAGTATGACGACGAGCGGGACGCGCGCTTCATCAACGACCGCGTCCACGCCAACATCCAGAAGGACGGTACCTTCTCCGTCGTGCCGGAGATGGCGGGCGGCGTCTGCACCCCTGCAGAGCTGATGCGGATCGCCCAGGTCGCAGTGAAGTACAACGTGCCGCTGGTCAAGCTGACGGGCGGGCAGCGCATAGACCTGGTCGGCATCCCCAAGGCCGACCTGCCCGGCGTGTGGCAGGACCTGGACATGCCGGCCGGCACCGCCTGGGGCAAGAGCTACCGCACCTGCAAGAGCTGCATCGGCACCGAGTTCTGCCGCTTCGGCCTAGGGGACAGCATGGGGCTGGCCACCAAGATCGAGCGGCGGTTCCGCGGAATAGACAGCCCGGCCAAGATGAAGCTCGCCACCGCCGGGTGCCCGCGCAACTGCTCGGAGGCGCTGGTGAAGGATGTCGGCCTGGTCGCCATCGGGGACGGCAAGTGGGAAATCTACGTGGGCGGCGCAGCCGGGGCGCACATCCGCAAGGGCGACCTGCTGTGCGTCGTCGAGGGCGAGGACGCCGCCATCCAGATCAGCGGACGCTTCATGCAGTACTACCGCGAGAACGCGAAGTGGAAGGAGCGCACCTACACCTTCGTGCCCCGCATCGGGCTGGAGCGCATCCGGGCCATCGTGGTGGACGACGCTGAAGGCACCGCGGCGGCGCTGGATGCGGCGATGCAGGCCAGCACGGACGCAGCCTACGATCCGTGGAAGGAAGCCGTGAAGCCGAAGACTGCCAACCAGTTCGCGGAGGTGGTCGGTGAGTGACGTGATGCTGGACCACAGGGTCGGCGCGCTGGATGCCATCCCGCGCGGGGAGGGCCGGGTGTTCGCCGTGGGCGGGCAGCGCCTGGCGGTGTTCCGCACCCATGCAGACGGCGTGTTCGCCACGCAGGCGAACTGCCCGCACCTCGGCGGGCCGCTGGCGGACGGGTTGATGGATGGGGGCACCGTGATCTGCCCGTTGCATGACCGGACTTACGACCTGCGGAACGGGGACGGCGTGAACACCGAGTGCCGAATTCAGACCTACCCTGCCCGGGTCGGCCAGGACGGGGTGATCGTGGTGGCGCTGGGGGCGGGGTAGCTGCGCCTCTCCCTTTCCCTAGCGGGAGAGGGTCCGGGTGAGCGGAGGCCCAGCAGCACGAGGGTTGCTGACTTGGTTGCAGTGGCCCGTGCCGGCCGGGTTGGCTCTGCGTGGCTTCCCTCACCCCGACCCTCTTCCGGAGGGAGAGGGAGAAGGTTGCCCACTTATCGGCCAAGTGTCCGTTTGCTGACCTTAGTTGCCTGCGTTTGCAGCAAATCCTGTCCCGACCCGACCTTTTCCTGTCCAAGACGCCAACACTTCGTTCAGCCGATACCCTAATCATCCCAGCCAACCCACCAGGGCCAGCGCCCACCGTCAGGGACCAGCATGACCCAAGCGACCCGCCGCATCCTTCTACGCACCGCATCCGCCGTTGTGACCCTTGCCGCCGCCCGTGTCGCCCTGCCCGGCGGCGCGCACGCGCAGGGGGCCGGGCCGGAGACGACGAAGGCGCTGCTGGGCTACATCGCCCTGACCGACGCCGCGCCGCTGATCGTCGCCAAGGAGCGCGGCCTCTTCGCCAAGCACGGGATGCCCGACGTGGAGGTACAGAAGCAGGCGTCCTGGGGCGGCACGCGGGACAACCTGGTGCTGGGCGGCGGGGCCGGCGGCATAGACGGCGCGCACCTGCTGACGCCGATGGCCTACCTCATCAGCATGGGCAAGGTCGTGCAGAACGGCACGATGGTGCCGATGCACATCCTGGCGCGGCTGAACACCAACGGGCAGTCCATCAGCGTGTCCAAGGCGCTGATGGCCACCGGGGCCAAGCTGGACAGCGCGCCGCTGAAGGCGGCGTTTGCCGGCAAGGCCGACAGCAAGGTCGCCGTCACCTTTCGTGGCGGCACGCACGACCTGTGGATGCGCTACTGGCTGGCCGCCGGCGGCATAGACCCGGACAAGGACGTGCAGACCATCGTGGTGCCTCCGCCGCAGATGGTCGCCAACATGAAGGTCGGCACCATGGATGCCTTCTGCGTCGGCGAGCCGTGGAACGACCAGCTGGTGAACCAGAAGCTGGGCTACACCGCCTGCCTGACCGCCGAGATCTGGCGTGACCACCCCGAGAAGTCCCTGGCGATGCGCGCGGACTGGGTGGCCAAGAACCCCCGCGCCGCCGCCGCCATCACCGCCGCGGTGATCGAGGCGCAGCAATGGGCCGAGAAGCTGGAGAACAAGGAGGAGCTTGCCACGATGCTGGGCAAGCGCGCCTGGTTCAACGTGCCGCCCGCCGACATCGGCCCGCGCCTGGCCGGCAACGTGGACTACGGCGACGGCCGCATCGTGAAGGGGTCGCCGATCCGCATGAAGTTCTGGGCCGACCATGCCAGCTACCCGTTCCAGTCGCACGACCTGTGGTTCCTGACCGAGGACATACGCTGGGGCATCCTGCCGGGCGACACCGACACGAAGGCGGCCATCGCCGCCGTGAACCGGGAGGACATCTGGCGCACGGGCGCCACCGCCGCAGGCGTCGCCGCGTCCGACATGCCGGCGGGCACGTCCCGCGGCAAGGAGACGTTCTTCGACGGGCAGGTGTTCGACCCGGCGGACCCTGCCGCCTACCTGGCCGGGCTGAAGATCAAGAAGACCGGGGCCTGACGCCATGAGCGCCACCGTCGGCCCGGCTGAACCCGCCACCCCTGCCCTGCCCGCCCCTGCTGCACCGGTGCGCGCCGCCTTGGCGGAGCCGGGCATCATGGGGGTGCGCCTGCGCCATGCGGCGTCCGTGGTGCTGCCGCTGCTGGTGATGCTGGTGCTGATCGGCGGCGTGTGGGAGCTGGCCGCGCGCCTGCCCGGCAGCAGCCTGCCACCGCCGTCCAAGGTCTGGACCACCAGCAACGAGCTGATCCTGCACCCGTTCTACGACCGCGGCGGGCTGGACAAGGGGCTGTTCTGGCACCTGCTGGCCAGCCTGAAGCGCGTCGCCGTGGGCTTCACGCTGTCCGCCATCGCAGGCGTGGCGCTAGGAATGCTGGTGGGCACCAGCGCGCTGGCGATGCGTGGGCTGGACCCGATCTTCCAGGTGCTGCGCACGGTGCCGCCGCTGGCGTGGCTGCCGCTGTCGCTGGCGGCGTTCCGGGACGCGCAGCCCTCGGCGATCTTCGTCATCTTCATCACGGCGATCTGGCCGGTCATCATCAATACTGCGGTCGGCGTCCGCAACGTGCCGCAGGATTATCGAAATGTGGCGCGCGTCATCCGGCTTAGGGGCGTTCCCTTCTTCACCAAGATCATCCTGCCGTCTGCCGCGCCCTACATCTTCACGGGCCTGCGGATCGGGGTGGGGCTGTCCTGGCTTGCCATCGTGGCGGCGGAAATGCTGATCGGCGGCGTCGGCATCGGGTTTTTCATTTGGGATGCCTGGAACAGCAGCAACATCAGCGACATCATCGTGGCGCTGATCTACGTGGGGCTGGTCGGCTTCGTGCTGGACCGGGTCATCGCCATCGCGGGCCGGCTGGTCACGCGCGGCACGGCGGGGGCGTAGGACGATGGCGGCGTTCCTGGAGTTCTCCGACGTGTCCATGCGCTTCAAGCCGGGCACGCCCCCGGTGCTGCGCGACGTGCGGCTGTCCGTGCAGCAGGGCGAATACGTGTCCATCATCGGGCACTCCGGCTGCGGCAAGAGCACCTTGCTGAACATCGTCGCCGGGCTGCTGCGGGCGACGGCGGGCGGGGTGATCCTGGATGGGCAGGAGGTGAACGAACCCGGCCCCGACCGCGCCGTGGTGTTCCAGAACCACTCGCTGCTGCCCTGGCTGACCTGCCGGGAGAACGTGCGGCTGGCGGTGGACCAGGTGTTCGGACGCACCAAGACCCGGGCGGAGCGTGCGGCCTGGGTGGACGAGAACTTGGCGCTGGTCCAGATGATCCCCGCCGCCGACAAGCGCCCCGGCGAGATCAGCGGCGGCATGAAGCAGCGCATCGGCATCGCCCGGGCGCTTGCGATGCAGCCCAAGGTGCTGCTGCTGGACGAGCCGTTCGGCGCGCTGGATGCGCTCACGCGGGCGCACCTGCAGGATCAGGTCATGGCGATCCACGCCCGCCTGGGCACGACGGTGCTGATGATCACCCACGACGTGGACGAGGCGGTGCTGCTGTCCGACCGCATCGTGATGATGACCAACGGGCCGGAGGCGATGATCAGCCAGGTGCTGGACGTGAAGCTGGCCCGTCCGCGGGGCCGGCTGGCCTTGGCGCAGGACCCGGTGTTCATCGCGGCGCGGGCGGAGGTGCTGCAGTTCCTATATGCCCGCCACCGCAACCCGGCGGAAGCGGCGTAGGGGCGGCCCGGCTGCCCGGGCCGCCCCCGTCCAGCCAGCTACGCGGCGCGGCGCCGCACTGCGGCCAGCCCCAGCAGGCCCACGCCCAGCACGGCCAGCGCCGCAGGCTCCGGCACCGCGAGTATCTTGCCCGCCGCGATCGGCAGGTTCACGTCGAAGGTGCCGGGCGCCCCGGTGATGCCGTCAGCCGGCCTCGCCGTCAGGGGCACGATGCCGCCGTGCATGTCGAACACCCGGAAGTCCAGCGGCAGCAGGTCCGCGCTGGTGAAGCCGGGTTCGTAGATGTTCTGCGTCAGGTCGTAGCTGGCGCTGAAGGTCAGGGTGCCGCCCGTGGAGCTGACGCCGGTCAGCTCCGCCTTCGTGCCCGGCGCGTGCGGCGCCAGAGACAGGATCACGTCGCCGACGCCCGCCTTGGCCTCCGGCGTGTTGACCACCCCATCTCCATTCGCGTCGCCGTTCGGCGGCACGGGCGGCGGTGGCGGAAAGGTGTTGACCGGGACGCCCGGGGCGAAGTCTTTGCCATGGATGTGCAGGAAATGCACGCCATCGGCCAGGCCGGTGGCCACCAGGCTCGCCGTCAGCGTGGTGCCGTCCACGGTGAAGGTGATGGCGCCCGTGACGCCGGAACTGTTCGTCGCGTCCAGCGCCGCCTGATAGGTGATCGGCGCGGCCTGTGCCGCCAGCGGTGCCGCCAGCAGCGCCGCCCCCAAGGTCAGGTTGAGTCGTTTTGACATGCTCATGCTCCTTCATGTCCCTGCCTCCCGGCCCAATGCGGGCCGGCGCAGGCGGTACCTCCACATGAAGCTAAGCTTCTGCCCCGGATCACTAGATCAAGGACATTCACAGTCATGTAGGATTAACAGTTTTGTGTTCCGGCTGTTTGACGGGCGGCCCGTCATCGCCAGGCATACTCGCGCCATGGTGTAGGGGAGCCGCTGGCACGGCCCTCGCAGGCCCCCACGCCGTGGCGCTGCGCGCGATGACGATGCGGCCACGCAAGGGGCGAGGGGAAGGATGGTTGGCACCTTGAGGGCTGGGCTGAGGGGCCTGCAGCCCTGACGGGCCACGACAGCAACATCGGCCGCCACCCCCCCTGGTGAGCCGCGCCGCGGCCAGGCCTCCTCAGCTCATCGCCGCCTGTGCGAGCGGGGCTGCGAGCGGCCCCGTCCTACAGCAGGAACACTGCCATCCCGATCAGCAACAGGACGATGGCGACCACGGCGCCCGTGGTGAACTGCATGAACCGCGACCAGAAGGTCTGCCGGTCGGCGACGAAGGCGGCGTCTATGCCGGTGTCCGTGACCTCGGCGTGCGCGGCGGCCGGGGCGGCCGGGGCGGCATCGGCGCCGAAGTTCTGGCGTGGGTGCGGGTGGGTGTCCGTGCTGGCGTTGCCGGCGGTGGGGCCGGTGGTGTCCGTGGTTGCCATGATGCGCCTCGTGATGCCGTCCGGTTCTACGTCCCGAGCTTGGGAGTGGGCAAGTGCGGGCTGGGACGCGAAGGGTCAGGGTCCGGGGTTGGACAGGCTGGCGCCGGGGTCGGCCTGGCCTGGCGCCCCCTCCGCGAACAGGCGCAGGGCGCGGGGGTAGAGCAGGTGCTCCTGCCGCAGCACGCGGGCGGCGAGCGCGTCGGCGTCGTCGCCGGGCAGGACGGGGACCGCGGCTTGGGCGAGAATGGGGCCTTCGTCCATGACCTCCGTCACGAGGTGGACGGTGCAGCCATGCAGCTTGCAGCCAGCAGCGAGGGCGCGGGCATGGGTGTCGAGGCCGGGGAAGGCCGGGAGCAGGCTGGGGTGGATGTTCAGCATGCGCCCGGCCCAGGCCCCCACCAGGAACGGCGTCAGCAGGCGCATGTAACCGGCTAGGCAGACCAGCTGCACGTTGCGTGCCTGCAGCTCGGCTTGGATTGCGGCCTCGTGCGCGGTGCGGTCGCGGCCATGAGGGCGGTGATCCACGCACACGGCTTCGATCCCGCGGGCGCGGGCGGCGTCCAGGCCAGGGGCGTCCGGGCGGTTGGACAGGACCAGGACGACGTTTGCTGGGTAGCCGGGGGCGGCGGCGTCGAGCAGGGACAGCATGTTGCTGCCGCGTCCGCTGATGAGGATGGCGACGCGGACGGGCGGCGCCATGCCTTCCACACCTGTCATTGCGAGGAGCGCAGCGGCGCGGCGATCCAGGGGCTTAGGGGACTGCGCTTGCGGCCCCTCGATTGCCACGCCGCAAGGGCGGCTCGCAATGAAGGTGCTTGGCAGGGGAGGCGGATGCGCAGGGTCATTCCAGCCAGCCCTCTGGGACTGAGACGCGGGCTTCCGGCTCGCCCTCTCCGGCTACGACGCGGCCGACCAGGTGCGCGGCCTCTCCGTGCGCTGCCAACAGGGCCAGCGCCGCATCGGGGTCGGACACGGCGAGGACCATGCCGAGGCCGCAGTTGAACACGCGCAGCATCTCCCCGGCATCCACCCCGCCGGTCCGGGCCAGCCAGGCGAACACCGGGGGGGCGGACCAGGCGCGGGCGTCCAGCTCGGCATGGCAGCCGCCGGGCAGCATGCGGGGCACGTTGCCGGGCAGGCCGCCGCCGGTGATGTGCGCCGCCGCCCGCAGCAGCCCGGCGCGGTGCAGGGCCAGGAGCGGCGCGACGTAGATGCGGGTTGGCGTCATCAGGGCCTCCGCCAGCGTCATGTCTGGTGCGAAGGGGGCGGGGGCGTCCAGCGCGGCGCCGGACAGCGCCACGATGCGGCGCACGAGGGAGAAGCCGTTGCTGTGGACGCCGCTGCTGGGCAGGCCGATCAGCGCGTCCCCGGGCTGGACGCCGGCAGGCAGCAGCGCGCCCCGCTCTGCCGCGCCGACGCTGAAGCCGGCCAGGTCGTAGTCGCCGGGGGCATACATGCCCGGCATCTCCGCGGTCTCGCCGCCGACCAGGGCGCAGCCGGCCTGGCGGCAGCCCTCGGCGATGCCGGCGACCACTGCGGCGGCCTGGTCCACGTCCAGGCCGCCGGTGGCGAAGTAGTCCAGGAAGAACAGCGGCTCCGCCCCCTGGACCACCAAGTCGTTGACGCACATGGCGACGAGGTCCACGCCGACGGTGCCGTGCCGCCCGGTCTCGATGGCCAGCCGCAGCTTGGTGCCGACGCCGTCGGTGCTGCTGACCAGCACGGGGTCGGTGAAGCCGGCGGCCTTGAGGTCGAACAAGGCGCCGAAGCCGCCCAGGCCGCCCATCACGCCGGGGCGGCTGGTGGCGCGGGCCAGCGGCTTGATGCGGTCCACGAGGGCGTCCCCGGCCTCGATGTCCACGCCAGCCTGGCGGTAGGTCGCGCCGTTGGGCGGGTTGGTCATGCGTATCCTCGTCGGTCAGGCTGCCGGATGCGTTGCCGGCGCGGATGCGGTAGGGTCCGGGCCATGCAGGGTCCGGAACAAGTTGGCGGACACAACCACAGCGGCCCCCTTGCGGCAACGCCGCGGCGCCCCGCACGGACGTTGGCGTGGGGCGGGGAGGTGCTGAACCTGCCCAACGCCATCACATTCGGCCGGCTGTGCGCCGTGCCGGTGGCGGTCGGGCTGGTGCTGCAGGGGCGGATGGCCTGGGCGCTGGGGGTGTTCGCGCTGGCCGGCGCGTCGGACGCGCTGGACGGCTGGCTGGCCCGACGGCGCGGCGGCACCGTGCTGGGCGCCTGGATGGACCCTGCCGCCGACAAGGCGCTGCTGGTCGGCATGTTCGTGGCCCTTGCCGTGACGGGGCTGATGCCGGCCTGGATGGCCCTGCTGGTGGTCTGGCGGGACCTGGTGATCCTGGGCGGGATCGCCTTGATGTGGTGGCGGCGCTGGCCGATCCGGATGCGGCCGCTGCTGCTGGGCAAGCTGAACACGGCGGTGCAAATCCTGCTTGTGTGCGTGATACTGGCGCTCGAATCCCTGGGCGTGCTCGCGCAGGGGCTGCGGATGGTGCTGCTGTGGCTGTCCGCGGCGCTGACGGCGGCGTCGGGCGTGGTTTACGTGTGGCGGGCGTCGCGGACGCCTCCGGGTCAGGATGCCGGGCAGGATGGAGGAATGAAGGGGCCACGATGACGACGCTCGACCTGCCCCGCCAGACGCCGCCGCCTGCGCCGCCTGCCATTATCCCGCCCGCGCCGGCGCGCACCGCCACGCGGATGCAGCGGCTGGGGCTGCTGACGGGGCTGCTGGTCGCGGCATACCTGGTGCTGCACCTGTTCGCGGCCATCATGCTGCCCTTCGTCGTGGCGGCGGGGATCGCCTACTTCCTGGACCCGCCCACCACGCGGCTGACCCGCGCCGGGATGCCGCGGGGGCTGGCGGCGGTGCTGATGGTGGTGGCGCTGGTGGCGGCGTGCCTGCTGTTCGCGCTGCTGCTGTATCCCTTGCTGCTGGCCCAGGTGGGCCTGCTGATCGGGCGGGTGCCGTCCTACGTGTATTCCGTGCGGCTGTGGGCCGGGGAGGTCATCAGCCACTTGCAGGAGCGGCTGGGGTCCGAGTTCGTGGACGAGAAGCTGCGGGACCTGGTGGGCGGCCAGGCCGGGGCGATGCTGGCCTTCGTGGCGGGGGCGCTCAGCCGGATCGTGGGCGGGGGGTTCGCGCTGTTCAACGTGCTGTCCCTGGTGGTGGTGACGCCGGTGGTGGCGTTCTACCTGCTGCGGGACTGGCGGCGGGCGGTGGCGCGGGTGGATAGCTGGCTGCCCCGGCGCTACGCGGGCGTGCTGCGGGCGCAGGCGCGGGAGGTGGACCGCATCCTGTCGGCCTGGCTGCGCGGGCAGGCGCTGTGCTGCGTGGCGCTGGCGGTGTTCTATGCCGTGGCGCTGTCCTTGGCGGGGCTGGACCTTGGATTGATCGTGGGGCTGAGCGCGGGGCTGCTGTCCTTCATTCCCTACGTCGGCAGCATCACCGGGGGCGTTGCCAGCATTGGGCTGGCGATGGCGCAGTTCCCGACTTGGACGGGGGTGGCGACGGTAGCGGGCGTGTTCATCGCCGGGCAAATCCTGGAGGGCTACGTGATCTATCCGCGGTTCCTAGGGGACCGGGTGGAGCTTCATGCGGTGTGGGTGATCTTCGCGCTGTTTGCGGGCGGCGCGGCGTTCGGGTTCCTGGGGGTGCTGATGGCGGTGCCGGTGGCGGCGGCGCTGGGGGTGCTGCTGCGGTTCTGGCTGCGGCGGTACCTGGCCAGCCCCCTGTACTTGGACCCGCCGCCGGGTGGGTAGGGTGGGCGCTGCGCTGCTCCCTCCTCCTCCGGGAGAGGGTTGGGATGAGGGAGGCGGCAAACCCACAGTTGGCCCGTCATGGACCCTCGCCGGCGCTGACGTGGCCAAGTTTGGTGCGTGCGGCTTCCCTCACCCCAATCCTCTCCCGGAGGGAGAGGGAGCAGGACAGCTTTCTCTGTGACCGCCCTCCGCCAGCTCGCGCTGCCCTTTGTCCACGCCCCCGGCTTCACCGCTGCCGACTTTCTGCCCGGACCCGGCGCCGGGGCGGCGCTGGCTTGGCTGGCGCGGCCTGCGGGCTGGCCGGCGGGGCGGCTGGTGCTGTGGGGGGAGGCCGGGGCGGGCAAGACCCATCTGCTGCACGTCTGGGCCGGGCAGCACCGGGCCACCTTGCTGCCGGCCGCCACGCCGCATTGGCCGCGCGGCCCGGTGGCGGTGGACGATGCCGACCTGGCGACGGACGAGCATGCGCTGCTGCACTTGCTGAATGCCGCCGCCGAGGCCGGGCATCCCGTCCTGCTGGCCGCCCAGGCACCGCCCGCCCGCTGGCCAACCCGCCTGCCCGACCTCGCCAGCCGTCTGCGCGCCACGGTGGCCGTGGAGCTGCGTCCGTCCGACGACGCCTTCCTGCAGACCCTGCTGGCCCGGCTGCTGTCCGATCGGCAGCTTGTGGTGGCGGACGCGGTGCAGGACTGGCTGCTGGCCCGCCTGCCCCGCACGCCGGCTGCCATGCGGGAGGCTGCGGCCCGGCTCGACCGCGCGGCGTTGGCGGCGGGGGCGCCGGTCACGCGGGGGCTGGCGGCGGCGGCGCTGGCGGATTTGATGCATGACACTTGCGGGACCGATGCCCCAGATGCCTGGCCGTCCGGCCCGGGTCTGTTCTAAACGTGCCCCGCACCACTCGCCGCCGCATCCCGGGCCTTCCGGCGCCGCGCGCCCCGGACCCAAGGACGCCCGCCATGAACCGGATCAGCCCTGCCGCCCCCACCCCCGCCATCGCCCCCGACAGCGCCGACCGGTTCATCAACCGCGAGCTGTCCTGGCTGGATTTCAACCACCGCGTCGTTGAGGAAGCCGAGAACCGGCGGCACCCCCTGCTGGAGCGGCTGCGCTTCGTGTCCATCAGCGCGTCCAACCTGGACGAGTTCTTCAGCGTGCGCGTCGCCGGGCTGATCGGCCAGGCCAAGGCCGGCGTCACCCAGCTCAGCGCCGACGGGCGCACGCCGGCGCAGCAACTGGGTGAGGTGCAGCCCCGCGCCCAGGCGCTGATCGCCAAGCAGCAGCAGGTCTGGCTGGAGCTGCGCGGCCAGTTGCAGGAGGCGGGGATCGAGCTGTGCGAGACGGCGGCGCTCCCGCCCGAGGACCATGCCTGGCTAGACGCCTGGTTCATGGAGCGGGTGTTCCCCGTTCTGACGCCGCTGGCGATTGACCCGGCGCATCCCTTTCCGTTCATTCCCAACATGGGCCTGGTCAAGGTCCTCAAGCTGCACCGCCCCAGCGACGGCCACAGCATGAACGCCTTGATTCCCCTGCCCACCCTGATCGAGCGCTTCATCCGCCTTCCCGCCCGCCCCGGCGCCGCGTCCCCCATCCGCTTCGTGCTGCTGGAGGATCTGGTCAGCCTGTTCCTGGGCCGCCTGTTCCCCGGGTTCGAGATGGTCGCGAAGGGCATGTTCCGCCTGATCCGCGACACCGGCGTCGAGTTCGAGGAGGAGGCCGAGGACCT
>CAXUHB010000018.1:0-72624 GCA_964250755.1 uncultured Acetobacteraceae bacterium | reverse complement strand
CGGTCAGCATGGCCTCGATCACCGACATCGGCAGGCCCTCGAAGTGGCTGGGCAGGGCGAAGATGTCGGCGGCGGCCAGGATGGCGGGGATGTCGCCGCGGTAGCCCAGCAGGCGCAGCGTGCCGGGCGGCGCTTGCGCGAACAGCGCGGCGGGGTCCGGGCCGTGGTCGCTGGGCAGGCGGTTGCCGACGACCCACAGCTCGGCGCCGGGCACGTCCCGCATGGCGGCCAGCAGCTCCAGGTGGCCCTTGTGGCGCACCAGGCGGGACACGATCACCACCACCACCCGGTCAGGCGGCACGCCCATGGCAGCGCGGATGCGGGCGCGGGCCGCCGGGTCCGGGCGGAAGCGGGCGGGGTCGCGGCCATTGCCGACCGGGGTGGCGTGGCGCGCGATGCCGAGGCGGCGGGCGTCCGCCGCCTCCTCGGTCGAGACGGTCAGGTAGGTGTCGGTCATGCGCCCGCCCAGCCACTCCATCGCGAAGCCCAGGGCGCGGCGGGGCAGGGGGCCGGGCTGGTTGAACAGGAAGCCGTGGCAGGTGTAGGCGACCCGCGGCACGCCGGTGACGCGCGCGGCCAAGCGGGCGATGAAGCCGCTTATGGGCATGTGGGCGTGCAGCAGGTCTGGACGCTCGGCCCGCAGCAGCCGCACCATCGCCTGCAGCGCCCGCCATTGCGCCAGGGGCGACAGGCTGCGCGCCATCGGCACTGCCACGACGCGCAGCCCGGCGGCGCGGGCATCGTCCAGCAAGGGGCCGTCGGCGGATGCGCCCAGCACGTCGTGGCCGCGCGCCTGGGCCGCCAGCATGAGCGGCAGCAGGAAGTGGCAGAGCGAGAAGTCCACGTTGGTGACCTGAAGGACCTTCACTTCCCCCTCTCCCTCCGGGGGAGGGTTGGAGTCACAGGCGCTGACTTAGGGTGGAACGTGGCCCAACCCGGGTGTTCCGCCATTGCGAGGGGCGCAGCGACGCGGCAATCCAGAGCCGCAAGCGCAGTCCCGTCTGCTCTGGATTGCCGCGGCGCAAGCGCGCCTCGCAATGACGAGGTTCTTCGGATGGGCCAGCCCGACTCTAACTTAGCGCTTATGAGGGTCGGGGTGAGGGAAGCCGCGCGCACAGACCCCGAACAGTGCTGGCGCACACGGGGAAACTGGCGCCGCGCGGCCTTTCCCTCACCCCCACCCTCTCCCGGAGGGAGAGGGGGAAAGATCAATCTCCGATCTCCACCACCACCCGCCCGCGCACTTGGCCGGCCATGATGCGGGTGGCGGCGTCCTGCACGGCGTCCAGCGGGATCGTCGTCGTCATGCCGTCCAGCTTGTCCAGATCCAGCTCGGTTGCCAGACGGCCCCAGGCCTCGATCCGGCGGGGCTTCGCCACCGTCACGCTGTTCACCCCCAGCAGCGACACGCCGCGCAGGATGAAGGGTGCGACCGACGATGGCAGGTCCATGCCGCCGGCCAGGCCGCAGGCCGCGATGGCGCCCTCGTTGCGGGTCATGGACAGCAGGTTGGCCAGCGTCGTGGACCCCACGCTGTCCACGCCCGCCGCCCAGCGCTCCTTCGCCATTGGGCGCGGCGGGCCGGACAGGGTGGCGCGGTCCACGACCTCCGCGGCGCCGAGGCCGCGCAGGTAGCCTTCCTCCGCCATGCGTCCGGTGCTGGCGATCACGTGCCAGCCGGCACTGGCCAGCAACGCGATGGCGACGGAGCCGACGCCGCCGGCGGCTCCGGTCACGACCGCCGGGCCGTGGGCGGGGCGCAGGCCGTGGCGCTCCAGGGCCATCAGGCTCAGCATGGCGGTGTAGCCGGCGGTGCCGATGGCCATGGCGCGGGCCGGGGTCAGCCCGGCAGGCAGCGGGATCAGCCAGTCCGCCGGCACCCGGCTGCGCTCGGCATAGGCGCCCAGGTGGGTCTCGCCGGTGCCCCAGCCGTTCAGCAGGACGGGATCGCCGGGCTGGTAGTCCGGGCTGTCCGAGTGCTCGACGGTGCCGGCGAAGTCTATGCCGGGGATCATGGGGAAGCGGCGCACGACGGGCGCCGCGCCGGTCAGGGCCAGGCCGTCCTTGTAGTTGAGGCAGGAGTGGGAGATGCGGACGGTGACGGTCCCCTCCATCAGTTCCACCTCGGGGAAGTCGCGCAGCGCGGCGGTGGTGCCGCCCTCGGCCTTCTCGATCAACCAAGCCCGCATCGCGCATCTCCCATTGTGCCCGGCCGTTCTGCACGGCTCGGCCACGGGGCGGCAACCCCCACTTGCCGCCGCGCCCCGGACCCCCGACCCTAGTGCCATGCAATACTTTCCTATCTTCCTGTCCCTGACCGGACGGCGCGTGCTGGTGATCGGCGGGGGCGAAGCGGCGGAGCGCAAGGCTGGGGCGCTGCGCCGGGCCGGCGGGCTGGTGGACACGGCGCCCGGCTTCGGCCTGGACGACGCGGCCTTGCTGGACGACTGCGCCCTGGCCATCGGAGCCGATGCGCCCGACGACGACCTGCGCCGGCTGTCGGACATGGCCCAGGCCCGCGGCATCCCGGTCAACATCGTGGATAAGCCGTCGCTGTGCAGCTACATCACGCCCAGCGTCATTGACCGCGCGCCGCTCAGCATCGCCGTGTCGTCCGGCGGGGCCGCCCCCGTGCTGGCCCGGCTGCTGCGCGCCCGGATCGAGGCGATGGTGCCCCCTGCCTTCGGCCGCCTGGCGGCGCTCGCCGACCGCTACAAGGAGGCGTTCCGCGAGCGCTTCCCCGAGGTCGCGCTGCGCCGCCGGATGCTGGAGGGGGCGCTGGGCGGGCGCGTGGCCGACCTGATGCTGGCCGGGGACGATGCCGCGGCGGACCAGGAAATGGGCCGCGTGCTGGCCGGTGAGCCGGACCCAGCGGGCATCGTCTATCTGGTCGGCGCCGGGCCGGGCGCCGCCGACCTGCTGACGCTGCGCGCGCAGCGCCTGATGGGGGAGGCCGACGTGATCGTGCATGACCGGCTGGTCACGCAGGACGTGCTGGACATGGCCCGGCGCGACGCCGACCGGATCAGCGTGGGCAAGTCGAAGTCCAACCACTCCCTGCCGCAGGACGAGATCAACGCCCTGCTGGTCCGGCTGGGCCAGGAGGGCCGCAAGGTCGTGCGGCTGAAGGGCGGCGACCCCTTCGTGTTCGGACGCGGCGGGGAAGAGGCGGCAGCGCTGGCCGCGGCGGGCGTGGCGTTCGAGGTCGTGCCCGGCGTCACCGCTGCCCTGGCCTGCGCCGCCGGGGCCGGCATCCCGCTGACCCACAGGGGCGACGGCCCGGCCGGCAGCGGTGCGGTGCGGACGCTGACGCTGGCGACCGGGCACCTGGTGGACGGGGCGCTGGACCTGGACTTCGGTGCGCTGGTGCGGGGCGGCACGCTGGCGGTCTATATGGGCCTGGACAGCCTGCCCGCCCTGCGCGACGGCCTGCTGGCGGCTGGGCTGGACCCGGCAACCCCCGCGGCACTGGTGGAGTGCGGCGGGCGGACCGACCAGCGGGAGCTGCTGGGCACCCTGGACGAACTGGTCGCGGGCGGGCGCGAGTGGTCCCGCGGCGGGCCGACCCTGGCGCTGGTGGGCGCGGCGGTGGGCCGGCAGGTGCGCAGGACGCATTGACGCCTTGCGGCACCTGCCGCGGCGGCGCGTTGCAGGAGCAGGGCCGGACGGGCGCGAACCCCTGGGACCGGCGGCACGGCAGGCCCGGGATGGGGCGCGTCAGGCACCAGGGCGCTGCCTTGCTGGCTGCACCTTTGCCGCCGGTGCCGTCATCCGGCGCTGGGCCGGCCTGTCCCGGACTGGCTGGCGGGCTGCACCGGGATGCGCCACCTGCGCCACAGGCCCAGCCCGGCCAGCGCGGCTCCCACCAGGGCCAGGGAGGCAGGCCCGGGCAGCGCTGCGGCGGCCCTGGCGGGATCGGCGGCGGCCAGCGGCGCACCCCCGACCGTCCAGGCCGGGATGCCGAGCAGGGCCGCCGCTGCGCCGGCGCGGCGCAGCGCCCGCATCAGGCGTGCCCTGCCGTGACCGACAGGCCAGGGCCGCTGGCGCGGACGACCGCGACCAGCAGGCGCAGCGCCTCCGCCCCGCCGCGGTCGGCCAGGGTGCCGTCCTCGATTTCCTCCGCGAGGCACTCCGCCTGGGAGGCGATGGCCTCCGCCGCGCGGGACAGCGCCTGGCGGGCGAGGGACAACTGGGCGTCGTCGGACAGGGTGTCCCAGGAGCGGGAGCGAAGCTTGGAGGCCATGATGGAGATCCTGCGGCGTGCCGTCCTGGCGTTGCGCGGTGCCGCGGCGGGCGGTCTGGGTTGGTTTTAGGAGGGGACTGCTTAACAGGGGCTTTCGCCGGGATGGGTTGGGCGGTCAGGGCGCCGTGTGCAGGGTTGCGTGCTCCCTCTCCCTCCGGGAGGGGGTTGGGGTGAGGAAAGCCGCAAGCACGATGCCTTCCAGACTGGTGCCATCTTTGGTCGGTATAACCTGCGTTGCGTGGCTTCCCTCACCCCGGCCCTCTCCCGGAGGGAGAGGGAGAAGACCGTCTTACACCAGCGTCAGCGTGACCGGAGTAAGGGGCGGGAAGCGGACCTCGATGCGGCCGGGGCCGTCCAGCCATACGGGCAGGCAGACGCTGCCCAGCATGACAACTTGCCCGGCCTGCAGGCCGCCATGCGCCGCGGCCTCGGCAGAGGCCGCCAGCCAGGCCAGGGCCTGCATCGGCCCGCCTGCCAGCGCGGCGCCCAGGCCCGTGCCGCGGGCGGCGCCGTCCACCAGGATCGTGCCTTCCAGGCCCGGCAAGTCCAGGCCGCGCCAGTCCGCGGCGGGGGCGCCCAGCACCGCCGCGGCGTGGAACGCCCCGTCCGCCAGCAGGGCCGCCGTGCCGAAGGCGGGCAGGTCGGGGTAGCGGTTCTCCACCACCTCGATCCCCGCCATCACGCCATCCACCGCTGCGGCGGCCTGCTCCGGCGTGCAGGGGCCTGCAGGCAGGGCGGCGCCGAGGTGGACGGCGACCTCGCACTCGACGCCGGGGTTCAGGAAGTCGCGATAGGCCAGCGTGCTGCCGTCCCCGTGCAGGTCCGCCGCGGCCATGAAGGACGCCGCCGGGCCGGACAGGCCGAGGTAGGCCTGCATGGCCTGGGTGGTCGCGCCGATCTTGAACCCGGCGGGCGGCACGGCGCCCACGGCCCGCGCCCGCGCCACCTGTGCGGCGATGCCGTCCGCCAGCGTCGGCGGCGGCGCCTGCAGCGGCGTGCGGGGCTGGCGGGCGCGGCGGGCCTGGATCAGCAGGGCGGCAGCATGATCGGGATCGAACATCGGGGGCAGGCCTTCCTTGGCTGGACGCTATGCCGTGCGGGTCAGTTCATAGAGCGCGATGGCGGCGGCGGCGGAGACGTTCAGGCTCTCCATCGTGCCGGGCATGGCGAGGCCCGCCAGCTCGTCGCAGGTGTCGCGGGTCAGGCGGCGCAGGCCGGCGCCCTCTGCGCCCAGCACCAGCGCCACGCGGCGTTGCGCGAGGGGGCCGCCACGAAGGACCGCGCCGCCCGCGTCCAGCCCGATCACCCACAGCCCGGCGGCCTTCAGCGCCACCAGGGTGCGGGACAGGTTCACGGCGCGCATCAGCGGTATCGTCTCCAGCGCGCCGGACGCGGCCTTGGCCAGCACGCCGGTCTCCTCTGGCGCGTTGCGGTCCTGCATGATGACGGCGGCGGCGCCGAAGGCCGCGGCGCTGCGGAGGACTGCGCCGATGTTGCGGGGGTCCGTCACCTGGTCCAGCACCAGGATGGGGCCGGGCTGCTCCAGCACGGCGGACAGCGCCGGGGGGGGCAGCAGGTCGGCCAGCAGGCCCGCGCCCTGGTGGACGGTGTCGCGGCCCAGCAGGCCGTCGAGCTTGGCGCGGTCCGCACGCTCGGGCGCCAGGGGCCAGGACTGCGGCAGGCGGCTGCGGAGGGCGGCCTCGGCCTCCTCGGTCAGCAGCAGGCGGCGGGGGCGGCGGTTGGGGTTGGCGAGGGCGGCGGCGACGGGATGCAGGCCGTGCAGCCAGACGCTGCCGCGCGGGGCCGCGGGCAGGCGGGGGCCGGCGGGCGGGGCGTCGGCGCGCGCCTCGGTGCGCTGGGGCGGCGCGGGCGCGCGCAAGGTGGCGGCGGTGGGTTCGCGTGCCGGCACAGGCTCGGGCGGCGCGGCAACGGCGGGGTCGGGGCGGGGCGGGCGGGGCTGGCCGAGGCGCGGCGCATCGGCCGGGTCGCGCGGGCGGCTGGGGCGTGGGCCGGTCTGGCGGTCGCGCGGGGGGGCGCGGTGGGGCTTGCGGGGCTGCTCCGCATCATCCGGCGCGGGACCTGGCGCGGGACGGGGGGCGTTACGGGCGGGGCCGCGGGGGGTGAAGCTGCCAGTGCGCTTGGGGGCGGGTGCGCCGTCCTGGGGCGGGCGGGCGTCGCCGCCGGGGCGGCGGCTGGCGGGTCGTGGTGTGCTGGCGCCGGGCCGGCCTGGGGGTTTGCTGGGCATCGCGCCTCTATACGCCGGGTCCGGGGCAGGGGCCATGCCGGGCGTTGCGGCCGGGATGACACGACATTGACAAGGGCGGTGCGGGGGGACTACCTCCGCGCCTTGCCCGCGCCGGCCTGAGGTGCGGGCGGAGGAGGGGTGCCCGAGTGGCTAAAGGGGGCGGACTGTAAATCCGCTGGCATCGCCTACGTTGGTTCGAATCCAACCCCCTCCACCAACTTCAACCCGCGCATCATCGCAACGAGTGGCTGCCTTCAAGGTCGGGTGAGCCATCCTGAAACGTCGTGGCGGCAGTGCCTGCGGCCTGGTCCACCCACGCATCCACGTCCCAGGTGCAGCCTAGCTCCCCAGGGACTGCCGAAGCTGCAGGCAAGCCGCCCCCAATGCGTCCACGTCGGCCTCGCTCAGCCGCCTTGGATTGGGAACGGCGCGCGTGAAGGCGTCCGGCGAAAAGAGGGCGTTCGGGCTGCGGCCTTCCAGGATGTCGGCGACCACGAAGTGAACCAAGGGATTGACCGATGCTTCGGCGACGTCAGGGTAGAGCGCCAGGTAGTATCGCGTGACGAAGGATGGATGCGGGTCCCGGCCTTCCTGCCAGCCGATCCGCAGGTAGTGGGACAACGGGTCCTCGCCGGTGTCCCGCAGCCCTGGCGCCGACCTGATGTAGTTCACTGAATGGAACAAGGGGGCGGCTGGCAACCCTGCGCGCCGCCTTGGGTGAGGTAGTGGACCAGCGGGTTCATGCCGGCCGTCAGGACATCGAAGTTGCGGCGGCTGTAATAATCGCCGTCGAACAAGGGATGAGTGCGCAAGCCGAGCCGCCAGCCCTCGCGAACGTAGTGCGCCAGCGCTGGGCCGGGCGGGTAGGCGCCGCCCGTGTCGGCGCGGTAGTAGGCGGGGTCGAACAGCCGATGGGGCAGCAGCCCGGCGGCTTCGCCCGCCAGCACGTAATGCGTCACGAGGTCGGGGCCACTGTCCAGCCCGTGCTCCTGCAGCTGCTGCCGGTAGAAGGCCGGGTCGAACAGGCATGACGCGAGGATGCTCTCGATATCGCGGGACGCGGCCAGGTCCGGCACGTCGGCCGGGACGCTGGCGGCCGGCTCGGGAGGGTCGGGCACGGCTGGCGGGGTAGGCAGGGAGAGGGCCGCTGGAGCGGCATCGAGGTAGGCCGACATGAACTCGGACACGATGTGCCCGACATGCTCCCGCTGGACGTGGCGGTGGTCCGGCAGCCAGGCCAGCGCCGGGTCGGACAGCATGGCGATTTCGTAGGACGGAAAGTAGTCCATCCAGTCCAGTTCGCGCGCCAAGTCCTGCGCGACGCTTCGCAGCACGGATTTGGAGTAGGTGTTCGCCACGATCACGTCCTGGCCCGAGAACGTGTCGCTGAACGGAACCGGGGACACCGTCAGGATCACCTTGACCGCCGGGTTCACGGACCGCAGGTACTCCAGCAGCCGCAGCGCCGCGGCGTGGTTCTCGGCGTAGTCGGTGATCCGCAGCCGCAGCCGGCCGTTGAACACCCGTGCGCCGCCGTTGCCCGGCGCGGCAGCCTCGTATCCCAGCGCGCCCGTGTCCGGAGACGGCACGGACCAGACCGAACCCGGCCGGTTCGACTGCCTGTTGCGGATGGCGGCCTTGGTTTCGATGACGATCATGCCGAAGCGTCCGTGCCACGCGGCCCGGCAAACCTACAGCGGGAAGGCGGCAAACCCGCACTGCGCCGTCCGGACCATTGGTGCTGGGACCGGGCAGGCCGGCGGGCAAATCCGGGCGGGACCACCCGCGCCTACCCGGCCCGGCCCGCGGCTGCTAGATTTGCCCGAACAGGAGACGGCCGATGCGCGACACCGACCAGGACTGGACCAGGATCGCCGAGGAGCAGCCCTACTGGGGCATCCTCAGCACCGACGAGTTCAAGGGCGCGGACCTTGATCCCGCCACCCGCGCCAAGTTCTTCAACGAGGGTGAAGCCTCCATCGCAGCCCTGTTCGACGAAATCCGGCAGGCCAACCCCGGTTTCGCGCCGCACCGCGCCCTGGATTTCGGCTGCGGGGCCGGACGCCTGCTGATGCCGATTGCCCGGCGCGCCGGGGCGGCCGTGGGCGTGGACGTGGCGCCCCGGATGCTGCTGCTGGCGGAGCAGAACCTGCGCGACGCCGGGCTGGCCAACGTCGCGCTGGTGCGGGGCGACGACCGGCTGTCCCGGGTCGAAGGCGCGTTCGACTTCGTGCACAGCCACCTGGTGCTGCAGCACATCCCGCCCGCCCGCGGCTGCGGCCTGTTCCGCCGCTTGCTCGGCTTGCTGGTCCCTGGGGGGATGTTCGCCATTCAGATCGCCTTCGCCAAGCGGCGCGACCTGATGGTCCACGAGGCGCCTCGCGCCCGCTACTACCGCCGGGACGGCGACGCGCTGCACGACCTCGTGCCCAGCGAGGCCGAGCTGCCGGAGGGCACGATCCAGATGTACGACTATGACCTGAACCAGGTGTTCGCCATTGCCAGCGAGTTCACCAGCCAGCCGGTCCAGGTACGGCTGGTGAGCGAGTCGCACCTGTCCGTTCACCTAGTCGGCCGCCGCACGGCCGCCTGACGCGGCATCTCCCGTCCCACGCCTTTACGCTTCGGCATGGGAGGCCGCGGCGGGCTGGCTAGGTCAAGGCGGGACGGGATGGCCTCCGCGCGGGCGGCCCGGCCGTGCGGGCCGGGCTGGGCGCGGCGGCGGCACGCTTGGCGCTGCCCGTGTTGGCCCTGCCGGTTCCGCGCGCCCCGGGCTTGGCTGGGCCAGCCGTCAATTCCAGCGCCGCCATCACCTGCGCCGCGGCAGCCTCCGCCCCGCAGCGCGCCTCCACCCGCGCCTGCGCCCGCGCGCCCAGGGCGCGGGCCGCCACTGGGTTTGCCTGCACCCAGCGCATGTGCGCCGCCGCGGCCTTCAAGTCCGGGTCGGCCCAGCGCTGGCCCTCGACGCCGACGTACTCGTCCGGCGCGACCGGCACCAGGCGGCACGGCACCAGCAGCGCCGTGTCCGCGTCCGCAAGGTCCTGCGTGCCGGAGTAGTCCGTCAGGATCACCGGCTTGCCCAGCAGCATCGCCTCTGCCGGGCCGCGCCCAAAGCCCTCAGACCGGTGCAGGGACACGAAGGCGTCTGCCGCCGCGACCAGCCCCAGCACCCCGGCGCGGTCCATGTAGGCGTCCCGCAGCTCGATCCGCGGGTCCGCCGTCAGGGCGCGCAGCGGGGCCAGCACCTCGGGGAAGTCCGCGCCGTGGTGGGTCTTGATGACCAGGCGCACCGGCTCGTCCCCGGCGGGGAAGGCCAGGGCGAAGGCGCGCACGACGCCTTCCGGGTTCTTGCGGGACGCATAGGAGTAGGGGTCGAACATGAACAGGAATACCGTCTCCTGCTCAGGCAGGCCGCAGGCCGCCCGCCCCGGCGGCTTGAACCCGTCCGGCAAGGTCACGGCCTGCGGCACCTGGCGCACGGGCCGCAGCCCGGGGCGGCGCAGCGCCGCGGCGGTGAAGGCGCTGATCGCCCAGACCTCGTCATAGAAGCTGAACGACGTGAGCCAGCGCGTCGGCAGCGTCTCCAGCTCCCACGCCCACCAGCCCACCGTGCGGGCGGCGCGCACGCCCAAGGCCTGCAGGCGGGTCCAATCCTCCGGCGCGGTCTCGGCGTTCATGTGGACGACGTTCCGCTCCACGTGCAGGGGCGTGCCGACGGGAAGCGGGTCGCCGTCCGGGCGGTGCATCCGCCCGCTGGGTGCATCCACGACCACGAAGTCGTCGAACCCTGCCTTGCGCAGCGCGGCGGCGGTGCCGCGCAGATGCTCGCCCACGCCGGTCTTGCCGGTCCAGTGGCCGGTCAGCGCCAGGGCCGCGCGGACGGGCGCCAGCGGCGCGGCGGCGTCAGGCGCCTGCAGCGCCGCCCCGCCCGGGGTGCTGCCGTACTCCGCCATCAGGAAAGCCTGGCACCAGCCGGCCAGGCCGGCCCTGCCCTTCGCGGTGGACCAATCGTAAGCGTCCCGCAGGTCTGCCCGGCAGAGGCGCAGCAGGCTGGCGAACCAGGGGACGCCCGGCGCCCCCGGCATCTCCGTCCGCAGATGACGCGCCAGCGCCGGATCCAGGTCGGCCACCGGCACGTCCAGCTCCCGCAGCCCATGCAGCAGCAGCCACAACAGGTATTCGCACCGGGACTGGCCGTCGAACAGCGGGTGCGCCGCCGCCACGTCCGCCCGCAGCCACCACAGCACGACCGCCGCCCGGTTGAGGCTGAACCCGGCCGCCTCCACCTCGCTCCGCTCCGCGAACCACGCCTTGACCGGCGCCGTCAGCGCCTCCGGCCAGCGCAGCAGGCGCGGGGCCAGGTAGGCGAACCACATCGCATGGGACAGCCGCGCCGTGCGGTCCCCGGGAAAGCCGGCGGTGGGCGGCAGCGACGTGCGGCCCAACGGGCAGCCCTGCGTCAGCGCCAGCGCGCGCGTCAGCGTCACGTCGGTGGGGGACGTCGCGCCGGAGGGGGGCGGCCCGGCCGCAGGCTCGTTCAGCCAGGCCACGAACTCCGGCGAGATCGTCCCTGGGGCGACCACGCCGTCATGCAGGCCGTGGGTGATGCACCAGCCGGCATAGGACTCCAGGTCCTGCACCGTCCGCAGCGGGAAATGGCGCTGCAGGTCCGCCCGGCGCTCCCACAGCAGCGCCAGGCCGCGCGGCAGCATGGCCGGGGTGCCGTCCAGGCCGAACCGCAAAGGCTCTGCGGCGTAGGCGCCGGCCTGGGACGCGGGGCCGGACCAGGCCGAAGCCGACACCGGCGGCCAGGGCGGCATGGCGGCGGCGGGATGCCGCCCCAGCCGGCGCGCGGCGGCGACGCTGCGCGGGTCCACCCCGCTGCGCTCGGCCTCGCCGGACAGGAACCAGGCGTGATACGCCTCTGCCCCCGCACGGGACGCGACGGGGAAGTGGGCTTGCAGGTCCGGGCGGTCCAGCCAGAGCTGGTGCATCAGGCGGGTGACCGGCAGGCCCGCCGCCGGGTCCTCCGGCTGGTCGAAATGATCCGAGGCGATACGCAGCGGCTGGCCCGCCCCGATATGCCCGGCATCCAGCGCCCGCAGCAGCCAGCGGCGCATCCATGGCTCGATCCGCCGTCCGTCGGGGAAGCGGGCGTAGGCGTAGGGCAGCGCGCGCGACGACGCCCAGCCGTTGCCCAGCACGCGCCGGCGGTAGTCCGCGCAGAGCGCCGCCATCGGCCGCGGCAGGGTGTCCACGGCATAGCGGTCCTGGTGCTTGGAGAAGCTGGCGGGGTCGCCGGGATCAATGCCGCTGAAGTGCGCGAACACCAGGGGCTGCCCGTCCACCGTGAATCCGGCCCGGACGGAGCCGCGCACGTCCCGGTGGGGCAGGTTCCAATAGGCCAGGTTGCAGCCGGGGTGGCGCAGGATGAGCGTGCGCGGCACGAAGGCGGGCGCCAGGTCCATCCAGCGCTGGTCGGTGAACATGTGACCGGGGATGTCCACCCGGCAGCCCGTCAGGAGCCGGTCCGCCCACCAGCGCGCGAGCCGAGTTCCGTCGGCGTCGCCGCACAGCCCCAGGAAGCCCAGGTTATAGACGCCGGACTTCATGATCGCGAGGTCGCCGGGGTGGCCGCCATCCTGCAGCGGCTGCATGTGATGCGGCGTCAGCACGCAGCTGTGCCCGTCCAGCCCGTCCCACACGGCGCGCAGCGCCGCCGCCGCAAGGATATCGGGGTCCAGGTAGATCACCTGGCCGAAGCCCTGCGCGAACAAGTGCAGGAACACCGACGGCTTCACCGCCGTGTTCAGCTCCATCACGCCGTACCACAGGGCCATGTTGGCGAAGCCCGCGATGCCGAGGGACTCGGCGGGCACGACGGTTGCCGCCAGGTCCAGGCCGGGAAAGTCCTGCGCCGGGTCCACCAGGATGACGAAGCGGTGGGCGTCCGGGTCATGCTGGCGCACTGACTGCATCAGGGTGGCGGCATAGGCGACGTAGTTGGCCGACACGATGGTGAACACTGCACGCCGGGGTGGTGGGGCAGGGCGGTTGCGCTTGGGAGACGTTGGGGACCGTGGCATCAAGGAACGGGTAACTGAAATCCCGATCCTTGGGCAGACCTTTCACGGGTTGCCACGCCGGCCGTGCGGGAAGCGCGCCTGTTCCTGCCTGGCGCCTGGCCCCACGCGGCGCCATCGGCCGTCACCGGCGTCTGCCCTTGCCGGAATCTCAGTCCAAGCCGGCGCAGGTGCCCGTCCCTGACGTTTCCGGCTGCGGATCGTCTGCGCGCCTGTTCCGCCAGGGCATCACTTCCACAAGGACGCCAATATTGTCTCCTTGTTCCACAGCAGCCGCAGCTACGTTGGATATGCCGGCAGCCACCGGAAAATCCGGTCGGCTCGCGCCGCGCACATGAAGGAGCATGCATGTCTCACCTGAATCAGATTCCGACGCCGCTGCACGCCGCCGTCAGCCGCCATGAGGCGGAAGCCCCATGGCACGGCACGGGGCCGCTGGCCGCCGGAACCTACCGCTACCTCGCGCTCAACATGGAGGAGAGCACCGGCACCATGTGGTGCGACATGACCGGCGCCGACCGGCCCAGCTACACGCCCGGCCTGCTTGCGGACATGGTCCGCGTCCAGGACGCCTTGCGCGCCAGCCATGTGGTGCGCACGCCCGCCGGCCAGCAGGCGCTGCGGACCCTGGTGGTGGGGTCACAGACGCCGGGGGTGTACAACTTGGGCGGCGACCTGCCGATGTTCGCCGACGCCATCCGCCGGCGGGACCGCGCGGCCCTGGCCGACTACGCCCGCCGCTGCGTGGACATCGTGTTCAACAACTCCGACGGCTACGGCAACGGCATCACCACCATCGCGCTCGTCCGCGGCCAAGCCCTGGGCGGCGGCTTCGAGGCCGCGCTTGCCTGCCACGTCCTGATCGCCGAGCGCAGCGCCCGCTTCGGCCTGCCGGAGATCATGTTCAACCTGTTCCCCGGCATGGGCGCCTACAGCTTCCTGTCCCGGCGCATGACCCCTGCAGCAGCCGAACGCATGATCTGCAGCGGGCAAATCTACTCTGCGGCCGAGCTGCACGACATGGGCCTGGTGGACGTGCTGGCCGAGGATGGGGAGGGCGTCGCCGCCACCCGCCGCTACATCGCCGAAGCCGACCGCCGCAGCACCGCCCGCCGCGCCATCCGCGCCGTCCGCCAGATGATCCATCCCGTGACGCACGAGGAGCTGATCCGCGTCACCGAGCTTTGGGTGGACACCGCGCTGGAGCTGTCGGACGACAGCCTACGCCACATGCAGCGGCTGGCCTCTGCCCAGGCCCGCCGCCTGGTGCGCTCCGTCCCGGTTGCCGCGGAGTAGCCTGGGGCGGCGGCAGGGTGGGGAGCGGGCCGCCGTGCCGTCCCCACTGCTGCCGGGACCGCCTCGCAGGCGGTCCCGGCTGCAACGCGGTCCAGGTTCCTGCTGTGCAAGCAGGTGCTTGCAGCTTCAGGTCCAGCCGCTTCGCGGCTGGACCTGGATGCAAACTGCCTTATCCCGCGTCCGACAACGGCTGGCCCCCCGGCCCGTTCTGGCCAGCGTGGCTGAGGAGGGTTGCAGGCTGGGACATTGCCGCGGCGCGCTCGGCATCCAGGCTGCGCGAAGCGCGCAAGGCATCCAGGCTGCGGGCGGCGCGGTTCAGCTCCAGCCGGAGGTCGCGCAGCCCGGTCCCGCCATCCCGCGCGAGGCTGCTGGGAGGCGCGTTCTGCAGGACCCGGCAGGCCGAACGCAGCGGCTCCGCTCCCATGTTGCCTGCCGCGCCGAGCAGCGCGTGGGCGTGCGCGGCCACGGCGGCGCCGTCGCCTGCTGCACAGGCCGTTGTGATCTCCTCCTGCAGCCGATGGGCGTCGGCCAGGAAGTCCGCGATCAGGTCGTCCAAGAACTCCCGTCCGCCTAGCGCCTCCAGCTTGGCCAGCATCGCCTGGTCCACTGCCGGGCCGCCTGCGGCGCGGAACCGCGGATGCGCCGCGATGTCCGTCACGGCGCCGTCCGCCGAGCCGGTCCCAGCCTGGTCGGCGCCAGCCTGGTCCGCCTCAGCCTGGTCCGCACCGCCCGAGGCGGTCCTGGGCTGCTCGGCCCCGGCCGGCACAGCCCCGACCGGCACAGCCCCGACCGGCACAAGCGCGTCCAGCGCGTCCAGCAGCTCCGCCGGCTCCACCGGCTTGGACAGGCACGCATCCATCCCCGCCGCCAGGCACCGCGCCTGCACGCCGTCCGTCACGTCCGCCGTCAGCCCGATTATCGGGGTGCGCGCCTCGCCCAGCGCGCAGAACCGGAACATCTTGGTGGCCTCAAGGCCATCCAGCACCGGCATATTCAGGTCCATCAGCACCGCATCGAACCGGCCCGCCTCCAGTTCGTCCAGCGCCTGCTCCCCGTTGCTCACGACCGTCACGGTGTGCCCGGCGCGGCGGAGCACCATTTGCAGCACGCGCGTATTGACGTGGTTGTCATCTGCGACGAGCACGTGAAACGGCCGGGGCCGCAGCGCGGCCGGGCCGTCGGGCGCAGCCGTCGAGGTGCCGTGCCCGCACAGGAGGCGGACGGCTGTGGCCAGGTGCTCGTCAGGGCTGGCCTCCGCCACGGCGGAGGCGCAGGCCTGCCGGATGTCCAGCGGGATCATGCCGGGATTGCCCGCCAGCACCAGCACGGCTGGGCCGCCGCCGGCAAGCGTGATGCTGCCGAGTGCGCCGGCGGGGTGCGTCCCTGTGCGCGCGCCAGTATGCGCTCCTGGCGCCACCGCGAAGCCGAGGCCGCGCAGGCGGTCCGCCAACCCGTCCAGCTCGGCCCCTCCGTACGCCGTCATCGCCAGCTGCACGCCTTGCGGGACCGGACGCGCCGCCGTCCGTCCGAGCCGCAGCTCGACCACGAAGGTGCTTCCCTTACCTTCCGCGCTCCGCAGCGTGACCGTGCCGCCCATCAGCCCGACCAGCCTCCGGGTGATCGCCAGGCCGAGGCCGGTGCCGCCGAACCGGTTCATGATGGTGCCGTCGGCCTGGGTGAAGTCTTCGAACACCCGCTCCTGTGCGGCTGGCGCGATGCCGATGCCGGTATCGGCGACCTCGAACCGGAGGTCGGCCCAGTCCGCGTCCGCGCCTTCCGGGGCGGGCCGGTTCGTAGCGGGGCAGTCCACCGACAGGGTGACGCTGCCTGCCCCGGTGAACTTCACCGCGTTGCCGACGAGGTTGAGCAGGACTTCGCGCAGGTGCCGGACATCTCCGGTCACGTCCAGCGGCGTCCGGGCCGAGACGTGCAGCGCCAGCCGGAGGCCCTTCTCCTGTGCGCGCAGCCGGAACACGGCGGCCACCTCCCGCAGCAGGCCGTTCAGGTCGAAGGGGGCGACGTTCACCGGCATCCGTCCGGCCTCGGCCCGGGACAGGTCCAGGATGTCGTCGATCAGCGCCAGCAGCGCTGACGATGCGCTCACGATGGTGTCGCTCATCTCGCGCTGCTCGTCATTCAGGCGGGTCGCGGCGATCAGGCTGCCCATGCCGATGACGGCGTTCAGCGGCGTCCGCAGCTCGTGGCTCACGCGGGCCAGGAACAAGCTTTTGGCCACGTTCGCGGCCTCGGCCTGCTGCTTGGCGGCGGACAGGCGGCGTATCAGGACTTCGGCATAGAGGGGGATGGCCACCAGCCCGACCAGCAGGCCGACGCCCAGGTGAAGGTTCGCGGACCAGTAGGGGGTCGTCAGCAGCACCAGGCCGAAGCCCAGCCCCCCGGCTGCGGCGGAGATGCGTAGCCACCCCAATCCGAACCGGAACCCGTTGCCCAGGATGATCCAGAGGTAGACCGGAAAGAACGGCGTCACGACTGCGCCGCCCATCTGGAAGGCCAGCGACAGCGCGCCGTTGTCCAGCAGGATGCCGAGCAGCCGCCGCGCCCGCGACGCTCCGGGCCGGGCCAGCGCGTGGGCCGTGAGCGCGGCGGCCCCTGCCAGGAACAGCGCCGCGATGACCTGCAGCTCCCGCCGCGCGGCGACTCCGCTGCCGATGGCGGCGAAGGAGTAAACCACGGCCGCGGCGCCGATCACCAGGCGGTTCGCCAGCATCTCGTATTCGCGGTCGCCGCCGGCCCGCAGGCGGGCCAGCATCCGCCCGCACCAGCGCGGCGCTCCGGGCCGCCGCATCATGCCGAGCGCGCCGCCGGATGGGCTTGCGGTTCCGGCTGGTAGAGGTGGAAGCTGTCCGCCGCGAGCGCCGCGCTGAACAGGTAGCCCTGCACGGAGTCGCAGCCGGCCAGGCGCACCTGGTCCAACTGCTCGGCCGTTTCCACGCCTTCGGCCAGCACCTCCAAGCCGAGGCTATGGCCGATGCCCACGATGGCGCCCACGATGGCGGCGCCGCTGGCCTGGCCGCGGAGGCCCCGCACGAAGGAGCCGTCTATCTTCAGGCGGTCGATCGGCAGAAGCTGCAGGTAGGCCAGGGAGGAGTATCCCGTGCCGAAGTCGTCCACCGCGATCTGCACCCCCAGCCGGCGCAGGGCGCCCAGCCCGGCCTGGATGTCCTGATGGTGCTCCATCAAGGTGCTTTCGGTCAGCTCCAGTTCCAGCAGCGCGGGGTCCAGGCCGGTGTCCTGCAGGGTGTCCAGGACGAGACGGCGCACGTCCTCCAACTTGAAGGTCCGGCCGGATATATTGGCCGCCGCGCGGATCGGGGAGCCTTGGGCAGCCCACGCGACGCCCTGGCGGCAAACCTCGCGCAGCACCCAGCGGTCTATGTCCACGATGAGGCCGGTGTCCTCGGCCAGGGGCAGGAAGTCCTGCGGCAGCACCAGGCCGTGTCCGGGCCGGCGCCAGCGCAGCAGCGCCTCGGCACCCGTGACGCGGCCGGCGGCGGCGTCCAACTGCGGCTGGTAAAGCATGACGAATTCGTCATGCGCGATGGCGCGGCGCAGGTCTATCTCCATCAGCACCGATGCGCGGGCGGCGGTCTGCATCTCCGCGGTGAAGAACCGGGATCGGCCGCGCCCCTCGCGCTTGGCGCGATACATCGCGAGGTCGGCGTTCTTGATAAGCTGCTCCGCCGTCTGCCCGTCGTCAGGCGCCAGCGTGATGCCGACGCTGGCGCCGATGGTGGCCTTGTGCCGCTCGATCATCACCGGCTCCGACACGCGGGCGATCATACGGTTGGCCAGGGCATGCGCGTCCTCCAGCCCGGCCCCGGCCTGGACCACCGCGAACTCGTCCCCGCCCAGCCGCGCCACCATGTCCGAGGGCCGCAGCGTCTCCTGCAGCCGGGCCGCCACCAGCTTCAGCAGCATGTCGCCCTGCTCGTGCCCGAACCCGTCGTTGATGCTCTTGAACCGGTCGAGGTCTATGAAGTGCAGCGCGAAGCGGCGCTTGCCCGGACCGGCGTCCAAGCCGCCGCCCGACCCTGCGTCCGGGCCGGCGCTGGGCGCCTCGCCGTCCGGCAACTGCGCCGCGTGGCCCCGCAGCACCTCCATCAGCAGCAGGCGGTTGCCCAGCCCGGTCAGGACGTCGTGGTGGGCGAGGTGGTGCAGCTCGCGTTCCGCCTGCTTGCGCGCTGTGATGTCGAACGAGGTCGTGAGCACGTTCCGCACCGCGCCCTGCGCGTCCAGCAGCGGGAACTTGCTGGTCAGCAGGATGCGGCTTGCCCCCGACGGGTCCGTCACCGTCTCCTCGTAGCCCAGCACCGGCTGCCCGCTGCGGAGCACGCGCTGGTCGTTGAGGTCGAGCGGCGCGGGGCGCCCGGGCGGCAGCGGCAGCAGCCCGGCGCCGTAGCGGTTGACGAACACCCGGGCACCGGTGTCGTCCGCGGCGGTGATGACGGCGGGAATCGTGTCTATCACCTGCACTAGGCGGGTCCGGCTGTCGCGGATCGCCTTCTCGTGCAGGCGTTCGATTGCCTCAAGCTCGCGTTCCAGATCCTCGGCCCGGCAGCGGATCAGCTTTTGCTGCTGGCCGAGCTTGAGCAGGTTGCGGCTGCGCGTCAGGAACTCCTGGTGGTCCACGGGGCTTTGCAGGAAGTCCGTCGCGCCCGCGTCCAGGGCGCGCAGCCGGAACTCCCGGTCTTCGTAGGCGGTGATCACGACGACCGGCACGTCCCGGCTGGCCGGCAGCCGCCGCAGCCGCTGGACGAATTCGGCCCCATCCATGCCGGGCATCTTGTAGTCCGTGATGACCAGGTCCGGCGAGTGCGCGGGCAGCCAGGCGAGCATCGCCTCAGGGTCGCAGAACGCCGTCACCGTGGCGTCCCCGGCGATCCCCCCGGCAAGGCGGGTGAAGATCTTGCGGTTGGTTACGCTGTCATCCACCACGACGATGAGTGTCACATGCTGTCCCCGGTCCCGCACCGGCGGCAGTCCTGCCGGCCCGGTTGCATCAATGGCATGGGATGCGTGACCACGTCTCCCATCCTCTGTGCCGCCAGGACGCGAACAGCACGCGCCAACGCTGTCCGGCTTACCATAACGGAATATCCCTACCTAGCCATTAACGCCAAGCGCCTGGCCGCCCAAGCCGCCGCAAGCCGTCCGTGCTCCAGGCCATCTCCCATGCCGGCCTGCCGGCGGGGCACGATGGCCCAGGCGATGCGGCCGGGCCACGCCGGGGATTGCGGCAGGCGGCGAGCGGGTGTTGGCTGCGGCAAACAAATACAGGGAACGCTCGCCATGCCGGTCACACGCCGCCTCCTGCTCGGTTCCACCCTGGCCGCCGCCGCGCCCTTGGCCTCGGCCCGCGCCCAGCCCGTCACAATCCGCCTGGGCGTGCTGAACGACCAGTCCGGCCCCTACCGGGACAACACCGGGGGCGGCTCCGTCGCCTGCACCCGCCTGGCCGCGGAGGAGTGGGGCGAGCCGGCGTCCCAAGCGGGCTTCCAGGTCGAGGTCGTCAGCGCCGACCACCAGAACAAGCCCGACATCGGTGCGGGCATCGCCCGGCAGTGGCTGGACCGGGATGGGGTGGACGCCATCGTGGACGTGCCCACCAGCTCCGTCGCGCTCGCCGTCGCCAACGTCGTGCGGGAGCGGAACAAGGTCTATCTGAACAGCGGCGGCGGCACCGCGGACCTGACCGGGGTGCAATGCACGCCCAACACGGTGCACTGGGCCTACGACACCTACATGCTGTCCCGCTCCACCGCCACGCAGCTTGTGAAGCGCGGCGGCGACCGGTGGTTCTTCATCGTCGCGGACTACGTGTTCGGCCAGCAGTTGGAGCGCGATGCCGCATCCTTCGTGAAGGCTTCAGGCGGAACCGTGGTGGGCCGTGCGGCATACCCCTTCCCGGAGACGACGGACTTCTCCTCCTACCTGCTGCAGGCCCAGGCCAGCGGGGCGAACGTGATCGGCTTCGCCTCCGCCGGCAACGACACCGTGAACGGGGTGAAGCAGGCGCACGAGTTCGGGCTGGAGAAGACGATGCGGATGGCGGCGCTGCTGGCGCATCCGACCGACGTGGACGCCATCGGGCCGGAGCTAGCGCAGGGGCTCTACCTGACCGGCAGCTTCTATTGGGACATGAACGAGGGCACGCGGGGCTTCACGAAGCGGGTCATTGACCGGATGCCGGGCCGCCGGCCGCCGAACATGATCCAGGCCGGCTGCTACGCCAGCGCGCTGCACTACCTGAAGGCCGTGAAGGCGCTCGGCCCGGCGCGGGCCAAGGCGGACGGGGCTGCGGCGGTGGCGCAGATGAAGGCGACGCCGACGATGGACGACGCCTTCGGCGCGGGCAGCATACGCGCCGACGGGCGGGCGCTGTTTCCGGCCTACCTGTTCCAGGCCCGCGCGCCCGCAGCGGTGAAGGCGCAATGGGACCTGCTGGACCTGGTGGCGACGACGCCCGCCGCGGAGGCGTGGCGGCCGGTGGGGGAGGGCGGGTGCGCGCTGGTGAAGGCGTAGGCAGGCTTGCGCGGCTTGTCACCCGCGCCGCAACGCGGGCCAAGGCTGGTATGGGAGGGAGAAGGCAAGCACCCGGCGGCGCCCGCACCGGGCAGGTGCGGCGGCAGCGGCGGCCGAAAGCACCACGGGCGACGCGGGCGTGGCCGACCCGACGACGGAGCAGGCGGAGGCTTGACCCGACGGCCCGGGTTCGCCGGCCGCGACGGGCGCCTCCCGCCGTGGGTCAGCCGGGGTCGCCGAGCAGCCCTGCAGCGGCGATGCCGGCCAGGGCCGTCGCCTCGTCGTTGTCGCTGGTGTCGCCGCTGATGCCGACGGCGCCCAGCAGCGCGCCCTCGGCGTCGCGCAGCAGCACGCCGCCAGGCACGGGAACCAGGGCGCCGCCGGAGGTGTGGGTGACGGCGGCGACGAAGGTAGGGTCCGCGGCGGCCCGCTTGGCGAGGGCGCGCGACCCCATGCCCAACGCCAGCGCGCCGTGCGCCTTGCCATGGGCGATCTCGGCCCGCTTCAGGCTCGTGCCGTCCTCGGCGGCCAGCGCCTTGGGGGCGCCGCGGGCATCCAGCACGGTGACGACCAGCGGCTTCAGGTCCATGCGCCGGGCCTCCTGCAAGGCGGCGGACAGGATCGTCTGGGCCTGGGCGAGGGTCAGGGTCATGGCGGGTCCTTGATGAGGGTGGGCTGCACGCGGCTGCGCCAGTCGGCCAGCACGTCGGCGATGGTCCGGGTCCAGGGAATGGCAGGCGCCCAGCCCAGCAGGCGCCGGGCCAGGGCGGCGTCGCCGGCGGCCACCGGAATGTCGGAGGGGCGCAGGCGCGCGGCGTCCGTCTGCGCCTCGGCCCGGACGCCCGCGGCGTCCAGCAGGCTTTGCAGCACGTCGCCCACCCGGCGCGGCTGGCCGCCCGCCACGTTCAGCACGGCGCCCGGCGGCAGGTCGTCCCGCATCCGCACGCAGGCGGCGTAGGCGGCGCACACGTCGCGCACGTCCAGGAAGTCCCGATGGGGCGACAGGTCGCCCACCTGCAGCACCGGCGGCTGCAGTCCGGCGGCGATGCGGGCCACCTGCTCGGCGAAGGCCGCCACCACGAACTGGTGGGATTGGCCGGGACCGGTGTGGTTGAAGGCGCGGACCCGCACCACGCGCAGGCCGTCGGACGCCGCCATGGCTCCCAGCGCCAGGTCGGCGGCGGCCTTGGTGGCGGCGTAGGTGTTCAGCGGCGCGGGCAGCGCGTCCTCCGTCAGGTGATGCCCGGCGCGGAAGCTGGCGCCGTATATGTCGGCGCTGCTGCTGAACACCATCGTGCAGTGCGGCGCGTGGGCCAGCACGGCGCGTGCCAGGTTCAGCGTCCCCCCCAGGTTGACCCGCCAGGCCCGGTCCGGATCCTGGCGTGCGGCAGGGATGGCGGCGATGGCTGCCAGGTGGACCAGCGCGTCGGGTGGCGCGGCGGCGATGGCGGCGCCCACTGCGGCAGCGTCCGTGATGTCGAACGGCGCGGTGTCCAGCACCGCATCCGGGAAGGCGCCCGCCAGGGCCGGCATCAGGTGCCGGCCGACGAAGCCGGCGGCGCCCGTGACCAGGATGCGGCGCGGCGGCGCCACTACCGCGCCATGCGGGCGCGGTGCCGGGCCAGGTCGGCGTCCACCATCTCGCCGACCATCTCCTCCAGGGTGACTTCCGGGGACCAGCCGAGCTGCTGCCGGGCCTTGCTGGCGTCGCCGAGCAGCACGTCCACCTCGGCCGGGCGCATGAAGCGCGGGTCGGTGCGCACGTGGTCCTCGAAGTTCAGGCCCACGTGGCTGAAGGCGCTGCGGCAGAGGTCGCGTATGCTGGTGGTCTGGCCGGTGGCGATCACGTAGTCGTCGGCCTGGTCCTGCTGCAGCATCAGGTGCATGGCGCGCACGTAGTCCCGCGCGTGGCCCCAGTCGCGCTTGGCGTCCAGGTTGCCCAGCGGCAGCTCCTTGGCCAGGCCGAGCTTGATGCGGGCCACGCCGTCCGTGACCTTGCGGGTCACGAACTCGATGCCGCGCAGCGGGGACTCGTGGTTGAAGAGGATGCCGCTGCTGGCGTGCAGGCCGAAGCTCTCCCGGTAGTTCACCGTCATCCAGTGGCCGTACAGCTTGGCCACGCCGTAGGGGCTGCGGGGGTAGAACGGCGTGCGCTCGCTCTGCATCGGGTCCTGGATCAGGCCGAACATCTCGGACGAGGATGCCTGGTAGAACCGCGCCTCGGGCCGGGCAATCCGCACGGCCTCCAGGATGTTGCCGACGCCAAGGGCGGTGACAGTGCCGGTCAGCAGCGGCTGCTGCCAGGACGCGGCGACGAAGCTCTGGGCGGCGAGGTTGTAGATCTCGTCGGGCTTGTGGTCCTGGATGACGCGGATCAGACTGCTGAGGTCGGTCAGGTTGCCGTCCACGAGCTGCACGTGGTCCAGCACGCCCAGCCAGCGCAGCCGCTCCCCGATCACGTCGGAGCTGGCGGAGCGGCGCATCAGCCCGACCACCTTGTAGCCGCGGTCGAGCAGGAGCTGCGTGAGGTAGGCGCCGTCCTGTCCGGTGACGCCGGTGATGAGTGCGGTGGGCATGGGGCGTGTGAATCCTGCTGGGTAGGTGCCAGTGGCCGTCAGGACTGGCTGGTCCTGCCGCCTCCGTCATTGCGGGGGGCGCAGCGACGCGGCAGTCCAGGGGCGGCCAGAGCCGCGCTTGTGGCCCCTGGACTGCCGCGCCGCAAGCGGCCCGCAGTGACGGCGTCCGACGGATGGGTTCGCGTCATGGTTGGCCCGGACGGCTCAAGCGCGGCCGTACGTGTCCTCGATCCGGACGATGTCGTCCTCGCCGAGGTAGCTGCCGGCCTGCACCTCGATCAGCGTCAGCGGGATGCGTCCGGGATTGGCCAGGCGGTGGGTGCAGCCTTGGGGCAGGTAGATGCTCTCGTTCTCGCGGACCAGCAGCTCCTCGGCGTCGCGCGTGACCAGGGCGACGCCGTTGACCACGACCCAGTGCTCCGCCCGGTGGTGGTGGCGCTGCAGGGACAGCTTCTCGCCGGGCTTGACGACGATGCGCTTCACCTGGAACCGGTCGCCCTGGATCAGGCTCTCGTAGAATCCCCAGGGGCGGTACATGCGGTTGTGGGCCACGGCCTCGTGCCGCCCGGCGGCGCGGAGCCGGGTCACAACCTTCTTCACGTCCTGGGCGCGGTCCCGGTGCATGGCCAGCACCGCGTCCTCGGTCACGACCACGATGGCGTCCTGCAGGCCGACCACGGCGGTGAGGATGCCGTCGCTGCGGGCGTAGCAGTTCTCCGACCCTTCCAGCAGCACGTCGCCCACGGTGGCGTTGCCGGCGGCGTCCTTGGGCGACTGCTCCCACAGCGCGTCCCAGCTTCCCACGTCGGACCAGCCGAGGTCGGCGGGGATCACGGCGGCGAGCGTCGTCCGCTCGGCGACGGCATAGTCCAGGCTGATGTCGGGGCAGGCGGCGAAGGCGGCGGCGTCCAGGCGTATGAAGTCGAGGTCGCGCGTGCGGCCCTCCACCGCCCGGCGGACGGCGGCCAGCACGTCCGGGGCGCAGCGCTCCATCTCGGCCAGCAGGGTGGCGGCGGTGAAGACGAACATGCCGCTGTTCCACAGGTGCCCGCCGCCGGACACCAGGGCCTGGGCGGTGGCGGCGTCGGGCTTCTCCACAAAGCGGGTCAGGGCGTGGACGCCGGGGGCATCGGGCAGGGCCGGGCCGACTTCGAGGTAGCCGTAGGCGGTTTCCGCCCGGTGCGGCTGCATCCCGAAGGTGACGATGCGGCCCTGCCTGGCGGCGGCGGCGGCAAGCTGGAGAGCGTCGTGCAGGGCGTCGGTGCGCTGGATGGCGGCGTCGGCGGCCATCATCCACAGCACGGCGTCCGGATTGGTGTCCGACACCAGCAGGGCGGCCGCGGCAATGGCGGGGGCGGAGTTGCGGCCCACCGGCTCCAGCACGATCTGCGCGCCCTCGATGCCGGCGGCGCGCAACTGCTCGGCGATCAGGAAGCGATGCTCCTGGTTGCAGACGACGACGGGCGGGGCGAAGCCGGGGCCGACCCCGCGCAGGGCGCACTCCTGCAGCATGGTGCGGTCGGAGACGAGCGGCCAGAGCTGCTTGGGGAAGCTTTCACGCGACACCGGCCACAGGCGGCTGCCGGTGCCGCCGGAGAGGATGACGGGAACGATGGCGGAGAGGGGAGGTGTCATCGCGTCCTTTGGGCCGGAGCGGCCGGGGGGATGGCCTTGGGGGTGGCTGGTGCGGGCCGGGTATAGGTGCGCGGGGCGCAGGGTGTCCAGGCAGGCGGGTGGTTTGGCCGGCACCGCGCCGCGCCGCGTGCCCAAGCGGGCACGGGCTGCCTTCGTCCGCGGCTGGTTGATCCCGGTCCGAATATGTGGGACGCGACGTTGCCGGGCCGGATCATCCGCCCGATGCGGTCAGGACGCCTTGCATGATGCATTGCCTTTGCTGCGCCAGCCCATCCCAGCGGAACGTCCTGTCCCGGCGCGGCGCGCTGTCGGGCGCCATGCTGGCTGCGGGGCTGCTGGCGTCCTGGCCCAAGGGCGCCCGCGCCGCCGACCCGGTGCCGCGCACCACGCTGACGGGGGAGCAGGCGCTGCAACGGCTCAAGGACGGCAACGCCGCGTTCCAGGCGGACAGGCCAGCCATCCCGCCCTACCAGGCCACCAACCGCCATGACCGCCGGATCGAGCTGGCGCGGGGACAGGCGCCGTTCTGCGTGCTGGTCGGCTGCTCCGACAGCCGGGTTCCGCCGGAGGTGCTGTTCGGGCGCGACCTGGGCGAGCTGTTCATCGTCCGCAATGCCGGCAACACGGTGGACGTTGCGGCGCTGGGCAGCGTCGAGTACGGCGTCGGCGTGCTGGGCGTGCCGCTGATCGTCGTGCTGGGCCATGAGAACTGCGGCGCGGTGGCGGCGGCGGTGGACGTGGTGGAGCATGACGCAACCTTCCCCGGCGTGATCGGGGAGATGGTGCAGCCCATCGTGCCCGCGGTGCTGAGCGTGCGGAACCAGGGCGGCAGCCTGCTGGACAACGCGGTGCGCGCCAACGCCCGCCGGGTCGCGGGGCGGCTGAAGACGCAGAGCCAGGTGATCGGTGGCGCGCTGGGTGCCGGCAGAGTCAAGATCGTTGCGGCCCGCTACGGGCTGGCAGAGGGGGACGTGACCTGGATGGAGGACGTGTAGGACGGTCCCGCCACCGCCACCGCCACCGCCACCGCCACAGCACCCGGCGCCGCCCCATTGCCGCCGCGCGGCGATGGGCGCTGCGGCATGCGCCCACCGCTGCAGGCTCCCGGTTGACCTTGCCTGGTTGCCCTGGCCCAGGCTGCCTGGCCCGGGTTGCGCTCGCCTTGGTCTCCTTCGGTTGACACGATGCCCCATTGGCGTTGGTTATGGCTGGGCCGGGCTGAGATGGCGGGAGAGTGCGCGTGGCGGGCAGGAAGCGGATGGGCGTCGGTACCATCATCGGGGCTGCATTGTCAGGCGGAAAGGTCCGGGACCGTCCCGTCCACGACCGGCCCCGGCAGCTTCAGCGGGAGGCCGACGCCAAGCGGGATGCCAGGGATTACCGCGCTGCGGCGGCCTTGTACCAGGCGGTGCTGGACCTGCAGCCTTCCGGCCCGATCCACGTCCAGTGCGGCCACATGCACAAGGAGTGCGGCGACCTCCGCACGGCCGAGGAGCACTACCTCGCTGCCGAGGCGCTGATGCCCTACGACGCCGACCTCAAGCTGCAGATCGGCCACTTCTGCAAGGTTGCCGGACGCCTCTCAGACGCGGCGGCGGCCTATCACGAGGCGGTCATCCTGGAGCCTGGCTGGACCGAGCCGCTGCGCGAGCTCGCGGCGTTGCGGGGCCAGGGCGCTGCCGCGGCAGGCCGGCGGACGCTCGACCTGGCGGACCCGGCGCTCCGCACCGCGCTGAAGCTGGGACACCTCGTGGACCGCGAGTTCTACTTCGAGCAGCTTGACGACGCGGCCGCCGGGGGGGCGGACGCGCTGGACCACTACCGGAGCACCGGCTGGAGGCTGGGGCTGGACCCCAGCCCCCTGTTCTCCACCCACTACTACGTGCGCTCCCTCCACCGGCCCCTGGACGGCGACCCGCTGACCGACTTCGCGCTGCACGGCGCGAGCGAGCTGGCGGAGGTGCACCCGCTGCTGGACGTGCGGGGCTACAACCGCCTGAGCGCCGAATGCAGCGAGGCCGGCATACACCCCTTGCTGCATTATTCGTGGCGCCGCGGAGCGGACAGGGTGGAGGCCACGCGCCTGTTCGACACCGCCTACTACCTGGAGCAGTGCCCCGGCCTGATCGAGGCAGGGTTCAGCCCGCTCGGCCACTATCTCCGCTTCGGCTGGAAGGAGGGGCGGCGCCCGCACCGCGAGATCGTCCCGGCGCTGCTGTCCAGCCTCGCCGGCCTCGGTCCGGCGGCGGAGCCGCTGACGGCCATGCTCGTCGCCCTGGCCGCACCCAGCCGGGCGGAGTCCGATCCCGTCCGCACCACGGTCATCATCCCCAACCTGTCCAAGCCGGTGATGACGCTGCAGTGCCTGTTCGTGCTGCAGCGCCACACGGACATGACGGGGGTCGAGGTGATCGTCGTGGACAACGGCAGCGCGCCGGAGCACTTCAAGCTGCTGGCCGACTTCGCCCGGCACCACCGCATCGTCCGCAGCGGCGTCAACCTGGGCTTCGGCGAGGCCAACAACGTCGGCGCGGAGCACGCGCGGGGCGGGACGCTGGTGTTCCTGAACAACGACGCCTTCGTGACGCCGGGCTGGCTGCCGCCCTTGCTCGCGGCGCTGGCGGAGGACGACGTGGGCGCCGCCGGCCCGATGTTCGTCTATCCCGACGGGCGGCTGCAGGAGGCCGGCGCGAGCGTGAACCCGGACGGCCACGTCCACCAGAACGGCCGGGGCCTGTCGGAGGTGCATCCCCGCTACCTCGTGCGCCGGGACGTGGACTACATTTCCGCCGCGGCGCTGGCGGTGCGGGCCGAGCTGTTCGCCTACGTGCTCGGCTTCGACCTGATCTGGGATCCTGCCTATTACGAGGACGCGGACCTGTGCCTCAAGGTCGGGCTGGCCGGGTTCAGGGTGCTGTACGAGCCGCTGTCCCGGGTGTGCCACCTGGAGAATACCACCTCCGACGACGCGGGCCTGAACCTGCAGCTCGGCAGCGTCGTGGGCGCCAACCGGATCAAGTTCGTCCAACGCTGGGGCAACTACCTGGACGGGCGCGACCGCGCCGCTGCCCCCGCGCTGCTGCCCGCACCGCCAGCGTCCCGACTGGTGGCACCACGCCCGTTGCTGGCCCTGTTCACCCCGTTCCCCATCACCCCCGGCGGCGGCGAGCGCTACCTGCTGTCGTTTGCGCACGAGTTCCGGGACGAGTACGACTGCATCCTGTACACCCCGCAGCACACCAGCCGCGCCCGCATCCTGACGATGGGACGGGAGCTGGGCTTGCACCTGGACCATGTGCGCCCTGTCCGTTGGCAGGACGCCGGGGTGCAGCCGCGGGCCGATGTCTTCATCAGCATCGGCAACGAGGTGCTGCCCTATGCCCCGCCCCTGGGCCGCAGGAACTTCTACGTCTGCCAGTTCCCTTTCCCGATGACCCCCCACCACTACGTGCGCGACTGGCAGAACATCGAGGGCTACGACGGCGTGCTGGTCTATTCGCCCTTCGTGCAGGCGGCGTATGAGCGCGCAGCCGGGCTGCTCGCCCTGGGCCGGCCGGCGGCCATCGTGGTCGCGCCGTCCGTCCCGCCGGTCGCGGGGCCGCGGGCCGCGCCGGGCGGCCCGCGGCGCATCCTGAACGTCGGGCGCTTCCATCCCAGCGGCCACTGCAAGCGCCAGGACGTGATGATCGAGGTGTTCAAGGAACTGCTGGCCGCGTCGCCGGAGCCGCTGGAGCTGCACCTGGCCGGCGCGCTGGGCGGGGAGGCCGTGGCGCGCGGCCACTTCGCCGACCTGCAGCGGACGGCGCGCGGGCTGCCCGTCCATTTCCATGTGAACGGTGGACCGGATGTGCTGGCCCGCCTGTACTTGCAGGCGGACATCTACTGGCACGCCACCGGCATCAACGACGACGTGTCGAGCCGCCCCGAGCGGTTCGAGCACTTCGGCATCACGATCATAGAGGCCATGAGCGCCGGGGCCGTCCCGGTGGTGCTGCGTCACGGCGGCCCGGGCGACCTGGTCGAGGACGGGCGCAGCGGCTTCCTGGCCCGCGGCCGGGCGGACCTGCGCGACCTCACGGCCAAGGCGCTGAAGCTGCCGCGCGCGGAGCTGGACGCCATGGGCGCCCAGGCCCGCAGCCGTGCCGCTGCCTTTGGGCCGGCGGTGTTCAAGGCGTCGCTGACCCGGCTGTTCGGTGCCTGACCGGCCAGCCGCCGCAGTTGCGTGGCCGGGCCAGGCCCGGCGTGCCGGGGCGTGCCGCGACGCACGGGCGGACAGGCCGGCAGCGCCGCGCCGTGGGCCGCCCCGATCCAACCCCCTTCTTGGAGGTCCTTGATGGACCAAGCCTTCCTCGCCGCAGCCCAAGATTATCGCGGACGCCTCGCTGCCGCAGCGGACCCCAACGCGTTCCGTGAGTTGTGGCGCAGCACCAACCTTCCCTACGCCGTGGGCGCCGGCGACCCGTACTCACCGGAGTACCGGGACGAGGTGCTGGCGCTGTTCCAGGGCCTGACCGCGCAGACGTACAACACCGGGCTGGAGATGACCTCCACCAAGCAGGGCGGCGCCGACTTCCAGCTCGGCTATCCCTGGGTCTCCCGCAATCCCGCCGTCATCGCGACCGAGCTGGCCAAGACCGTCCAAGCCTTCCAGGCGCTGCAGGCGGTGCCGCCGCCTGCGCCGGTGGTCGAGTTCGGCGCGGGCTGGGGCAACCTGTCGGTGCCGATGGCCCAGGCCGGCTACGACGTGACGACGGTGGACCTGGACGACGGCTTCAACACCCGGCTGCGCCGCCTGGCCGCCGAGCGCGGCGTGGCGCTGCAGGTGTTCCAGGGCACCTTCATGCAGGCGGTGGAGCAGCTTCCCGGCCCCTATGCCGCCGTGGTGTTCCAGTCCAGCTTCCACCATTCCCTGGACTTCGACGCGATGCTGGGCGCCATCACCAGCGGGATGCTGGCCCCGGACGGCAGCATCTTCTTCCTGAGCGAGCCGGTCTATGACGGCCTCGCGTTCCCCTGGGGCCTCCGCTACGACGGCGAGGCGCTGTGGGCGATCATGTTCAACGGCTGGCTGGAGCTTGGCTTCAGCGAGGATTTCTTCACCGGCCTGCTGCTGCGGCATGGGCTGCTGCCGACCCGGGTGGCAGGCGTGCCCGGCCATGTCGGCCCGGGCTGGCGGGCGCGGCGGGCGCAGGTTGGGGCGCGGCTGGCCGAGCTGGTGCTGCCGGCCCGCTACGACGCCGGGTTCCACGCCGCGGCGGACGTGGGCTGGGGACGCTTCTGCCGCGCCAACGCGGCGCTGCCCGGCATGGGCCGCCCGTCCTGCACGCTGACGCTGCGGAACTTCGGGCCGGTTACGCTGGCCGTCGCGCTGCGGTCAGGGACCAGCACCGGCCTGCTGACGGTGCAGCCGCACGAGGCGCGGGAGGTCGCGGCGGCGCTGCCCGGCGGCGACCTGCACATCACGTCCGAAACCTGGGTGCCCAACGCCGTGATCGGCAACGGCGACGAGCGCGAGCTTGGGGTTGCCGTGACCGACGTCCGCTGGGACTGATCCGCCTGCCGCCATCCACCGCTACGAACCGGCGCCACATGAAGCGCCGGACCAACCGCCGTACCGAAGCGCCGGACGGACACACTGGGAGACACGATTGAGCGACACCTTCACCTGCAACATCTGCGGCGCGTCCAATGTGGCTCAGGTCCGCCACCGGGAGGCGCTGGTCTGCGCGGCTTGCGGGGCCAACGCGCGTTTCCGGGCCGTGATCGCCGGGCTGACAGGGGCGCTGCACGGCCAGGTGGCGCCGCTGCCGGGGCTGCGCCCCGACCGCTCCATCAGGGGCTTCGGCTGCTCGGACAGCGAGATTTATGCGGGGCGGCTGGCGGCGCTGTACGACTACCGCAACACCTTCCTGCACGACCAGCCCCGGGTGGACGTGTGCGACGCCGGTACGCTGCAGCCATTCCAGGGCTGCCGCTTCATCCTGTGCAGCGACGTGCTGGAGCACGTGCTGGAGGATCCGGCCCTGGCCATCGGCAACATGCACGCCTGCCTGGCGCCGGGCGGCTGCCTGGTGGTGTCCACGCCGACATACACGATGCCCGAAACGGTGGAAAGGTATCCGAGCCTGCGCGGCTTCGAGGTCGTGTCCATCGCGGGCCGCCACGCCGTGGTCTATGAGACGACGTTCGGCACCCTGGGCTTCGATCCTGCGCCGCTGTTCCATGGCGGCCCCGGCAGCGTGCTGGAGATGCGGATGTTCAGCCACGCCGCGCTGCTGCGGACGATGGCCCGGACCGGCTTCAGCCGCGTGACCGTAATCGGCGACGAGGCCGCATCCTGGGGCGCTGTTTGGCCGCAAATAGTGGATCGTCCTGACCTGCCCTACCCAATGGACGGGCGGATCGTGGTGGGGATCAAGTAGGGATCGGCCCTAATCCCGACCTGGCCGTGGCCGGCGCAGCAGCAGACGCACCGATCCCGGGTTGGCGGCGTGCGGGTGTGCCGCGGCCAGGACCATCGGGCGCAGCTCCCCTAGGTTCAGCCACAGCGGGAACTCGCGCCGGATCACGCCGCCGGCATCGCCGCTGCCGCGTCCGGTGATGACCTCCACGACGCGCATCCGGTCGGCGTGGGCGTTGCCCAGAAAGGATTGCAGCGCGAAGAACGCCCGCTGCGCCGTGCGTCCGTGCAGGTCCAGCGTGCGCCCGGCGGGCAGCTTGCCCGTGCGAAAGCGGCTCCAGGTCGCGTTGTCCACGCCGGGCGGCTGCACGCCGATGACCAGCGGGGCCGCCCGCTGTCGGGCCGGGGCGGACGGCGGGGTGGGTAGGAGGTGCAAGGGCGACGGTCCGGCTGGGCCGGCCGGCTCCGGCAGGGGCGGGGCAGGCGGTGCATTAGGGCGGACCACGCCGTCCAGCGGGGCCACCGTCTGCACGTAGCCTGCCCAGACCGCACGGTCCGTATCGGACAGGCTGCGGCGACGGGACGGGGCACCCGGTCCAAGCCGGTTCGGCGCGGGCGGCATCAGGCGGCGCGGGCGGCCGGATCGTCCTCGATCAGCACGACGTGCAGGCGCCGGGGGCCGTGCGCGCCCAGCTCCAGCGTCTGCTCGATGTCGGCGGAGCGGGAGGGGCCGGTCACCAGCATGACGTTGCGCGGCATGAAGCCGCCGGTCATCGAGTCCTGGTTCTCCCGCCGCAGCAGGTCCCAGGCGTCCTCGTAGGCGCCGACGACCCGGCTGGTCCGCAGCACGACGATGGCGGTGTCGGACAGCAGGTTGAGGGTCGTCGGGCGCTCCGCCGCGCTGGGCAGCATCAAGGTGCCGGTTTCCGCCACTGCGGCGTAGCCCTGCTGCACGCTGACCAAGTCGGTCGGCAGCGCCCGGCCCTCCCGGATCAGCAGCAGGGGGCGGCTGGCCCAGGGGATCGCCTGCAGTTCGGGGTGCGGCGCCATCGCCATCATGGAGGGCAGGTTGTGCTGCGCCAGATAGCCGGCGACCGCCCCTGGCACGGCGTCCCCATCCGGCACGCGGTCGAGCGTCCCGAACTCCTTCTCGATGTTGCGGACCAGCAGGGCGATCTGCTCGGGCCGGGGAACCTGGCTGCGGCCTGGGATCAGCTGCCGGGGCGGGTGCGCCATGCGGGCGCGCAGCATGGCCTGCTGGTCCGAAGGCAATTCCCCCCGGCGCAGCCCGCGGCGGATCGCGCCGAGGATGGCCGCCTTGGTCATGCGTCCACCTTGGTCTTGACCGCGATGCCCGCGGGGGTCTTGACCGCGACGCCCGCGGGCGCCCCTGCCGCGGCATCCGCGGAAGCGTCCGCGCGCTGCCGATTCCGCTGCTGCTTCCCGTAGCGCGCCATGAAGGTGTCGCCCTCCGGCGCGGGCAGGTCGCGCCCTGCGGTCCAGCCGGCGGCCAGCGGCAGGCTGGCGAAGCGCCCGCGGCGGCGGCCCAGCAGCCCCAGCGCGACGGCCCCGGCGCGGGACGCCAGGCGATACAGCGCCGGGCGGCGCGCGAAGAACGCCCACAGGCCGAGGTTGCTGCGTATGCCCGCGGGCTGCAGGTGCCGCTCGAACTCCCGCTCCCGCCAATGGCGCATCATCTTGGGCAGGGGGATCTTCACGGGGCAGACACTCTCGCACTTGCCGCAGAAGGTGCTGGCATTGGGCAGGTGGCCGGACTGGTCCACGCCGATCAGGCTGGGCGTCAGCACGCTGCCCATCGGTCCCGGATACACCCAGCCGTAGGCGTGGCCGCCGACCGCGCCATAGACGGGGCAGTGGTTCATGCAGGCGGCGCAGCGGATGCAGCGCAGCATGTCCTGGAACTCGGTCCCCATCATGGCGCTGCGCCCGGCGTCCACGATGACGACGTGGTACTCCTCCGGCCCGTCGAGGTCGCCTGGGCGCCGTGCGCCGGTGCTGAAGGTGGTGTAAACGGAGAAGTCCTGGCCCGTGGCGGACCGCGCCAGGATGCGGAGCAGGCTGGTCGCGTCCTCCAGCGTCGGCACGACCTTCTCGATGCTGGCGAGGGCGATGTGGACGCGGGGGAGGGTCTGCGTCAGGTCGCCGTTTCCCTCGTTGGTGACGATGACGCTGCTGCCGGTCTCGGCGATCAGGAAGTTTGCGCCGGTGATGCCGACATCGGCGGCCAGGAACTTCTCGCGCAGCTTGCCGCGGGCTTCGGTCAGGATGTCCCGGCGTTCGGCGAAGACGCGGTCCGCCGGCAGGTCGGTGTGGGACAGGCGGAACTGCGCCTCCCAGTCCTCGCGGTTCAGGTGGAAGGCGGGGGCGATGATGTGGCTGGGATGCTCGTCCCTGAGCTGGATGATGTATTCGCCCAGGTCGGTCTCGATGGGCTGGATGCCGTGCTCCTGCAGGTGGCCGTTGATGGCCAGCTCCTCCGAGATCATGGACTTGCCCTTGGTGACCGTGCGGGCGCCGGCCTGCTGGCAGATCTTCAGCACGGCGGCGCGGGCGTCGTCGGCGGTGCTGCACCAATGCACCTGGCCGCCGGCGCGCTGCACGTTGGCCTCGAACGCCTCCAGGTAGAAGTCCAGGTTGGCGAGGGTGTGGTTCTTGATGTCGCGGCCGGTGTTCCGCAGCGCCTCGAACTCGGGCAGGTTGGCGACGGCGTTGGCGCGCCGGGCCATGAACTGCGGCTTGCTGAACGCGAGCGCCTTTTGCAGCCCCTTGTCGGCCAGCGCGGCATGGGCGTTCGCCTTGAAGTTGGTCGAGGTGGCTTGCATGGCGGTCTTGCTCCCTTGCATGACAATCTAGTGCGTCTGCATGGATGCGCCAGCGATCCCTTCGCTGCCCCCGGCAGGAGCTTTAAGCAGCGGATGTGGCAGCGGCAGCGGAGGGCGGCTAGAATGCAGCCATGAGCCAAGCCGCTGCCGCGCCGTTCGAGCCGATGACCGTGACGGAGTTCCTGGCCTGGGACCCCGGCGACGGACGCATGTGGCAGCTTGTGGACGGCGTGCCGATGGCGATGGCGCCGCCCAGCGAGCGGCATGGCGCCATCCAGAACGAGGTGGGCCGCCTGATCGGCAACCACCTGCTGGCGACCGGCAGCCGGCGCCGGTGCGTTGCCACTCCGGGGATCGTGACCCCCGTGGCGGCGGACCAGAACATGCGCATCCCGGACCTGGCCGTGACCTGCGCGCCGCCGCCGCCCGGCCCGTCCGTCGCGCTGCCGGACCCCGTCCTGATCGTCGAGGTGCTATCGCCCGGCAACCAGCGGGAGACCTGGATCAACGTCTGGACCTATACCCTGATCCCGAGCGTGCTGGAGGTCCTGGTGCTGCACAGCTCGACCCTGCGGGCCGACCTGCTGCGGCGCGGCGCGGACGGTGCATGGCCGGAGGTGCCGGACCGCATCGAGGAGGGCGGCCTGGTGCTGGACAGCGTCGGCCTCCGCGTGCCGTTGGCGGACATCTACCGCACCACCGCGCTCGCGCCGTAGGCGTGGCGCGTCCGACCCGCCGCGCCGCCCTGGCTGGCGCGCTGGCGCTGCCCTGGGCCGCCCGCGCGCAATCCCGCGCGCCGCTTCGCATCGGCGTGCTGACCACCCTGTCCGGCCCGGCGGCGGACGGGGCCGGCACCGGGTCCGTGCTGGCCGCGCGCATGGCCATCGAGGCGCAGGGCCTGCCCGTCGAACTCCTGTCCGCCGACATGGGGGAGCGTCCGGACGTGGGCGCCGGGCTGGCCCGCGCCTGGCTGGATGTGGGCGTCCAGGCCGTCGTGGACGTGCCGAACTCCGCCACCGCGCTTGCCGTGGCGGACTTGGCGCGCGCGCGCAACCGGGTGGCGCTGTTCAGCGGCCCCGGCACGACGGCGCTGACGACGGCGGCGTGCAGCCCGAACCACCTGCAATGGACCTACGACACCGCAGCCCTCGCCACCTCCACGGCCCGCGCCGTGCTGGAGGAGGGCGGGCGCAGTTGGTTCTTCCTGACCGCCGACTACGCCTTCGGCCATGCCTTGCAACGGGATGTGACTGCGGTGCTGGATGCCGGGGGCGGCCGGGTGCTGGGCGCGGCGGCGTTCCCGGGGGATATGGCGGACTTCTCCGCCCTGCTGCTGCAGGCGCGGGCCAGCGGTGCCGACGTGATCGGGCTGGCCTGCACAGGGGCGCCGTTCCAGACGCTGGTGAAGCAAGCGGCGGAGTTCGGCATCGCCGCGGGCGGCCAGCGGCTGGCGGCGCTGCTGTGCCTGCTGACCAACGTGGGCGCCATCGGCCTGGCGGACGCGCAGGGGCTGCTGGTGGCGGAGCCGTTCTATTGGGATTGGGATGCGGGCACGCGGGCGTTCGCCGCCGCCTTCACGCCGCGCAACCGCGGCATCCCGCCGACAATGGTCCATGCCGGGGTGTTCTCGGCGGTGTCGCACCTGCTGCGGGCGGCGGCAGCGGGGGCGGACCCGGCAGATGGCGCGGCGACGGTGGCCGCGATGAAGCGTATGCCGGCGTCGGACCCGCTGTTCGGGGCCAGCGAGGTCCGGGGGGATGGCGGGGTGTCGCATCCGATGCACCTGTTCCAGGTGAAGGCGCCGGGCGAGAGCCGGGGGGCATGGGACTTCTACCAGCCGGTGCGGACGGTGCCGGCGGCGGAGGCGTTCGGGGGACGGAGAGGGTGTTCCGCCTCTGCTCCCTCTTCTTTCGGAAGAGGGCCAGAGTGAGGGTGAGGGAGGCTGCGGGTGCTACACCTTCCCCGTAGAGCAGTGCGAAAACTGGCGGCCTGAGCGCTTGCGGCCTCCCTCACCCCGGCCCTCTCCCGGAGGGAGAGGGAGAAGGGGCGCTACTCCAGGAAGCCGCGCAAGTGCGCCAGGACCTCGTCCGGCGCTTCTTCGGCCAGGTAGTGCCCGCTGTTCACGGCGGCGCCGGTCACCTCTGCGCTGCAGTAATCGCGCCATAGCGCCACCGGGTCGTACCAGCCGCCGACCCTGCCCTTGGCGCCCCATAGGGCCAGCACCGGGCAACGTATCTTGCGGCCCTCGGACCGGCTGATACGATCGTGCTGCAGGTCTATGCCGGCGGCGGCGCGGTAGTCCTCGCACATGCCGGTGATCGCCTCGGGGTCGTGCGCGGCGGCCAGATAGTCGTCCAGCGCTTCTTGCCGGAAGAAGCCCGGCGTCTTCGTCTCCCGCGACGTGTGCGCGCGGAACCACACGTCCGGGGCGGCATTGATCAGCTCCTCCGGGAACGGATGCGGCTGCGCGAACCAGAACCAGTGGTAGTAGCCCAGCGCGAAGGACATGTCCGTGCGCTCGAAGTGCTCGATGGTGGGCACGATGTCCATGACGGCCAGGCGCTGCACGCGGTCGGGGTTGTCCAGCGCCAGGCGGTGCGCCACGCGGGCGCCGCGGTCGTGGGAGACGACCTGGAAGCGGCCGTGGCCCAGCCCGGTCATCAGCTCCGCCATGTCCCGCGCCATGCTGCTTTTCGCGTAGGGTGCATGGTCGCCTGTGGCGGCCGGCTTGAAGCTGCCGCCATAGCCGCGCAGGTCCGGGCAGATGACGGTGTAGCGCTGGGCCAGGGCCGGGGCGACGGCGTGCCACATGGCGTGGGTCTGCGGGTTGCCGTGCAGCAGCAGCAGCGGCGGGCCGGAGCCGCCGTGGCGCAGTCGCAACTCGCCGTCCCCCACGCGGGCGCTCGTGAGCGTGAAGCCGTCGAAGAATCCGGTCATTGCAGCCCCAACGGTTGTTGCCGTCCCGAGGCTCGGGCCAGGCCATGGCATGAGTATGGCAGCATCCCTGTCCCGCCACGCCGCTTCCGCAAGCTGGGCCGGGCCGTGCTATGACGGGCGAGCGGCGCAAGGGGGATGGGTGCGAGATACGGCGCGTGCGCATGAGGATGGCGTCATCGTCGTAGGCGCGGGCGCCGCCGGGCTGTCGGCGGCCGGACATTTGCGGGCGCGAGGCGTGAAGGTGACCTTGCTTGAGGCCGGGCCTTGCGTCGGCGGGAGGGCGCGCACCGCCCGTCCGGCGGCGCTGGCGGGGGACGTGCTGGACCTGGGCGCGGCCTGGCTGCACGCGGCGGACAGCAATCTGCTGGTCGGGCTGGCCAAGCCGGAGGACGGGCTGGTCAACTCCGACACGCTGCGGAGCGAGCGGCTGTTCGTCGCCGGACGCGCGGCTACCCCGGCAGAGCAGGCGGAGTACGACGCCTGCTGGGCGGCAGTCGAACGCCTGCAGCCCGGCGCCGCGGACACCAGCCTTGCGGTGCTGATGGCGGGCGTGCCCGGGCCATGGGCGCCCACCATCGCCTTGTGGGAGGGCGCGATCATCGCCGCCGCCGACGCGGACGAGCTGAGCGCGCAGGATTGGCACCGCAACCTGCTGCCGCCGCCCAACCTGCTGCCTCCCGGAGGCCTGGGCAATTTCGTGGCCCGGCGGCTGGCGACGCCGGCTTGGCTGGACACGCCGGCCACCCGCATCCGGTGGGACGGGCCAGGTGTCGAGGTTGACACGCCGCGCGGCACGCTGCGGGGGGCGGCGTGCATCGTCACTGTCTCGACCGGGGTGCTGGCGGCGGGCGGCATCCGGTTCGACCCGCCGTTGCCGGCGGACGTGCAGGCGGCTGTGGATGCGCTGCCGATGGGGCTGCTGACCAAGGTGGCGCTGCCCGGCGCCGGCCTGGACCGGCTGGGCCTGCCGGACAACACGACCCTGGTGCAGCAGGTGGCTGCAGGGGAGGCCGGCATGACGTTCAACGCCTGGCCGCTGGGGCGCGGGCACCTGGTCGGTTACATGGGCGGACGCGCGGCCTGGGCTGTGGCGGGCGACGATGCTGAGGCGGAGGCATTCGCGCGGAAGCAACTGCGCGCCATGGTCGGGCCGGCGCGGCTGGGCGCGGGCGCGGTTGTGACCGGGTGGGGCACGGACCCGCTGTTCCGGGGCGCCTACGCCTATGCGCGCCCGGGCGGGGCCGGGGCACGGGCGGCGCTGGCCCAGGCGTTTCCAGGGGAGCGGGTGCTGTTTGCCGGAGAGGCCTGCCGGACGGATGGGCTGGCGGGGACGGTGGGCGGGGCGTGGCTGAGCGGGCGGGATGCGGCGATGCGGTTGCTGACGGGTGCGCTCAGCCCCGCCGCGTGATGGATGCCCGCACCGTGTTGTCCAGCAGGCAGGCAATGGTCATGGGGCCAATGCCGCCGGGGACGGGGGTGATGGCGCCGGCGACGGCGGCGCACTCGTCGTAGGCGCAATCTCCGGCCAGGCGGCCGTCGGGCAGGCGGTTGATGCCCACGTCCATCACGGTGGCGCCGGGCTTGATCCAGTCGCCGCGCACCATCTCCGGACGGCCCACGGCGGCGACCAGCACGTCGGCCCGGCGGCACTCCGCCGCCAAGTCGGCGGTGCGGGAGTGGGCGATGGTGACGGTGGCGTCGGCGGCAAGCAGCAACAGCGCCATCGGCTTGCCGACGATGCTGGACCGGCCGAGCACGAGCGCCCGGGCGCCGCGCAACGGGATGCCATGCGACGACAGCAGCCGCATGACGCCGGACGGCGTGCAGGGTGCCAGCACCGGCAGCCCGTCCTGCAGGCGCCCGACGTTGATGGGATGAAAGCCGTCCACGTCCTTGGCCGGGTCAATGGCTTCCAGCACCGGGCGGGGCGGGATGGCGTCGGGCAGGGGCAACTGCACCAAGATGCCGTCCACCGCATCGTCCGCGTTCAGCCCGGCGATGACGGCCATCAGCTCGGCGGCGGCCACCGTGGCGGGCAGGCGGATGGTGCGGACGGCGATTCCCGCCTCCTGCGCGGCGCGGTCCTTGTTGCGGACATAGACGGCGCTGGCGGGGTTGTCGCCGACCAGCACTACGGCCAGGCCGGGCTGGTAGGGCAGGGCCGAGGTGCGTGCGGCGACCTCGGCGCGGAGCGCTGCGGCGGCGGCCTTGCCATCAATGATGCGGGCGGTCATGGCTGCGGTTCGTCCAGCATCTCTGGCCTACATCAAGGACCAGTAGCCGGAAATGACGCCCCGCGCGAGGGCGGCCCAGGCTGGGGTGATCACGAACTGCAGGAGCAGGATCGCCACCCAGGCGCTGAAATCTATGCCGCCGAAGCTGGGCAGGACGTTGCGGATCGGGCGTAGCATCGGCTCGGTGATGCGGTGCAGCACGTCACCGATGGTCCAGACCACCTGGTTGCGGGTGTTGATGACGCTGAACGACACGAGCAGGCTGAAGATGATGTCGGCGATCAGCACCAGCCGCAGGAAGCTGATGATGTAGAAGCCAAGCTCGAACAGGGCGGGGATCACGGGGGCGGCCTCCTGGATGGTCCGGAGGACCGGACGCGGCGGACCCTAGCCACGCGCCCCGGGCGGCGCAACGGGGGCGGCGCAACGGGGTGGGCGCGCATTGATCCCGCGCCCGCCGTGCATCCAGCAACGGTTCAAGGCGGAACCGCCGCCTTGACTTGCCGGGCGGGCGCCGTCATGTTCCGCGGCCTGGAACGGCGGGGCTGTAGCTCAGTTGGGAGAGCGCCTCGTTCGCAATGAGGAGGTCAGCGGTTCGATCCCGCTCAGCTCCACCACCGCCTTTCCAATGGGTTAGCATGGGGTCTGGACCGGAAGCGCATCGGTCTCAAAACGCTAGCGAACCCCTTAGCGGACCCGCTGGGATGACGTTTCCTGGCGGAAGGCGATTCTACAGAATGCGGATAGAACGGTTCCGCATCGGTTTGCGGGTCAGGCCAGCCGCTCCGCCAGCAGCCGGGCCGCGGCGCGGATGGCGTGCCCCGCCGGGCTGTCATGCTCGGCCTCTGCGCCTGCCACCTGCAACCACCGCTGCAAGGCGTCCCGGTTCGGGCTGGTGTCGGCCAGCATCACGATTGCCGCCTCCATGACCGCCACCTTCGCGGCAAGCTGGGTCAAGCTGGGCGGCCCGTCCGCGGTCAGGCGGTCGCGCTCGGCAGCTAGGCTGGACAGGAACGCGGTGGCATCGATCATCCGAACCTCCGCCGGCCAGCGTAGCACGGCACGAACGCCCCGCGCGGCCTAGTGGGACGGCAACACCGCTCAGCCGCGGACGGGGCACTCCGAGAGGCTAGGCCTCTCCCTCAAAGGACGCCGCGGGCAGTTCCAGAAGAACCGCGCTGGCCATCCTGCCGTGGGCAACCACAACGATAGCTGGCGTTTGCTCCCTCACGTTGCAGGCACTCGCAACGGCTGAGAGAAAGGTGTGGACTGTGAACATTCTGATGATTGTCTTTGTCGCCGTGGCCGGCGCGCTGAACGCCTTGCAGTCAGGTGCGAATTCGCAACTCGTGCGTTCCCTCGACCGGCCGTGGACCGTGGCGCTGCTGGTCAGCCTGGTCACGGCTGCGTGCTTCGTTGCGGCGCTGCTGGTGGCGCGAGAGGCGCTGCCCGACAGCGGCCGGTTGGTTGGCGCGCCTTGGTGGGCCTGGACAGGCGGCCTTTGCGGCGCGCTGTTCGTGACCGGCACGTTGTTCTTCGCCCAGAAGCTCGGCTCGGGCACCTTCACCGGGATCACCGTTACGGCTGGCATCCTCGCTTCGTTGGCGGTGGACCATTTCGGTTGGATCGGCTTCGAGCAGCACGCAGCGAACGCATGGCGCATCTTGGGTGGGTTGCTGATGGTGGCGGGTGTAACGTTCGTTGCCTTGTTCTGAGCTTCGGGAACGGAAGTTGGGGTTCAGTTGCAGGCTCATGGGGGCTGCGGCGAAGCAGGCATGGACTTGAACGCCAGCGCCGGTTCACCTGGCCACCTGGCGTTCACAGACGTTCGTGAGCGGGGCGCCAGCCGATCAGGTATCGGGGTTGATTGCCCACCGTCCCCCGTCCAGCAGTGCGATCCCCGGCCCCATACCCGGATGACGCGCTGCCGCCAGTCCCGGGCCAAGTTGTCGAGTACCACCTTGTCCGCCCGGCTGCCGCACGTGGCGCAGCGCAGCCGATGCAGCACCGTCGCGAAGGTGATTCCGGGCGGTAGGCGAGACACCGGGACGGCGCGGGCCGGACACCTGTCCCGGTCGCTCACGCTAGTTCGGCGGAGGTCATATTGGAGGCGGGTGATAAAGTATCAGCATGGGAAAGCAGGCCATTGGCGGGGCGGCTCATTTGCGCCGCCAGAACCCGGGCCGGACAGCAGGCTTGTTTCCGACGACATGGCTGTTAAAGCCAACCTCCCGAGCGAGGGCCTGCATAGCGTTGCGGAAGGGGCCGCTCTCCTGCAAGAAGGGTGTTCCCAACGTCTCGGCGCGCGCCGCTGCACCTTCGAAATCAGGAATTACAATGTCTGGCGTCATTCCTAAGCTCATAACGATACGCCGCAGTTCCAGACCGCCGGTCATTCCAACCCGGTTGAGCACCACAATAGCTCGCCGAGGCTGTGTGGGGCTGTTTGGTATTGCGAATAGGCGTAGCATGTCGCGGATGCCTGCCAAGGTCGGCAACATGACGAGCACTCGCTGTGTTGCCAAGTCCATCAGGTCACGTTGTAGCGGTAAACCAGTGAAGGGCAGGTCGACTACGACAAAGTTGTAACGGCGGCGAAGAAGTTCCGCCAACTGTACAGCCTTGCCGAGCGGAAGGTTTATTCGATCGGCCAAGTCTTCGTTTCCGGCCAAAACCTGAAGCCGCCCACACACTTGCTGGACCACACGCTCTAGGACTGAAACGTCGATTTTCTCATTTGACTTAAGCATCGTGCGCACGCCAGAGCCAGGCATCATACCCAGCAACACCGTACTCACGCCCCGTTGAAGGTCGGTATCAAACAGCACAGTGTGACGATTAGCCTCCACCCCAAGAAACCAACTTAGGTTTACAGCGATTGTGCTCGCGCCTACGCCGCCGCGCACGCCCGTGACTGTCACAAGGCGGCCACCATCCATTCTGTCCTGCTGTATGACCTCTTGGATCAGAAGCGGTCCAAAAAAGCGGGCGACAATGTCGCGCGTCAGCGGTTTGTGCAAATATTCCACAACGCCCAGATCACGAGTCACCTGGCGGTAAAAGTCCACACCCTCCCAGTCGCCAACAACCAGCACCTGCACATTTGGCGCTATCACCTGCAACAGTTCACTCAATGCGACAACTGGATTTTTTTCCTCGCCCAGGTCTACGATCACGGTAGCTGGAGATGGCATTTTGCCGAGTATAGCGGTCGCAGCACGGATGTGAGCAGAACGGAAATTAATCCTCTTAGACGCGATATCCGACAATCCATCTCGAAGTGCTTGCTCGGTTTCGGCATCAATTGTGAATGCGAGTATGGTCGCACCACTGGGTTGTTCGGTCGTTACCTCGGGAGTTGCAGGCGAAGAACTATCTGATGGCTGCATGATTGGAAGGTCCTACAAAGCGCTCACTCGTGAGCCGCTTACCGCCCTGGCTTGAGCCGCTCACCGCCCTGGCTTGGGTCCTGCCATCCAAGTGCAGTCGCCCCCAATCAGAGGTGCCAGTTCCGGCAGGTGACAACCAGACACTAAGCCGCGAGGTCGGCCACGTCGGACCTCAGAACGATCCCTTGCAAATGGCGTTGGCTGGTGTTTGCGGACATGGGAGCAGGCTCGATTTCTTGCCTGGCCGGGCGTGGATCCTGAGCGGACCCGCGGCACGGGACGCGGCTTGAGCGCTACGCCCTCTTCAGGTCGTCGGACTTGTGGACCGCCTCCTTCCCGCTCTTGGCCGACTTCACGAGATACTGCGGGTCTTCCTTCGTTGGTTTGGCCACATGGCCTTTGACGCGGGTTTCCGACGTGACCTTCTTCTCGACCGTGCCCTCGGTTTGTCCGCCGGACGTGCCCCAGATCACCTTGTCGCCGGGCTTGAATGCATCCGTCATTGCTTGCCTCCACTGTTGGCGCAGCGGGAACACAGACCGGTGTGGTCGGGTTCCCGCCGGGCAACCCGGCGCGGGCCGGTGCGTCCAGGGGCGGACTGCAGCCGAGGACCCCCACCATGCCCCTGACCCGCCGCTCCCTGGCAGCCCTGCTGGCCGCTGCCGCCGTCACGCGCGCCAACGCCCAAAGCGCCTCCGCGCCGACCGGCACGCTGACCCAGGTCGCCACCTTCGAGCAGCAGGTGACCGGCGTCGCCGTCTCCCCCAAGGGCCGCATCTTCGTCAACTTCCCGCGCTGGGAGCAGGATGTGGCGGTGTCGGTGGCGGAGGTGATGCCGGACGGCTCCCTGAGGCCTTATCCCAATGCGGACTGGAACGCTTGGCGCAATGCCAAGCCGCTGTCCAATGGCGACCACTTCGTCTGCGTGCAGAGCGTGACGGTGGACCCGCAGGGGTTCCTGTGGATCGTGGATGCGGCGGCACCGGGCAACGAGTTCAACCTCGACGGCGGGCCGAAGCTGGTGCGCGTGGACCTGGGCACGGACAAGGTGGTCCAAGTCATACGCTTCGGCTGGGACACGGTGCCGCAGGGCAGTTACCTGAACGACGTGCGCGTCAGCCCGGACGGGCGCTGGGCGTATCTGACGGACAGCGGCGTGCGCGGGGCGCTGCTGGTGGTGGACCTGCGGACGGGCAAGCCGCGCCGGGTGCTGGACGGACACCCCAGCACCCAGGTCGAACCCGGCGTGATCGTGCATACGGACGGGCAGGAGCTGCGCCGGCCGGATGGGCGGGAGGTGAAGTTCTCGGCGGACGGCATCGCCTTGGACCCGTCCGGGCGGTTCCTGTACTGGCAGGCGCTGACCGGGCGCACCCTGCACCGCCTGCCCACAAGCGCCCTGACCAACCTGGCCCTGCCGCCCGCCCGCCTGGCCGCGGCGATCGAGACCGTGGGCACGACCGGCGTCGCGGACGGGCTATGGATGGACAAGCGGGGCACGCTGTGGGTGACCAGCCCGGAGGACGACGCCTTGAAGGCCCGCAGCCCCGACGGGATCATGCGGACGGTGGTGCAGGACAAGCGGCTGCGCTGGCCGGACAGCCTGGCGGAGGGGCCGGACGGTGCGATCTACGTCACGTCCAGCCAAATCCAGGACATGGCGCAGTGGCACGAGAAGGGCAGCACCCGGACGCAGCCCTACGCGCTTTGGAAGGTGGCGGGGTAGCCACCCCTCGCTCAAGCCCCGCGCAGGCCGTGCAGGATGGCCCGGAACGGCCCCGTCAGGCGCGCGGGGTCCAGCGGGGGGTCGCCGTTCCAGGTCAGCACCACGCAGTGCCGCATGCCGGTCGGCGACACCACGAGGGCGGACAGGTTGAGCACGCCGGGTTCCGACCCGCCCTTGAAGGCCACGCTTTGCCACCCGGCGCGGCGGACCGGCCCGGCGGCGATGCGGAAGGGCGGCAAGGCGTGCGTTGCCTCCAGCAGCGCGCACAGTTCGGCGGCGGTCATGAACCATTCGATGTCCGGCGCCCATCCCTCGGACCCTGGCGCCGGCAGCGGGCGGGCCGCGATGCGGCCCAGCAGGTCCCGCCGTGCATCCAGCCCGGCACCGCGCCACTCCGCCAGCAGCGCGGGGTCGGATTTGAGGGCGAACCACTCCCGCGTCGTCGGGAACGGGGCGTTGCGGGGTGACACGGCCTCGACCGCAGCGCGTCCGATTAGGTGGATCAGCGCGTCGGCCGCGGTGTTGTCGCTGACGGAGATCATGAGATTCGCCAGGGTGGCCAGCGTCACCGGCGTGCCGTCCGGCCAGTCCTGCAGGATGCCGGACGGGACGGATCGCCAGGCCGGGTCCAACGTCGCGATCCCGTTCCACGCCAGTGCTCCCGCGTCCACGGCCAGCGCAGCGGCCCGCAGCACGGCGAGCTTGAAGGCCGAGCCGACCGCCAGCGGGGTATCCGCTTCGTGCGCCGCCCGCCGCCGTCCGTCCGTCTCCACCAGCACGGCGGTGCGGCCCGGCAGCGCGGCGACGGCCTGCACGCGGCTGTCCAGCGTGCCGCCGACCGGCAGTGCGGGATCAAGCCACAGGCCGCTGATGCGGCACTCCGCATCCAGCACAACCCGGGCCGGCACGTCGGCGTGGGCGAGGTGGACGACCAGTCCGCCTTCGTCCTCCGTCACGCCTCCGAAAGGGCCGTGCGCCCCAGTCAGCCCCGCAACCAAGGCCGCAACCTGCGCCGGCGGGATGGCGGTGCGGAAGGCCGGCGCGAACAGGTCGTGTGGCGGCTGCGGGCCGAACACGCGGGCCAGGGCGTCGGCGGCGGGGCTTGCCAAGGCGTCGGGCCTCAGGGGCGATAGGCCATGGAGGCGATGGGCCGCAGGGGCGCTAGGCCGCGGGGACCAACTCCGCATCCCGCTCGCGCGCGCGCTTCGCTGCCGGGCGGGCGCCGACGCGGCGGACGTAGTCCGTGATCTCCGGCGCCTCCGGCACCAGCTTGAACCCTGTTGTCCAGCCCAGCGCCGTGCCCCACAGCACGTCCGCGGCGCTGAACCGCTCGCCCAGCAGATACGGCCCGGGCAGAAGGGCGGCGACCACGGCGGCCAGCACCGTGTCGAACTCGCCGTAGGGACTCATGGCGCGCTCGTGCGCCTCGCGGCCGGCGGCGCGATCAATCACCGCAGGCTCGAACGCGCCGGCGTAGAACAGCATCCAGCGCAGGTAGGGGCCGCGCAGCGGGTCGCCCACGGGCGGGGCCAGGCCGGCGGCGGGGAACAGGTCGGCTAGGTGCAGCATGATCGCCACCTGCTCCGTCACCACCGCGCCGGTGCCGTCGCGCAGGGCCGGCACCTTGCCCATGGGATTGATGGCCAGGAAGGCGGGTTGGCGGTGCGCGCCCGCCTTCTGGTCCAGGACGTGCAGCTCGTAGGGCGCCCCCAGCTCCTCCAACAGGAACAGCACGCCCGACGACCGGGTGCGGGGGGCGTGGAACAGGGTAACGGTGGGGTCGGACATGATCGGGCCTTTGCGCCGGGGCGGGGACGCCATTATGAGCATCCCCTGCATTGCAGCACGAGGCCCCCCATGAACGCCATCACTCCTGCCGCCTCCACGCACGACGTCCGGCTGGACCGGCTGGCCAAGGTCGCGGTGGAGGTCGGGCTGGGCTTGCGGCACGGGCAGGAGCTGGTGATGACGGCGCCGCTGGATGCCGTGCCGCTGGTCCGCCGCATTACCGAGCACGCCTACCGCGCGGGCTGCCCGCAGGTCACGACCCTGCTGACGGACGACGTTGCGACCCTGGCGCGCTACCAGCACGCGCCGGACGACGCCTTCGACCACGCGCCGGCCTGGCTTTACGAGGGCATGGCGGCGGCCTACCGCGGGGGCGCCGCGCGCCTGGCCATCGCCGGCGACGACCCGGCGCTGCTGTCCGGCCAGGACCCCGCGAAAGTGTCCCGCGCCAACCGCGCCCGCAGCGTCGCCTACCGCCCGGCGCTGGAGCTGATCACCAACTTCGCCATCAACTGGAGCATCGTCAGCTACGCCTCCCCGGCCTGGGCGCGGCGCATGTCGCCGGACCTGGACGAGGGCGCGGCGGTCGCCCGGCTATGGGATGCGATCTTCGCGGCGTCCCGCGTGGACGCGCCGGACCCGGTGGTGGCCTGGGCCGCGCACAACGCCGCGCTGCACGCCCGCACGGCGGCGCTGAACGGGCAGCGGTTCCACGCCCTGCACTTCCGCGGGCCGGGCACCGACCTGCAGGTGGGCCTGGCGGACGGGCACCTGTGGCTGGGCGGGGCGGAGCCGGCGCGCAACGGCATCACCTGCAACCCGAACATCCCGACCGAGGAGGTGTTCACCACCCCGCACATGCTGCGCGTGGAGGGGCACGTGCGCAGCACCAAGCCGCTGAGCTATGGCGGCACCCTGATCCAGGACATTGCCGTGCGGTTCGAGGGCGGGGTGATCGTGGACGCCCAGGCGCGCACCGGGCTGGAGGTGCTGCAGAAGGTGCTGGGCACGGACGAGGGCGCGCGGCGGCTGGGCGAGGTGGCGCTGGTGCCGCACTCCTCCCCGATCTCGGCCAGCGGGCTGCTGTTCCTGAACACCTTGTTCGACGAGAACGCGGCGAGCCACATCGCGCTGGGGCAGGCCTACCGGACGTGCCTGGAGGGGGGCACGGCGGCTGGCGATGAGGAGTTGGCGCGGCGGGGTGCCAACACGAGCCTGATCCACATAGACTGGATGATCGGGTCGGGGGAGGTGGACGTGGACGGGGTGGACGCCGGGGGTGCGGCAGTGCCGGTGATGCGGGCGGGGGAGTGGGTGTAGGCCCGGGCACCGCAGGCGCCGCGCGGCCAGCCAGTCCAGGGATGGTTGGCTGGCCTGCCGCTGAGGCCCTTGCTGCCCCGTGTTCTGCAACACGAGGCCAAGCTGTTGTCTAATCCCGCGGCAGCAGCTGCTCCGCCAGCGTCGCCCAGTAGCTTGCGCCGATGGGCAGCAGGTCGTCGTTGAAGTCGTACTTGGGGTGATGCACCCCGGCGTCGCCCGGCGTGCGGCGGGCGCCGAGCATGATGTAGGCGCCCTGCTTGGCGTTCAGCATGAAGCTGAAGTCCTCGCCGCCCATTGTCGGCGCCTCCATGTGCTTCACCCGCGCCTCGCCCTGCACGGCGGCGGCGGCCTGGCGGGCGCGGGCCATCGCCGCCGGGTCGTTGACGGTGGCCGGGTAGGTGCGGCGGAACTCGACCGCGGCGGTGGCGCCGAACGCCTCGGCGATGTGGGTGGCCAGGCGATGCACCCCGGCCTCCAGCAGGTCCCCGACCTCGGGCGCGAACCAGCGGGCGGTGCCCAGCATACGCACGGTCTCGGGGATGACATTGTAGGTGTGGCCGCCCTGGATGCTGCCGATGGTGACGACGCCGGCCTCGGTCGGCTTCATGCTGCGGGACACGATGCTTTGCAGCGCCTGCACGATGGCGCTGCTGACCACGACGGGGTCCACGCCCATGTGCGGCTGCGCGCCATGTGCGCCGCGGCCGGTCACGGTGATCTCGATATCGGCGACGGCGGCCATTACCGGGCCGTCCCGCCAGTAGAACTCGCCCTCAGGCAGGGCGGGCCAGTTGTGCATCCCATAGACTTGGTCCATCGGGAACTGCTCGAACAAGCCCCCGTCCACCATGATCTTGCCGCCGCCCTTGTTCTCCTCGGCGGGCTGGAAGATCACGTGGACGGTGCCGCCGAAGTTGCGGGTCTCGGCCAGGTACTTGGCTGCGCCCAGCAGCATGGTGGTGTGCCCGTCGTGGCCGCAGGCGTGCATGACGCCGGGGGTCTGGCTGGCGTAGGGGGCGCCCGTTTCCTCCAGGATGGGGAGCGCGTCCATATCGGCGCGCAGGCCGATGGCGCCGCCGGGGCCGCGCCCGCGGATGACGCCGACAACGCCGGTGCCGGCCAGTCCGGCATGGACCTCGTCCACGCCGAAGGACCGCAGGTGGTCCTGGACGACCTGGGAGGTGCGGTGCTCCTGCAAAGCGAGTTCGGGATGCTGATGCAGGTCGCGGCGCCAGGCCGTCATCTCGGGGTGGAAGTCGGCGATGCGGTTGAGGATGGGCATGGCAGGGTCCTGAATGTCAGCGCCAGGCCGGTGGCCAGCGCGATCGGCTCTATCCCTAAAATGCGCCGCATGCCGGAGATGTCAAAACCCTTGTCCTCCGTCAGCCGCCGGATTTCGTCTGCGCCGATGCGGGGCAGGCCGGGCAGGCGGGACAGCGGGGACAGGGCGCGGAGCAGAGCGGCGGGCACGGGCACGATGCGCGGCGCCCGCAGCCCGGCGGCGCCCGCCACGGCGCGCACGAAGTCCGCGTAGGGCAGGGCGCCCGGCCCGGCCACCACGAGCGCGTGCGGCCCGGCCCAATCGTGGTCCATCGCGGCGCGCAGGCTGCGCGTCACGTCGGATTGGTGGATGGGCTGCACCAGGGCGCGTCCGCCGCCGGGCAGGGGCACCAGGGGCAGCCGGCGCAGCAGGACGGCCAGGCGCTGCACGTTGTCCTCCCCGGCGGCGCCGTAGATCATGGTGGGATGCAGGATGACGCCGGAGCGTCCGGAGGCGCGCAGGGCGGCCTCTCCGGCCTGCACGCCCAGGCCGTGCGCGTCGGGCCAGCGGGTGAAGCGGCGGATGCTGCCGAGAAAGACGAAGCGTTCGGCGTGGGGAGCCGCGGCGAGGATGGCGGGGATGTGCCGGGCGTGGGCGCAGGAGACAACCAGGCGGGCGCCGCGAAGGGCGGAGGGGAGGGTGGCATCCTGAAGGTCGGCTACGCGCGAGGTGCCGGGCAGGCCGGTGGCGGCCCAGCGGGCGGTGCTGCGGACGACGGGAATGTAGTGGAGGCCATCGTTCAGCAGGGAGCGGCACAGGGCGGCACCGGACCGTCCGGATGCGCCGATGATGTAGGGGGGCATGGGCTTGCTCCATAGAGCAAACCCTTCGGGACCGCATGTTCGGAAAGAGCTGGCCAGTTCCCTCCTTCTTTGGGGACGGCAACAGGCATTGCACCTTGACGGGATAGCGCCGGGTCATGGCTGGGCCAAGCGCGGTCCTTGCGGCCTTCCTCACCCCGGCGCCCTTTCGGAAGGAGAGGAGGAAGGAAGTCTGTGGTATCATGCTACCACACCAAAATATCTTGACCTTTCCGTGCCTTTCGCCGATACCCCGACCACTTCTTTGGGACCACGACAATGCAGAAGACCACCGTCTCCCTCAAGCCGGCCGAGGTGCAGAAGACCTGGACCGTCATTGACGCCGAAGGGCTGGTGCTCGGCCGCCTGGCGGCCATCATCGCCCAGCGCTTGCGGGGCAAGCACAAGCCGCAGTTCACCCCGCATGTTGACTGCGGCGACAACGTCATCGTGCTGAACGCCGAGAAGGTGCGCGTCACCGGCAACAAGCTGGACCAGTCGGTGTTCTACCACCACACCGGCTACCCCGGCGGCATCAAGGGCCGCACCCTGCGTGCCCGCCTGGAGTCCGCGCACCCGGAGCGCGTGATCGAGAAGGCGGTCGAGCGGATGATCACCCGTGGCCCCCTGCAGCGCAAGCAGATGAAGCACCTGTACGTCTATGCCGGTGCCAGCCACCCGCACGACGGCCAGCAGCCCAAGCCGCTGGACGTCGCCGCCATGAATCCCAAGAACAAGAGGGCCTGACGCCTATGTCCGAAACCCTGGACGACCTGCCCGCCGCGGCGCCTGCCGAGCAGACCCGCACGCTGGCCGACCTCAAGGACCTTGCCGTCGCCTCCGCGCTGGTGACCTCCGACAAGCCGGTGCGGGAGGCAAAGCGCGACGCCCAAGGGCGCAGCTACGCCACCGGACGCCGCAAGAACGCCATCGCCCGCGTCTGGATCAAGCCCGGCAAGGGCGAGATCATGGTGAACGGCAAGCGCGTGACGCAGTACTTCGCCCGCCCCGTGCTGCGGATGCTGCTGACCCAGCCCTTCCTGGTGACGGACCGCTACAACCAGTTCGACGTGATGTGCACCTGCAACGGCGGCGGCCTGTCCGGCCAGGCCGGCGCGGTCCGCCACGGCATCAGCCGGGCGCTGACCTACTACGAGCCGGAGCTGCGCGGCGTGCTGAAGCTGGCGGGCTTCCTGACCCGCGACAGCCGCGTGGTGGAACGGAAGAAGTATGGTCGCGCGAAGGCCCGACGCAGCTTCCAGTTCAGCAAGCGGTAAACCGTCCTACCCAGTCCATGCTTAACAGGGGGGCGGTCCGCAGGGACCGCCCCCTTTTTGCTTTGCCGTTCATCGACCACACCTACTCCCGCCAGACACCGTCATTGCGAGGCGCGCTTGCGCCACGGCAATCCAGGGGCCGCCAGCACGGTCCTCGCCGCCCCTGGATTGCCGCGCCGTTACACTCCTCGCAATGACAGCGCCGGACGGCAGAACCGGCCATCACCTGGAGAAGCGCCATGCCTGACATGACCGTGTTCATAGACGGCGAAGCCGGCACCACCGGCCTCGGCATCCGCGAGCGCCTGGCCGGCGTGCCAGGCATCGCCGTCCGCAGCATAGACCCGCGGCATCGCAAGGACCCGGCGGCGCGGCGGGACATGATGGCCGCTGTGAACCTGGTCGTGCTGTGCCTGCCGGACGCCGCTGCCAAGGAGAGCGTCGCGATGGCTGCCGGGCTGGGCGCCGACGCGCCGAAGCTGCTGGACGCCAGCACCGCCCATCGCTGCGATCCCGTCTGGGCCTACGGCTTCCCGGAGCTGGCACCGGACCAGCCCGGCCGCATCGCGGCGGCGCGGAACGTCGCCAACCCCGGCTGCTACCCGACCGGGGCCATCGCCCTGCTGCGCCCGCTGGTGGATGCCGGGCTGCTGGACCCGGCGCATCCCGTGTCGGTCAATGCCGTCAGCGGCTACTCCGGCGGCGGCAAGGGCATGATCGAGGCGCACGAAGCCGCGGACGGCCCGGCGTTCGAGCTGTATGGCCTGGGGCTGGAACACAAGCATGTGCCCGAGCTGCAACAGTATGCCCGCCTGACGCGGCGGCCGATCTTCGTGCCGTCGGTGATCCACACGAAGCAGGGCATGGTGGTGTCGGTGCCGCTGCACCTGGGCACCTTGCCGGGCCGGGCGCGTCTGGCCGACCTGCACGACGCCCTGGCGGACCGCTATGCCGGCAGCGCCCTTGTCCGCACCCTGCCGACCGCTGGCACGGGCACGCTGGAGGCGACGGCGCTGAACGGCACGGACGACATGGAACTGCGGGTGTTCGGCAATGAGGCCGCGGGCCATGCCCTGCTGGTGGCGCGGCTGGACAACCTGGGCAAGGGCGCCTCCGGCGCCGCGGTGCAGAACATCCGCCTGATGCTCGGCCTGGACCAGCCGGTGGTGCGCGAGCTGGCCCGTGCCGGGTGATGGACCCGTCTGGGCGCTGGACGGCGTGGCGCCCGACGTGGCCCCGGACGCCTGGGTGGCGCCGACTGCCGCGGTGATCGGCCGGGTGTCGCTGGGCGCGCGCAGCAGCATCTGGTTCGGCTGCGTGCTGCGCGGCGACACCAACCAGATCACGGTCGGGTCCGGCACCAACATCCAGGACGGCACCATCGTCCACGTGAACCCCGCCGCCGAGCACTCCTGCACCATCGGCCGGGATGTGACGGTCGGCCATGCCGCCATCGTCCATGCCTGCACGCTGCATGACCGCGCCTTCGTCGGCATGGGCGCCACGGTGCTGGACGGGGCCGTCATCGAGTCTGACGGGATGCTGGCGGCTGGGGCCGTGCTGGCGCCGGGCAAGCGGATCGGCGCGGGGGAGCTGTGGGCCGGCGTCCCCGCCCGCAAGGTGCGCGACATGCCGGCGGACGAGCTGCTGCGGAATGCTCACATTGCTTTGCACTACCAGGACCGTGCTGCCCGCTTCCGCACGGGGCTGGCCAGCACAAGTTAAGGTGCAGTTTCCAATGAGGTCCTGTTGTGTTCCGCACCCTTCTGCTTGCAACTGTATGCATCCTGCCCGCCGCCTGCGCCAACGTGCAGCCATTCGTCCCCGACACCGCCCGGCTGACGACGGCCCAGCTTGGCTCCGGATTCGACCCTGATGTGACCGCGGTCAATCAGGCGCAATGGGCGTTTGCCGACAGCGGACGTACCTATGGCCGTCCCATTGAGGCCGCGCGGGCGGCGGCGTCCATGGACTACATTGCCGGGCAGCTTTACACGTCGCCGCGCTGGTCGCGCATCTCGGCGCTGACGAAGGAGCAACTGCTGCAGGGCCGTCAGGAGGTCCGCGCGGCGCTGGGCATTCCGGGCAACGCGCCGTCGCAGGCGGTGGTGGACCACCTGACGGCTGCCGGCAATGCGCTGGCGGGCGGCAACCAGGCGGCGGCCCTGGCGCAGTTGTCCGGCGCGCCGTTCACGACGCCGCCCGACCAGGTGCTCGCCCGGCTGAACAACCTGCCGTATCTCCGCATGGCCAACGTGTCCACGATGCGGGCGGCGAACGAGCTGTTCGACAGCAACTCGGACGAGCGGTTCTAGCTGGGGCTGCCCATGCGCCACCGGGGCGGTTGCCCCGATGGCGCATCCGTGCCGACACCGGGGCGGAATGGACCGCCGGGTATTCTGCGCGTGCCCAGGGACGCTGTCCGCCTGCACCACAGGTCCGCCGCCACGGCAGAACCGGCTCATGCGGCACAGCACGAGCTTGCGCCGATGCTTCGTGTGCCGCCCCCCGCCGCCCTGACATGACCGGCGGGCTTGAACTGCCGGCTCCGCCCAAGATGCTTTCGGGCACTGGCGCTGTTCCCGTCAGCAACGGCTCCGTCCGTGGGTCTGCGGTACGGGATACCGTCCAGGCTTTTAAGGGCCTCAACCAGGGCAGACTGCAGGCCTGGCCGGCCTACGGTCGGCCATGCGCCCTGACGTAGCTGCCCGGCGCATCCTCCAGCGCCAGCAGCGCCCCGTCCCCAGGGACACGCGCCGGGACCGCTGCGCCGTCCTGCGCCAGGAGCCAGCGGTGCCAGTCGGGCCACCAGCTTCCCGCCATCTCGATGGCGCCGGCCAGCCAGTCTTCCGGCTGGTCCGGCAGGCTGCCGCCGACCCAATGGCTGTACCTGCCGGCGGCCGGAGGGTTCACCACGCCGGCCACGTGGCCGCTGCCTGCCAGCACGAAACGGCGCGGCCCGCCCAGCAGCGCCGCGCCGCGATACACGCTGGCCCAGGGCGCGATGTGATCCTCCCGCGTCGCCAGCACGTAGGTCGGCGCGCGGATGGCACCCAGGTCAAGCGGCTGGCCCGCTGCGTGCAGCCCGCCCGGCACGCGCAGCAGGTTGTCCCGGTAGATGTGCCGCAGGTAGAACGCGTGCATCGCCGCCGGCATCCGCACCGCGTCGGCGTTCCAGTGCAGCAGTTCCAGCGGGAACGGCTCCGCGCCCAGCAGGTAGGTGTTGACCACGAAGGACCACAGCAGGTCATTCGCCCGCAGCAGGCTGTCCGGCGCGGCCGCGCCGCCGTCCGCACGGCTGTCCAGGGCGCGCAGCCCCTCCTCGTCCATGAACACGCTGAGCTCCCCAGCCTCCGAGAAGTCCAGCAGGCTCGCGAGCAGGGACACGGAGCGCACGCGCCCGTCGCCCGCCGCCGCCATCCACGCCGCCGCTGCCACCAGCAGGGTGCCGCCGACGCAGAAGCCGGCGGCGTTGACCTCCTGCACGCCGGCTGCGCCGCACGCCGCGTCCACCGCTGCCAGCACGCCATCGCGCAGGTAGTCCTCGAGGTCCCAGCCCGGGGCGCCGAGACCCGGCTGGTCAGCATCCGACTGGTCCGGCGGCGGGTTGGCCCAACTGACCATGAACACGGTATGGCCCTGGGACACGGCCCAGCGCACCAGGCTGCTGCGCGGCTGCAGGTCCAGCGCGTAGTATTTGCTGGTCCAGGGCGGGACGATCAGCAGCGGGCGGCGCAGCGTCCGCTCCGTCGTGGGCGCATACTGGATCACCTGCATCAGCCGGTTCTGCATGACCACCTTGCCCGGCGTTGCCGCGGCGTCGCGGCCCAGCCGCGGCGCGGCGCCCCCGGCCAGCAAGCGGCCCCGCCCGCGCTCCAGGTCCTGCAGCAGGCTGGACAGGCCGCGGATCAGGTTTTCGCCCCCGGTCTCCGCGGTGCGGCGCAGTGCCTCCGGGTTGGTCAGCAGGAAGTTGCTGGGGCTCATGGCGTCAATGAACTGGCGAGCGAAGAAGTCCATCCGCTGCGCCACGCCCGAGTCCGGCGCGCCTGGCGCGCCGCACCCCGTCACGTCCCGGACGTAGCGGGCGGACAGCAGGTAGGACTGCTTGATGAAGCCAAAGACCTCGCTGCTGTTCCAGGCCGCGCCGTCGAAGCGCTGGTCCCCGGGCGCCGGGCCGATCACCGGCGGGGCGTCCAAGCCCCACATCCGCCGCGTGGAGGACTGCCACAGTGTCATGTAGTCCTGCCAGAAGCCGATGCCGGCCTGCATCACCCGGCTGGGCGCGGCCATCAACTGCGCCGTCATGTCCAGGAAGGCGCTGCCGACCAGCATGGGGTCCACCGGCTGCGGCTCGTGCGCCTGACGAGCCAGCCAGTCGCGCACCAGCCGCCCGGACCGCCCGGCAATATCGGTCATGGAGCGGTCGAGCGCCGCGGGGGGCGGCGCGGCGTCGGGCAGGTCGGGCATCGGGCAGAGTCCTTTCCGTCGAGGCCTGCGCCGGGCTACACAGCGTGCGCCGGGCGGCGCGGCGCAGGGGAGCAGGGCACGGGATGTTCGACAGGCGGGTAGGTGGTGGCAGCCCACGGGGGCGGCAAGCCGTGCTGCTCGCGCTGCTGCTCCCCGCGCTGTGCCTGGGGGGGTGCAGCACGGTGGAGCGGCTGAACGACAGCAAGCTGAGCCTGGACACCCCGATTGATTGGTGGCACGACCTGCAAGGGGGGCGCATCGCCCAGGACCGCCCGCCGCCGCCGGGCGCGGACGACCCCTATCCCAACCTGTCCCAGGTCCCCACCCGTCCCACACCCACCGACGCCGGGACCCGGCGGGCGCTGACCGCGCAGCTGGCGGCGGAACGCGACCGGACCGAGCGCGCCGCAGGCCGCGACCCCATCGTGCCCGCCAGCGGCCCGGCGGCCCTGGCCGCCGCGAAGGCCGCCGCCGGGCCGGTGCCCGCGCCCGCCGCAGCGCCCGCGCCCGCCGCCGCACCGTCGGCGTCCGCGGGCCGCACCCCTGCTGCGCCGGCCCCCGCTGCCGCGCCTGCACCAGAGGACGAGCCATCCAAGGCCGTCCTGGACGCCGCCACTCCACTGCCTGCGCCGCCCGCTCCGGCCTCGCGCCGGGCCGCGCGCACGCCTCCAGCTGCGCCCGGCGGCGCCCCGCTTGCATCCGGCGCCCCGCTTGCATCCGGCGCCCTGCCGGAGCTGCCCGCGGCGGCCCCGCCCGTCCCGCGACTGCCGGGCCTGCCTGCCAGCACCTTCGCGCCCGCCGCACCCCGTCCGCAGCCGCAGGCGGTGGTCGCCTTCGCGCGCGGGTCTGCCGCCCTGCCGGACAGCGCCGACCCCGCGCTGCGTGCCTTGGCGGCTCAGCGCCTGGGGGGCGGGGTCGTCGTGCAGGCCGGGGGCGACGCGGACGGCGCGGCACCTGCCCAGCAGGCCGCCGCCGTGCCGCTCGGCCTTGCCCGTGCGGGCGCCATACGCGACGCGCTGGTTGCTGCAGGCGTGCCTGCGGCCGCCATACGCGTCGAGGCCGCCGGGCTGGGTCGCACCGGCGCCGCGCGTCTGCTACCCTGACCGCCCCCAACCCTCCTTCCACCTCCCCGCGAGCGCCGCCATGACCCAGGAATTCCACCGCATCCGCCGCATGCCCCCCTACGTGTTCGCGGAGGTGAACACCGCCAAGGCCCGTGCGCGCGCCGCGGGGGAGGACATCATAGACCTGGGCATGGGCAACCCCGACACCCCCACGCCGCCGCACATCGTGGCCAAGCTGGTGGAGGCGGTGCAGGACCCGCGCAGCCACCGCTACAGCGTCAGCAAGGGCATCCCCGGGCTGCGCCGGGCGCTTGCCGGCTACTACGGCCGCCGCTTCGGCGTGAAGCTGGACCCGGATACCGAGGTCGTGGCGACGCTGGGCAGCAAGGAAGGGCTGGCCAACCTGGCATCGGCCATCACCAGCCCCGGCGACACCATCCTGGTGCCCAACCCGTCCTATCCCATCCACCAGTTCGGCTTCATCATCGCCGGCGCCAGCGTACGCAGCCTGCCCGCCACGCCGGACGGGGACATGCTGGAGGCGCTGGACCGTGCGGTGCGCCACAGCGTGCCCAAGCCCACCGCGCTGATCGTGAACTTCCCCAGCAACCCCACGGCCTACTGCGCCACGCTCGACTTCTACCGGGAGGTCGTGGCGTTCTGCCGCAAGCACGACATCTACATCATGTCGGACCTGGCCTACGCCGAGATCTACTTCGGCGACACTCCGCCGCCCTCCCTGCTGCAGGTGCCCGGCGCAAAGGAGATCGCGGTCGAGTTCACGAGCATGTCCAAGACCTACTCGATGCCGGGCTGGCGCATGGGATTCGCGGTGGGCAACGAGCGGCTGATCGCGGCGCTGGCGCGGATGAAGAGCTACCTGGACTACGGCGCCTTCACCCCGATCCAGGTCGCCGCGACGGCGGCGCTGAACGGGCCGCAGGATTGCGTGGCCGAAATGCGGGCGCTGTACAAGGAGCGCCGGGACGTGGTGGTGCGCGGGCTGTGCGCCGCCGGGTGGGACGTGCCCAGCCCGGAGGGCAGCATGTTCGCGTGGGCGCCGATCCCCCCCCGCTACGCCCACCTGGGCAGCGTCGAGTTCAGCAAGCTGCTGCTGGCGCGGGCGAAGGTGGCGGTCGCGCCGGGCATCGGCTTCGGCGAGCATGGGGATACCCATGTCCGCATCGCCTTCGTCGAGAACACGCAGCGGCTGCGGCAGGCCGTGCGGAACATCAAGGCGTTCCTGGGAGAGGGCAGCAACGTTGCTCCCGCCGCGCCCGTGCCCGAACCCGCCGCCGCGGAATGACCAAGCCCCTCTCGGTTGGCGTCGCCGGCCTGGGCACGGTCGGCGCGGGCGTGCTGCGCCTGCTGCGGGACAACGCCGGGGTGATCGAGGCGCGGGCGGGCCGTCCCATCGCCGCCGTCGCCGTGTCCGCCCGGGACCGCACCCGGGACCGCGGCGTGCCCACGGCGGGGTTGCGCTGGTATGAGGACCCCGTGGCGCTGGCGTCCGACCCCGGCGTGGATGCCGTCGTCGAGCTGATCGGCGGCAGCGACGGCCCGGCGCGCGCGCTGGTGCAGGCGGCCCTGGCCGCAGGCAAGCCCGTCATCACCGCCAACAAGGCGCTGATGGCCGTCCACGGCGCGGAGTTGGCCGCCCAAGCCGAGCAGGGCGGCGTGGCCCTGGCGTTCGAGGCTGCGGTGGCCGGCGGCATTCCCGCCATCAAGGCGCTGCGGGAGGGCCTGGCCGCCAACCGCCTGGACCGTGTGGCCGGCATCCTGAACGGCACCTGCAACTACATCCTGACCGAGATGGGCCGCGGCGGACGCGAGTTCGCCGACGTGCTGGCCGACGCGCAGCGGCTGGGCTACGCGGAAACCGACCCGGCCTTCGACATTGACGGCGTGGACGCCGCCCACAAGCTGGCGATCCTGGCGGCGCTGGCCTTCAACCAGCCTGTGGACTTTGCCGCCGTGCATGTGGAGGGGATACGCGCGGTGTCCGCCCTGGACATCGCCTTCGCGCAGGAACTGGGCTACCGCATCAAGCTGCTGGGTATTGCGCGGCGGACGGACGCGGGGATCGAGACGCGGGTGCATCCGTGCATGGTGCCCCTGTCCGACCCGATTGCGCGGGTGGACGGGGTGTTCAACGCCGTGGTGGCGGAGGGCGACCCGGTGGGCCGCGTGATGCTGCAAGGCCGCGGCGCCGGCGCCGGGCCGACCGCGAGCGCGGTGGTGGCGGACCTGATTGACCTCGCACAAGACCGGCGCACCCCTGCTTGGGGCGCATCCGGCGCGGCGCTGGCCCGCCTGCCGTCCGTGCCGATCTCCGCGCACCACGGCGCCTACTACCTGCGCCTGATGGTCGTGGACCGCCCCGGCGTGATCGCCGACGTAACGGCGGCGCTACGTGATGCCGGGGTCAGCCTGGAAAGCATGATCCAGCGCGGCCGCGCGCCGGGCGAGGCCGTGCCGGTGGTGCTGGTGACGCACGAGTGCCAGGAGGCCGCGATGCGCCGCGCCGTGGACACCATTGGCGCAATGGACGCCGTGCTGGAGTCGCCCGCCCTGATCCGTATTGAGCCTGCGTAAGGACCCCGCCCCATGCCCAACACGAAGCCCGAGATCAGCTACGACCGCAACCTGGCGCTGGACCTGGTCCGCGTCACCGAAGCCGCGGCGCTCGCCGCATCCCGCTGGATGGGCCGGGGCAAAAAGAACGAGGCGGACGGCGCGGCGGTGGAGGCGATGCGCCGCGCCTTCGACAGCGTCGCCATCGAGGGCACCGTCGTGATCGGCGAGGGCGAGATGGACGAGGCGCCGATGCTATACATCGGGGAGCGCGTCGGCGCCGGCGGACCACCCATGGACATCGCCGTGGACCCGTTGGAGGGCACCAGCATCACCGCCAAGGGCGGCCCCAACGCCCTGGCCGTGGTGGCGCTGGCGGAGCGCGGCAACTTCCTGCACGCGCCCGACATCTACATGGACAAAATCGCGGTCGGGCCGGGGCTGCCGGAGGGGATCGTGGACCTCGATGCCTCGGTCGGCGAGAACCTGCGGGCGCTCGCGCGGGCCAAGAACCGCGGCGTGGGCGACATCGTGGTGTGCATGCTGGAGCGCGACCGGCACGCGCACCTGATGGAGGGCTGCCGCTCCGCCGGCGCCCGCATCATGCTGCTGGGCGACGGCGACGTGGCCGGGGTGATCGCCGCGGCGCTGCCGGAGGGCGGGGTGGACATCTACATGGGCAGCGGCGGCGCGCCCGAGGGCGTGCTGGCCGCCGCCGCCCTGCGCTGCATCGGCGGCCAGATGCAGGGGCGGCTGATGTACGAGGACGACGCGCAACGGGCGCGGGCGCGGGAGATGGGCGTGAACGACCCCGACCATAAGTTCACGGTGTCGGAGATGGCCAAGGGCGACGTGATGTTCGCCGCCACCGGCGTCACGTCCGGGGCGATGCTGCGCGGGGTGCGGCGGTTCGGGACGGGGGCCTTCACGCACTCCATGGTGATGCGGAGCAAGTCGGGGACGGTCCGCTACATCGAGGCGCAGCACAATTTCCAGATGAAGACGTGGCAGCCGGAGTAGGGTGAGCCGCTGACCAAGTAAGGCGGAAAAGCGCGGCGTCTTCCGCCGCTGGCTGGCACGGCGCTGTCCCATGGCGGAAGGCGCTGCGCTTTTCCGCCCTACAGGTTTCACAAGCGGATTGGCTCCGGTTCGTCATTGCGAGGAGCGCAGCGACGCGGCAATCCAGGAACTGCAAGGACCGTGCTTGCGGCCCCTGAATTGCCGCGCCGCTGGAGCGGCTCGCAATGACGGGCTTCGAGATGCCGATCAGGGAGCATAGAGACGCCTTGAGCCACGCAGCCCACTCCGCCCCCCTCGACGTCGCCTCCAGCCTCACTGGACGCCGCTGGCTGTGGCGCCAGGGGGAGGACCGGGTGGGCCTCGGCATCGCCCAGCGGCTGAACCTGCCGGAGCTGCTGGGCCGCCTGCTGGCCGCCCGCGGCGTCGGCATGGACGATGCCGCGCACTTCCTGGAGCCAACCTTGCGCGCCCTGCTGCCGGACCCTTCGGTGCTGCAGGACATGGACGCTGCCGCGGCACGGCTGGCCGCCGCCGTGCAGCGGGGGGAGACGGTCGCGGTGTTCGGCGACTACGACGTGGACGGGGCGTGCAGCGCCGCCATCATCACGACGGTGCTGCGCACCCTGGGCTGCACTGTGATGACCCATGTGCCCGACCGGCTGCTGGAGGGCTACGGCCCCAACGGGCCGGCCTTGCTGTCCCTGGCCGGCCGCGGCGCCACCCTGGTCGTGTGCGTGGACTGCGGCACCGCCGCGGCCGCCGCGCTGGCCGCCCTGCAGGGCCGGGCAGACGTGGTCGTGCTGGATCATCACGTCGCCGAGGGGCCGCCGCCGCCCGTGCTGGCCACCGTCAACCCCAACCGCGCCGACTGCACCAGCGGTTTGGGGGGCGTGTGCGCCGCGGCGGTCGCCTTTCTGGCCGCCGTCGCCACCTTGCGCGTGCTGCGCCGGGCCGGGCACTTCGCGGGGCGGGCGGAGCCGGACCTGAAGGACATGCTGGACTTGGTGGCGCTGGCGACCGTGTGCGACGTGATGCCACTGACAGGTCTGAACCGCGCCCTCGTCGTCCAGGGCCTGCGCGTCATGGCCCGGCGGGCGCGGCCCGGCATCAAGGCGCTGCTCGAAGCCGCCTCCGCCCGCGACCTGCCGACCGCGTTCACCTGCGGCTTCGCGCTGGGTCCGCGCATCAACGCCGCCGGGCGCATCAGCACCAGCGACCTCGGCCTGCGGCTATTGCTGTGCGAGGATCCGGTGGAAGCCCGCGCCCTGGCCGAGACGCTGGACAGCACCAACCGCAACCGCCAGCAGGTCGAGGCCGGGATGCTGGACGCCGCGCTGGCGCAGGCGGAGGCGCAGTCCGCCGCCGGGCACGCCGCGCTGCTGATCCACGGGGAGGGCTGGCATCCCGGCGTCGTCGGCATCGTGGCCGGGCGCATCAAGGAGCGTCACAACCGCCCGACCTGCGTGGGTGCAGTGCAGGACGGGCTGGTGAAGGGCAGCGGGCGGTCGGTGGCTGGGGTGGACCTGGGCCGGGCCGTGATGGCGGCGCGGGCGGCCGGCATCCTGGCCACCGGCGGCGGCCACGCGATGGCGGCTGGGTTCTCGTTGCGGGTGGAGCGGCTGGCGGAGTTCCATGCCTTCCTGAACGAGCGCCTGGCGCACGCCGCCGCGCTGCCGCGCGCCGCCGACCTGTCGGTGGAGGGCACGCTGGCCGTGCCCGGCGCAACGGTGGACCTAGCGCAGCAGCTTGCGCGCCTGTCCCCCTTCGGCAACGGCAACGAGGAGCCGGTGTTCGTCCTGCCCCGCGCCCAGGTCGTCCGCGCCGACCGCATCGGCAAGGAAGGCGGGACGGTCCGCGCCTATGTGCAGGGGGAGGGCGGGGGGCCGCGGCTGAAGACGCTGCTGTTCCGGGCGAAGGACGGCGCGCTGGCCGACGCGCTGCTGACGCCGGGCGCCCCGCTGCACCTGGCAGGGCACCTGCGGGCGGAGGAGTGGAACGGCAGCGTGACAGTGGGGTTTTTCATCGCGGACGCGGCGCGGGCAAGTTGACGCGGTTTGACCGCGCCCAACCGCGCACTGGCCAACTGCACAACGGAGGGGGGCCGCGTCTTCCTCCTTTGCACCCCGTACGCTTCTGCGTCCCGGACCCAGCGCGGGCGGGCCCGCGCTGGGTCCGATTTCAAACTGCTGCTTGCCGTCCTCCGGCCAGCATGGGCGGGCTGCGGTGCAGCTCCACTGCCCGGCCGCCGCCTGCCTCCTTGGCCTGGGACAGCGCCGTGTCCGCGGCGTGCAGCAGCGCCGCCCCGCCTGCCGCGTCGCCCGGAGCCGATGCGACGCCGATGGAGGCGCAGATGGGCGCCAGGGCTGATCCAAGGCGCATCGGCTCGGCCAGTGCGGCGAGCACGCGTCGGGCCTGGACGCCGGCGTTCCGTGCGGCCTCGCCACGCAGCAGGGCGGCGAACTCGTCCCCATGCAGGCGGGCTACGACGGCGTCGGCTGGCAAGGCGGCTTGCAGCCGTGCGCCGGTCTCCCGCAGCACCTCGTCGCCGCCGGCGTGTCCATGCCGGGTGTTCAGCGTCTTGAAGTGGTCCAGGTCCAGATACAGGAGCGCGCAAGGCTGCGCCGCGGCGTTCGCAACGGCAGCGTCCAGCAGCGGCAGGAAGGCGCGCGGGTTGGCCAGCCCGGTCAGGCTATCCTGCGTCGCGGCGGCGTGCAGCCTGATGGAGGTCCGGTGCAGCTCCAGCACCGACGACACGCCCGCCGCCAAATCCTGCAGGCGCTGGCGCCCCGCGGCGTCCATGCCGCGCGGCACGCGGTCCAGCACGGACACGGTTCCCATCGGCAGCCCTGCCGCGTCCACGATGGGCGCCCCGGCATAGAAGCGCAGCCCGCCCGGCGCCGTTACCAGCGCATTGCCGCGGAACCGGGCATCCCGCGTCAGGTCGTCCACCACGGTGACCTCGCCCGGCGACAGGATCGCGTGGGCGCAGAAGGCCAGCTCCCGCGGGACCTCGGGTGCCTCAAGGCCGACGGTGGCCTTGAACCAAAGCCGGTCGGCGTCCAGCAGCGACACGAGCGCGATCGGCGTCCCGTAGAGATGGGCCGCCAACCGCGCGAAGAGGTCGAAGCGGGGATCGGGCGGCGTATCAAGCAGGTCGAGCGAGCGCAGCGCCCGCAGGCGCTCGGCCTCATTGTCCGGCATCGGGGGGGTGGGCGCGCTTGGGTTCATGCGCAATGCTGATCGGCTCATGCCTGCAAGATAGACCGCGGGTGTTGAGGGTCCACGTCAGGAAAGGTTGATGCAGGCCCTGGTTCCGCCGCCAGGTCTGGGGGGCATGTCGGGCTAAGCCGACATCCGGCGCGCTGGCCGGAACCTGGCTGGGCCTATGCAGGCTGAGATGCCGGGGACTGCCCTTGTTCCGGTGCTGGGGAATGCGGAGGTCATGGGTCATCGTCGCCGGACGTGAACTCGGCGGCGATCTGCCGGGCCGCACGGTCCAGGGCGGGCGCGGGGCGTCCGGCGGCGCGGGACAGGCGCCGGCGCAGTTGGCGCACGCTGGCCAGCAGCAGCCGGGCCAGGGCATCGTCGGGCAGCGCGGCCACAAGGGCGTCCAGTTCGGCGGGGGAGAACTGGGCTGCGGCGGCGACGGGGTCAGGCGTTTGCTCGGGGGGACCGGCGGGTGCCGACCGCGCCTCGACAGCTGGAGCGGCTGGGGCAGCGACCAGGGCGGGCGCGGCGCGCTGGCGGGCCGGGCGGGGTTTCGGCAGCGCTTTCGGCGTTGCGCCGAACAGGTCGGCTTGCTGGTCGTCCATCCCCGGTGTGTGCCCGATATCCGATCCCCGCGTCAGGGAGGCCCGCCCTGGTCAGATTCGCAGGCACGCGGGCTGGCGCGGGCGGGCCGCCAAGTAGCCGCCAAGTACAGGCAGACTTGGGGCTGCTGACAAAATGGGGCTGCCGAGGGCCGGGGCCTACAAGAACCCCGTCGAGAACCAAGGCACCGCCGCCACCAGGATCAGGCCCAGCACCAGCGCGCCCAGGTATGGCCAGATGCGCCGCATCGCCGCGTCCGGGCTGACCCGGCCGATGGCGCAGGCGGCGTAGTAGCCCACGCCGAATGGCGGCGCGAACAGGCCCACGCCCATCGCCAGCACCACCACCATCGCATAATGCACGTCGTTGATGCCCAGCGCCTTGGCGATGGGGAACAGCAGCGGGCCGAACAGCACAATGGCAGGGATGCCTTCCAGGATGCTGCCCAGCACGATGAAGGCCACGACGGAGATGGCCATGAAGCCCGCGGCGCCGCCGGGCACGCCCGCCATCGCGCCGGCCAGGGCACGGGAGAAGCCGGACTGCGTTAGCGCCCAGGCCATGCCGGTGGCGGTGCCGATGATGAGCAGGATGGCGCCGGACAGGCAGGCAGTCTCCACCAGCATGGGATACAGCCGACCCCACGCGAAGCGCCGGTAGATCAGCAGCCCGGCCAGGGCGGAATAGGCAATGCCGATGGTGCTGACCTCGGTGGCGGTCGCCACGCCCTCCACCACCGCGGCACGGATCAGGAAGGGCAGGACCAGCGCCGGCAGCGCGATCAGCAGCGCGCGGCCGACTTGGCGCGGGGTAGCCCGCTGCACGCCGGACACGTCATCGTCCCGGGACCGCCACCAGGCCACCACGCCCAGCGCCGCCGCCAGCACCAGCGCCGGGACCAGCCCGCCGGTGAACAGCCCGGCGATGCTGACGCCCGTGACCGAGCCGATGGTGATCAGCACGAGCGACGGCGGGATCGTCTCGCTCATGGCGCCCGACGCCGCCAGAAGGGACACCAGTTCCCCCTCGTTGGCGCCGCGGCGGCGCATCTCCGGGAACAGCACCGGGGCGACGGCGGCCATGTCCGCGGCCTTGGAGCCCGAGATGCCGCTGACCAGGTACATCGCGCCCAGCAGCACGTAGGCCAGCCCGCCCTTCACGTGGCCCAGCAGGCTCGCGAGGAAGTTGACCATCGCCAGGGCCATCCCGGTCATCTCGATCAGCAGTCCCAGGAACACGAACAGGGGGACGGCCAGCAGGATCAGGGCGCTCATGCCCTCGTCCATGCGGGACACCACGACGGTCAGCGGCGTGCTGGTGGTGGTGGCGAGGTAGGCGAGCGTCGCCAGGCCGAAGCTGAAGCCGATGGGCACCCCCAGCAGCACACCCGCGCCGAGCAGGCTCACGAAGAACAGCAGCAGGTTCCAGTTGCCGGCGCCCTTCAGCGCGGGTCCAAGGACATACAGGGCGCCGGCGAGCAGCAGCAGCCCGGCCCCCACCAGCAGCAGGTCGGCCAGGCGCTCCCGCAGCAGGTGCAGCACGCAGGAGGCCAGCATCAGCGCCACGCCGACGGGAATGGCGCCGGCACGGACCATGTTGGACCAGCCCAGGGCCGGGGTCTCGATGTACCACTCGTCGGCGGCATATTCCGCGGCGTGCGGCAGGATCAGCAGCAGGAACAGGGCGGAGGCGCCGACTGCCAGCGCCCCGGCCCGCGCCCGCCAGCGCGGGGCCATGCCGCCCACGATGGCGGTCAGGCGCATGTGCTGGCCGCGTTGCAGGGCGATCACGCTGCCCAGCATCGCCAGCCACAGGAACAGGATGCTTGCGAGTTCGTCGGTCCAGACGATGGGGCGGTGGAACACGAAGCGGGCGGCGACGCCGACGGCCAGGATGCCGATCTCCGCCAGGGCCAGCAGGGCGGCGGCGGCCTCGACAAGGTGGCGTAGGACGGCCTCGGCCCCGCCGGCCCACCGCCCCGCCGCCGGACGGGCGTCCACGGCGAGGCTCACTGGGCGGTTCCTGATGATGTCAGCAAGGAAAGGGCCGCCCCATCCCAGAACGCCGTCATCGCAAAGCGCGCTTGCGCCGTGAGCATGGGGGGGCCGCCGACGCAGCCCTGTCGGCCCCTGGATTGCCGCGTCGCTGCGCTCCTCGCAATGACGAAGCTTCGGGGGCAGCGTGGGGTCAGCGCAGGATGGCGCATCGTGACCTGGCCCTCACGCCGCAGCCGCTACGACAGGCTGCCGACTTGGGACTCCAGGATGCCCCAGGCCTCCGCGCCGTACTTGGCCTGCCAGTCCTTGAAGAAGCCGGCGCGCTTCAGCGTGTCGCGGAAGGGCGCGGGGTCCAGGTCGTTGAACGCCATGCCGCGCCCCTGCAGCGTGCCGCGCAGCCCGGCGTTCAAGGCGGCCACGTCCGTGCGCTCGTCCAGGGCGGACCGGTTCAGCTCGCGCGCCACGATCGTCTGCGTCTCGGGCGGCAGCTTGTCCCAGGCGCGGCGGTTAGCCAGGAACCAGTAGCCGTCCCACATGTGGTTGGTCATGGAGCAGTACTTCTGCACCTCGTAGAACTTCGTGGTCTCGATCACCGCGAGCGGGTTCTCCTGTCCGTCCACGATGCGGGTCTGCAGGGCGGAATAGACCTCGCTGATGTTGATGCTGGCCGGGGCGGCGCCCAGCGCCGTGAACATGCTGGTCCATAGGGGGCTGACGGGCACGCGCAGCTTCATGCCGCGGAAGTCGTCGGGCGTCGTGATCGGCTTTGTGCTGGTGGTGGTCTGGCGGTAGCCGTTGTCCCAGATGCGGTCCATCGCCAGCAGCCCGCGCTTGCCGATCTCCGCCCGCACGTAGGCGCCGAGCTTGCCGTCCATCGCCGCCCAGACCTGGTTGTAGTCCTTGAAGGCGAAGCCGATGCCATTGATGCTGGCTGCCGGCACCAGGGTGGACAGAATCAGGCCGGACAGGGTGAAGAACTCGACCGCGCCGGAACGGAGTTGGCTGAGCACGTCGGTGTCGGAGCCGAGCTGATTGTTGGGGAACACGTTGATCTCGACCCGTCCACCCGTCGCCTGCTTGACGCGCGCTGCGGCCTCCACTGCGCGGATGTTCAGGGGATGGGTGGCGGGCAGGTTGTTGGCGAACTTGTAGGTGAACTCGGCGGCGCCGGCGGGGCGGGTGCGTATGGCCACCAGCGGCAGCGCGGCGGCGGTGGCCAGCAGGGTGCGGCGGTTGACGGTGGGCATGAGGCAGATCCTCCGGATATTGTTGCCCAAGCGGGTATCGCAGTTGCCCCGGCATGGGAAGCCCGGCTTGCAACCAGACGCGCGACGCCCGACCTTGCCGGGCAACACGCAGGAGGACACGCCATGGACACATGCATCGTCGGCTGGGCGCACAGCCCCTTCGGCAAGCTGGAGGACCCGGATGTCGAGAGCCTGATCGGGCGCGTCGCCGGCGCGGCCATCGCCGATGCGGGGATCGAGGCGGCGGAGGTGGACGGCGTGTTCGTCGGCCTGTTCAACAACGGCTTCTCCCGCCAGGACTTCCCCAGCAGCCTGGCCATGCAGGGGATCGAGGCGCTGCGCTACAAGCCGGCGACCCGGTATGAGAACGCCTGCGCGTCGGGGTCCGCGGCGATACACGGGGCGCGGGACTTCCTGGCGGCCGGGCGCGGGCGGTTCGCGCTGGTGGTCGGGGCGGAGAAGATGACGGCGACGCCGGGCGCCCAGGTCGGCGACAACCTGCTGGGCGCCAGCTACCGGCGAGAGGAGGGGGACATCCCGGCGGGGTTCGCCGGGGTGTTCGGGCGGATCGCGGAGCGGTATTTCCAGCAATACGGGGACCAGTCCGACGCGCTGGCGGCGATTGCGGCCAAGAACCACAAGAACGGGGTGGACAACCCCTATGCGCAGATGCGGAAGGATCTGGGCTACGAGTTCTGCCGCACGGTCAGCGAGCGCAACCCCTACGTGGCGCCGCCCCTGAAGCGGACGGATTGCTCCCTGGTCAGCGACGGAGCCGCGGCGCTGGTGCTGACGGACGCGGACACGGCGCGCGGCATGGCGAAGGCGGTGCGCTTCCGGGCGGCGGTCCATGTCAACGACTATCTGCCGCTGTCCCGGCGCGACCCCACGCGGTTCGAGGGGGCAGCGCGGGCCTGGGCCGGCGCGCTGGAAGCGGCGGGGCTGGGGCTGGAGGACCTGTCGTTCGCGGAGGTCCATGACTGCTTCACCATCGCGGAGCTGCTGGCCTACGAGGCAATGGGGCTGGCCGCGCCGGGGCAGGGGGCGCGGGCGGTGCTGGACGGGACCACGGCGGCGGGCGGGCGGCTGCCAATCAACCGCAGCGGGGGGTTGAAGGCGAAGGGGCATCCCGTGGGGGCGACAGGCGTGTCCATGCACGCGATTGCGGCGATGCAGCTGACGGGTCAGGCCGGGGACATGCAGTTGTCGCGGGCGGATGTGGCGGGGGTGTTCAACATGGGTGGGGCCGGGGTGGCGAACTACGTGAGCATCCTGGAGCGGATGCCGACGGGGTGAGGGACGAGGGGGCGCTTGGCGGGGGGCGGGGTGCTCCGCGCCGCAGCCAAGATCCCCTCACCCCGGCCCTCTCCCGAGGGGAGAGGGAGAAGAGTCAGTGCGCTGCGGCCCAGCTGTGGCCGTGGCCGGTTTCCACGACCAGCGGCACTGAAATCGTCGCGGCGGCTTCCATCACCCGCTTGGCTACCGCCGCGGTCTCCTCCGCTTCCCCTTCCGGCGCCTCGAACAGCAGTTCGTCATGCACCTGCAGCAGCAGGCGTGCGCGCAGGCCGGCGGCGTCCAGCGCAGCCGGGAGGCGGACCATGGCGCGCTTGATGATGTCGGCGGCACCGCCCTGCAGGGGGGCGTTCATCGCCTGGCGCTCGGCATAGGCGCGGCGCTGCTGCATCTTGTCGGCGATGCCGGGCACCCAGCAGCGGCGGCCGAAGGGGGTCAGGACGTAGCCGTGCTCCCGCGCTTCCGCCTTCGTGCGGTCCATGTAGGCGCGTATGCCAGGGTAGCGCTCGAAATAGGCGGCGATGTAGGTCCGGGCCTCGCCGGGGTCTATGCCGAGCTGCCGGGCCAGGCCGAAGGCGCTGATGCCGTAGATGATGCCGAAGTTGATCGCCTTGGCCCGGCGGCGCGTGCCGGGGTCCATGGCCTCCATCGGCACGCCGAACACCTCGGACGCCGTGCGGGCGTGGATGTCCTGACCGGTGGCGAAGGCGTCTTTCAAAGGCGCGATGTCGGCGACGTGGGCCATCAGCCGCAGCTCGATCTGCGAGTAGTCGCAGGATACCAGGACGTGCCCGTCCTCGGCCACGAAGGCCTGGCGGATGCGCGCGCCTTCTTCCGTGCGGATCGGGATATTCTGCAGGTTGGGGTCGGTGCTGGACAGGCGGCCGGTGCTGGTGATGGCCTGGGCGAAGCTGGTGTGGACGCGGTTGGTGCGGGGGTCAATCTGCGCCACCAGCGCCTCTGTGTACGTCGAGCGCAGCTTGCTCAGTTGCCGCCACTCGATGATGCGGGCGGGCAGCTCGTGGCCCTGGTCCGCGAGGGTTTGCAGCACGACCACGTCGGTGCCCCAGGCGCCGCTGGCGAGGCGCTTGCCACCGGGCAGGGCCTGCTCGTCGAACAGGATCTCTCCCAGTTGCTTGGCGCTGCCGAGGCTGAAGGGGCGGCCGGCCATCTTGTGGATGTCGGCCTCCATGACCTCCATGCGGACGGCGAAGTCGGCGGACATGCGGCGCAGCTCGGCCTCGTCCACGCGGACGCCGGCCTGCTCCATGCGCATCAGGACGGGGATCAGGCGGCGCTCCATCGCCTCGTAGATGACGAGGCTGCCGGTGGTGCGCAGGAGGGGGCGCAGGCGGTGCCAGAGGCGGAGGGTGACGTCCGCGTCCTCGGCGGCGTAGGCGGTGGCGCGGTCCAGCGGCACCTCGGCGAAGGGGATGCGGGCGCGTCCGGTGCCGGTCACGCTGTCGTAGGCGATGGGTTGGTGGCCCAGGTGCAGGACGGACAGCTCGTCCATGCCGTGGCCGTGGCGCCCGGCCTCCTGCGCGTAGGAGATCAGCATGGTGTCGTCCACGGGCGCTATGCCGGGCAGGCCGGCGTGGTCCAGGACGAGCAGGTCGTACTTGGCGTTCTGCAGCACCTTGAGCACGGCGGGATCGCGCAGGAGGGGGGCTAGGGCGGCGAGGGCGTCCTCAGGGGTGAGCTGCTGGAGGGCGGGCGCGGCCTCCGGTGCCGGAGCGTCCAGGGTGCCTTGGGCGGCGGGCTGGGCGGCGCGGTGGCGGAGCGGGACGTAGCAGGCCCGGCCCGGCGCCGTCGCCAGGGACAGGCCGACCAGGTTGGCGCGCAAGGCGTCCAGGCTGTCGGTCTCGGTATCCAGGGCGACGATGCCGGCTGCCATGGCCTCGGCGATCCAGACGTGAAGCTGGTCCGGCGTGGTGACGCACTCGTAGGGGCCGAAGGAGGGCTGGCCCTCGGCGGGCGCCAGCACGGGGGCTGGGACGGGCAGGCCGGGGGCGGACATGCGGACCACCCCTTCGAGTCCCAGGCGGTTCAGGGCGGTCTTGAAGCCCTGCACCTGCAGCCAGGATGCCAGGGCGATGCGGTCCGGCTCCTTGGCGCGGAGGTCGTCGAGCGGCAGGGGCAGGGGCACGTCGCGGCAGAGCGTGACCAGCTTGCGGCTGATGCGGGCGGACTCGGCGTGCTGGATCAGCATGTCGCGGCGCTTGCTGGGCTTCATGCCGGGGGCGGCGGCCAGCACGCCCTCCACGTCGCCGTAGTCCTGGATCAGCTGCGCGGCGTTCTTGGGGCCGATGCCGGGGACGCCGGGGACGTTGTCCACGCTGTCGCCCATCAGGGCCTGCACGTCCACGACCTTGCTGGGGGGGACGCCGAATTTCTCCTGCACCTCCGCCGGGCCGATCTCGCGCTGCTTGATCGGGTCCTGCATGACGACGCGGCCGCCAACGAGCTGCATCAGGTCCTTGTCGGACGATACGATGGTGACGCGCATCCCAGCCTCGTCCGCGACGCGGGCGTAAGAGGCGATGAGGTCGTCGGCCTCCCAAGTGTCCAGCTCCACGCCCGCGACGCCGTAGGCGGCGGTGGCCTCGCGCACCAGGGTGAACTGCGGCGTCAGCTCCGGCGGCGGCTCGGGGCGCTGGGCTTTGTACTTGTCGTACAGCTCGTTGCGGAAGGTGGTGCGGCCAGCGTCGAACACGACGGCGACGTGGGTGCCGACGTGGTCCGTCAGCAGGCGCAGCAGCATGTTGGAGAAGCCGAAGACGGCGTTGATGGGGGTGCCGTCTGGCCGGGTCATGGGCGGCAGGGCGTGGAAGGCGCGGAAGATGAAGCCGGAGCCGTCTATGAGGACGAGGTGCCCGGCGTCCGGGGCAAGGGCGTCGGTCATCAAAGGCCCAATACTATACAAATGATGGACGATAGGACGGTCACACCAAGAGCCGAAAAGGCAGTCCTCGGTCCCGACCCGGAGCGCTTGGAGCCGATACCGAAAACAAGAGACATTGGTAGGAGCATGACTACGCCAGACGCCCCTCCGCGCATGAAGTCGTTGAGCGTCGTGCCCGTCATGTATAACCCTCTGCTGCCGTGCGCCTGACCTAGTGGTCCACGTTTCCGGCGCCCTCGTTCAGGACGAAGATGCGGCTGCACCAGGGGCAGAAGGTCTGCTGCTTGTCTATGCGGAGCCAGACGCGGGGGTGGCCCAGGGCGCCGGTGCCGCCGTCGCAGGCGACCACGCGCTCGTCCACGTGCAGGACCTCGGGGATGCCGACGTCGGGGTGGGGGGTGTCGTGGCCGAAGGGGGCGTCGGGCATGGGGGTCCTTGGTGGCCGGGGATGGCTGGCGGGGCGCTGGGCGGGATGATACGCATCGCGCCCGTGGTTTCAACGATGCGCGCCTGGCTGGGATGCCTGCTGCTGGTGGCGGCCCTGTCCATGGGGGGCTGCACGGCGCTGCCGACGTATAACACGCCCTTGCCGCCGCTGCCTGCGGCGTCGTTGCGTCCGGACGAGCTGTTCACGATGCCGGACGGGGCGCGGCTGCCGGTGCGGCGCTGGCTGCCGTCCGGGCCGGTGCGGGCGGCGGTGCTGGCGCTGCACGGGTTCAATGACAGCCGGGATGCGTGGGAGCTGCCGGGGCCGGCCTTTGCCGCCGCGGGCATCGCGGTCTATGCGCCGGACCAGCGCGGGTTCGGCGCGGCGCCGGGGCGGGGGCGGTGGCCGGGGCTGCTGGCCTTGCAGGCGGATGCGGCGGCGGGGCTGGCGATCCTGCGGGCGCGGCATCCCGATGTGCCCGTCTATGTCATGGGCGAGAGCATGGGCGGCGCGCTGGCCCTGACGATGGCGGCGGCGCGGGAGGTGCAGCCGGACGGCTGGGTGCTGCTGGCGCCCGCGGTGTGGGGCCGGGCGCAGCAGGGAATCCTGCTGAGCAGCGGGCTGTGGCTGGTCAGCACGGTTGCGCCGGGCTTGCAGGTGACGGGCGGCGAGGTACCGATCCGCGTGCGGGCGAGCGACAATCGGGACGCGCTGATCCGGCTGGCGCGCGACCCGCTGACGATCCGGCGCACGCGGTTCGACACGCTGCGCGGCCTGACGGACCTGATGGACGCGGCGCAGGACGCCGCCCCGGCGCTGCCTGGGAACGTGCTGGTGCTGTACGGCGCGCATGACACGCTGGTGCCGGCGCGGGCGATGGCGCGGGCGTGGGGGCAGATGCCTGCCGGGGTGCGGCGGGGATACTACGAGGGGGGCTACCACCTGCTGTTGCGGGACCTGGGGCGGGACCGGGTGATCTCGGATGTGACCGCCTGGATGCTGGGGCGGGGCGCGCTGCCGTCCGGCGCGGACGGGGCCGCGGCGGCGTGGCTGGCGGAGGCGCGCTGAATGGCCTTGGCGGGGCGGGGCGGTTGGGGTATGTGAAGGATGTTGGACCCGTAGCTCAGCTGGATAGAGCGTTGCCCTCCGAAGGCAAAGGCCGGACGT
>CAXUHB010000017.1:0-74318 GCA_964250755.1 uncultured Acetobacteraceae bacterium | reverse complement strand
ATCGACCGCAGCGAGCTGTGGAAGGGCAAGCCGGTCAAGACGCTGACCGAGGGCAAGAACAAGACTGGCGGACGCAACAACCACGGACGCACGACCTCGTTCTTCCGGGGCGGCGGGCATAAGCAGAGCTACCGCTACGTGGACTTCAAGCGCCGAAAGCACGACCTTGCCGCGACGGTCGAGAGGTTGGAGTACGACCCCAACCGCTCCGCCTTCATTGCGCTGGTCAAATACGACGATGGTGAGTTGTCTTACATCCTGGCCCCGCAACGCCTCAAGGCAGGCGACAAGGTGGTGTCCGGCGCACGGGTGGACATCAAGCCCGGCAACGCCATGCCCATGTCCGCCATCCCCGTCGGGACTATCATCCACAATGTGGAGATGAAGCTCGGTGCCGGCGGGAAGATGGCCCGGGCTGCCGGGTGCTATGCCCAGCTTGTCGGCAAGGACGCCGGCTACGCCCAGGTCAAGCTGCAGTCAGGTGAGCTTCGCGTGATCCGCGCCGAGTGCTTCGCAAGCATCGGTGCCGTGTCCAACCCGGACAACCAGAATCAGAGCCTCGGCAAGGCCGGGCGCAACCGCTGGCTGGGCCGGCGTCCGCACAACCGCGGCGTTGTGATGAACCCGGTGGATCACCCGCACGGCGGCGGCGAGGGCCGGACATCCGGCGGACGTCATCCCGTCACGCCTTGGGGCAAGCCCACCAAGGGCGCAAAGACCCGGCACAACAAGCGCACGGACGACCTCATCATTCGCCGTCGTCCGAAGGGGAAGCATTAACTATGGCGCGTTCCGTATGGAAAGGTCCGTTTGTTGACGGATACCTCCTGGGCAAGGCCGATGCCGCGCGTGCGTCCGGCCGCAACGAGATTATCAAGATCTGGTCGCGCCGCAGCACGATCCTGCCGCAGTTCGTTGGTCTGACGTTTGGCGTCTATAACGGGCATAAGTTCCTGCCCGTGCAGGTGAATGAGAACATGGTGGGTCACAAGTTCGGCGAGTTCTCGCCGACCCGGACCTTCACCGGCCACTCGTCCGACAAAAAGGCGCGGAGGTAAGCGATGAGCAAGCCCAAAACACCCCGCGCACTGTCCGAGACGGAGGCGCAGTGCGTGGTGCGGAACATCCGCATCAGCCCGCAGAAGCTGAATCTGGTTGCGGGATTGATCCGCAACCAGCCCGCCAGCCAGGCCGTGGCTACCCTCACGTTCAGCAAGCGCCGCATCGCCCATCAGGTCCGCAAGGCCTTGGAGAGTGCGATTGCGAACGCCGAGAACAATCACCAGCTCGACGTGGACCGCCTGGTGGTCACCCGGGCCGAAGTGGGCAAGTCCATCGTGATGCGGCGCTTCATGGCCCGCGGCCGCGGCCGTGCGTCCCGCATCGAGAAGTGGTTCAGCCACCTGCGGATCGTGGTGGCGGAGCAGGCGCAGTTGCCGGAGCCGGATCGCGGCACGGCGCAACGGAAGGCGGCCTAGCATGGGTCACAAGGTCAATCCGATCGGGCTGCGGCTCGGCATCAACCGCACCTGGGACAGCCGCTGGTATGCCGGCGCGGACTACTCCAAGCTGCTGCTGGAGGATTTGAAGCTCCGCACCCACCTGCGCGCCAAGCTGTCCGGCGCCGGCGTATCCCGCGTGGTTATCGAGCGTCCGGCCAAGAAGCCGCGTGTGACGATCTACGCCGCGCGGCCCGGCGTCGTCATCGGCAAGAAGGGCCAGGACATCGAGACGCTCCGCAAGGACCTCGCCAAGATGGCGAAGGCGGACGTGTCGTTGAACATCGTCGAAATCCGCAAGCCGGAGATCGACGCGACCCTGGTGGCCGAGAATATTGCTCAGCAATTGGAGCGCCGCGTGGCGTTCCGCCGGGCGATGAAGCGGGCGGTCCAGTCCGCGATGCGCCTGGGCGCTCAGGGCATCCGGATCAACTGCGGTGGGCGCCTGGGCGGCGCGGAAATCGCGCGGACCGAGTGGTATCGCGAGGGCCGGGTGCCGCTGCACACATTGCGGGCGGACATTGATTTCGGCGTTGCCACGGCCAAGACCACCTATGGCACCTGCGGCGTGAAGGTCTGGATCTTCAAGGGTGAGGTCTTGACCAACGATCCCACCGCCCAGGACCGCCGCGCCGCCGAACAGGCGCCGCAGCGCTAACGAGGACGCAAGACCATGATGTCTCCCAAGCGGACGAAGTACCGCAAGGCCCATAAGGGCCGCATACACGGACTGGCCAAGTCCGGCACTGCGCTGAACTTTGGCGCTTTCGGCCTGAAGGCGTTGGAGCCGGAGCGGATCACCGCCCGGCAGATCGAGGCGGCGCGGCGTGCGATTACCCGGTCCATGAAGCGCGCGGGCCGCGTGTGGATACGCATGTTCCCGGATGTGCCGGTGTCGCAGAAGCCGGCCGAAGTCCGCATGGGGTCCGGCAAGGGCAGCCCGGAGTTCTGGGTGTGCCGCATCAAGCCTGGGCGCATCATGTTCGAGATCGACGGCGTTTCGCCGGAGCTGGCGCGTGAGGCCCTGACGTTGGGTGCCGCCAAGCTGCCGATCCGCACCAAGTTCGTGACCCGGATCGGGGAAGCTTAGACATGACCAAGCCTGCCGACATACGCGCCAAGGGCGCGGATAATCTCGGGACCATGCTGCTGGACCTCCGCAAGGAGCAGTTCAACTTGCGGTTCCAGCGCGCGACTGGCCAGACCGAGGGCACGGGCCGCGTACGCGAGGTGCGGCGCGACATCGCCCGCGTGAAGACGATCATGGCGCAGCAGAAGCGGGCCGCTGCCGCTGCTGCCGCAACCACCAAGTAAGGAGCCGGGACGATGCCGAAGCGCGTCCTCACCGGACGGGTCACCAGCGACAAGATGGACAAGACCATTACGGTCCTCGTCGAGCGCCGGGTCATCCATCCGCTTTATAAGAAGTTCATCCGTCTGTCGAAGAAGTATGCGGCGCATGATGAGTTGAACGTTTGCAAGGAGGGTGACCTCGTGCGGATCGAGGAGTGCCGGCCGATCAGCAAGCGCAAGACTTGGATGCTGGTTGAGCGCAACGGGCACTTCGTTGAGCCGCCGCGCGGCTTCACGGTCGCCTACAAGGCCGGGTCCAGGTCCGTGCAGTCCGGCGCGATGCCGGTGGACGCGGCTCCAGCCGGGGAAATGCCGGCAAGCGCGATGCAGTCAGGCGAAGCCCCGGCACACCCGCCGCAGGCGCAGGCATAGGGGCTGCTAGATGATCCAGGTCGAATCCAACCTCGAAGTCGCCGACAACTCCGGTGCCCGGCGCGTGCAGTGCATCAAGGTGCTCGGTGGCTCCAAGCGCAAGACGGCGTCGGTCGGCGACGTGATCGTCGTTTCCATCAAGGAAGCGATCCCGCGCGGCAAGGTGAAGAAGGGCGACGTGCATCAGGCCGTCATCGTCCGCACCTCGTTCCCGGTGAAGCGTCCCGACGGCAGCATCATCCGCTTCGACCGCAACGCGGCCGTGTTGATCAACAAGTCGCAGGAGCCGATCGGCACCCGCATCTTCGGACCTGTGGTACGCGAGCTGCGGGCGCGGAAGTTCGGCAAGATCATCTCACTTGCGCCGGAGGTGCTGTGATGGCTGCGCGCATCCGCAAGGGCGACACTGTCGTCGTCATCACCGGGTCGGACAAGGGCAAGCGCGGCGAGGTTCTGACGGTGCTGCCGAAGGATGACCGCGCAGTGGTGCAGGGCGTGAACATCGCCAAGCGCCACACCAAGCCGAGCGCCGCAAACCAGCAGGGCGGGATCGTCGAGCGCGAAGCGACGATCCACCTTTCCAACCTGGCGCTGATTGATCCAGGGACCAACAAGCCGACCCGCGTCGGGTTCCGGGTGCTGGACGATGGCCGCAAGGTCCGCGTCGCCCGCCCGAGCGGCGCCGTGATCGAGAAGTAGAATGAGCGAGACCACCGAAGCGCGCGGACCTACCCAGGCCCGCGACATCCCCCGGATGCAGCAACGCTACCTCACCGAGGTGAAGCCGAAGCTGCAGGAGCAATTCGGCTACAAGAACGTCATGCAGGTGCCGAAGCTTGAGAAGATCGTCATCAACATGGGCGTTGGCGAGGCTGCGGGCGACCAGAAGAAATTGGATGCCGCATTGGCGGAGCTGATGCTGATTGCGGGCCAGAAGCCAGTGAAGACTCTGGCCAAGAAGGCCATCGCCGGCTTCAAGATACGCGAGGGCCTGCCCATCGGCTGCAAGGTGACGCTGCGCAAGTCCCGGATGTTTGAGTTCCTGGACCGGCTGGTGACCATTGCCCTGCCCCGTGTGCGCGACTTCCGTGGGATTCCTGTCGGGAAGGGCTTCGACGGCCGCGGCAACTTCGCCATGGGCCTGAAGGAGCAGATCATCTTTCCCGAGATCGAATACGACAAGGTCACGGACGTGCGCGGCATGGATATCGTGTTCGTCACGACGGCCAAGACGGACGCGGAAGCGAAGGCGTTGCTGAAAGCGCTGGACATCCCGTTCGCAGCCTAGCGGCTTCCGTTCAACGCGTTTGGAAAACCACTGCCGGCCGGTGCGCCGCGGCAGGTTCCGAGGAGAGTAGCAGATGGCCAAGACATCCGCGGTCAACCGCAACAAGAAGCGGGAACGCATGACGGCCCGTGACAAGACCAAGCGGGCCGAGCTGAAGGCCCAGGTCATGGACCGGGACACCCCGGTCGAGGAACGGTTCGAGGCGACCATGAAGCTGGCCCAGTTGCCGCGCAACGGCGCTGCGGTGCGTGTGCGCTTGCGTTGCGCCTTGACGGGTCGTGCCCGCGGCAACTACCGCAAGTTCAAGTTGTCCCGCAACATGCTGCGCGCCCTGGCCAGTTCCGGGCAATTGCCCGGCATGGTCAAGGCAAGCTGGTAAGGAGCCGGACGCATGTCCATGTCCGATCCGCTGGGTGACATGATCACCCGCATACGCAACGCCCAGCGCAGCCGTCACACCCAGTGCGTCGCGCCGGCTTCCAAGATGCGCGCGAGCGTGCTGGAGACCCTGAAGCGCGAAGGCTTCATCCGCGGCTATGCCGTGGAGGAAGTGCGGCCTGGCGTGGCTCAGCTCCGCATCGAGTTGAAGTACTCGGAGGGCGAGCCCGTCATCAAGGAGATCACCCGCGTGTCCAAGCCGGGCCGCAGGGTGTATTCCGGCATCAAGGAGCTGCCCCGGGTCTATGCCGGTCTGGGCGTCTCCATCCTGAGCACACCGCGAGGCGTGCTGAGCGACGGCGAGGCGCGCGCTGCCAATGTTGGCGGCGAAGTGCTCTTCCGCGTGTTCTAAGGGGGATCTGACGATGTCTCGTGTAGGCAAGTACCCCGTCGAAGTGCCGGCGGGTGTCCAGGTTGCGGTCGTGGACCGCATCCTGCAGGCCAAGGGCAAGCTCGGTACTCTCTCGCTCGCGCTCACCGACAACGTTGACGCCGAGGTCGAGGGCAACAAGGTTACGGTCACGCCCCGCGGAACCGCGTCGCAGGCGCGCATGATGTGGGGCACCACCCGTGCGCTCGTGCAGAACATGGTGCAGGGCGTCTCGGTTGGGTTCAGCAAGACGCTGGAGATCACCGGCACAGGTTTCCGTGCCAGCGTGCAAGGCAAGAACCTGGTCATCAACCTGGGCTTCTCGCACGACGTAATCTATCCGGTGCCGGAGGGCATCACTATCACGACCCCGCGCCCGACGGCGATCACGCTCGCCGGCGTGGACAAGCGGCTGGTCGGCCAGTGCGCCGCCGAGATACGCCGCTTCCGTCCGCCGGAGCCTTACAAGGGCAAGGGCGTGAAGTACGAGAACGAGCAGATCCGGCGCAAGGAAGGCAAGAAGAAGTAGCATGAGCGCTCCCCAGGATCTCCGGGCGCGGCGGCGCGAACGCCTCCGCTACCAGTTGAAGCACAAGGGTGCTGGCCGCCCGCGGCTGTCAGTGTTCCGGTCGGGCCGGCATATCTACGCGCAGGTCATCGACGACGCGCAAGGGCGAACTCTTGCGGCTGCCAGCACCCTGGAAAAAACCTTCCGCGAGGGGGGCAAGACTGGCGCCGATAAGGACGCCGCTGTTCAGGTTGGCAAGATGGTGGCCGAGCGCGCGGTGGCTGCCGGGGTTACCCAGGTGGTGTTCGACCGCGGTTCGTATCTGTATCACGGCCGCGTCAAGGCGCTGGCCGATGCCGCCCGCGAAGGCGGCTTGGCGTTCTAGGAAACTGACATATGGCACGTGAAGCACGGGACGGCGGCCGGGGCGGACGCGATCGCGACCGGGACGGCGGCGACGACCTGATGGACAAGCTGGTCACCATCAACCGGGTGGCCAAGGTGGTGAAGGGCGGGCGCCGGTTCGCCTTCGCAGCCCTGGTCGTCGTGGGCGACCAGAAGGGCCGGGTCGGCTACGGCGCAGGCAAGGCGCGCGAGGTGCCGGAAGCCATACGCAAAGCGACCGAGCGCGCGAAGAAGACGATGATCCGCGTGCCGCTCAAGGAGGGCCGCACGTTGCACCACGATGTCGAGGGCGTCTTCGGTGCCGGGCATGTCGTGTTGCGGTCCTGCACGGCAGGGACGGGCATCATCGCCGGCGGTCCGATGCGCGCCGTGTTCGAGACATTGGGCGTCGGCGACGTGGTGGCCAAGTCGCTCGGCAGCCGCAACCCGCACAACATGGTCAAGGCGACTTTTGCGGCCCTGCAGCGTTGCGCCAGCCCACGCAGCGTCGCGGCCCGGCGCGGCAAAAAGGTCGGCGAAATCTTCGGCAAGCGCGATGGTGCGCCCGATGCAGCGGCGGAGACGGCCGATGTCGGATAGCACCTTGCCGGCGGCGGCCAAGCAGACGGTCAAGGTCACGCTGATCAACAGCGGCCTGGGCCGGAAGAAAAACCAGCGTGAGACCCTGATCGGCCTCGGCCTGAACCGGATGCACCGCACGCGGGAGCTGGAGGACACTCCTTCCGTTCGCGGCATGATCCGCACGGTCGCGCACCTGGTTCGGGTGGAGGAGCGGTCATGAAGCTGAACGAGTTGCGGGACAACCCCGGCTCCCGTCTGAAGTCCAAGCGGCTGGGCCGTGGCATCGGCTCTGGCAAGGGCAAGACGTCCGGCAAGGGCGTCAAGGGCCAGAAGGCGCGCGAGGGCGTGTCGCTGAACGGCTTCGAAGGCGGCCAGCTTCCGATCTATCGTCGGTTGCCGAAGCGCGGCTTCCACAACATGTTCCGCAAGGAATATGCCCCCGTGAACGTTGGCGCCATCGAGAAGGCCATCGAAGCCGGCAAGCTGGATGCGGCGACACCTATCACGGAGGCGTCGCTGGAGGCGGCCGGGCTGGTCCGGCTTGCGAAAGTGGCCGGCGTGCGGCTGCTGGGCATGGGCGCCATCACGCGCCCTATCACCATCACCGTGTCGGGCGCATCCGCGACGGCGATGGCCGCGGTTCAGGCTGCCGGTGGCACTCTGACGACGCTCGTGCCCGCGGCGGCGGCGGCCGAGGCACCGGCGGCCTGACGCTGCCGCTTGCGGCCCGGCACGTTCTGCCGGCAGGATAGGCACTTAAGGGCGGCGCCCCGTGTCCCGTGGGACGTGCGGGCGCCGCAACCTTGTTGGGGAATCGTCATGGCGTCCGCAGCCGAACAATTGGCAGCAAACCTGAACCTCGGCACGCTCGGCAAGGCGACCGAGCTGAAGCAGCGCATCTGGTTCACCCTCGGCGCGCTGCTGGTCTACCGCATCGGCACCTACATTCCGGTGCCGGGCGTGGACGCCGCCGTCATGGCAGAGATGCTGCAGCAGAACGGCGGCGGCATCCTGGGCATGTTCGACATGTTCAGCGGCGGCGCGCTTGGCCGCATGACAGTGTTCGCGCTCAACATCATGCCATACATCAGCGCCAGCATCATCGTTCAGCTCCTGTCGTCTGCCGTGCCCTCGCTTGAGGCGCTCAAGAAAGAGGGCGAGAGCGGGCGCAAGAAGTTGAACCAATACACGCGCTACCTGACTGTGCTGATCGCCCTGGTGCAGTCCTACGGCATGGCCGTCGGGCTGGAGAACATCACGAGCCGGTCAGGCGCCGCCGTGATTGATCCCGGTCTGTTCTTCCGCATGTCTTGCGTCATTACGCTTGTCGGCGGGACGATGTTCCTGATGTGGCTTGGGGAGCAGATCACGACGCGCGGAGTTGGAAACGGCACCAGCCTCATCATCTTCGCGGGCATCGTCGCCAACCTGCCGCACGCGCTGGTGTCCCTATTGGAGAAGGGGCGGGCAGGGGAGTTGTCCCCCATCTTCGTGCTCGCGTTCCTGCTGATCGCCGTGGCTGTGATCGCCTTCGTAGTGTTCGTCGAGCGGGCGCAGCGCCGGGTCAACATACAATATCCCAAGCGCCAGGTTGGCCAGCGCATGTTCGGTGGCGACAGCACGCACATGCCGCTGAAGGTCAACACCGCAGGGGTGATCCCGCCGATCTTCGCCAGCTCGATCCTGCTGATCCCTGCGACCATCGCCGGGTTTTCGGGCAACAACCCGGATTCCTGGCTGGCCTGGGTCGGGGCGAAGCTGGGGCATGGCGAGCCGCTATACATGCTGGTGTATTGCGCGCTGATCATCTTCTTCGCCTATTTCTACACCGCGGTGGTGTTCAATCCGGTGGAGACCGCGGACAACTTGAAGAAGTATGGCGGATTCATTCCCGGCGTGCGGCCTGGCGCCAACACCGCCGCCTACTTCGACACCATCTTGGGCAAGCTGACGACCGTGGGTGCGATCTACCTCTGCATCGTCTGCCTGTTGCCGGAAATACTCATCAGCAAGTATCGGGTGCCGTTCTACTTCGGCGGCACCAGCTTGATGATCATCGTGTCCGTCACGATGGACACGGTGACGCAAATACAGTCGCATCTGCTGGCGCACCAATACGAGGGCCTGATCCGAAAGAACCGCGTCAAGGGACGCGTCCGATGAACCTGATCCTGCTCGGCCCCCCTGGCGCAGGCAAGGGCACACAGGCCAAGCGGCTGGAGCAGACCCATGGGATGCTCCAAATCTCCACGGGCGACATGCTGCGGGCAGAGGTCAAGGCGGGCAGCGAGGTCGGCCAGCGCGCGAAAGCGATCATGGAGGCAGGCGGCTTGGTGCCTGATGACCTCATCATCGCCATGCTGGACAGCCGCATCCATCAGCCCGACTGCGCGGGCGGCTTCATCCTGGACGGCTTTCCCCGCACCGTCCCGCAAGCCGTGGCGCTGGACGAGATGCTGGCGCGGACCAGGATGCGGATAGACGCGGTCGTGCTGCTGCAAGTGGACGACGAGGCTTTGGTGGACCGCATCGCCGGGCGCTTCACGTGCGCCAAGTGCGGTGCCGGCTACCACGACCGCAACAAGCCACCGCATGTCGCGGGTACCTGCGACGTGTGCGGTCACCATGAGTTCGTCCGCCGCGCCGACGACCGGCGGGAGACGGTGTCGGCCCGGCTGGATGCCTACTACAGCCAAACCGCTCCCATTCTGCCGCACTACCGCGACAGCGGGCGGCTGATCACGGTGGATGGCATGGCGCATGTGGACCAGGTGACGCGCGACCTGGAAGCGGCGCTGTCCCATGCCGCCCAGACACCTGCACCAGCCAACACGCAAATTTGACCGTGACGCATTGACAAAGGGGGTGCGGACCGTATAGTCCGCGCCCTTCGCCTTGCTCCATCACGGGGCCGGGCAGATGCCCAATTCCCGGGCCTCCAGCGCTGACGCGAGCAGGGGTCCAGACCATCAGCCGGTGCCGCGCGGATTGCCGCCACGCACCTGCATGACCAGGAGCACCAAGCGTGGCCCGTATCGCCGGCGTGAACATTCCCACCAACAAGCGGGTGCTGATCAGCCTCCGCTACATCTACGGTATTGGCCCGTCCAACGCGGTGGACATCTGCACCAAGCTGGGCATCCCCGACGACCGCCGGGTGAACCAACTCTCGGACGACGAGGTTCTGCGGCTGCGCGAGACGATAGACAAAGACTACCGCGTCGAAGGCGACCTGCGCCGTGAAGTCGCGATGAACATCAAGCGGCTGATGGATCTCGGCTGCTACCGCGGCCTGCGCCATCGCCGCGGCCTGCCTGTCCATGGCCAGCGCACGCACACCAATGCCCGCACCCGGAAGGGCAAGGCCGTGGCCATTGCCGGCAAGAAGAAGGTCACGAAGTAGCCGTCCGGCTGCTGCACGCCATCCGCCGCATCGCGGCCCAGCCCAGCCGCCCCGCGGCCTAGAAGAACAGGATCACCTCATATGGCGAAGACCGCCACCGCGCGTCCCCGCAAGAAAGAGCGCAAGAACATCATCGCAGGCGTGGCGCATGTCGCCGCCACGTTCAACAATACGATGATCACCATCACCGACGCACAGGGCAACACCATCGCCTGGTCCAGCAGCGGGATGCAGGGGTTCAAGGGCAGCCGCAAGAGCACGCCTTACGCCGCCCAGGTCGCCGCCGAGGATGCTGGTCGCAAAGCGCGCGAGCATGGGATGGAGACCCTGGAGATCGAGGTTAGCGGTCCCGGCTCCGGCCGGGAAAGTGCGTTGCGCGCCTTGCAGGCCGTGGGCTTCGCCATCACCGCCATCCGCGACATGACTCCGATCCCGCACAACGGGTGCCGCCCGCGCAAGCGCCGCCGCGTCTAAGACCGGAGGCTGACCGACCGGCGCCGCCTCAGGGGATGCACCCCTGGCGGTGCCGCTTATCCCCGTTGGAAGTGAACCATGGTTCTCCAGAGAAACTGGCAGTCGCTGATCAAGCCCGAGAAGCTCGATGTCGAGCCGGGGTCCGATCCGCACCGCATCGCAACCGTTGTAGCCGAGCCGTTGGAGCGCGGGTTTGGGATGACGCTGGGCAACGCCGTCCGCCGCGTGCTGCTGTCGTCCTTGCAGGGCGCAGCCGTCACGGCCGTGCAGATTGACGGCGTGCTGCATGAGTTCAGCAGCATCCCCGGCGTGCGCGAGGACGTGACCGACATCGTCCTGAACGTGAAGCAGCTTGCGCTGCGCATGCACGGCGAAGGGCCCAAGCGCATGGTCCTGACTGCGACCGGCCCGGGCGAGGTCACGGCCGGGCAAATCCAGACCGGCCACGACATAGACGTGATGAACCCCGACCTGGTGATTTGCACCCTGGACGAGGGCGTGAAGCTCGGCATGGAGTTCACGGTCAATCTCGGCAAGGGTTACGTCCCCGCCGCGGCGAACCGGCCAGAGGATGCGCCCATCGGCCTGATCCCGATTGACGCAATCTACTCCCCCGTCAAGCGCGTGTCCTACAAGGTTGAGCCGACCCGCGTGGGCCAGGTGACGGACTACGACAAGCTGCTGCTGCAAGTGGAGACCAACGGCGCCGTGACGCCCGAGGACGCCGTGGCTCTCGCCGCGCGCATCCTGCAGGACCAGCTGCAGCTGTTCATCAACTTCGACGACCCGCAACTTGCCCGGTCCGAAGAGTTGCAGGATGACCTGCCGTTCAACCGCAACCTGCTCCGCAAGGTGGACGAGTTGGAGCTGTCGGTCCGCAGCGCGAACTGCCTGAAGAATGACAACATCGTCTATATCGGCGACCTTGTGCAGAAGTCAGAGCAGGAGATGCTTCGCACCCCGAACTTCGGGCGCAAGTCGCTGAACGAGATCAAGGAAGTGCTGACGGCGATGGGCTTGGCCCTGGGCATGAGCGTGCCGGGCTGGCCACCGGAGAACATCGAGGACCTGGCCAAGCGGCTCGACGAGCCGTTCTAAGCAGCAGATTAGGGGTAACAAGCCATGCGCCACGGTGTATCCGGCCGCAAACTGAACGTCACATCGAGTCATCGCCTGGCCATGTTCCGCAACATGGCCGTCGCGCTCATTAAGCATGAGCAGATCACGACGACGCTGCCCAAGGCCAAGGAGCTGCGTCCGGTGGCGGAGAAGCTGATCACGCTGGGCAAGCGCGGCAACCTGCATGCGCGGCGGCAGGCCTACGCCCAGCTCCAGGACGAGGTGATCGTCAGGAAGCTGTTCTCCTCACTAGCCGACCGCTACAAGGCCCGGGCCGGCGGCTATACCCGTGTGCTGCGTGCCGGCGTGCGCTACGGCGATGCCGCCGATATGGCCGTGATCGAACTGGTGGACCGCGATCCCACGGCCAAGGGCCAGGACAGCGGCCCGCGCCCTGAGACGGCGGGCGACGAGGACCAGCAGGCAGCGTAGTCCTGCCGCGCCGTGTTCAAGACTGCACCGTGAAGCCGGCAGCGACCGGCTCCACGGTGCAGGATACTACAGGGGCGGTGGAGTCGTTCGAGCAGTCCGGTGCAGCTTATCGTGGTTTCAGGATCACGCAGGCTGACGTCAAGTTCTGGCTGTGACCTTTCCGCCCAGGTAGGCTGCCCGCACATCTGGATTGCTCCATAGGTCTGCTGGCGGGCCGCTCACCAGCAGCGTGCCGGTTTCCAGCACGTAGCCGCGGTCGGCAACGGACAGCGCCATGTGGGCGTTTTGCTCCACCAGCAGCACCGTCGTGCCGCGACGCCTGATCTCGCTGATGATGCGGAACACCTGCTGCACCACCAGCGGAGCCAAGCCTAGCGAAGGCTCATCCAGCAACAGCAAACGGGGTTTGGCCATCAGGCCGCGCGCGACGGCGACCATCTGCAACTGGCCACCGGATAGGGTCCAGCCCAGAGCGTGCTGCAGCGGCTGCAGGACGGGGAAAAAGGCCAGCATGTCATCGGCCTCAGACTCCAATGCCCGCCGGGCCACACCGCGGCGGTTGCTGGCGCCCAGCAGGATGTTCTCCCGCACAGTGAGGCCGGGGAACACCCGCCGGCCCTCCGGCACGTGGGCGACGCCCAGGCGCACGATGGCCTCCGGCTTCATGCCCAGTAGGGACTGCCCGGCGAACACCAGCCGCCCGGCGACGTTCGGCACTAGGCCGCTGATGGTCCGCAAGGTCGTGCTCTTGCCCGCGCCGTTGCTGCCCAGCAAAGCGACGATCTCCCCCTCCTCAACGACCAGGGACAGGTCCTTCAGCACTGGGGCCGCGCCGTAGCGGGCGGTTAGGCCGGACATCTCAAGCAGCGGCACTCTGCGGCTCTCCCAGGTAGGCGGCGATCACGTCGGGGTGGCTCAGCACGTCGCGCGGGGTGCCGTCGGCGATGCGGCGGCCGAAGTTGAGCACGGTGATGTGGTCCGCCACCTGCTCCACCAGGGTCATGTCGTGGTCCACGATCAGGATGGTCAGACCGTGGCCCTTCAAGCGGCGCAGCAGGGCGCCCAACTCGCCCTTCTCGGTCAGGTTCAGGCCGGCCGCCGGCTCGTCCAGCAGCACCACCGCCGGGTTGCCGGCGAGCGCACGGGCGATCTCCACGTAGCGCTGCATTCCGTAGGACAGGGTGCCGACGGGACGTCCGGCGTCGGCGCGCAGGCCGACGAAATCCAGGGCGGCCAGGGCGCGTTCGACCACAAGGGCGGGCTGCTCGGCGATGTCGTTGCCGGGGCGTTCGGCGCCGACCATCACGTTCTCCAGCACCGTCATGCCGCGGAACACGCGGATGTTCTGGAAGGTGCGGGCCAGCCCGGCGCGGGTGCGCTCGTGCGGGGACGTGGCGGTCACGTCGCGTCCGGCCAGGGTGATGCGCCCGGCGGTGGGGCGATACAGGCCGGTGGCGACATTGATGAAGGTGCTCTTGCCCGACCCGTTCGGCCCGATCAGAGCATGAACGGTGCCGCGGCGGACCTGCAGGTCCACCCCGTCCAGCGCACGCAGGCCGCCGAAGTGCTTCGCCAGGCCCTCAATCCCCAGCACGACCTCGGACGTTGCCGTGCCGCGCTGGGCCAGCAACGGCAACGGCGGCACATCGCCCGTGATGGCCGGCGCGGCCCGGCGCAAGCGGCTGGTGAAGCCCCATAGCCCCTCCGGCAGGAACACCATGATGAGGATCACCGCCGCGCCATAGACCGCCAGATAGACGTTGCGCAGGAAGCGCAGCCACTCCGGCAGGATCACCAGCAGCCCCGTGCCCAGCAGCGCCCCGAACGGGGAGGCGATGCCGCCCAGCAGCCCCATCGTCAGCATGACGATGCTCTCGGCGAAGCTGAACTCGTCCGGGCTGATGTAGGCGCGCGCGCCGGCATACAGCCCGCCGCCGATGCCGCCCAGCACCGCGCTGATGGCAAACGCCAGGACCTTGGTGCGGAGCACGTCTATGCCGCAGGTGCTGGCCGCGATCTCGTTGTCGCGCACGGACTGCATGGCCCGGCCCAGCCGCGTCGTTTTCAGCCGCCACACAACCCAGGTGACGATGGCCAACGCCACCAGGCAGAACGTGAGGTAGCGGTCCCCGGCCTCCAGCCGCAGGCCGGGCACGTTGGGCCGGGCGATGCCGCGCACGCCGTCCGGCCCGTGCGTCAGGCCGATCCAGTTGGTCAGCACGAGGGTCAGGATCTGCTGGAAGGAGATCGTGACCATCGCCAGGTAGTGCCCGCCCAGGCGGAGGCTGGCGAGGCCGAGCAGCACCCCGAACAGCAGCGCGGCGGCGACGCCCAGCGGCAGCGCCACGAAGAAGTGCAGCCCGTAGTCGGTGGTGCCCAGCGCCACGCCATAGGCGCCCAGCCCGAAGAACGCGGCCTGCGCCAGGGAAATCTGCCCGCAGTAGCCCAGCACCACCACCAACCCGGTGACGGCCACCGCCTGCGTCGCGGCCTGCATGAGGATGTTGAGAATGTAGCCCTGGGTGGGCAGCAACGCGGACACCGCCAGGATTCCAAGGACGGCCAGCGCCAGGCCGGGCAGCCCACGCCAGGCGCGGGCATGGACGACGCGGGGAACGGCGGCGGGGAGAGCGGTGGCGCTCATGCAGCGTGCAGGATCGTCATTGCGAGGAGCGCAGCGACGCGGCAATCCAGAGTCCGCGCAGAGCAGTCGTTGGTCCTCGCGGCTCCTGGACTGCCGCGCCGCAAGCGGCTCGCAATGACGGGACGGGACATCACGCCTTCTCCGCGATCTTCTCGCCGAACAGCCCTTGGGGCCGCACCAGCAGGAACAGCAGCAGCAACCCGAAGGCCAAGGCGTCCTTGTAGGGCACGCTGATGTAGGCCGCGCCGAACGTCTCCACCACGCCCAGCGCCAGCCCGCCCAGGATGGCGCCGGGAATGTTTCCAAAGCCGCCGATGATGTTGGCCGCGAACGCCTTCAGCGAGATGATCGCCCCCATCCCCACCGACACGAACAGCACCGGCGCCACCAGGATGCCGGCCAGCCCGCCGAGCGCCGCGCTGTAGCCGAAGGTGATCAGCACCATCAGCGCGACGGGAATGCCCAGCAGGCTCGCCATCTCCTTGTCCTGGCTGGTGGCCTGCAGCTTCTTCCCGAGCAGCGTCTTCTCGAAGATCAAGTACTGCAGCAGCACCAATGCCACGGCGGCAACGATGATGGACAGGTATTGGCTGTCCATGAACACGCCGCCGACCTCAAATCCGGGGTTGTCGAACAAGCCCGGCAACACCTGCGGGCTGGGGCCGTAGGCGACCAGCACGAAGTTGGCCAGGAAGATGCTGGCGCCGATGGTGCTGATGATGACCGGCAACTGCCCCCGGTGGCGCAGCGGCCAGTACGTCGCGCCTGCGAACAGCACGCCGAACCCGGCCATGACCAGGACCGCCACCGGCAGCGCCACCAGATAGGGCACGCCCAGGTCCCCGGCCAGGATGACCATCAGGTAGGCTCCCAGCATGGAGAACTCGCCTTGGGCGAAGTTGACCACGCTGGCGGCGCGGATCAGCAGCACGAAGCCCAACGCCACAAGGGCGTAGATGGCGCCGATGCCCAGGCCGGTGAACAAGAGTTGGGGGATGAGGCTCATGGACGGGGTGCAGTGGAAGGCCGCCTTCTCCCTCTCCCTCCGGGAGGGGGCCGGGGTAAGGGAGGCCGCACGCACAAACCGTCCGTGTGCAAGCTCACTCTGCCCCCGCATGGGCCACCACGGCACTTGAGGCCTCCCTCACCCCGGCCCTCTCCCGGAGAGAGAGGGAGCAGCGAGCGGCTCATCTTCTAATCCTTCACCTCGATCCGCCGGTCGAACACCACCTTGCCGTTCTCGTTCTTGACGATGTTGTAGCCGCGCAGGCCGTCGCCGCTGGCGTCGAAGTTGTATTCGCCCTCGGCCCCGGCAAATCCCTTGATGGCCGCCAGCGCCGCCCGCAGCTTGCCCGGTTCGGTCCCGCCCGCGTCCGCCGCGGCGCGCGCGAACAGCAGCACGGCGTCGTGTGCGTAGGAGGACTGGTTGTCCGGCAGCGCCTTGTAGAGCGACAGGTACCTGTCTGCGAACGCCTTGGACGCCGGCGTGGCGTCCACTGCGTAATCCGCGACTCCGTAGGTGCCGAACAGCGCGGGGCCGGCCAGGTTCAGCGCCGTCGTGTTGACGATGCTGGGCGACCCGACCCAGGGGATGCGCACGCCCAACTGCCGCAACTGCCGGGCGAAGATGCCCAGGTCGCCCTCGAACGTGAAGTAGCTGCTCAGGATGTCGGCGCCGGACTGGCGCACCGCCAGCACGACGGCAGTGTAGTCGCTGGCCTGGTTGGTGTAGCCCTGCATCAGGACGGGGGTGATCCCCTTGTCCTTCAAGGACGCTTCCAGCGCCTTGGAGCCGTTGGTGCCGAAGGCGTCGGTGCTGAACACGACGGCCCATTTCCGCTTTTTCAGCTCGCCCACGCCGAACTCGGCGATTACCTTGGCGGAGTAGCTGTCGTTGGGCCGGCAGCGGAACAGCCAGGGGTTGCCCTGCTTGGTCAGGGTCGGGTCCGTGCCGCCGAACAGCATGGGCCTGCCGGCCTTCAGAACGTCGGCGGCGAAGCCGTTGACCTGGCCGCTGCGAATCGGGCCGATGACGGCGGGGATGTCCGCGCGCGACGCCAGGCGGGCGTAGGCTTGGACGGCGCCCGGCGTGGTGGTCTGGTCGTCCTCCGTCACGATCTCCAGCTTGCGGCCCAGCACGCCCTTCGCGTTGACGGCGTCCAACGCGATCCGGATGCCGTTCTGCTGCAGCTTGCCGGCTTCCGCCGCCGGGCCGGTCAGCGGGGTCATGACGCCGATCTTGATGGTGTCGCCGCCGGATTGCGCCCGGGCGATGCCGGGCAGGGCGAGGGCGGCGGCGCCAAGCGCAAGGGTGCGGCGTGTGACGGGCGTTGTCATGGACGGCTTCCTTCCAGAGGGTGAGCCTTGTGGCCCGGATTTCCGGGGAGGCTGGATGAAACGGTGCGGCTCCGCAAGTGGCTGCCGTTGCGTTGCGGCCGCCGCCCCCGTGCCGCGCAGGGCAGGCTGGCGCGCAAAGGAGTCAGGTGCGCGTTGTCCCGGCGCTCAAGGCTCCACCTCGATCCGGCTGGAGAACACGACCTTGCCGCCGTCGTTTCGGACAATGTTGTAGCCGCGCAGGCCGTCGCCGTTGGCGTCGAAGTTGTATTCGCCCTCGGCCCCGGCGAATCCCTTGATGGCGGCCAACGCCGCCCGCAGCTTCTCCGGCTCGGTCCCGCCCGCATCCGTCATGGCCCGGGCCAGCAACAGAACGGCGTCATGCGCGTAGGAGGACTGGTTGTCCGGCAGCGCGTTGTAGAGCGCCTGGTATTTCTGGGCGAATACGGTGGAGGCCAGGGTTCCCTCCACGGCGTAGTCCGCCACCCCATAGGTTCCGTGCAGCGCCGGGCCGGCCAGCCTGAGCGCGGTGTTGTTGACGATGCTGGGTGACCCGACCCAGGGGATCGTGACGCCGGCCTGGCGCAGCTGCGGGGCGAACACGCCCAGGTCCCCCTCGAACGTGCAGTAGGTGCCCAGGATGTCCGCGCCCGACTGTTGGATTGCCTGCGCGATGGCGGCGAAGTCGGTTGTCTGGTTGGCGTATCCCTGCGTCAGCACGGGAGTGATGCTGCGCTCCCGCAATGCCGCCAGGAGTGCCTTGGAGCCGTTGATGCCGAAGGCGTCGTTGGCGAAAAGGACCGCCCACCGCTGCTTCTGCAACTGGCCGAATCCGAACTCGGCAATGATCGTGCCGGAGTAGGCGTCGCTGGGGCGGCAGCGGAACAGCCAGGGGTTGCCCTGCTTGGTCAGGGTCGGGTCCGTGCCGCCGAACAGCATGGGCCTGCCGGCCTTCAGAACGTCGGCGGCGAAGCCGTTGACCTGGCCGCTGCGAATCGGGCCGATGACGGCGGGGATGTCCGCGCGCGACGCCAGGCGGGCGTAGGCTTGGACGGCGCCCGGCGTGGTGGTCTGGTCGTCCTCCGTCACGATCTCCAGCTTGCGGCCCAGCACGCCCTTCCGGTTGACGTCGTCGAGCGCGATCCGGATGCCGTTCTGCTGCAGCTTGCCGGCCTCTGCCGCCGGGCCGGTCAGCGGGGTCATGACGCCGATCTTGATGGTGTCGCCGGACTGCGCTCGGGCGATGCTGGGCATGGCGAGGGCGGCGGCGCCGAGTGCGAGGGTGCGGCGTGCGACGAGGATGGTCATGCGGGGCCTCTCCAGGGATGGTCCTTGCGTCCGTGCTGCGGGAGAGGCTGGATGAAAGGGTGCGGGTCCGCAAGGGTCGTGGCAGGCCCGCCGTCATCTTGGGCGGGAATGGGTGGGAAACTGACAACGGTGTCCTGCATCCGTGGTGCTTCCCACGGTGCCGCCCCGTCATGGAGGGCCGCACGATGGGCGAAGCCGCCCCGGTCGGCACGGGGAAAGCGGCCGTGTGCGCCTGCCCGGGGCTTGACGCGCCCCGGCCCGCCGTCCCCCATCCCTGCCTGCATTGAGGAACCACCGTCCATGCCGCTCCAGGCTGCCATCATCCCCGTCACGTCCATCCAGCAGAACTGCGCCCTGATCTGGGACGACGCGACGATGCAGGCTGCCGTCGTGGACCCGGGCGGAGACGTGCCGCGTATCCTGGAGGCCATCGCCAGCCTCAAGCTGCACGTCGGCCTGATTCTGCTGACCCACGGCCACATAGACCACGCGGGCGGCGCGGCGGCGCTGCGCGAGGCGCTGCCCGGCGCCGAGCTGCTCGGCCCCGACGAGCGCGACGCCTTCCTGTTGGACGGCCTGCCGGAGGCCGGGCCGCGCTTCGGCATCATGGACGCCCGCGCCGTCCGCCCGGACCGCTGGCTGCAGGACGGGGGGCACGTGATGCTGGGCGCGCACCGCTTCGACGTGCTGCACGCGCCGGGGCACACGCCGGGGCACGTGATCTATGTGCAGCAGGCGGCAGGATTCGCGCTGGTGGGGGACGTGATCTTCCAGGGGTCGGTCGGGCGCACCGATTTTCCTTACGGCAACGGGCCGCTGCTGCTGCGCTCCATCCGGGACAAGGTGATGCCGCTGGGCGACGGGATGGCCTTCCTGTGCGGGCACGGGCCAGGGTCCACCGTGGGGACGGAGCGGCGGACGAACCCGTACGTGAAGGAGGCGCTGGCGCTGCGGGACTGAGGGCAGGGGGCACCTGCTTCGCAGGATGAACCAACGCCAGTGCCATCCGTCGCGGCGGGGCATAACGCTTGGGCGCCTGCCGCTGGAGGGCGCTGCGCTGCTTCATCCCATGGCGGAGCAGGCGCATGGCGGAGCAGGTGTCTTGCTGCAACGAAAGCTTCACGCCTGCCTGCCTCGGCAGCGTGCGCCCGGTCCGCTATGCCCGGCTTCGGTTCAGTGACGGGGACGTTGCAGTGGGGCAGGGATCATCCGGGGCGGTCAGCAGCAACGCCAGCGCAGGATCCGCCGGGTCGGGCGTGGCGCTGTTCCTGCGGCGGTGGCTGGCGAACCCGTTGCAGATGGGGTCGGTCGTGCCGTCCTCCCCGGCGCTGTGCCGGCGCGTCGCGGCCCAGGTGCGACGCATCGGCGACGAGTGGGTGGTGGAGCTGGGCGCCGGCACCGGCGTCATAAGCCGCGCCCTGATGTCTCACGGCGTCCCGCCCGAGCGCTTGACGGTCATCGAGATCGTGCCCGGCATGGCCGCCCACCTGCGCGCCACCCTGCCCGGGGTGGAGGTGGTGGCCGGCGACGCCCGCGCCTTGCCGGACTTGCTGCCCGCCGCACGACACGGGCGGGTCGGCACGGTGATCTGCGGCATCCCGCTGGTGCTGCTGCCCCTGGCCGAGCAGAGGCGGTTCATCGACGCGATGCTGGCTGTGGCGCCGGGGCGAGGGTTCCTGCACTACAGCTACTGCGCGACTTCCCCCTTGCCGGCGCGCAAGCATGGCCTTGTGGCAAAGCGCGAAGCCTGGACGCCGCTGAACCTGCCGCCAGCGAGCGTGTGGCGCTACACGCCGGAATAGGAGGTTTGCTCCTCCTTCCTCCTCCGAGGGAGGGCCGGGGTGAAGGGGCTTTTGAGGGCCGCCTCTTCCAGTCCAAGAAGGCGTGGCGCCGCTGTAGCGCCAGCGCCCTGCGCCGCGGCCAAGGCCCCTTGCCCCGACCTTTTTTTGAGGGAGCAGGGAGCAGGTGCCTTCCGGCTTGACTCCGAACCGTCACCTGCCCGTCATGCCAGCGTAACGGTTTTCAAGGTAGGCACCCCGCGATGTCATTCACCCTGGCCCAGATTTCCGACACCCACTTGGGGGCCGGCACTCCCCTGTTCCGCGCCAACTTCAGCCGGGTTGCAGCGGCCCTGGACGGGCTGCGTCCGGACGTGATCGTGCATACCGGCGACGCCTCGCTGGACGGCGCGGGCGGGGATGCCGACCTGGCCTTCGCCGCGGCGTCCCATGCGCGGCTGCCCGGCCCGGTGCTGTGCGTCCCCGGCAACCACGACGTGGGCGACCATCCCGAGCGTGCGCCGAAGCAGCCGGTGGACGACGCCCGCCTGGACCGTTTCCGCCGCCATCTCGGCCGGGATTGGTGGGTCGAGGACCAGGACGGCTGGCGCCTGTTGGGCCTGAACAGCCAGGTGATGGGTGCCCACCCGGAGGCAGAGGTCCAGGCCGGCATGATTGCGGACGCACTGGACACCCTGGGGGAGCGCCGGCTGGCCGTGTTCATCCACAAGCCCTTCTTCGCCGCCGACCCGGCGGAGGCCGCATTCGATTACTGGTCCGTCCCGCCCTTTGCCCGCGCGCCGCTGCACGCCGTCATGGCGCATCCCGCGCTGCGCCTGGTCGCATCCGGCCACCTGCACCTGCACCGGGAAGAGATGCGCGGCCCTGTGCGCTATGCCTGGGCGCCGTCGGTCGCCTTCGTCGTCCGGATGGCGGATCAGGCGGGCCTGCCGGGGGACCGCACCTGCGGCTTCCTGGTTCACGAGTTTGGGGATGACACCGTCGTCACCCGCCTCGTGGTCCCTGACGGGATGGAGCGGCCCTACATACACGAAGTCGGCCCGAAGCTGTATCCGGGATGATGGACGGCATCCGCATCGAGGGCGTGCAGAAGCGCTTCGGCGCCGCGCCCGTGCTGCGCGGCGTGTCGGCCACGCTGGCGCCGGGCGAGTTCCTGTCTCTGGTGGGTCCGTCCGGCTGCGGCAAGACGACGCTGCTCCGCATCCTGGCAGGGCTGGAGGCGGCGGACGCCGGCCAGATTCACATCGGCGGGCGCGACGTGACCCGGCTGCGCCCGGCGGACCGCGACGTGGCGATGGTGTTCCAGAACTATGCGCTCTATCCCCACCTGACGGTGGCGCAGAACATGGCGGTGCCGCTGGCGATGCGCCGGCTGAGCGCGCTGGAGCGGATGCCGCTGCTGGGCCGGCTGGTGCCGGGGCAGGGCGCGCGGCGGCGGAGCATCCTGGCGGATGTGCGCGCGGCGGCGGACCTGCTGCGGATCGGCCACCTGCTGGACCGGCGGCCGGCGCAACTGTCCGGCGGCCAGCGGCAGCGCGTGGCGCTGGGCCGCGCCCTGGTGCGCCGTCCCGCGGCCTTCCTGATGGACGAGCCGCTGAGCAACCTGGACGCCGAGCTGCGCGCCCAGACCCGCAAGGAGATCGTGGAGCTGCACCGCCAGGCCGGCGTGACCACGGTGTATGTGACGCACGACCAGGTCGAGGCGATGACGATGTCCGACCGCGTCGCGCTGATGCTGGACGGACGCATCGTGCAGATCGGGCCGCCGCGGGCGCTGTATGACGATCCCTGCGACCTCCGCGTGGCGGCGTTCCTGGGCAGCCCGCGAATCAACACGCTGGCTGCGGTGGCGGCGCCGGATGGCGTGGCGCTGGCAGGAGCGACGCTGCCAGTTCACGCCGCCGCGCCGCCGGGCACGCCGGTGGTGCTGGGTCTGCGGGCGGAGATGCTGCGGCTGGCAGCCGCTGGGTTGCCCGTGCTGGTCGAACACGTGGAGTTCTTGGGTGCGGAGGTGCTGGTCCACGCCCGCACCCTGTCCGGGGAGGCGCTGGTGTCCCGCATGGCCGCGGCGGAGGCCGGGCGGGTGCAGGCGGGGGACCAGGCGTGCCTGCACGCGGACTGGTCTGGGGTGCTGCTGTTCGGCGCCGACGGGACGCGCATGGCGATGCGCGCCGCGATGGCGTGCGCGTGAAGATGGGAGGCTTCCTTCTCCCTCTCCCTTCGGGAGAGGGCCGGGGTGAGGGGGGCCGCAAGCGCGGTGCTTTCCGACGTGAGACATGCCCACGGTTGGCAGGCGTTGCGCTGCGTTGCCTCCCTCACCCCGACCCTCTCCCGGAGGGAGAGGGGGAAGGACAGCACCATCATGTCTGACCTCGTCCTCGACGCAGCGCCGCGCCGTGCCGCATGGGGCAGCCTACCCGGCTGGGCGCTGGCCGGCCCGGCTGTCCTTGGGCTGGGGGTGCTGCTGCTGGCCCCAACTGCGGCGTTGCTGGCGGTGTCGCTGACCGACCTGGAGCTGGGTGGGCCGCCGCTGCGCTGGGTGGGGCTGGACAACTATGCCGAACTCCTGCGCGACCCCGGCTTCCGCGGCGCGCTCCGCAACACCCTGATCTACGTCGCCGCGGTGCTGCCGGCGTCCGTGCTGCTGGGCCTGGGCCTGGCGTTGCTAATCGAGGGCGGGACGCGCGGGCGGGTGCTGTTCCGCGCTGTGTTCTTCCTGCCGGTCGTGTCCCTGCTGGTGGCGATGGCGACGGCCTGGGAATACCTGCTGCACCCCACCATCGGCCCGGTGAACCGGCTGCTGGGGGTGCTGGGCGTGGCGCCCATCAACTGGCTCGGCAGCTCCGAATGGGTGCTGACCTCCCTGTGCCTGATCGGGGTGTGGGAGAACCTGGGCTACGTTGTCGTGCTGTTCATGGCCGGGCTGACGGCGATCCCCGCGGAGCTGCGGGCGGCGGCGGAGACGGACGGGGCCGGGCGGGCATGGGACCGGTTCTGGCTGGTGACCTGGCCGATGCTGGGGCCGACGACGCTGTTCGTGGTGACGATCACCGCCATACGCTGCCTGCGCGTGTTCGACACCGTGGCGGCGCTGACGCAGGGCGGGCCGAATAAGGCGAGCGAGGTGTTGCTGCACCTGATATATCGGGAGGGGTTCACCTTCTTCCGGATCGGCTACTCGGCGGCCATCACGGCGGTGTTCCTGGGGGTGGTGCTGGGGCTGGTGCTGCTGCAGACGCGCGTGCTGGAGCGGCGGGTGCATTACGGATGAGGGGTGACACTCTTCGCAGCGGAAGAGCGGTGTCCCGCTCCGTCTCCCTCCGGGAGAGGATTGGGGTGAGGGAAGCCGCACAGAGCGCGCTCGGACAGCGCAGGATGTGGTTCCAAGGTGACCAGGCGCCGTGCGTGCTGCCTCCCTCACCCCGACCCTCTCCCGGAGGGAGAGGGAGCAGCAGCGTCGCGGTCACACCATGACCCCCCGCCCCCTCTTGCACGACCTGCCCCGCCTGGCGCTGCTGACGCTGGCCGCGCTGATCATCCTGTCGCCCTACATCTTCATGCTTTCCGCCTCCGTCAAACCCGGCGGCGAGATCTTCCAGTCCTCGCTTACGCTCTGGCCGCAGCGCTTCTATGGGTGGGAGAACTACCGCAAGGCGCTGACGGCGGTGCCGCTGCTGCGCTTCCTGCTCAATGGTGCGCTGGTCTGTGGGGTGCTGCTCGTGCTGCAGCTGCTGTTCGCTGTCCCCTGCGCCTACGCGTTGGCCAAGCTGCGCTGGCGCGGGCGTGAAATGGTGTTCGCGCTCGTCATGCTTGGCCTGCTGATCCCCGCCCATGTGCCGGCGCTGCCGCTGTATGTCGTCTTCGCCAAGCTGGGCCTGCTGGACAGCTACGCCGCGCTGACGGCGCCCTTCGCGGTGTCGGTGTTCGCCATCTTCATGTTCCGCCAGGCGTTCAAGGCCATGCCGGATGAGCTGATCCAGGCGGCCAGGCTGGACGGCATGGGGGAGCTGGGCATCGTTTGGCGGGTCATCCTGCCCAACGCCTGGCCGACCGCCACGGCTTTCGCCACCTTCAGCATCGTCGCGCACTGGAACGACCTGTTCTGGCCGCTGATCGTCGTGCAGACGCAGACGATGGCGACCCCGGCGCTGGGCGTCCTGTTCTTCCGGGCGGAGGAGGGCGGCAACGACACCGGCGCCCTCATGGCCGCCTGCGTCATCACCACGGCCCCGATGGTCGCGGCGTTTCTGCTGGCTCAGCGCCGGTTCATCCAGGGCGTCGCGACCGCCGGGCTGAAGGGCTGACCCCCAACCACCACGCAAAGGACACCACCATGCTCCGCCGCACCCTGCTTGCCGCCCCGCTCGCCCTGCCGTTCATCCGCCCCGCCGCCGCCCAGGGCGCCACGGAGCTGATCGTCCACTACCCCATGCCGGCCTTCTTCAAGGACGTGATGGACCAGGTGGCTGCCGAGTTCACGCGCGCCAACCCCGATGTGACGGTCCGCTTCCCCGCACCCAGCCCGACCTACGAGGATGCCTTGCAGCAAGTGATCCGCCAGGCCGCGGCGGGCGGGCTGCCGGACGTGAGCTTCCAGGGCCTGAACCGTCTGCGCTTCCTGGCGGAGAGGAACATCGTCGTGGACCTCAAGCCCTTCCTGGACAAGGCGGGCGACCCGGCGGCGCTGGGATGGAGCCGGAGCATCCTGGAGCTGGCGCAGGTCGGCGGCAAGCAGGTCGGGCTGACGTTCAGCGCCAGCAACCCGGTGATGTATTACAACGCCGCCCTGGTCCGTCGGACCGGCGGCGATCCCGAGAACATGCCGAAGGATTGGGACGGCGTCATCAAGCTGTCCGCCGCCATCGCGGCCCTGGGCGACGGGATCAGCGGCATGTTCTACCGCTGGCCCGGCGACGACTGGATGTTCAGCGCCCTGCTCTATGGCTACGGCGGCAAGATGCTGTCCGACGACGAGAAGACCGTCGCCTTCGGGCAGGAGGGCCTGCAGGCGCTCAAGCTGCTGGACCGCATGGTCAAGGAGGGCAAGATGCCGCCGCTGACCACGGATGCGGCGTTCCAGGCGTTCTACGCTGGCAAGCTCGGCATGATCATGGGCACCACGGCCTACATCGGCCAGTTCCAGCGCAGCATCGGCCCGGGGGTGGAACTGCGGACCGCGCGGATGCCGGTCATTACGTCCGGCGGCAAGCTGCCAACCGGCGGCAACGCCGTGGTCATGCTGACGAAGGACCCGGCGCGGCAGGCGGCAGCCTGGCGCTTCATGCAGTTCGCGGCGGGGCCGGTGGGCCAGACGATCATGGTGCGCGGCACCGGCTACGTGCCCAGCAACACGCTGACGCTCAACGACGACCGCTACCTCGGCGCGTTCTACCGGGAGAATCCGCTGTTCCGCCCGGCGATGGAGCAGATCCCGCTCATGCAGCCCTGGTACGCCTTCCCCGGCAGCAACGGCGTCCGCATCACGACGGCCATCGTGGACAACCTGGCCCGCATCGTCGAGCAGAAGGCAACGCCCGACCAAGTTCTGGCGGACGTGACGGCAGAGGTGCAGAAGCTGCTGCCGCGGGGATAGAGGCTGGGCGGCCCGGGGCAGCAGGCATGGACGACCCGGCCTGCTGGCCGTCAGGCGCCCGCCAGGAAGTCCGAGGGGTGGAACAGCTCCACTCCGTGTCGCCGGCAGCCCTCCGCCACCAGGCTGGTCAGGTCGTCCACAAGGGCGGTAATGCCCTCCTGCCGGCAGATGTGGCCTTTCCAGGTGCGGTGGACCGCGTCCGCCGCGCGCCGCCAAGGCAGCGGCAACGGCGGCAGCGAAGGCCAGCGTCCGCCGCGCCGGGCCGCCGTGTCCTCGGACAGGCCGGCGCACAACTCCTCCGGCAGGTGCAGCACGCGGTCGAAGTGGGCCGCGCCGATGCCGCTGGCGTAGCCGGCCAGCAGCCCCCACGGCGCGCCTTGCCGCTTCGTGCGGAAGGTGACGAGCACGTGCCGGATGTGCGGCGTGGCCATGATGAAGCGCTGCAGGGCAGGGGCGGCCTGATGGTTGATGAGCGTGCCGTCCAGGTCCCAGCCGATGTCCATGTGGCTGGCCAGGCGTTGGAACGCCCGGGCGCGCAAATCCGCCAGGCCAGCCGAGCCGTGGCGTCCAGCAGCATGAGACAGACGGGGCGGCGGGTTGGGCGCGTGCTTGGAGGCGAGATGATGAGCCATACCAGCGGTCTCCTTAGACACAAGCTGTTAACTCTCGATTAGCAAACTTCGCCACCCGGATCAAATACTGCGAGTCCTGCAAGTCTTAGTCCTGCCAGACCGGTCCTCTCACGGCCCAGCGGCCAGCCGTGCATTTCGATAAGGTAACGCAACGGCGACCGGTCAATGCGGGATGCCGCGAATCCGACGGTATCCTTCAGGCTGGCCGGGACGGGACAGCCCGGGTCCGTCCCGGCCAGACGCTGGCGCCATCTTGACCTCCTCTACATGCCCCGGCATAACCCCCGCCTTGACCGCCGGAGCCAGCTTCAGGGCGGCGCTTTAAATTAGGATCGCACCATGTCCCGTCGCTGCCAGTTCACCGGCAAGGGCGTCCAGTCTGGCAACAACGTCAGCCACGCCAACAACAAGAGCCGCCGCCGCTTCCTGCCCAACATGCAGCACACCTCCATGCTGTCGGACATCCTGGGCACTACGATCCGCGTGCGCCTGACCACCCACGCCATCCGCACCATCGAGCACAACGGCGGCCTCGACTCCTTCCTGCTCGGCACGCCCAACCGCAACCTGCCGGAGGAGGCGCAGGTGCTGAAGCGCCGCCTGCTCCGCTGCCAGGTCAAGCGTGCCGCCGCGCAGCCTGCCGCTTGAGGCGGCGCACGCTCCCGTAAAGGCCCGCCTCGGCGGGCCTTTTTCTTTGCGGGTGTCCCGGGGCCTCAAGCGCCTTGCCAGCCGCACCCGGCTGCGCCCGGCGGCGGCGCCCTCGCTGACGGTGCGCCTGCCCGATGGCCGGCTGATCGCGGTCGAGGAATATGGCGACCCCGCCGGCCCGCCCGTCTTCTACTTTCACGGCTGGCCTGCCTCCCGGCTGGAGGCCGGGCTGATCCCGGACCTGCCCGTGCGGCTGCTGGCGTTGGACCGCCCGGGATACGGCCGCAGTGCGCCGCAGCGCGGGCGCACCCTGGCGGACTGGCCGGCGGACGTGACCGCGGTCGCCGACCGACTGGGTCTCGCCCGGTTCCACGTGGTCGGGCTGTCCGGCGGCGGACCCTATGCCGCCGCCTGCGCCCTGGCGCTGCCCGACCGCGTGCTGGGCGTGGCGATGGTGTGCCCGGTGCCGCCGCCGCATGGCGTGCATCCCCGCGCGCCGGGAATCGGCATGCTGTTCCGCCTGGGGCGCCACCCCGTCCTGGCGCACCGCCTCTTCAGCGTGCTGCGCCCGTTGCTGCGGCGGCGCATCGTCACGCCCCGCACGCTGGTCGGCAGCAGCCTGCCCCCGGCAGACCGCGCCTGCCTGACGCCCGCCCTGCTGGCCGGCCTGGGCCGTGCTTGGCGGGAGGGCATCGGCCGCAGCGTCCAGGGCGCCCTGTCCGACGCCGAGATCTACGCCCGGGACTGGGGCGTGCCCTTCGGCGACATACGCGTGCCCGTCACGGTCTGGTACGGCGCCGACGACCCCCTGATTCCCCTGCACGCCTTGTCTCCGCTGGAAGCCATTCCCGGCATGTCCCTCCGCATCATCCCCAACGAGGGCCACTACTCCCTCGCCATCCGCCACGCTCCGGCCATCCTGCAGGAGCTGACGCACCCGGCCGCGCTGCCGGACGCTGCACCCGCCCTGTCCGGCTAGGGCGCTGCAGCGGCAGTCCGGGCGGGCATCGCAGAAGCCCGGCGCTGGACAGGGGCGCCCGGAGCCGCGAAGCAGGCAGCATGACCAGCACCGCCCAGGCAACACTTGCACAGCTTTGGTCAGCCCTCGGCGGCGCTCCCGGCTGGCCCGCCGCCGCCATGGAAACCGGCGTCGGCAGCCTCCCGTCCATCTTCCCCGTCACCGAGCTGGCCGCTGCGTCCGTGGGCGCCGCGGCCCTGGCCGTTGCCGAGCTGGTCCATGCGCGCCACGGCGCGGCCCCCGCCGTCACGGTGGACCGCCGGCTTGCCTCGCTCTGGTTCGGCAACTCTCTGCATCCCCTGGGCTGGACGCTGCCGCCGGCCTGGGACCCTGTTGCCGGGGATTACCGGGCGGGGGACGGCTGGATCAGGCTGCACACCAACGCCCCGCACCACCGCGCGGCGGCGCTGCGGGTGCTCGGCGTTGCCGAGGACCGGGCCGCGGTTGCCCAAGCCGTCCGCGCCTGGGAGGCCGATGCGCTGGAGGCGGCCGTCGTCCAGGTGGGTGGCTGCGCCGCCGCGATGCGGACCCCGTCCGCCTGGGCCGCGCACCCGCAAGGCCGCGCCGTGCAGGCCGAGCCTTTGCTGCACCGGGACCACGCCGGCATTGGCCCGGCCCCGGAGTGGCCGGTTCCGGCCCATCGTCCCCTGCACGGCATCCGCGTGCTGGACATGACCCGCGTGCTGGCGGGGCCGGTGGCGACGCGCTTCCTGGCCGGATTCGGTGCCGACGTGCTGCGCCTGGATCCGCCGGACTGGGACGAGCCTGCCATCCTCCCCGGCGTCACCCTTGGCAAGCATTGCGCCCGCCTGGACCTGCGGCGCCCGGATGGCCTGCACACCTGGCGGGACCTCCTGCGTTCCGCCGACGTGCTGGTCCACGGCTACCGCCCCGGCGCGCTGGACCATCTGGTTGGCAACGCCGGCGCCCGGCAGGGCCTGCGTCCCGGCTTGGTCGAGGTGTCGCTGAACGCCTACGGCTGGTCCGGCCCCTGGCGGGGCCGCCGCGGCTTCGACAGCTTGGTGCAGATGAGCACAGGCGTCGCCAGCGCCGGGATGAGCGCGGCAGGCGCGGACCGCCCCGCGCCCTTGCCCGTGCAGGCCCTGGACCATGCCGCCGGCTACTTGATGGCTGCTGCCGCCGTGCGCGGCTTGACAGGACGGCTGGCCGGTGGACGCAGCTGCGCCGCCTGCACATCCCTGGCCCGCACTGCCGCCTTGCTGGCGTCCATGCCGCCGGGCGGCCAGCATCCGCTCGCCCTGGCATCCCCCGGTGATTACGCCCCGGCGACGGAGGCTACGGATTGGGGGCCTGCCCTCCGCCTCAAGCCGCCATGCGCAGTCGAGGGTGCGCCGATGCGCTGGGACCGGCCTGCGGGCGCCCTGGGGACTGCCGCGCTACGCTGGCCCTGACGCGGATGTCCCTTGCTGCCGTTGCGGGACCGTCCCGCACCCTCCGCAGTTGCCCTATACGCGCATATGCGCCTATCGTAAGCTCAAAGCCTCGGAGCAAGACCCATGATCCGCCGCCTCCACCCAGCCTGGATCGTTGCCGCCTGCACCTTCCTGGTTCTGTTGACCGCCGCCGGCATCCGCTCCGTTCCCGGCGTGCTGATGGTGCCGCTGGAGCAGGAGTTCCACTGGGACCGCGGGACGATCAGCTTCGCGGTCGCAGTCAACATCCTGCTGTATGGCCTGGCCGGGCCGTTCGCGGCGGCAGTGTTCGAGCGGTTCGGGCTGCGCCGCACCATCGCCGCGGCGCTGGTGCTGGTGTCTGCGGGAGTCGCGCTGACGCCGCTGATGCAGGCGTCCTGGCACCTGGTGCTGCTGTGGGGCGTCGTGGTCGGCGGCGGCAGCGGAGTCACGGCGTTGGTGCTGGCGACGACGGTGGCCAGCCGGTGGTTCAGCGCCCGGCGCGGCCTGGTGGTGGGCGTGCTGACAGCCAGCACGGCGACGGGGCAGCTCCTGTTCCTGCCGCTGCTGGCGCACCTGGACGCCACCATCGGCTGGCGGGCCGTCAGCGTCACCGTCGCGGCGGCGGCGGCGCTGCTGATCGTGCCGGTGCTGGCCTTCATGCGCGACCGCCCGTCCGACCTGGGCATCCCGCCCTATGGCGCCGCCGCCGTCGTGCCGCGCGTCGTGCCCACCGTGAACCCGGCGGTGCGCGCCGTCCGCGCGCTGGCCACCGGGCTGCGGTCGCGGGACTTCTGGCTGCTGGGCGGCAGCTTCTTCGTTTGCGGCGCCAGCACCAACGGGCTGATCGGCACGCACCTGATCCCAGCCTGCGTGGACGCCGGGTTCGCGCTGCAGACCGGGGCGACGCTGCTGGCGGCGATGGGCGTGTTCGACATGGTGGGCACGACGCTGTCGGGCTGGCTGTCCGACCGCTGGGACAACCGGCTGCTGCTGTCTTGGTACTATGGGCTGCGCGGCATCAGCCTGGTGTTCCTGCCGTTCGCGCTCGACCCGGCGATGGGGCCTGTGGCGCTTGGCGCGTTCGCGGTGTTCTACGGCCTGGACTGGATCGCGACCGTGCCGCCCACGGTACGGTTGGCTGCAAAGTGCTTCGGAGAGGAGAACGCGCCGGTGATGTTCGGCTGGATCGCCGCGACGCACCAGTTGGGCGCGGCGTCGGCAGCGTGGGCGGCGGGGCTGACGCGGGTAGGAACCGGCAGCTACATGGGTGCCTTTCTGGGCGCAGGCGCGCTGTGCCTGGCGGCGAGCATCATGGTGGCCTTCATCGGCCGCCGCGGCGGCGTGCAGGCCGCAACGGCACCTGCTTAAGGCTTTAACCTAACCTAACAACTTCCTGCGACAGCTTCTCTGGAATCCGTGGTAGCTCCGCGGCCAGTGTCCGGAGTTCGCCTGATGTCTTTGCGCCTTGCCCTGCTCGCCGTTCCCGTCAGCATGGCGCTGGCTTCGCCCGCAGCGGCCCTGACGTTTAACTTCACGCAGATCGCCGGGGACTCGCTGACCCCGTCCGAGGCTGCGGCGTTCAGCGCCGGCGCGGCGGAGTGGTCGGCCGTGCTGGTTGATCCCATCACCGTCAACGTCGGCATCGGCTTCCGCAACCTCGGTCCGGCTGGCGGCGGCGGCATCCTGGGGCAGACCGCGGCCAGCTTCACCAACCTCGGCTACGCGGCGTTCAGGACGGCTTATTCAGCGGACGGCAAAAGCGCCAATGACCTCGTGGCCATCGCGAACCTGCCTGCGACGGTGCCGACGTCCAGCGTCAACCTGACCCGGGCGGAGGCCAAGGCCCTGGCCGTGCTGCCCGCCAGCGCCGCGGCGTCGGACGGCACCATCGAGTTCAACTCCAGCTTCGACTTCGCCGATACCCGCGCCGCGTTGACGAGCAGCACCTACGACTTGATCGGCATCGCCGCGCACGAGATCGGGCACCTGCTCGGCTTCGACTCCGCCCTGGACGGGACCGTTCCCACGACCAAGGACGTGCTAGACCTGTTCCGCTACGGCGCTGCGGGCACGCCGGGCTTCACCAAGGGCGCCAGCGCCTACTTTTCGTTGGACGGAGGCGCGACCAGCCTGGCGGGCTTCTCGACCGGGACCGACTACCAGGCCAGCCACTGGCTACAGGGCACGGTCAGCGGCGGCAAGGCTGCCCTGATGAACCCGGCCGTGGCACCCGGCAACCAGCAGGATGTCACCCCGCTGGACGTCACGGCGCTGGACGTGCTGGGCTACGACTTGACGGCGCCGACGCCAGTGCCAGAGCCGGCGGCCCTGATGCTGCTCGCGCCGGCGCTGCTGGGCCTTATGCGGATGCGCCGCCGGGCCGCATAGGGGCGTCCGCGGCTAACGGATCAGCCAGGCCAGGAACGCGCCCACGAAGGTGAAGGCGCCCAGCAGCAGCACCGCGCGCAGGGCGCCGGTCTGCAGCGTGGTGCCCAGGACCTTGCGTAGGATGGTGTCGCTCGTGTTCGCCATGGTTGACCTCTGCTTGCCGGTGCGGGTGTAGCAGCCCCGCCTTGCCGCGCGAAGCCGCAGCGGCGATACCAGCGGGATGCGCCTTGCAGCCCTTACGATGGCCTACAACGAACCGGTCTGGGCGCCTGCCTGGGCGCGGCACTATGCCGCCCAGGTCGGGGCCGAGAACTGCCTTGTGCTTGACCACGGCACGGAGGACGGCAGCACGGACGGCTTGCCTGTGCCGGTGCACCGCCTGCCGCGCTCCCCCTTGGACGAGGCGTGGCGGGCGGCCTTCGTGGCGGACACGGTGGCCGGGCTGCTGCGGGATTACGATGCGGTGATCCACGCCGACACCGACGAGCTGCTGGTGGCCGACCCGGCGCTGTATCCCGACTTGCGCGCCTACGCCGCCGCCGTGCCGCATCCCGTGGTGACGGCCATCGGGCTGGACGTGCAGCACTTGCCGGACGAGGAGCCGGCGCTGGACCCCGTGCAGCCGTTCGGGCCGCAGCGGGCGTGGGTGCGGTTCGCGGCCTCCATGTGCAAGCCGGCGCTGGTGCGGCAGCCCGTGACGTGGGCGCCGGGCTTCCACAGTTCCGACGCACCATTGGTCACGGACCGGCTGTATCTGCTGCACATGCGCTACGCCGACCTGAACCTGGGGCTGCGGCGGCTGGCGCGCACCCGGGCGCAGGCGTTCGCGTCGCTCGACTGCGACAGCCACCAGCGCGTGCCGGACTCGGAGTTCGAGGGGATGGTGCGCGTGGTCGCCGGGCTGCCGCGGCAGGACAACGGGCTGGACCCGGGTGCGCCGCCGCTGCGCCCCTGGCTGGACCGCCTGCGGGCGTCGCGCGCGGAGCGGGAGGATCAGCAATACAAGCTGGACTTGACCCTGACCGGGGAGGAGCTGTGGCGGCTGCCGGATCGGTTCCGGGGGGCGTTCTGATGCCGGGCCGCTGACCCAATGGAGGATGGTGCTGTTGGAGGGGATTGAACTCTCGACCTCTCCCTTACCAAGGGAGTGCTCTACCACTGAGCTACAACAGCGCCGGAGGCTTACCGCCATGGTTTACCTAACGTCTGGGGGACTCCGACGCAAGCCCCGTGGCGGGCAGCGGTGGATGCGAAGCGTGATCAGAGCAGGCCGGATTGGCACAAATCCAACACAGGAAAGTCCGCTGTCCAGCACGCGGACATGGCGGTAGCGTCCTCCGAAGTGTCAAGGCGCGTCTTGCGTCGCGGGCGCGACGGGGCCGAGGGGTGCCTGCCCTGCTCCTGCCGAGGAGCCATGCTGGAGCCTGGATGATATGTGATTAGGGGCGCGGACGGTTGGCATAAGCATTACCGATGGGTATGGCCCCCGCCCCATCTCGGTCATTCCTGCTCGGTGCCGACCGACCCGCCATCACCTGCCAGAGCATGATCGCGTCAGCTTGCCCAACTTGAGCGATGACATGCTGGCAAAAACGAAGACCTAGAGCGCGATTGGTTCATTTGCCTGAACCAATCACGCTCTAGCCCGTCCGCCGTCGTGGGCTGACAGCACGCCAGCATCCAGCGTCCCGCCGCGGCCTGCGGAACTTTGCCGCTTGGAGCGCAGGGTGCCCAGTTCGTCACCATCGAGACGTCTGCGGGGACTCGCGCCTGGGCGGACCTGCCGCGTCCCAATGTCAGGGGTTACCTAGCCTGAGGACCGCCTGCCGTCGCGGGACGGGCTGCTGCTTGGCACCGCCGCCAGCGCGATCGTGCTGACCGCGGTCTGGGAGAACACGGCTTTCAGCAACCGCCCCCGGTGCCCCGCAAGCTCGCGTGCCCGTTGCGCTTGGGCGGAGTGCTGGCGATACGCCCGGGAACGAACCATCGGGCCGGAGTTGTGGCAAGCATCGTCGCCCGTCACTCGATGCCAGGTGCAGGGGCGACGCTTCAGGCCCGGCGGCGGCGCAACAGTCCGAAGCCCAGCAGTCCGGCACCCAGCAACAGCGGCGTGGCCGGTTCTGGCACGTCGGTCGCAACAGGCGCGATGCCCAGGCGCGCGTCACCATAGAAGTCCGCTCCGCCGGCTACCGAGTAGCCGAACGACTGGCTGAGGTTCAGCCGCACGCTGTCCCCGTTGCCCGGGAAGGTCAGGGCCGGGTTGTAGGTCAGTCCGGCGATGGGGCCGGTGAAGTCCGAGACGGGGATGGCGAACTCCAGCGTCAGGCCATCGGCGCTGGCCACGACGGTGATGTTCTGGACCGTGGCCCCCGTCCCGTTCTCCGGCACGAACGCCCGCTGCGACCCGGCGCTTAGCTCGAAACCCAAATCGGACCCGGAGCGCATGCCGCGGTCCAGGTCGAAGTAGAGGTTGGCGAACGCACCTGCCGAGGCTCCGCCCTGGCTAGGGTCTGCCTTCACGGCACCGGTCACGAAACCGGGCGTGGCAGCAGTCGGCTGCAGGTAGATTTGGTAAGCAACATACTTGCTCTGATTGGTGGGGATGCCGAAGTTGCTATCCGGCGCAGCGGGACTGTAGCCGACGTTAGCGACACTCACGTATTCGCCTGCGGTCACCACGCCGTCCACGCTCACCGGGGCTGCTTGAACTGGGCCTAGAGTTAGCACGGCCACGACGGCAGCAAAGCCAAAACGATGCAACATCATCAACTCCTGTCCTAAATTAATGACAAGATGATGTTAACGGGATGCAATTCATGCATCAACCAAAATATCGCTCTATATTGTATCAATAATCGTACAAATCTCAAATGTAATACGAGAAGGTGGTTCACAATCTGTGCGCGCTGAGACTCTCTCCAATCCGGCTGACTCGGCCAAATTTATTACGATACAATAAAGACAGGCTCACTCGCTACGTCGGAACAGAATACTATATCGGTCAGCGGCAGTCCTGTCGCGCCGGTTCGCAGAAGTCTTGACCCGATGCTTCCCACCGTTTGTCTAGCAGACGGCCTGAATGCAGTTGGGTCAGCATCTCCGCGAGCCGGTGCCAGAGGGCCATCACTCCCGTATTTCAGCCATGGTGGACGATGGCACGTCGCATCAGCCTGCTGCAGAGCAGGTCAGCGTGGGTGCCGCCACAGCGGGCGCCTCCGCCTGCGTGGGCGCACCCCCACGCGGGGCGATGCCGACCCGAACGGCAGCGACGTGTGCTTCAGGGGCGCCTTCGACGAACCGGCTGCTTGACGCTGCCCGCCCCGGAATGGCCCAATGCCGGCATGCCCGCCCTACCGCCCGAACTTGCCGCCCCACGCGCCCGAGCGGAGGCCGAAGCCCGCAAGCAACGTGAAGCCGAAGCGCTGCGCGAAAACCTGCGCCGCCGGAAAGATCAAGCCCGCGCCCGTCAGGCCCCAGCTTGCCAAGCCCCCGCGCCCGGCACCTTGCCGCAGGACGTCTGACTTCCCACCGGTTTGCCGCCGCCGCCGGGCTGGGCTAGACGCACCGCCTGCCCAACTGGAACGCTGCCCATGCCCGTGATGCCCGACCACTGGATACGCAGCATGGCTACCGATCACGCCATGATCGAGCCGTTCGTCGAGACCCAGAAGCGTGACGGCGTCATCAGCTACGGCCTGTCCAGCTACGGCTACGACGCCCGCGTGGCGGACGAGTTCAAGGTGTTCACCAACGTGGACAGCGCCGTGGTGGATCCCAAGCACTTCAACCCCGACAGCTTCGTCACCCGCACCGGCCCAACCTGCACCATCCCGCCCAACAGCTTCGCGCTGGCGCACACGGTCGAGTACTTCCGCATTCCGCGCGACGTGCTGGTGATCTGCCTGGGGAAAAGCACCTACGCCCGCTGCGGCATCATCGTGAACGTGACGCCCCTCGAACCCGAGTGGGAGGGCCAGGTGACCATCGAGATCAGCAACACCACGCCGCTGCCGGCCCGCGTCTATGCGCACGAGGGTATCTGCCAGTTTCTGTTCCTGCAGGGCGCCAGCCCGCCCGAGGTCAGCTACCGCGACAAGGCCGGCAAGTACATGGGGCAGCGCGGCGTCGCCCTGCCGCGGATGTAGGAGGGGCGCGCATGGACCGCATACGCATCCGCGGCGGGCGTCCGCTGCACGGCAGCATCCCCATCGGCGGCGCCAAGAACGCCGCGCTGCCGCTGATGACCGCCGGCATGTTGACCGAGGACCGGCTGGTGCTGGGCAACGTGCCCCGCCTGGCCGACATCGCCACCATGTCCGCCCTGGTGTCCCAGCACGGCGTCGCGTGCGAGCCGGAAGGGCGTACTTTGTCCATCGGCGGCCCGATCACCAACACCGAGGCGCCCTACGACATCGTCCGCAAGATGCGCGCCTCCATCCTGGTGCTCGGCCCGCTGCTGGCCCGTGTGCGGGAGGCCCGGGTGTCGCTGCCCGGCGGCTGCGCCATCGGCACTCGTCCAGTGGACCTGCACCTGAAAGGCCTGGAGCAGATGGGCGCCGTCGTCCGGTTGGAAGCCGGCTACATCCACGCCGCCGTCCCCGGCGGCCTGCGCGGCGCCACCATCATCCTGCCCTTCGCCAGCGTCGGCGCGACCGAGAACCTGTTGATGGCAGCCTGCCTGGCCGACGGCCGGACCGAGATCGCCAACGCCGCACGGGAGCCGGAGATCACCGACCTGGCGGACTGCCTGACGGCAATGGGCGCGCGCATTACCGGCGCCGGGTCGGACAAGCTGGTGATCGAGGGCGTGCCCCGGCTGCATGGGGCGCACCATCCCATCGTCGCCGACCGGATCGAGACCGGCACCTACGCCTGCGCCGCCGCTATCACCGGCGGCGAGGTCCGGCTGCTGGGCGCACGCCTGACTCATCTGGGCGCCGTGACCCGCACCCTGCGGGAAGCCGGGGTGGAGGTGGCGGAGGACGGGGACGCGCTGGTCGTGCGCCGCCTGAACGGCCTGCACGGCGTGGACGCCATGACCGAGCCTTACCCTGGGTTCCCCACCGACATGCAGGCGCAGTTCATGGCGCTGATGTCGGTGGCCGAGGGCGCCTCAATGGTGACGGAGACGATCTTCGAGAACCGCTTCATGCACGTGCCCGAGTTGAACCGCATGGGCGCGCGCATCAACGTCCACGGCGCGTCGGCCATCATCCGCGGCGTGCCCGGCGGCCTGTCCGGCGCCCCCGTGATGGCGACGGACCTGCGCGCCTCGGTCTCCCTGGTGCTGGCCGGGCTGGCGGCGCGGGGAGATACCGTCGTGAACCGGGTGTATCACCTGGACCGCGGGTATGAGGCGCTGGAGGAGAAGCTGGCGGCCTGTGGGGCGGATGTGGAGCGGGTGGCGGGGTAGGCGATACGAGATAAAGCGGCGACGGGGGTTGCCGCGGACAGCCTGGGCGGCTGCTGCCGTCCGTCCGGCGTAGTGGGAAAGGGTGATGACGCCGGATGAGGTCATGGCCCGGGCCATGTCGGAGCTGCAACTGAAGACCGAGGCTGCAAGAACAATCCTTGGCTTCGGCGAGACAGGATCGAACTGGAGCGTGGATTTGGAGAGTGGGCTGTTCACCTACACGCGGGCGAACGGCATCGTGGCGACGGCGCCGGTGCAGATTATCGGCACACTGAACACGCGGGCTGGCACGTTCCTGTGGGGCTGGGATCATCCATCGGTGCCGGAGAAGTGCCGGTCAGACGCGCAGCGCGTGCGGGAGTGGGGCAAGACCAATGGGCGCCCCGAGATGACGAGGCGCCTCATTCCCTGCGATGAAGGCGCTGCCTGGGCCTTCACCGCACTTGCCGCCTACCTGTCCAGCGCACAAGGCGGCTACCGCGGACCAGCCGGGGCGACGCTGGTCTTCATGACGTTTGGGGAGGTCCTCCTCAGCAAGAGCAAATGAGCGAACGGTTCAGGCTCGCTGGCGCGGTATGACCCACTCCACGAATGCCGGGCAGATCGAGTGCTGGAGCACTGGAGCATCCGCACCTTGAAGCCAGTGACAGATGCCAGCCGCATGCCTCGAACAGCGCTGGCCTACACCGGTGCGGCGGCGTCATGAAAGATGTCCAGGCTGCCCGTCAGGCACGGCCGTTTCCGGTTCAGCGCCGCTCCATCCGTGACGTGGGACTCCGGCGTGCGGTTCGCGGCGATGCACCGCAGCACCGCGATCTGGAACGGGGTCAGCGGCACGGCGCGTTCGCCTGGACACCGGCAAGCTGGCGTTCCAGCGCCTCCACGTCCCGCCACATCGCCGCGGGGCCGAGCAGGCGCGTCCGCTCGGCCATGATCCCAGCCATCTCGACAACTGGCAGGTCGCTCTGCATGTTCCACAGCAGCCGGGCGGCCTGGAGCAGCAGGCGGCGCACCGTCTCGGCCAGCGCCGCCTCGGCAGGGGTGGCGGGCGTCGGGGCAGGGTGCCACCCTTCCTCGGCCAGCAGCCCGGGCGTGGCATGTTGCGGCATGGGCGGCAGGCTACCCGCACGCCGCTGGATTTGGAACGCCGGACGTTGCGGCGGACGGCTGCTCGGGCTGAGCGATCAGCCGCCCGCCGCCAGCATCGCCCCTACCAGGTCCTCCAGCGCCGTACCCACCGACTTGAACACTGTCCGTTTATCTCCAATCCGCCCAACCTCATCCCGGCACAGCGTCGTCAGTGTGCCGCACACGTCCGCCTCCGCCAGCCCCGCCAACTCCCCGGCCTCGTGCAGCGCCGCCAGGGTGTCCACGAACAGGCGGGCGCCGCTTATCGCGTCCGCATCGGCCTCGCGCATCCCAGGGGTGAAGGCGCCCACCAGGTCCAGGTGCGTGCCGGGGCGCAGCCAGGCGCCCTGAATCAGCGGCGCGGTGCTGAGCGTCGCGCAGCTTACCATGTCCGCCCAGGCCGCAGTCCCAGCCAGGTCGTCCGTGCGCGCGGCATCGAAGCCGTCCTTGCGCAGCGCTGCCACCAGCACGTCGGCGCGGGCGGGGGTCGGGTTCCAGACCCGCACCTGCCGGATCGGGCGCACGGTCCGGTGCGCCGCCGGCAGCAGGCTGGCGACCCGGCCCGCGCCAACCAGCAGCAGCCGCGTGGCGTCCGGCGGAGCCAAGAACGACGCCGCCAGTGCGGACGCGGCGGCGGTGCGCCGGGCCGTCAGGGTGTCGCCGTCCAGCATCAGGGCAGGGCGGCCCGTGGCGGCCTCGCTCAGCAAGTAGGTCGAATGGACGGCGGGCAGGACGCGCGCGGCATTGCCGGGGTGGACGGTGACGATCTTCACGCCCAGCCAGTCCGCCTGCCAGGCCGGCATCAGCAGCAGGGTCGCGCCGCCGGGCAGGGCGTGGTGGTGCCGGTCGGGGACCGTGACATCGCCCGCGAAGGCCGCGCGCAACGCGAGGATCAGCCGGTCGAAGGGCAGGGCGGCAGCAGTCGCAGCGGCGTCCAAGGTCCGCATCAGATGACGTTCCGCTCCAGCAGCGGACGCCCGGTCGGCACCCGCGCGACGGACAGCGGGGAGAGATCCAGAGTCTGGTAGGCGCCGTGCAGAACCAGCTCCGCAATGCCGCGCCCGACCCCTGGCGCCTGCTGCATCCCGTGCCCGCTGAAGCCATTGGCGAAGTACAGGTTCGGCACGTCCGGGTGCAGCCCCAGCAGCGCGTTGTGGTCGAAGGTGTTGAACTCGTAGTGCCCGGCCCATGCGCCCGCGCCCCGCACACGCTCGAACGCCGGCACGCGCGCGGCCAGGGCGGGCCAGATGACCTCGTCGAAGATGGCGTAGTCCACGTCCAGCCCGAACTCCTCGGCGTCGTCCGGCGGGGACCAGCCGGCGATGAAGCGGTCCCCCTCGGGCCGCCACCATACGCCCGTCGTGTCTATCACCAGCGGGCAATCCGGCAGCGCCTCCGGACAGGTGAACACGAACACGCAGCGCCGCCGCGCCTCCACCGGCAACGCCACCCCGGCCATCGCCGCCACCGCCCGCGCATGGGGTCCGGCGGCGTTGACCACGGCATCGCAAGGGACGCGGGTGCCGTCACCCAGCCGCACGGCGGACACGCGCGGCCCGTCGTGCTCGAACGCCACGGCGTCCCCCTGCACCCAGGCTGCGCCGAGGGACCGCGCCTTGCCCCGGAACGCCGCGGCCAGCGCCGGGCCGTCGAACCAGCCTTCGCCATCCAGGCCCAGCGACCCCAGGGCAATGCCGTCCGTGCTCAGCCAGGGGAAGCGCGACTGCAGCGCGTCCGGGTCCAGCAGGGCTACCTGCACCCTGGCATCGCGCTGGACCCGGTGGTTGGCCCGCAGCACGTCTGCCCCGGCGGGGCTGGCGAGATAGAGGTAGCCTGGTTCCCGAAGCGACAGCGCCGGGGCGTCGCCATCCACGGACAGATGCGCCGCCGCGTCCCGCAGGAAGGCGATCCCGTATTGCGAAAGAGCGATGTTCACCGGCTGCGAAAACTGCTGCCGGATGCTGCTGGCAGACAGGGAAGACGACGCGGCGGCGTAGCTCGTGTCGCGCTCGATCACCGTGACGGACGCGCCGCCCAGCCGCAGGTGGGTGGCGATGGCGCTGCCGATCACCCCGCCGCCGATGATGGCGACGGCGGGGAGAGCGGCTGCAGGCACTAGCTGGCGGAGGTGCTGCTGGCCTTGGAGGCCAGCAGCTTCACCTCGTCCATCGCCTCGGCGAAGCGCTGGTTCAGCATGCCCAGGGCCTCTCCGTTGGAGCGCTGGATCAGATCGGCCAACTCCTTCATGTGGGCGACGGCGCGCTCGTAGCTGGTCTTCATCAGCTCGGTCTGCTTGGCGGCCTTGGCGCCGGGGCTGTCCGGGCTGGACAGGTCGCGCATGGTCTCCGTCATCTCGGACATGGTCTGCTGCATGATCTCCATGTGGCGGCGGGCGACGGCCTGCGCACCCTCCAGCGCCACGCGGTTGGCGGCGGTCAGCACCTCCATGTTGCGGCGGTGGGCGGACAGGAACGCCTCCATGTCGGGCATCGCCGCCATGCCGGGCACCTTCATGTCGGAGAACATTTTGGTGAACTCCGCCATCTTCGCCATGCCGGCGTCCATGGCGGTTTTGCCCATCTGCGCGGCGCCGGTGGCGGCCTCGGTCATGGTGTTCTGCATCTTGGTCGCGGGGTCGTCAGCCATGCTGGGGCATCCTCTGTGTTGATTGTGCCGGGCGTCCTACCACGGGACGACCGGAACCGGAACCAGTTGGCCCCGCGCCCATCCGCTATGTGATCGGCGACTCCGGATAGCTGGACGGCGGCGCAGGCGGCAGGTCCGTCTGGTCCAGCGGACCCGCCGGCGCGTCCTCAGCCAGGGGCTCGGCCTCGAACACCTCGGCTGCCTCCTCCGCCGGGGAGGGCGGGGTGCCCGCCCGTCCGACCCTGTGGCCCGGCAGCATGTTCTCCGCCTGGATGGCCCGGTCCAGGCCGCGGTCCACGGCGGCCATGGTCGCGGACAGGTCGGCGCTCTCGTCGCCCTCCCAGGCACGCAGGGCATACAGCCACAGCGCCGTCAGGCCGTGGACGCGCAAGGCGCCGACCAGGCCGTTGGCCGGGATGCCGGCACCGTCCAGCAGCCATTTCATGCTCTGCAGCGTCGCGCCATACAGCAGCAGGGAGGTGCCGGGATCACGCCGCAGCGCCGCCAGCAGGGACAGCATCCCCGCCCGGTGCTGCTGCAGGGCGTCGAAGCGCGCCATGACGATGTCGAACAGCCGCTCCCGCGGGGACTCGGTCATGGCGACGTTGGCGAGCGCCATCTGGTCCGCCATCAGGCCGAAACGCATCAGCACGGCGCCGCGGCCGGGCATCCTGGTCCGGGCCTCCGCCAGCGGCACCCCGGCGTCCCGGGCGGCATCGGCAATGCTGACGTCATGCCACCCGCGCAACGCCGCCTGCGCGAACACGGCGGCGATCAGGGTGCGGTCTGTTTCGGTGATGCTCATTTGGGCGACATGGGCGGGTAGGGCGGCGTTGGCAAGCCTACCCCGCCAGCTCCCGCGACCGCCGGGCTGCGGCGTCCACGGCGCGGGAGACCAGGGTGGGCCAGGCGCCGTCAGCCATCAGCACGGCCAGCGCCGCCTGCGTCGTGCCGCCGGGGCTGGTGACGGCGATGCGCAGGGCGGCGGCGTCCTCCGCACTGGCGGCCAGCAGGGCGCCGGAGCCGGCGACGGTCGTGCGCGCCATCTGCCGGGCCAGGGCGGTGGGGATGCCTTGCTCCTCCGCCGCGCGCTGCATCAGTTCGGCCAGCAGGAACACATAAGCCGGGCCGCTGCCGGACACGGCGGTGACGGCGTCCATCAGGCCCTCGTCCTCTACCCAGGCAACCTCGCCGATGGAGGATAGCAGGGCGCTGCATAGCGCCGCCTGCACATCGCTGACACCAGGGCCGCGGCAGGCGACGGAGATGCCGCGCCGGATGGCTGCCGGCGTGTTGGGCATCGCCCGCACCACGGCGGCCCCAGCGCCCAGCATCGCGCCGATCCGCGCGGCGGTCGTCCCGGCCATGATGGACAGAATGACCGCGCCCCTGGCCAAGTCCGCCAAGGCCGGCACCGCCGCCGCGGCCTGCTGCGGCTTTACGGCCAGGACGACCGCGGCGGGACGGAAGTCGGCCGGCACCTCCGCCACGCTGCCGACGACTTGCACGCCTGGCCCGGCCAGGGCAGGGGCGGCAGGGTCCACGACGACCGACGGCGCCAAGCCCCCCTCCCGCCAGCCTGCCAGCATGGCACCGCCCATCTTGCCGCCGCCCAGCAGCAGGACCGGGGGAAGGGCGGACGGGAAGGGCGGGGCGGTCATGCCTCTCCCACGCACTCCAGCATGGCGGCCTGCAGCGCGTCCGTGGGCGTCTTGCCACCCCACAGCACGAACTGGAAGGCGGGATAGAACCGCTCGCACTCGGTGATGGCGATGTCCACCATGTCCTCCAGGCTCTCTGCCGACGCCGCAGTGGCGCCGCGCAGCAGGATGGAGTGGCGGAACAGCGGCATCCCGTCGTCGGAGTCCATGCCGAAGTGGCCGATCCACAGGCGCTCGTTGGCCAGGGCCAGCAGCTCGTACAGGGCGGCCCGCTGCCGCTCCGGCACCTTCATGTCGAAGGCGCAGGTGAAGTGCATGGCGCTGATCTCGCTCGACCAGGAAAAGTACAGGCCGTAGTCGCACCACTTGCCCGGCGCCTCCGCCGCCATCTCGTGGTCGCTGCGGCGATCGAAGGCCCAGTCGTTGGCGGCCACCACCTGCTCGACCACGTCGAGCGGGTTGGGCGCGGGGGCGTCGTGATGTTCGGCTAGGGCTGACATGCGGGGTCTCCCGTGGTTGGGGGGCAGGCCGGGCCGTCGCGCATCCGGGGCCGGAGGATGCCGGGCCGAATCGCGCCGCCTTGAAGGCTACCGGTGGGTTAGCCGGAGGGACAAGCTGCACCTGCTCCCTCCTCCTCCGGGAGAGGATTGGGGTGAGGGAAAAGCCACACAGGGCATGTGTGGCCCAGGCGGGCGCAGCCAGGCGAAAACACAGCCCCCGCGGCCTCCCTCACCCCGGCCCACTCCCGGAGGAGGAGGGAGCAACTTTCCGTTATGGCGTGCCGTCCGGGGAGCCAGGGGCGCCGCTGCCGGGGGGCATCGTACTGGGGGCGACCTCTGACGTGCCGCCGCCATCCCGCGGCGGGTGCGGCGGGGTGGGCAGGCTGGCCGGGTCTGCCTCGGACGCGCCGGGCGCGTCCTCATGCTCCGCCGTGCCGGACACCGATGCCATGTGGGCGTCCAGCCTGGTTTCCAGCGCCGCCAGGCGGGCCTCCGCGGCCTCCTGCCCGGCGCGGGCGTTGGCTGCCATTTCCATCACGGCGTCCAGGTCCTCGCGCCGGACCAGGTCCAGCTTGCGTATGGCCTCCTCCACGCGGGCGCGGATCATGCTCTCCGCCTCCTCGCGCAGGCCGGCCAGGGCCGAGAACGCGCCGCCGGCCACGCCGGCCAGGTCGTCCATGAAGCGGGGTCGTTCGGCCATGCTGTCCTCCTTGGGGTGGGCGTTGGCATAGATGCATACGGGGCAGGGCTATGTCAGCCCGCGCCGCGCCCCTATAACGCGCGGCCATGATCCTCGTCACCGGCGGGGCCGGCTTCATCGGCTCGTATCTGCATGCGGCGCTGGCAGCGCAAGGACGCCCGGCGGCAGTCGCGGACTGGCTGGGCACGGACGGCAAGTGGCGCAACCTGGCCCGGCACCCCCCCGCGCAGATCATCCGGCCCGAAGCCCTGGACGCCTACCTCGCCGCTGATCCCGCGCTGGACGCCGTCGTCCACCTCGGCGCCATCAGCGAGACTACCGCGACCGACGCGGACCTGACGTGGGAAACCAACGTCGAGCTCTCCTGGCGGCTGTGGACCTGGTGCGCGCAGCGGGGAGTGCGGTTCATCTACGCCTCGTCGGCCAGCACCTATGGCGACGGCGCGGCGGGCTTCGACGACGATCCGGCGCTGCTGCCGGGCTTGCGCCCGCTGAACCTGTACGGCTGGACCAAGCACGCATTCGACCTGCGGGTGATGGGCGCGGTGGCGCGGGGGGAGCCTTCGCCGCCGGGTTGGGCGGGGCTGAAATTTTTCAACGTCTATGGGCCGAACGAGTACCACAAGGGCCGCATGGTGTCGGTCGTGAAGGTGAAGTGGGACGAGGTGCAGGCCGGCCAGCCCGCCCGCCTGTTCCAAAGCGACCAGCCCGGCCTGGCGGACGGCGCGCAGCGGCGGGACTTCATCTGGGTGGGCGATGTGGCCGACGTGATCCTGTGGCTGCTGGACCGGCCGGACGTGTCCGGCATCTTCAACTTAGGCACTGGCCGGGCGCGGACATACCTGGACCTGGCCCACGCCGTGTGCGACGCGGCAGGGGCGCCGCGTCGGGTGGAGTTCGTGCCCATGCCTGCGGCGCTGAGCGGGCAATACCAGTCGTTCACGGAGGCCCGGATGGACCGGCTGCGCGCGGCGGGCTACGCGGGGCAGTTCACGCCGCTGGAAGATGGGGTGCGCCGCTACGTGCGTGGCCACCTGGCGGGGACGGAGCGCTACGTATGATGAACGACTGCTTCTCCCTCTCTCGAAGGACGAGGAAGCGGAGGGCTGCGCCATGATGGCCGCCATCAATTTCGCCGACCTCGGCCTGCATCCCGACCTGTTCCGGATCGGCCCCTTCGCGATACGCTGGTATGCCCTGGCCTACATCGGCAGCCTGGTGCTGGGCTGGCGGATCATGCGCCGGCTGGTGCGCCTGGACCCGCCGGTGGCGACGGAGCTGCAAACCGACGATTTCCTGACCTGGGCCACCCTGGGCGTCGTGCTGGGCGGGCGGCTGGGCTACGTGCTGTTCTACAAGCCGCTGGAGTATCTGCAGAACCCGCTGAGCATCTTCGCGGTCTGGCAAGGGGGCATGAGCTTCCATGGCGGCACGCTGGGCGTCGTCATTGCATTGGTGCTTTACTGTCGGCGGCAGGGCATCCCGCTGCTGGGCTTCGCCGACCGGCTGGCTGTGGTGGTGCCCATCGGGCTGGGGCTGGGGCGCATCGCCAACTTCATCAATGGCGAACTGTGGGGGCGTGTGGCGTCAGACGGCCTGCCCTGGGCGATGGTGTTCCCCGGCGCCGGGCCGGAGCCGCGGCATCCCAGCCAACTGTATCAGGCCGGGATGGAAGGGGCGGTGCTGCTGCTCGTGCTCGCGTTCTTGTGCAGCCGGCCCGGCGTGCGCGCCCGGTTCGGCACGCTGACGGGGGTGTTCCTGGCGGGGTATGCCATCGCACGCACCATTGGCGAGACTTTCCGGCAACCCGACGAGTTCCTGGGCTTCCTGGTGGCAGGGGCGACGATGGGGCAGCTGCTATCCTTGCCGATGATCGCCGCCGGGGTGTGGCTGATCGCCCGCGCCCGGCCGGCGGCGACCGCGGCGGCGTAGGATGGAGCGTCTGGACGCCTTCATGGCGCGGGCCAACGCGGCCTACTACGCGGCGCGCGACCCATTTGCAGACTTCACCACGTCGCCGGAGATCACGCAGGTGTTCGGGGAGGTGCTGGGCCTGTGGGCGGCCGTAACGTGGGAGGCGATGGGGCGGCCTGACCCGGTGCTGCTGGTGGAGTGCGGGCCGGGGCGCGGCACCTTGATGGCCGATGCGCTGCGGGCGGTGCGCCAGGCTGCGCCCGCCTTCCGGGCGGCGCTGCGGCTGCACCTGGTCGAGACCTCGCCCCGGCTGCGCGCCGTGCAAGCGGCGGCGTTGCCGGACAGCGTTGCTTGGCACGACGACCTGGCATCCGTGCCACCCGGGCCGATGCTGCTGCTGGCGAACGAGTTCCTGGACGCGCTGCCGATCCGGCAGTTCGTGCGGCGGGGTGGAGGGTGGATGGAGCGGTTCGTGGATGGCGGCGTGTTCGTAGAGAGGGCTGCGCTTCCCCCTCTCCCTCCGGGAGAGGGCCGGGGTGAGGGAGGCCGCACGGACGAACCCCGATCCAGCAACGCCTCGGCGCATGAAGCAGAGGAGGCAGCGCTGCGTGGCTTCCCTCACCCCGACCCTCTTCCGGAGGGAGAGGGAGCAGGAAACACCGTCCTCGAACTCTGCGAACCCGCCCGGCACATCGCCGCCCACCTCGCAGCCCGCGTCGCCCACGGCGGTGGCGCGGCCCTGTTCCTGGACTACGGCCCCGAACGCAGCGCTCCCGGCGACAGCCTGCAGGCCCTGCGCGGCGGCAGGCCCGCCGACCCCCTGGCCGACCCAGGCGAGGCCGACCTGACCGCGCACGTGGACTTCGCCGCGCTCGCCCGGGCGGCCGTCGGCGCCGCGGTGCATGGCCCGGTGCCGCAAGGGCTGTTCCTAGCGCGGCTCGGCCTGTTCCAGCGCAGCGGGCGGCTGGCGCGCACGCAGCCGCCTGCGAAGGCCGCGGCGCTGATGCAGGCGGCGCAGCGCCTGGCGGAGCCGGACCGGATGGGCCGCCTGTTCAAGGCGCTATGCATCGCCCACCCTGCGCTGCCGGTCCCGGCGGGGTTCGCGCCATGACCGTCGTGCCTATGACCGTCGCGCCTATGACTGTTTCGCCATGACTGGGCCGGAGTTCCTCGCCAGCGCCGCGCTGCTCGTCCGGCATGGCTTCTTCACCCGGCGCGGCGGCACCAGCGCCGGGCCGTATGCCAGCCTGAACGGAAGCATGAACGGCGGCGACGACCACGCCGCGGTGCAGGCCAACCGCGGGCTGGTGGCGCGGAGCTTGGGTGCCGGCGCCATCGTCGGGGTCCATCAGGTCCATGGCGCCGCCGTCGCCGCCGTGGACCAGCCCTGGGCGGCAGGCGCCGGGCCGCAGGCGGATGCGATGGTCACGCGCCGGCCTGGCGTCGCCCTGTGCGTCATCACCGCCGACTGCGCGCCGGTGCTGCTGGCGGACTCGCAAGCGGGTGTCATTGGTGCGGTCCACGCGGGGTGGCGCGGTGCCGTCGCGGGCGTGCTGGAGGCCGCGGTCGCCGCCATGGCAGCCCTGGGCGCCGACCCCGCGCGCATCGCGGCGGCGGTCGGTCCCTGCATCCGCCAGCCCTCCTACGAGGTCGGCGCCGACCTGCGCGGCGCCGTGCTGGCGGACCACCCGGAGGCCGCCCGGTTCTTCATGGAGGGGACCCGCGGGGACCGCTGGCAGTTCGACCTGGCGGGCTATTGCGCCATGCGGCTGGCGGGCGTCGGCCGGGTGGACGTGCTGGACGCCGACACGGCCGCTGATCCCGGGCGGTTCTTCAGCCATCGCCGCCGCACCCTGGCGGGCGGCGGGCCGATCGGGCACCAGATGTCCGCCATCACGCTGTAAGGGGGCCGGAATGGGTCCATACGCCTTCCTGTTCGTTGCGATATTCGTGCTGGTCGGCCTGGTGGGCTGCCTTGGCTCGTTGTAGCCCGCGCCGCGCCGCGCCCGGCGGGCGGGCAGCGGGCGGCTGGGGCGCGCTGGCTCCGTTGCTGGCGCTGGCCCCGTTGCTGGCGCTGGCTGCATGCGGCGACCTGCCGCAGCCGTTCCTGGGCCGGCCCGGTGCGCTGGCGGCCCGCCTGGCGCAGCCTCCGCCTTCTCGCCTGAACGTCCCCATGCCGTCGGAGTCGCTGTTGCCGGACGACGCCGCCACCGCCTGGGCCGCCGCCGTCGCGGACGCCCTGGCCGCCCAGGAGGTGCCCGCAGCCGCATCCCCCGGCCGCCGCCGCGGCGAGTGGTCCCTGGCGCTGTCCGCCGAGGTCCGCGGCGCCGAGGTCGTGCCGACCTACACCGTGCAGAACCCGGCCGGGGAGTCCCAGGGCTTCTCGGAGGGGGCGCCAGTCCCCACGGCCGCCTGGGCCAGCGGCAACCCGGCGGTGCTGAAGGCCGCGGCGGTGCAGGCCGCGCCTGGCATCTCATCCCTGCTGCAGCGGATCGAGGCCGCGCGGCAGATGAGCGACCCCAACAGCCTGCGGAACCGCCCCTCGCGCGTCTATTTCGCGGGCGTCACCGGGGCGCCCGGGGACGGCAACACCAGCCTTGCGACGCAGATGCGCACCAAGCTGGCCGGGCTGGGCCTGGTGGTGCAGGACACCGCACGCGGGGCCGACTTCACGCTCCGCGGGGATGTCCAGACTGCGCCCGGCGCCGGGGCGACCGTGCGGATCGAGCTGCAATGGGTAGTCGCCGCCGGCGGGTCAGGCGACCCCGCCGCATTGGAGCGCGGACGGGTGGTGCAGTTGAACGAGGTGCCGCCGGGCAGCCTGGACCGCTACTGGGGCGACGTGGCCGTTGTGGTGGCCACCGAGGCCGCGGGCGGCGTGCGGGACGTGATCCTGAACGCCGGAGGGGGGCGGGCCCCGCCGAAGTAGGGTGGCTGCCGTGCTTCTTCCTTTGCCTCCGGGGGAGAGGCGGGGTGAGGGAAACGGCAACCGCCGCACTGTCCGATGCGAGGTCGCGCCTGCAAGAGGAACAGCCGGCTCTGCGCGGCTTCCCTCACCCCAACCTCCTCCCGAGGGTGAGGGAGCACGGCACCGTACCTACCATGACCGTGGGGTGACAGCCCGGTCCCTCGTTGCTAGAACCTGCCCGCCGTCCAGGAAGCCCCGCATCCCATGAAGATCATCGCCTGCAACAGCAACCGGCCCCTGGCCGAGGCGGTGGCGGCCTCGCTGCACCTGCCGCTGGCCAAGGCATCGGTCCGCCGCTTCGCCGACATGGAGATCTTCGTCGAAATACAGGAGAACGTGCGCGGGGAGGACGTGTTCGTCATCCAGAGCACCTCCTATCCCGCCAACGACCACCTGATGGAGCTGCTGATCACGCTGGACGCGCTGCGGCGTGCCAGCGCGCGTCGGGTGACGGCGGTGATCCCCTACTTCGGCTATGCCCGGCAGGATCGGAAGGCCGGGCCGCGCACGCCCATCAGCGCCAAGCTGGTCGCCAACCTGATCACCGAGGCCGGAGCGAACCGCGTGCTGACGCTGGACCTGCACGCGGGGCAGATCCAGGGCTTCTTCGACATTCCGGTGGACAACCTGTATGCCGCGCCGCTGTTCAGCCGGGACATCCAGGCGCGCCACCCCGGGCGGGAGCTGATGATCGTATCGCCCGACGTGGGCGGCGTCGTGCGGGCGCGGGCCATCGCGACGCGGCTGAACTGCGACCTGGCGATCATAGACAAGCGGCGCGAGCACGCCGGCATGTCCGAGGTGATGAACGTCATCGGCGACGTGCGGGGCAAGCACTGCATCCTAGTGGACGACATCTGCGACAGCGGCGGCACGCTGTGCAACGCGGCGCTGGCGCTGCTGTCCAACGGCGCGCACTCCACTGGTGCCTACATCACCCACGGCGTGCTGTCCGGCGGCGCCGTCGCGCGCATCGCCAGCAGCACCATCGAGAGCATGACGATCACCGACAGCATCCTGGCGACGGAGGCGGTCCGGGTGGCGGACAACATCCGTCAGTTCACCATCGCGCCGATCCTGGCAGAGGCGATGCAGCGCATCTCCGACGAAAGCTCGGTCAGTAGCCTGTTCGACTGACGGCTGCCGGGCGGGCCGCCGGCTGGGCCGCCGCCTGGGCCGGGGCCGCGGAACAGGCGCCGGATCGCGTCGGCGCTGACGCCGTCGGCGGCCATCACGGCTTGGATCACGTCATCTGCCAACAGGTCCTCCAGGCACGATCCCGTGTGATAGGTCTGCATCGCAACGTCCTCCTTCGTTGTGGACTGGGCTGTCCCGGCAGGTTTCCGCCCGGTGGTGGCGAAGATGCGGCGGGGTCCGCCACATCGCTGCCTGAATGGATACGGGCCATGGCCGCCGCTCCCTTGCGTCCGGCATGGCGCTGCTGCTGCGGCGTGCGCTTGGGATGCGATGGCCCAGAAGGGGGCCCCCGTGGATGCGTCGGCGGGCAGGAGGGTGACGCGCGTCACGCTGCCGCATCCGTAACTGGGCCGGCATCACTTGGGCCGGCATCCGTCCGTGCCGCCGTCCCGGGCGGCCACGGGTCCGCCGCGCACCCTTCACCCGTGCCGGCATCTGGCCTAAGCAGGCCCTGCCATGCCGCGCCCGCCCCGGCGCAGGCACACGGAGGTCCGACTCATGAAGCTCTACTACGCGCCCGGCGCCTGCTCCCTTGGCATCCACCTTCTGCTTGAGGAGATCGGCAAGCCCTACGAGGCCGTGAAGCTGGACATACGCAGCGGCGAGAGCCAGCGCCCGCCGTTCAGCGACCTGAACCCGAAGGGCAAGGTGCCAACCCTGCAGCGCGACGACGGGTCGGTCGTGACGGAATATCCGGTCATTGCCCACTACCTGGCGAAGGCCAACCCGGATGCCGGGCTGCTGCCGGCAGATGCGGAGGCCGAGCTGCGCGGGGCGGAGGCAATGGACTACTGCGTGGCCACGCTGCACATGCAGGGCTTCAGCCGCGTGTTCCGCCCGGGCAACTTCGCGCCCAGCGAGGGAGACCACGAGGCGGTGAAGGCGCGCGGGCGGGAGATACTGGAGAAGGGGTATGCCCTCCTGGACAAGCAGCTCGCCGGTCAGGATTGGATCGCCGGGTCCTACAGCATCGCCGACAGCGCGGTCTTCTATGTGTCGTTCTGGGGGGCGAAGCGGATCGGGATGACGCTGCCGCCGAACCTTGCCGCGCACCTGGAGCGGATGCTGGCCCGGCCCGCCGTGCAGCGCATGATGGCGGCCGAGGGCTTGGCCGCCTGATGCTGACCCCGCGCGCCTTCTGGTTCCTGCGGCATGGCGAGACCGACTGGAACGCGCGGGGGCTGTCCCAGGGCAACATAGACATCCCGCTGAACGAGGTCGGGCTGGCGCAGGCGCGCACGGCGGCGGAAGCGCTGCGGACCCGCGGATTGCGGACCATCGTGTGCAGCCCCTTGTCCCGGGCACGGGACACCGCGCTGGTGACGGCGGCGCTGTCCGGATTGCCGGTGACGGTGCAGGACGACCTGCGGGAGGTGGAGTTCGGCGTGCAGGAGGGGCAGCCGATGGCGTCGTGGTTCGACGACTGGATCGCCGGACATGTGACGCCGGAGGGGGGTGAAACCTTCGCCGCCCTGCGCGCCCGCGCGGTGGCGGCGGTGAACACCGCCCTGGCCCACCCAGCGCCGGTGCTGGTGGTGGCGCACGGCGCCCTGTTCCGGGCGCTGCGGGCGGAGATGGGGTTGCCCGCCAACGTGCGGCTGGCCAACGGGATGCCGCTGTTCTGCGAGCCGGGACCGGCAGGCGCCCCCTGGACCCTGACGCCCGCCAGCGCGTGACGCCATGAGGATACTCTACAGCCACCGCATCCAGTCCCGCGACGGGCAGAGCGTCCATGTCGAGGAACTGGTGGGCGCCTTGCGCGCGGCCGGGCACGAGGTGCAGGTGGTCGGCCCCGGCTTCTATGAGGCGTCCAGCTTCGGCGGGGAAAGCGGCGCCGTGGCCCGGCTGCGCCGTCTGCTGCCGGGCGCGGCGGGGGAGGTGGCGGAGTTGGCCTACAACTTGCCGGCCTACCGCCGGCTGCGGCGGGCTTGCCGGGCCTTCCAGCCCGACCTGATCTATGAGCGCTACAACCTGTTCTACCTGGCCGGGCACTGGCTCGCCCGGCGGACGGGGCTGCCGTATTTCCTGGAGGTGAACTCCCCCCTGGCGCAGGAGCGGACGCAGCATGGGGCGTTGCAGCTGCAGCGGCTGGCGCACCGGCTGGAGCGGCAGGTGTGGCGGTCGGCGACCCGGGTGCTGCCGGTGACGCAGGTGCTGGGGGACGCCATCGCCGCGGCGGGCGTGCCGCGGGAGCGGTTGAGCGTGGTGCCGAACGGGGTCGTGCTGGACCGTTTCCCGGATGCGCCGCCGCGGCCGTCCGGCACGGTGACGCTGGGCTTCGTGGGCTTCGTGCGGGACTGGCACGGAATGGACGCGCTGATCCGGCAGATGGCCGCCGATCCGGCGCCGCTGGAGCTGGTCGTCGTCGGCGACGGCCCGGCCCGGGCGGGGCTGGAGGCATTGGCGGCGGAGCTGGGCATCGCCAGCCGCATCCGCTTTACGGGCGTGATTGAACACGCGCGGGTGCCGGCGGCCGTGGCCGGGTTCGACATCGCGCTGCAGCCGAAGGTGGTGGCGTATGCGTCGCCGTTGAAGGTCTTCGACTACATGGCGGCGGGCCGGGCCATCGTGGCGCCGGACCAGCCGAACATACGCGAGATCCTGGAACACGGGCGGACGGCGCTGCTGTTCGACCCCGCCGACCCCGGGGCGCTGTGGGCCGCCGTGCGGCAGCTTGCCGCCGACCCGGCGTTGCGGGCCGGGCTGGGTGCTGCGGCGCGGGCGGAGTTGGTTGCGCGGGATTTCACCTGGGCCGGCAACGCCCGGCGGATTGTGGAGTGGGCCGCGGCTGCATCCGACCCCGTTGGGGCCGGTGCGGCGCAGTAGGAGCAGCGCAGGGCTGACGTTGACGAGCCGGACGCCGACCACGCCGGCGGGTTCAGGGGCGCAGCGGCCCGGCTGGCGCGGTCCCGTCTTGGAACGTCGCGTAGGCCGCCACTTTGCAGCAGCCATTCGCGGCCATGATGCGGCGCATGGGACGGTTGGTCCGGCCGACATGGTCCAGGTACACATAGGCGCCGGCCCGTTGCAGCCGGGCCAGCGTTGCCGCATGAATGCGCCGGCCCCAGCCCTGCCCCTGTGCGGACGGCGCGACACCGAATGCCATGAGCGTTCCGAAGGCCCCACAGGATGGCAGCGCGACTGCCACGGGAGAAGCCCTGCGGCAGTAGAGGCTCCATAAGGAGGTCGCTGGATCCTCGTCGGCTTGGGCCATGAGGCGTTCCAGGATGATGGCACCTGGCAGAGCGTGGTACTCCGGCCTGTGCGCTGCGGCAGCCTCCAGCAGTCGCAGCGCGGGGCCGGCCAGGGTGCGGGGCAGGTTGAACCAGTTGTGGCGGCGCAGACCCGGCACGCGTGTTGCGCCGTTAGGGCCAAGCGGGACGGACAGAGTGCGCGCGTACTCGCCCTCATGCGACGCCAGGTGGAGGCCGTGCTGTCCCAGCACGGCCTGCTCCGCATCGTCCACCGGCAGGCGCAGGGTGACGGACACGACGGGCAACTCGTGGGCGCGCAGCGCGGGGATGCCGCGGGCGAGCAGGGAGGCCGACGACACCGCCAGGGTTCGGGCCAAGCGCAGTGCAGTGCCGGCTGGCCCGGCGGACACCGTGCATGCGTCAAGGACGGTGCCGTCGGGGCCAAGCAGTTGCAAGCGGCCGTGGCTGTGCCCACCCGATGCCTGCGGCGGCATGTCCAGGGACGTTGACAGCTCGTTACTAATCTGGTGCTGTCCTTCTGTGGCGGGGCGCTGGGAGTTGCAGTGGGATGTTGAGCACGACGGCTAAGACGATCATAACACGAACGCCAAAGTCTATGTCGCAAGTGCGCTTCAGCAGCACGGCGATTAAGATCATAAGCGATGCTGAGCAGCAGAAGAAGGCGATGGATGCTGCCTTCGCCAAGATCCGCGCTCAGCAAAAGCAGATGGCGCTGGTCAACAAGCGGCTCGAAGATTTTGACAAGCAGGCCGCCAGCGTTGTCAAGCTGGCGACGGTGGCACCCGTGAAAACGATCACGGAGGCCGAAAAGGTCCACGCGACGTTCGGGAGCGGCTTCGCGCAGGAGGTGTTGGACAACATTCCCGACACCCCGGAAAAGGCAGGCAAAGCGGCAGCTCAGATGATGCTCGCGCTGCTGGCGCTCATCATCACCGGCGTGCTGGGGATTGATGAGGCCAAGGAGAAGCTTCAAAAGTTCCTGGACGGCGAACGCGCCCAGCTCAAGAAGGACACGGCGGAGTGGGAAGCAGAGGTTGGGAAGCTGGAGATTGCGGTTGAGGTCAAGGAGAAAATCCTTGCGGCTCAGAAAAAAGAGAATGCGTCCTACTTGGCTTGGATGGCCGACCAGTGGAACGGCGTGTCGGCCGGGCTGGACTTGGATTTGGCAACGCTGCATGAAACCATAGAAACGTATCAAGCCAAAATTGAAACTGCGAAGCTCCGGCTTGAGCAGATGGATGAGGCGCGCGCCAAGGCGTTCGTGCAGATGGTTAATGAATTCGAGGTTGATTAACCCGGTGCCGGCAGGCGCTTGGCCGGATTGGGGCTGCAACAGATCGGGAGGCTAACAGGTTATGGCGGGTGAGGCGAAAGCGCTTGAAGCGCTCAAGGCGATGTTGGAGAAGGCAATAGGATCAACAGGTGGACTGGAAAGCAAATCCAAGGCAGTCGCGGCCGGACTGCAGAAGATGCCCAAGCCGGAGATAAAGCTGTCCGGGCTGGTGGCTGCCTACATGGGAGCGGTGAAGAAGACGGACGGCCTCACCTCTGTCCGCCCGGCAACCCTGAAGGCGGTGCAGGATGCGGAGAAGACTCCGTCGTCGGCATCGGTCGGAAAGGCGCGCGATGAACTGTCCAAGCACGTGGCCGATGTGAAAAAGGCGAGCGGGAAGGACAAGAAGTTTGCGAAGTTCGAGGCCGGCGTAGGAAGCATCGAGGGGCAGTTGACCAAGATGCTGTAAGGCTGCCCGAGGGGGCAGGGTGGTTTCAAGGGACGCCCTAGTACTGCGGGACCGACGTCTCCTGCGCGGACGGCACTATCTGCAGGGGCGGCGCACATATGACCCCGTGATGGTCATGAGGGCCGCATGCGGCCGGCCGACCACCCTGCCTGCTTTCCATGCCAGCACGACTCAGAGCAGCCCATCGTACCAGGCAACGGATAGCTCAGATAATTATGCTGCGTCCGGCTTGTAACAATCAGGCTCGTAGCAACAGGCCTTTGCTCTGACCATTCATGCCACAGCATTCCAAATCACGCCGTGGACAGGAAGGCGGCTGAAGCGTCGGACCGCTGGCATTGAGCGCCCCTCCCCAGCGCCAAGCTCCTGCGCTCGCACCATCACCGCACTTCTGCGTTCAAGCATGCCGCCGCACCTCATGTGCAGGCATGCGGCCTCCCTCGCCCCACCGTAGAGCCGCTCACGGTTTGACCCCGGAGAGCGAGGGAGGAGGACCGTCCTACCGCGCTGGTGCGGCCTGCGGACCTAGCTTGTCCAGCAGCACCGCCGCGGCGTCCACGCAGGCGCGGGTGGTCTCGTTCTCGGCGCAGCGCAGGTCAATCATCGCGCCCTCACGCTCAAACACGAAGTGCGCGCCTTGTGGGCCGCGCATCCTGCCCATGCGGCGGCCCATCATGCCCTCCATCATCGGGCCGTGTCCCTCGCCGCGCATGTGCTCGCGCATCCGGTCCCGCATCTGGTCAGGGGCTGGGGCCTCAGGGACTGCGCCGGGCGACGCGGGCGGGGGCGCGGGTTGTGCAGCGGCAAGGCTCAGGCTGCCCAGCAAGGCGGCGGCGGCAAGCGCGAGGGTGCGGGTCATGGCGTTCTCCTGGCAACGGCGCATTGCGCGCCCTGCCTGGTTACGCTTTGCCCGCGGCGTCCCCATGCTCACGCATCCGGGGCCGTCCCCGCCGCCGGCTGCACGAAGCGGCGATACAGCGCGCCCAGCCCGATCAGGCATAGCCCCAGCCCCAGGAAGGACAGCACCCGCCACAGCCCCTGCAGGCCCGACATATCCAGCAGGAACACCTTGGCGGTCACCAGCCCGACCAGCGCCAGCGCCGCCAGCCGCAGCGGGCGCTGGCCGGTCCGCAGCCCCGCCGTCATGAGCGCGGCGCCCAGCAGCAGCCAGGCGCCGGAGTAGGCCCAGCCCTCGGCATCGGTCATCGCGCCGTCCCCGAACGCGGACAACTGCCCGCGGTGGAACGCCTGCCGCACCTGCAGCGTCGCCCATGTGAAAGCCGCCGCCCCCGCATAGGCCGCCAGCACCCGCCGCGGCGGGAGGCCCATGCGTAGGGACGCGACGGCCAGCAGCACCGGAACGAGGTAGGCCGGCAACAGCGCGTTCCAAATCAGGCCCGTCCCTGCCGCCGCCCCAGTCAATGCCGGGTTGAGCAGGACGAGGCCCGCCCCGCCCGCCAGGGCGACACCGCCCAGGATGCGCCAGCCATGCCCCAGCATCGGGCGCGGGCGGCGCCGGTCCAGCCAGGCCGTGCCCAGCGCCAGCAGCCCGAGCGCGTCCACCTGCACCGCGGCCTCGCCGAAGCCGGGGTCCTGCAGGTCCAGCGCGCCGCCGTTCGCGGCGTGGTGGACCTGCAGGACCAGCAGCGCCGCGAGCAAGGCCAGCGCCCCGGCCTCCAGCACCGCCACAACCAGGTCGTCCGCCCGGCGGCGGAACATCAGGGCCGCCGCGGCGAAGCACAGCGCCGGGACGCCATAGGCCAGCAGCAAGCCGTTCAGCACGGGCAGGCTGCCGACCTCGTAGCCCAGCACCCAGGGGTTCAGCACCAGCCGGGCCAGCACCACGCCTGCTGCCGCCAGCGCGACCCGGCGCATCGGCACGCCTGCGGCCCCCTCGATCCACGCCAGCGCCGGCAGCAGCAGCGCCAAGGCCAGGGTCAGCCAGGCGTCGCTCAGCAGGATCGCCGCGCCGAGCGCCAGGGCGGCGGCCACTCCCGCGGCATGGACGCCGGCCCGGGGCACCGACCCCTCGCGCCGGGCCAGGGCCGCGGCGGCGGTCAGCGCGGCGGCCAGGAGCATGGCGGCGGCGGACCAGGCGGCGTGGGACTGAAACCTGCCAGCCTGGACGTAGGCCGCCGCCAGCACCAGCACCGGCACTCCTGCGGCCAGCGCCGCCCAGGGCAACGGTCGGAGCGTCCGGCGCTCCCCCAGCAGCCCGGCCCCGGCGAACCAGGCTGCCATCGCCGCCGCAGTCTCCAAGAAGGGCAGCAAGGCGTCGGGCGCCCAAGGTCCGGGCAGGACGGCCTGGACGACGCCCTCGATCGTGATGGCCTCGCCGGTCGGCTGCCAGGCCGGCAGCGCCCAGGTCAGCAGGACCAGCAGCATCAGTCCCGCGGCAAGCTGCGGCAGGCGGGCCAGGCGCGGGTCGGCCCAGCCCTTGGCCGCCGTGGCGGGGGCAAGCAGCAGCACGCCCATGCGCGCCTCCGCGTCCCCGGTCAGCACGGTCAGCCACAGCCCGGCCAGGCCCAGCACCAGCACCGGCGCCCAGGACAGGCGGCGCCCGACCGGATGATCCAAGGCCGCGCCGGGCAGGAGCAGCAGGCTCAGCCCGGCGGCGGCGGGTACGAACAGGCCGGGCGCCCACACGTCCCGGTGGGCGCCCGCAACGGCATAGGCGGCTACCCAGATTGCGCCGCCTGCCGCGGCGGCCCAGCCCAGCCAGGTCCAGGCGGTGAAGCGCACCACTGCCCAGGCCGCCGCCGATACCACCAGCAGGTAGCCGAACAGCCCGGGGACCGAGGGGTTGTCCGACCCGATCAGCGCGGGCGTCCCGAACGCCGCCGCCAGTCCCACAGCCCCCACCAGCGGCCCGAACCGCACCGACAGCGCCAGCCCGGCCAGCGACGCCGCAGCCATCAGCACGAAGGTTACGAGGTCCGGCACCAGTCCATACAGCGGCCCCGCGGCGTAACCGCCCGCCAGCCACACGCCAACCGCCCCTGCAGCCAGCGCCGCCGGGGCCTGGTCCGCCAATGCACCCGGGACAGGACGCCGCCGCAGCGCTTCGGCACCCGCGGCCAGCAGCGCCCCCAGCACGGCGGCAATGGCGCAGCGCGGGCCGGGACCGAGCCACCCGCTCTCGACCGCGGTGCGGACCAGGAACACGCCGGCCAGCAGCAGCGCCGCCGCACCGGCCCAGACGCCCCAGCGCTGCGTCAGCGCCTGCTCCCAGTCTATGCGGGGGCGGGCAGGGGCGGGCGGAGCTGCGGGGGGCGGGAGCAGCGGAGCAGGCAGGGCTGGGGCGGCAGGCGCCGGCGTAGCCAGCGGAGCAGCAGGCGTGGGCTGGAGCGGCTGCGCGGTGGATGGTCCGGCACCCGCAGCGAGCCGCGCAACGGACGCCCGCAGCGTCCGCACCTCCGCCCGCGACAGCAGTGCGATCACGAATCCGGCGATCCCAAGGACGTATCCGGCCACGACCAGCAGCCCGAGGATGACCCACTCCATCCCGCATGTTCACGCGTGGGAGCGGGGCGTCAAGGTGGTGGTGGAACCGTCCGGCTGCGTCTTCCCGTGGGCTTGGGCTGTGAGATGGCTTAGGAAACAGCCGCTCCGCCGTGCGATGAGCTGCCGCCGCAACGGCCCCACGTCTCGCGCTGCGGTCGATTACCTTGGCGGAGAAGTAATGGATCGCCACGGCAGATCGGTCCTAGCCGCCCTTGGCCCATCGCCGCCGCTCCCATAAACGGATGCACACCTGTGCGGCAATGACAGCAAGGAAGGTGATGGCGCTGCCTACAGCGTTGCGTGCCATGCTGCTGTCGGCAACGCCAGGCAAGTGACGGGCGATATGTAGGGGCCGCCAAGGCCACCTGCGGCTCCGGCAGCAAGCAGAATGGCCAAATGCCTCGGTGTCATCCGGTTCACGCCAGCCTTCTCACGGCTGGCAGCATCTGAGAGGGCATATCTTCAGTAGCCGTGCAGACAACGATAGACGTGAGGAGGCTCCGCCGCGGAGCAGGACGCAGCGTGCGCTGCCTGCGTGCACTGCCTGCGCGCGGTCCTGCTTTCCGACGGGCAGCGCCGCAAAACCCCCTTCACCCCGGCTCTCTCCTGGAGGGAGAGGGGACAGAAAGCGAGTCCTCCTCCAGCTCCGGCGGTGGGCCGGGGATAGCGTAGGCGCCGCCGAACCAGCGGCCCAGGTCCACGTCGGCGCAACGGGCGGAGCAGAATGGGCGGAACCGCGCCGTCTCCGCCGGGCGGCGGCAGATAGGGCAGGGCTTGATGGCGGGCAGGGGATCAGGCACGCACGGTCCTTTCAACGGTCCACCCGGTCAACGGTCCACCCGGACAGGGCCAGCCCCGGGCTGGGCTGCACTATCAGGGGCCGGCCCGTGCGCCGCGCAAGGTCCGGCAGGGCCACCGGGTCCGCTTCCAGCGCCGCCGCCACGTCCGGGGCGCAGCGCAGGGCAAAGGCGGCGGAGGGTTCGGCGGCAGCGGCTTCCATCACCGCTCGGAGCCCCGCCAGCCCGGCGGCGTGCGGCCCGCGCAGCAGCTCGTGCAGGGGTGGATGCACCCGCGGGCGCATGATCTCCGCCAGGCCCAGCGCCGTGAAGCCCAGGAAACGCGGGCGCAGAGGGTCGCCAGCCAGCGCGGCCTCGAAGGCCGGAGCCAGGGCGGGGCGGCGGCGGATGCTCATGCCGGCCACGTCCACCAGGATGGCGCCGGACAGGTTCCGCAGGCGTATCTGGCGCGCGATCTCCGGCAGCGCCGCCAAGTTCGCCGCCATCTGCGCCGCCGGCTTGGTCCGGCGGTCCGCCGTGGCTGCCCCGGCGTCCACATCTATCGCCACCAGGGCCGGCGTCGGATGGATGCTGGCGCATGCGCCGCCGGGCAGCGGAACCTCGGAGGAGGAAAGGGCGTCCATCCATCCCAGCAGCGCGTCGTCCAGCACGGGGCCGGCCTGGATGCCCCCGCCCAGCACCGGGCGGAGCTGCGCCACCAGCGCCGGGTCGTCGGCAACAACGGGCGCGTCCGGGTGCAGGGCGGCCAGCCGCTCGACCGCGCCGGGGCCGCGGGCAAGCAAGGCGGGCGGGCCGGGCGGAACCGGAGGGGCGCCGCGGGCGGACAAGCGCGGCCCCTTGCCGCCCTGCGCGGCACGGGTGACGCGCACGCCCGCCGCCATGCCGCCGGACAGCCTGGCCCCGCCCTCGCTGTCCGGCAGGAATCCATCGGCGCCGCCGGGCAGCACCACGAACACCCCGGCCATTGCCGGCACCCGCGCCGACACCCGCCCGCGCAGCAGGTCGCCCACGCCGTCCGGGTGTCCCGGCCGCCAGATGGCGTAGTCCAGCAGGGCGCCATCCCGGACGGCAGCCACACGCACCTCCCCAGGGCTGCACGCCGCCAGGATGCGGGTGGTCACGGCACGAGGTAGCCGCGCCCGCGCAGCACCTGCGACGCCTCGAACAGGGGCAGGCCCACCACCCCGCTGTAGCTGCCGGACAGAAAGCGCACGAACGCCGCGGCCCGGCCCTGGATGGCATACCCGCCCGCCTTGCCCACACCCTCCCCACATGCCGCATAGGCATCCACCTGTTGCGGCATCAGCCGCGCGAAGCCGACCACGCTGTCCGACACGCGGGCGGACACGCCGCCATCCGGGCCGACCAGCACCAGCGCCGTCAGGACGTGGTGCCGCCGGCCCGACAGCAGACCGAGGCAGGCGCGCACCTCCGCCTCGTCCGCGGCCTTGGGCATGATGCGGCGGCCCAGGGCGACGACGGTGTCGGCGGACAGGGTGTAGGTGCCGGGTTCGGCGACGCGGCGGGCCTTTTCGGCAGCCATGCGCTCGGCATAGAGCCGCGGCAGCTCCCCGCGGTGCGGCGTCTCGTCAATGTCGGCCGGGGCGACGCGGTCAGGGGCAATGCCGACTTGGGCCAGCAGGGCCAAACGGCGCGGGCTGGCGGAGGCGAGGATCAGGGGAGGGGTCAGGGGCGTGAACCAAGCTGCGATGCGCTGGCAGAGTGCAACGCGACGCCCGCAATTGCGGGCGGCCTCAGCGGCACGGCAATGATGGGATGCATCGGGTGGCCCGCACTGCCTGCCGCGCCTGCTACTTGAACCGGAACGTGATCCGGCCTTTGGACAGGTCGTACGGCGTCATCTCCACGTTCACCCGGTCCCCGGCCAGCACGCGGATGCGGTTCTTCCGCATCTTGCCGCTGGTGTGGGCCAGGATGGAGTGCTCGTTGTCCAGCTTCACGCGGAACATGGCATTGGGCAGCAGCTCCATGACGGTGCCGCTGAATTCGATCATGTCTTCTTTGGACATCAGGTTCCTTGATCTTGTTGTGTGGGCAGGTTTGATTTCACGGCGAAATGTGATGACGAGAGCGGGACGGATCAACCCAGCGCCGCATCTGCTCCCCCTCCCTTCGGGAGAGGGTTGGGGTGAGGGAAGCAACGCAGCGTCAGCCTCACCCGCTGAGGGCCGTTCTGCCTATGATGAACGGCGCGCTGGCGGCTTCCCTCACCTCAACCCTCTCCCGAAGGGGGCAGGCGAAGCCAGCCGCACCGCGATGCTCCGCGCATGGGCATGCAGCCCTTCGGCCTCGGCCAGCGCGACCGCGGCCGGGCCAACCCGCCCCAGCGCCTTCGCCCCGGCCTCCACCCATGTGGTGCGCTTGATGAAGTCGAACACCGACAGTCCCGACGCAAACCGCGACGTGCGTCCTGTCGGCAGCACATGATTCGGCCCAGCCACGTAGTCGCCCACGGCCTCGGGGCAATATGCCCCCAGGAAGGCTGCCCCGGCGTGGCGGATCCTGGCGAACAGGGGGCGGGGGTCGGGCACCATCACTTGCAGGTGCTCGGGCGCCAACTGATTGGTCAGCGCCGCCCCTTCGTCCCAATCCCGCACCAGCACGATGGCGCCGTGGTCCCGCCAGCTCGCCCCCGCAATGGCCTCCCGCGGCAGGGACGGCAGCTCGGCCTCGACGGCAGCGGCCACGGCATCGGCGAAGGCGGCATCGATGGTGACAAGGATGCTCTGCGCGGCCTCGTCATGTTCGGCCTGCGCCAGCAGGTCCAGTGCTACGTGCCGGGGATCGTTGGCCCCATCGGCCAGGATCACCACCTCGGACGGCCCGGCGATGCTGTCTATGCCAACACGCCCGAACACCTGCCGCTTGGCCTCCGCCACATAGGCGTTGCCGGGGCCAACGATGCGGTCCACCGGCGGGATGGTGGCTGTGCCATACGCCATCGCCGCCACGGCCTGCGCGCCGCCGACGCGGTAAACCTCCGTCACGCCGGCCCGCCGCGCGGCGGCCAGGACCAGCGGGCTCAGCACCCCGCCCGGGCACGGCACGCACATCGCAATCCGCCCCACCCCCGCAACCCGCGCCGGCATGGCATTCATCAGCACGGAGGACGGATAAGACGCTTTGCCCCCCGGCACATACAGGCCCACTGCGTCCAGCGGCGTCCATCGCATCCCCAGCGTCAGCCCGGCGTCGTCCGTGTGCTGCAAGTCCGTTGGCATTTGCGCCCGGTGGAACGCCTCGATCCGCCGCGCCGCAAGGTCCAGCGCATCGGCCAGCACGCCGGGGATGCCGGCCGTGGCCGCATCAATCTCGTCAGCCGTCACGCGTAGCGTGGCTGGCGTCAAGGTTTGGCGGTCGAACTGCGCCGTGTACTCGCACAACGCCGCGTCGCCCCTGCTTCGCACGGCGGCGATAATGGCGGCAACCGCGCCATCCACCCGGGCCGTCGTCTCGCGCGCCTCGCCCAGCAAGGCCGCGAACGCCTCCTCGAACCCGACCTCCGCCGTGGACAGGCGCTTCATGCCGCCTTCCTCATGCCGCCGCCTCTGATCCGGCAAGCGCGGTGCGGAAGCGGGCGATCCAGGCGCCGACCTCGCCGGGGCGGGTCTTCAGCGCCGTGCGGTTCACGATCAGACGGCTGGTGACGTGGGCGATCACCTCGGTCTCCTGCAAGCCGTTGGCCTTCAGGGTGCTGCCGGTTTGCACGAGGTCCACGATCAGCCGGGACAGGCCCAAGCCCGGCGCCAGCTCCATCGCTCCGTTCAGGTGGACCACCTCCGCCTGGATGCCGCGGGCGGCGTAGTGGCGGCGGGCGATGCCGGGATACTTGGTCGCAACCCGCACGCGTGACCAAGTAGCGGGGTCGTCGGTCCCCGCGGTCTCCACCGGCTCCGCCACGCTGACCCGGCAGCGCCCGATGCCCAGATCGAGCGGCGCATAAATTTCGGAATAGTCGAACTCCATCAGCACGTCGGCGCCGCAGATGCCCATCTGCGCTCCGCCAAACGCGACGAAGGTGGCGACGTCGAAGGGCCGCACCCGCACCACATCCAGTTCGGGATCGTCCGTGGGAAACCGCAGCCGGCGGCTGTCTTCGTCATGCAGATCCGGTGCGGGGCGTATGCCGGCCCGCTCCAGCAACGGCCCGCACTCCCCCAGGATGCGTCCCTTGGGCAGCGCCAGCACCAGCGGCCCCTGCACATCCGGCTGCAGGGCAGCGGCGGGGAAGGGGGCCGTCATGGAACGTGGATGGAAATGCGGGTGGCACTGGGTTGCATGGGGGGCGTCTAGCACCGGCGGGCCAGGGCCGGAACCCCGGATGCGGCATGGCGGGGTTGGCCGTCCGCGGGTCACATTACACTGGCAGGCGCATCCGTGCGCGCAGCCCACCCAGCGGGCTGCCCTCCAGCACGATGTCGCCGCCGTGGGCGCGCACGATGTCGCGGGCGATGGTCAGGCCCAGACCGGTGCCGCCGTCCGGGCCGCTCTCGAAAGGGCGGAACACGCTTTCCCGCCGGTCCGGGGCGATGCCGGGGCCGTCGTCGTCCACCAGCACCTGCACGTTGCGGGGGTGCGGCTCAACAGTCAGCAGGACACGGCGGGCGTGGCGGCGGGCGTTGTCCACCAGGTTGGTCAGCGCACGGCGGGCTGCGTCGGGGCGCAGGTTCAGGGTCAGGCCGGCGGGCGCGTCCACCTCCACGTCCGCCCCGGCGCGGCGGGCAGCGCTGGCCACGTCGCCCAGCAGCGCCTGCAGGTCCACGGCCTGCGCCTGCTCCGAACCTTCCCCGCGGGCGAAAGACAGGTAGCCGCCGATCATCCGTTCCATCTCTTCCACGTCCGCCGTCATGTCGGCGATGTCCTGCTCCAGCTCCGGACGCTTGGGCAGGATGGCGAGCGCGAGGCGCAGCCGGGTCAGCGGGGTGCGGAGGTCGTGCGACACGCCCGCCAGCATCTCGGTGCGCTGGGCCAGGAAGCGCGTGATGCGCTCCTGCATCCGGTTGAACGCGACGGCAGCCTGGCGCACCTCCACCGCGCCCTCGGGCTTGATGGGGCCGCGGTCCCGGCCCATGCCGAACGCCTCGGCCGCGGCGGCCAGGCGGCTGATGGCGCGGACCTGGTTGCGCAGGAACAGGGTGGCGACGCCGAACAGCAGGGTGGCAGTGCCGGCGATCCACAACACGAACAGGTAGATGCTGGTGGCATACAGGCGCTTGCGCGGCGCCTCGACCTCCAGCATGGCCCCGTTCAATTGAACGCGGACCAGGACGTTGCGCGGGTCGGTGGTCCAGTCCATGCGGAAGGGCCGCCGGACCTTGGCGGCCAGGGCGGCAGCCAAGTCGTCGTCCATCGGCCCGAGCTGGTTCACATGGGTGTCGGCGGCCAGGCTCCCGCCCGGCACCAGCCGCATCGGCACCTCGAACTGCACGAAGGCGTTCCGCAGCACCCAGTCCCGCTCGTCCGGAAAGCGCTCCAGCAGCTCGATGGTCTGCGCCACCTCGCCGGCGATGCTGCCGGACAGCCGGCGGGACACGATGTCGAGATGGCTGCCATAGAAGAAGGTGAAGGCGACGGCCTGCAAGACGATCAGGGGCACAAGCACGATCAGCAGGCTGCGCCCGAGCAGCCCTCGGGGGAGCAAGGTCTTGACGGGGGCGGAGAGCCTCATGCGTGCAGCGTCCTGCTCCCTCTCCCTCCGGGAGAGGGCTGGGGTGAAAGGGTCTTGGCTGCCGAGTGGGGCGCGCACATGCAGCTGGCGCAGGTTCCCGGTCGGCACAGGATGGGGCTTGCCCGCTCCCTCACCCCGGCCCTCTCCGGGAGGGAGAGGGAGAAGAAGACCCTCATCATACCCCCGGTTTCAGCACATACCCACGCCCGCGCACCGTGTGCAGGAAGCGCGGCTCCCGCGGGTCGGCCTCGATCTTGCGGCGCAAGCGGGTCACCTGCACGTCAATCGCCCGTTCCCCGGTCTCGTCCATGCCCAGCGTCTCGGCGATCCACTCGCGGGTCAGCACCTCCGCCGGGCGCCGGGCCAGCGCCTGCAGCAGCGCGGCCTCCCCACCCGTCAGGTGGATCACGCCGGCAGGCCCGCGCAGCTCCGCCCGCTCGGGGTCGAACTCCAGCGGACCCAGCCGCACCGGCCCAGCCGGCGCAGCAGCAGGCGGGGCCGCCACCCGGCGCAGCATGGCGCGCAGCCGCAGGACCAGTTCATACGGCTCGAACGGCTTGCCCAGGTAGTCGTCCGCCCCGGCCTCGAACCCCGCAATCCTGTCCTCCGGCGCACCGCGCGCCGTCAGCAGCAGCACCGGCAGTTCCGACCGGCCGGCGCGCAGCGTCTGCGTCAGCGAAAGCCCGGTCTCCCCCGGCATCATCACGTCCAGCACCAGCGCGTCGGGCTGCATGGACCGCATCTGCTCCCGCGCCTCGGCGGCATGGCTGGCGGTGGTGACGCGGAACCCCTGCTCGGCCAAATAGCGCTGCAGCAGGGCACGCAGCCGCGCGTCGTCGTCCACGACCAGGACATGCGCCCCATCTTTCGACGCGCCGTCGCTTGCAAGGGTGCTCACCGCATTCCCCCAGCGCGGACCGCCGGGCGTGCGCCAGGGTGCAGCGGCGCCTCGGCCCGGTCCAGGTACGCCCGCCCGGCGCCGTCCATGATGCCGCGCATGACGCGCCGGAAGCCCTCGACCGCCGGGCCGCCTGCGTCCCGGAAGGCCAGGGACAGCCGCTCCCGCTGCCGTTCGAACAGGCGGCGCTCCAGCGCCTGCCCGGCTTCCGTCAGGGTCAGCAGCCGCTGCCGCCGGTCGTTGCGGCCCGGCGCCTGCGCGACGTAGCCCTGATCCACCAGCGCCGTCAGCACCCGCGCCAGGCTCTGCTTCGTGATACGCAGGATGGCCAGCAGGTCGCCGACCGTCATGCCGGGGTTGCGGCCGATGTAGTGCAGGGCGCGGTGATGGGCGCGGCCCAGTCCCAGCTCCTCCAGGATCACGTCGGCGGCGCCTGTGAAGTCGCGGTAGGCGAAGAACATCAGGTCCTGCGCTAAACGAAGCTGCTCTTCCCGCAGGAACAGCAGGCTTGCCCCGGCGCTGCCGCCATTCAGGTCCGCGCGATCCGGCATGGCAGCCATTCCTCCAACTTACGACAGTCTTGTTGACTTAGTTGATGGTCCATTATAGCGTTAGCCCCGCTGAAGCAACAATATTGCGTGGGAGACGGTTATGGCGTTGGTTCCGTTTGACGACCGTGACGGCACAATCTGGATGGATGGGGTGATGGTCCCCTGGCGGGACGCCAAGCTGCACGTGCTGTCGCATGGGCTGCACTATGCCAGCGGCGTCTTCGAAGGCGAACGGTCCTATGCCGGCAACATCTTCAAGTTGCGTGAGCACACCGAGCGCCTGCTCCAGTCCGGACGCATCCTGGGCTTCGAAATCCCCTACACCGCAGAAGAGATTGATGCCGCCTGCATAGCGGTGATGGCCGCCAACGACCTGACCGATGCCTACGTCCGCCCCATCGCCTGGCGCGGGACCGAGCAGTTGTCGGTGTCCGCCCAGCAGACCCGCATCCACCTGGCCATCGCCACCTGGGCCTGGCCCAACCTGTTCGGCGACGACCGCATGAAGGGCGTGCGCCTGGGCATGGCCAAATGGAAGCGTCCGCACCCCGAGACCGCGCCGACCGCCAGCAAGGCCGCCGGGCTGTATATGATCGGCACCCTGTCCAAGCACGACGCCGAGGCGCAGGGCTTCAACGACGCCCTGATGCTGGACTGGCGCGGCCAGGTGTCGGAGGCGACGGGCGCCAACATCTTCTTCGTCATGGACGGGGAGGTGCATACGCCCATTCCTGACTGCTTCCTGGACGGCATTACCCGCCGCACCGTCATGGCCATCGCCCGGCGCCGCCAGATGAAGGTGGTCGAGCGGGTCATCATGCCCGAGGAGATGGCCCACGCCACCGAGGTTTTCCTGTGCGGCACCGCCGCCGAGGTGACGCCAGTGCGCGAGATCGCCGGGCAGGCCTACACTCCGGGCCGCATCACCGAGACGCTGCTGCACGACTACGAGGCGCTGGTCCACATGGCGCCCGCCGAGGTCGCCCGGCAGGAGGCGTCCCTCCGCGCGGCATAGGCCAGCAGGGGCGGCAGGACCACCAGCCAGGCGATGCGCGCCTGGTAGCGGTCATGCGGCCCCGACAGCGCCCCGGTGGCAGCGGCGTTGGCCAGCAGGCCCACGAGGATCAGCACGGCCAGCCCCTGCACTGGCCCGCGCTGGGCCACGGCGGCCCGTAGGCTGCCGGCGATCCCGGCCAGCAGAATAGCCACATGCAGCGGCGCAAACGGCGCGGCCACCCCGCCCAGCCGATCTGCGGCCTGGAAAGATGCGCGGTAGGCGGCGGCCTCCCATGACGGGAAGAACAGTTCCAGCCGCGGCAGCACCGCCACGTCCAGGTGCAGCGCCGTCAACGCGTCGCCAACGCGCACGAGGCCAATCTGGCGCAAGGTATTGGATGCTGCGGCCCGCATCACCGCGCCGGGCTGGGCGGCGATGATGGCTGGGACCAGCTTTGCTGCTTCCGGCGCGTAGCGTATGGGGCCGAAGCCGTCGGCCCAGACAGGGCCGTGGGGATGCCATAGGAATTCGTCGCTGTCCGCTGGCAGGCGGCCCCGCCAGGCGCAGATGCGCCAGCCCGCGGCGGGGCAGGCCGCGTCCACATAGGCCCGCCCCGGCCCGTCGCCGATCAGCCGCGAGAGGGCGAACACCGACCCATAGGGCGACACGGCCAGCACGCCGTTGCCCACCAGGTTGCTGCCGAGCAGGAAGGCCAGCGCCGCCGCCAACGGCAGCGCCGGACGCCAAGGCAGGCGCCGGCGCAGCAGCCCGGCCGCCGCAACCACCCCTGCAGCCAGGATCAGGTGCGACAGGTGCGCCGCGATGGCCACAGTCCCCACCCCCCCCGCCCAAGCCAGCGCGCCTTGCCTGACCCGCCCGGGTCCATAGGCCAGCACGAACAGGCTGAGCACCACCAGGGGCGTGAACACGTCCGGCATCAGCAGCGCCGTAAACCAGGGGGCCGCCGTCGCCGCGGCCAGCAGGGCGCACAGCGCGATGTGCCGGGCCGGACGGACTGCCCCCGCCACGGACTGCGCCAGCCACAGCATTCCTGACATCAACAGCCCCTGCGCTGCCACCGCGCCCCACAGGGAGACGCCCAAGCTCGTGAGGGCCAGGAACGGCCCATACACCCACGGCTTGTCCCAGCCCATGTCCCCGGCCATGCCCATGTCGAGCAGGCCACCGGTGTCGCTGAACAGGATGGGATAGCCATTGACCAGCGCCGGCCACGCGAGCAGGCCGGCGCCGGCCAGAATGGCGAGAAGGGTTGACACCGCCTGCTGGTGCCAACCCTTCAAGGCAGGAATGCGGTCGGCTTACACCATCGGCCCTTCGCTTCGACCGTTTGCGCCAGCCTGCTCCAAGCCACGCTCAGAACGCAGGACCAGTCAAAGCGTGAGGCCGTTGGTGTCAGTAGGCGCGGGCGTTGCCCGGATACGCGCCGCTCGTGTTGTTGCCGGTGGCACGGTCGAACGTCCGGGTCGCGGCAGTACCGCGCGGGTTGGCCGGCGTGCCGTCGCGCTGGGAGGGATAGGCACCGCTCACGTCCGTGCCGGCGGCCCGGTCCAGCGCACGCGTCGCGGCGGTGCCGGACGGATTGATGGCCGTGCCGTCGCGTTGCGACGGATAAACCCCGCTTGTGTTGGTGCCGGCGGCACGGTCCACCGCTTGGCACCCGGCAGCGCCGAGCAGAAGGACGGCAGCCAGGGGAAGCAGGCGCATCGTCATGGGGCGGTTCCTCAAATTGTGAACGCTGCCATATCGCCCCGGTTGCCGATTAGTTGCCCCGATCAGTTGCGCTGCGTCCACCGCGCCGCCGCTGCGTCGTCCGCCTCCCGCGCGTCCACCCAGGCTGCCGTGCCGTCCAGCCGCTCCTCCCGCTTCCAGAACGGCGCGCGGGTTTTCAGCCAGTCCATCAGGAACGCCGTCGCGTCCAGGGCGGCCTGGCGGTGGCGGCTGGCGGCCAGCACCAGCACGATGGGGTCGCCGGGCAGCAAGCGGCCGTGGCGGTGCAGGACGGTGCAGCCCAGCAGCTCCCACCGCGCCTCGGCCTCAGCCGCGATGCCTGCCAGCGCGCGCTCGGTCATGCCAGGGTAGTGCTCCAGCGTCATGGCCTGGATGCCCCCGCCGCGGACCACGCCGACGAAGCAGCCGATGCCGCCCACGTCGGTGCGCCCGGCCAGCAGCGCCGCGATTTCCGTCCCCGTGTCGAAGGGGGCGGCCTGGACCCGGACCGTCGCCACCGGACCCGCGCCCTAGCCGCCGGTGACGGGAGGAAAGAACGCGACCTCGTCCCGCTCCGCAACCGGGGTGCCGGGCTGGGCGAACTCCTGGTTCACGGCGGCGCGGACCACCGCGGTTTCCGCAAAGGCGGCCGCGCCCGCGGCGTCCCGTGCCCGCAGCCAGTCCACCAGCCCGCCGACGGTGGCGATGCCGGGGGGCAGGGGAAACTCCTCCTCCGCCCGGCCCATCCGCTCGCGCAGCCAGGCGAAGTACAATACGCGCATCAGCGGGGCGTCGGGACCGTCTGCACGGTGCCGTTCGGGTTGATGATGGTGCTGGTGCCGTTGCCGTTGGGCACCATGATCGCGCCCGGCCCCTGCGGCGTGGTGAGCTGCCGGTAGCCCGGCGTGCCCCCCGCGTCCACCGCCGGGCCTTGCGGCGTCTGCACCACCGTGCCCTGCGGACTCGGGCTGGACACGCTGCCGCGCGGCGCCGGCAGGACCCCGGCATTGGGCGGCGACTCCGGCCCAGGCTGCACGGACCCCGGCGGCGTGCTGCTGCCACGCGCTGCGGGCCGTGGTTGGCGGCCTGCGGGCAGGCCCGGAGTCGCGCCCGGCACCGTGGTGGGTGCGAAACCGCGGGCGGGGCCGCTGCCCTCCTGCTTGGACACATCGGCCAAGGTCGGCGGCGTCGGCTCGGGGCCGGGCCAGACGTTGCCGGGTTCCGGGGCCAGAGGCGCGAACTCGGCGTCCTGGCCCAGCGAGCGGCGGACGTTCTCACTGTCGGTCATGGGCAGGTTGGGGTTGGCGGGCGGCGGGGCGAAGGTGTGGCTTATGAACTCGCCGAACCCGGTGCATCCGGGCAGGGCGAGCAGCAGGCCGAGGGTGGCGAAGCGCCGCATAGGTTGGACTCCAGGGCCGCCGGTGCGGCCGTTGCGGCGAATGTGCATGTGCAGCACGGTTTGCTCAAGCTGGGCTGGTTGGGGGCTAGGGACGGCGGGGCGCACCCTCGGGCGCCGTGGCGTGGCGCAGCCCGGCATGCAGGTAGTCCCAGCCGGTCCATAACGTCAGCCCCGCCGCGACCCACAGCATGGCCTCCCCGATCACCTGCACCGGCAGAAAGGACAGGTGCAGAATCGCCCCGGTCTCGTCCCCCGCCAGCAAGGTGCCCAGCGCGCCCATCTGGAAGCCGGTCTTCCACTTCGCCAGCTCCGTCACGGGCAGGCCGATCCGCAGGCCCGCCAGGTATTCGCGCAGGCCGCTGACCAGGATTTCGCGCAGCAGGATGACGATGGCGGGATACAGGCCCCAGTTGGATAGGCGGCCCAGCCCGGCCAGCGCCATCAGCGACGCGCCGACCAGCAGCTTGTCGGCGATGGGGTCCAGCATCCGCCCGATGTCGCTGGTCTGCGCCCGCCCGCGCGCGATCTTGCCGTCGAAGTAGTCGGTCAGGCCGGCCAGCGCGAACACGACGCACGATGCCATGTCCCCTGCAGGCGTGCGCAGCGCTGCCAGCGCCACCAGCAGCGGGATTGCCGCGATGCGCGACAGGGTCAGGAGGTTTGGAAGGTCCGTGAGCATCTGCGGCGCACCCTAGCGCAGTTTGCCCGCCCGGTCAGCCGCCCACCTGAGGCAACATGCGGGAAAGGAGACGCGCCATGCGGCCTGCCGGCATCCACCCCATCCTATATGCTTTCTTCGGCCCGGACGGCGCCCTGGACCGCGAGGCCATGCGCCGGCAGGCGCAGGCCTGCCTGGCCGGCGGCGCGCACGGCGTGGCCGTGCTGGGCCTGGCGACCGAGGTGTCCAAGCTGACTCCCGCCGAGCGCCGCCAGGTGGTCGAGTGGGCTGCCGAAGACCTGGCCGGACGCGCGCCCCTGGCCGTCACCATCTTCGGCCGCACCCCGGCGGAGCAGATCGAGGCGATGCGCCATGCCGAGGGCGCCGGGGCCGCCTGGGTCATCCTGCAGCCCCCGCCCGTGCCGGGGATGCCGGAGGACGAGCTGATGCGCTTCTTGGCGCCGGTGCTGGACGCGGCGCGCGTCACGGCCGGCTTGCAGAACGCTCCGGACCTGATGGGCCTGGGCCTGTCGCCGGAGAACCTGGCCCGTCTCGCCGACGCGCACCCATCCCTGCAGGTGTTGAAGGCGGAGGGACCGGCGACGCTGGTGCAGGAGGTGGCCGAGCGGACCGGCGGGCGGTTGGCGGTGCTGAATGGACGCGGCGGGCTGGAGCTGCCCGACAACCTGCGCGCCGGCGCCACCGGGATGATCCCGGCGCCGGACTGCTTCGACGTGCAGGTGCAAATTTACGCGGCGATGCAGGCCGGGCAGGAGGCCGAGGCGGAGCGGCTATATGCGTCGGTGCTGCCAGCCATCGTGTTCGCGATGCAGGGTGTGGCGCACCTGATCTGCTACGGCAAGCGGCTGGTGGCGGCCCGGCTTGGGCTAGGTCCGGTGCATGACCGTGCGCCTGGGGTGTTGCCGACACCGTTCGGGCTGGCATGTGTGAGCCGGTTCGCGGCGGAACTGGGACGGTATGGCGTGGAGGACGCCCTTTCGCCTTTTACAGGGCAGAACCTTGAACGGCTGTGACGACAAGGTGGGAGGGCCTAACGGCGCATCAGGAACAGGCGCGCGATTACCGACGCACGGTGGGCACGCCCGCGTCCATGCTGTACAGCGACTGATAACCTTGCAATGCGACATGTAGGCATATCAACCATATAGGTCGAAGCGCGCCAGATAAAACCTGCAGCTGTCGCCTGTAAAACCTGCAGCCTTTCTGAACCCGTCACATAAATCATGCAGTTCCAAGCGTCCTGGACCGTGCCCAAGCCTGGCGGCACCTGGTTCGCGCTTCTGGAACCAGGTGCGGGCCAAAGAGGCTCCACGGTCACTCATCCCATCCATTTCGGACGCCTCTCGACGTTGAAGGGGGCGGTTGCACTCGCTATCCGATCCGACGCCCCAGACACCGTAGCCGCTCCGCATGAAAGCGACGGAGGCGGCATCCGTCGCTTCCTCGGACCGTAGCCGGTGGCGGCCAGTGACCACGAGCGCCCCTTCGCCGAAATCATGGAGTCCTCCTGCCCAACGCGGTCTTGCCGCGGATGAAGTCGGCGTGCTTGACCTCGCCGTGCGAACGGACGGCCCCGACCCTGTGGAATGCCGCAGCACTTATTGCGTCCGAGGAGCGGTCCATCCAGAGCCTTTCCGGCGGCGCGTCGGCCACACCTCTAACGTCTGCAGTCGTCCCGTCACCTGTCGGTCCCGTCCTCCCAATCTTCTGCTCGATGCTATCCTCACGGGTCATTGGGTCGAGTTCGTCGTCGTCCCGAACCTGTTGCATCATCGGCCTGAGGGCGATCCCACCCGGACCTGAACTTACCCAGGGTTACTTTGCTGTTTTTCCACCCGGCAAGCGCCTGCCCGCGCGGTTCGGAGACCAAGGACGCGACTGGAAGAGCCGATGGCCGCCGGGAAATTCGACCGGAAAGTCGCTACCGCCACGATGACACGGGAGCGTCAGCCCGACCGAAACCGTCGCCCGGCGCCGGCTCCGACGCGTGCAGCCGCTCCCTCAAACCGACCCCGTTGACGCGCTTTGATCTGAACGTTCGACACGGCCGCGACGCTTCCCTGGCTCAGGCGCGTAACGCGTCGCCACGTCCCGCAGCACGGCAGCAGCTGCGTTATCGGACCGGGTGTGCAAGGCGACCGCGCATAGCCTGCGCGACACGACTATCGGGCCGCGCAGCACCGCCTCCCGGATCGCGGAGGAGAAATCCTCAACGTCCGTATTGAGCGCGCGGTATCCTTCCTCAAGACATTGGGCGGAGAACCGGGGCAACATACGCATACCACGACCCATCGCGCGCCCTAGCAACGCCCAGCCCACATCCAAGGTGATCTCGGCCGCGGCGTCGAACCGAGTGTCCGAGAGGAGACGAGGTGCCGGATGTCCCCTGCCCAGGTCCCAAATCCATTTCTGGCCGCTGATGTCGGCCTTGTCCGCCATCGGCCTCTGGGCGGCGCTGATGTCCCAGCCGCAACCGCAGCCGACCGCGGGCCAACACTCCCACCGCAATCGCTTGGAGCAGTGCGGGCAGGCTCTGAGGATCGGACACCTGTGCAGTGGGCAGGTCGTATTCAGAACAATATGCCACTTCGTCCTGTGGTACGGTGCTTCGGCGAGGCATTCCGGGCACACCGCGAGTTTCCAGGTAATCCAGCTGGCAGGGATGCCGACACCGTTCAGGGCAGTGACGGCCGGCGGCTTTCCGAACGTGCTCTGGCCGAAGCACATGGCGTCGAGTGTCTCCTCGGGTATCCCGGAGGCGGCCGCCAGTTTCTGGAGGCCGGCGAAGGTGGGATGGAGGACAGGGAGGCGTCCGAGGCCCACGTGACTGACCATCTGAATACGTTCCATGCCGTTTCTTTCGGCCAGGCGCATCAGGAGTCCTGAGAGGCTCTCGTCCGGGAAAGGCGCGCAACGAAGCGGCAGCCGCATCAGAGATGTCAATCGGCATCCAATGTTGACCCCCGACCGGCGTCCAAAGTTGACCCCTTC
>CAXUHB010000016.1:0-77188 GCA_964250755.1 uncultured Acetobacteraceae bacterium | reverse complement strand
TCATCATCTTCAAGAAGCGCCGCCGGCAGAACAGCCGCCGCAAGAACGGCCACCGCCAGCACGTCACCGTGCTGCGCGTCGCAGGCATCAGCGCGGACGGCCATGTGATGACCGAGGCCGTTGCGGCGCAGCCGTCCCAGGACGACATGCCCGACACGCTCACGGCCGCGCCGGCCACCGAAGCCTATGCTGGCGAGCCCGTGGACTCCACCAGCGCGCAAGAGAACGCCGAGTAGCCCCGGCAGACAGCCAGCAGAAAGAAGGACACAGAGCGATGGCACACAAGAAGGCAGGCGGCTCGTCCCGCAACGGCCGCGACACCGCCGGGCGCCGCCTTGGCGTCAAGAAGTTCGGCGGCGAAGCCGTGGCCGCCGGCAACATCATCATCCGCCAGCGCGGCACCAAGGTGAAGCCCGGCCTCAACGTCGGCCTGGGCACCGATCACACCATCTGGGCGCTCGTGGACGGCCATGTGAAGTTCCAGCGCAAGACCGAAGGCCGGATGCACGTCTCGGTCGTGCCGGTGGCCGCCCCGGCAGCGCAGGCCGCCGAGTAGCATCGGCCCCCACGCGGCACCACATCAGGGGTCGGCGCAAGCCGGCCCCTACTTGTTTTCAGGCAGCACCATGAAGTTTCTCGACCAGGCCAAGATCTACACCCGCTCCGGCGACGGCGGGAACGGCGTGATCGCCTTCCGGCGCGAGAAGTTCATGGAGTTCGGCGGCCCGGACGGCGGCGACGGCGGCAAGGGCGGGGACATCGTCTTCGTGGCGCAGCAGAACCTGAACACGCTGATAGACTTCCGCTACACCCAGCATTTCCGCGCGCCCAAGGGCGGCAATGGCGCGGGATCGGACCGTACGGGCGCGGGGGCACCGGATGTGGTCATTGCGGTGCCGATCGGCACGCAGATCATGGCGGACGACAGGGAGACCTTGCTGGCGGACCTGGACGAGCCAGGCAAGCGGATTGTCCTGTGCCGGGGCGGCGACGGCGGGCACGGCAACGCGCACTTCAAGTCCAGCACCAACCGCGCCCCCCGCAAGGCGACGCCGGGCTACCCCGGCGAGGAGCGCTGGGTGTGGCTGCGCCTGAAGCTGATCGCCGACGTGGGGCTGGTCGGGCTGCCCAACGCGGGCAAGAGCACCTTCCTGTCCGTCGTCTCCGCCGCCCGGCCCAAGATCGCCGACTATCCGTTCACGACGCTGCACCCGCAGCTGGGAGTGGTGCGGCTGTCGCACTCGGAGGAGTTCGTGATCGCCGACATCCCCGGGCTGATCGCGGGGGCGCATGAGGGCGCTGGGCTGGGGGACCGCTTCCTGGGCCATGTCGAGCGCTGCGCCGTGTTGCTGCATTTGGTGGACGGCGCGGCGGGCAACGTGGTGCGCGCATGGCGCACGATCCGGGAGGAGCTGCGGGCCTATGGCGGCGGGTTGGCCGAGAAGCCGGAGCTGCTGGTGCTGAACAAGTCCGACGCGATGACGCCAGCCGAGGCGCGGTCGCGCCGGGCCGCGCTGGAGAAGGCATCGGGGCAGAAGGTGATGCTGCTGTCCGGCGTGACGGGCGACAACCTGCCGGCAGTCCTGCGCAACCTGATGGACCGGGTCCATGCGGACCGGAAGGCCCCGGCGCCGGTGCTGGAACTGGCGTGAGGGCCGCGGGTGCCCGCTCCCTCTCCCTCCGGGAGAGGGCCGGGGTGAGGAAAGCCACGCAGCGCCGTCCCTGGCCCTGCACGCACCAGCGCCGGATCAGGCCGGGAATGGCACTTGCGGCCTCCCTCACCCCAACCCTCTCCCGGAGGGAGAGGGAGCAGAGCGCCGCCCCCTCGTGACCCCCACCCTGGCCTCTGCCCGCTTGCTGGTCGTGAAGATCGGCAGCGCGCTCGTCACCGACGGGGCTGCGCCGCGGCTGGCCTGGCTCGACGGCGTGGCCGCCGACATCGCTGCCGCCCGCACCCGCGGCACCGCCGTGATCGTCGTCTCATCCGGCGCCATCGCCCTGGCTCGCGTCGCCCTCGGCCTGACCCAGCCGCGCCTGCGCCTGGAAGAAAAGCAGGCCGCCGCCGCGGTCGGCCAGATCAGGCTGGCGCAAGCCTGGTCCACGGCACTGCAGGCGCATGGCCTGGTCGCCGCGCAACTGCTGCTGACCCTGGAGGACACGGAGGACCGCCGCCGCTACCTGAACGCACGCGCAACGCTGACGACGCTGCTCGGCCTGGGCTGCGTCCCCGTCATCAACGAGAACGACAGCGTGGCCACCGCCGAAATCCGCTTCGGTGACAACGACCGCCTGGCTGCCCGCGTGGCGGAGATGGTGCAGGCCGATCAGTTGCTGCTGCTGTCCGACATAGACGGCCTTTATACCGCCGACCCCAAGCGCGACCCGGCGGCCCGCCACATCCCCGTGGTCCCCGCGCTGACGCCGGAGATCGAGGCGATGGGCGGCGACCCTCCGCCGGGCTACAGCAGCGGCGGGATGCGGACCAAGCTGGTTGCGGCACGCATCGCAACCCAGGCCGGGTGCGCGATGGCGATTGCGGTTGGGGCCGTGCCGAACCCGTTGCAGGCGGCGGCTGACGGGGCGCGCTGCACCTGGTTCCTGCCGGCGCCGGATGGGCGCACGGCGCGCAAGCGCTGGATCGCCGGCAGCCTGCACCCCGCAGGCCGCCTGGTGGTGGACGCCGGCGCCGCCCGCGCCCTGGCCGCCGGACGCTCCCTGCTGCCAGCCGGCGTGCGGGACGTGGTGGGCGAGTTCGAGCGGGGGGATGCCGTGCTGGTGCAGGACGCCGCTGGCGGCGTGCTGGCCCGCGGCCTGACTGCCTACGCCAGCGCCGACGCCCGCCGCATCGCCGGGCGGCAGTCGGACGAGATCGAGGGGCTGCTGGGCTGGCGCGGGCGGGACGAGATCGTGCATCGGGACGACCTGGTGCTGGGATAGAGCTTACCTGGCGCCGGACGCCTTTATGCAGGCGGCAAATGGTGGGGACCAGAATGCCTTCGCCCAGTGGCTGACCTGCACCGACTTCCGCAAGCCGGCTGTCCAGAACGGGTCCTGATGCACCAGCGCGTCCACATCGGCCTTGGTGGGCACGTTGACAATCCAGATTCCGCCGACCGGTGCTGCGTCCTCGGCCGGACGCAACGCGCCTGCTGCGACCACCCGATCCCCATGCTGCGCCAGGAAGGCGAGGTGAGCCGGCATGTGTTGTGCGCGCTCCGGCAAGCGTGCGGGATGGTCGGCGTAAACGTCCTCGAACTGCACGATGAACAGCATGGCACGGCTCCCTTCGCTGGCATGACCCAGACAGGTTCAACGGGTGTGATCTCAGCCCCAGAAGGGGGCACCCCGGCGGCTGGACTGTCCCCTGCCGTAGGCCGCCGCACAACCCTCTGGCGCGGCTGGCCTGCCCCCGGCAAGATCGTCCCACCATGAACCAGATCACCGATCCTGCGACCACCTGGCTCCACGACGCAGCCCAGCGCGCGCGCGCCGCATCCGCCGCGCTCGCCACCACTCCGGATGTCCAGCGCTCCGCCGGTCTTCGCGCTGCCGCGGCCAGCATACGCAAGCACGGCGCGGCCATCTTGGTCGCCAACGAGGCCGACCTGTTCGCCCATCAGGGCACCGCCGCCTTCCGCGACCGGCTGGCGCTGACCCCGGCACGGGTCAAGGCAATGGCGGAGGGGCTGGACGCCATCGCCGCCCTGCCCGACCCGCTGGACCGTACCCTGGCGGACTGGACCCGGCCCAACGGCCTCCGCATCCGGCGCATCCCGCAGCCGCTGGGCGTGATCGGCATGATCTACGAATCCCGGCCCAACGTCGGCGCCGACGCCGCCGGGCTGTGCGTGAAGTCGGGCAACGCCGTGCTGCTGCGCGGCGGGTCGGACAGCCGGCATTCCGCCCGCGTCATCCACGCCGCCATCGCGCAGGGCTTGCAGGAGGCCGGGTTGCCCGCGGACGCCGTGCAGATCGCGCCGGGCACCGACCGCGCCTATGTCGCCGCCATGCTGGCCGGGTCGGGGCTGCTGGACCTCGTGATCCCCCGCGGCGGACGGTCCCTGGTGGAGCGGGTGCAGCGCGACGCGCGGGTGCCGGTCCTCGCCCACGCCGAGGGGCTGTGCCACACCTTCGTCCACGCTGCCGCCGACCCGGCGATGGCCCGCGCCGTGCTGGCCAACGCCAAGATGCGCCGCACCGGGGTGTGCGGGGCGACGGAGACGCTGCTGGTTGACGCGGCCTGCGCCCCTGCCCTGCTGCCGTTGCTGGTGGCCGATCTCGCCGCCCTGGGCTGCGCCTTCCGGGCCGATGCCCGCGCCCGCGCCATCCTGCCGGACCTGCCCCCGGCGACGGAGGCCGATTTCGGCACGGAATGGCTGGACGCTGTCCTATCCATCGCCGTTGTGGACGGCGTGAAGGGCGCGCTTGCCCATATCGCGCGGCATGGCAGCGAGCATACCGAGGCCATCATCACCGAGGACGCCGCCGCTGCCGACGCCTTCCTGCGCGGCGTCGGCAGCGCGGTGGCGCTCTGGAACGCCTCCACCCAGTTCTGCGATGGCGGGGAGTTCGGCTTCGGTGCCGAGATCGGCATCGCCACCGGACGCATCCACGCCCGCGGCCCCGTGGGGGTCGAGCAGTTGACGACCTACCGCTACGTCGTCACCGGCACTGGCCAGGTGCGCCCCTGACCGATCCGGTCCCGCGATGGGGGGACCGGCGGCGCACGCGGGTCGGGCTGCTCGGCGGCTCGTTCAACCCGGCGCATGAGGGGCACCTGCATATCGCCCGCCTGGCCCGGCGCCGGCTGCGGCTGGACCAGGTGTGGCTGCTGGTGTCGCCGGGCAACCCGCTGAAGGCAGCCAACGGGATGGCGGGACTGGCCGACCGGCTGGCCAGCGCGGGCCGGCTGGCGGACGGGCGGCGGATCGTGGCCACGGCGGTCGAGGCGCGGCTGCGCACAAGATACACCTACGACACCCTGCGGGCGCTGCGCCGGCTGTTCCCGCGGGTGCGCTTCGTTTGGATCATGGGAGCGGACAACCTGGTGCAGTTGCCGCGCTGGCAGCGCTGGATGGGAATTGCCGGGCTGATGCCTTTCGCGGTGATGCCGCGCCCGACCTACAACGCCCGCGCGCTGGCGAGCCAGGCCGCCCAGCGGCTGCGCCGGTCGCTGCATCCGGCGCGGGTTGCGCCGGCCCTGGCGGGCTGCGCCCCGCCGGCCTGGACGTTCCTGCCGGCCCGGCAGAACGGCGCTTCGGCCACCGCGGTGCGGGCCATGCGCGGCGGCCCGTCCGGACTTGCGTGGCCGCCGCGTCTAGTTGGGTCACATCCCACGGGGAAACCTGCTATAGCCCGCCCAAAGGTCCCCACAGGAGCATGGACATAGCCAGGAAACCCGCCGACCCCGCCGCGAAGCCCCCTGCCAAGCGCCGCACGCCCCAGCCCGACGCCGCGCTGGCCGAAGCTGCGAAGGCGCCGGGCACGCCGCGCAAGAAGGCCGCCGCTGCCGGTCCCCGCACCCGCAAGCCCAAGGCCGCCGTCCCGGCCACACCGGAATACCGCGTGCGGCTGGACCAGATGCAGTCCGTCATCACCGAAAGCCTGGAGTCCGACAAGGCGGAGGACGTGGTGACGCTCGACCTGGAGGGCCGTGCCGCCTTCACCGACCGCATGGTGATCGCCACCGGCCTGGCCGACCGCCAGATCAGCGCCATGGCGACGCACCTGGAGGAGAAGCTGGAGGAGATCGGCGTCAAGCGCATCCAGGTGGAGGGCGCGGGCACCTCCGACTGGGTGCTGATAGATGCCGGGGACATCGTAATCCACCTGTTCAAGCCGGAGGCGCGCGCGTTGTATGCGCTGGAGCGGATGTGGGGCGCGGAACTGGACGAGCCTGCCACCCAGCCGGACGCCGAGTAGCGGCGCAGCAGGCTCGGATGCGGCCGGCCCGGATGCGCTGGGCGTCAGCCTGCCGGGCGTCGGCGGCGCGGGCGCAAGTCCACGCTGGGCGCAGGGGCGCGGCTGACATAGGCGGCGCCGTTCCAGACGTAGGTGTCCGTGTCCGCCACCAGGTCGGCCATGCCCTTGTGCCGGGTCGTGGCGACTGCGACGCGTCCTGCCACGCCATCCAGCACCTGCTGGTAGCGCCCGCCGATCCAGGCATGCACCGTCGTGCTGCACCCGGCGGACCCGCACTCGCGCGGGGACTGCAACTGGACGAACAGCGCCGGGCGGTCGGCGGCTGCGCCGAGGCGGGCCGATCCCACCAAGACCAGCGGCCGCTCGCCCTTGGCCGCGGCCTCCTGCAGGTCCCGGACGACGAGGCTGCGCGCCATGGCGTCCAGCGGGGTGCCCGGCCGGGACGCCAGCGCGACCGGGGTGCCGGCGGCGGGGGCGGCGGCAGGGGCGGCGGCGGCCAGCCAGGGGAGTGCGGCCAGGAGCATACGTCGTTGCACGGTCTTCATGCCGCACACATCGCGCACGCCCTGTCCCGGGTTGCAAGGGCCGCGCGTGCGGCAGAGCAGGGGTAGTGCGTCTGCTCGCCATCGGGCGCCTGCGCGCCGGGCCGGAGCTGGAGCTGTTCACCCGCTACAACGCCCGCCTGCGCCCTGCCCTGGCCGTCGCGGAAGCGCTGGAGGGCGCGGGCGCCCCCGCCGAGGCCAAGCGGCGGGAGGGCGCATCGCTGCTGGCTGCCCTGCCTCCTGCCGCGCTGGCGGTGGCGCTGGACCTGGGCGGCACGGCCCCTGGCAGCGACGGCCTGGCCCGGTTGCTGGAGCGGTGGCTGGGCGAGTCCCGCACCCTCTGCTTCCTGATCGGAGGCGCGGAAGGACTGGACGCCCCCGTGCTGGCCCGCGCGGATCACGTGCTGTCGCTTGGCCCGATGACCTGGCCGCACATGCTGGTCCGTGTGCTGCTGGCCGAACAGCTTTACCGGGCGCAGTCCATCCTGGCGGGCCACCCCTACCACCGTGCGGGACGGCCCTGATGCCGCGCACGGCCCCGACGCCGCATATTGCCGCCGCCGCCGCCGGCCGTCATACCAGGGCCGACTCCGGCCAGAGGACGACCATCCCATGCCCACCCCGCCCCGCCCCGTGATGCTGGTGATCCTGGACGGCTGGGGCTGGCGGGAGGACGTGGCGGACAACGCCGTGCAGCAGGCGGACACCCCCGTGTTCGATCGGTTGATGGAAGGTCCGCACGCCTTCCTCCGCACCTCCGGCCTGGATGTGGGCCTGCCGCCAGGGCAGATGGGCAACTCGGAGGTTGGGCACCTCAATATCGGCGCCGGGCGCGTGGTGATGCAGGAGCTGCCGCGGATCGCGCTGGCCATCGAGGATGGGAGCCTGGCGCGGGCGCCGGCCATTCAGGGCCTGATCGCGGCGCTGCGCGCGACGGGCGGCACGTGCCACCTCATGGGGCTGGTGTCCCCGGGCGGTGTCCACGCGCACCAGGAGCATGCGCTGGCCCTGGCGCGCATCCTGGCCGATGCCCGCATCCCCGTGCGCCTGCACGCCTTCATGGATGGACGAGACACCGCCCCGCGCTCGGGCGGCGAAGACCTGGCCCGGCTGCAGGGCGCCCTGCCTGCGGGCGTCCGGGTCGCGACCGTCATCGGCCGCTATTACGCCATGGATCGCGACAACCGCTGGGACCGGGTGGAACGGGCCTGGCTGGCCATCGCCGCCGGCGCCGGGGCTGCCTTCGCCGACGCAGCCAGCGCCGTGGACGACGCCTATGGCCGGGACATCACCGACGAGTTCATCCCTCCTGCCGCCATCGGCGGATATGGCGGCATGGCGGACGGCGACGGCGTGCTGTGCTTCAACTTCCGCGCCGACCGGGTGCGGGAGCTGATGGCTGCCCTGCTGGACCCGTCCTTCTCCGGCTTCCCGCGTGCCCGCGTGCCGAAGCTGGTCGCCGCCGCCGGCCTGACCCGCTACGGCGATGCCCTGGCGCCCCTGATGGATGCGGTGTTCGCGCCGCAGCACATGGACGAGCTGCTGGGCGAGGTGGTGGCCGCCGCCGGCCGCCGCCAACTCCGCATGGCGGAGACCGAGAAGTTCCCGCACGTCACCTACTTCATGAACGGCGGGCGGGAGGCGCTGCTGCCCGGGGAGGCGCGGATCATGGTCGCCTCCCCCAAGGTCGCCACCTACGACTTGCAGCCGGAAATGTCCGCGCCCGAGCTGACCGACCGCGCCGTCGCCGCCATCAAGGGCGGGGAGCACGACCTGATCGTGCTCAACTTCGCCAATCCCGACATGGTCGGCCACACCGGCAACCTGCCCGCCGCCGTGCGCGCCGTGGAGACGGTGGACACCGGGCTGGGCCGCATCGCCGATGCGGTCGAGGCGGCTGGCGGCGCGCTTCTGGTCGCGGCGGACCACGGCAACTGCGAGGTGATGCGCGATCCCGCCACCGGCGGTCCCCACACGGCCCACACCACCAATCCTGTCCCCGTGATGCTGCAAGCCCGCCTGCCAGGTGGGGAGGCCGGCCTGCGCGACGGCCGCCTGGCCGACTTGGCGCCGACGCTGCTGGCCCTGATGGGCCTGCCGCAACCGGCGGCCATGACCGGGCGCTCCCTGCTGGTCCCGCCCGCTGCGGGCAGCCCCGGCCCGATGCGGTAGCTGCCCACGGGCGGCCCGTTGCGGCGCGTCGCGCAAGGCTGCTCCCAGCCGCTCGCGGAGGCCCGGGTTCAAACCTCGGGGGTTGAAAACTCGCGGTGCCGGTGAGCTGCGCGGTGTGGCGGCAGCCAGGGCCGGCGCAAGCATTCTCTGGCACCGGAAACGGTGATGGCTGCACCTGCTTCATTGTTTTGCCACGCAGATGCTGGATGCTGGCCGTCGGGACTCCGGGAGACCTCCGCCATGCCGCCGTGCATCGCCGCCCCCAGGCCGCAGTGACGCGAACTGCCATCCCGCTCGCATCGGTCCTGCTCGCATTGGTCCTGCTCGGCGCTGCGCCCGTGCCGCACGCCGCCGGGCCGGACGAGGAGCGCCGGCTGGCTGACGCCCGCGTGGCCTCCGCCGCGGCCCTGCGCACGACCGAGACGCAGGCCGCCGCCCTGGCCGACGAGCTTGATGCCCTGTCCCGCCGCGCTGCCGAGGCGCAGGCGCGGCTGGTCCAGCGCTCCGCCGCGCTGGCGCCGCTGCTGCCGCTGATGCAGCGCCTGGCGCTCTATCCCACGGAAACGCTGCTATCCGTGCCCGCGCCGCAGGACCAAGCGCTGCGCGGCCTTGCGGTGCTGCGCGGCCTGGCCGGGCACATCGGGCAGGAGGCCGCGTCCCTGCGGGCGGAAGCCGCGCAGGCGCAGGCCGCCGCCCAGGCCGCCAACGCCGTGCTCGCGCGTCTGCACGGGACGCAGGCGGTGCAGTCTGCGCAGTCCGCCGACCTGGACCGCCAGTTGGACTTGGCCCGGGCGGCCCGCGTGCAGGCCGACGATGCCGCCGCGGAGCAGGCGCGGCGGGGCGCCGCCGACGCAGCACGTGCCGAAACCCTGCGGGCCGCCCTGGTCGGCATGGAGGCCGAGCGCGCCCGGGCGGAGGCGCGCGCGGCCGCCGACGCCGGCCGGGCCGAACGTGCGCGCCAGGATGCTGCGGCAGCGGAGGCCCGCGCGCGGCAGCAGAGCTTGGCCCGGCCTGCCGGCCCCGGTGTGCAGGAGGCGAGCGGCCCGCTGTTCCCGCCCGCGGCGGGCCAGGTGGTGCGGGCCTGGGGCGACCGGACCGACGCCGGCCCGGCCACCGGCATGACCCTGCGCCCGCCGCCCGCCGCCCGCGTGACGGCACCATGCGGTGGGCGGGTGGCCTTCGCCGGGCCGTTCCGCACCTATGGCCTGTTGCTGATCCTGGACTGCGGCGGCGGCTACCATGTGGTGCTGTCGGGGTTCGAGCGGCTGGACGCCCCGGTGGGCGCGGTGGTGCAGCACGGGGAACCCGTCGGCCTCATGCCGGGGTGGGACCCGCGCACCCCCGGTGCGCGTCCGGGCCTTTACATGGAATTGCGCAGGGAAGGCCAAGCCGTTGACCCCCGCCCCTTCCTACGCGCGCACGGATAGCCATTTCAGCACTCTTGAGGCTATGTTTGCGGATCGGGCGCATCCAAGCGGGCGCGAGGGGATGATGGGCATGAACACACGTATGGGCTTGCTTCTCGGCGCAGCCTTCGCGGCAGGCATCGCGGCCGGCCCGGTGACGGGGCTGGTCGGGCAGCGCGGCCTTGGCTGGCCCGCAGCGCTGGCCGCCGGCCCCGCCGACAACCGGGCCGAGACCTACCGGTTGCTGACCCTGTTCGGCGACGTGTTCGAGCGCGTGCGGGCCGAGTATGTCGAGCCGGTGAACGACCGCGAGCTGATCGAGAACGCGATCAACGGGATGCTGACGGGCCTGGACCCGCACAGCAGCTACATGAATGCCAAGTCGTTCAAGGACATGCAGGTCCAGACCAAGGGCGAGTTCGGCGGCCTCGGCCTGGAGGTGCAGGCGGAGAACGGCCTCATCAAGGTCGTCAGCCCGATTGACGACACCCCGGCGTTCCGCGCCGGCATCAAGACCGGCGACCTCATCACGATGCTGGACGGCCAGACCGTGCTGGGCCTGACGCTCAATGAGGCCGTGGACAAAATGCGCGGCCCCGCCGGCAGCCAAATCCGCCTGACCATCAAGCGCGAGAACGTGGCGGCGCCCATCGAGGTCTCGATGCAGCGCGAGGTCATCAAGATACAGGTCGTGCGCTCCCGGCTGGAGGGCGACATCGGCTACATCCGCCTGACCCAGTTCAACGAGCAGTCCGACCCCGCGCTGCGCCGCGCCTTGACCGACCTGAAGGGCAAGGCCGGGCCGGGCGGGCTGCGCGGCATCGTGCTGGACCTGCGGAACAACCCCGGCGGCCTGCTGGACCAGGCCATCGCGGTATCCGACGACTTCCTGGAGCAGGGGGAGATCGTCTCGACCCGGTCGCGCCACGCCGAGGAAGGGCAGCGCTGGAATGCCAAGTCGGGCGACATCACGGGCGGGCTGCCGGTCGTCGTGCTGATCAACGGCGGATCGGCATCCGCGTCCGAGATCGTGGCAGGGGCGCTGCAGGACCAGCGGCGTGCGGTGATCGTGGGCATACGCAGCTTCGGCAAGGGATCGGTGCAGACGGTGATGCCGTTGCCGGGGAACGGCGCGATGCGGCTGACGACGGCGCGCTACTACACCCCGTCCGGGCGCAGCATACAGGGCCTGGGCATCTCTCCGGATGTCGAAGTCGCGGCATCCCGGACCGAGGCGCCGCACTTCGGACCGGAGCGTGAGGCCGAGCTGAACCGGGCGCTCCGCAACCAGGGCGGCACGCCGCAGCCCGCGACGCCGCCGGCCCGCACCGACCTGCCTGCCATCGCCAAGGACATCCCGAAGCTGCCGCCTGAGGGTTTCCCGGCCTACGACGCGTCCAAGCCGGATACGGACTTCCAGCTTCAGCAGGGCTTGGCCGTGGTGCGGGCGATGGCCACGCAGCGCCGCGCCGCGCGATAGGGCAAGCAGGGCCGCGCCGTGCGCGCCCTGCTGGCGTTCTGGGGCGCGGTGCTGCTGGCCCTTGGAACTGGGGCCGGCGCGTTGCAGGCGATGGGGCCGCTGCCGCGCCGGCCCACCCCGGCGCCCGTGGCCGCCGCGGTCCCGTTCAGCGGCTGGGATGGCCGCATCGCGCCTCCTGATCCGGCATTGCTGGAGCCGGCCCGTACCGGCCTGCCGGGTGCCTTGCCGCGCATCGCCCGGGACGGGCGGACGCCCCGCCTTGTCTATGCCCGGCCTGCCCCTGCGCGGGACGGCCGGCCCCGCGTGGCGCTGCTGCTCGCCGGGTTCGGCAGCGCCGAGGCCGAGAGCCGTGCCGCCATCGCCCTGCCCGGCCCCGTCAGCCTGGCCGTCTCCGCCTACAGCCGCGATCCCGCGCCGTTGATGGAGGCCGCGCGGGCTGCCGGGCACGAGATGCTGGCGTCGTTGCCGATGGAGTCCAAGGGCTTTCCGGCGGACGATGCCGGACAGCAGGCGCTGCTGACAGGCGCGGCTCCCGCAGCGAACCAGGCCACCCTTGAGCGCGTGCTGGCCCGCATCGCGGGATACGTGGGCGTGACCGGTGCATCGGATGGCCTGCTGGGTGAGCGCTTTGCCGCCCAGGGCGCGGGGATGGAGCAGGTGCTGGCCGACATGCGCCTGCGCGGCCTGCTCTACGTTGACCCGCGGCCCTCCGGCCCCGGCGTGGAGCCGCTGCCGGCCGGTGCCGCATCGCGGGCCGTGGACGTGGTGATAGATGTCGGCGATCCGCCGGCCCGTGCGGAGATGGAGGCTCGCCTGGCCGCGCTGGAGCGGCTGGCGCGCGAGCATGGGTCTGCGGTCGGCTTGGTGGTGCGCCTGCGCCCGGTGACGATCGAGCGCGTGGGCGAATGGGCGCGCGGCGCCGAGGCGCGAGGCCTGGCGCTGGTGCCCGTCAGCGCACTTGCCACGGAGGAAACACCCCGGTGATTGACCCGGCCACGCTTCCCTACCGCCCCAATGTCGGCGCCGTGCTGTTCAACCGGCATGGCCAGGTGTTTGTCGCGCGCCGGGCGGACATGCCGAATGCCGAGGGTGCCGCGGGTGGCTGGCAACTTCCCCAAGGCGGCATAGACGAGGGCGAGGACCCCGCCACGGCTGTCCTGCGGGAACTGGAGGAGGAGATCGGCACCGGCGCAGCCGTGGTGATCGGCGAGCATCCGGACTGGCTGACCTACGACCTGCCGCCGGAACTGCTGGGCCGCACCCTGGGCGGGCGTTACCGCGGGCAGCGCCAACGCTGGTTCGCGCTGCGCTTCACGGGACGGGACGACGACATCCGGTTGGACATGGACCCGCATCCGGAGTTCGACGCCTGGCGCTGGGCGGCGCTGGACGAGTTGCCGGGGCTGGCGGTCGGGTTCAAGCGTTCGATCTACGAGGTGTTGGCGACGTCATTCCGGGTCTTCGCCGTCTCTGGATGATGGTGGTATCCGCGCGCCGTCCAGCGTGCGGCGGTAGGCGTCTGCGTCAGCCTGGGCTGTGACCTTTTGGGTGTGGGTTTGGCCGTGCTTGGCGCGCGCTGCCGCAGCGGCCTGGGCCTCGGCATCGCGGGCCAGGCGCTTACGGATGCGGCGCAGGTTGATGATCTCTGCCATCGCTGGATTATGCCAGGGCGGCGTGCATGCTGCACTCCTACGCCGTGATTGGGAAACCAGCGACAGCTTTCCCCTCTCCCGGAGGGAAAGGGGGAAGGCAAGCTTACGCCTCTGTCCGCGCCAGCACTCGTCCGGCTACCGCGTCCAGCTTGGCCATCAGCGCGGGAGTGCGGCGGTCTGGCGCGGTGATGATGGCGTGTTCCAGCGCACGGTCGCATCCTGCGGGGCACGGGCCACGCCAGGCCCCCAGCACCGGCACAAGGGCGCGCACGAGGTCCCGGGCGCGTTCGGCATTCGCGTGCATGACTTCCACCACCTGCTCAACCGTCACGGCGTCGTGGCCTTCGCGCCAGCAGTCATAGTCCGTCACCATGGCAGCGGTCGCGTAGCAAAGCTCGGCCTCCCGGGCCAGCTTGGCCTCGGGCATGTTGGTCATGCCGATCACGCTGCACCCCCAGGACCGGTAGAGGTTGCTCTCTGCGCGGGTCGAGAACTGTGGGCCTTCCATGACCAGGTAGGTCCCGCCGCGAGTGCAAGGAATGCCGAGGCGCAGCGCCTGGGCCTCCATCGCATCACCGATGCGGGGGCAGACCGGGTCGGCGACGGAGACGTGGGCGACGCAGCCCGCGCCGAAGAAGCTTTTGTCCCGCGCGAAGCTGCGGTCGATGAACTGGTCCACGATCACGAAGTGCCCCGGCGGCAAATCCTCCCGTAGGCTGCCCACTGCTGATAAGGACAGCACATCGGTGACGCCCGCCCGCTTCAGCGCATCCATGTTGGCGCGGTAGTTGACGTGCGTCGGTGACAGCCGGTGGCCGCGACCGTGCCGGGGCAGGAACACGCACCGCACGCCGTCCAGCACGCCGAACAGCAATTCGTCCGACGGCTCACCCCAGGGGGTCTCCATGCGGCGCCAACTGGTGTCACGCAGGCCCGGGATGTCGTACAGCCCCGATCCTCCGATGATGCCGATCACCGGCGCAATGTCGTCAGCCATGCTGCCCCCAAAACAGAACCGCCGCGCAGACCTGGCGGCTGCGCGGCGGGTACCAGAGTGTCAGGACAGGCGGAAGGCTCAGTGGACGTCTTTCCAGACCTTCTTCTTCACGGCGATGGTCAGGCCAGTCATCAGGGTCAGGAACAGCACGACCTTGACCCCCATGCGCTTGCGGTCCTCCATCTCCGGGTTGCTGGTCCAGGTCAGGAACTGCGTCACGTCACGCGACATCTGCTCGACGGTGGCCTTGGTGCCGTCGGCATAGACCACGGCGTCGTCGTGCAGGGGCTGCGGCATCGCCAGGTATCCGCCCGGGAACCACTTGTTGTAATACTGCCCAGCCGGCGCTGGATGGCCCGCGGGCGCATCCTCGTATCCTTGCAGCAGGGCAAATACGTAATCCGGCCCATTCTCCCTTGCCTTGACGATCAACGACTGATCGGGCGGCAGCGCGCCGCCATTGGCTGCACGGGCCGCCTTGTCGTTGGCATAGGGCGACCGGAAGTGATCGGACGGCACCGCCGGACGCTCCACCGGGTTGCCCGCATCATCGGTGCCGGCAGGCACCTCGACCGCGCCAGCCACCGCCTTCACCTGATCCGGCGTCAGCCCGATGCCAGTCAGGTTGCGGTAGTACATCTCCTTCATGGAGTGGCAGTTGGAACAAACCTCCTTGTAGACTTGGAAGCCACGCTGCGCCGAAGCCCGGTCGAACGTGCCGAACGGTCCGTTGAAGCTCCAGGACTGCGCGGGCGCCCGAACGGCCTCGTGCCCTTGTGCGAAGGCGAAGTGCGGGGCTGCAAGCAGCAGCCCCGCGGCTAGGACGTGACGTAGGCGCATCACGGCTTCTCCATCGGCTTCGCCGCGGCACCTTGCGGCAAAGGACCGCCGCCGCCGCCAGAGAAGTTGCCCGTGCGCCGAATGACTGGGCGGGCAATGCTCTCGGGCAGGGGCAGCGGCTTCTCAAGCTTGCCCAGCAACGGCAGCACGACCAGGAAGTGGGCGAAGTAGTAGAGCGTCGCGATCCGCCCGATGTTTACGTAAGGAGCCTCGGGCGGCTTGCCGCCGACCCAGCCCAGGACCAGGAAGGAAATCACGAACAGACCCAGCATCCACTTATAGATCGGACGGAAGCGGGAGCTGCGGACAGGCGAGGTGTCGAGCCAGGGCAGCACGAACAGGATCGCGATGGCGCTGAACATCAGGATGACGCCGCCCAGCTTGCTCGGAACCGAGCGCAGGATGGCGTAGAACGGCAGGAAGTACCACTCCGGGACGATGTGCGCTGGCGTTGCCATCGGGTTGAACGGAATGAAGTTGTCCGGGTGGTTCAGGAAGTTGGGCGCGAAGAACACCAGCCCGGCGAACACCAGCAGGAACACGCATACGCCGATGCTGTCCTTGGCGGTGTAGTAGGGGTGGAATGGCAGCGTATCCTGGGGCGACTTCACGTCAATGCCCAGGGGATTGTTGGACCCGGCGATGTGGATCGCCGCGACGTGCAGGAACACGACGCCCGTGATCATGAAGGGCATCAGGTAGTGCAGGCTGAAGAAGCGGTTGAGCGTGGCGTTGTCCACGTTGGGCCCGCCCAGCAACCAGGTCTGGATGCTTTCCCCCACGAAAGGGATTGCCGAGAACAGGCCGGTGATGACGGTGGCGCCCCAGCCTGACATCTGGCCCCAGGGCAGCACGTAGCCCATGAAGGCTTCGGCCATCATCAGCAGGAAGATCACCACGCCGAGCATGAAGATCAGCTCCCGCGGGGCCTTGTAAGACCCGTAATACAGCGCCCGGAAGATGTGGATGTAGACGACGCCCAGGAACATGGACGCGCCGTTGGCATGAACGTAGCGCAGCAGCCAGCCGTAGTTGACGTCGCGCATGATGCGCTCGACGCTGTCGAAGGCGAGGCTGGTGTTGGCGGCATAGTTCATTGCCAGGAAGATGCCCGTGGCGATCATGATGGCCAAGCTGACCATCGCCAAAGCGCCGAAGTTCCAAAAATAATTGAAGTTCTTCGGGGTAGGGAAGGAGCCGTACTCCTTCTGCATCATCGTGAACACGGGCAGACGAGTGTCTATCCAGTTGACGACGGGATTCTCGAATTCTGATTTGTGCAGGCCGGCCATGCTGTTTCTCCTCAGCCGATCTTGATCTTGGTGTCGGTCTCGTAGGCGTAGGCCGGAACCGGCAGGTTGGCCGGCGCGGGACCGTGGCGGACCCGGCCTGACGTGTCGTACTGGCTGCCATGACAGGGGCAGAACCAGCCGCCGAAATCTCCGCGCGGATCGGTGGGCTTGTTGCCCAGCGGGATGCAGCCCAGGTGGGTGCAGACGCCGACCACCACCAGCCATTGCTCCTTGCCGGCTTTGACGCGGGATGCATCGGTGGCCGGGTCAATCAGCTCCTTGACGGGGGTGGCCTGCGCCTCCTTGATCTCGTCTGCCGTGCGGTGGCGGATGAAGACAGGCTTACCCTGCCAGACAGCGACAATGGCCTGGCCTTCGGCAATCGGGGACAGGTCAACCTCAATGCTGGACAGCGCCAGCACGTCCTTGGCGGGCGACATGCTGCTGACCAGCGGCCAGGCCAGCGCCGCCGTGCCGATGCCGGCGGCGGCGCCAGTCAGCAACTTCAGGAAGTCGCGCTTGGTCGGGTCGGCGTTGCCAACCGTCGTTATCGCTTCGCGGACGCCCGCGTGGTCTATGTCCGACATGGAATCCCTCTATACTGGCCCGGCCCCAAGCGGCACCCCAGGCCACGCCTACCCCGCGGTTCATAGAGGCCGGCATAGGGCCCTGCAACACGATGCAGCCGCCACCTAATCTGCTTCCGGTAAATTGGAGGGTATCGAAGTGCCGCAAGTGCATGGCGTGCAGGACTTTGCACCGCCGGACGAAGCCGCCCCGCCGCCGCACGCGGCCATGAAGGACCAGGCCCGCGCCTGGTTCGAGGCGCTGCGCGACGACCTGTGCGCCACGTTCGAGCGCATCGAGGACGAGCAGGCCGGCCCCTTGTCGGATCGGGCGCCCGGCCGCTTCGCCCGCAAGGCTTGGTCCCGCCCGACCGACGCCGGTACGGACGGCGGCGGCGGCGTCATGAGCGTCATGCAGGGCCGGGTGTTCGAGAAGGTCGGCGTCAACGTCTCGACGGTGTGGGGCGAGTTCAGCCCGGAGTTCCGCGCCAGCATCCCCGGTGCCGAGCAGGACCCGCGCTTCTGGGCGTCCGGCATCAGCGTCGTCGCCCACCCGCAAAGCCCGCGCGTGCCGGCGGCGCACATGAACACGCGGATGCTGGTCACGACCCGCGGCTGGTTCGGCGGCGGCGGTGACCTGACGCCGATGCGGCTGGAGTCGCCGGAGGCGCAGGCGGACGCAGCCGCGTTCCACGCGGCCTTCCGCGGCGCCTGCGACCGGCACGACCCCGCATACTACGCCAAGTACAAGGAGTGGTGCGACCGCTACTTCTTCTTGCCGCACCGGGACGAGCCGCGGGGTGCGGGCGGCATCTTCTACGACCACCTGTTCAGCGGCGACGCCACGGCGGACCTGCGCTTTACCCAAGACGTGGGCCGCGCCTTCCGCGACGGCTACGGCGGGATCGTGCGCCGCCGCATGGCGGAGCCTTGGACCTCAGCGGAACGCGACCACCAATTGCTGCGCCGGGGCCGCTACGTCGAGTTCAACCTGCTGCACGACCGGGGCACGCTGTTCGGCTTGAAGACCGGGGGGAACGTCGAGGCGATCCTGATGAGCTTGCCGCCGGAGGTGCGCTGGGCGTGACCGTGGGGCCATGGCGCTTGCGGGCGTGGTTCCGGCCTGTGCTAATGCGAACACAAATAGGAGAGCTTGCCATGCGACGCACCACGGTTGCCACCCTGGGGCTGCTGGCTGCCCTGCTGTCGGCCGGCACCGCGCCAGGCTGGGCCCAGGCACCCCAGCCTGCAGCCCCGGCGCGCACGATGCCACCCACAGCGCCGGCGGTGCCCGCACCGGTCAGGCCGACCCCGCCCATCGTGGCGGCGCCTGCGGCCGCCCCAGCCGCCGCAGGAAGCCGCGTGGATATCAATTCGGCGACCGAGGCTCAGCTCGACGCTCTGCCCGGCATCGGCCCGGTCCGCTCCAAGGCCATCGTCGCCGGGCGGCCCTACACGGACATCAAGGATCTGGAAACCAAGAAGGTGCTGTCGGCAGGCGTCCTGGCCGGCATCCGCGGCCGCATCGCCCTGGCGAACATCAACACGTCATCCGCCGCTGATCTGGAGCGCACCCTGCCCGGCATCGGCGACGTCCGGTCCAAGGCCATCGTGGCCGGGCGGCCCTACGCATCCCCTGCCGACCTCGTTGCCAAGAAGGTTCTGACCCCCGCCCTGTTCGACAAGATCAAGGACCTGATCGCCTACTGAAACCCGCCACTGCTCTACCCTCTCTACGGCATTGAGCTGCGAAGCAGATCAAGGGCCGGAATGAGAGGCACCGCGATCGCTTTGCCCTGCTTGCATCCAGCCCTGCCGCTGACCGCTTCGGATACAGTGGCGCTCACCCTCCACGCTGGCCACACGCCTCCTATTCCGTTGCCGGCGGCGCCCTTAGCCGCTTGACCGCTCCCCGCTGCACCTTGGCATCCACCCTCTTGCACCGGGCGGAGTGGCTTGGGCGCGTGCTGCGCCGGAACACCGGCACGGTGGCCGCCTCGCGCAGCAGCGCCACCACCCGGTCCTGCGCGTCCTGCCGGTTGCGGTCCTGCGAGCGGTGCTGCTGCGCCGTGATGACCAGCACGCCGTCGCTGGTCACGCGGCGCCCGCCCAGAACCTCCGCCCGTGCGCGCAGCCCTTCGGGCAGGCTGCCGGGCCGGCGCAGGTCAAGCCGCACCTGGACGGCGGTGGAGACCTTGTTGACGTTCTGCCCGCCTGGGCCGGAGGAGCGGACGAAGCTTTCCTCGATCTCACGTGGGTCGAAGAGGATGCTTGGCGTAATCGCGATCATGATCCTGGCCTGGCCCCTGCGGCACGTTCAAGCATGTCCGTGGCCGAACCTCAAACAGGCTGGCGCGGCGCCGTCGGCCGATGCCGCATGGCCACCCCCGCCGCGCACCACTTTCACTATGCACCGCCTTCGCCGTGCGACACGCCAGCGGTGCGAATGTCCGCGTTGGGGGGATGCCGGTGACAGCCGCTATCCGAACCGCGCCGATGCCGCTGCAAGCGTCTGGATGGCGGCCTGAAGCGCCGCCCTCATGCGCCCTGCCATGGCGAGGCCATCAGTGGCGCCCTCCCCGGCGTCGTTGATCGCCTCCTCCAAATCGGCCTCGTCCTTCGTCAGGCTGTCCCACATCTCAGAGATGCGGGCCTGGGCGGTCTCGGCGTCCATATCCGCCTCCCCGGCCCAGCCCGCGACGACCTCGCCCACCACGCGCACCACCGCATCCGGCGCGGCGCCGGCGGCGGCCAGCTTGCCGATCCGATCCAGCGCCGCCTCGACCGCGGACGGCTCCCGCGCGGCGGCTTCGGGCAGGTCACGCATCGTCGGCACCTCGTTCCATGCGCCTTGTTCCATGAGCCAAGGCATGCCGGGCCAAGGCGTACACGGCTGCACGGCGCCGCCGCAACCCGGCCCGTGCTGGCGCGCTTACCCGGCTGCACTTCGCGGAGCGTGCCTGATGACCGATCCCATCGCCAGGCTGTTCCCCAACCATGAGGCCGCCCGGCAGGCCGCCGCGCAGTTGGAGCAGGCGGGCATCCCCCGCGGCCAGGTCAGCCTTGCCGAGCAGCACAGGGACGGCAGCGGCGGAACCTTGCTGACTGTCGCCGCTGGAGAGCACGCCGCCCTTGCCGCGCGCTTGCTGCCCGGTGCTCCGGCGCAGATCGACGCCGCGCCCGTCGCGGAAATGCCAGGCCTGACCGCAGCCCTGACCGATGCCGCCCCGGCCTATGTCGCCGGCGGCACGGCCAACCTTGGCACGCCTGGACCCGATTAGCTCGAACGATCCGCGCCGGCCCGCTTTTTGCCTGCCGGCCCCCACCCATCTATGATCAGCCGCACATTGCGGTTTGCCGCACACAGCAAAGCAGGTTCGAGTACACCCATGGACGACCCGCGCGCCAACGAGATACTCGACATCGTCGCCAAGGAGACCGCGGTGGACCGCGCCCGTCTGGTGCCCGACGCCCAGATCAGCGACCTCGGCATTCCCTCCCTCGACCTCGTGCAGGCCATCTTCGCCATCGAGGAGCGGTTCAAGGTGGACATCCCCGTGATGGCGGAGCGCGCGGGCAACGAGTTCCAGACCGTCGGCGACTTGGTCAATCACGTGCTGGCCACGCTGAACAACCCGGCGAATCCCGCGGCAGTGGCGGAGCCGAAGCCGGGTGCGTGACCCGCACCGGCGCCGTGTCGCCATTACCGGGCTGGGAGCGCTGTGCGCGCTGGGCCGCAGCGTGCCGGAGATGTGGAGCGGGATGTTGGCCGGGCGCAGCGGCATCGGCCCGATCACCGGCATTCCAACCGGACGCCTGACAGCCAGCATCGCCGCGCAAATCCCCGGCTTCGACCCCGCGCAGCACTTTGAGCCGCGGCGGCTGCCGTTGCTGGACCGCGGCGCGCAGCTTGCCGTGGTCGCGGCGCGGGAGGCGGTGGCGCAGGCCGGCCTGCAGCCCGATCCGGCGCAAGCGCACCGCCGCGCCGCCATCGTCGCTGCCGTCATTGGTCAAACCAGCCTGGACGCGGCCTACCTGTCTTTCTACGGGGAGGGTGCCAACCGCGTGCATCCCCTGACGGTGCCGCGCATCATGACCAACGGCGCGGCGTCCCACCTGACGATGGAGTTCGGGATGCACGGCCCGTCCTACGCCGTCGCCTCTGCCTGTGCATCCGCCAACCACGCCATCGCCGCCGCCGCCGACCAGATACGGCTGGGCCGGGCCGACGTGGTGCTGACCGGCGGCGCCGATGCCTCCATCGTGCCCGGCGTGTTCAAGTGCTGGGAGGCGTTGCGGGTGCTGAGCGCCGACACCTGCCGCCCCTTCTCCCGCGACCGCACCGGCCTGGTGCTGGGAGAGGGCGCGGGCATCCTGGTGCTGGAGGATTGGGACCACGCGACGCGGCGCGGCGCCACCATCCTGGCGGAGCTGGCCGGCACCGGCATGACAGCGGACGGTGCGGACCTGACGGCGCCCGACGCTGCAGGCGCGGCGGCGGCGATGCAGGCGGCGCTGGACGACGCCGGGCTGGACCCGTCGGAGATCGGCTGGATCAACGCCCACGGCACCGGCACCCGCCTGAACGACAAGACCGAGAGTGCCGCGCTGCACCGCGTGTTCCGCCGCCCGCCCCCGGCCAGCAGCAGCAAGAGCATGATCGGCCACTGCCTGTCCGCCGGCGGCGGGCTGGAGGCCGTGGCGACAGTCATGGCGCTCCGCACCGGCATGGCGCCGCCCACCGCGAACCATCGCGAACCCGACCCGGAGTGCGACGTGGACCCCATTCCCAACACGGCGCGCACCCTGCCGATGCAGGCGGCGCTGTCCAACTCCTTTGCGTTCGGCGGGCTGAACGCCGTGGTCGCGTTCCGGGCCGCGGCATGACCGGCGACGGCGTGACTGGCGGCCCGGCGACGGCGCACGTCAACCGCATTGGCACCGCCACCCCGCCGCACGACGTCCACAACGCCTTCGTGACCCTCGGCCGGGCGATGCTGACGGATGACAAGGGGCGCAAGGCGTTCGACCGCCTGGCGGAGCGTGCCGCCATCAGCCACCGGTGGTCCCACTTCCAGCCCGGCACGCCCGGCGCCGCTGAGGTGGACAGCGCCGGCTTCTATCGCCGCGGCGCCTTCCCCAGCACGGGCGCGCGCATGAAGGTCTATGCCGAGAACGCGGTGGAGCTTGGGCTGGGCGCGGTCGCCGACGCCGGCATCACGGCGGAGGACGGCATCACCCACCTGATCGCCGTGAGCTGCACCGGCTTCACCGCCCCGGGGCTGGACCAGTTGATCGCCAGCCGGCTGGGCCTGGGTGGCGGGCTGGAGCGGACGATGATCGGCTTCATGGGCTGCTACGCCGGCGTGCCGGCGCTGCGGGCGGCGCGGCACATCATACGTTCCGACCCCGCGGCCCGCGTGCTGATCGTGAACGTGGAATTGTGCTCGCTCCATATGCAGGAGGTATCGGACCTTGAAACCGTGCTGACCTTCCTGCTGTTCGGCGACGGCGCGACGGCGGCGCTGGTGACGGCGGAGCCGCATGGGCTGGCGCTGCATGACTTCCGCTCCACGACTCTGCCGGGCACGGGGGACCTGATCACCTGGGGGATCGGCGATCAGGGCTTCGACATGCACCTGTCCGGCCAGGTGCCGGGCCGGATCGCGACGGCGCTGCGGGCCGAAGCCGACCGCAACGACCCGGATGGCCTGATGCGCGGGGACGACCCGCGGGACGTCGCGCTGTGGGCCGTCCATGCCGGCGGGCGCACGGTGCTGGATGGGGTGGAGCAGGGGCTGCGCCTGGCCGCAGGCGCGCTGGACTACTCGCGCGGCGTGCTGCGCGACGTCGGCAACATGAGTTCGGCCACGCTGATGTTCGTGCTGGCGCGCATCCTGGCGGGCGGCGCCGTGGGCCGCGGGATGGCGATGGCCTTCGGGCCGGGGCTGGCGGCAGAGACATTCCGCTTCACCCGGGTCTGACCGGGATGGACCTCAGCCGGCGCAGCACGCAGACCGAGTGGATGGACGAGCGCCGGGCCAGCCCTGCCGAGCTGGCGGCGGTGCTGGCCGACCTGACGGTGGTCAACACGGTCACGCTGGCGCGGCTGCCGACTATCGCCTTCATGCGCCGGGTGGCGCGCGGCCTGCCCGCAGGCGCGGCGTTGCGCGTGCTGGATGTCGGCTATGGCGAGGGCGACATGCTGCGCCGCATCCATCGTTGGGGCGCCCGGACCGGCGTGCCGCTAAGACTGGCGGGCGTGGACCTGGACCCGGCCAGCGCCCCCGCCGCGCAGGCCGCAACGCCCCCGGCGTGGGGCATCGAGTACCGGACAGGCGACGTGTTCGACCAGCCCCCGGGCGGGCAGGACGTAGTCGGGCAGGACGTGGTGCTCAGCTCCCTGTTCACGCACCATCTGTCCGACGCGCAGGTGGTGGATTTCCTGGCGTGGATGGAGCGCAGCGCGGCGCGGGGTTGGTTCGTCAACGACCTGCACCGGCACGCCTTGGCCTATGAGGGGTTCAAGCTGCTGTCCGGTGCCGCGGGCTGGCACCCGATGGTGCAGCACGACGGCGTGGTCAGCGTGGCCCGCAGCTTCCGCCGGCGGGACTGGGAGGGGCTGCTGCGCCGGGCTGGGCTGAGCGGGGTGGCGCGGGTGCGCTGGCATATGCCGTTCCGCCTGTGCGTCAGCCGCATCAAGGCCCTGCCCCGCCTGTGACGGTGCTGATCGCAGGGGGCGGCGTGGCAGGTGCAGCCGCGGCCTGCCTGCTCGGCCCCGACGCCCTGCTGATCGAGCGCGAGGCGGCAGGGCACGACAAGATTTGCGGCGAGTTCATCAGCGCGGAGGCCGTGGGCTACCTGGCCCGGCTTGGCCTCGACCCCGCCGCGCTGGGAGCCGCCCCGATCACCCATGTGCGGCTGGTGCATGGCGGGCGGATGGCGGCGGCCCCCCTGCCCTTCCGCGGTTACGGCTGGTCCCGCCGGGCGCTGGACGGCGCGCTGCTGGACGCCGCGGCGCGGCGCGGCGCGCGGGTGCTGCGCGGCCATGCCGTTCGCGCGGTGCTGCCGGGTGGGCTGGATGTCGCCGGGCAAGGCCGCATCGGGGGGCGTGCGGTGCTGCTGGCAACGGGCAAGCATGACCTCCGCGGCGTGCGCCGCCGGCCCGCACGCCCGCCGGAGGACCTGGTCGGCCTGAAGATGTACTTCCGCCTCCGCGCTGACCAGACGGCGGAACTGGCCGGACACGTCGAGCTGCTGCTGTTTCAAGGTGGCTATGCTGGCCTGCAGCTGATCGAGGGCGGGGCGGCCAATTTGTGCCTGTTGATCCGCCAAGGCCACTTCTCTGCCGCCGGGTCGGACTGGCCCGGCGTGCAGGGGGCGCTGGAGCGCGAGGCACCGCACCTGCGCGGACGGCTGGCGGGCGCGGCGCCGTTGATGGATCGTCCGCTGTCCATCTTCCGGGTGCCCTATGGCTACGTCCACCACCCGGCCCCAGACGACATGCCGGGGCTGTTCCGCCTGGGTGACCAGGCCGCCGTGATCCCCTCGTTCACCGGCGATGGCGTGTCCATCGCGCTGCACACCGCATTTGCCGCCCTGGCCGCCCTGCCCAGCGGCGACGCCTGCGGCCACCACGCTGCGCTGCAGCGCGCCCTATCGGGCCAGGTGGCGCGGGCCGGCATGCTGCTGCGTGCGGGCCGTGCCGCGCCGGGGCTGGCGGTCCAGGCGGCGCAGGCGTGGCCCGGCGCGCTGCGCTGGATAGCCCGCATGACCCGGGTGCCGCCGGGGGCGTTGATCGAGGCTTAGAAGTGGGCGATGTGGCTTACCGAAGCTGGTGTCGAAGGCTTGTGGAGTTGCAGCCCTGTCCTACTCCGCCGCAATGCCGAGCCGCAGCGCGGCTTGGGGCATCGTGCGCAGCAGCATCGCTTGCTCCTCGATGGCCAGCGCCATCTCCGGGTCAAGGCTGCGGCTGCAATATTCACCGTCCAGCCGGATCAGGCCCGACGGGCAGTGCCGACCATCCACCCAGCCCGGATAGTCCATGATGGGGTATATGCACACGCCCTCGACCGGAACTCCGTGGCGCATGGCGGTCCGAACCTCGCCACACAGGTAGCGGAGCCAGCCCGGGCCGTTGTCGCCTTCCGCCCCGGTTTCCGAGATGAGCAGCGGGCGGCCGTAGCGGGCATGGACCTCGGCCAGCATGGCGTGCAACGGACGGGACAGGCGGTGGCCGATCCCCATGGTCTCAAACTCATGCACCCACTGGTTATTGAAGTAGTAGTTAACCCCGACGACGTCCAGCATATGCGGTTGTCCGCCCAGTTCCGGGCACAGGGCGCCGCACAGCATGTCCCACGCCTGGAACTGCGCCAGCCGATAGCGCTCCACCTCCTCATGGTCCGCCGGCCGGTCGGGATGGGGGACGATATGGATCAACGGCTCGGCCTGCATGAAGCGGGCGCGCCGGTCCACCTCCCGAACGGCCTCGATCCCCGCGATAGCCGCGCGGACCAACTGCCGCTTCAATTCGCCGCCTCGGTCCTTGGCGCCGGGGTGCATGTGGCCGCGGTCGCCGCCGATCCAGGACCAGAACGACACCTCGTTCACTGGGCACCAGACGCCCGGTCCTGCCCCCTCGTTCTGCGCCAGCCGCGCTGCCGCGCCAGCGAAGGCGGCAAAACGGTCCACGAAGTCTGCCGACCATATGTCCAGATCGTGCGGCAGGCCGTAGTGGCACAGGTCCCAGATGACCTGCATGCCGCTGTCCCGAGCGGCGCGGAGCATGGGCAGGAAACTGGACCAGTCGTAGTAGCCGGGGCTGCGCTCGATTAGGTGCCAGCGCAGCCCGTCCCGCGCTGTGTGCAGCCCGGCGCGGCGCATCAGGCGGTAATCTTCCAACGCTCTCTCGTCATGCCGGGTCGCCCCGATCACGTCAATCTGGCGCCCATCCCACCACCGCAGGGTGGATGCCTCGAACCCGCCTTGCAGAAAGCCCTGGAACAAAGGGGCTTCCTGGTGGATGCGGCGTGACACAGCCCTACTCGGCCGCCGCTGCCGGGACGGCTTCGGCCTCCTGTAGCAGCCGCTCCCTGGCGGCCATGCGCTGATAGGTCGCCAGCGCCTGACCGACCACCTGGTCCATGTTGTAGTACTTGTAGGTGGCCAGCCGCCCGACGAAGGTGACGTTGGGCGTCGCGTCCGCCAGCGCCTGATACTTCTGGAACAGCGCCGCATTCTCAGGTCGCGGCACCGGATAGTATGGGTCGCCCTCGGCCGAGGGATACTCGTAACACAAGCTGGTCTGATCGTGGTCTTGCCCGGTCAGGTGCTTGAATTCGGTGATGCGGGTGTAGGGCACGGCCTCGGCAGGATAGTTGATGACTCCAACTGGCTGCAGCCACTTCTCCCCGTGCGTCTCGTGGCGGAACTGCAGGGAGCGGTACGGCAGCTTGCCGTAGCGGTGGCCGAAGAACTCGTCTATCGGCCCGGTGAAGATGAGCTGGTCGTAGCAGCCAGGGTCCACATCCCTGAAATCAGTGCCCAGCGCCAGGGTAATGCCCGGGTGGTCCAGCATGCGCTCGAACATGCGGGTGTAGCCGTGCAGCGGCATCTGCTGGAACTGGTCAGTGAAATAGCGGTCGTCGTCGTCCGTCCGCGTCGGCACGCGGGACGTGACGGATTTGTCCAGCTCGGACGGGTCCAGGCCCCACTGCTTGCGGGTGTAGCCCTGGAAGAACGCCTCGTACAGCTCGCGTCCCACTTTCCCGAGCACGACATCGGCGGAGGTGCGGACGGTGCCGACATGCTCGGCCTTGCTTTCCAGGAAGGCCTCGACCTCATCCTGCGTCAGGTCCACGCCGAAGAAGCTGTTGACGGTCTGGCGGTTGATCGGCATCGGCAGCCGCATCCCGCGCACCTCCGCCAGCACGCGGTGTTCGTAGGGACGCCAATCCGTGAAGCGCGAGAGGTAGTCCACGATGGCCTGAGAGTTGGTGTGGAAGATGTGCGGCCCATACGGATGAATCAGCACGCCGGCTTGGTCATGCTGGTCGTAGGCGTTGCCGCCGATGTGCGGGCGGCGGTCCACCAGCAGCACGCGCTTGCCGGACCCGGCGGCCAGCCGCTCCGCCAAGACGGAGCCGGCAAAGCCCGCGCCCACCACCAGCACGTCGTATTGCGCGGCGGTGCCGGCCGTTGCACGGGTCGGCGCAGCCAAGCGCGGCGCAAGCAGGTGCGACATGCGGGACCACGTGCCATCCCACGACATCTCGGCCAGCGCCGCGTCCACCGCGGGCAGCCAGGCGTCGCGTCCGTCCACCTGCGCCAGCGCGGCGTCCGTTGCAGCAGCGAACTCGGCGGGGGTGGCGGCAATGGCAACGCCGGGCATGCCGCCGTATTGCCGGACGACATCCATGACTGGCGTGGACACCACGGGCCGGCCAGCCGCCAGATATTCCGGCGTCTTGGTCGGGCTGATGAAGCGCGTTGCCTCATTCAGCGCAAAGGGCATCAGCGCCACGTCCCAATTGGCCACGTAAGCTGGCAGTTCGGCGTAGGACTTGGGGCCGAGGTAGTGCAGGTTGGGCCGCCTCGGCAGTTCCGACAGGTCCAACTTGGCGACGGGGCCGACGAGCACGAAATGCGTGTCCGGGCGCAGGTCGGCGACAGCGGCCAGCAGTTCCCGGTCCAGCCGCTCGTCCAGGACGCCGTAGAAGCCCATGCGCGGATGCGGGATGGCGCACTGGTCCACCGGGTCCGGCATCGCGCTGCGTGCGGGCAGGAAATGCGCGATGTCCACGCCGCTTGGGAAGGCGTGGACGTCGGGATGCTTGTCCTTCTTCGCTTCATACAAGCTGCGCCCGCCGGTGAACACCAGGCTGGCGCGGGCCATCAGCTTCTGCTCCAGCTCCGGAAGCTCCGGATCGGCGCCGGCAAAGGCGGACAACTCGTCCATGCAGTCATACACCACGGTGCCGCGCAGGTGGGCAGAGAACAGCATGGCGTTGGGCGTGTAGTACCACAGCAGCGGGTTGGTGACCGCGAACTCCTGCATGACCTGATCTAACAGGGCGCGTTGCACGACGGCCCAGTGCTGGCCGTAGGGGATGCGCGGCTGCAGGATGATGATGCCCTCAGGCGTGGTGCGGCGGTCCACGCTGGCGCGTTCGGCTGTGGTGTGCGTCGGCTCTTCCCAGAACAGCACGCGCATGGCAAGGGCTGCGCGGGTCAGGAGATGCTGAGGACGCTGGAACACGAAGTCCCAGCGAAGGTGGGAAAAGCACAGGAGGTCCGTTCGGGGTGCGCCAGGCGCGTTGTTACTGTTGCCGGCTTCTGTCCGATTGAACCGCATTGGTGTCCCTTCCGTTTGGCAGACAACGCACAGGTTAACTGTTGGGTTCAATCTGTGCATCTCGCATTTGCGAGATCACCCTCATCAGGCTCGCCCAACGGCTGGTTGCGGCACGCCATGGCCATACGCGGGTCCGATGCGGCGGCTGCGCCGCTGCAACCCGCACCTACGCCCCGTGTTGCTGTTGCCGTCCGGCCATGCCGCCGGCCGCACCGGAACCCAGTGATGCCCGACAACGCGCGCAAACCGATCCCCCAGGACTCCGAGCCGCACGACCCCGACCTGCACGATCCCGTCGAGGCCGCGCGGGCGGCCAAGCTGCACTACGTCAGCGACCGCCGCCCCGGCATCACCCGTACGCGCGATGGCGACGACTGGGTGTTCCACGACCCGTCCGGTGCCACTGTCACCGATCCCCGCGTGCTGGACCGCATCCGCAAGCTGGCGATTCCCCCGGCCTACACCGACGTCTGGATCTGCAAGGACCCGCGCGGCCACCTGCAGGCCGTCGGACGCGACGCCAAAGGCCGCAAGCAGTATCGCTATCACGCCCGCTGGCGCGAGGTTCGGGACGAGGCGAAATACGGCAAGATGCTCACCTTCGGCCGGGTGCTGCCGACCATACGCGCCGCGGTCCGCCGCGACCTGGCGCTGCACGGCCTGCCGAAGCGCAAGGTGGTGGCCGCCATCGTCGCCCTGCTGGAGCGCACGATGATGCGTGTCGGCAACGAGGAATACGCCCGTACCAACAACAGCTTCGGCTTGACGACGCTGAAGGAGCAGCACGTCGCCGTGAAGGGTGGCCATCTGACCTTCGACTTCCGCGGCAAGCACGGGGTCGAGCACCACATAGACCTGGATGACCGCCGCCTGGCGCGCGTAGTGGAACGGTGCCGCGACCTGCCAGGCCAGGACCTGTTTCAATTCCTGGACCAGCATGGCGAGCGGCACCACGTCGTGTCCGACGACGTGAACGAATATCTGCGGGAGGCCAGCGGCGAGGACATTACCGCCAAAGACTTCCGCACCTGGGCCGCCACCAACCTGGCCGCGCTGGCGCTGCGCGACATGGCCGCTGGCGACACGCCGGCCAAAACCAAGAAGCACTTGGTCGAGGTGGTGGAGCACGTCGCCAAGAACCTTGGCAACACGCCGGCGATCTGCCGCAAGTGCTACATTCATCCCGCGGTGTTCGAGGGCTACCTGGACGGCAGCCTGCTGGCCTGCCTCAAGGAGCGCGCGGACGAGACGCTGGAGCAGGACCACGGCCTGACCCCGGACGAGGTCGCCGTGACCACCTTCCTGAGCCGCCGGTTGGGAGAAGCTGCCGCCGACCCGGCGCACAAGCCGCTGGCGACTTGACACGCCCGCCCCGCCCCGCATCGTGCGCGGGGCGTTGGGGGTGGGAATGGACGAGTTGCTGGTGTCGCGCCGGGCCGGCGTTCATGTGCTGACGCTGAACCGCCCAGACCGCCTGAACGCCTTCACGATGCCGCTGCAAGCTGCCGTGATGGCGGCGCTGTCCAAGGCTGAGGTCGACCCGGCTTGCCGCGCCATCCTGCTGCACGGCGCGGGCCGCGGCTTCTGCGCCGGGCAGGACCTCACCATGGTCGAGGACGGCGTGGACCTGGGCAACACCTTGGAGCGCAGCTTCAATCCCCTGGTCCGCCGCTTGCGCGCCATCCCGCTGCCGGTCGTGTGCGCCGTGCATGGCGTGGCCGCCGGTGCAGGGGCGAACCTGGCGCTGGCCTGCGACATCGTGCTGGCCGCGCAGTCCGCCCGCTTCATCCAATCCTTCGTGCGAATCGGCCTGATCCCGGACGCCGGCGGCACCTGGATGCTGCCCCGCCTGGCCGGCGACGCCCGCGCCCGCGGCATGGCCATGCTGGGGGAGCCGGTGACGGGCGAGCAGGCCGCCGCCTGGGGCCTAGTCTGGCGCGCGGTGCCCGACGACGATTTGCTGCCGGAGGCGGAGCGCCTGGCCGCGCACCTCGCCACGCAGCCGACCCAGGCCATCGCGCGCATGAAGGACGCCCTCAACCGCGCCGCCGGCAACAGCCTGGACGCGCAACTGGACGCCGAGCGCGACCTGCAGCGGGAGGCCGGTCGGACGCCCGACTTCCTGGAGGGCGTGGCGGCTTTCCTGGAGAAGCGCCCGGCTTCCTTCACGGGACGGCCCGCATGAGCCAGGCGGTGGCGCAGGCCTGCGCCGACCGGATGTGGGCCGGCGACGCCGCCAGCCGTGGGCTGGGCATGGCGTTGGACAGGGTGGGGCCGGGCACGGCTTGCATGTCCATGACGGTGACGCCCGCGATGCTGAACGGGCATGGCACCTGCCATGGCGGGTTCATCTTCGCGCTTGCGGACAGCGCCTTCGCGTTCGCCTGCAACACGGACGGCATGGCGTCCGTCGCCAGCTCCTGCGCCGTCAGCTTCCTTCGTCCGGCACGCGCGGGCGACCGCCTGGTGGCGGACGCCGCGGAACGCCATCGGGAGGGACGGGGCGGCATCTACGACGTGCGGGTGACATGCGGGGAGGCCGTCATCGCCGAGTTCCGCGGGCACTCCCGGACGACGGGCGCAAGGGTGCTGGAGGGCGCCGATGCTCGCTGACCTCAGTCCGCGGCCCGGCGACCTCGACCCGATCGAGACGGCGTCGCGCGACGAACTGGCGGCGCTGCAGCGTAACCGCATGGCGGCCACCTTGCATCATGCCTACGCCAACGTGCCGCACTACCGGCAGGCGTTCGACGCCGCCGGGGTGCATCCCGACGATTTCCGGAACCTGCCCGACTTGGCCCGTTTCCCGTTCACGACCAAGGCGGACCTGCGCGGCAACTACCCTTTCGGCATGTTCGCCGTCCCGCGGGACCGCATCGCCCGCATCCACGCCAGCAGCGGCACCACCGGCAAGCCCACCGTCGTCGGCTACACCCGGGCGGACCTGGATGTGTGGGCGGACGTGATGGCGCGCTCCATCCGCGCATCCGGCGGGCGGGCGGGGATGCGCATCCACGTCGCCTACGGCTACGGCCTGTTCACCGGCGGCCTGGGCGCGCATTACGGGGCGGAGCGGCTGGGCTGCGCCGTCATCCCCGTGGGCGGCGGCGGGACCGAGCGGCAGGTGCAGCTCATCCAGGACTTCCAGCCCGACATCATCATGGTCACGCCCAGCTACATGCTGGCGATCCTGGACGCCTTCCGCGCCTCCGGCGCCGACCCGCGCGGCACCAGCCTGCGCGTCGGCATCTTCGGCGCGGAACCCTGGACCAACGCCATGCGCGCCGAGATCGAGGGCGAGTTCGACGTGCACGCGGTGGATATCTACGGCCTGTCCGAGGTGATGGGGCCGGGCGTCGCGAACGAGTGCGTGGAGACCAAGGACGGCCTGCATATCTGGGAGGACCATTTCTATCCGGAGGTCGTGGACCCCGAGACCGGCGCCGTGCTGCCAGACGGCGAGCGGGGCGAGCTGGTGTTCACGTCGCTGACCAAGGAGGCCACCCCCGTCATACGCTACCGCACGCGGGACCTGACCCGCCTGCTGCCCGGCACCGCCCGTACCATGCGCCGGATGGAGAAGGTGACGGGCCGTAGCGACGACATGATGATCGTCCGCGGCGTCAACGTGTTTCCCACGCAGATCGAGGAACTGGTGCTGGCGCGGGACGACCTGTCCGGCCACTACCAGATCGAACTGACGCGCGACGGGCGCATGGACCAGATGCTGGTGCGGGTGGAGGCCAGGCCCGACGCCTACGCCAGCACGGAGGCCGGCCCAGCGCTGGCGCGGGCGGTGAAGGAGCAGGTTGGCGTGACGGCCACAGTGGAGGTGCTGCCTCCCGGTGGGATCGAGCGGAGCCTGGGCAAGGCCCGCCGCGTCGTGGACAGGCGCCCGAAAGGGTAGCAGGCGGCCCCAGCCTGCCGCACCATGCATCGCTCCGCGCAGCAGGCGCACCTGCTTCGCCGTCCGGCGCTGCAAGCCGCTTTGCAGCGAAATGCCGGGGCGCAATGGGCGGGCGCCATGCCGGCTGACATGCGCCAACGGCGTCCGGAGCGCGGGGGGGCCCGCTGCAGGGGCGGATGACCCGGCCAGCGCGTGGGTCGGCTGGCCTTAGTCGGGGTCGCCCACCCGGGTCGCCGCTGCCACGGCTTGGGTCAGGTCAGCCTGCGCGTTCACGAACCGCTCGATCAGGTCGCGGATCCTGGCGCGCTCTGGGGCCAGCAGGCGTCCAGCGCCTTCCACGGCGACCGTCATCAGCAACGGGACGTGGGAAGGGCCGGTCATGCTGTCCCGCGCCAGTTGCAGCCGGCCTGCGATCCCCCCCCGCGCCGGCTGGCCGTCCACCCAGGCGGCGACGGCGGCCATGCTGTCGGGGTCGCGGCTCTCCACCAGCGACCACTCCCCGTTGCCGGAGCGTGTCCCGGACAGGACGGCGGTCGTGGTGTCTTCCGCCCCGGGCGTCACGGTCAGGCGCGCCCGCTCGCGCTGCAGCGAGTCCGGCGGGGCATGACGAGGCAGCGCGGCCAAGGTGGCGACCAGGACGCGGTCGCCGCACTGGAAGCGCAACACCGCAGCACCCCGTGCAGTAGGTTGAGCCACCCCGGAGACGCACCCTTCCGGTGCCGCCAGCGCGGGCGCGGCAACTAGGCGCGGCGGCTGGACGCGCCGGTTCAGCACGGCCGCGCCAGCCGGCCCGATGGCGGCCAGTCCGCATACCGCGGCAGCCGGCCACAATGGGCTGATCCGCGGCGGCAGCACGGCACGCGCCGCCTGCGCCGGGGCGGGCGCCTGCCGCCACGGCATCCCCGCCGCGACCAGCAGCAGCATGACGACGGAGAAGAAGCCCCAGCCGTAAATGATGTGGTCCGCCGCTGCAGCCTCCGCGCTGCCCAGCACGTTGCCTAGCACGACGATGCCCAGGGCGCGCAGCCCGTTGGCCAGGATCGGCACGACGACCGACGCGGCAATGAAGGCGACCCGCCGTCCGGGGCTGCGGTAGTTCAGCAGCGCATAGAACACCCCAAACGCCACTGCGGCGATCAGGAACCGAAGGCCCGCGCAGGCCTCGGCGACATAGAAGGTGCCCGCCGAAATCTCGATGGTTAGATCCGTTATGTAGGCGGGAATGCCCAGCACATGCAGCCCAACCCGGATGAACCCGGCGGTGAAGTGCTGCAGCGCCGGCGTGACGAACGCCCCGAACGGCACCATGAACACCAAGTAGAGCAGCGGCCCGGACAACGCGGTGAACAGCCGGCGCCCCAGCACGGACAGGAACAGCAGTTCCAGCGCCCCGACCGCCGCGAGCTGCCGGCCCTCCATGATGCCGAGCCGTTCCGCCGCGAACCAGGCTGCCGCGATGGGCGCAGCAAGCGCGGCGTAGGCCAGGGTGGGCTGCGCCGGGATGCCCGCCAGCGCGGCCCGGCGGTCCCAGGCGAGGTAGAGCGCCATCGGCAGCACCAGGAAGCAATGCCCGTAAGCCGTGGACGCCAGCCACACCCCGACCGCGGCCTGGCACTCCGGCAGGAACAGCAAGGCCAACACTGCGGTGCCCACGGCCAGCGCTGCGACGGCGGCGGGCGCAAGCAGCATCGGACGCGCGGCAGCCTGGGTCGTTGCGGACATGGACGGCCCTATAACACGGGCCGAGGAGGAGCGGCAGCGCAGAACGCGCCCGGCAACGCGGACCCGCCGGCGTGGTGCATCAACTCGGGGTCAGCCGATGCCACGGACGACATGCGGGCCGATCAGGTTCGCGACGGGCAGGGGCAGGCGCTTCCAGGCCGCGATGAACAGGCGATACTTGGGATTGAGCGGGTTGTGGTCCGGCAAGGCGGCGCCGGGCCGCAGGCGGTAGCGGTAGCCCAACGGCGCCGGGACGAATCCCCAATTCTTCTTGAATGCATAGGCGCCGGTCCCGGCCTTGCTGCGCCCGAAGTCGAACAGCCGCACGCCCCGCGCCGCTGCGCGGCGCATGACCTCCCAGTACATGAAGTCGTTGGCGTGGCAGCCGCGCGCCGCCGCGGTGCCACCGCCATAGTAGGGCAGCACCTCGTCCCGGTCGTAGAAGTTCATCACCGCGCTGACCGGCGTGCCGCCGTCGCTTATGGTCACCACGTCCATGCTGCCGCGGAACACTTCCGCCAGCAGGCGGAAATAGCGGCGGCTGAACACGGGGGTGCCCAGGTTGCGCACGCTCTCGGCGTAGATGGCGTGCAGCGCGTCCACCCCGGACGCATCGGTGCGGACGGTGCTGGACAGCCCGCGCTCGATCCCCTTGCGGACCACCGCGCGCTGCTTGCGTGGGATCGCCTTCATGTTGGCGTCGTCGTCCCCGGCGATCTCCCGCCGGAAGGTGACATAAAGGTCGCCGCGCGTCTGCCAATCCGCCTCCGTCAGCCAGCCCTCCGGCAGCGGATGCAGCAGGCGATACTCGGCAGAGGCCGCGCCGGACTCCGCCATGAGCGCGGCGGTGTGCGCCTCCAGCGCCAGCGAGGCTTCCCGGCTTGCAGCGAGCGGCCCGCCATAGACGCAGAACGGGCTGGACATCAGGCTGTTGCCGAACAGCCGGGTCTTGACGTGGACCAGGGGCAGCACGCCAACGACGGCGCCATCCTGCTCGGCCATCGCATAATGCGGCGCGTGGCCGAAGGCATCCCGGAACACGCCGGCCCAGGCGGCACGGTGGAAGAAGGTGCCGTGCGCCTGCGACGCCGCAAAGGCGTCCCAGGCCGGACGCGCGGCGTCGTCCAGCAAGCGGACCTTGACGCCCACCGCTAGGCCGACGCGGGCATGGAGGCGAGCGCGGGGGCGAAGGCGCGGTCCATGCGGTCCCAGGCGAAGTCCCGCAGCAGCCGCTCCAGGCGGCCCGGCATGGCCGCGATGTTCACGTAGTGGCGGAACCGCGCCATGCGGCTGGCCGCGGATACCCGGGGTTGGCCCGGATCCACCTCCCAGGGATGGAAGTAGAACACCGACGGCGCCTGCTCCTCCCGGTGGAAGCGCCGCAGCAGCGTCCGGTATAGGGGATACGGCATCAGCCGGAAGTAGCCGCCGCCCGCGCAGGGCAGATTGCGGCCACCCAGGCGCACGGTGGTCATTGGGATTTCCAGCAGCGGTCCGGCAGCCGGGCGGTAGGGGAAGCGCGGCGCGTCCGGCACGCCGTACAAGTCGTGACGCACCGGGTAGATGCTGCTGCTGTAGCGGTGCCCGGTCTCCGCAAGCACGTCAAAGGCCCAGGGGTTGCGCGGCCCGATGGAGAAGGTCGGCGCCCGGTAGCCCACGACGGGGACGCCGCCCAGGTCTTCCAGCACGCCCTTGGCCCGACGCACGTCCTCCCGGAACGCCTCGGGCGTCTGCTCGTCCGCCCGGGCGTGGCCGTAGCCGTGGCTGGCCAGCTCATGGCCTGCAGCTACGATGGCGCGGACGACGGTAGGGTGGCGATCGGCGATCCAGCCCAAGGTGAAGAAGGTGCCGCGCACGCCGGCCCGGCTGAACGCGGTCAGGATTCGGTCGGTGTTCGCCTCCACCCGGCACGGCAGCGCGTCCCAGCCGGCCCGGTCTATGACTCCCGCGAACGCCTGAACCTGGAAGTAGTCCTCCACGTCCACGGTCATCGCGTTCACCTGCGCCTGCCTTGCGGACGCTGGCGGCTGCGGCGGCGTTGGCTGCATCAAGCGTCGAAGCCAAGCATCTGCGACAGGCGGCGGAACACCTGGTCGCGCTCGGTCATCTTCCGCTCCAGCGCCGCCACCCGCTCCTGCAGGGCATCCGCTCCCGCGCCGCCGGGGCTGGGCGCGGCGTCTGGCTCCCCCACGCCGTTCACGTGCTGCGGGGCGTCCTGCCCGGGCGGCATCCCCGGCGCGGCGTCGGCTCCCTCCAGGTCCAGGGAGAGTTCCTGAGCCGTTGCATCCACGACGGCGGCGGTGATCCGGTGCGTCTGCTCCAGCGCGCCGTACAGAAGCACGCGCGAGCACAGGCGATTGATCCGCCGGGGGATGCCGCCGGTGTGGACGAAGACGGCCGCGAAGGCGTCGTCGGTCCACTCTGGGTCGTCACTCCAGCCCACGGCGTGCAGCCGGTGCTCGATGTAGGAGCGGGTCTCGGCTTGGCTCAGCGGCCCCAGGTGGTAGCTGGTCAGCACGCGCTGGCGGAGCTGGTCCATGTTGGGGCTGGCCAGCAGGCGGCGGAACTGCGGCTGGCCCAGCAGGATCGTCTGCAGGCTGGTGCGCCCGTCCACGGTGATGTTGGACAGCATCCGCAACTCCTCCAGCGCGGGGAACGAGAGGTTCTGCGCCTCGTCCACCACCAGCAGGCACCGTCGCCCGGCGGCCTGGTGGGCGCGCAGCACCCCCTCGAACCGCTGCAGCAGCCCGGCCTTTCCCGTGCCCTCGTCGTGCAGGCCGAAGCCGGCCATCGCGAGGCGGAACAGGTCGTTCTCCGACACCTGGGTGGTGCTGACGCGGGCGATGGTGAAGGCCGCCGGGTCCATCTGGGAGCGCAGCCACTCCACCAGCGTGGTTTTGCCGGCGCCGACTTCTCCGGTGATGACGATGAAGCCCTCGTTCTGCGCCAAGCCGTAGTTCAGGTGGGCGATGGCGCGGCTGTGGCCCTTGCTGCCGAAGAAGAACCGGCTGTCCGGGGTCAGTTGGAACGGCATCGCCGTCAGGTGGTAGAAGGACTCGTACATGGGTGCGGCTTCTAGAAGCTCTTGCGCAGGCCGGCCAGCAGCGCGTTCTCGTCGTAGTTGCCGGATTGCCCCCCAAAGCCGTTGCCGAAGCCGTTGAACGAACTGAAGGCGTTGGCGCCCACGGCGTTTGTGGCTCCCCCGGACACGCTGGTGTGCGAATATACCACCCGCCCCGTCAGCGTCGGCGTGAAGATGTAGGACAGGGCGGCCTGGCCGGAGAAGGAGGTCTGCGACCCGGACCCGGACCCCAGGCCCAGCGCGGCGCCGTTGTCGTTCACGCCGTAGGACGCGCTGACCGAGCTGCTCAGCCGGTCGGAGAGCTGGTGCCCCCAGGACACGGTGCCGAACGTCCCCGTGGTGCTGGTGCCCGCCGGCACGAGGGTGGTGCCCGTGTTGGATAGCGCGCCGCTCACGGACGTGCGCCGCTCGTTCGAGATTGTGGCGCTGAACGAATCGCGGTTCAGGGTCAGCAGGCCCGTCAGCGATGCGCGCCGCAGTTCGAACACGCCGTTCTGCGTACCGAAGAAGCCGCTGCCGCCGCTGACCGGCGCGCCGGTGACGCGGTCGGTCAGCAGCCCGTTCGGTCCGACGTTGGTGGTCGCCAAGACGTTCTGAAACTCTTCGGAGTCGCTTGTCAGGCCCGTGCTGTAGCGCACGAACAGGGCGGTGCGGGCGGTGGGGAACCAGGAGGCGTCGGCGGCGAAGTCGGTGATGCCGTCGCGCCGGCCATAGGTCAGGGTCGCCGTCAGATTCGGGTTCGGCGCGTAGCGGCCGCCGACGCTCCACAGCCCTTGGTTCACGTTGAAGGGAGGAATGCCCCCGTAGTGCAGGTCCTGGTAGCCGATGGTGCCCAGCACTGTGACGGTCCGGGTCACGGCGTAGCCGGTGGTGGTGGACACCTCGTTCCGGTAAGCGCCCCGGTAGGTGCCGGAGCCGTTGTACTGCGTCGCCGACACGACGCTGAGGTTGTTGATCCGCCCGAAGTTCTCCCCGGTCGTGAACGAGGCGCGCTCCCGCTGGGTCGTCAGGTCCCCGGTGCTGCCGTAGAAGGGCTGGTTGCCGAAGGCGCCGTTGAGGCCGGGGTTGGCGTTGGGGTTGGTGGCGAACAGGACGTTGCCGGACGGGGTGTCCTGGAGCGTCTGCGCGATCGAGTAGCTGATCAGCCCGGTGCCCCAACCGCCGAACCGGTGCTGCGCGTAGGGCGTCGCGCTGAGCGAGATGCTGGTGACCGTACCGTCGCCGTTGTAGCCGCGGCCATCCGATGTCCCGAAACCGCCGGCCAGCGAGCTTTCCGAGATGCTGCCGCGCAGGTCCAGGAACAGCGTGTCCGGCACGAAGGTGATCAGCGCGCCGGCCTGCCCGGATTGGCTCACCTGGCTCTGCCTGCCGTTGTTCGCGTAGATGCTGATGCTCGGCGCGTAGGAGGCATTGGCCTGGATGTGCGCGGTGTCCGCCGACACCGCGATGCTGGGCGTGATCAGCGTGAACACGTCGGCCCGGCGCGGGCTGTTCACCCGCAAGGCGTTGTCGGTGACACCGACATCCACGCCGAGTCCGCCGTTGACCTGCCAGTTCGGCCCGATGGAGCGCGGCGGCGCGTTGGGCCGCAAGGAGTCCAGCGTGGCGCGCAAGTCGCCGACGCGGGTGGCATCCAGCGCGACGCCGGGTGCGCCGGTGCCGCCCCCTGCCTGCCCCCAGGCCGGCGCCGCCGCGCCGCCGCAGGCCAGCACGGCCCAGGATGCGGCCCAGCAAGCAGTCCGGGGAGGGAACCGGAGGGGCGGACGCGTCCCGTGCGGCACTAGCTGTAGTTCCCATAGTAGTCGTAGGCGCCGAAGGTATGGCTGGTGGTCAGTTGCACCTTGTTCAGGAGCATCGTGATCACCGGACAGATACGGATCAGCTCCAGCGCGGATTCGACCTCGCTGCGCTGGGTGCGCTCAGCCTCGATCACCATGACGATCTGGCCGACGATGGGGGCAATCGTGCTGGGGTCGCTGGTGGACAGGCAAGGCGGGGCGTCCAGGATCACGACGCGGTCAGCGAATTGCCGGGCGATGCGCGTGATGGTGCTCGTGATTGGGCGCACGTCCCCCTGCCCGTCCTCACCGGCGCCTCGGTGTCCGACCGGGAGCACGTCCAGGTTGGGCAGCGCCGTGGGTCGGATGACCGACAACGGATCGAGCCGCGGGTCTGCGACCAGCTCGTAGAAGCCGCGGTCTTCGCCCGCGCCCAGGAGCGCGGTCAAAGGACGCAGCTTCGCGTCCAGGTCAATGAGCAGCACCTTGTCCGTCGTGTGCTGCGCGACGCTGCCGGCAAGGTTGAGCGACGTGAAGCTCTTGCCCTCTCCGGGCTTGGCGCTGGTGACCATCAGCAGGTTGTGCAGGCCAGGCCCGTCCGGCTCGTCCCTGAGGGCGCGCAGCACCCGGCCCAGCACGACCCGGTACTCCTCGGCGATGCGGTTGCGCGCCCCGCGTGCGACCACCATGCCAGCCGCCTGCAGCGATTCGACGCTGATCGGGGGCGGGCGCGGTGCGCCAGGACTCGCCGGCGCCGCGGGCGAGGCGATTGGCGGCGCTGTGTGGGCATGTGGTTCAAGCGTCGCCGTGGCCGCTGCAGTTGGCGCCGGGTAGGGCTGCAGCAGCGTCGGCGATGTCGGCGGCAGGGGCACGAAGGTCTGCATGCCAGAGGGCGCAAGGGGCGGAGTGGACGGCGGCAGAAGGGCGCCGGGCGCGGCAGGACCTGCCTCGCCCGGCAGCGCGGCAGGACGGGGCGGGGTGTTCAGCAGCGCAGCTGCGCGCTCGATCAGGTGTTCAGCAGGGGGCATGTCTCAGGCGGCTCCAGGCTGGCGGCGGTTCCAGGCGGGCATAACGGACCGGCAGGCCCGGAAGGGCGTCGGCGTGCCCAAGGCTGTGCGTCGCTGCATCCCAGGCCAGCCCCTTCCGCGAAAGGCGGTAGCCAAGCCCGCCGTCCCGAGGTGGTATCGGGCAGCAACGGCTACAAATCAACCGTGCCGTGCCACTGCCGGGCCGATGCCTGGCCATGTGGTGCGGCGTTGTATCACTTGCCGCGGCTTCGCTGCGCTCCGCGAAGGCGCGTGCAGGTGCGCCTTTCCCTTGCCACATTCTGTCTCTATGCGTTACCGTATCGTTCATGGGGTGCGGTTGGCGGCGGTGCTTGGCTGTCCGGCCACTCAACCCACGGATTTGTGCCTCGCCAGATGCACCTTTGCAGCGTAATGGGAGCCTACCGCCACTTCGTATACGAAATGCTACAGTTTTGCTGTCAGCCGTCCGCGGGCCGGCATGATGATGCGGTGGCCGGTCCAACGCCATGTGCGGCCGTAACCCCCGTGAATGTTGCTTCGTAAGGTCAAGCCATGCTGCGTCTTGGTGGAAAGCACCTTCTTCTCGAACTCGTCGGCTTGTGGCTGCTTGAGCTGACACTGTCGTTCTGGCTGGCATACGGCCTGCTCGGCGCGGGATTCGCTGGGGAGCTGCGCCCTGCCGTCGTCAACCACGCCATCATCCTTGCTCTGACCGGGCTTGCGACGGCCTTTGCGGTCGGGCTTTACCGGCCGGAGGTGTTCCGCCATACCCGCTCCATGCTGGCCACGACGGCGCTGGGCGGGCTCGCCGCATTCCCGGCGGTCTGGGCCGTCAGCTGGCTGCTCGGCTTGGACGTCGGCCTGCTCGCGTGGGCGGACCCGCTCTGGCCCGTCACGGCCCTGGCCGCATGGGTGGCGGCGCTGTTCTCCCTGCGGCTGCTGTTCCTGGCGGCGGTCCGCTCCAACGTGTTCGTCCGCCGCGTCGGCACCATCAGCCCTCTCAGCTCCGTTGCCCGGACAAGCGCGGCTGTGCGGGCCGGGCACCGCGGCTTCATCGAGATCGCCGACGCGCGTGGACCGGACGGTCGGCTGCCCGCGCCCAAGGCCCTGCGGGAAATGGGAACGCGGACGCTGCTGGCCGCTGCGCCGGACCTTGCGGCATTCGGCCCGGACCAGCGCACCGCCTACTCGTCCGCCGGTATCGCCATCGAGAGCGAGGCGCAGTTCTGGGAGCGCGCGTTGAAGCGGGTTGACGTGGCCAACCTCGACGCCGCCTGGGTTGCGTCGCTGGACGCGGCGAAGCCGGGCCGGCTGCAGTCCGCGGTCAACCGGGCGCTGGACGTGGTGACCAGCCTGGCGCTGGTCGTGTTCACGGCGCCCCTGATGCTGCTTGTTGCCTTGCTGATACGGCTCGACAGCCCCGGCCCTGTGCTCTACCGGCAGGAGCGAGTGGGCCTGGGCGGCATACCTTTCACGCTGCTGAAGTTCCGCAGCATGAAGGTGGACGCCGAGGCGCGCGGGCCGGCCTGGGCCAAGCAGCGCGACCCCCGGGTGACCCGCATCGGCTCCTTCATGCGCCGTACCCGGATTGACGAGCTGCCGCAGCTGCTGAACATCCTGCGTGGCCAGATGAGCTTCATTGGCCCGCGGCCGGAGCGCCCGCACTTCGTCGAGCAGTTGGCCGAGGCCATCCCGTTCTACCGGGAGCGCGCCCGGGTCAAGCCGGGGTTGACCGGCTGGGCGCAGGTTTGCTTTCCCTATGGCGCCTCCATCGAGGATGCACGGGACAAGCTGTCCTACGACCTGTACTACGTGAAGCACCGCAGCCAGCTCCTCGACCTCCGGATCCTGTTTGCCACCGTGCGCGTGATTCTGTTTCAGGAAGGCTCGCGTTAGCCGTCCCTGGCGGCGCAAGGCGCCCCATGCATGAATACCCTTGCATGACTGCCGACGCATGACGGTTGCCGGATGACCACCGCCCAGCTCTTGTTCGCCACCTGCGCCGCAGCGTATGCCCTGCTCGGCTGCCTGATCGCCTGGCAAGTGCCGCAACGGGCGGGCTGGCTGCTGGCCGGATGCTGCCTGGCGACCGCGCTGTGGGCCGCCGGGTCAGCGGCGGTGCCCGGCAGCAGCTTCGCCGGAGCGGCAGGCGCGCTTGATCTGTTGCGCGCCCTGGCCTGGTTTGGCTTCATCGTCCACCTGTATCGTCGTTACGTGCCTGCGGCAGCGGCGCCGGCCCGCAGCCTGGCGCTGGTCTGGGCCGCCGCAGTGCCCGCCGCGGCGGCCGTGGCGTGGCTGGACTGGGACCCCGGGACGACGCTGGGATCTCTGTGGTCCCTCGGCATCCTCCTGCGTCTTGCCGTCGCGGTGTGCGAACTGCTGCTGATCGAGAACGTGTACTTCAACGTGCCGGAAACCAACCGCTGGCATGTCGCCCTGCCCTGCGTGCTGCTGGGCGGACTGGCCTGCTTCGACGTGCTGCTCTGCGCCGACGCCGTGCTGTTCCGGCAGTCGGCCGAGGCGCTGGCGGCGGCCCGGTCGGTGGCATGGCTGATAGTGTCGCCGCTCATGGTCGTGGCCGCCGCACGGGACCGCCGGTGGCGGCGCGCGCTGCAGATGTCGCGCACCGCCGTGTTCCACAGCGCCACCCTGGTGCTGAGCGGCGCAGTCCTGCTGGCGCTGTCCCTGGCGGGCGAGGTGTTCCGCCGCTTCGGCGCGGACTGGGGCTGGCTGGTGCAGATCAGCCTCGTGTTCGCCGGGCTGATGGGATTGGGAGTGATGATCACCTCGGGATCAGCCAGGTCGGTGCTGCGGCGTGTGGTGGTTCAGCACTTCTTCGCTGCCCGCTACGACTACCAGCGGCAGTGGCTGGCCTGCATAGACACCCTGTCGGGTGCAGGGGCGGCGGGCCGGACGGCGCTGCATGCCCGGGTGATCCAGGCGATGGCGGACGTGGTGGACAGCCCCGGCGGCGTGCTGTTCCTGCGCGACGCCGGGCAGGGCGGCTTCCAGTGGGCGGGGTCGTGGAACATGCCGGCCTCGACGGTGCTGGACGCCGGCCATCCCGCCGTGCAGGCCATGCAGGGCGGCAGTTGGATCGTGCTTCTGGACGGCGCCAATGCGCCGAAGGCCGGCGGGGCCGGCCAGGACGGGTTGGGCCGGGATGGAATGGGCCAGGATGGCGCGTCCGTGCAGGAGGCGCTGCGGGCGGAGCCGGTGTCCGCCCTGGGCCGCATCTGGCTTGGCGTGCCGCTGACGCATGGAGTGGTGCAAACCGGGGTGGTGCTGCTGGCTCCGCCGCGCGCGCCGTTCAGGCTGGACCAGGAAGTGTTCGACCTGCTGCGGATCGTGGGGCGCGAGGTCGCGACGTACGTGGCCGAGCAGCGCGCCACGCGCGTCCTGCTGCAAACCCGGCAGCTGCACGACTACGGCAAGCGTTTCGCCTTCGTCGCCCACGACATCAAGAACGTGTCCAGCCAACTCAGCCTGCTGCTGTCCAATGCCGAGCGTCACATCGCCAACCCCGAGTTCCAAAGGGACATGCTGGACACCATCGGCGCGTCGGTGGCCAAGATCACCCAGCTGATCCGCCGCCTGGACGAGCCTGCGGCCGACCGCGCCCCTGCAGCCCTGTCCCCCCTGCCCCGGCTGGAGGAGCTGGTGGCCACCTACGGCCGGGTCCGCAAGGCGGCCGTCTCGCTGGAGCACGACGGTTCCACTGCCACGGTGGCAATGGCGGCGGATGCATTCGACACCGCGGTCACCCATTTGCTGAACAACGCCGTGGAGGCTGCACCGGGCGGGGCGGTTCTGATACGTGTGCGTCATGAGGTGGGCCAGGTGGTCATAGATATCGTGGACAAGGGGCCGGGCATGTCCGAGGAGTTCATTCGGGACTCGCTGTTCAAGCCGTTCGGCACGTCCAAGCGCCATGGCTCCGGCATCGGCGCGTTCCAGGCGCGCGAGTTGGTGCGCGAGGGCGGCGGGGACGTGCAGGCGGTCAGCAGCCCTGGGGGGCCGGGCCGGGCCGCATCCGGCACGACGATGCGGATCACCCTGCCGCGCGCCGATGGGACGGAGACGGCCGCGGCGCTTACGCAAGCTGCGCCGGCCCGTGCGGAGGCGGGGGCATGAGCCTGCCGAAGCTGCTCGTCATCGAGGACGACATGGGCCTGTGCAGCCAATACCGCTGGGCTTTCCCGTCCTGCCAGGTGCTGTTCGCCCATACCCGCGCCCAGGCGCTGCAGGTGGCAGCCAAGGAGCATCCGCAGGTCGCCATCATGGACCTTGGCCTGCCGCCCGATCCGGACGGCGTGAGCGAGGGGTTTGCGACCCTGGATGGGCTGGCGCGGCAGTTGCCCGACACCAAGGTGATCGTCGCCACGAGCCACGGGGACCGCAGCCACGCGCTGCGCGCCATTGCCGCAGGGGCCTACGACTTCTGCGAGAAGCCGATAGACATCGGCGTGCTGGGCACCATCGTCGCCCGCAGCCTGCGCCTGCGCACGCTGGAGGACGAGAACCGGCGCAGCCAGGACGCTCCGGCGGCCTCTCCGATCAAGGGCATCGTCGCCTCCGACACCGCCATGCTGAAGGTGTGCCGGGATGTGGAGAAGCTGGCCCCCGCCAACGTCGCCGTACTATTACTGGGCGAGAGCGGCACCGGCAAGGAGGCGCTGGCCCGGGCGCTGCACGACCTGTCGCCTCGCGCCAAGCAGCCCTTCGTGGCCATCAACTGCGGCGCCATCCCTGAGGCGCTGCTGGAGAGCGAGCTGTTCGGGCACGAGCGGGGCGCCTTCACCGGCGCCGTCAAGCAGACGCTGGGCAAGATCGAGCTGGCGACCAAGGGCACCCTGTTCCTGGACGAGATCGGCGACCTGCCGCACCAGCTCCAAGTCAAGCTGCTGCGCTTTCTGCAGGAGCAGGTGGTGGAGCGCATCGGCGGGCGCACGCCGGTCAAGGTGGACGTGCGCGTGGTGTCCGCCACCAACGTCATGCTGCAGGACCAGGTGGACCAGGGCCGCTTCCGCGGCGACCTGTTCTACCGCCTGAACGCCGTCACCATACGCATCCCGCCGCTGCGCGACCGCGGCGGCGACCGGCTGCTGCTGGCCCGGCACTTCTTGGGCGCGTTCAGCAAGGAATACGGCCGCAGCGTCCGCGGCTTCTCCGACGACGCCCTCGCGGCGCTGGAGTCGCACCCCTGGCCCGGCAACATCCGCGAACTGGAGAACCGCATGAAGCGTGCGGTTCTGATGTCCGAGGGGCGCCTGGTCACCGCTGCCGACCTGGAGCTTGCCCCGGGCGTGGAGGACCTGACTGCCTACGACCTGCGCGCCGCAAGAGCACGCGCCGAACGCGAGGTCGTGCAGCGCGCCCTGGCCCGCAGCAGCGGCACGCTGGCGACCGCAGCCCGCCTGCTCGGCATCAGCCGCCCCACGCTCTATACGCTGCTGGACTCGCACGGCCTGTCGACCGTGGCGGGCGGCGCAGCCGACGGCGACCACCCTCACGACAGCACCACGCAGGATCGGGCCGACGCATGAACAAGCTCATCATTCCCGCCGTCGCCGGCCTGGTTGCCGTGGGCGCAGCCGGCGGCGCCTGGGTTTACACCCACCGGGGCACCCCCATGCAGAACGCCCGGGCGCTGCAGGCCAAGGGCGACCTGCGCGGCGCGCAAATCGAGCTGCGCAACGCCGTGAAGGACGATCCCAAGAACGGCGAAGCCCGTGCGGCCCTGGCTGCCCTGCAGTTGCAGGGCGGCGATCCCATCGCGGCCGAGCGCGAGGTGCGCGCGTCGCGCGAGCTGGGCGTGAGCGAGGCGTCAACGGCTCCTCTGCTGGCACAGGCGCTGCTGGGCCAGGGACGCTACGCCGACGTGCTCGCCCAGGTGCCGGCGGATGCGGCGACCCCGGACGCCACGGCCGTGAACCTGGTGGCGCGCGCAGTGGCGCAGATCGGCCTGCAGGACCTCCCCGCCGCCTCCGCCAGCCTGGCGGAGGCGCAGCGCCTGGCCCCTGCCAACCCCGATGCCGCCCTGACCGCGGCACGGCTCGCGATGGTGCAGGACGATCTGCCTCAGGCGGAAGCCCTGGTGGGCCGCACGCTGTCCTTGGCTCCGGCGCGGGCCGACGCCTTGCTGCTCAAGGGCCAGGTCCTCGCCACGAAGGGTGACCGCGCCGGCGCGCTAGGGGCGCTGGACCAGGCGGTCACGGCCGCCCCGGACGGCCTGGCCATCCGGCTGGAGCGGGCCGGCCAGGAGCTGCAGGGGGCGCAGGACACCAAGGCGCGCAGCGACGTGGATTACGTCCTGACGCGCGATCCCAAGAACCTGATGGCGTCCTACCTCGACATGGTTCTGCTGGTTCGGGCCGCAAAGTGGAACGAGGCCGACGCCGTCGGGACCAAGCTGGACACGGTGCTGCCGCGCCTGCCGCGCGGGCTGTATTTCATGGCCATCATCAAGGCCAACCTGAACCAGCTTGAGACGGCGGCGGACAACGCAACCCGCTACGTCGCCCGGGTGCCGGGGGATGCCGAGGGCGTGCGCCTGCTGGCGCGGATCGAGATCGCGGCCCGCCGGCCCGAGCGGGCCGTCGCCGCGCTGGTCAACGCCGTCAAGGGCGGGGTCAACGACGCGGAGACCATGGACCTGCTGGGCCGCGCCTACGCGCTGGACGGCAAGGCGCCGATGGCGGCGGAAAGCTTCCAGCGCGCGTCCAACCTCGCGCCCGAAAACCCGGGCATCCTGACCCGGCTGGCTTCGAGCAAGCTGCAGATGGGCGACACCGGCGGCGCCACCACGGCGCTGGAGCGGTCGCTGGACATGGCGCCGAAGCAGGTCAACGCCGGGGAGGCGCTGGTCGCCGCCGCGCTGGCCGCAGGCGACGTGGACAAGGCGCAGGCGGCGCTGGACCGGATGCAGCGAGAGGTCGGCGACACCGAGTCGGTCGGCGTGCTGTCCGCCCTGGTCAAGCTGGCGAAGCGCGACCTGGATGGCGCCCGGACCGGCTTCGCCGATGTGGCCAAGCGCTTCCCGCAATCGGTGACGGCGCCGGTCAACCTTGCCAAGGTGATGCTGCTGCAGGGCAAGAACACGGAGGCCGAGGCGACGCTGCGCGGCGTGCTGGCCAAGAACCCGGCCGAGCCGCAGGCGCTCAACACGCTGGTCAACGAACTCGCCCGGTCGGAGAAGTTCGGCGACGCCGTTGCAGCCGTGCGCATGGCCCGGGCTGCGGCACCGGCCAACCTTGCCCTGACAGCGGGCCTGGCCGACCTGCAGGTCCGCGCCAAGGACGCGCCCGCGGCGCTCGCGACGCTGGAGGAGGCGCGGACGGCCGCAGGCGGCGCGATGCCGACGCCGCTACTGCCGGCCCTGGCGCGCGCGCAGCTCGCCAACGGAGACATCCCCGCGGCCAAGACCACGCTGCAGCGCTATGTCGCGGCAAGCCCGCTCGACCTCGACGCCATGCGCAGCTACGTCGAGTTGCTGATCAACAGCAACGACGCGCCCGCGGCGCGGCAGGTCCTGGCGGATGCGCTGCGGAACTCGCCTGGCAACCTCGGCATGATGCAGTCCATGCTGCTGATCGAGGCCCGGACCAGCGGTCTGCCGGCGGCGCTGGCCAAGGCGGACGAGCTGCGCCGCAACCCGGCCAACATGCCGGCCGCGGCGGTCCTGAAGGGTGACTTGCTGTTCAGCGCGCGGCGGTTCAGCGAGGCCGCTGCAGCCTTTGCCGAGGAAGTGAAGGCAGGCCCGACCACCGTGCTGGTCATGCGCCAGGCTGCCGCCCTGGTGAACGGCGGCGGACAGGACGCAGGGGCCGCGGTGCTGCGGAGCTGGGTGGCCCAGCACCCTGACGACCCGGACGCCCTGCTGATGCTCGGCAGCCTGGACATCGGGGCCAAGCGGCTGGCGGATGCGGAAGCGCATCTCAAGGGCGTCCTGGCCAAGCGGCCGAACGATCCCATCGCGCTGAACAACATCGCCTGGGTCTATCAGCAACGGGGCAACCCCGAGGCGCTGCCGACGGCCCGCCGGGCCTATCTGCTGTCGCCCAGCACCGAAACTGCGGACACGCTGGGCTGGATCCTCGTGACGACCGGCACCTCGAAGGAGGCCGTGCCGCTGCTGCGCCAGGCTATCGCCGGACGCCCGGCCGACCAGACGATCCGCTACCACCTGGCGGCGGCGTTGGGCGCCACCGGGGACTCCGGAGAAGCTATTGCGGTGCTGGAGCCGCTGGTGGCCGAGCCCGCAGGCTTCGACGACAAGGCGGCGGCGCAGAAGCTGCTGCAGGAGCTGAAGGCGAAGCGCCAGTAGGACGCTCCTCCCTTCCGGGGCGCGGTGCCCTGGCGTCATGATGGACGCCAGGGTGCCGAGCACCGGGGTCGCGAAGCAAGTGCGACATGCAGGGATCGGGTGACATCGCGCGGCTGGCACGTGGCAACCGGCCTGCAGCCTTGCCGGGCAGCCCCAGCAGGCCGAGATGGCCAGTGCCGTCGCTTGCGGTCCGCGTCTAAGACTCGTTGGCGGGCGGTCCGGACATGGCGGTGCGTGTCGTCAGTTCGTAGGCGTCGGCCAGAAGGGTGAGGCGGGCCGTGTTCGGCAGCTTGCGGAAGGCGTTGAGCAGCAAAACCTCCTCGTTCGAAGGCTCGACGGGGGAAATCGTCGCCTCCGCCTCCAGCAACGCGCCGATCGGCACGTTCAGCACCTGTGCCAGCTTGATCAGCCGCCCTGTCTCCGGGAAGCAGGTGCCCCAGATCCAAGCATGGACCGCAACGCGCGACACCTCCAGTGCGCGGGCGAGACCCGCCTGGGTCATGCCCTGCTCAGCCATGATGCGCGCGAGGTTATGGCGGAAGCGGTCGCGGGAAACGTTGCGTCCTTTGGTCTCTTCCGGCCACTCCTGCAGCATTCCAGCCTTAGCGCTTTGCGTCATGCGCTTGCCCTTGCCTGCTTCGGCGTAAAAGCCAGCAACGCTCTCCGAGCGGCCACCACGGCGTTCTCCACAACTGGTTACACGCCAACAACATACAGTTCACGACTTGGAGATTGCAAGCAGTTAACTAGAGTATGCGTTAAGCCAGCAAGCGTCGGCTGAACGAGTTGACAACAACTTCGTCAAGAAACTCTAAAAAACTTTATGAAGCTTGCAAGCATGCTATGCTAACCAGAACTTTAGCCGAACGGATTTGGGACGGTGTGGGACGCCTTGGGCGGCGGCACCGTGGCGGGAAGCGCCGGGTCCGCCTCAAGCACTTTGATGATGCCATCCAGGGCGGTGCGCAGGTCGTGGGCCAGCGCCAGGCCGGCCTTGTCCCGCGTCAGGTCCAGGCTGCCATAGATGGCAATGCGGTCGCGTCCGTTCTCCACCTTCATGTCGCCGACCGAGGCGGCAGCGCTGTCGTCGGCGTAAGGCTTCATGGTGCATCTCCTGGGCGGCGCCGGCGCTGGCCGCGGGGCGCCGGGGTGGGAAGGACAAGAGGGATTGACCGAGCGGACTCGGCCAGGACCGGAAAGACGGCCATCCCGGTCAGGTCTGCGAGCTGCGTCATGGTGATGATTGCCCAAGGCGCGCTGTCCACGTTCTTGGCGACATAGGCCGCGGCCAGCCCGCGGCCGGGGTCCAGCACGGCCTTGAAGACGTGGGTCGGCACCAGCACGTTGCCGACCCGCTGCAGCTGCGTGCCCCGGAAAATCGGCCCGGTGACGACATAGATCTCGCCGCGCCGCCGGGCCAAGCCGCGCACTGCGCTCTCGATCCGCTCCCATGTGCCGCGGTTCAGCTTGGGGGCCTGCGGCAGCATGTTGGCCAAGCTGAAGCTCTCCTCCTGCGCGTCGGCATCCGGCATGTCGCCGCTCGGCGCCATATGGCCGCGGTCGTAGCCGCTGCGGGCGTAATCCTCCAGTTCGGCGCGCTCGCTGGGTGCGAGGCCGGGATCGGGATGGAACTCGCTGTCGCGCGGCAGGCTTTGGGCAGACTCGATCCGGTCGCGCGTCAGGTGCTCCGCCGAATACAGCGCCGTGCGCGAGGCCGGCGAGTGCAGCACGGAGAACCCGCGGTAGCACAACGCCCGGGCGCCGGCCCCCAGGCGCGGGTTGACAAGGTCGGGCGCCTGCCCGCCGGCGAAGTGCTCGGGGCACCGGGTCGGGGCGGCTTGGACGGGTGCAGCAGCCAGGATGAGCAGCAGCGCCAACAACAGGCGCAGTCCAGGGTTCGACATGATGTCTCCAGGTCCGCACGGGTGGGCGCCCTGCAGGGTTATTGCTGGCAAGAGTCCCGGATGGCAACCGTGGTGCAGCGTAGGCGTGCAAGCCGCCGCAGCCCGCGCCGAGGGCGATACAGCCAATGCGAGTCATGCCCGAGACTGTTGCCCTCGGCACCGCCGAGGCAATAGGAGACAAGGACCTGACGCACCCAGGGCGGCATGCCGCAGGGCCGACCCGCAGCCTGCCAGGGCAAGCTTCAAGCCTTGATGAAGCCGCCGCCCAGCACGCGGTCGCCGGCATAGAACACGCATGCCTGCCCGGGGGCCGCGAGGGCAGGCGTGTCCAGCCTCACAGCCGCTCCGTCCGCGGCGGCCTCCACCACTGCCCCATGCGGGGCCTCCCGCGCGCGCAGCTTCACCGTGCAGCGCAGCGGCTCCATGGGCGGCTCCGCCAGCCAGTTCACGTCCCGCAGTCGCACGGCATCGCTTCCCACGCTCCGCGGCCCAACCGTGATCCGTCGCCGGGCGGCGTCCACCGCCAGCACCGCCTGGCGCACATTGCCATCATAGGACGCCGTACCCAGCCCGCGCCCCTGCCCGACGGTGAAGCGTGCGACGCCGCCGTGCCGCCCCAGCACGCGCCCGTCCCGCGACACAATCTCGCCGGGCACGGCGGCATCCGGACGCATCCGGGCGACCGCGTCGGCGTATCCGCCCTCCGGCACGAAGCACAGGTCCTGGCTGTCCGGCTTCTCCGCAACCTGCAACCCAAGCCGTGCCGCATGGGCGCGCACCGCCGCCTTGTCCGGCATATCCCCCAGCGGAAAGCGCGAGTAGGCCAGTTGGTCGCGCGTGGTGGCGAACAGGAACCAGCTCTGGTCGCGCGCCGGGTCGGCGGCACGGTGCAGCTCCGGCCCTGCAGCACCCTCCACTCGGCGGACGTAGTGGCCGGTCGCCATCGCCTCCGCGCCGAAGCCGCGGGCCATGCCCAGCAGGTCCGTGAACTTCACGCCCATGTTGCAGCGGACGCAGGGCACCGGCGTCTCGCCAGCGGCATAGCTGTTCGCGAAGTCCTGTATCACCGAGGCGCGGAACCGCGCCTCCGCATCAATCACGTAATGCGGGATGCCCAGCCGGTCCGCCACATCCCGGGCATCGTGGATGTCCTGCCCGGCGCAGCACGCGCCTCGGCGCTTCGCCGCAGCACCGTGGTCGTACAACTGCAAGGTGACGCCGATGACCTCGTGCCCCGCCTCCCGCAGCAGCCCGGCGACCACGCTGCTGTCCACGCCGCCGGACATTGCGGCGACGATGCGCATGGTGCCGCCCCTTATCCCGCTGCGTTGCGCGTGGCCGCCGGCAACTTGACCACCAGCCCGTCCAGCGCCTGCGTCATCACGATCTGGCATCCCAGGCGGCTCGTCTGCTCCAGCCCGAAGGCCAGGTCCAGCATGTCCTCCTCGTCCTCGGTCGGCTTGGCCAGCTTGGAAAACCAGGTCCCGTCCACGATCACGTGGCAGGTGCTGCACGCCAGCGACCCCTCGCACGCCCCCTCGATGTCTACGCCATGGCGGTGCGCGATCTCCAGCACGGACAGGCCGAGCGGCGCATCCACCTCGCGCGGGGCGCCATTGCGTTCGACGAAGGTCATCTTGGGCATCAGGAGGCCTCGGAATGCTGGTGGACAGCGGAGATCAGGGCGTCGGCGGCCCAGTCAACGTCGGCGGCGGAGGTAAAGCGTCCCAGCCCCAGGCGCAAGGTGCGGGCCGCGGCGTCGTCGGACAGGCCCAGGGCGCGCAGGACGTAGGACGGCTCAACCTCGGCGGAGCTGCAGGCCGACCCCGTGCTGGCGCACAGGTCCGGCACGGCGCGCAGCAGGTGCAGCGCCGGGGCAGGCAGCGTGACATTGAGGTTGCCGGGGATGCGGTGCTGCGCCGACCCGTTCAGGGTGATGCCGGGCATCCCGCAGCGGAGCGCGGCCCACAGCCGGTCCCGCAATGCGGCCAGGCGTTCGGCGTCTGCGGCCATCTCGTCGCGCGCCAGGCGGCATGCCTCGCCCAAGCCCACCACCAGCGGCGCCGGCAGGGTGCCGGAACGCAATCCACGCTCCTGCCCGCCGCCGGAGAACAGGGGCAGCAGCCGCACCCGTGGCCGGCGGCGGACATAGAGCGCACCGACGCCCTTGGGACCATACAATTTGTGGCCGCTGAGGCTGAGCAGGTCCACGCCCGCCTCGTGAACGTCCAGCGGCACCTTGCCCGCGGCCTGGGCGGCGTCGGTGTGGAACAAGGCGCCGGCCCCGCGGGCGATGGCGGCCAGGGCGGCGATGTCCTGCACCACCCCGGTCTCGTTGTTCACGGCCATGACGCTGACCAGCAGCGTCGGCACGCGCAGGGCGTCGCGCAGCAGGTCAGGGTCCAGCAGGCCATCAGGGCGGACGGGCAGCACCACAGGCTCGAACCCCTCCGCCGCCAGGTCGCGCACGCTTTCCAGGACGCATTTATGCTCGGTGGCTGCCGTCACGATGCGCCGCCGCGGGTCGTCCTGGGACAGCGCGAACCGGGCCGCGCCCTTGATGGCGATGTTGTTGGCCTCGGTGGCGCCGGAGGTCAGCACAACCTCCCGTGGCTCCGCGCCGATCAGGGCGGCAACTTCGGCGCGGGCAACTTCCACGGCGTCGGCGGCGTCCTGGCCCATGCGGTGCTCGGCGCTGTGCGGATTGCCGAAGCGCTCGGTGAACCACGGCAGCATCGCCGCGACCACGCGGGGGTCGCAGGGAGTGGTGGCTTGATTGTCCAGATAGACCGGTCGGTTCGGACGCATGTGGTAGATATGTGGGTGGACGGACTGGGTCCAAGCCGCCCGGTCCGCGGGGCTGCGCCACGGCACGGACCAGCCCGGCAATCAGCGCCGGGGCGCAGCCCCGCGAACCGGGCAGCCACCACCTGGCGGCACAGGTCCTATAGGCCCCACCTCGACAAATTGGATCATGTTGCCGGTCGGCCCCTGCTCGTAGCCCACGCGGAGCGGCTTGCCTGCGAAGTAGGCATCTGAGGCCAGCGCGGCATACCCGCTGAACAGCGCCGGGAGCGTCGCGCTGGTGGCGACATAGATCGCCCGTCCGTCCAGCCCGATTTGCAGCCACTGCACGTCGGGACCGCTGGCCGACACCTGCACGCCGGTGACGGCGCCCTGGTCAATGCACAGCTTGGCCGCCGCGGGACCGGCGGCCAGCGGCAGGGCGGCGGCAAGCAGGAGGAGGGGCAAGCGGACCGGCATGGCGGCAAGTCTAGCATTGGGGCCGCCAATGGCCAGGCTCCTCGACCGTCCTGCCTCCAGCAGGCCAGAGCAGGCTTGCGCGGCTCGGCGGGGACGAAGGCCGGCCGCGCAAGCTGGCCTAGAATGTGACCGTCGTCCGCACCCCCAGCACCGCCGCGTCCGGCAGCCGCCTGGCCGGCTGCTGCGGGTTGGGCACGCCGCCGTTCAGGTTGAACACATATTGCGCGGTCGGCTGCACCTGCAGCCAGGGCGCGACCTGCGCCTGATAGGTCAGCTCCAGCACGGACTCGTGCCGCCGGACCGGATAGGCGCTTCCGGTGAAGCGCGCGGTGTCGGAGTCCAGCTTGGCCGCGGTGTCGCTGATGCGCGCCAGCGCGAAGCCCAGCCCTACCGTGTCGCTGCTGCGCCCGGGGACCAGGCCCTTATAGGTCACGCCAGCGTCCACGTAGAGGTTGACCAGGTTGCGGTCGCCCGGCGCGCCCATCAGGCGCAGGAACATTCCAGCCCCCTGGTCTTTGGTCCCAGCCTCCCGATACACGAGCTGGTCGGCCACGGCATACAGGCTGTAGCTGCCCCGCCGGTTGCGCCCGGTGGTTCCGGTGCTCGTCGGGTCCGCCAGCGACGCGCCGGAGCCGTCGCGCCGCTGGTCGGCGAAGTTCTGCGAATCGTAGTAGGCGCCAACTTTGTAGGTGCCCGGCAGGCCCGCCGCGCCCTCGCCCTGGTTGAAGCCATACTGCGCCTCCGCGATCAGGAACACGCCGTCCCGGAGGCGGAAGGCGGTACCGGAGGGGTCGCGGTCCTGCGGCAGCCCGCGGCCCGGCCCGGCGGGATCGCCGTTGAACACGCCCAGCAGCAGCGAAAGGTCGTCCCGCGGCACCCACTTCACGCGCACGCCCGGGGTGGCCAGCGGGTAGGCCGGGCCGCCGCTGGGCAGGTCGGTGCTGGGGAAGGTGCTCCAGCCAAAAGTGTGGTTGGTGAACAGCCCGGCATACTGGCTGATCATGAACTCCTGGTCGGCGGCAAGCTGGCCCAGCCGGACCGCCAGCTTCTTGTCGAACAGCACCTGCTCGTACCACAGCTCGAACAGCAGGGTGCCGCGCGGAGCTTCCAGGCCGCTGACGGTGTGCAGGTTGTTGCCCAGGTTGTTCACGCTCAGGCCGCGGCCATGAATTTGGTAGCCGGTCGCGTTGAAGGTGCCGCCCGTGAGGCCGAACAGCTTCTCGGTGTCCACGCCGATGCCGAACTGGGTCAGGCCCTCGTAGATCACGCCCTGGCGCACGCCGCCGGCAGGATTGCCGAACACGTCGGTGCTCTCAGTCAGGCCGAAGGTGACGCCGCGGCCGGACAGGCGCGTGCGCAGGCCCCCAGGGTCGCCGAACAGGTTGGCGCGGTCCCATAGGCCTCGTGGCCCCTGTTCGCCGGGCTTCACGGCGGATTCGCCGCCCGGGGTAGCCTGACGGGACTCGGCGGCGCCGGGTTCGGTCCTCTCGCTGGGGCCGGGGGCGGTTTGCGCGGCGGGGCTGCTTCCGGGTCCAGCACCCTGGGCGCTCCCGGGCTGGCGGTCCGACTGACGGGCCGTTTGGGCGGCGGCGGGCGCTGCCAGCAGCAATGTCAGAAGGGCAGCCGGACGGATCAGGCGCACGGACGGGACGCTCCGGCGTGATAAGCCGACGTCCGCGTACCGGCGCGCCTTCCCCCTCCGAGGTCCGCGGCACTGAAGAGATGTCATCGCCGGTCGTCGTCCATGCGTCCACCGCAGCACGCAGCCACCCCTAGCTGCTGCCGATCAGGATGCCCAGCCCCAGCACGATGGCTCCGCCCAGCATCACCTTGGCGACGGCCGACAAGGGCGGCGTGTCCATGTAGCGCCACTGTATCCAGGCAATGGCCAGCAACTCGAACAGCACCACGATCCCGGCGATGACCGTCGCCGTCCAGAAGTCCGGGATCAGGTAGGGCAGGGTGTGGCCGATGCCGCCGGCAATGGTCATCAGGCCGCAGACCAGGCCGCGCAGGTAGGGCGTGCCGCGCCCGGACAGCTTGCCGTCGTCGGCCAGGGCTTCTGCGAAGCCCATGGACACGCCGGCGCCAACCGACGCCGCCAGGCCGACCAGGAAGGCGTTCCAGGAGCTGTGCGTGGCGAACGCCGCCGCGAACACCGGTGCCAGCGTGGAGACGGAGCCGTCCATCAGCCCGACTAGGCCGGGCTGCACGATCTGCAGCACGAAGCGGCGGCGCGCGTCGCTGTCCTCCTTGACCCGGCCCTCGGTCGGCGGCGTGGACTCGTCCATTTCGTCCGCCGTCCGCTCGTGCGCCGCCTCGGCCACGGCCAAGTCGCCTAGGACGTTGCGTATGGTCGCGTCCAGGGTGCGGCTGGCGGCCTGGTGGTAGAAGCGGCTGGCGTTGGTCTCCATTTGCCGGGCTTGGCGGCGCATCCCCTCCGGCCCCTGCAGTTTCGCCAGCGCCGTCGGCTTCTCCTGCAGCAGGCCGCGCACGTCGGCAGCGTCAATCTTGGGGATGGTCTCGCCGAACTTCGACCTGAACAGCTCGATCAGCTTGCGGCGGTGGCCAGTCTCCTCCTCCGCCATCTCCGTGAACATGCGGGCGGTGTCGGGGTAGTCGGTGCGCAAGGATTCGGCGAACTCGGTGTAGGCGCGGCTGGCCTGCTCCTCGTTGCTGATCGCCAGCGCAAGGATCTCGGCGTCGCTCAAGTCCTCGATGTGACGGCCGCGCCGCATCCAGGCGCCGGCTCTCTGGGTCGTCTCGCTCATGGGTGGGTCCTTTCGGGCAAGGAATGCCGCATCTGGGGCCGGTCATGCCTGCGCGGGTGTGTCCACCGGCAGCTTCGTGCGGGTCAAGCCGCCCCCAAGCCGCTGCGCCCTGGAAAAGCCGGAGCAGCACCACATCGGCAGCTGCAACCAGCGCCGCACCTGCCTTGCTGTCAGGGATGGCCGGAATCGTCCTGCCCGGCAACCTCCGGACGCAGCGCGGGGACGGTCAGATCGGCCGGCAGCAGCCCCGGCACTGCGGTCACGGCTCCGGCAAACAGGTGAGGTCCACCGACCGTTGATCCCGGGCTTCGGCACTGCCCGGCTGCTGCACGGCGCCAGGAATACGGTTGCCGCCTGCAGCAGAATGCCGGCCCGGCATCCGCGCATCAGCCTATGCCGCCAGCCTGCGCATCCGGGATGCCATGTCCCCGTAGGCCCGTACGAACGCCGCCACGTCCGCCGCCGCCGCGTTCCACGGCAGGCTCACCCGGATCGCCTGGCCGGCCAACTCCCCACAGCCCATTGCGTCCAGCACGTGGCTGCGCGCCACCTTGCCGCTGCTGCATGCGGCCCCGGCGGACACCTGCACCCCGGCCAGGTCCAGCGCGATCACCTGCACGTCCGCCCGCACGCCGGGCAGCGCCAGGCAGCTCGTGTTGGGCAGCCGGTGCGCGCCGCCAAGCACCACCGCGCCGCACGCCACGGCCGCGGCCTCGGCCAAGTTGCGCAGTCCGCACGCGTCCGGCACCGGCGCCAGCGCCGCTGCGGCGAACCCGGCAATGGCCGGCAGCCCCGGCGTGCCGCCGCGCCGCCCGCGCTCCTGCCCGCCGCCGGCCAGCAGCGGCGCCACGTCCACCCCCGGCGCCAGCAGCAGCGCCCCGGAGCCCTTCGGACCCCCTAGCTTGTGGGAGGACAGCGCCATGCTGTCTCCCGTCATCGCCACCGGGATGCGTCCGGCTGCCTGCACGGCGTCCACGTGCAGCAACGCGCCGTGCGTCCGGCACAGCGCGGCGGCGGCCTCCACCGGCTGGATCGTGCCGGTCTCGTTGTTGGCCAGCATCAGGCAGACCAGCGCCGGGCCGCCGTCCAGCAGCCGTGCCAAGGCGCCCAAGTCGGCCACGCCATCCGCATTCACCGGCAGCGCCTCGATGCCTCCAGGAGCGCCCGACGCGGCAGCGCGCACGGCGTCATGCTCGGTTGCGCCCGCAATCACGCGGCGGCCGGCGCGCAAGGCGTGGATGGCCAGGGCATTGGCCTCAGTCCCACCCGACGTGAACACCACCAACCCCGGCGCTGCGCCGTAGCGCCCGGCAATGGCTGCCCGCGCGTCCTCCAGCACGCGCCGGGCTGCCCGGCCCGCCGCGTGGACGCTGGACGGGTTGCCCACCAGGTCCAGCGCCGCGATGGCCGCCGCCCGCGCCTCGGGCCGCAGCGGCTCGGTCGCGTTGGCATCCAGGTAGGCCAAGCGCCTACTCCGCGGCAGGGGAGCGCTGCAGGGCGGACACGCGCGCCTCCAGCGCCAGCATCTCGGCCCGCAACGCCTCCACGTTGCGGACCAGCGGGTCCAGCGTCTCCTCGCACGGGGTGCCGTAGGCGACGAAGACGGGCGCCGTTGCGGGCGGGGGCGCAGTGCGGCGCTGCAGCGGATCGCGCTCGACCGGGCGGGCGGGGATGCCGACGACCGTCACGCCGGGGGGCACGGGCTGCACCACCACGGCGTTGGCCCCGACGCGGGCGCCGTCGCCGATCAGGATGTTGCCCAGCACCTTCGCTCCGGCGCCGATGATGACGCCGTTGCCCACCGTCGGGTGCCGCTTGCCATGCTCGCTGCTGGTGCCGCCCAGCGTGACCTGGTGATACAGGTAGACGTCGTCCCCGATCTCCGCCGTCTCCCCGATCACCACGCCCATGCCGTGGTCTATGATGAGGCGCCGCCCGAGGCGTGCGGCGGGATGTATCTCGATCCCGGTCAGCATCCGGCCGAGGTGCGAGGTGAAGCGGGCCGGCAGATGCAGCCCGCGGTGCCACAGACGGTGCGCCAGGCGGTGCCACAGGACCGCGTGCAGGCCGGGGTAGCACAGCAGCACCGTGACCCAGGACCGGGCAGCAGGGTCGCGCTGGCGGTAGGCGTCAATGGCTTCGCGCAGAAACATGAATGCCATGCGACATTTCCATTATGTAAACTACGCCGGGCTGCGTATATTCCGCCCGGCTTCCCGAGCCGGGCGCCGTGCCCGCACGCACTTGGGGACGCCGAGGAGGCCTTGCCACTGGTCAGCTAAGCCGTTCCCGCCGCCGGGGTCAATCCGGTGGGCGGGATGGCGCAGCGCCGCCCACGCCAACCGCCGCAGCGACCGCAGGCCGTGACGGGCCGCGGGAAACAGAAAGATTTGGAACGCCATGCCTGAGGTGATGTTCGCCGGCCCTGATGGGCGGCTTGAGGGACGCTACCACCATTCCAAGGAGACTGGCGCCCCACTGGCGCTCATCCTGCACCCGCACCCGATGCACGGCGGGACCATGAACAACCGCATTTCCTATACGATGTATCAGTCTTTCCAGAAGCTTGGCTTCAGCGTCATGCGCTTCAACTTCCGTGGGGTCGGCCGCAGCCAGGGCAAGTATGACGGCGGCTTCGGGGAGATCAGCGACGCCGCGGCAGCGCTGGACTGGATGCAGATGGTGAACCCGAACTCGTCGGGCCTGTGGATCAGCGGCTACTCCTTCGGCGCCTTTGTCGGCATGCAGCTGCTGATGCGCCGTCCGGAGATCAGCGGCTGGGTCAGCGTCGCCACCCCCGCCAGCCATTACGACTTCGGCTTCCTGGCCCCCTGCCCCTGCGGCGGGTTGATGCTGCACGGGGAGGCCGACGAGCTGGTGCCGGAGCCGTCGGTGCGGAAGTTGGTGGACAAGCTGAACACGCAGAAGAACGTCCAGGTGGACTACCGGGTGTATCCCGGCGCGGACCATGTGTTCGCGACGCACGCCGAGCATGTCGGCTTGGCCATTGAGGAGCATGTCGGGCAGATACTCGCCCGCAAGGCGTTGGCGCTGGCGGCGGACTGAACCACCAAGCTGCGTGGAACGAGTGCAGCGCCGTCCGCCAACGGGCGGTGCTGCCTTGCGTTGGACGACGCCTCGCTTATCCAGCCTACGGTTTCGACACCATGTCCGCCGGCACGGTGTCGTGGAACCGCGCGTAGTCGATCACCCGCGTCCCGTCCGGGTCGGTCGTGAAGATGTCGGCAAACCGGCGTCCGAACAGGATTTCGTCCGGCAAGTAGGAATGCCGGGCGTGGACGGTCTGGGACGTTGTCTCCTCTAGCCCTGTTACCGAGATCAGCAGTTCCGCATCTTCTGTCAGCAGGCTCTCGGCGGTGGCGCCGTGCAGCGGGCTGTCCGGGCCGATGGGATGCATGACGGTGAAGGTCAGCGCGAACACCGGCGTGTGCGCCCGCGCCAACGCCAGGTCGTGGAAGCGGCGGAGCTGCACGCCTTCCCGCGTGGTCTCGTGACGCAGCAGCGTCACGGTCACGTCGGCCTCCAGGATTTGGCTCCGCCGCTCGTTGCCGATGCGGAAGCTGAGCGTCGGCACGCCGTCGTAGGGTGCGACCGTCGCGGCGCGTCCGAACACCACGCGCGCCGTGGGCCGGCTGATGCGCGCGAACACGACGCCGGTGGACAGCGCCAGGAACACCAGACCGGCCATCGTCTCGATCGTGACCAGCACGTTGGCGTACACCGTGGCCGGCGACATCTGGCCGTAGCCGATGGTGGCGATGGTCTGCACGCTGAAGAAGAAGGCATCCAGGAAGCTGCGCGGGCGGGCGCCGCTGATTGCACCGGGCTGCCCCAGATACAGCAGGGCAAAGATCAAGTTGACGCCCAGGTAGATCGCGCAGCCCAGCCCCAGGAACTGCCACCACGGCAGCGTCAGCGCCCGGTGATACAGGTCCGACCACCAGGGAACGCGCAGCCCCGCGCGCCGCACCCCCTGCCCCTGCGAGCGCGGCACGATGAGGCTGCGGGGCGGCGGCGCCCGGCGTGCGGGCGGGGAATTTTGGTCTGGCATCGGCTTCCGCTATGCAGCACCCCCGCCCCGAACGCCAGCCGCCCGCCGCCAAATCCGGCCAGCACAGGACACCCCGCCGATGCCAACCAGCCCCTTCCTGACCGAAGCCGCCGCCCGCGGCTTCATCCACCAATGCACGGACGAGGCCGCGCTGGACGAGGCTATGAGCGCCGGGCCGGTCGGCGGCTACATCGGCTTCGATTGCACCGCCGACAGCCTGCACGTCGGCAACCTCGTGCAGATCATGCTGCTGCGCCTGATGCAGCGCCACGGCCACCGCCCGGTGGCGCTGATGGGCGGTGGCACCACCCGCATCGGCGACCCCTCCGGCAAGGACGAGGCCCGGCAGATGCTGGATGACGCCCGCATCGCCGCCAACATGGCCGGCATCCGCCGCTGCCTGTCGCCCTTCGTGCAGTTCGGCGAGGGTCCGTCGGACGCCGCCATGCAGAACAACGCGGACTGGCTGGACCAGCTCGGTTACATCGAGCTGCTGCGGGACGTCGGCCCGCACTTCACGGTGGGCCGGATGCTGACCTTCGACAGCGTGCGCCTGCGCCTGGAACGCGAGCAGCCGCTCACGTTCCTGGAGTTCAACTACATGATCCTGCAAAGCTACGACTTCCGCGAGCTGAACCGGCGGCATGGCGTCGTGTTGCAGATGGGCGGGTCGGACCAGTGGGGCAACATCGTGTCCGGCGTGGAGCTGGTGCGCCGCACGGAGGGCCGTCAAGTGTTCGGCCTGACGACGCCGCTGATCACCACCGCCGGCGGCGCCAAGATGGGCAAGACCGCCCGCGGCGCCGTGTGGCTGGCCGCCGAGCGGCTGTCCCCCTACGACTACTGGCAGTTCTGGCGCAACACGGACGACGCCGACGTGGGCCGCTTCCTGCGCCTGTTCACCGACGTGCCCCTGCCGGAGATCGCCCGGCTGGAGGCCCTGCCCGGTGCCGGCATCAACGAGGCCAAGAAGGTCCTGGCCACCGCGGCAACCACCCTGGCCCACGGCGCCGCTGCGGCGGAAGCGGCGGCGGAGACGGCCCGGCAAGCGTTCGAGGACGGGGCGGCAGCCGACACCCTGCCGACCCATGCCGTCGCCGCCGCCGACTTGCAGGCGGGGATCGCGGCCATACGCCTGTTCGCCGACAGCGGCCTGTCGCTCAGCCTGGGCGAGGCCCGGCGCCTGATCCGCGGCGGCGGCGCGCGGGTGAACGACGTGGCCCTGACCGACGAGGCGGCACTCGTGACCGCGGCGGACCTGCGCGACGGCGCAGTGAAGTTGTCCGCCGGCAAGAAGCAGCACCGGCTGATCCGGCCGATGTAGCTTCCCTCTCCCCCCTCCGGAAGAGGGCCGGGGTGAGGGAAGCCACCAGCGCAAGCCCTGGCCCAGTCAGGCTGGATCGGGGCTGCGTCGGAAAGTGCGGTCTGTACGGCTTCCCTCACCCCAACCCTCTCCCGGAGGAAGAGGGAGCAGAAAGCCTTCCACCCCGCCTGGATCATCCGCGCCGGCATCTCTAATGTCATGCCCATGCCAGCCCCCCTCGCCCTCGCCGACGACCTGGACCCCACCATCGCCGAACTGGTCGCAGCCCGGCCGCACCTGTCCCTGCACGCGATGGATGGCCTGCTGATGGAGGGCGTGCCGCTCAACGCCATAGCGGACGCCGTGGGGTCCCCAACCTGGGTTCTGTCCGCCAACTGCATCCGCGGGCGGCTGAGGCAGTTGCAGGACGCGATGGCGGGCCTGCCGCTGCACGTCCACTACGCCGTCAAGGCCAACGACCACCTGGCGGTGCTGCAGCTGATGGCCGCGGGCGGGGCCGGGGCGGACGTGGTCAGCGGGGGGGAGATGCAGCGGGCGCTGCGGGCCGGCATTCCCGCTGCGGACATCGTGTTCTCCGGCGTCGGCAAGTCTGTGCCGGAGCTGCGCCAGGCCCTGCACGCCGGCGCCGGCCAGATCAACGTCGAGAGTGCGGAGGAGCTTGCGATGCTCTCCGTGGTGGCCGACGGCATGGGGGTGACGGCCCGTGTGGCGCTGCGAGTCAATCCGGACGTGGACGCCGGCACCCATGCCAAGATCACCACGGGCCGGGCGGACAACAAGTTCGGCATCGCCTACGACGACGCGGCGGCGCTGTATGCCCATGCCGCCGCCCTCCCCGGCGTCCAGCCCGTCGGCCTCGCGCTGCACATCGGCAGCCAGATCATGTCCATGACGCCCTACCGCGCCGCCTATGCCCGCACGGCGGAGCTGGTGCGGACCCTGCGCGCCGCCGGGCACGCGGTGGAGGCCGTGGACTGCGGCGGCGGCCTGGGCATCGCCTATCGGAACGAGCCTGCAGCCACCCCCGCTGCCTTCGCCGGGGCGATCCGCGCAGCGTTCGGTGGGCTGGACGTGCGCCTGGCCATCGAACCCGGCCGCTGGCTGGTCGGCCCGGCCGGCGTGTTGCTGGCGTCGGTGATCCTGTCCAAGACCACCGCCGGGCGCCGCTTCGTAGTGCTGGATGCCGCCATGAACGACCTGCTGCGGCCCGCCATGTATGACGCCTGGCACGGAATGGTCCCCGTCTCCGCCGTGGACGCCGTGCGGCCCGTGTCCCCGGCGGACATCGTCGGCCCCGTCTGCGAAAGCGGGGACACGTTTGCGCGGGGCCGCGCCCTGCCGCTGTTAGGCGCCGATGCGCGCTTGGCGATCCTGGATGCCGGCGCATATGGTTCGGTCATGAGCAGCACGTACAATTCCCGGCCGCTGGCAGCCCAGGTGATGGTGGACGGCGGCCGATGGTTCGTCATCCGCGCCCGCCAGCCCGTCGAAACCCTGTGGGAGGGCGAGAGCGCCCCGGACTGGTTCGGGTGAGCGCTCCCCCGCCGGAGGCCGCGATGCCCGCGCTGGCGCGCAAGCGCCGGCTGGCGCGGCTGGCACTCTGGTGGGAGCAGCTTTGGCCTGCCGCTTGGCCGCCGCTGGGCGCGCTAGGCGTTTACGCGGTGCTGGCGCTGCTGGATGTGCCGGCGATGCTGCCGGTCTGGCCGCGTCTGCTGCTGCTGCTGGCGGCGCTGGCAGCCGTTGCGGTGCTGGCCTGGCGCGCGGTCCGCTGCGTGGCCGCCCCGACGGAGGCCCTGGCTGACCGGCGGCTGGAGCGGGACACCGGCCTGCGCCACCGGCCCTTGGCCGTGCTGGGCGACGCTCCGGCGGTTCACTCGGAGGAAGGCGCGGCGCTGTGGCGGGCGCACCTGGCGCGCATCGCCGCCCAGGCCGCCCGGATGCGGGTGTCCCGGCCCCGCCCCGGCCTGCCCGCGCGCGACAGCCGGGCCTTGCGCGGCGCGTTGCTGGTCGCGTTGGGGGCTGCGGTCGTCATTGCCGGGCCGGAGGCTGGGCGCCGGCTGCTGCGCGGCGCAATGCCGGCGCTGCCGGAGGTGCCGCCGCCGCCCGCCTCGGTCATCCAGGCCTGGATCACGCCGCCGGCCTACACCGGTGTCGCTCCGGTGTTCCTGCGTATGGAGCAGCGCGAGGTGTCGGTGCCCGCCGGGTCGCACCTGGTCGCCAACGTCACCGGCGGCAACGGCGAGCCGTCGCTGGTGCTGGGCGGGGAGGTCACGCCCTTCCGTGCCTTGGACGCCGGAAGCTGGCAGGCCGAGCGCGACCTGGCTGCCAGCGGCACCCTGTCCGTGCGGCGCAGCAGCGGCGACCAGTCCTGGACGCTGACCGCCATCCCCGACCTGCTGCCCGTCGCGGTCTTCACCGAGCCGCCCGGCCCCTCGCAGGCCCGCCGCGGGGCGCCGCAAGTCCGCCTTCCCTGGAAAGCCACCGACGATTACGGCCTGGCTGGCGCCGGCATCGAGCTGCGGTTGGCTGCCCGCCCGGATGCACCGCCGGTCAAGTTGCCGCTGCCACTGGCCGGCACACCCAAGGCGGCGCAGGGTACGGCGACGCAGGACCTGTCCGCCCATCCCTGGGCTGGGCTGCCGGTGCGCGGGCGCGTGGTGGCGCGCGATGCGCCGGGCCAGGTGGGCGCTAGCGCCGACGCCGAGTTCGTGCTGCCGGAGCGCACGTTCCTGAACCCGCTGGCCCGCGCCGTGCTGGACATACGCCGCCAGCTCAGCCTGACCCCAGGCGAGCGCGACTCAGCGGCGCAGTTGATGGACACCCTGGCCGACCAGCCCAAAGCGTTCGACTACTCGTCGGGTGTGCTGCTGAACATGCGTGGCGTCGCCGCCTTGCTGCGCCGCGGACGGGGTGACGAGGCCGTGGATGAGGCGCAAGCCCGCATGTGGGAACTGGCGCTGGCGCTGGAGGACGGCGCCCCCGACCGCACCGCCCGCGCGCTGGAGGAGGCCCGCCAGGCCATGCGCGATGCCGTGGAGGCCAAGCCCGACACGCCGGAAAAGCAGGCCGAGCTTGAAAAGCGGATGCAGGAACTGCGCGAGGCCATCCAGCGCCACATGGAGGCACTGCAGCAGCAGGCGCAAAAGGACGGCACCGAAATCCCGCTCGACCCCAGTTCTCCCGCGCTGAACCAGCGCGAGTTGGACCGCATGGCGCAGGAGATGCAGAAGTCGGCGCGCGAGGGCCGCATGGACGATGCCAAGCGGCAGATGGCAGAGCTGGAGCGCCTGCTGGAGCAGCTGCAGAACGCCCGCCCCGAAACCGGCGAGGAGCGCGAGCAGCGCAATGCCGAGCGGCGGGAGCGCGGCAAACAGCAGCAGAGCGCCGTGCAGGACATGGTGCGGCGGGAGGGTGGCCTGGTGGACCGCTCCCAAGCCCGGCCCGGCACCGAGGGGCGCCGGCCCTTTACGACGCCGGATGCCCAGCGCCAACCCGACGAGGCCGGGTCGCGTCCACCAGGCGAGACGGCGCGGCAACGTGCCGACGCCGCCGGGGCGCAGCGCGAGGGCGACGCCAAGCAGCAGCGCGCCCTGCGCCGGGCGCTGGGCGAGCTGATGCAGAGGTTCGGCGACCTGACCGGCCAGGTGCCGCAAAGCCTGAGCGAGGCCGACACTGCGATGCGCGATGCCGCCCAGGCCTTGGCCGACGGGCGCGACGACTTCGCAGGTGCCGCGCAGCAGCGGGCCATCGAGGCGCTGCAGAAGGGCGGGCGCGACATGGGCCAGATGATCGCCCGCCAGTTCGGCACCGGCGAGCAGCCCGGCGAGGGCGAGATGGGCGAGGGGGAGGGCGAAGGCGAACCTGGCAGCGCCACAGGCAACCGGCCCGGCATCCGCCAGGGCGATGAGCGGCCCGGTGGCGAGGGCCGCAACGCCCCCACGCGCCGGCAGGCCCGCCGCGACCCGCTGGGCCGCGAACTGCCCCAGGGCGCTTCAGGCGACGAGGTCAGTGGCGGCGTGCGAGTGCCTGACCAGATGGAGGAAGCCCGCACCCGGGCCATCCAGGAAGAGCTGCGCCGCCGCGGCGCCGACCGGACGCGGCCACAGCCGGAACTGGACTATATTGACCGGCTTTTGAAGGCATACTGACCGATCTTTCTCCTTCTCCCTCCGGGAGAGGGAGAAGGCGGCGCTACGCCGTCTCCCTGAACAGCTCCCGCCCGATCAGCATCCGCCTGATCTCACTGGTGCCCGCACCGATCTCGTACAGCTTGGCATCCCGCAACAGCCGGCCGGTCGGGTAATCGTTGATGTAGCCGTTGCCGCCCAGCACCTGAATCGCCTCCAGCGCCATCCATGTCGCCTTTTCCGCCGCATATAGGATGGCGCCGGCGGCGTCCTTGCGGGTGGTCTCCCCGCGGTCGCAGGACTTGGCAACGGCGTAAACATAGGCCTTCGCGGCGTTCATGGTGGTGTACATGTCGGCGATCTTGCCCTGCATGAGCTGGAACTCGCCGATGGCCTGGCCGAACTGCTTGCGCTCGTGGATGTAGGGCACGCACACGTCCATGCAGGCCTGCATGATGCCCAGGGGGCCGGCAGCCAGCACCGCGCGCTCGTAATCCAGGCCGGACATCAGCACGTTCACCCCGCGTCCCAGGCCGCCGATCACGTTGTCCTCCGGCACCTCGCAGTCCTGGAACACCAGCTCCCCGGTGTTGCTGCCGCGCATCCCCAGCTTGTCCAGCTTCTGCGCGCATGAGAACCCGGCCATGCCGCGCTCGATCAGGAAGGCAGTGATGCCGCGGGGGCCGGCGGCCGGGTCGGTCTTGGCATAGACCACCAGCACGTCGGCGTCAGGCCCGTTGGTGATCCACATCTTGGTGCCGTTCAGCACCCAGCGGTCCCCGCGCTTGTCCGCGCGCAGCCGCATGGACACGACATCGGAGCCGGAGCCGCTCTCGCTCATGGCCAGGGCGCCCACGTGCTCGCCGCTGATGAGCTTGGGCAGATAGTGGCGCTTCTGCGCCTCCGTCCCGTTCTTGCGTATCTGGTTGACGCAGAGGTTGCTGTGCGCGCCGTAGCTGAGGCCCACGGAGGCGGAGGCGCGGCTGATCTCCTCCATTGCCACGACGTGCTCCAGGTAGCCCATCCCAGCGCCGCCGTACTCCTCCTCGACCGTAATGCCCAGCACGCCGAGATCACCCATCTTGCGCCACAGGTCCGCGGGAAAGTCGTTGTCCCGGTCTATGGCGGCGGCGCGCGGCGCGATCTCGTCGGCGGCAAACGTCTCGACTGAGCCGCGCAGCATGTCGGCAGTTTCGCCAAGGTCGAAGTTGAGGCCGGGCAGGCGGTTGGACAGGCTTGCGGACACGGTCGGTTTCCTCTTGTCTTCGCCGACATATAGGATGGGCGGCGCGGTTCAACGACCGTCATCGCGAGATGCCGCAGCAGATCGGCAATCCCTGGGTGACCCTGCTGCCCCGGCAGCCCCTGGATTGGCGCGCCGTTGCGCACCTCGCAATGACGGGTTTTGGGCGGATGCCGCCGGCCTTCGGGGAGAGCGGCCATGACCAACGCGATCAGCTACGTCCACGGCGCCCGCGACGTGCCCCTGCTGGGGGAGACGCTGGGCCAGAACCTGGACCGCACCGCCGCCCGCGTGCCGGACAGCCCGGCGCTGATCGTGCCCGGCCAGGGCATCCGCTGGTCGTATGCCGAGCTGGCCGCCCGCGCCGACGCCTTTGCCGCGGGGCTGCTGGCGCTGGGGCTGGAGCGTGGGGACCGCCTGGGCATCTGGTCCCTGAACAACGCGGAATGGGTGGTCGTGCAGTTCGCCACTGCCAAGGCCGGCATCATCCTGGTCAACATCAATCCGGCCTACCGGGTGACGGAGCTGGAGTACGCGCTCAACAAGGTCGGCTGCAAGGTCCTGGTCACGGCCACCAGCTTCAAGACCAGCGACTACATCGGGATGCTGACGGAGATCGTGCCGGAGCTGGCGGGGTCCGCGCCGGGCGAGCTTCGCAGCGCACGGCTGCCGCACCTGCGTACGGTGATCCAGATCGGCGGCAGCGCGCCGGGCACTCTGCCCTTCGACGCCGTGGCGGGCTTGGCAACCGCGGCGCACCGGGACGCGCTGGCCCGGCTGCAGCCGTTGCTGCAATTCGACGATCCCATCAACATACAGTTCACCAGCGGCACCACCGGGGCGCCGAAGGGCGCCACGCTGACGCACCACAACATCCTGAACAACGGCTACTTCATCGGAGAGGCGATGCGGCTGACCGAGGCCGACCGGCTGTGCATCCCGGTGCCGCTGTATCACTGCTTCGGCATGGTGCTGGGCAACCTGGCCTGCACCACGCACGGCGCGGCGATGGTGCAGCCCGGGCCGGGCTTCGATCCGCTCGCGGTGCTGCGTACCGTGGCGGACGAGCGCTGCACCGGGCTGCACGGGGTGCCCACCATGTTCATCGCCGAGCTGGAGCACCCGGAGTTCGACCGCTTCGACCTCAGCAGCCTGCGGACCGGCATCATGGCCGGCTCCCCCTGCCCCATCGAGGTCATGCGCCGGGCGGTGGAGCGCATGAATCTGGACGAGATCACGATCTGCTACGGCATGACCGAGACCAGCCCGGTCAGCTTCCAGTCCTCGGTCAGCGATCCGCTGGACCGGCGGGTCAGCACGGTGGGGCGGGTGCATCCGCACCTGGAGGTCAAGATCGTGGATGCCGAGGGCCGCATCGTGCCGCGCGGCGTGGCGGGGGAGCTTTGCACGCGCGGCTACAGCGTCATGCTGGGCTACTGGGACGACGATGCCCGGACCCGCGGCGCGATAGACGCCGCGCGCTGGATGCACACCGGGGACCTGGCGGTGGTGGATGAGGAGGGGTTCTGCAACATCGTCGGACGCATCAAGGACGTGGTGATCCGCGGCGGGGAGAACGTGTATCCGCGCGAGGTCGAGGAGTACCTCTATCGCCACCCCGCCATCCAGGACGTGCAGGTGTTCGGCGTGGCGGACGACCGCTACGGGGAGGAGCTGTGCGCCTGGGTGAAGCTGCGCGGCGGGGAGGCGCTGACGCCCGAGGACGTGCAAGCCTTCTGCCGCGGCCAGATCGCCCACCAGAAGGTGCCGCGCTACGTCCGCTTCGTGGAGGAGTTCCCAATGACCGTCACAGGCAAGATGCAGAAGTTCCTGATGCGGGAGGCGATGGAGCGGGAGCTGGGGGTGCGGGCGGCGGAGACGGCGTAGGGGTTACTCAGTCGTGCTTGGGCGGCAATGACGGTTAGGGAGGCGTAAATTAACCATGCAGATTTGGTTCAGGGGTTGGAGGAATTCGCCGATGCATAAATTGTGGTATCAGAGTGCCATTGCGGGCGTTGGTGCCTTGATAGCGGTTGCGACATGGGACGCGGTCGGTAGCCCTGGCCCATACCGTGCGCTGGCTGTCGGGGCGATGGGAAGTATGACCTTTGCGGTCATAAGTTGCACGCTACGCTACTGGCTTTGGAAAGCCTATGCCCCTTACATCACACACGAGCAGGCAGCTCTCCTGGCAGCTCCGAATGCCTTGCCCGCACCTATGTGTGCAAAGGTTTGGGCGGCGCTTTCTACGTTCTGTTACCTGCTTTGCGTTGGCCTGATTATATCCAGCGCCATCCATGGACGCCCTGTCCTGGACATTTGGAATGTTGCATCAATTTGGTGGATGATGCCTCTTATTTTTTCTTACATCTTCGTGTTTCGCGGTCCGTTCGGAAGGCTGCTTGCGACGGAGGATGCAAGGCAGTCTTTACGGACAGTGGAGATAAGTTAGCAAATTGAACCAGAAACTCCTTGTTCCACTGCTTCAACGCGAGCGCAACATATTGCGCGCCCACCACGAGCGACGGCCTGCATGACCCTGTATGACCTCAAGCCTCGCTTCCAGGCCCTGCTCCGCCCTGCCGTGGCCCGGCTGGCGGCACGGGGCATCACGGCGAACCAGGTCACGATAGGCGCGGCCTACGGGTCCGTCCTGGTCGGAGGCATCGTCGCGGGACTGTCGGCGAATCGGCACATTTTCCTGCTCATCCCCGTTTGGATGCTGCTCCGCATGGCGCTTAATGCCGTGGACGGGATGCTGGCGCGGGAGCATGGGCAGCAGAGCCGGCTGGGCGGCTACCTGAACGAGCTTGGCGACTTGGTGTCCGACGTGGCGCTGTATGCGCCCTTCGCGCTGCTGCCCGCCTTCGGGCACGCGCTGGTTGGGCTGGTTGTCGTGATGGCGCTGGTGGCGGAGTATGCCGGGGTGCTGGGCACCCCGCGCCGCTATGACGGGCCATTGGGGAAAAGTGACCGGGCGTTGGTGTTCGGGGCGCTGGGCGCCTGGGCCGGGTTCCGCCTGCCAATGCCGCCTGCGGTGTTCGGCTGGATGATGCCGCTGCTGGCACTGTTGCTGGTGGCCACGACGGTCAACCGCGTCCGCGCCGGCCTGCGCGCGCCAACTTGAGGACGAGCGCCCCCATGCGGACCCACACCCAAGCCACCTTTGCCACCCATGACGGCGTAGCCCTGTCCTACCGCCACTGGCCCGCCACCGCTGCAACCCGGCGCGGCGCCATCGTGCTGTTCCACCGCGGGCATGAGCATTCCGGCCGGGTTGGGCACCTGGCGGACGAGTTGGATCTGCCGGAGTTCGACGTGTTCGCCTGGGACGCGCGGGGGCATGGCACCTCGCCAGGGGAGCGGGGGCACAGCCCGAGCCTCGGCGCCTCCATCCGGGATGTCGGCACCTTCGTCGCCCACATAACCGCGGCGCACGGCGTGGCGGAGGAGGATGTCGCCGTCATCGGCCAGAGCGTGGGTGCGGTGCTGGTGGCGGCCTGGGTCCATGACTATGCGCCGGGCATACGCTGCATGGTGCTGGCGTCCCCGGCCTTCCACGTGAAGCTGTATGTGCCGTTCGCGCGCCCGGCCCTGGCAGCGCGGCGGCGCTTCGGCGGGGAGTTCTTCGTGCAGTCCTACGTCAAGTCCAAGATGCTGACGCACGACCCCGCGCGCATCGCCTCCTTCAACGAAGATCCGCTGATCGCCCGCGCCATCTCCGCCAACATCCTGCTGGCGCTGCACAGCACATCCAAGCGCATCGTCGCCGACGCGCGGGCCATCACGGTGCCGACGCAACTGCTGGTGTCCGGCGCGGACTGGGTGGTGCGCCATGGGCCGCAGCACCGCTTCTACGAGCGCCTGGGCGCCCCAGTGAAGGAGCGGCACGTCCTGCCCGGCTTCTTCCACGACACGCTGGGGGAGCTGGACCGCGCGCCCATCCTGGCCCTGGTGCGCCGCTTCGTGCTGGAGCGGTTCGCGGCGGCGCCCGTCCGCCCGGCGCTGCATGATGCCGACCTGCACGGCTTCACGCGGGACGAGGCCGATGCGCTGGCATCGCCCCTGCCCGCCTGGTCCCCGCGCGGCGTCTACTGGCGGCTGACGCGGTTGGGCTTGCGGCTGGGCGGGCGCCTGTCCCGCGGCATTGGGCTGGGACACGAGACCGGGTTCGATTCCGGGTCCACCCTGGACTACGTGTATCGCAACACCCCGGCGGGGACCGGCGCGGTAGGCCGGGCGATGGACCGCAACTACCTGAACTCGCCAGGCTGGCGCGGCATCCGGCAGCGCAAGCTGCATGTGGAGGAGCTGCTGCGCGGCGGCATGGCCCGGTTGCGGGCTGCGGGGATGCCGGTGCGGATCATGGACATTGCCGCCGGGCACGGGCGCTACGTGCTGGAGGCGCTGGAGGGTGGCGCGCAGCCGCCGGACTCGATCCTGCTGCGGGACTACAGCGGCGTGAACGTCACCGCCGGCACGGCGCTGATTGCCGAGAAGGGGCTGGCGGGGGTCGCGCGCTTCGTGGAGGGCGACGCCTTCGACCGCGACAGCCTGGCGGCGGTGCAGCCGCAGCCGACGCTGGGCATCGTGTCCGGGCTGTATGAGTTGTTCCCGGACAACGGGATGGTGCGCCGGTCGCTGGACGGGCTGGCGGCGGCGCTGCCGCCGAGCGGGCTGCTGATCTACACCAACCAGCCCTGGCATCCGCAATTGGAACTGATCGCACGGGCGCTGACCAGCCACCGCGGCGGCCAGGCCTGGGTGATGCGCCGGCGCACGCAGGCCGAGATGGACGGGCTGGTCGCCGCCGCCGGCTTCCGCAAGCTGGAGCAGCGCATAGACGAGGACGGCATCTTCACCGTGTCCCTGGCGGAGCGGCTGCCGGCGTGATGCCCAGCGTCTTCTGCCTCCGTGCCCGCGGTTCGGTTTGCTGGCCGGTGCTGCCCATCGCACGTCGTTGCGGGACGCGCGGCGACGCGGCAGATCAGGGGCGATTATGGCGGTCCCAATGCTCGTGCCGCGAGCATGGCTGGCAATGACGGTTCGGCAAACCCGGCCGTTGGCGTCGCCTGTTTGCAAGGTCATCGTGGCTGCGGGCCGCATGTGCGCCGTGGCAGCGCAGGGGCCGACTGGACAGCTCCGGCGGCCCGTGGACTGCCGCGCCGCTGCGTTTTCCACAATGACGTGGGACGGACAAGGTGGATGGGGCACGGCATAAACCTGGAGGTTCCTAGCCAGGCCGGGCACGCGGCCAGGCGGCCCTGGGGCTGGGCCGTGGTGGCGCTGCTGGGGCTGGGGCCGTTCTTCTTCGGCAGCTATGGGCTGGCGACCTGGGCGGCCAGTCAGCGTGCGCATGTCGGCACCGTCGTGTTCGGGTGGGAGCGGCACATCCCGCTGCTGCCTTGGACCATCATCCCCTACTGGTCCATTGACGTGCTGTATGGGTTGTCGCCCTTTCTGTGCCGCAGCCGGGCTGAGCTGTGGACCCATGTGCGGCGGCTGCTGACGGTGCAGGTTGTCGCGGTGGCGTGCTTCCTGCTGTTCCCGCTGCGCTTCAGCTTCGTTCGCCCGGCGCTGGACGGGGTGCCGGGCTGGCTGTTCGCGGTGCTGGCGGGGTTCGACAAGCCGTTCAACCAGGCGCCGTCGCTGCACATCGCGCTCATGGTGGTGCTGTGGGCGTTCTATGCCCGGCGCTGGCCGCGCTGGGCGCTGTGGCCGGTGCGGGCGTGGTTCGCGCTGATCGGGGCGTCGGTGCTGACGACTTGGCAGCACCACTTCGTGGACGTGCCGACCGGGGCGCTGCTGGGGCTGGCGGCGCTGTGGGCTTGGCCGGATGCCGGGCCGTCGCCGCTGGCGGGGCTGCAGTGGACGGGATGCGCGCGGCGGCGGGCGCTGGCATTGCGGTATGCGGCGGGGGCGGCGTCGGCAGCCGTGCTGGCGGCGGTGCTGGGCGGGACCGCATTGTGGCTGCTGTGGCCGGCGGTGTCGTTGGGCATGGTCGCGCTGGCCTATGCCGCCGCCGGGCCGCGGGTGTTCCAGAAGGGTGCGGACGGGCGGCTGAGCATCGCCGCGGCTTGGTTGCTGGCGCCGTACTTGCTGGGTGCGCGGATGAATACCCGGCTGTGGCCTGGCGATGGCCGCGCCCATGCGGTGGTGCGCGATGGGGTCTCGGTAGGGCGGCTGCCCCGTGACGGCGGGGAGTTTGGGGGCTTGGTGGACTTGTGCGCGGAGTTGCCGAGGCCTCGATGCGCGCCGGGTTTCTATGCGGTCCTGCCGATGCTGGACCTGGTGACCCCTGCCCCGGCGGATCTGCGGGAGGCGGCAGCGATGGTCGAGGAGGGGCGGCGGCATGGGACGGTGCTGGTGTGCTGCGCCCTGGGCTATTCGCGCAGCGCCGCCGTGGCTGCGGCCTGGCTGCTGGCAACGGGGCGGGCGGCGGACGTGGATGACGCCGTCGCGCAGGTGGCGCGGGTGCGGCCGCATCTGGTGCTGGACGCCGCGGCGCGGGCCAGCATCGCGGCGGCTGGAGTCCCACCATGACCGTGCCATCAGCCGCGGAGCCTGAGCTGCTTGTGGTGGCAGCGGCGCTTTTGGACACGGGCCGGAGCATGGAGGCGTTGTGCTGCACGCTGACGGCGCTTTGCTTTGCCGGGTTGCTTGCGGCGATCTGGGCGCCTGTTCCGCTCGGCAGCCTGGCGCTGCTGCTGGCTGCTGCGGCGTCGGGGCTGGCGGGGACGTATGCCGGGGCGCGGGTCCGGCTGGATGCGACGCTGTTCCGGCACCTTGGCCTGCGGGATCGGGGGGCCGGGCTGCTTGATCCGGCGCTGCTGCAGCTTGGGATGCTGCCTGCGGACAAGGCGGGGCGGCCCGCGGCGGAGCGCATTGCCGGCGCACGGCGCCTGCTGCGGCTGCAGGCGCTGGCGGTGGGCGTGCAAGCTGCGGCCCTGGCCGCGGCGGGCGTGGTTGGCGCGGCTGGCTGACGGCTAACCCGACGCCGCCAGTGCCGGGAAGGTTTCTGCTGCCAGACCCGTCCATGTCTCCCCAGTCAGCGCATGGCAGGGGAGAGACAGGCCGGCACGAACGTGTGCTTCGTCCAGGACCGCATCCGCGACGTTGCGCCGGCCTTCATGGTCCGGACACCGGATGAGACGAGGCAGAACGGGGCTACTGATTTTCTGTTTCCTCGACTGCTGCTCCTTGTCCAGCCACGAACCCCTGGCCGGCGGGGCACAGGTCCAGCAGGGGGCAGCGGGTGCAGGCGGGGTTGCGCCAGTAGCAGCAGTTCTGGCCGTGGAGCATCAGGACCTCGTGGTTGTCATAGACGTGCTGGGCGTCCCAGTCGGGCGGGAGTTGGGCGGCGAGGACGACGTGGGAGGGGCCGACGGCCATGCCCGCGGGGATCAGGCCGGTGCGGGCGGCGACGCGGTGGTGGTGGCTGTCCACTGGCAGGGCCGGGCGGCGGAGCAGGCTGAAGCTGAGGACGGCGGCGCTGGTTTTGGGGCCAACGCCGGGGAGGCGCTGGAGCCAGGCGCGGGCTTCGTCCACTGGCAGATCGGCCAGGAAGTCTAGGGACAGGGCGCCGCGTTCGGCCAGGATGGCGCGGAGGATGGACTGGATGCGGGGGGCTTTTTGCTCGGGCCAGGTGACGCGGGCGATGGCTTGCTGCACGTCGGCGACCGGGGCGTCCAGGATGGCGTGCCAGTCGGGGTAGCGGGCGCGGAGGGCCTTGAAGGCTGCGCCGCTGTCCGCGTTGCGGGTGCGGTGGGACAGGAGGGAGCTGACCAGCTCGCTCATGGGGTCCAGGGCGTGGAAGTAGGCGATGGGGCAGCCGTAGAGCTTGCACAGGCGGCGGTGGATTTCCTGTGCTTTGGCGGGGAGGTCCATCCCGGCGCAACGCTGGGGGATGGGGCGGGTTCGCGGTGCGTTGGCGGCGTGCGCGCGGGTGGGCCGCCAGGCGGGCCTGGGGCGTGCGGGCCGGGCTGATGGCCGCGGGGTGCTGGGTGGTTGACGGGTCAGGTTGGCGGGGGCGGACGCCATCGGGCCTCGGCTTGGGTGGGGCGGTGCAAGACCATGGCGATGGCCTGGGCGGGGTCGTCCGGCAGGGTGCGGTTGGGGGCGGGGTCGGCGCGCATCGTCCGTGCCGGGTTGGAGGGGTGGGGCGGGATGGGGCGCGTGGGTAGTGGCTTGGGGTTGGGGTGGGGGGTGGCGCTGGGTGCGGGGGTGGTTGGGGCGGCTTGGGGGCGGGGCCGTGTGGGTGTTGGGGTGTGTGCCGGGGTGGCTTGGGTGCTGACGCTGGAGGGGACTGGGACGGCGAGGTCTCGGCAGATTTCGGCGATGACTTCGGCGATGGGGCGGTTGGTGACGTCGTCGTCCTGGTCGGGGGCGTCGGGGCGGTCGCGGTGGTTGGTGGTGGGGGCGTCAGTGTCGGGTTCGGGGGTGGCGGAGGGGATGGGGGCGTCCTCGGGCCGCTGCGGGGTGGGTGTGCGGGCGGCGCGGGGTGCCGGGGCGGGTGGCGGGGGGTCGGTGAGGGTGCGGGCAAGGGCGATGCTGCGGCGGATGGCGCGGGCGATGCGGTCGAAGGCTGCGGCGTGGTCCTCGTGCGGGGTGGAGGGGGTGGCGTTTTGCAGGGCGGCCTGGGCGTGGGCGACGGCCTTCTGATGGGTGAGGCGGGCGAGGTCGGTGCCGATGTGGATGAGTTCGTGCAGGACGCAGCGGTAGAGTTGGGCGTCCTCGGCCTGCTGGCCGGGGTCTGGCTGGGTGGGTTGGGTTGCATGGGCTGACATGAACGGAACAAGAACATTGTTGGTGGGAGGGGGTCAAGGATTGGTTGGTTGGGGTGGGGTGGTGGGACTGGCGAGATGGGGCGAAGCTGGTGACTTGCCCGTTTGCTGGGCCGGCGCGTGGGCGGATGGTGGGCTGGACGGCACGGGTTGGCTCGCGTTGGTGGCGGTGTGTGGCAGGGTGCGCGCACCTGCTTGGGATTGACCTATGGACGGCGACGCAGAGGCTGGGGCGACGGCGGGCGGCGCCTTGGCGGATCAGATCGTGATGACCCTGCGAGCGCATGAGGCGGAGTTGCGCGCGGCGGGGGTGTCTCGGTTATCGCTGTTTGGGTCGGTTGCGCGTGGCGAGGCCGGCGCTGACAGCGATGTGGACTTGGTGGCCGAGCTTGATCCAGAGGCCCGCATTGGGCTGTTCCGGCTTGTTGCGTTGGAGCAGCGGTTGTCGGAGTTGCTGGGTCGGACGGTGGATCTGTTGCCGGGACCGATAGAGGGAGTGCGGCTACGGGCGAACATTGAGCGGGATTGCCGGTGTGCGTTTTAGGCCTAGCGACGTGAGGCTTTTGGGGCGGCCTGCTTCCATGTTCGCTGGGGGACCGCTACGGTTGCGGGGTGCCTACGGTTCTGCGCGTTGGCGGCCTGCGGGTTGCGATCTATCCTAACGACCATCCGCCCGCGCATGTCCATGTGATCGGGCCGGGGTGGGTTGTTGTGGTGAACCTTGTTGGGTTGCAGGTACGGGAGGCTATCAGGTGCAGCGAGGGGGATGCCCGGCGCGTCTTGGAGCTGATTGCCCCCCACCGGAGGGCGCTGATGAAGGAGTGGAGGCGGTTGCATGGTTGAGCTGACGACGGAGCAGTTCGAGGCGGCCAAGGCGCGGGGGGAGGCTCGGTTGCGTGGTCCGCGGGCGGAGAGCGCGCACTACGATGCGGGGCGGGGGCGGGTCATCGTGCGCTTGACCACGGGTGTTGAGATTGGTTTTGCGCCGCGGGAGGCGGAGGGTTTGCAGCACGCGATGCGGGAAGACCTTACGGTGATTGAGGTGGATGCGCTTGGGTTGGGCATTCATTTTCCTCGGCTGGATGCCGACCTTTATGTGCCAGCGCTGCTTGAGGGTGTGTTAGGGTCCAAGAGTTGGATGGCGGCACGCTACGAAGCGGGTCAAGGCCGACGCAGGATAGATGCCAAGGCAGGTGCTCATCCAGACGTCGCGGACGCTAGGCAGCACCGTAAGACAAGTCGGCCAGCATGAGGTGGGGCAGGCACAATGGCGCAGCGGAGAATATCATTAATCGGCGCAGAACCGTTGCCAATCTCAATACTAAAGAGTGGACCGATGAAGATTTCGCTCAGACCTACCGCTCAGCTAATGAGCCATCCGCGAATGCGATGCTCGGCTTTAAGGTGAGCGGGGGGTTTGTGATTGGCTATACGCAATCTGGCCCGACCCGACCATCGGAGGTCTATACTTGGGGAGGCGTAGGAATAAGTCTCTAGAGCACATCAATAAATCAGCTTACGAGCAAGTTTCACCCATGCTGAAGCAGTCCAATGTCTAAGCAAGTCATTAAGAACGCCTAGGGTCTAGGGACAAAGTTTCAGCTTCAGTTTGAGGTTCATGAGGGCTGCAGC
>CAXUHB010000015.1:0-91988 GCA_964250755.1 uncultured Acetobacteraceae bacterium | reverse complement strand
CACTGGCTGGTGCCGCCGCCGCGGGGCAGCACGGGCACGCCATGCTCCCGCGCGATGGCCATCGCCGCCGCGGCACCCTCGACCGTGCGAGGCACGACGACGCCAACGGGTTCCACCTGGTAGATCGAGGCATCGGTGGCGTAGCGCCCGCGGTCGGCGCGGGTGAACAGCACGTCGCCGTCCACCTCCCGCCGCAGGCGCTGGGCCAGGCGCGGGTCGCCCAGCGGCGCCAGGCCGGGCTTGGCGTGCGCGCCGTCAGGCAAAGGTCTGCACCACGCGCGGGTCTGCGCCGGCGTCTGCAGCGAAGGTGCGGTCCGGGCGCATCCAGAACGCGGCGACGATCCCCACCACCAGCAGCCCCATCGTGCCCCAGAACGGCAGCGACCAGTTGCCAGTGCGGTCTATGATCCACCCGAACAGCAGAGGCGACACGATAGCCGCCAGGGCGGAACCGGTGTTCATCAGCCCGCTGGCCGTCCCGGAGTGCGCCGGGGCGATATCCATCGGGATCGCCCACATCGGTCCGATGGTCAGCTCGGCAAAGAAGAACGCGCCGCCCAGCGACAGCGCCGCCATCATCGGGTCCGTGATGAACAGGATGGGCGCGGAGCACACGAGCGAGCCGGCCATGCCAAAGATCACCAGGTCCCGACGCGCCCGCGTCAGCGACCCGGTGCGCCGCAGGATGGCGTCGGACAGCCAGCCGCCCAGCGCGTCCCCCACCACGCCGCCGCCGAACACCAGTGCCGCGAACAGGGCGGAGTCCTTCAGGTTCAGCTTGTAGGCGTTCAGCATGAACTGCGGTACCCAGGTCAGGAAGGTCCACAGCGTCCAGCCGTAGCAGAAATAAACGAACGTGACCGGCGCCATGCGGCGCAGCAGCGGCCCCCACGGCGTCGGGCCGCGCCGGCCGGCGGCGCGGGGCGGCGGCAGCGCCGCCAGGTCGGCCTCGGTCACGCCGGGGTGGGTGCGCGGGTCGTCCCGGTAGTACCAGGCCCAGGCCAGCACCCAGGCCAGGCTGATGGCGCCCATCACGACGAAGGAGCCGCGCCAGGACACGAGCGCGATCAGCGCCACGACCATCGGCGGCGTGATGGCGTTGCCCAGCCGCGCCGCGGCGTGGGTGATGCCCTGCGCCCAGCCGGACTTGCCGCCGGGCAGCCAGGAGGACATGGCGCGGGTGGCCGTCGGGAAGGTCGCGCCCTCCCCCAGCCCCAGCAGCATCCGGGCGGCCACCAGGCTCCACAGGCCGCCGACCAGCCCGGTCAGCATGGTTGCCACCGACCAGACCAGCCCGCACACGATCAGGGTGCGCCGCGCGCCGAAGCGGTCCCCGAACCAGCCGCCAATCACCTGGCAGACCAGGTAGGGGTAGGCGAAGGCCGAGAACACGAAGCCGAGCTGGGTGTTGCTCAGCCCCAGGTCCGACTTGAACGCCGCCGCCGCGGTGCTGACGTTCACGCGGTCCACGTAGGTGATGAAGTACATCAGGCACAGCAGCAGCAGCACGTTGCTGCTGGCCGTCCAGCGCCGCTTGAGCATGGTCGCCTCCCTGTCTGTGCTTGCCGTCCCTCTGGCGGGGTCGGTCAGCGCCGTATTACGCCGCTTTCTGCTCCGCCGCGGCGGTGCGCCCGGCCAGCACGTCCATCGCCGCCGCTGCGCCGCCCTGCCGGTGCGGGACGCCCGCCGCGTGCAACCCCATCTCCACACCGGACAGCGTGCCCATCAATTGCAGGTCGTTGAAATGGCCGAGGTGCCCGATGCGGAACACCCGGCCCTTCACCTTCGCCAGCCCTTGGCCCAACGACATGTCGTAGTTGTCCAGGATCACCGCCCGCAGCCGGTCGGCGTCATGCCCGTCCGGCATCAGCACCGCCGTCAGCACCGGCGAGTGCTCCCGCGCATCCTGGCACAGGATTTCCAGGCCCCAGGCGCGCACGGCGGCGCGCGTCGCGGCGGCATGGCGCTGGTGGCGGGCGAACACCTGCGGCAGCCCCTCCTCTTGCAGCATCGCCAGCGCCTCCCGCAGGCCGTAAAGCATGTTGGTGGCCGGCGTGTAGGGGAAGTAGCCGTTGGCGTTCGGCCCCAGCATGTCCCGCCAGTCCCAGAACGACCGCGGCATCCCGCCGCCCTCCCCCGCCGCCAGCGCCTTGGCGGATACGGCGTTGAAGCTCAGCCCCGGCGGCAGCATCAGCCCCTTCTGCGACCCGGACACCGTGACATCCACGCCCCAGGCGTCGTGTTGGTAGTCCACCGACCCCAAGGAGGAGATGGTGTCCACCATCAGCAGCGCCGGGTGCCCGGCACGGTCCATCGCGGCGCGCACCTCCGGGATGCGGCTGGTCACGCCGGTGCTGGTCTCGTTGTGGACGACCATGACGGCCTTGATGGCGTGGCCGGCGTCGGCCCGCAGCCGGACCTCCACGTCCGCCGGGTCCACGCCGCGGCGCCAGTCGCCGGGCACGAAGTCCACATGCAGGCCGAAGCGCCCGGCCATCGCGCGCCACAGGGTCGCGAAGTGCCCGGTCTCATACATCAGCACCCGGTCACCCGCGCGCAGAGTGTTGACGATGGCGGCCTCCCACGCGCCGGTGCCGGACGCCGGGTAGATGATGACGGTGCCTGCAGTGCCAAACACCGCACGCATCCCGGCCAGCACGGACTTGCCCAACTCGGCGAACTCCGGCCCGCGGTGGTCTATCGTGGGGTGGTCCATGGCGCGCAGCACGCGGTCGGGGACGGCGCTGGGTCCGGGGATTTGCAGGAAGTGCCGGCCGCTCTTAAACGCCATCGCGTCCCCCAGGAATGAATGCAAAACGGGTTTGACACGCAAGCAGGCGCGGGGGCAAGGGCAAACTGGACAGGGTTGTTTGCACGCAACCTGCACCAGGCTATGCTGCGCCGCGATGCCCCAAGCCGCCGCCAGCAACGTCGTCCACGCCTTCCCGCCTGCGCCGTCCCTGCACCGTGGGCTGCTGGACGGCCTGCGGACGCTCATCAACGAGGGCGACCTGCTGCCCGGCGCCCGCGTGCCCGAACGCGACCTGTGCGCCCGCTTCAACGTGTCCCGCACCCCACTGCGCGAGTGCCTGAAGGTCCTGGCTGCGGAGGGCCTGGTGGACCTGCTGCCCAACCGCGGCGCCCGCGTGGCGACGCTGGACGACGAGCACCTGGTCCACCTGTTCGAGGTCATCGCCGCGCTGGAAGCGGAAGGCGGTCGCCTGGCCTGCCAGCGCATCACCCCGGCGGAGCTGGCGGAGGTGCAGGGCCTGCACTACCGCATGTACGCCCATTTCCTGCGCGGGGAGCTGCCGGGCTACTTCGCGCTGAACCAGGACATCCACGCCGCCATCATGCGCGCCGCCGGCAACCCCGTGCTGGTGGCCGCGCACGCCGGCCTGGCCGGGCGCATCACCCGCGCCCGCTACATGAGCAACCGCATCCGCCCCGACCGCTGGCAGGCCGCGATGGACGAGCACGGCGCCATCCTGGACGCCCTGGCCCGGCGCGACGGCGCGGCGCTCGGCCCCCTGTTGGCCCGGCACCTGCAGAACAAACGCGACATCATCACCGAGGCCCTGCACGGCGCCGGGCCGGGGTGAGGGCGTGGGGGTTTGGGCGGGTTGCGCGTGACGCAGAGGTGGATGTGATTTGCTGCTCCCTCTCCCTTCGGGAGAGGGGGAAGGCAGCTTGCCTGTGGCCACCCCGCATGACGCACCCAACAACCCTGGGGGTCATCCTCGCCGGCGGCCTGGCCCGGCGGATGGGCGGCGGCGACAAGGGGTTTCAGCGCGTCGGCGGGCAGCGCGTGCTGGACCGCCTGGTGCAGCGCCTGGTGCCGCAAGTGGCCGGGCTGGCCATCAACGCCAACGGCGACGCCGCACGCTTCGCCGGCCTCGGCCTGCCCGTGCTGGCGGACACCCTGCCGGACCATCCCGGCCCGCTGGCCGGCGTGATCGCCGGGCTGGACTGGGCGGCTGCGCACCCGTCCGGCGCGGCGTGGCTTGTGACAGTGCCCGGCGACTGCCCCTTCATCCCAGCCGACCTCGTGGCCCGCCTGCACGAGGGCTGCGGCGCTGCAGACCTGGCCTGCGCGGCGTCCGGCGGCTGGACGCATCCGGTCGTGGGCCTGTGGCCCGTGTCCCTCCGCGATGCGCTCCGGGCTGCGATGCTGGACGGGACGCGCAAGATTGACGCCTTCACCGGACGCTTCCGAACAGTCGCCGTCGAGTGGCCGGCCCTGCCGGTGGACCCCTTCTTCAACGTGAACACGCCGGACGATCTCCGCGTGGCGGACGGCCTGGCGGCACAGGCCGAATAGCCGCTTGACCCGGCGCGGCTTCGCCGCACTGGATAGGCGCATGACCTGCAACGCCGATGACCCCCGCTCGCTCCGGCGGTTGGAGGATGAGCGCTTCCTGCGCGGCGCAGGGCGCTACGTGGACGACGTGCCGGCGGCGGGGCACCTGCACGCGCTGTTCGTGCGCTCGCCCCATGCCCACGCGGAGGTGCTGGGCGTGCGGACCGGGGCGGCGGCGGCCCTGCCGGGCGTGCGCGGCGTGTTCACCTCTGCCGACCTGCTGGGCGGCGGCATCCATTCGATCCCCTGCGCGATGGCCTTGCCGCCCGAGGCCGGGCTGGTGGTGCCGCCCCGGCACGCCCTCGCCCATCAGCGCGTTCGCCACGTCGGAGAGCCGGTGGCCCTGGTTGTCGCGGACAGCGCCGCTGCCGCCCGGGACGCGGTGGAAGCCCTGGAGGTGGACTACGCCGACCTGCCCGCCGTGACGGCCCTGGGTGGGGCGCTGGCGGCGGATGCGCCGCAGCTTTGGGCGGAGGCGCCGGGCAACCTGGCTTTCCACTACCAGCGCGGGGACGAGGCGGCGGTGCAGGCCGCCTTTGCCGCGGCGGCGCACAGCGTCGCGCTGGACCTGGTCAACAACCGGGTCGTTGCCGCGTCCCTGGAAACACGCACGGCCCTGGCCGAGCCAGATTCGGCCACCGGCGGATTGCGCCTGCTGGTGAGCGGCCAGGATGTCCACGGCATCCGGCGCGACCTGGCTCATTGCCTGGATATGGACCCTGCGGCCCTGCGCGTCGTGTGCCCTGACGTGGGCGGCGGCTTCGGCATGAAGAACGTGGTGCATCCCGAGCACGTCGCCCTGCTCTGGGCCGCCCGCCGCCTGGGCCGGCCCATACGCTGGATCGCTGACCGGACCGAGGACTTCCTATCCGGCGTCCACGGCCGCGGCAACCTGACGCGCGGGCGGCTGGCGCTGGACGCGGATGGGCGCTTCCTGGCGCTGCATGTCGAGACCACGGGCGACCTGGGCGCCTACGTGTCCTGCCTGGGGCCGGGTGCGCACACCGTCTCCCCGGCCAGCGCGATGGGCGGGCTGTATGCGGTGCCGGCGGTGTTCATGGACGTGCGCGGCGCCTTCACCAACACCGTGCCGGTGGACGCCTACCGCGGGGCGGGCAAGCCCGAGGCCAACTACCTGATCGAGCGGCTGGTGGACGCTGCGGCGCACCAGTTGGGGCGGGACCGCGCGGCGCTGCGCCGGGCGAACCTGATCCGGGACTTCCCGCACACCAGCGCGCTCGGCATCACGATGGACACCGGGCGGTTCGCGGACAACCTGGACGCCGTGCTGCTGGCGGCGGACCACGCCGGCTTTCCCGCGCGCCGGGCGGCGGCGGCGGCGCGCGGGCGGCTGCTGGGCTTCGGCGTCGCATGCTTCCTGGAAACCTCGCGCGGGCGGCCCGGCGAGGACGGCGGCGTCCGCTTCACCGGGAATGGCATGGTCGAGCTGCTGTCGGGCACGCAGTCCAACGGCCAGGGGCACGAGACCAGCTTCCCGCAGTTCGCCGCGGCCCGGCTGGGTCTGCCGGTCGGGGCGTTCCGCCTGGTTCAGGCCGACACCGGGCGCATCGCGGGCGGCGCCGGCCACGGCGGGGCGCGGTCCCTGCCGATGGCGGGCACAGCGTTGGTGATGGCGCTGGACGCCTCGCTTGCGAAGGCGCACGCGGAGGCCGCCCGCCTGCTGCAAGCCGACCCGGCGGCGGTCAGCTTCACCGCCGGCGCGTTCCACACCGCAGAGGGAGCAGGCATCGGCCTGCTCGACCTCGCCCGCACCCTGCCGCCTGGCGCATTGGACGCGGACGCGCACAATCCCAACGACCAGTTCGTGTTTCCGAACGGCGCTCAGGTCGCCGAGGTGGAGGTTGATCCAGACACCGGCGCGGTGGCGCTGCTGCGCTACGTGGCAGTGGACGACTACGGCATCCTGGTCAACCCGTTGCTGACCGAGGGCCAGGTGCAGGGCGGCCTGGCGCAGGGCATTGGCCAGGCGTTGATGGAGGGCGTGCACTACGATCCCAGCGGTGGGCAGCTCCTGACGGCCTCGTTCCAGGACTACTGCCTGCCGCGCGCCGCGGACCTGCCGGCGTTGGAGGTGCGGTTCAACGAGCATCCCACGTTGCGCAACCCGCTGGGCGCGAAGGGATCGGGCCAGGCCGGCTGCATCGGCGCACCGCAGACGGTGATGTCCGCCATCGCCGACGCGCTTGGCGTCCCGCACCTGGACATGCCCGCCACGCCGGAACGGGTCTGGCGGGCGGCCCGCGCCGCCTGGGCTGCGCTGGCTCCCTCTCCCCCGGAGGGAGAGGGAGCAGGCACCGTCGTCCATCAATGGCTTGCGCCCCTGTAGCTGAGGTTTTCGCCATGCACCCATCCTACGACGTGGTCATCATCGGCGGCGGCGTGATCGGCAGCTCCGTCGCCTACCATCTTTCCGCCAACCCCGCCTTCACCGGCCGCGTCGCCGTCATTGAGCGCGATCCAACCTACGCCGCATCGTCCTCGTCGCTGTCCACCAGCGCCATCCGCCAGCAGTTCGCCACCGCCGCCAACATACGGATGTCCGACTACAGCATCGGCTTCCTGCGCCGGGTGCCGGAGCTGCTGGCCGTGGATGGGCACGACGCCGGGATTGGCTTGCGCGAACCCGGCTACCTCATCCTCGGCACGCCCGCGGACGTGCCGGCGTTCCAGGCCAGGACCGCCACCCAGCACGCCTGCGGCATCGGCACCGAGCTGCTGACGCCGGAGGAGGCCGGACGCCGCCACCCCTGGCTGCGCGTGGACGACCTGGGCGTGGCCGCCTACGGGCCGGACAAGGAAGGCTGGTTCGACGGCCCGGCCCTCCTGCAAGCCTTCAAGCGCAAGGCCCGCGCGCAGGGGGTGGACTACGTGGCCGGCACCGTCACCGGGCTGGAACAGGCGGGCGTTGGGCAAGGCGGCGGCAGGCGGATCGGCGCGGTGCTGCTGGCGGATGGCGGGCGCATCGCCTGCGGCACGGTGGTCAACGCCGCCGGGCCATGGAGCGGCGCGGTCGGGCGCATGGCCGGGCTGGACGTGCCGGTGGTGCCGCTCAAGCGCTGCGTGTTCGTGTTCGACAGCCCGGCGAAGCTGCCGCACGCGCCGTTCATCTTCGACACCTCCGGCTTCATCTTCCGGCCCGAGGGGCACCTGTATATCTGCGGCACGACGCCGCGGACCGAGAACGCGCCGGACGATTTCGGGCTGGAGGTGGACCACGCGCTGTTCGATGACGTCATCTGGCCGGCCCTGGCGCATCGCATCCCGGGGTTCGAGCAGTTGCGGCTGCTGCGCGCATGGGCCGGGCTATACGAGCACAACCTGTTCGACCACAGCGCCATCATCGGCTGGCACCCGGATGCGCCCAACATGATGCTGGCTTGCGGCTTCAGCGGGCACGGCATGATGCACTCGCCGGCAGCGGGCGCAGGGGCGAGCGAGCTGATCGTGCATGGCGCGGCGCGGTCGGTGGATGTCGCGCCGTTCGCGTTCGAGAGGATTGCGGCGGGGCAGCCGATCCGCGAGCATGTTTACTGAGCCGATCCCAGCATCAAGGCGTGGCACCGCACTTGCTTGAACACTGCGACCCCTGTGGAGGCCAGCCAATGAAACGCCGCACTTTCCTCGCCGCCGCCGCAGCCAGCACCGCAACCACTGCCCTGTCCCGCCCATCCATCGCCCAGGGAGCCGCCGCGCGCACGCTACGCTTCGTGCCCGAGGGCAACCTGGCCAACCCCGATCCGATCTGGACCACCACCACCGTCGCCCGCAACCACGGCTACATGATCTACGACACCCTGTTCGGCGTGGACTCCAAGCTCGTTCCCCAGTTGCAGATGTGCGAGGGGTTCGGCCTGTCCGACGACAAGCTGCTATGGACCTTCCGCCTGCGCGAGGGCCTGCGCTTCCACGACGGCACGCCTGTGCGCGGCGCGGACTGCACCGCGTCCATTGCCCGCTGGGCGCGCCGGGACGGCTTCGGCCAGCGCCTGGCCGCGCAGATGGAGGGCATGGCCGCGCCGGACGACCGCACCTTCACCGTACGGCTCAAGAAGCCTTTCCCGCTCCTGGTCAGCGCGCTGGCCAAGCCCGCCGCCAACGTGTGCTTCATCATGCCCGAGCGTGTGGCGCAGACGGACTCCTTCACGCAGATCACGGATTTCACCGGCTCCGGCCCATTCCGCTTCCTGCGCGACGAGTGGACGCCGGGGTCGCTGGCCGCCTACGCCCGCAACGACGCCTACGTGCCCCGGCAGGAGGCGCCGGACTTCGTGGCCGGCGGCAAGATGGCAAACTTCGACCGGGTGGAATGGAACATCATCCCCGACGCCGCCACCGCCGCCGCGGCAATCCGCGCGGGCGAGCAGGATTGGTGGCAAACCCCCATCGCCGACCTGGTGCCGCAGCTCCGCCGAGCGCGCGGGGTCAAGGTGGTGCCGATGACCAGCATCGGCGCCATCCAGATCATCCGCTTCAACCACCTGCACCCGCCCTTCGACAACCCGAAGATGCGCCAGGCCGTGCAGCACCTGGTCAGCCAGAAGGACTACATGCAGGCCGCCTATGGCGAGGACCCGACGATCTCCCGCGCCGGGGTCGGCGTGTTCACGCCAGGTTCCGCCGCCGACACTCAACTGGGGATGGAGGCGCTGACCGGCCCTCGGGACCTGGCGGCGGCGAAGCGGCTGGTGGCCGAGGCCGGCTATAAGGGCGAGAAGGTCGTCATTCTCGCCCCCACCGACTACCCGTGGCTGGAGGCGTTCTGCCAGGTCACGCGCGACCTGCTGGTGAAGCTGGGCGTGAACGTGGACTACCAGGCCAGCGACTGGGGCACGGTGGTGCAGCGCCGGGCCAGCAAGGAGCCTGTGGAGCGTGGCGGCTGGAGCATCTTCTGCACGGGCTGGGAGGGCCTGAACACCGCCGACCCCGGCGGCCACTACCCCATCCTGGGCAACGGCGCCAACGCCTGGTTCGGCTGGCCGACCAGCCCGAGGATTGAGGGGCTGCGGACCGACTGGTTCGAGGCCCCGGACGACGCTGCCCGCAAGCGGGCCACGGACGCGATCCAGGCCGCGGTGTGGGAGGAGGTGCCCTACGTGCCCCTGGGCCAATTCTTCCAGCCCGCGGCGATGCGGGAGAACGTGACGGGCGTGCTGGACAGCCCGTTCCCGATCTTCTGGGGCGCGCGGAAGGGATAGGCTGTGTCTCCGCCCTCTCTCTCCGGGGAGGATTGGGGTGAGGAAAGCCACGCAGCGCGAGCCTTCGTTACGTGGTAACCCGGCCCCATCAGGCCGTAGGACTATTCTGGTGGCCTCCCTCACCCCAATCCTCTCCCGGAGGGAGAGGGGGAAGACGTCAGTCTGGATGCCGCAACTTCCGCCAGCACCGCCCGGTCGTCCTTCAGGTCCACCCCGCTCAGCTTGCGCCGCGCGGCCTCCGTCATCAGCCAGGCCACCAACTCCGCCGCGGCCTCGCTGAGCAGGCCGTCCCCGTGGATGTTGGATACGCAGTTGCGCTCGGAGTCCCGCCGTCCCACCCTCGGCCCGTAGGTCAGGTAAACGCCCATGCTGTTGGCCACGCTCAACCCCGGCCGCTCGCCGATCAGCACGACGCAGAGCTGCGCGCCCAGCACCTCGCTGACTTCATCGCCCAGCGCCACCCGCGCCTGCGTCGCCACCACCACAGGCGCCACCGACCAGCCGGGCAGGCGCTGCAAGCAGGCATGGACCAGCGGCGCCGCGTGCTCCTGCACCGCGGCGGGGGATAGGCCATCGGCGATGACGAACACCGCATCCCACCCGTCCGCGGGCGGGCGGCAGGCTTCCAGGACGCCAAGGCACGCCGGGTCCAGCGTCCGCCCCAAGTCCGGGCGCCGCAGGTAGGCCGCCCGGTCAGGGGCTGCGCTGCGGACGACGACGCTCTCAACAGGATGCAGCCCGGCCCGTACCGCCTCTACGTCCAGCGGCGAATGCACGGCGTCGCGCGCCCTGGCATGGGCAAGCTGGAAGTCCAGCAACGCCCCCAGCGGCAGCGCATTGCCGACCCGACCCAGCCCGATGCGCGCGCGTGTCGCGTCGCGCAGACGCGCCCAGACATCGGGCGCAGGCGGGTCAGCGTGGGGCATCGAAGGGATCCGGGTCGGCCAGCGCCAACATGCGCGCGGCCCGCGGCGCGGCGTCCCGGATGCGGCCCCGGCGGTCCGTCATGTCCATCGCCTGCAGCCACGCCTCGAACTCCGGCGCGGGACGCAGGCCGAACTGCTCCCGCAAGTACAACATGTCATGGAACGAGGCGCTCTGGTAGTTCAGCATCACGTCGTCCGCGCCGGGCACGGCGATCAGGAAGGTGACGCCGGCGACGGTCAGCAGCGTCATCAGGCTGTCCATGTCGTCCTGGTCGGCCTCGGCGTGGTTGGTGTAGCAAACGTCGCAGCCCATCGGCAGGCCCAGCAGCTTGCCGCAGAAGTGGTCCTCCAGCCCCGCCCGGATGATCTGCTTGCCGTCATACAAATACTCCGGCCCGATGAAGCCCACGACGGTGTTGACCAGCAGGGGCGAGAAGGCGCGGCACACCGCGTAGGCCCGCGCCTCCACCGTCTGCTGGTCCATCCCATGATGCGCTCCGGCGGACAGCGCCGCACCCTGCCCGGTTTCGAAATACATCACGTTCTGCCCGGCGGTGCCGCGGTCCAGCGCCAGCGCTGCCTCCTGCGCCTCCTGCAGGATGGCCAGGGTCACGCCGAAGCCGGCGTTGGCCGCCTGCGTGCCCGCGACGGACTGGAACACCAGGTCCACCGGGGCGCCCTGGCGCATGACCTCGATGGCGTTGGTCACATGGGTCAGCACGCAGGTCTGCGCGGGGATGCCGTGGCGCTGGCGCAACCCGTCCAGCATGTCGAGCAGCGCGATGCAGTTGGCCACGCTGTCCGTCGCCGGGTTGACGCCGATCACGGCGTCGCCCACGCCGAACAGCAGGCCGTCCAGGGTTGCCGCGGCGATGCCGCGCAGGTCGTCGGTGGGGTGGTTGGGCTGCAGCCGGCTGCCCAGCCGTCCGGGCAGGCCGAGGGTGGTGCGGAACGCTGTCACCATCCGGCAGCGGCTGCTGACCGCGATCAGGTCCTGGTTCCGCATCAGCTTGGTGACGGCCGCCGCCATCTCGGGCGTGACCGCCGGGGCGATGGCGGTCAGGGCCTCGGGCGTGGCTTCGTAGGACAGCAGCCAGTCGCGGAAGCCGCCCACGGTCAGGTGCGACAGCGGCGCGAAGGCGGCGGCGTCGTGCGTGTCCAGGATCAGGCGCGTGACCTCGTCGTCCTCATACGGCACCAGCGGCTCGTCCAGGAAGGCGCGCAGCGGCAGGTCGGCCAGCACGGACCGGGCGGCAACGCGCTGCGCGTCGCTGGCTGCTGCCAGTCCGGCCAGTTCGTCGCCCGACCGGCGGTGCGACGCGCAGGCCAGCACCGCGCGCAGGTCGGCGAAGCGGTGCCGCTCCCCCCGGAAGTCGCTGGCGTAGCCGGTCATGCCGCCCTCCCCTGCCCCGGTCCACTCCGATCCGGCTCGGCCCGTGCCGCCGAGTGTGACGCAAACGGGCGCGGCAGCAAGCGGCGTGCGCCGCACCGCAGCAGCGCCGGATTTCGCCCGGGGCCGCTAGGCGGGGGCTGGGTGTCTCCGCTAGGGTACGGCGCAACAGGCTTGCAGGACATGGCGGACATCAGGCAGGGCTATGAGCGGCTGACCGCGGACCCCGGCTTGCAGACCCGGTTTCCCACCGCCGCGGTCCGTGAGCCCGAGCCTGTGCCGGCGGGGCCATCCGCGCTAGCCTCCGCCGGCGGCCTGTTCTGGGTCGTGCTCGCCGTCCTGGTGGCGGCGCTGCTGGCGGTCGCAGTGCGCGCCGTCCTGGACAGCCGGCGGCCGCGGCTGAAGCGGGCAGGAGCAAAGGATGCCGCGGCGGCCGGCGATGTTGCGGTCGGGCTGCGCGTGCCAGTGTCGGCGCTGGCGGACGCAGACGCTCTGGCCGCCGCCGGGCAGTATGGCGCAGCGGTCCATGCGCTGCTGCTGCGCGGCGTCGCCGTCATTCAGAAGCGCTTCCCCGGGGCGCTCGGCCCTGCGCTCACCAGCCGGGATATTGCCGCCCTGTCCGTCCTGCCGCCCGCGCTCCGCACCGCGTTCTCCGGCATCGCGGCGCGCACGGAGCGGGCGGTGTTCGCGCAGGCGCCGCTCGGCCCGCAGGACTGGCAGGCATGCCGCGCCCTGTATGCCGGGCTGCTGCCGGCGGGCAAGGAGCCGGGCATGCCAGGGGCGGGCGTGCAGGCATGAGCGGGGCCGCCGCTGTGGCGCCAGCGGGCAGCGCGCCCGCCGGCTCCGCCTTCTCGCCCCTGACCGTCGCGGCGATGGTCGGCGTCGGGCTGGCCTGCTTCGTGGGGTTCGTCGTGCTGCTGGCCTTCGCGCGCGGGCCGACCGCGCGGGACGGCGGCGCCCATGCGGCATCGCGCTCCGCCGTGGGCTTCGCCGGCGTGGTGCAGCTGCTGCGCGGCGCCGGCACGCCGGTCGTGGTCAGCCGCGACCCCGTCCGCGCCGGAGGAGCCAAGCTGGACGGAGGGTCCGCCCCGGCCTCCGGCGCATCCGGCCTGCTCGTGCTGACCCCCGGCCCCGGCAGCCGCGGACCCGCCGAAATGCCGGACCTGGCGGCCAGCACGGTCCTGATCGTGCTGCCGAAGTGGCGGACCGAGGACATGACGGACCATCCCGGCTGGGTTCGGCCCGACGGCCTGCTGCCGGACCGCGACGTGCTGGCCGTGCTGCCCAGGAACTGGCAGGGCCTGCGGCTGCGCCGACGCACCGACGCCGTGCATCCGCCGCTGGCCAGCCTGGACTTCTTCGGTGGCCAGGCGCCGGCGCTGCCGGAAGTGGACCGGCTACAGACGCTTGCCGGCAAGAACTGGATACCGGCCCTGCGCGACCGCACCGGCGGCATCCTGCTCGGCCAGCCCTACGAGGACGGCCCCTACGTGCTGGCCGACCCCGACCTGCTGAACAACTTGGCCATGGCCACGCAGCCCGGGGCGGAGGCCGCGGTGGCGCTGCTGTCCACCTTGGCGGACAACGAACCCGTTGCCTTTGACGTATCGCTGAACGGGCTGGGCCGGTCGCGCGACCTGTTGCGCCTGCTGCTGGTGCCGCCGTTGCTGGGCGCGACCCTGTGCGCCGCCGCCGCCGCCGCGCTGATCGGGCTGTTGGCCGTGCGCCGCTTCGGCCCCGCGCAGGCCGCCGCCCGCGCCTTCGACCCCGGGAAGCGCGCCCTGGCCGACAACTCCGCCGCCCTGATCGCCCTTGCAGGACGCGAGGCCCGGATGGCCCGCCCCTATGCCGAGCTGACGCGTATCCTCGCCACCCGCGCCGCCGCCGTCCCGCGGCGGCTGAACGCGGCGGAGCAGGAGGCGCAACTGGACCGCGCCGCCGCCCTGCGCGGGCTGAACGAGCCGTTTGCATCGCTGCTCGCGGAGGCCGATAGCGTCCGCGACCGTGCCGGCCTGGTCCGCATGGCCCGGCACCTGCACCACTGGAGAACGCGCCTGCATGGATGACGTGAACGAACCCGGTCCGGCCAGCCTTGAAGCGCCGCCCGGCCCTGACATCCGCGAGCTGGCCGCCCACATCCGCACGGAGGTCGGACGGGCCGTCACGGGCCAGGCGGACACGGTGGACCTGGTCATCACCGCCCTGCTGTCCGGCGGGCACATCCTGCTGGAGGGGCCGCCAGGCACCGCCAAGACCTTCCTGGCGCAGTGCTTCGCCCAGGCGCTCGGCTTCCACTTCGGGCGCGTGCAGTTCACCCCGGACTTGATGCCGGGCGACATCACCGGCGCAAACATCTTCAACTTCCAGACCGGCGCCTTCGCGCTGACCCGCGGCCCTGTATTCTGCGAACTGCTGCTGGCCGACGAGATCAACCGCACCCCGCCCAAGACCCAGGCCGCCCTGCTGGAAGCCATGCAGGAGCGCCAAGTGACCATAGACGGCGTGCGCCACCCCCTGCCCGCCCGCTTCACCGTCATCGCCACCCAGAACCCCATCGAGCAGCAGGGCACCTATCCCTTGCCCGAGGCGCAGCTCGACCGCTTCCTGTTCAAGCAGGTGCTGGACTACCCGACGGAAGAGGAAGAGCAGGCCATCGTCGCCGGGCACGGCGCGCGGTCGGGGATGCCCGATCCCGCGTCGTTCGGCGTGCAGCGGGTGGCCGACGCCGGGGTGGTCGGGCAGGCGATGGCGGCGGTGTCCGCGGTCACGCTGTCGCCTCCCGTGGTGGCCTACATCGTGTCCCTGGTGCGCGCGACCCGGGCGACGGCGGACCTGGAGTCCGGCGCGTCCCCCCGCGCAGCGGCGATGCTGGCCACCGCCAGCCGGGCGCGCGCGGCGATGGACGGGCGAAACTACGTGATCCCCGACGACGTGAAGGCGCTGGCAATGCCGGCCCTCAGCCACCGGCTGATCCTCTCGCCGGCAGCCGAGATTGACGGGCGCAAGGTGCCGGACGTGGTGCGCAGCCTGATCGAGCAGGTCGAGGCGCCGCGGTGACAGCTTGCCCGTAACCGGCCCGGCGGCCGGCCCGGCGGTTGCCCGGGCAGCCCCCGCCTGGCCCCGGCGGGTGTCGTCCGGCGTCGTGCCGACCTGGCGCGCGGCCCTGGTCATGGCGGCCGGCCTGCCGGTGGCGCTGGTGTGCGGCGTGGCGGACGACGCCGGCTGGGTGGCCGGCCCCGCCTGGATCGGCGCCGTACTGGTGCTGATGACCATTGATGCCCTGGCAATGCGCCGCTCCCGCGCTTTCGAGGCGGCGCTGCTGGTCCCGCCCGCCATTGAGGCCGGGCGCACAGCAGAGGCCGCGGTCAGTTTTCCCGGTCAGCCTCCGCCCCTGCTGGACGTGGTGCTGGAAGCCGACGCCCGGCTGCGGTGCGCGCCACCGCTGCGCGTTGTAACGGCCGGGAGCGCGGCGCGCTTCACGTTGACGCCGCTCCGGCGCGGCACGGCGGCGCTGCCGCGGCTGCACCTGCGCTGGGACGGGCCGCTCGGCCTGGTCCGCCGTGTGGAGCAGCGGGCGCTGGACCGCAAGGTCGCGGTGATTCCCGCGATCTCGCTCGTGCGGGAGGAGGCGATGCGCCTGTTCTCCCGGACCGGCAGCGCCGGGCGGGTGGTGCAGCGGGACCGTGCGGACAGCACGGAGTTCCACGCCTTGCGCGAGTTCCAGCGCGGCGACGACCCGCGCGCCGTCAACTGGCGGCAGTCCGCACGGCACAACAAGGTGCTGGTGCGGGAAACCCAGGCCGAGCGCAACCGCACCCTGATGCTGGCCCTGGACACGGGACGGCTGATGAGCGAGCCGCTGGCCGGCGGCCTGCCCCGGCTGGACCACGCGATCAACGCCGCGCTGGTGCTGGCCTTCGCCGGGCTGAAGATGGGGGACCGGGTGGGGCTGTTCGCCTTCGGCGCGCGCCCGGTCATGTCCACCGGCGCCGTGACAGGCACGCCGGCGTTCGGCGGCCTGCAGCGGGCCGCGGCGGCGCTGGACTACTCCGGGGACGAGACCAACTTCACGCTGGGCCTGACGCAGCTAGGGGCGTCGCTGGGCGGGCGGGCGCTGGTCGTCGTGCTGACCGACTTCGCCGACACCACGGGGGCCGAGCTGATGATCGAGAACGTGGGCCGCCTGCTGGAGCGGCACGCCGTGCTGTTCGTGACCTTCCGCGATGACGAACTGGCGGCGATGGCGGACGCCAAGCCCGAGGACGCCGACGACGTGGCCCGCGCCGTGGTGGCCGGCACCCTGCTGGCAGAGCGCGAGGTTGTGATGGCCCGGCTGCGCCGGCTGGGCGCCAACGTCGTGGAGGCCCCGGCCCGCCAAGTCGGCCCCGCGCTGATCCGCCGCGTGCTGGACCTGCAGCGCCACGGCGGGCGCGAGCGGGCTGCGGCGTGAGCGGGGGCGTGAGCGGGGCATGACCGGGGGCACGGGCGGCCAGGGCGGGCTGGACTGGAGCAAGCTGGCCCCTGGACGGGCCGCACGGGAGGGCGAGGACCTGCGCAGCCGCCGCTTCCGCGCTGAGCGGGAGGCATCCTGGACCCGGCTGGAGACCCTGCTGTCCCGCATGGAGCGCGGGTCGTTGTCCCGGCTGTCCGACGCCGACCTGCTGGCGATCCCGACGCTGTATCGCAGCGCGCTGTCCGCGCTGTCGGTGGCGCGCGCGACCTCCCTGGACCACAGCCTGGTGGACTACCTGGAGGACCTGTGCGCCCGGGCCTACTTCCTGGTCTATGGCACGCGGGTGCGGCTGGGGCAGCGGCTGGTGCAGTTCTTCGCCCATGACTGGCCCAACGCGGCGCAGGCGCTGTGGCAGGAGACCTTGCTGGCCTGGCTGTGCCTGGCCGGGGGCGCGGCGCTGGCGGCGGGGCTGATGCTGGGCGACGGCGACTGGTTCTACGCCTTCGTTCCGGCAGGGCTGGCCGGCGGGCGCGACCCTTCTGCCAGCACGGGCTACCTGCGCAGCACGCTGTACGATCCGGGATCATCGGGGTTCGGGCTGTTCTCCACCTACCTGTTCACGCACAACGCGCAGGTGGCGATCATGGCGTTTGCCTTCGGCTTCGCGTTCTGCCTGCCGACGGCGCTGCTATTGGCGTACAGCGGAGCGACCATCGGCGCGTTCGGCGTGCTGTATGCCCAGCGCGGCCTGGGGATGCCGCTTGGCGGCTGGCTGCTGGTGCATGGCGTGACGGAGCTGGCCGCGGTGGCGCTGGCCGGGGCGGCGGGGCTGCACATCGGGGCTGCCGTCGCCCTGCCCGGCGCGCGCAGCCGCCTGGCCGCCACCGCCGCCGCTGGCCGCCAGGCGGCGACGCTGATGGCAGGCGTCTTCGTGATGCTGCTGTGCGCCGGCGTGCTGGAAGGGGTCGTGCGGCAGGCAGTCCGGGTGGACTGGCAGCGCTACGCCATCGCCGGGCTGTCCCTGGTGCTGTGGGCCGCCTACCTGTATCGCCCGCGGCGCCACGAGGTGTGAGCGCCCCGGTCCGCCTGCGGCAGCTTGTCACGCCGGAGGGCGTGGCGCTGCCGCTGCAGCTTGCCGATGGCGGGGAGCGGCTGGGCGCGTTCCTGCTGGACTTGCTGCTGATCTGCGCGGTGCTGGTTGCGCTGACGCTGCTGGCCGTGGCAGCGGTAGCCGGCTATGGCAAGGGAGCGGAGGTGGCCTCGGTCATCTGGCTGCTTGGCTTCTTCCTGCTGCGGAACTTCTACTTCGCCTTCTTCGAGCTGCGCCCGCGCGCGGCGACGCCGGGCAAGCGGGTACTGGGCATCCGGGTGGCGGCGCAGGGCGGCGGGCGGCTGAGCGCCGACGCCGTGCTGGCGCGCAACCTGGTGCGGGAGCTGGAGCTGTTCCTGCCGCTCAGCCTGCTGACCATCCAGGGCACCTCGGCGGACGGGTGGCTGATCCTGCTGGGGCTGGGCTGGTCCGGCATCTTTCTGGTGTTCCCGCTGCTGAACCGGGACCGGCTGCGGGTGGGCGACATGCTGGCTGGGACCTGGGTGGTCCGCACGCCGCGGCGGCGGCTACTGGCCGACCTGGTGACGGGGCCTGCCGCGACGACGGCGTCGCTGCAAGCCGGCTTCACGACGGCGCACCTGGACGCCTACGGGATCAAGGAACTGCATGTCCTGGAGGACGTGCTGCGCCGCAAGGACCCGGCGACGATGAAGGCCGTCGCCAACCGCATCGCCGGCAAGATCGGCTGGAAGCCCACCGGGGAGACGCCGCAGGAGTTCCTGCAGGCTTACTACATCGGCCTGCGCCGCCACCTGGAGCGCGGGCTGCTGTTCGGGCGCCGGCGGCTGGACAAGTTCGACCGCAACCGGGCGTAGCCGGGTGGCCAGAACGGAGCAAGCAGGGCGGGATCAGGCGAACACGGCCTCGATCCCGCCGGCGTCCGTCCCGTCCCGCAGCTCGCGCAGCCGCACGAACATGACCGCGGTTGCGACGGAATACAGGAGCGACGAGGCCGTCGTGAACACGGCCACCGCGGCCAGGTCCGGCAGGCTGCCGTCGCCGTAGCCCAACGCGTCCATGGCATATTCGGCTGCTACCAGTGCGCCAAGCGGCAGCATGTAGGTCAGCAGGAACAGCGCCAGGCAGCGCCAGCGGTTGCCCCGCACCAGCTCCCGGCTGCGCGCCATCGCGCGCTGCACGCCCGGCCCCTCCAGGGCGCGCGCGGGCACGGCCACCAGCCAGTTCAGGAACACTATCACGCCCGGGATGACCAGCAGGAAGAGTCCAACGACGACGCCCAGGTTCACCGCAAGCGCCAGCCCCATCACTGGCAGCGCGCGCCGCAGCATGAACCCCGCGCTAGCCCCCAGGCTCGCAAGCCCGCCGTCCCGGTCGGCCAGCACGACATGGGTCGCCGCGGTGATGAGCAGGCCTTGCAGCAGGCCCGATAAGACGGCCGCGAACGACTGGAACGTGCGCGCCTCGCTGGAGGACCACAGTCCCGACCACGACGCCCCCGGCAGATAGGGCAGCAGCGCCGGCGCGCCCGCCAGCAGCACGCCCAAGGTCGCCAGCGCGGGCAGGTTGCGCCGGGTGACGGCCAGGGTGGTGGACAACGCCCAGCCCACGCCAAGCGGCTCGACGGCCTCGGCACCGCTCATCCCGCGCCCGCCCGCGGCGGCAGGCTCTGCGCCGGCCTATGCGAACACGTCAGCAAGCTGGCCGGGCAACGTGCCCTCCTTCAGCCGCCTAAGCTCCATGTAGGCGACGGCCGCCGCAGTGCCGCTCACTGCTGCGAACAGGGCATTCAGCACGATTTGGGAAATCAGCACCAGCGGGTCGCGTGCCGCAGTCAGGGTGGCATACTGCGTTAGGCCGCCGCTGCCGAGGATCAGCACGCCTGACAGCACCAGAAGCAGCACGACCAGGACGGCATAGAAGCCGAACAGGGCGCCGCGGCTTCCCTTGGTCAAGGCAGCGCTGCGGGAGAAGGCGTTGAACACCCCTCCACCCTCCACGGCGCGGGCCGGGACCACCACGAACCAGCGCAGCGCCAGCAGGACGCCGGGCACGATGAGCAGGACCATGCCCAGGATGACCCCAAGCGACGCAAGGATGGTCAGCCCGAGCAAGGGAAGCAGCAGCCGCAGCGCCTGGCCTGCTACTGCACCGAAGCCTGGCCGCTGCCCGGCCATGTCGCCCGTGACGGCCAGGGCGATGCAGCCCGAGACGAACGCGCCCGGCAGCAGGTTGCCAAGAGCGCCCGGCACCCAGGCGAGATAGGCCGGCATCGCGATCCCGGCGCCCGCAACCGCGGTGCCGACCCAGCCCGGGACGTAGATGGCGAGAGCCGCATAAGCGAGGCTCAGCAGCAACACCACGGCGGCGTTGCGCCCGATCATGCCGAACGTAAGCGAGATGAGCTGCCCGACGCGCAGGCTTCGGTCGGCGTATGCGTCGGACATCGCAAGCGTTCCTGAGTAGGTTGCTGTCCCGGATGCCACACCGGGCTTGACGCGGCAAGGGTATCCCGGACTGCGGCTACCGCCGCTGGTTGTAGACATCCAGACAAACCGCGCCCAGCAGCACCAGCCCCTTGATGACCCGCTGCAGGTCCACCCCGACCCCCAAGATGGACATGCCGTTGTTCATCACGCCGATGATGAAGGCCCCGATCACCGCGCCCGACACCGTGCCCAGCCCGCCATAGGCCGACGCGCCGCCGATGAAGCAGGCGGCGATGGTCTCCAGCTCGAATCCGTCGCCGGCCTTGGGCGTGGCGGAGTTGAAGCGGGCGGCGAACACCAGCCCGGCCAGCGCCGCCAGCACGCCCATGTTGACGAAGGCCAGGAAGGTCAGCCGCTCCGTTGCGATGCCGGACAGCTTCGCCGCCTTCTCGTTCCCGCCCACGGCATAAACCTGCCGCCCCAGCGTCGTCCGCGTGGTGACGAAGGCATACAGCGCGATCAGCACGGCCATGATGACCAGCACGTTGGGCAGGCCGCGGTGCGACACGACCTGCCAGGTCAGGCCCGCGATGGCCGCCAGCATCAGCGCGTTCTTAGCGGCAAACGCCGCCGCCGGCTCCGCCTCGATCCCGTGCGCCTGGCGGCGTCGGCGCCCGCGGATGTTCAGCGCCAGCAGCAGCACGCCGACGGAGAGGCCGATGAGCAGGGAGGACAGGCGGATGCCGCCGGGTTCGCCCAGGACCTCCGGCAGGAAGCCGGAGGACAGGCGCTGGAACACGACGGGGAACGGCCCCACGGACTGCCCGCCCAGCACCGTCAGCATCAGCCCGCGGAACACCAGCATCCCCGCCAGCGTCACGATGAAGGAGGGAATGCGGACGTAGGCGACGAAGAACCCCTGCCCCGCCCCGATCAGCGCCCCGGCGGCGATGCACAGCACTGCCGCCACCGCCAGCGGTACCTGCCACTGCACCAGCATCACGCCCGCCAACGCGCCCACGAACCCGGCGACCGACCCCACCGACAGGTCTATGTGCCCAGTGACGATGACCAGCAGCATCCCCAGAGCCATGATGGCGATGTAGCTATTCTGCAGCACCAGGTTGGTCAGGTTGAGCGGGCGCAGCAGGATGCCGCTGGTCGCGACCTCGAAGAACAGCATGATGGCGGCCAGGGACAGCAGCATCCCGTACTGGCGCAGGTTGGCCTGGATGATGCCGCGCAGGGCACGCGGAGCCGCCGGCGCAGGCTGCGGTGCGGCGATGCCGCTCATGCTGCCACGCCCTCCCCGGCCGGCTGCCCCACTGGCTGTCCCGCCGGCTGGTTCCGCATGATGGCCCGCATGATCGCCTCCTGCGATGCGTCCGCCGCCTGCATCTCGCCCACGAACCGGCCCTCGTTCATTACGCAGATGCGGTCGCACAGGCCCAGCAGTTCCGGCATCTCGGACGAGATCACGACGACGCCCTTCCCGCTCTCGGCCAGGCTGTTGATGATCTGGTAGATCTCGTACTTGGCGCCCACGTCTATGCCGCGCGTCGGCTCGTCCAGAATCAGCACCTCCGGGCTGCTGAACAGCCACTTGGACAACACGACCTTCTGCTGGTTGCCGCCAGACAGCGTGCCGGACGGCTGATAAACGCTAGAGCAGCGCAGCCGCATTTGCGTGCGGTATCCCTCGGACACGCGCAGCTCCGCCACGTCGTCCAGCACGCCGGCACGGGAGACGACGGGCAGGTTGGCGAGGGTGACGTTCTTGCGTATGTCTTCTCCCAGGATCAGGCCCAGGTGCTTGCGGTCCTCCGTCACGTAGGCCAGCCCGGCGGCAATGGCCCGCGGCACCGTGGACAGGTCCACCGGTTTGCCATCCATGAAGGCCCGGCCCGCGATGTCCCGGCCCCAGGACCGTCCGAACATGCTCATTGCGAACTCGGTCCGGCCTGCGCCCATCAGCCCGGCAATTCCCACGACCTCCCCGCGGCGCACTCGGAAGTCCACGCCGCGGATCACCTCGCGCCCGGCTTGCTGCGGGTGGCCGACGCGCCAGCCCTCCACGCGGAACACCTCGGTGCCGATGCGCGGGACGCGGGGCGGGAAGCGGCTGTCCAAGTCGCGGTCCACCATGCCGCGGATGATCCGGTCCTCCTCCACTGCGCCCCCGGCGCAGTCCAGCGTCTCCACCGTGCGGCCGTCACGCAGCACGGTGATCCGGTCCGCCACCCGCGTGACTTCGTTCAGCTTGTGGGAGATCAGGATGCAGGCGATGCCCGCGCGCCGGAACTCCGCCAGCAGGTCGAGCAGGGCCTCGCTGTCCCGCTCGTTCAGGGCCGCGGTCGGCTCATCCAGGATCAGCAGGCGGACCTGCTTGGACAGGGCCTTCGCAATCTCGACCAGTTGCTGCTTGCCGATGCCGAGGTCGGCAACGCGGGTGTCCGGCGCCTCCCGCAGGCCGACCTTGCGCAGCAGCGCCAGCGTCCGGGCATGTTCCGCCCCGCGGTCCAGCACGCCGAAGCGGCCCGGCGGATGTGATAGGAATATGTTCTCCGCAATGGTCAGCAACGGAATCAGCGCGAGTTCCTGGTGTATGATGATGATGCCCAGGGCCTCGCTGTCCCGCACGCCGCGGAAGGCACGAACGGCACCGTCGAACTCGACCGCGCCGTCGTAGCTGCCCGCGGGATGAACGCCGCTCAGCACCTTCATCAGGGTGGACTTGCCGGCGCCGTTCTCGCCCACGACGGCATGGATTTCGCCCGCGCGCACGTCGAGCGTCACATCGTGCAGGGCAGTCACCGGGCCGAAGCGCTTGGTGATGCCGCGCATATGCAGGATGCTGGCCACCGGCCCCTGCCCTACTGGATCTGCGACAGCTTGTAGTAGCCGCTGTCCACCAGGACCTGCCGCCAGTTGGATTTATCCACGACAACCGGCTTCAGCAGGTAGGCCGGCACGACCTTGACCCCGTTGTTGTAGGTCGTGGTGTCGTTGGTTTCGGGCGCCTTGCCGCTCAGCACCGCGTCCACCATGTCGGCGGTCACGCGCGCCAGGTCGCGGGTGTCCTTGAAGATGCTGGCATACTGCTCCCCGGCCAGGATCGCCTTCACCGACGGCACCTCGCAGTCCTGGCCGCTGACGATAGGCATGGGCACCCCGCCGCTGCCGTAGCCCACGCCCTTCAAGGACGAGATGATGCCGATGGAGATGCCGTCATAGGGCGACAGCACGGCATCCAGGCGCTTGCCGGCGTAGAAGGCGCTGAGCAGATTGTCCATCCGCGCCTGCGCCACCGCGCCGTCCCAGCGTAGGGTCGAGACCTTGTCCAAGCCTGTCTGCTTGCTGCCGACTGCCAGTTCGCCCTTGTCGATCAGCGGCTGCAGAACGGACATCGCGCCGTTGTAGAAGAACCCGGCGTTGTTGTCGTCCGGCGACCCCGCGAACAACTCGATGCTGAGCGGCCTCTTGGCCTCCCGCCCCTTCAGGCCCGCCAGCAGCGATTGAGCCTGCAGCACGCCCACCTGGAAGTTGTCGAAGGTGGCGTAGAGGTCCACGTTCGGCGAGTTGCGGATCAGCCGGTCATAGGCGATCACCTTGATGCCGCCGCGCGCCGCCTGGGCCAGCGCGTCGGACAGCGTGGTGCCGTCTATCGCCGCGATGACCAGCACCTTGGCGCCTTTGGTGATCATGTTTTCTATTTGCGAGAGCTGGTTAGGAATGTCGTCCTCGGCGTATTGCAGGTCGGTGCGGTAGCCGCGGGACTGCAGCACCTTGACGATGTTGTCTCCGTCCGCGATCCACCGGGCGGAGGACTTGGTCGGCATCGCGACCCCGACCGCGCCCTTCGCCTGCGCCCAGGCCGGCGTTCCCGCTGCCGCCGCCACGGCGGCCCCTGCCATCAATGCCCGCCTGCTGACCCCCATGCGCCCCGCTCCCGTGATGGCGCCGCGTTGGCCGCGGCGCATGTCTATCTCGGCTGCCAGCCTACACATGGCCGGGCTGGGGCGGGAAGGGCCGGGTCAGCCGACCGTGCCGAGCAGCGCTTCGATTTCGTCGCGCAGCCGCGCAAGCCTAGCCCGGTCGGCCTTGTCCACCATTTGGCCCGACGCCCGCATCTGGCCTAGCCGCTCGGCCAGGCGGTCCAGCACCGTCATGCTGAACCGGACCGGGGGCGTCACGGCCGGACGCTGTGCAGCCGCACCGTCCTTGGCCTGGCGCAATTCGCGTATGGTCAGGCTGCCGCTGCCCGCCGCTGCCGCCAGCCGCTGCCGCTCCGCCGGATCCTTGATGCGCGCCAGTTCGATTAGGGTGTTTCGGGGAACCGGATGTTCTGACGTCAGAACCTGCTCCAGGAACTCCGCCGGCAGCGACAGCACCCGCAGCACCGCGCTCATTTCGCTCTTGCTGCGCCCCACGGCCTCGGCCGCCTGCGCCTGGGTCCAGCCCTTGCTTTCCATCAGGCGCCGCACCCCGCGCGCCTCCTCGACCACAGAGAGGTCCACGCGCTGCAGGTTCTCCAGCAGCGAGGCCACTTCCGGGTCACCGTCATGCTCAATGGCCAGCAGGCTGCGCCAGCCCAGCATTCCCGCCGCACGCCACCGGCGCTCCCCGGCGATGATCATCCAGCGGCTGCGATGCTGCGGGTGGCGCCGTAGCAGGACCGGCTGCAGCTGGCCCTGCTCCTCCATTGTCGCCGCAAGCTGGCGCAGCCCGGCGTCGTCGAAGCCGCGCCGCGGCTGGTCCGGGTCCGGGTCCACCTGGTCCACCGAGACCTCGAACGTGTGGCGGAAGCCGGTGCTGGTGACCAGTGCCCGGGACTCCGCCGCGATGGTTGCCGTGGCAGCGCCCAGGATCGGCGAGGGCGGGCGTGGGCGCCGGGCCGGCATCACAGGTCACCTGCGCCGACGGGCGGGCTGGCTGCCGGAAGCGGGTCGCCGCGCAGCATGGCCTTTGCCAGCCGGGCATACACGCCGGGCGCGGCGCTGCCAGGGAAGGCGTCCAGCGCGATGCGCCCGTTGCGGGCGGCGTGGCCGAACACGGCGCTGTCCGGCACGGGGTCCAGCACCGGCGCGGTGTCGACAAGCGCCGACATCAGGTGGCCCAACACTTCCCGGTCTACCAGCTTGCGCGCGCCGTACTGCGTCGGGAGTATGCCGCTGAGCCGCAGCGCCGGATTAAGCCGCCGCTGCACCTTGTTGATCGTGCCCAGGATCAAGCCGACCCCCATGGCATCGTAGGGTTCAGTGCGCACGGGCACGATGCACTCGTCTGACGCGGCAAGCGCCATCCAAGTCAGCATCCCCAGGTTGGGCGGCGCGTCCACCACCACCCAATCATAGCCGCCCCGCACGTCATCTAGAGCCTCGCGCAGCGCCGCGTCGAAGCCGGGTTCGCGACGTCCGTCGGTCTCCGAAAGGTCTATGTGGCTCGCTGCCAAGTCGAAAGGCGCGTGCTCCCCCCGAATGACGACCTCATGCAGCGCCCGGCCGCGAAGGATGACATGCGCCATCGTGCGCCCATCGCGGTGCGCCGTGACCGCCCTGTCCGCCAGAATGGCCACCGTCGCCGTCGCCTGCGGATCCATGTCCACCAGCAGCACCCGGCTGCCCAGCCGCGCCAGGCCGCACGCCACGTTCAGCGCGCTCGTGGTCTTGCCGACACCGCCTTTCTGGTTGGCGAACACCACCACCCTGGCGCTGCCCGGCTGCTGTGCGGCCAGGCCGTCCACCACGGACGCGACATCGTCGGGGACAGGCTCATGCCCGTTCTCCCAGCGGCTGACCCGCGGCTTGTCGTAGCTCCGGCCCAGCTTGGCATTCAGCGCCTCCGCTAAGTCGGTCTGGCTCAGCCTGAGTTGCAGCCGCGACCGCCGCAGGCCGGAACCATCCATGGCGCACTCTCCAAAGCAGTTCTGACGTCAGAACCTGCTGGATTCTGCCCGGCGCGGTTATGTCCGTCAACATCAACCCGTTGGGTTGATGGTTGACCCATGGCTGTTGTCTGCCAGGTCAGGGCGCAGTGGCGGCACGCGCTTCCAAGCCAACCTGCCGCTAGGTGGACCGGGCAGACCGCAACCCAGGCGGCAGCGGCCCCTGCACGCCTGCCCGGCCGCACCCCGGCGTGCCGCGTGCCGGCGCTATAGCCTGGTTAACATTTGCGATAGCCGCCGCCACTCCCACTTTCCCCCACCGCCGCAACGCGCTAAGAGGCGGAACCGTCGTGCCGGTGTGCTTCGGTCTAAGGACCGCAACCCGCATGAACATCCTCGTCACCGGTGCCGGCGGGTTGATCGGCCGCGAACTGACCGGGCACCTTGCCGAACGCGGCCACTCCATCCTTGCGCTGCAGCACCGCAACGCTCAGCTCCGCCGCAACGACGGGCGGTCTATTCCAGCCTCGCCTTGGTGCGGACGTCGTTTGAACGCCGGGGCGGTCGTCACCCTGGCTGGCGATGTCGGGCGGCCCGGGCTGGGCCTCCCCGGCGGCGCGGCGTCCGGGCTGGACCTTGTTATCCACTGCGCCGCCGTCACCGGCTTCTCGCTCCCGCCCGAGACCTATGACGCCGTGAACGTCCGCGGCACGGCCAACGTTCTGGCTGCAGCGGGCCAGGTCCCGGTCCTGCATGTCAGCACCGCCTACGTGTGCGGCCGTCGCAGCGGCCCCATACGCGAAGGCGAGGGGGACGCAGGCCAGGGCTTCCACAACGGCTACGAGCGCAGCAAGGCCGCTGCCGAGGCACTGACCTTGCAGGCGCGGGACGCCGGACGCACCGTGGCCATCGCCCGCCCGTCCATCGTGGTTGGGGACTCCCGCACCGGCGCCATCGGCGCGTTCGGTAGCATCTACGGCCTGATCCGCCTGGTGGCAGAGGGCCGCATACGCACTCTGCCGGCCACGCCGGGCGCCACGCTGGACCTGGTGCCGATAGACCATGTGGTCGGCGGCCTGGCCGACATCGCCGAAGACATGGCCGCCGCCGCGGGCCGCACGTTCCACCTGGTTTCCGGCACGCCGGTGCCGGTTGCGGCGCTGGCCGGCCTCGCCGCGGACTACCCGGCGCTGCATGCCCCGCAGATGGTCGCGCCCGCCAGCTTCGACCCTGTTGCGCTGGCGCCCAATGAACGCAGCCTGGTCGCCCAGGTGTCGGCGCTGCTGGACGGATACCTGCACGCCGACCCGCGCTTCCAAGGCGGCAACCTGCACGCCCTCAACGGACGGCGCTGCCCGCCCACCGGCCACGCCTTCCTGCGCCTATTGCTGGATCACTGCTTGTCCGCAGGCTACATCACGGCGCGGCCGGCGGCGGCCTAGCGAATGGGCGGATACTGCCGATCCAGCCCGCTCCGCCTGCCCAGGCCCCAGGCCACGCCGACGCGGAAATAAATCCAGTTGGCCCTCAGCGCCCCCCAGGCCGTCACGCGCCGGTCGCTGGTGAGCACGATCCGGTTGACCAGCCTGACTCGGCCTAGCCGGGTCATCCGGACGCACAGGTCGGCATCCTCCATGATCGCCAGCCCCGGATCGCATCCGCCCACGGCCAGGAAGTCCGCCCGCCGGAAGAACATGGCGTGATCGCCGAACAGCAGCCGCCCACCGCGCAGGAACAGGCCGGGGCGGAACAGCAGCGGCGCATACCAGGTCTTGAGCAGGTTGTGCAGGCTGGTGCCCCAGCGCACCCCGCCCGGCCCGCTCAGCAGCGGCGTGAAGCCCGCCAGCGCCGTTCCCGGGTCCGCCATCACCCGTCGCACCACTGCCACCGCATCATCCGGCAACAGCGTGTCGGCGTGCAGCACCAGCACCATCGGCGACGACACCTCAGACACTCCGCAGTTGACCTGCGCCGCGCGCCCGCGCACCCGATGCTCGACCACGCGCAGCCCGGCGGCCCGTGCAATCGCCGCCGAGCCGTCGGTGCTGCCGCCGTCCATTGCCAGCACCTCGTCCGGCGCGGGGTCCAGGACCGCCAGGTGCCGCAACAGGCGGGGCAGGGCCGCAGCCTCGTTCAGCATCGGGATGACGATGGCAACGCCGGTCATGGCAGCGGAACGAGTGGGTGGGCTGGACGCCTCGGATGGCCCCGGCGGGCCGGCGTGCGGCGGGCGCCCTGGCATGGAAGCCGCCGGCCCAGACGGCGGTGCAGCCACCGCTGTGCCAACGATGAGCTTGCAGGATCATTCAGCCGTATGATTGCAGCCGCGCTCCGGTGATGCCAGCCATGCCGGCAGGGTGGAACATGTGCGCCGCCCGGTCCAGCAGAACCCGCCCGCGCAAGCAAATGCCGCCGCAGCTTGCGCCGCAGCGGCATCTTTCGAGTCCAGCAGGGCCGGTCACCGGCCCGGCAATGCCCTCAGCGCAGGGAGCGCCGGCCCATCAGCGTGTTGTAGAGCCACAGCACGACGATGGCCCCAACGACCGCCACGAACATGCTGTAAAGATTGAAGCCGTTTACGCCCGACGCGCCGACCAGCGAGAACAGGAAACCGCCGACCACCGCGCCGACGATGCCCAGGATGATGTTTACGATCAGGCCATGGCCCGACCCCTCGAAAATCTTGCTGCCGATGAAGCCGGCGATCAAGCCCAGGACGAGCCAGCCGAGTATGGACATTATACGCTCCGTGTTGAGGTTGCAGGTAAAGCCCAGCACCGCCAGGATTGGTTTGGTCTGGCAGGGTGCAGACGCTGGGCGCACAGTGCCGCAGGGCGGGCCGCACGGACCATTGGTGCGCGCCGCTTCGTTTCCTGTGCAGCCATGTTAAATGCTCTTACCCGTGAGAAGACGTTTGGTACCCTAGCTAGGCGAACACGAATGCGTGTGCCAAGTGTGCCATCTCCTTGCGAAAGCGGGAAGCCGACCCGCCTCGACGGGCAAGTGGCCGTTCTGAGTCAGGCCGGCGCGGTATACTTGCGCTCGATGGCGCCGCGCACCTGCTGCCGCGCTTCGTCCGGGAATGCCTCACCTGCCTCGACTCCGCGCAGCTCCGCCGTCAGCTCGGCATCCTTGATGCTGGTCTCGACCCAAGCCGAGAAGTCGCCGCGGCGGCGATGCCACTCCCAGGTCTCGTCGTCCACGCCGTCCGCCATCTCCAGGAACATGACCAGATTGGTGGCGCGTAGCCGCAGCTTGCCCTCGGCCCCGCGGAAGAAGAACGACTTGTCGTCGCCCAGCCTGCCCTCAGCATACTTCCGCAAGTGGCGCCGCCGCTCGGTCGTGCCGGGGATGACCGCATGGCGCCGGACCGCCGGGTCCGCGCGGGACAGGGTCAGCACCTGGCCCCGCTCCACCCCGCCGGCGTGTTCCGGCTCCGGCAGGCCATGCGCCCGGGCGAACACCGCCAGCGCCGCCCCGGCCTCGTCCCCCACCGCCATCGCCCGGTCCACGCAGTCCAGGGTGCGGAGCGACAGCGCCTCGGGCCGGACGGTCACGAACATGAAGCCCCGCAGCCCGCTCGGCAGCGCCGTGGCGCCCGGGTCCCAGGTTGCGGGCAGCATGTGGTGCGCCTCGTCCACGACTACGAAGTGCGGGCGCCCCGTCCGCTCCCGGTGCGCCAGCAGCTCCGGCAGCAGGCCCGCGAGGTAGCCCGGGCGGTCCTCCAGCTTGACGCCCAGCAGGTTGACGGCGACGGAGCTTGCGGTTTTGCGGAGTATCTCCAGCACCTCCTCCGCCCGCGGCGCGTCGTTGGCGCTGCCGATGGCCACGGCGTCGCCCAGCCCCTCGTAGTCGCCCTCCGGGTCTATGACCACGAACTGGAAGTCGTGCGCCGACAACCGCTCCAGCAGCCCCGTCGTCAGAGTGCTCTTGCCGCCGCCGGAGGTGCCGGTCAGCAGCAGGCTTTCCCGCACCGGCACCAGCATCAGGTCCTGCGCCCCGTCCAGCCCGGCAGCCAGCGGCACGTGCTGGCGGGGGTTGCCCGCGTCCACCGCGGCCAGGTCGGTGTCCAACCATAGGTCCACCAGCTCGGCCACGCCGTCCCCGCGCTCGCCCTGCGTGACCAGGGCGGCGGCGTCCTTCAGCCGAGGCAGGGCGTTGGCAACGGCGACTGGCATCCCGCACAGGTCCAGGAAGGCGAAGTCGTTCTCCGCGTCGCCCACCGCCACAACGTTGCGCGGCGATACGTCCAGCTCCTGCAGCGCCGCACGCAGCCCGCTCTCCTTGTTGACGCCGGCGGGCAGCACCATCACGGCGCCCTTGTTGAAGATGATCTGCAGCTCCAGCCCCATGTCGCGTATGGTGGCCAGCACCTTGCCCTCGTTCGGCTCCCAGCTTGCGACGATCACGCGTCCCACCGACAGCGGCGACACCCCGGCGGCGCGCAGACGCTCCACAAACTCGGGCGGCGGCGGGGCGGCCAGCGTGCGCTCCTGCTTGGTGGCGGGCCAGTAGAGCAGCGCGCCGTTCTCGGCGACGACCAGGTCGAACAGGTCCAGCCGGTCCATGCAGCGGATCAGGTCGTCCAGCTCCCGTCCCGTCACCAGGATCAGCTTGCGGCTGGCGCCGCGCAGCCGCTCCAGCGCAGCCAAGGTGGGCGGGTCCACGACGCCGTGGTGGGCGATGGTGCCGTCGTAGTCGGTGGCCAGGGCGACATAGTGCATGAGTCTTGTTAACATCACGCCGCCTCGGTGCGCCCGCGACAGTTCCGTGGCAGCGGCTGCGGCACGCCTTTGTTGTTTTGTTGGCGATTTGCCCGCACTGTGGCCGTGGAACCTTCTGGAGAGCCGGAGATGCGCAGCCCGCTCCGCAGGTGGGCCAACGTGACGTGGACACGCACCCAAGTCCTCCTGGCCGCGCTGCTGCCGGCGGCCGTGCTGGCGCTGGCTTATACGGCACAGGACGCTGCAGGACGCGCTCAGACTTCAGCCCCAGGTGGGATGCGGGCGGTCATCCTTGATGCAGGAGTGGTCCTCATGCTCGCCGGTGCGGCCATGGCGGGCGTTGTCCGCGGGCTTGAGCGTCCGATGCGCCGGATGACCCAGGCCCTGTCGGCCCTTGCCGCCGGCGACCTGCACGCTCCCATCCCGGATGCCGGGCAGCGAGGGGAAGTCGGCCGGATGGCCGCCGCGCTGCAAGTCTTGAAGGATGGCGCGCAGGTGGCGGAGGCGCGCGCCGACGAGCTGCGCCGCACCAACACCCGCTTCGACGCGGCGCTGGCGCACATGTCGGTCGGCCTGTGCATGTACGGCCCCGACGAACGGCTTGCCGTGGTCAACGCCCGCTATGCCGAGATTTTCGGTCTGCCGCCGGAGCGGGTCAGGATCGGCTCCACCCGCATGGAGGCTATCCAGCTGCGCGCCGAACACGGCCACCACGGCGGCGTCCCGGCCGAGGAGGTGTTTCAGCGGTCCGGCGGCATGCTCGAGCGGCGCCAGCCCGGCGTGTGGGAGATGGCGGCCGCCGGCGGCCGCACGGTCGAGGTCTATCACACCCCCATGCCGGACGGCGGCTGGGTCGCGACGTTCGAGGACGTGACCGAACGCCGCCGGGCCGAGGCGAAGGCGGCCTTCCTGGCCCGGCACGACGCCCTGACCGGCCTTGCCAACCGCATGCTGTTCCAGGATCGCCTGCGCGAAGCCCTCGCCAGCCCGGCGCGCGGCGGTTCGGAGGAGCACAGCCAAGCGGCGGATGCGGAACCGGCAGCCGCGGTGCTGTGCCTTGACCTCGACCGGTTCAAGGAGGTCAACGACACCCTGGGCCACCCGGTCGGCGACCTGCTGCTGCGCGCGGCGGCGGAGCGGCTGGCCAGCGCGGTCCGGGCCACCGGAACAGTTGCACGGCTGGGCGGCGACGAATTTGCGGTGCTCCAGCCAGGCCTGGCTGGCCCCGCCGAAGCCGAAGAGCTGGCCGCATGCATCGTCGCGCTGCTGCGGCAGCCCTTCAACCTTGATGGGCGCGAGGTGGTGGCCGGCGCCAGCATCGGCATTGCCCTGGCGCCCCGCGACGGCGCGGATTTCGACACGCTGCTGCGAAACGCGGACCTCGCGCTCTACCAGGCGAAGGCGGACGGGCGCGACCGCTGGCGCATGTTCACGCCCGCGCTGGACGCCAGGCGGCTGGCCCGCCGGACCCTGGCCGGCGATCTGCGCCGCGCCTTGGCAGACGGGGAGGGGCTGGACCTGGCATTCCAGCCGCTGATGGACCTGCGCACCGGACGCCCTTGCGGGTTCGAGGCGCTGGCGCGCTGGCACCACCCAGCGCACGGCCAGGTCAGTCCCGCGGCGTTCATTCCCATTGCGGAGGAGACCGGGCTGATCCTGCCCCTGGGCGAATGGGCACTGCGCCGCGCCTGCGCCGCAGCCGCGGGCTGGCCGAACGGGCTGCGCGTCGCCGTGAACCTGTCCGCCGTGCAGTTCCGCGGCCAGGATCTTGTCAGCTGCGTCGCCGGCGCGCTCGACGCGGCCGGCCTGCCCGCGGCCCGGCTGGAGCTTGAGGTCACGGAGTCCGCGCTGCTGGCGGCGGACGGCGTGCGCGATGTGCTGCGGCAGCTGCGTGCGCTGGGGGTCAGCATCGCAATGGACGACTTCGGCACGGGCTATTCGTCGCTCAGCTACTTCCGCGACTTTCCCTTCGACCGGGTCAAGATAGACCGCGGCTTCATCCGCGACATCGCAGGGGTCCACGGAGCGGCGCCGGGCGGCTTGGCCGTCACCGAGCGGATGGAGGCTGGCCCACCTGTGGACAAGCCGCCGCCGAATGGCCTGGCTATCGTCCGGGCGGTGCTGGCCATAGCCGGCGCCCTCAACGTCCGCACGCTCGCTGAAGGGGTCGAGACCGCAGCGCAGTTGGCTCAACTGCAGGCCGAAGGCTGCCAGGAGGCGCAAGGCTTCCTGTTCAGCCCACCGATGCCCGGCGCGGAAGTGATGGAATGGCTGCGTTGCCAGGCCTGGCGTCCTGCTTCTCCGTCACCTCAGCCAAGCCAGCCTGTGCTGGCCCATGCACTCGGCTGCTGAGACGGGGCAGCAACCGCTAAGCCTGGCGCGCGGCGCGGCTGCGGCCGGCCGGTGCGTAGGCCCGCCCGGCGTAGTAAGCGGCACCCGCCACGGCCGCTGCAATCAGGATCGGGCGCAGCACGCGGAAGCGCCGGGGCGGCGGCGGGGCAGGGCGTGCGATGGCCTCCTCCCGTCCGCCGCGCATCCGATGCAGCAGCGTCGTTCCCAGTTCCAGCAACAGGGGTGCGTTGTCCATCGCCTGCTGCAGCAGGGCAGGGCGGGCCTGCCGGGCCGCTGCCGGCGCTGCTTCGGCAGCACCTGTCATCAATCCGGACAACTGCTCCCGCAGCCTGGACAGGCCGGGATGCAGCGCGCTGGCGTAGCTGGACAATTCCATGAGAGACCTCGGTCCTGTGCGTGGGGGAGCGAAGGCCCAACGCCTGGCGTCGTGTAAGGCTGCATGATGCCGGTGCATCGCCTGATGAAAGTGCGCGGCCGTCTGCCCGTTGCCTCCAGTCCGCGACCGTCATGCCGGAGAGCCGTTCCCTGTCCCCTTCCGTCCCGACCCTCCAGCCTTCTGCTCCGGCCCTGGCGCCCCTGCCATCTACGGCGCTCCTCCGCCCCGTGCAGGACGTGGCGCGAGACCTTATTGGCGCGGTCCTGCTGGTGGACGGCGTCGGCGGCACCATCGTCGAGACGGAGGCCTACGACCGCGCCGATCCGGCTTCCCACAGCCACCGCGGCCCCACCCCGCGCAACGCCGCGATGTTCGGGCCGCCCAGGCACGCCTACGTCTATCGCTCCTACGGGATGCACTGGTGCCTGAACTTAGTGTGCGGCCCTGAACCCGGCGCCGCCGTGCTGATCCGCGCGCTGGAGCCTCTGTATGGCCTGCCCGCCATGCGCGCGCGCCGCGGCGGTCTGGCGGAGCGCTTGTTATGCGCCGGTCCCGGACGGCTGTGCCAGGCCCTTGGCGTCACCGGGGCGCTGGACGGGCTGCCGTTGGACCAGCCTCCGTTTCGGATGCTGGCGGCGGCCGCGCCCGCCACGGTGGCATCTGGCCCCCGCATTGGCATCAGCCGGGCGCGCGACGTCGCCTGGCGCTTCGGGCTGGAAGGCTCGCGCTACCTCAGCAGGCCGTTTCCAGTGGGCAGCGCTCAGTGATGCCCTCAGGCCTGATGGAGGCTACGCCGGGCCGGGCTTGAGACTGGTGCTGACCTGGGCCAGTTGACGCGCCGCACGGATGACTTCCTCCAGCGCCCGCGCGTCGGATGGCCCATTGGTCTCTGCAGCCGCCGCGATCTCATGTACGAGGCGCTGGAACTCGGCCGTCACTTCCTCCGGCATATGGGCGCGGCCGAAGTTGACCTCCGACAGCCGTTCCGGAAGACCTTTGGTGATGTCGTGCTGGTTGGCGAAGTAGTGAATTATGTTGCCATGTCCGTCCCGCACCGGCGACAGGAACAGCAGGTTCCAGAATGGCGTGCCGTCCTTGCGGTGGTTGACCAGCCACTCCACACAGCCGTGGCCCTCGGCAATGATCCGGCCCAGCTTGCGCGCCGTCGCCTCATCCGTGCCGGGGCCTTGCATCATCCGGCAGTTGCGCCCGACGATCTCGGCAGCGGTGTAGCCCGATATCGCCTCGAACGCCTTGTTCACCGCGATGATCGGGTGGTCCGGCAACCGCGGGTCGGACAGCGCCATCGGCTCGGTGCTGTGCGCGATGGCGGCCAGCAGGGCTGCGGTGATGGGACGGCCTTCGGCGCTGGCGTGTTCGGGCGTATCGTTCATTGGAGGCGCATTCCTTGCTGGCCGCATCCTGCACCGGCAACGCGGTCCTCGCAATCATTGGCCAATTCCGCTACATGGAAGGCCAACGCCACCACCGGACGGCACACCCAAAACATGCTCCAGATTGATGACCTCGTGTTCAACGCATGGGGCCGGCGTTTTTTCGACCGCGCCAGCGTCCTGCTGCCGCCCACGGCCAAGGTCGGCCTGGTCGGGCGCAACGGCGTGGGCAAGTCCACCCTGTTCAAGCTGATCCTGGGCGAGCTGCAGCCGGACGGCGGCGAGATCGCGCTGCCCCGCCGCGCCCGCGTCGCCGCCGTCAGCCAGGAGCATCCGGCGACGCCGGTCAGCCTGCTCGACACCATTCTCGCCGCCGATGAGCGCCGCGATGTTCTGATGTCCGAACTGGACACGGCGCCGCCCGAGCGCATCGCCGACATCTATGCCGAGCTGGAGGAGATCGGCGCCGACCGCGCCCCAGCACGCGCAGGCGAAATCCTCTCCGGCCTCGGCTTCTCCACCGCCGACCTGGCCCGGCCCATGTCCGAGTTCTCCGGCGGCTGGCGGATGCGCGTGGCCCTCGCCGCCGCCCTGTTCGCACAGCCCGACCTGCTGCTGCTCGACGAGCCCACCAACTACCTGGACCTGGAAGGCGCCATGTGGCTGGAGGCCCGGCTGCGCCGCTACCCCAACGCCGCCATCATCATCAGCCACGACCGGGAGCTGCTGAACAACTCGGTGGACAGCATCCTGCACCTGCGCGACGGCAAGCTGGATTTGTATGCCGGCGGCTACGACGACTTCGAACGCCGCCGGGCCGAGAAGGCGCGGCTGCAGACGGCCTCCCGCGTGAAGCAGGAGGCGGAGCGGGCGCACCTGCAATCCTTCGTGGACCGCTTCAAGGCCAAGGCCAGCAAGGCCGCCCAGGCGCAGTCCCGCATGAAGCGTCTGGCCAAGCTGGAACCGATTGCCGCTGTGGTCGAAGAGCGCGTGGCACCCTTTCTGCTGCCGTCCCCGCCGCGCCCCCTGGCGCCGCCGCTGATGCGGCTGGAGAGCGCGTCGGTCGGCTACGGCGACGCCGACCCGGTGCTGCGCAACCTGAACCTTCGCCTGGACATAGACGACCGCATCGGCCTGCTGGGCGTGAACGGCGCGGGCAAGAGCACCTTTGCCAAGATGGCCGCGGGTGCGCTGGGCCTGCAGGCCGGGCACATGCAGCGGGAGCGGCGCATCCAGGTCGGCTGGTTCCACCAGCACCAGATCGAGGCGCTGGACGCCGCCGACACGCCGCTCGACATTATACGCCGGGCGCGTCCGGAGGACAGCGAGACCTCCTACCGTTCCCGCCTGGCCAGTTGGGGCATCGGCTTCGAGAAGCAGGGCACGACGGTCGAGAACCTGTCCGGCGGGGAGCGCGCGCGCCTGCTGCTGAACCTGGTCGCCATGGCCGCGCCGCACCTCCTGATCCTGGACGAGCCGACGAACCATCTGGACATAGACAGCCGACGCGCCTTGCTGGACGCGCTGAACGACTACCAAGGCGCCGTCATCCTCATCACCCATGACCGCTCCTTGATGGAGCTGGTGGCGGACCGCTTGTGGCTGGCGGCGGACGGCACGGTGGCGCCCTTCGACGGCGACATGGACGACTACGCCCGGCTGGTGCTGGACCGCGCCAAGACCGGCAGCGCCCCCAGTCAGGCCCGCGCCGGCAAGGTGTCGGTCGGCAAGCAGAAGCGGAAGAAGGCGGCATGACCGCGGACGAGCTGCGCGCCTGGGCGCTGGCGAACGGCTGGACGGTGGTGGGCGGCTTCCTGAGCCTGACCAAGCCGTCCAACCCGAAGGAGGCCGTCGTCCGCATGGTGCTGAAGGCCACCGTCGTCCATGTCGAGGCCAAGAAGCCCGCGGGCAAGTGGGAGAAGCTGAGCGGCGACGCCTACGCCAAGGTGGTGCCCGACCCGGAAACCGGCGTGCCGTGCGGACTTGGGTTCGAGACGCTGCCGGGCTTCCGCGTGCTGATGCAGGAGAACCGGGACCGGCAGGTGTTCAGCGCCTGGGGTGGGTAGGCTTTCCTTCCCCCTCTCCCTCCAGGAGAGGGCCGGAGTGAGGGGGCCTTGGTTGCGGAGCGGGGGCACCGCTAGTGCCGCTGCACCACGGCCCAGACGATACAGGCCAGTGCTGGAAGACTCCCTCACCCCGGCCGTAAACCGCTCTGCGGTTTGACCCCGGAGGGAGAGGGAGCAGGCAGCCTTAATCCTCGTCCGTCAGCCTCCCACCCCTGGACGATGCAACTCCACCCGCGCCCGCGAGAACGTCATCCGGCCCGCCTTCATCCCCCACAACGGCTGCGCCAGCTCCGCCACTGCGGCAGCCCCTGTCCCGGCGTCCAGCAGCACCAAATCTGCCGGCGCTCCCACCCGGATGCCATACTCCCCCGCCCGCATCAGCCGCGCCGCGTCCCCCGTCACCATCCCCAGGCACGCCAGCAGGTCTGCCGGGCGCGAGACATGGCACACGTTGGCATACAGGTTCGCCATGCGCAGCAGGTTGGCGTCACCATAGGGCGTGAACGGGTTCAGCACGTTGTTGGTCGCCACCGAGCACGTGACCCCCGCCGCCCGCAGCGGCTCCACCATCACCACGCCCCGCGGCACCGCATGGTCGTGGCTGCGCCCCATCAGGAACAGGTCGGTGCTGGGCAGCACCGTCACCGCCACCCCGGCCCGCGCCAAGGTCGCCGCAAGCTGCGCGAAGCGCGCCGGCGGCACCAAGGACATCTGCGTCACATGCCCGACCGCGACCCGTCCGCCCCAGCCATATTCCTCGGTCTTGCGGCAGACGTATTCCACCTGCATCCCGTCGGGCGTGTCCCCCATGTCCAGATGCATGTCCACGTCCACGTCCCACTCGCGGGCGATCTCGAACACGCGGTCAATCTGCCCGCGCGGGTCGGTGTCGCAGTAGGGCACGGCGCCGATCACCCGGGCACCCCGGCGCAACCCTTCGGTCAGCAGCGCATCGGTGCCGGGGTTGTTGAGCAGCCCCTCCTGCGGGAACACGCACAGCTCCATGTCCACGGCCCAGGCGTAGTCCCGCGCCAGCTGCTGCACCCCCTCGAACCCGCGCATCCCGATGCCGGGGTCCACCTCGACATGGGTGCGGATGCGCGTGGTGCCCCATCCGATGCACCGCTCCAGCGTGCGCTGGCCGCGGGCATAGACATCCTCGGGCGTGAAGTCCTTCTTGGCGGCACTGGTCAGGCGCACGGCTTCGGCCACGGACCCCTCGGACGCCGGGCAGCGGTCCAGGATGCAGGTCTTGTCCAGGTGCAGGTGCGTCTCGACCAGCCCGGGGATCAGCAGGCAGCCGTGGGCGGGCAGGGCAGGGGCTTCCACGTCCAGCGCCGGGTCCAGCGCCGGGGCGATGGCGGCGATCCGGCCCGCGGCCACGCCCACGTCCACCGGGCCGGTCCCGTCCGCCAGCATGGCCCCGCGCACGACCAGATCCATCACGCCGCCTCCGTCCCCAAGTAGTCCAGTACAGCGCCCATCGCCGCCGGCGGGCCGACCTGGCCGATCCGTCCGCCCAGCAGCAAGGCGCAGCGGTCCGCCAGCGGCAGCGCCAGGTCGGCCCGCTGGTCCACCAGCAGCAGCGTCAGCCCCTCGTCACGCAGGCGGGACAGGGCATCGAACAGCTCCGCCGTGATGGCCGGAGACAGGCCCAGCGACGGCTCGTCCAGCAGCAGCAGCGTGGGCCGCGCCAGCAGCCCGCGGGCCAGCGCCAGCATCTGCTGCTCCCCGCCCGACAGCAGCCCGGCAGGCCGGTCCAGCAAGGCGCGCAGCTTGGGGAACCGCTCCGTCATGGCGGCGATCTCCGCCGGGTCGAAGTCCCGGCGCACGGTGGCGCCCAGCCGCAGGTTGTCCCGCACGGACAGGTCCGGGAACACCTGCCGCCCTTCCGGCACCAGCACCAGGCCCAGACGTGCGACGGCGTGGGCGGGCAGCGCCGCCGCCTCCCGCCCGTCCCAGCCGATGCTGCCGCCCACCGGGCGCAGCAGGCCGCTGAGCGCCCGCATCAAGGTGGACTTGCCCGCGCCGTTCGGCCCGACCAGCGCCACCATCTCCCCGCGCCCGATCTGCAGCGACACATCCCGCAGCACCGGCACGCCGCCGTAGCCCGCCTGCAAGCCCTGGAGGGTCAGCAGCGGCGCACCCGGCGGCGCAGCCGGGCGCTGCGGGCGCGCCGTGCCAGCGCCCAGATAGGCCGCGCGCACCGCCGGATCGGCCCGCACCTGGGCGGGCGTCCCCTCGGCGATCAGCCGTCCGGCATCCAGCACGAACAGCCGGCTGCACGCGCCCATGACCAGGTCCATGTCATGCTCGACCAGCACCACCGCGATCCCGCACCCGGCGATGGCGCGCAGCACCGGCGCCAGCCGTGCGGTGTCAGCGGCGTCCAGCCCCGCCGCCGGCTCGTCCAGCAGCAGCACTGCGGGCTGCGTCGCCAGCGCCCGCGCAACCTCGACCAGCCGCCGGGCCGGGTGGGGCAGGCTGGCGCAGGGCGCTGTGTCCGGCCCGGCGTAGCCCACGAAGCGCAGCAGCGCCGCCGCAAGCGCTGGGTCCGCGGCGCCGCGCCAGCGCCCGCGCAGCAGGCCCGTCCGCACGCAGTCCAGCACGCTCATGCCGCCGGGCATCTGCGCGGTCTGGAAGGTGCGGGCCATCCGGCCCCCAGCCTGCACCGTGCCGCGGTCCCGCGCCACGAAGCCGGTGACGGCGTTCAGCAGCGTCGTCTTGCCTGCGCCGTTCGGCCCGATGATCCCCGTGATGCCGCCCGCCGGCGCATGAAGGCTGACGCCGTCCACCGCCCGCACGCCGCCGAATGCCACGCCCAGCCCCTCCACCCGCAGCCCGCCTGGCCCGGCCTGGCGCAGGAACGCAGCCACGTCCCCGACAGCGTCCGGCCCGGCCCCGCGCCGGGTTGGCAGCAGCCCGGCCAGCCCGCGCGGCGCCAGACACAGCACCACCAGCAGCCCGGCGCCGAACACCAGTTGGCGATACTCTGCCAGCCCCGACAGCAACTCCGGCAGCAGCCCCACCAGCACGGCCCCGGCCAAAGGCCCCATGGTGCTGCCGGCCCCGCCCAGCATCACAACCAGCAGGAACAGGATGGACTGCGAGAACGGAAACGACGACGGCGCGATGAACCCGGTCAGCCCCGCCTGCAACCCGCCCGCGATCCCCGCCGCCCCTGCCGCCAGCACGAACGCTGCCGCCCGCACCGGCACCGCGCGGATGCCGACGCCCCGCGCCGCCGCCGGAGCCGCCGCCTGCATCGCCATCGCCAGCCCCAGCGGCGACCGCCGCAGCCAGCCGAACCCCGCCAGCCCCCCCGCGCAGCAGACGCACGCCAGCGCCGCCGTGCCATGCACGCCGAACGGTCCTGGAATGCCGGCGATCCCTGAGGCCCCACCGGTCACGCCGCGCCACTCCGTCGCGGCGGACTCGACGATGAAGCCGAATGCGATGGTCACCATCGCCAGATGCGGCCCGGTGACGCGCAGCGCCGGCACGGCCAGCAGCGCCGCCGCCGCCATCGTCAGCGCGGCGGCTGCCGGCCACGCCAGCAGGAACGGCCAGCCCGCCCCGGTCGTCAGCACCCCGACGCCGTATGCGCCCAGCGCCAGGAACCCGGCCTGGCCCAGCGAGACCTCCCCCGCCAGGCCCAGCAGCACGTTCAGCCCCGTGCAGGCCAGCGCCGACACAGCCACCAGGCCGATCAGGAAGGCGTAATACCCAGGCAGCACCAGCGCCGCCGTGCAGGCACCAGCCAGCAGCGCAAGAGCGGCAACGGCTCTCATGCCGAACAGCTTCTGATTCGGGTAGGCAGCGGGACACTCACCTCGTCATTGCGAGGAGCGCAGCAACGCGGCAACAGAGGGGCCGCCAGCGCGGCCCCGTGCTTTGGCAACCTCTGAAGTTCCGTACCGCCGGGACGGTTCGCAACAACGGTCGCGCACTTGGCGGGCTGGCCACAGAAGCGGTCCAGCATTAAACCCGGACAGTCCGGCGCTGCGCGAACAGCCCCTCCGGCGCCAGCGCCAGCGCGGCGATGACCGCCGAGAACGTCACGATCTGCGTGCTGCCCGACCCCAGCAGAGTGGTCGCCCCGGCCTCCGCCAGCCCATACAGCAGCCCCGCGCCCATCACGCCCCAGGGCCGGGTCAGCCCACCCAGGATGGCGACCGCGAATGCCTTGATGCCGAACAGGGTGCCCATGTCGTAGGCAACATTGAACAGCGGCGCCACCAGCACCCCCGCCACCCCGGCCAGCACCGCCGCGGCGGCATAGGTCGCGGCGACCAGGGTGGTCACGTCCACCCCCATCAGCCGCGCCGCATCCGCGTTCTGCACCGCCGCCCGCAGCCGCAAGCCCAGCCCGGTCCGCGCCAGCCCCGCCTGCACCCCCGCCGCCAGCGCCAGGCCCACCACGGGGATCGCCACCTGCAACGGGAAGATGCCGGCGTCCCCCACCGCCCACGGCTCGTCCGCCCAGGACGAAGGCAGCGCCCGCGGCTCCTTGCCGAACACCGCCATCACCGTGTTGTCGGCCACGATGCCCAGCGCCACGCCTGCCATCAGCCAGGCGTTGGACCCGCGCCGCACGAAGGGGCGGATCGCGATGCGCTCCACCACCAGGCCCCACGCGGCGCAGGCGAACAGCGCCAGCAGCACCGCCAGCGGCATCGGCCAGCCCGCACCCAGCGCCGCCATGTGCGTCACCACCGCGCCCAGCATCAGCGACGACCCCTGCGCGAAGTTCACCGTGCCCGACACCGCGAAGGTGAGCGTGAAGCCCAGCGCGATCAGCCCGTACATGCTGCCCAGGCCCAGCCCCGAGACCAGGGCGGACAGCAGCATCAGCCCGCCACCGGCTCGATCACCTCGCCGTTGTAGCGGACCATCACGTAGTCGTTCTCGTCCAGGGCATCGTGGTTCGCGGGGCTGAACGGGCGGTCGTAGGTCTTGATCAGCCCCTCATGCCGGCCCAGCCCCTCCAGCGCGCGTCGCACCGCGTCCCCGTCGGTGCCGCCCGCTACCTCCATTGCCGCCGCCAGCAGCATCAGCCCGTCATAGGCATTGGCGACCCCGACCGGCGGAGTGATGTCGCCGGCACTCTTGATGTCCGGATACTTGGCCATCAGCGCCTTCATCACGCGCTCCCCGGCAGGCCCCTGCTTGCCGAAGAAGCTGTAGGTCTGGATGAACTGCACCCGTCCGGCCCAGGACCCCGCAAGTTCCGGGAAGCGCCCGCCGCTGATGCCCCAGTGCGACACGACCGGCACGGACCAGGCGATCCGCTGCATGGACTTCATCACTTGCGCGCCCGGCGCGGCATTGCCCACCAGAATCACGCAGTCCGCCCCCGCGCTGCGAAGACGCTGCAGTTGCGGCGCCATGTCCAGGTCCTTCTCGTCGAACCGCTCGACGCCCGCCAGCGTGACGCCCGCGGCCTGGGATGCGGCGCCCAGCCCGGCGTTGTTGCTTTCGCCCCAGCCGTTGTTGACCAGCATCAAGCCGGGCTTCTTGGCGCCCATCGGTCCCGTGGCATGGGCGATCAGCCGCTTGTCCACCAGCGCGTCCACGGCCGACACGCGGAACACGAAGTTCGGGTCGGCGCCGTTGCGGGTGATGTTGGTGGCCGCGGCCCACACGCCCATGAACGGCACCTTGGCCGCATTGACCAGCGGCACGATGGCCTGGCTGACCGGGCTGTCTATGCCGCCGAACAGGGCGGCGACGCCCTCGCGGTCCATCAGCTCGCGCGCGGCGGTCTGGCCTTTGGCCGGGTTGCTCTCGTCGTCGCGGCGTATCAGCGTCAGCGGGCGTCCGCCCACGCCGCCGCGGGCGTTCACCTCGTCCATCGCCACCTGCAGGCCGCGCGTGATGCCCTCCCCGGACTTGGCGGAGGCTCCGGACAGCGCCGCGACCAAGCCGATCTTCACCGGCTCCGCCGCATGGGCGCGGGACACACGGGCCAGGATGGCGGCCCCGGCAAGCAGACCGGCCTGGCGGCGGGACACCTGGCGGCGGGATGGGGGTGCGGTCATCGCGGACGCTCCTTGGAAGCTGGAATTGGCACCGATATGCAAGGTCCATGCAAGCGGCGTCCTGCTCCCTCTCCCTCCGGGAGAGGGCCGGGGTGAGGGAAGCCCAGCAGCGACAACCCCTCCGTCGCAGCGCCGGCATCCCTCATGCCGGAGGTCAGGCCCTTGCGGCCTCCCTCACCCCAACCCTCTCCCGGAGGGAGAGGGGGAAGGCAGCCAGCTTCTACCCCATGCACGCCAGCAGCGCCTGCGCCGCCGCGGCCTGCACCGGCTCCACCACCGGTAGGCCCGCCGTGTCCTCCAGGAAGCGCCGGTGCCCAGCCATCCCCGCGCAGCCCAGGACCACCACCTCTGCCCCGCACGCCCGCAGCTCCCGCGCTGCCTCCGCCAGCCGCGGGCGGCAGGCGTCGGCGTGGGTCAGCGTGGCCATCGGCAGGTCCAACGGCAGGCTGGCCACGCAACGCGCCTCCAGCCCCATCGCTTGCAGCACACGCCGGTGCCGCGCCACGCTGGCGCCGACGAACGCCACGATGCCGAACCGGTCCGCCCGGGCCACCGCCGCTGCGATGCCCGCCCGGAGGGCGCCGAACACCGGCCGGGCCGTGACGCTCCGCAGCAGGTCCACCGCCGGGTCGGACACGCAGGCGACGATGTAGGCCGCAGGCGGCCCGGACGCCTCCGCCGCCTCTACCCGGGCCAGCAGCGGCCCGGCTGCCGCGTGCCAGTCGTGCCAGGTTGCGATGGCAGGCGGACCGTCCCGCATGGTCTCCACCTCGAACTGCACCTCCGCCACTCCGAACCCCGCCAGCGCCGCCCGGATGCCTGCCGAGCACGCCTCGTCGCTGTTCGGGTTCAGCACCAGGACGTGCGCCGTCACGGCTCCCCAGCTTCGGGCGGCACCGCGCCCACTTGGTCCACGATCCGCCGATAGTGCTCGGGACGGCGGTGGGCGGCGAAGTTGAACATCTTCTCCTTGCCTTGGCGGCACGCATCCAGGTCGCAGTCGGCCACCACCAGCTCGTCGCCCAGCGTCGCGGCTTCGGCCACCACCAGTCCGTCCGGGTCCACGATGCAGGTGCCGCCGATCAGGCCCGACCCGTCCTCGTCCCCCGCTTTGGCCACCGCCACCGCCCAGGTCGCGTTCATGTAGGCGTTGGCCTGCGCCACGAGCCGCGAGTGGAAGGTCCGGCGCCCGGCGTCCTCCGCCGCGCCGCCGTTGGGGTCGTAGGCAGCCGAGTTGTAGCCAACCAACACCATCTCCACCCCTTGCAGCCCCAGGCAGCGCCACGCCTCCGGCCAGCGCCGGTCGTTGCACACCAGCATCCCCAGGATGCCGCCGTGCCACGCCGCGGGCGCACGGAACGCCGGGAAGCCGAGGTCACCATACTCGAAGTAGCGCTTCTCCAGTTGCTGGAAGCGGTCGCCGGGCCGCGGCTCGACCGATCCGGGCAGGTGGACCTTGCGATACTTGCCCAGCACCGCCCCGTCTGGCCCCACCAGCAGCGCGCTGTTGAACCGCCGCCCCTCCGGCGTCAGCTCGGCGTAGCCCGTGCAGACCCCGACGCCCAGCGCCCGCGCCCGGTCGAACAGGGGCTGCACCCGCGGGTTGGGCATCGCCGGCTCGAAGAACGCGTCCAGTTCGGCGCGATCCAGCAGCCAGCGCGGGAAGAAGGTGGTGAAGGGCAGCTCCGGGAATATGACGAGGGTGGTGCCCTGCCGCGCCGCGCCCTCCAGCAACGCGACCATGCGCGCCAGGATGCCGGCCCGGCTGTCCGACCGCTGGTTCGGCCCCATCTGCGCCGCTGCGACCCGGATCACGCGGGGCACGTCAGGCCACTCCCTCCGTCATTGCGAGGAGCGCAGCGACGCGGCAATCCAGCCGCCAGAGGGCCTGCGGTCGGCCCCTGGACCGCCCCGGCGCAAGGGCGCTTGCCAAGGCTCCCGCCCTTCGTCCCGCGGCCAGCCTGCGTCGGCACCACTCGCACCTACTCCGCCGCCTGCCCATACTGCACCTGATGCGCCGGGCTGAGGTCCACCTGCTTCACGTTGTAGTCCTGCAGCGCCTGCCAGTGCTCCTGCAGGTCCGTCCGGAACAGCCCCCGCGTCACCCCCGCCACCAGCTTCGGCACGGCGCAAGTCATCGCATTGATGGACGACCCCGCCGGGCCGAAGCTGAGCGACGTGCCGATCCCGAACAGGTGCAGATCGGCGATCCACGGCGTCCGCCCCGGCACCCGCTCCATGAAGGCGTAATCCGTGTCCAGATACGGGAACGCCCCCAGACGCTCATCCTCCGCAGCCGGCCCGTAGCGGTCGGACCAGCGCGCGATGTTGTGGGCGCAGCCCGCCAGCTCCGGTCGCAGCGCCGGGTCGTGCCGGACGCCGGTGCCGCAGATGGCGTAATCCGCCGTGAACGGCCCGTGCGGCGTGTCCAGCACGATCCGGCCATCCCGCATCGCGGCCCCGGTCCAGGCCCGCCCCGTGTGCATCGTGAAGTTCGGGAAGGCCGTCACCCGCGCATAGGTCGCGGGCGGAAACCCCTCCCGCAGCCCCAGGATGTAGGACATGAAGCGCCACCGCCACTCGTCCGGCATGTCGCCCATGTGCTTCAGGAACCCGGCGAACGTCAGCCAGCGGTAGGGCTGCACGATCATCGGCTCGGCCCGGCGGCAGAACAGGTGAACCTCGGCCGCCCCGGCTTCCAGCGCCATCGCCGCGTTGTCGAAGGCGGATGCCCCTGCGCCCAGCACCGCAACCACCTTGCCGCGCAGCGCCGCAAAGCCGATCTCGTCCGCTGCATGGGCGCGGTGGTCCGCGGGCAAAGCCTCGATGAACTCCGGCATCCACCAGCGCCCCGTGCCGTCCTGCCCCGTCGCCAGCACGACCTTGCGCGCCAGCAGGTGCTCCCCCGTGGACAGCGCGGCGCGCAGGCAGGGCAGGCCGTCATCGGTGCGGCGCGGCTCCAGCCCCACCACCGCCGCGCCGTTGCGGACGGGCAGGCCGGTCACGCGGCGGAACCATGCCAGGTAGTCCGCCCAGTGCCCCGTGGGGACCAGCGGCATGGCCGCGAAGTCGTCCGCGCCCCACTGCGCCTCATGCCACGCTTGGTAGGTCAGGCTGGGCACCCCGGCATCCGGCCCGGTCTGGTCCTTGGCGCTGCGGAGCGCGGGCATCCGGGCGTAGGTGGCCCATGGCCCTTCCTGCCCTTCTCGCGCCGTGTCCACCAGCAGGATGTTGTCCACCCGGTCCCGCCGCAGCGCGAAGCCCGCCGCCAGCCCGCCTTGCCCGGCACCCACCACCAGCACGTCCAGCACGGGCCTGCCGCCGCACGTCCGCGGCGTCAGCCAGGGCTGCCGCGGATGCGCGGTCAGCGCGAGGTCCCGGGCGACGGTCTGCTCAAGCTGGGCAAGGCTCATGCGCGGCCCCATGTGGGTTGGGCAGCCCGGGTGCGGCAGGGCCGCTGTCCATTACGGCGCAAGCCGGGGCAGGTGGCAAGCGGGGCGTCATAGCGTCGTGGCCGCAAGATGCTGTAAGCAGGACCAGGAACTTGGGCCTGCCCTGGAGGGACACGGGATGAAGCTGGACGAACGGAGCCGCCCGCTGCGCATCGGCGAGGGCCGGATCAGCGGCTACCTTTCCATCGCGCTCGGGACGCTCAGCCTGCTCGCGGTCCTGTGCTTCATGTTCCCCGACCTCCTCACCACGCCGTCGCTGCGGGCGGGCTACGACCTGCACCTGATGCGGACGCTGCTGGCAGGCGGGATGGTGTTCTCCGCCGGGTTCGGGGCGCTGACGTTCGTGCTGAACCGGCAGAAGCGGCTGGGGGCGCTCGGCATCCTGCTGACGCTGGTCGCCATGTATCTGGGCGGCAGCTCGGTGCAGGTCGGGCCGCGCTACGACGTGCAGGGCTACATCGGGCTGGACTGGTTCATCCTGGACCTGCTGGCCTCGGCCGCGGCGTTCACGGCGCTGGAGAAGATCGCGCCGCACCGGCAGGACCAGCCGATCCTGCGCCCGGACTTCTGGCATGACGGACGCTACTTCATCTTCAACCACCTCGCCATCGGCATCTTCCTGTTCATCGGGGTGCGCGCGGTGCCATCGCTGTTCTCCTGGACGGTCAATGCGGGCCTGCAATCCTGGTTCCGGTCCCTGCCGGGGCTGGTGCAGTTCCTGGCGGTGCTGGTGACGGCCGACCTGATGGAATACGCGACGCACCGCGCCATGCACGAGGTGCCGGCGCTGTGGCGCTTCCACGCCGTGCATCACAGCGTGGAGCGCATGGACTGGATGGCCGGGTCGCGGCTGCATTTCCTGGAGCCGCTGGTGACCCGCACGGTGGTGATGCTGCCTGCCTTCGTGCTGGGGGCAGGGGACGTGCCGCTGCTGTGCTACGTCGTCTGGGCCGGGTTCCAGGCGGGGCTGGTCCACTCCAACTTCGGGATGGAGCTTGGGCCGCTGAAGTACCTGGTCGCCACGCCGCTATTCCACCACTGGCACCACGGCAGCGACAAGGAGGCGATAGACATCAACTACGCCGCGCACCTGCCGCTGCTCGACCGGCTGTTCGGCACCTACCACATGCCGCGGGACCGCTGGCCGGAGAGCTACGGCGTGGTCGGCGATCCCCTGCCGCGGGGGATGTGGCGGCAGTTCCTGTATCCGTTCCAGCGCAAGGCGCCGGCTCCGCCGCCCGTGTAGGAGCATCCAGCAGCGTCCGCCTAAGCATTTCCTGCGCCGCAGGACGGAGACCGGAATGACCGAGTTCGACAGCGTGGTCCTGGGCACTGTCGTCACCGCGTCCGAGGTTATCTCGGACGGCTACGTCGCGATCCGTGGCGAAACCATCGCCGCCATTGGCCAAGGCGCCCCGCCCCCCGCCGCCCGGGTCCTGGACCACCGCGGCAGCTTCATCCTGCCCGGCCTGGTGGACGGCCACATGCACACCGCTTCCAGCATCGGCTGGCCCGGCATCGAGGGCGCAACCCGCAGCGCCGCCGCCGGCGGGGTCACGACCTGCGTGGACATGCCCTACGACGTGCCCCAATCCGTGACCGACGTCGACGTGCTGGCGGAGAAGATCGGCTGGGTGGAGCGCACGGCCCACGTGGACGTCGCGCTGTATGGCACCATACGCAAGCACGGCGGCGTGGACGCCATCGCCGGGCTGGCGGCGGCGGGCGTGTCCGCCTTCAAGCTCTCCACCTACGAGTACGACGCCGTGCGCTTCCCGCGCATAGACCACCCGACCATGCTGGCCGCCTTCGCCGAGATCGCCCGCACCGGCCTGCCCGTCTGCGTCCACAACGAGGACCAAGAGCTTGTGGAGCGCCTGACCGCCGACGCCCAGGCCGCCGGGCAGACGCACGCCATTATGCACGCCCGCACCCGCCCGCCGCTGGCCGAGACCCTGGCCGACCTGGAAATTTTCGAGATGGGGCTGCAAACCGGCGCCCACGTCCACATCGCCCACTCCTCCCTGTCCCGCGGCTTCGACATCGCCGCGGCGTTCCGCGGCATGGGCGGGCAGGCCACTGGGGAGGCGTGCATCCAATACCTGTGCATGACCGAGGACGACCTTGTCCGCCTGGGCGGGCGCGGCAAGTGCAACCCGCCCTTCCGCACGTCGGACGAGGTGGAGCGCATGTGGGACCGGCTGCTGGCGGACCAGGTGGCCTACGTGTCCACTGACCACGCGCCCTGGCCGGCGGACCGCAAGGACCTGCCCGACATCTTCGCCTGCGGCGCCGGCCTGACGGGCCTGCAGAGCTTCGCGCCGCTGATGTTCACCCTGCTGGCCGAGCGCGGCCTACCGCCCACGCTGATGGCCACCTACTGCGCCGAGCGCAGCGCCCAGTTCCACGGCCTATGGCCCCGCAAGGGCGCAATCCGCGTGGGGTCGGACGCCGACCTTGTCGTGCTGCAGCCGGGCGCCTTCACGTTCGATGAGGCCGCGATCCAGGACCGGCCGGCCATGCGCTGGTCGCCCTACAATGGCCGCGAACTGCGGGCACAGGTGGCGGCCACGGTGCTGCGCGGACAGGTGATCTGGGACGGTGCCCAGGTCCTCGCCCGCCCCGGCATAGGCCGCTTCATCCGAAGGATTCCTGCGTGAATCGCCCGCTGATGCTCTGCGCTCTCCTGACGCTCTCCGCCTGTGCCACCCCGTATCGCCAATCCTACCATCGCGTGCCGCACCGCCCCGCGCACGCTGCCGCCACGGCCCGGCGCAGCGCCCCGCAGGTGCAAAGCGCTGCTCGGGACACTGCTCCGGACAGAGGGCCTCAGGCTGCCAGCGCGCCACGGGCCATCCAGGCTAGCGCCCCCGTCGAGGCTGCGGCCCCCGCCGCCCCACGCGCCCGGCCCGTGCCGGGCAGCAGCATCCCCATGACTGGCTTCCGCCCCCTGCGCGGCCAACAGGGATTGTAGCGGTGCCCCGCATCCTGTCCGCCGCCGCCGCCCAGCTTGGCCCGATCCAGCGGGCAGAACCGCGCGCCGAGGCCGTGGGTCGCATGATCCGCCTGATCGAGCAGGCGCACCGCCGCGGCGTCGAGCTTGTCGTCTTCCCCGAACTGGCGCTGACCACCTTCTTCCCGCGCCACTACTGCGAGGACCGTGCCGACGCCGACGTGTGGTTCGAGTCCGCGATGCCCTCTGAGGACACCGCCCCGCTGTTCGCCGCCGCCCGCCGACACGGCATCAGCTTCCACCTGGGCTACGCCGAGCTGGCGGACGAGGCGGACGACGCCGGCCAGGTGCGCCGGCGCCGCTTCAACACCGCCATCCTTGTGGGACCGGACGGCGACGTGATGCTGAAATACCGCAAGGTCCACCTGCCCGGCCATGCCGAGCACGACCCGGCGCGGCAGGTGCAGCACCTGGAGAAGCGCTACTTCGAGGTCGGCAACCTCGGCTTCCCCGTCATCCGCGCACCCATCGGCACCCTGCCGGGCGTGAACGCCGGGCTGATGATCTGCAACGACCGCCGCTGGCCCGAAGCCTGGCGCGTGCTGGGCCTGCAATCGGTGGAGCTGGTCATGCTGGGCTACAACACCCCCAGCACCAACCAGGACCCGGCCAGCCGCACGCCTGCCGGGTTCGAGCCGCCGCACCTGCGCGTGTTCCACAGCCACCTCAGCATCCAGTCCGGCGCCTACCAGAACGCCACCTACGCCATCGCCTCCGCCAAGGCGGGCACGGAGGACGGGTGCGAGCTGTTCGGCAACAGCATCATCGTGAACCCCGCCGGCGAGATCATGGCACAGGCCACCACCTGGGGCGACGAGCTGGTCGCCGCCGACCTGGACCTGGACCGCTGCACCCTGGGCCGCACCACCATCTTCGCCTTCGACAGGCATCGCCGCCCGGAAGCCTACGGCCGGATCACGGACCAAGTGGGCGCGATGGACCCGCCGGAATGGCAGGAGCGGTGCGCAGAAAAGGACGCTGCCCCCTCTCCCTCCGGGGTCAAACCGCAGAGCGGTTTACGGCCGGGGTGAGGGAAGCCGCCAGCGCCGCCCCTGGATCAGGCAGGACGGACGCCGCACCATCTTGCACCCCGCCCCTCAACCAGCCTACCGTCCGCCAAACGCTTCGGGATGGAGCGCCACCTCGTAACAACCAGCAGGGTGGCTTCAATATGGCGATCAGCCGCAGAACGATCATGCAGGCCGCAGCAGGCGTGGCCTCGCTGCCGGCCTGGGCGCACCAGGCCGCCGCGCAAACACGCGCGGAGACCCTGCGCTACGTCACCGGCGGCAACATCAACACCCTAGACACCACCATGCCCGGCGCGACCCGCGAGTCCTTCGGACTCAGCATGAACGTCTATGACCGCCTGTTCAGCTTCGGCCGCCGGCGCATCGGCGCCAACTGGAGCTTCGACGCCAAAACCATCCGCGGCGAACTGGCGCAGGGCTACGAGATGGCGCCCGACGGACGCAGCTTCCGCATCCTGCTCCGCCCCGACGCCACCTGGCACGACGGCAGCCCGGTGACGGCGGAGGACGTGAAGTGGTCCCTGGACCGCGCCGTGCTGGCCAAGTCCCTGGCCCCGCCGCAGCTGCAGACGGGGTCGCTGACCAGTGCCGACCAGTTCCAGATCGTGGACGCCCGCACCCTGCTGGTCACGCTGCCCGACCCGGACCGCCTGGCGCTGGCCAACCTGTGCGTCCCCTACGCGATCATGGTCAACAGCAAGCTGGCCAAGCAGCACGCCACCGCCGAGGACCCCTGGGCGCAGGAGTGGATGAAGGCCAACACCGCCGCGTCCGGCGCATACATCGTCGAGGCCTACCGCCCCGGCGAAAGCGTCACCCTCCGCCGCAACGAGGCCTGGAAGGGCGGGGCCGATGGCGCGCTGCCGGGCTTCCGCCGCATCATCGTCCAGTCCGTCCCCGAACCCGCCACCCGCGCCAACCTAGTGGAGCGCGGGGACGCCGACCTGGCCATAGACATCGCGGCCAGCGACATCCCAACGATGGAGAAGTCGGCCAAGGTCAAAGTCGTGTCCGTCCCGCAGAACAACGGCTTCACCCACATCACCGTCAACACCCAGCTTGCCCCGTTCGACAACGTGAAGGTGCGCCAGGCCATCGCCGCGGCGCTGCCGTATGAGGACATGTTCAAGGCCGCCCTGTTCGGGCGCGGCGCAAAGCTGTTCGGCGCGGACTGGCAGGCCCCGCCCGATGCCGGCTTCCCGCAGGCCATCCCCAACCGCACCGACCCCGCCCGCGCCAAGGCGTTGCTGGCCGAGGCCGGGTTGGCCGAGGGCTTCAACACCACCTTCGCCATCAGCGCCGGGCAGGCCGCCGTGGCCGAGCCGGTGGCCACCCTGGTCAAGGAGGCGCTGGGCCGCATCGGCATCAACGTGACCATCCAGAAGAAGCCCGACGGCGAGTTCAACACAATGGAGGCGGAGAAGAAGCTGCCCTTCTACATGGACGGCGCGACAGCCTGGCTACCCGCCACGGACTACTACTTCCGCCTGTACTTCACCCGCGACCAGCGCTGGAACTTCGCCAACTGGAAGAACACGGATATTGAGAAGCTGTCCTCCGACGCCCGGTTCGAGACGGACCCTGCAAAGTACGACGAGGCCTGCCGCAAGATGATCGCCGTCTTCACGGACCAGGCCCCGCTCATCATGCTGTGGCAGCCGAACCACGACGCCGTGATGGCCGCCAACGTGGACGGCTACACCTACCAGTTCTACCGCCAGGCGGACTTCCGCGACCTCAAGCGGGTTTAGGCCGGTGGGGGGCGGCGCTGCTAGGCTGGATGGACAGCTGGCGCTGCGGCCCGTCCAGCAAATGCGCCTCTGCTCCCTCTCCCGCCGGGAGAGGGTCGGGGTGAGGGAGGCCAAGCAGAGCCGTACCAGCCCAGATTGGCATTTGCCCCGTCTCCAACAGGACGGTTTTGCCCTTGCGGCCTTCCCTCACCCCAACCCTCTCCCGGAGGGAGAGGGAGCAGGCACCCCTGCTCCTCCATGAAAACCCTCGCCGCCATCTTCCGCCGCGTCGGCCAGCGGCTCGTGCTGTCGCTGCCGGCCCTGCTGGGCGTCGTCGTCGTCACCTTCATGCTCATGCGCGTCCTGCCCGGCGACCCCGCGGTGTTCTTTGCCTCCGGCCCCAGTGCCGGGCAGCAGGAGATCGAGGACCTCCGCCGCAGCATGGGCCTGGACCGCCCGGTGCCGGTGCAGCTTGCGCGCTACCTGGGCGAGGTCGCCACCGGCAACCTCGGTCGGTCGCTCACCACCGGCCAGCCCGTCACGCAGGACATTGCCCGCCGCCTGCCAGCGTCGCTGGAGCTGACCTTCACCGCGCTACTCATCGCGCTGTGCCTGGCGGTGCCGCTGGGCGTACTGGCGGCGCTGCGCCCAGGGTCGGCGGTGGACCACCTGGTGCGCATGGTCTGCACCCTGGGCGTCTGCGTGCCGACCTTCGTATCGGGGCTGCTGTTGATCTACGTGTTCTACTACCTGCTCGGCTGGGCGCCGGACCCGACGGCGCGGATAGACATCTTCGCAGCGGCGCCGCCGGGCATTACGGGCTTTTACCTGCTGGACTTCGCCCTGGTGGGCGACCGGGAGGGCTGGTGGGCCGCCGCCACGCAACTGCTGCTGCCAGCCTTCACCATGGCGCTGTTCGTGCTGGCACCGCTGGCGCGCATGACCCGGGCGTCCATGCTGGCGGTGCTGGGCGGCGACTTCATACGCACAGCGCACGCCATGGGCCTGCCGCGGCGCAAGGTGGTTGTGGCCTACGCGCTGCGGAACGCCCTGCTGCCGGTCATCACCATCACCGGCGTCGTGTTCTCCACCATGCTGGGTGCGAACGTGCTTGTGGAGAAGGTGTTCTCCTGGCCCGGCGTCGCCTCCTACGCCCTGGATGCGCTGCTCGCGTCGGACTACGCTCCGGTGCAGGCCTTCGTGCTGCTGATGGCGACCATCTTCGTGCTGGTGAATGTAGGGATAGACATCCTGTACGGCGTCGCGGACCCGCGGGTGTCGGTGGAATGACAGGGCGCCCGCCTCTCCTTCTCCCTCCGGGAGAGGGCCGTGGTGAGGGAGGCGACCAGGACGGTCCCTGGACGTTGGCGGACCGGGCGCTTTCCGGGTTGGGGACAGTTCTTGCGGCCTCCCTCACTCCGGCCCTCTCCCGTGGGACGAGGGGGAAGTGAGCGCTGCCCTTGGAGAGCGCCGGCACAGCACGGCGGCGCACGCCCTCTACATCCTGCGCGGCAACCCCGTCACCGCCGCCGCCGTAATCGGCGCGGCGCTGCTGGTGTTCGCCGCCCTCCTGGCACCATGGCTCGCTCCCTACGACCCCATCGCATCCAATGTGCCCAACGCCCTGCAACCGCCCAGCGCCGCTCACTGGGCCGGCACGGACCAGTTGGGCCGCGACATCGGCAGCCGCATCCTGATGGCCACGCGGCTGGACCTGCTGATCGCCGCCTCCGCCGTCGGCCTCTCCTTCGCCGTCGGCGCAGCCATCGGGGCCTTCTGCGGCTACCGCGGCGGGCGGCTGGACCGCTGGGTCGGACGCTTCGTGGACGTGCTGATGGCCTTCCCGCTGTTCGTGCTGGCCATGGCGCTGGTCGCGGCCCTGGGCAACCGGGTCGAGAACATCATCATCGCCACCGCCGTCATCAACCTGCCCTTCTACATCCGCTTCGCCCGCGCCGAGGTGAACGTCCGCCGCAACGCCGGCTGGGTGGAGGCCGCCCGGTCTTGTGGGGAGGGCCACCTGTCCGTCGTCCTGCGCACCCTGCTCCCCAACGCGCTGCCGGCGATGGCGGTGCAGGTGTCACTGAACCTGGGCTGGGCGATCCTGAACGCCGCCGGGCTGAGCTTCATCGGCCTGGGCGTCACCGCGCCGACGCCGGAGTGGGGCATCATGGTCGCCGAGGGCGCGCGATTCATCGGCACCGGCAAGTGGTGGCTGGTCGGCTTCCCCGGCTTGGCGCTGATGCTGGCGGTCCTGTGCTTCAACCTGCTGGGCGACGGGCTGCGCGACATCCTGGACCCCCGGATGCGGACGTGACGGCGCTCCTGCAGGTGGAGGACCTGGGAGTTGAGTTCCGCACCCGGCACGGCACGGTGCCTGCGCTGCGCCGGATTGGATTCTCGTTGGACGCCGGGCAGACCCTGGGGATCGTGGGGGAGAGCGGGTCAGGCAAGTCCGTGACCTCTCTGGCCATCATGCGGTTGCTGGACCGCGCCGGGCGGATCACCGGCGGGCGGGTGCTGTTCGCCGGGCAGGACATCACGCGGGCGGGGCAGGGGGACCTGCGGCGGCTGCGCGGCGCGGCGATGTCCATGATCTTCCAGAACCCCCGCGCCGCGCTGAACCCGATCCGCCCGGTGGGCCGGCAGATCGCCGACGTGCTGCGCGCCCACCAGGGCCTGTCCGCTGCCGCCGCCCGCGCCCGCGCGCTGGACCTGCTGCGCGCCGTGCTGATCCGCGACCCCGAGGCCCGGTTGGACGCCTACCCCGGCGAACTCTCGGGCGGCATGTGCCAGCGCGTGATGATCGCCATGGCCATCGCGTGCGAGCCGCAGCTGCTGATCGCGGACGAACCGACGACCGGCCTGGACGTGACCACCCAGCAGGCCGTCATGGACCTGCTGGCCCGCATCACCCGGGACCGCGGCATGGCCATGATCCTGATCACCCACGACCTCGGCCTCGCCGCCCGGTACTGCGCCGGAATAGCGGTCATGGAGGATGGCATGGTGGTCGAGCACGGGCCGACCGCCGCCCTGTTCCAGGCCCCGCGCCACCCCTACACGCAGCGCCTGATCGCTGCGTCCCCCACCCGCACCTCCACCCTGGCCGACTTGGCCCCGGACGGCCCGCCGCCTGCCGCCGTGCCCATGTCCCACCCACCCGGCACCGGCCCGCTGCTGGAACTGCTGAGCGTCCGGAAGACCTTCGCTGGCCCGGTGCGCGCCGTGGATGGCGTGTCGTTCAGCATCCCGCCCGGCGGCAGCCTCGGCCTGGTTGGCGAGAGCGGGTCCGGCAAGAGCACCCTGTCCCGCCTGGCCTGCCGCCTGCTGGACCCGGACGGCGGTGACATCGTGTTCCGGGGCGAGGGGATCGGCGCCATACCGGCGCGGGACTTCCACCGCTCGCCCCTGCGCCGCCTGATTCAGATCGTGTTCCAGGACCCGCACGACAGCCTCAATCCGCGCCTGACCGCCTTCGACGCCATCGCCCACCCGCTGCGCCGGATGGAGGGGCTGCGGGATGGTGCGGCGCTGACGGCGCGAGTGCGGGAGGCTGCATCGCGCGCCGGGCTGCCCGCGCCGCTGCTGGACCGGCTGCCGCACCAGTTGTCCGGCGGGCAGAAGGCCCGCGTCGGCATCGCCCGCGCCATCGCGCCGCGTCCGCTGCTGCTGATCCTGGACGAGCCGACGGCGGCGCTGGACGTGTCCATCCAGGCCGGGGTGCTGCAGCTGCTGGACCGTCTGCGGCGGGAGGACGGCCTGGCCCTGCTGTTCGTCAGCCACGACCTGAACGTGGTTCGCATGATGTGCGACGACCTGGTGGTGCTGCAGCACGGCCGCGTGGTGGAAGCCGGCCCGGCCCAAGCCGTGTTCGACGCCCCGCAAGCTCCTTACACCCGCACCCTGCTGGACGCCGTTCCCCACTTCGATCCGGACGCGCCCGCTCCCGACCGTCATTGCCAAGAGCGTAGCGAAGCGGCAATCCAGGGGCCGCCAGGCCGGCGCCATCCGATGTTGGGGCATGAAGCGGCGGAGGCGTCCCAATGACGGGCCGCCTGGCGGGCAAGGTCGCCGTCATCACCGGCGGCGGTTCCGGCATCGGTCGCGCCTCTGCCCTGCTGTTCGCCAGCGAGGGTGCGCGCCTCTGCCTCGTGGACCGCGACGCCTCGGCAGCGGAGGCCGTCGCCGCCGAGATCGCCGCCGCCGGCGGGCAGGCGATGGTACGCGTCGGCGACGTGGGCGAACCCGGCAAAGCCGATGCGGATGCTGCCGCTGTGCTGGCGCAATGGGGCCGGGTGGACGTGCTGGTGACGGCTGCCGGCTTCTCCTGCGGCGGCACGGTGGTCACGACCGCCCCCGCCGACTGGGATGCCGTGCTGCGCGCCAACCTCGGCGGCACTTGGCTATGGGCGCGGGCCGTCGTGCCCACGATGCAGGCGGCAGGGGGCGGCAGCATCGTCACCTTCGCCTCCCAGCTTGCGCGGGCCGGCGGGCGCAGCAACAGCGCCTACATCGCCGCCAAGGGCGCCATCCTCAGCCTGACCCGCACGATGGCGCTGGACTTCGCCCCCGACGGCATCCGCGTCAACGCCATCCTGCCCGGCGCGGTTGAGACGCCGCTGCTCGCTCGCGGCCTAGGCCGCGCTGCCGACCCCGGCGCAGCCCGGGAGGCCTCGCGGCAGCGCCATCCCATGAAGCGCTTCGGCCGGGCGGAGGAGGTGGCGGAGGCGGCGCTTTACCTGGCCAGCGACGCATCCTCATTCACCACGGGGACGGAACTGGTGGTGGATGGCGGCTGGCTCGCCGGGTAGGACGCTGGGCGCACCCTGGCCAAGCCGGTGCGCGCTGCTAAGGTGCGGCACCGCTGCATCCGCCGCCGCATCCAAGGACCATTCATGCCCGACATCGCCTTCGCCGCTGCTGACCTGCCCACCTCCGGCGCGCTCGTCCTGCTGCTGACCGAGACCACGGTGGCCGCAGGGCTGGGCGCGGGGGAGGGGCTGGCGGCGCAGGCAGATGCGGCATGCGGCGGCGCGCTGACCCGGGCAGTGGCTGCCGCCGGGTTCACAGGCAAGAAGGGCAGCTCCTGCACCGTGCTGGCCCCCAATGAGGGTCTGTCCCGCATCGTCCTGATCGGCCTGGGCAAGGACGACGACCACACGCCCCGCGGCATGGAGGAAGCCGCCGGCCACGCCGTCGCCGCCCTGTCCCGCGACTCCGCCGCCGCCATTGCCGCGGACGGGATGCCCGCAGCCCATGCCGCCCATGCCGCGCTGGGCGCAGTTCTGCGCGCCTACCGCTTCGACCGCTACCGCACCAAGGAGGGCGCGGACGACAAGCCCAAGCTGCAAGCGCTCACGATTCTGGCGGACGACCACGTCGCCGCCGAGGCCGCCTGGGCGCCGCTGCAGGGGGTCGCCCACGGCGTCACCCTGTCCCGCGACCTCGCCAGCGAGCCGCCGAACGTCCTGACCCCCACCGAACTCGCCGAACGCTGCCGCCCGTTGGCCGATCTCGGCGTGGTGGTCGAAGTGCTTGGCCCGGCAGAACTGGAGCGGATCGGGATGCGCGCCCTGCTGGCCGTCGCGATGGGCAGCGCACAGGAGGCCCGCGTCGTCACCATGCGCTGGAACGGCGGGGAGGCCGGCGCCAAGCCCGTGTGCTTCGTCGGCAAGGGCGTCACCTTCGACACCGGCGGCATCAGCATCAAGCCCGCACCGGGGATGGAGGACATGAAGTGGGACATGGCCGGCGCCGCGGCCACCATCGGCGTCATGGCGGCACTCGCCGGACGCAAGGCCCGCTGCAACGTGGTGGGCATCGTCGGCCTGGTCGAGAACATGCCCAGCGGCACCGCCCAGCGCCCGGGCGACGTGGTGCGGTCGCTGTCCGGCCAGACTATCGAGGTGCAGAACACCGACGCCGAGGGCCGGCTGGTGCTGGCCGACCTGCTGTGGCACGCCCAGGACGCCTGCGACCCCCTCATTACCGTGGACATGGCGACGCTGACCGGCGCGATCATCGTGGCGCTGGGGCACGAGCACGCGGGCCTATTCAGCAACGACGACACCTTGGCGGACCGGCTGCTGGCTGCGGGCAAGGCCACCGGAGAGGCCGTGTGGCGGATGCCGCTGAGCGACGCCTACGACAAGCTGATCCGCTCGGATATTGCCGACATGAAGAACATCGGCGGGCGCCCGGGCGGTGCCATCATCGGGGCGCAATTCGTGCAGCGTTTCGTGCGCGGCCCCTGGGCGCACCTGGACATCGCCGGTACTGCCTGGGCCACCAAGGACAGCGCCGCCTGCCCGAAGGGCGCGACCGCCTTCGGCGTGCGGCTACTGGACCGCCTGGTGGCGGACCACTACGAGGGCTAGGTGCCCCAGGACCGCGCCGAAAGCCGCTCCGGAAGCCGCGCCGAAACCGGCTTCTACCACCTGACGCGCACGACGCCCGACGCGGCGTTGCCGGCGCTGCTGGGCCGCACGCTGGCCGCCGGGCAGCGGGCGCTGGTACGCCTGGGCAGCGAGGCCCGGGTGGCGGCACTGGACGACCTGCTATGGGCCAGCACCGACCCGGCCTGGCTTCCCCATGGCACCACGCGCACCGGACACGCCCCGCTGCAGCCGATCTGGCTGACGGCCAGCGACGACTGCCCGAACGGCGCACGCTACCTGTTCCTGCTGGACGGCGTGCGGGCCGAGGATGCCGCCGGGTTCGACCGAGTGTTCGACCTGTTCGACGGCGGCGACCCCGAAGCGGTCGTCGCCGCCCGCCTGCGCTGGGCCGCTGCCAAGGCCGCCGGCGGACCGCTGACATATTGGCAGCAGGGCGAGCGGGGGTGGGTGCGGGGTGGCTAATTCAACAGTGTCCTGCTCCCTCTCCCTCTGGAAGAGGGCCGGGGTGAGGGGGTCTTCGGCGCCGACGCACACGCCGACGCTGCCGCCAACGCGCAGCCGTGCATCAGCCCGAGACGCGCTTACCGAATACGCCGGAGACGGGCAGCCTCGTCCCATCCCCATCCTCCGTCGCTTCGATCCGGTAGGGCGCGAACTCCGCCGCAATCTGCGCCAGCGTCAGCGTTCCCACGCATAGCCGCGCCCCGGACGGCACCGGCGTCCCCGCTGCCAGAACACGCAAGGCAGCCAGCGCCGGCAGCGTAGGGATCACCGGCCCGTCCCCGGCCTCCGCCACCAAAACCCAGCGGCGGCGCGCCGCACGGCCTGCCCCGTCCTGCCCCCAAGCCTCCACGATCATGCCGCCGCGGTCGGTCCCCCAGCCATGCACCAGCTCGGCCAGCGTGCGCAGCGGCGGGGCCAACGGCTCCAGAGACATCCGCCGGCCCAGCCGGGCCGCGGCGCGCACCGGCAGGGTCGCCAGCAGCAGGCCCAGGTGCAGCAGCGGCAGCTCCAACCCGGCGCGGAACACCGCGGAGCCGCGCACGCCGTAGCGCGCGGGCACGACGTCCAGGTCCGGCGTGTTCGCCAGCGACGACCAGCGGCGGCCCAGACCGGGCGCGTTCTCCCGACGGGTCAGGCCCCAGCCCGGTCGCACCGCCCAGGCTCCGTCCAGGAACACGCGCACGGGCTGCCCGGCCCAGGACAGGATGGAGCGCATCACCGCCAGCCCCCGCGGGGCACGGTTGCCGGGCAGGATCGCAACCTCCGTCCGGTCCACCCGCGTCCAGCCGGCGGTCAGGTGGTCCAGCACTGCGCAGGACAAGGCGGGCGTGCTGCTGCAGCCCGCCAGCGCGACCCGCCCCGCCGCCCGCGCCGCGCCGTTCAGCGCCGCCGCGAACCCGGCGGCATAAGCCCGCCCATCCGCCAGATCCAAATAATGCGCTCCTGCCGCCAGCACCGCGCGCGCCAGCCCGTGCGCGCCAGGGCAGAACGGCCCGGAGGCGTCCACGACGGCAAAGGCCCGATGCGCCCTGATCTCCTCCGCCGTGGCCGTGGCCGCATCCAGCCGCACCGCCTGCACGCGCCCCACCCCGCCCAGCGCCGCCGCCAGCGCCTCCGCCCGCGCCAGCCCCCGTGCTGCCACGATCACCTGCAGCCCCGTGGTGGCCAGGATGCCCCGCACCAGCCGCTCGCCGAACGCGCCGGTGCCGCCGACGACCAGGATGGCGCAGGGCAGGGCAGGGATCAGGGCTGTGGGCACAGCGGCGCCCCTGCTACCCCGCCGCGTCCAGCAGTTGCGCCATCCGTCGCAGGGCCAGTTGGTATCCCAGGGTGCCGCACCCGGCGATGACGCCGTCTGCCCGGCCCGATACATACGAGTGGTGCCGGAAGGCCTCGCGCTTGTGGACGTTGCTGATGTGAACCTCGATCACCAGCCCGTCGAAGGCGTTCAGCGCATCCAGTATGGCGACCGAGGTGTGTGTGAAGGCCGCCGGGTTGATGACGATGCCTGCGGCGTCGTCGCGTGCGGCGTGGATCAGGTCTATGATCTCGTATTCGCGGTTGCTCTGGCCGAAGCGCAGGTCCAGCCGCAGCGCCCCGGCCAGCGCGCGGCAGTCCCGCTCCACGTCGGCCAGGGTCTCATGGCCGTAGATGTCGGGTTGGCGCCGGCCCAGCAGGTTCAGATTGGGGCCGTTCAGGACTTGGATCAGGCGGGTCATCGGGTCCTCGCAGGGGCAGGTGCGTAACCTTCATCCAGCCGGCCCACTGCGCCGTCAACCAACGCCAGGCAACGCCTGGCGCCCGCGCGCGTCCCGCCGTGCTCCTACGCCGCCCGCAATGCTACGGCGACACCTACGGCAAAGGCCGGCACCTCCACCCGCACACCGTCGTTCATCGTCCGCACCGGCGCCTCCCCTGCCGCAATCCCGGCCTGCGTGTCCCACAGCGCCGCCCGGCACGGGCCGGCCAGCCCCGGCACCAGCACGTTCAACCTACGCCGCACTGCCGGGTCCACCCGGCCGTCCTCCAGCAGCGGCCCGGTCCGCAGCAGGAACAGCACGGCTTGCCGAGCGTCCCCACAGGCGAAGCAGGCCACGTCCGGGTCGTCCAGCACCGGGTCAAGCGGGCGGCGGTCGAAGTGCGTCCAGTCCACCAGCGGCAGGAAGTCCGCCAAGCCTCGCTGCGCCCGCCGCATCCCGTGCGTCAGCCGGTGCGGATGCCGGTTCGGCCAGCGCATCCCGCCGCCCGCGCCGCCGGACGCCAGGTGCGCCCATTGGATATGCCGGAAGTACTCGTCGTCGAACTCGTCCGGTAGGGTCCGGCGGTGGTCCTTGAAGGTGTGGATCGGCCCGTGCTCGCTGTCGAAGAACGGGCGCTGGTCCGTGATCTCCGCCAACGCCTCCCGCACCAGCTTGCCTACGGCCAGCGCAGGGGCGACGGTGTCGGAGGGATGGTCAATCGTCCCCTCCTCATAGAAATGGTTGTTCGCGAAGTCGAGCGCGGGATGGCGGAATACCGCCGCGTTCAGCCAGGGCTTCCAATGCAGCTCCGGCCCGAACACCGACACGCATTGCGGGTGGCTGCGCCTGTGCGCGCGCAGCTCCACGTCGCGCAGGAAGGGGCCGACGTCGCCGATGTAGTCCTCGAAGATGCCAGGCCGGTCCTCGCCCTGGACGGGGTGCATCTCGTTCCACAGGTCCCAAGCGAACAGGGTGCCGCTGCCGCCCCAGCGCTCGGTGGCGAATTGCAGCCGGGCCTTGACCAGCCGGCGGACTCCGGGATCCGCCATCAGGCTGGTGCGGGCGTCGCACGGGCCGCCGTTGGCGCTGTTGTAGGGATGCAGGTCCCACCGGACCCAATGGAAGTAGGTGTCCAGCGGCGTCAGCAGCAGCCGCAGCCCGGCCTGCGCGCAAAGCTGGAACAGGTCGTCCCACGCCTGCACCAGCACCGGGTTGAAGGTGCCCGCCGGCTGCTCGAAAAAGTGGCCGCCGGACTCCGCGTATTCCAGCATGAACCGCAGGCATGTCACGCCCTGCATCCGCAGCCACGCCAGGTGCCCGGCCACCGCCGGCAGGTCCTGCCGGTGCAGCAGCGGGTTCCAGTCCACCCAAGGGATGGCGTCGTTCTGCCCGATGGGGGTCCAGGCATCGCCATGCTCCGTGACAAAGTAGGGCAGGCCGGGCGCACGCTGTATCCAGGGCAGGTCGGTCATTCAGGGCTTCATGCTCGGTGTTGGTCTGAGGCGCCCCGCTTCCCGCTCCCTCTCTCGGACGGAACGGGAGCAGGCCGTTCTTGCAGCCGCATTGCTCCTAAGCTTGCGCCACCCGCAGCGCATTGGTCGTCCCCGGCTGGTTGAACGGCACGCCGGCCGTCACAACCACTTCATCGCCCGGCTTAGCAAACCCTTCCATCCGCGCAATCCGCGTCGCCCGCGTGACGGTCTCGGTCATGGTGTGCAGCTCCCCTGTCACCACCGCATGGACGCCGGACACCACCGCCAGCCGCCGGGCCGTCTGCAAGCTGGTCGTCAGGCCCAGCACCGGGCAGTCCGGACGCTCCCGCGCCACGCGCAGCGCCGTGCTGCCGCCCAGCGTGAAGGCCGCGATGGCCGCCGCCCCCACGGTCTGCGCCACCTGGCGGGATGCCGCGGCAATGGCCGACGCCGCCGTGCGCTCCGGCGCGGGCCGGCTGCCCTCCATCAGCGCGCGCCAGCCGGGGTCGCGCTCCACCCGCGCCACGATGCGGTCCATCATGTTCACAGCCTCATACGGATACTGCCCGGCGGCGCTCTCCGCGCTCAGCATCACAGCGTCGGCACCGTCGAACACCGCCGTCGCCACATCCGATGCTTCGGCGCGCGTGGGGGCAGGAGCCGAGATCATGCTCTCCAGCATCTGCGTCGCCACCACCACCGGGATGCCGCGCTCCCGCGCCGCGCGTATGATGCGCTTCTGCGCCAACGGCACCTCCTCCGGCGGCAGCTCCACGCCCAGGTCGCCGCGGGCGACCATCACGGCGTCGGACAGCGCAAGAATGTCGTCCATGTTGTCCAGCGCCTGTGGCTTCTCCATCTTCGTCATGATCCACGCGCGTCCGGCGGCGATCTCCTTGGCCTCTGCCACGTCCTCCCCGCGCTGAACGAAGCTCAGGCCGATGTAGTCCACGCCGTGCAGCAGCGCGAAGTCCAGGTCCAGCCGGTCCTTGGCCGTCAGCGCCGGGATCGGCAGGGCCACGTCGGGGACGTTCACGCCCTTGCGGTCGGATAGGGGGCCGCCGGTCACGACCTCGCACTCAAGGTGATCCCCCCGGACATGCACGACGCGCAGGCGAAGCTTGCCGTCGTCCAGCAGCAAGCTGGTGCCGATGCCCGCGGCCTCGATGATCTCGGTGTGCGGCAACTGTACCCGGCGGCTATCGCCGGGCACCGGGGACAGGTCCAGCCGGAAGGGCTGCCCCGTCTGCAGCGTCACACGCCCAGCCTGGAAGCGTCCGACCCGCAGCTTCGGCCCCTGCACATCCGCCAGGATGCCGATGGGCCGGCCCGTATGCTCCTCCAGCGCGCGGATCATCCCGATGCGCGCCAGGTGGTCCTCATGCGTGCCGTGGCTGAAGTTCAGGCGGAACACATCCGCCCCGCCCTGGAACAGCCGGGCCAGCATCTCCGCCGTGGCGCTGGCGGGGCCGAGCGTGGCGATGATCTTCGTGCGCCGGCGGCGGCGCATCTTCTCGCGTGGAGCCATGAGAGGGGAGTCCTTTATGCGACCAGGATGGCGCGCAGGTCATTCACGTTGGTCAAGGTCGGACCCGTGCGGACCAGGTCGCCCACTGCGTCGAACAGACCATAGCTGTCGTGCGCCCGAAGCACCCCCGCCGGATCCAGCCCGGCGGCGCGGGCGCGCGCCAGCGTCGTGGGGGTGACGACGGCGCCCGCCGCGTCCTCCGTCCCGTCAATCCCGTCGGTGTCGCCAGCCAGCGCCCAGATGCCCGGCGTGCCGCGCAGCGCCAGCGCCAGGCCCAGCAGGAAGGCCGTGTTGCGCCCGCCGCGCCCGGCCGGGCCGGCACCGATGGTGACGGTGGTCTCTCCGCCCGACAGCAGCACGCAGGGGCCGGGCAGGGGCAGGCCGTGCAGGCGGGCGCTGGCGGCGACGCCGGCCATGACGGTGCCAAGCTCCCGGCTTTCGCCTTCCAGCGCGTCGCCCAGGATCAGCGGCGTCAGGCCGTGCGCGCGGGCGGCGGCGGCGGCGGCGTGCAAGGCCATCAGGGGCGTGGCGATCATGCGCAGGTCCGGCACGACCTCCCCGGGCTTGGGGGTTTCGGGGCCGTCATTGCGCGGCAAGGTCAGGCCGTGCCGGGCCGCGATGGCGCGCACGTCGGCCCAGGTGGTGGGGTCGGGCACGGTGGGGCCGCTGCCGATGGTGGCGGGGTCGTCGCCGGGCACGTCAGAGATCACGAGCGTGATGACGCGGGCCGGCGCCGCGGCAGCGGCCAGGCGTCCGCCCTTGATGGCGGACAGGTGCTTGCGGACGCAGTTCATCTCGCCGATGGCGGCCCCGGAGCGCAGCAAGGCGCGGTTCACCCGGTCGGCGTCGTCCAGCGTCAGCCCCGGCGCGGGCAGCTCCATCAGGGCGGAGGCGCCGCCGGACATCAGCGCCAGCACAAAGTCGTCCGGCCCCAGGCCGCGCACGGCATCCAGCACGCGGCGGGCACCGCTCTCCGAGTTGGCGTCGGGGACAGGGTGCGAGGACTCCAGAACCTCGATGCGCCGGGTGGGATGGCCGTGACCGTAGCGCGTGACGACAACGCCGGTCATGGGCACGTCCGGCCAGGCGTCCTCCAGAGCCGCCGCCATCACCGCCGCGGACTTGCCTGCCCCGACGACGACGACGCGCCCGCCGGGAGGCAGTTCGGACAGCGGCGGCAGATGCGCGGCCAGCACCCGGCGGGGATCGGCACTCGCCACGGCAGCGTCGAACATCGCCCGCAGCGCCGCGCGCGCGCGCCCATCGTCCCAGTACATGCCGCCTCCAACTGCCGGGCGCACTATGCGGCGTCAGCCCGCATTGGGCCAGGCCTCAAGGAAAGACTGCCTGCTCCCGTTCCCGAAGGAGGAGGGAGCAGAGGCACAGTCCTGATACTGATGCAGCCGCGCCACGCCCCGACAGCGTTCTCTGCTTGCAGGCGGCGCACCGCACGTCCTACGGCGTTGCCCGCACCACCCCACCGCATCCAGCATGAGGCCTCCATGTCCTTCACCACCCTCCTGCTCGGACGCAGGCTCGCCAACCGGGAGGCCGAGGGGCGCAAGATCGGCGCGCTGGAAGGCGTGCCGGCAATGGGCCTGGACGGCCTGGGCAGCGCCGCCTACGGACCGGAGGCGATGTTGACCGTGCTGGCCGTCGTGGGCACAGCGGGCACAGCCGCCGTGCAGCCGATCACCTGGGTGATCCTGGTGCTGCTGGCGGTGCTCTGCGCGTCCTACTGGCAGACCATCGCCGCCTACCCCAGCAACGGCGGCAGCTATACCGTCGCGCGGGAGAACCTGGGCCACAACGCCGGGCTGCTGGCAGCGGCGGCGCTGATGGTGGACTACATGCTGAACGTCGCGGTCGGCATTTCGGCCGGCGTTGCAGCGCTGACCTCTGCGGCGCCCAGCCTGCACGCCTACACCCTGCCGCTGTGCCTTGCGGTGCTGGCGGCGATCACCTTCGTGAACCTGCGCGGCACCAAGGAATCCGGGATGGTCCTGGCGGTGCCGACCTATCTCTTCATCGTCACCCTATCTGTCATCCTGGCCATCGGCGCCTGGGCGGCCTGGGCAGCGGGCGGCCATCCCGTCCCGGTGGAGCCGCCGCCGCAGCCCGGCACCGCCGCCGGGGCCGTCACCCTCTGGCTGGTGCTGCGCGCCTTCGCCGCGGGCTGCACGGCGATGACGGGGGTGGAGGCCGTCAGCAACGGCGTCGGCGCCTTCAAGGAGCCGGCGGTCAAGCACGCCCACCGCACCCTGGCCATCATCTGCGCCGTGCTGGGCCTGCTGCTGCTGGGCATCGCCTACCTCGCGCGCAGCTACGGCCTGCATGCGATGGACCAGGATGCCGATGGCTACCAGAGCGTCCTATCGCAACTCGTGGCGGCGGTGTGGGGGCGGGGGTGGCTGTACTACGTCACCATCGGCAGCGTGCTGGCGGTGCTGTGCCTGTCGGCCAACACCAGCTTCGTCGGCTTTCCCCGGCTGTGCCGGCTGGTTGCGGCTGACGGCTACCTGCCCAAGGCGTTCGCGGTGCCGGGGCGGCGGCTGGTCTATACCGCGGGGGTGCTGTTCCTGGCGGCAGGGGCGGGCGGGCTGCTCGCAGCGTTCGGCGGCATCACCGACCGGCTGATCCCGCTGTTCGCGGTCGGCGCCTTCCTGTCGTTCACTCTCAGCCAAGCGGGCATGGCGGTGCATTGGCGGCGGCAGGCGGGCGGGCACGTGGACCGGCTGCGCCTGGGCGTGAATGGGTTGGGTGCGCTGGCCACCGGGGCGGCGCTGGTCATCATCCTGGTCGCCAAATTCACCGAAGGCGCCTGGCTGACGCTGCTGGTGATCCCACTGACGCTCGGCTTGTTGCGCCTGATCCGCCGCTACTACCGCGATTTGGAGCGGCAGGTGCTGGTTGGCAGCCGGCGCGCGATGGATTTGCGGGACCACGCGCCGCCAGTGGTGGTGATCCCGCTGGAGCGCTGGGACCGCATGGCGCAGCAGGCAGTGCAGGTTGCGGCCCGGCTGTCCCCGGACGTGACGGCCCTGCACCTGACTGACCTGGACGGCCCGGACGCCGAGGCGCACGAGTTCCGCCTGCGCCACGAGTGGGCACGCTTCGTCGAGCAGCCCGCCCGCGACTCCGGCCTGCCGCCTCCCACCCTGTTGATTGAGCCGTCGCCGTATCGCAGCGTGCTGGCGCCCCTGCTGCGCGAGATCGAGGCGCTGCGCCGACGCTGCCCGGGCCGCCCCGTGGTCGTGGTGATGGGCGAGCTGGCCGGCGCCCGTTGGTGGGAAAGCCTGCTGCACACCCGCCGCGCCCAGCGCTTGCGGGCGCAGGTGCTGCGCCATGGCGGCCCCGATGTCTCGGTGCTGCTGGTGCCCTGGCAGTTGGATGCTCCGGAGACCCGGCAGGTCCTGGCGGACGAAGAGCCGGCGGCGGCATAGAGGCAGTCCGGCGGATGGTGGCGGGCGGGTGGTGGTGCGGCGCGGTCCCGCACGCCATCTATGCCAGCGCGAGCAACTGGAGCACCCAGCCCATGCCAACCCCCGAGATGGACGCCGCCACCCGCACCGAGCTGGAGGCTGCCGCCTTCCGCCGCCTGGTCCAGCACCTGCAGGAGCGGACGGACGTGCAGAACATAGACCTCATGACCCTGTCCGGCTTCTGCCGCAACTGCCTGTCCCGCTGGTATCGGGAGGCCGCCGAGGCCCGCGGCATCGCCATGCCCGACCCCGATGCGCGCGAGGCGATCTACGGAATGCCCTACAAGCAATGGCAAGCCCAGCACCAGCGTGAGGCCACGCCGGAGCAAAAGGCCGCCTTTGCCGCCAGCAACCTGGGGCATTAAGGAGCGCTTCTCCCTCTCCCTTCGGGAGAGGGCCGGGGTGAGGGAAGCCGCCAGCACCCAGGTGCAGGCTCCGAGGACCGCAGCAGGCGCTTTGGGCAGCAGCGGCGCTATTGGCCTCCCTCACCCCGGCCCTCTCCCGAAGGGAGAGGGAGCAGGACACTCCCCCGCTACGGCCCCGTCACATACATCGTCACCTCGCCCACCCAGCGCGTCTGCACCGCCACCCGCACCGGCAGCCTCGGCCCGCCCGGCGTGGCCGCGGCGAACCAGGCCGTGCCACGTTGGGGCCGGCGCAGCGCCTCGCGGTCGCCATCGCGGATGAAGCCGCCGAGCTGCCGCCCTTCGAAATCGCAGCGCAGCGCCGGGCCGGCGTAGCTAGAGCGGCTGGTCGGCTCCAGTTCCTGCACCGGGCCGGTGCGGGCGGCCATCTCCCCCAGGCGTCGCCCGTCGAAGGTGCGGACCTGGCCGTCGCAGCGACCCGTCAGGTTCACCTGCCGCACCAGCAGGGCCAGGGCGCTCAGGCTGTCGGTGGTGCCGGCCTGCTCGGCAGGCGGCACCGCCTCGCGCTCCTCGTCGTTCGGCGGCACGAGTTGGCGGACCTGGGGCGAATCGCCGGCATAGTCCAACTGCGTCACCCGCTGCTGCCCGCGCAGCACGCCTGCGCTGTAGAACCGCCGGGGCAGCGCCCGCCCGGCATCGAACCGTCCCTCCGCCACGCTGTCGGTGCCGCCGCGGTAGGCCAGCGCAAGGGGGCCGAGGGTGCGGAACGCCAGGTGGACCCGGTAGGCACCGGGCTGCACGTCCCAGTCCGCGTCCATCGCCGCCACCGGCAGCCCCGCGGCATAGGCCTGGTAATGCGCGCGCACCGGCTCGCCCCGGACCGGGGCGGAGAGCAGCAGCAGGACAGGCAGCGCAAGGCGTCGCATCCCACAGAGGTAGGGCGCGCGGCCCGGCGCGGCAACGGCCTGCGCGCCCCTTCCGGTCCGGCCTGCCATCCCGGCCTGCCGTCCCAACCTCTGGCACAGCGCGCGGCAGGGACGCTATAGGACGGCATGGCTCCACCCCCCTCCGCGCGCCGCCCGGCGGCGCGATGACCTGCCGCTACGCCCTCATCGGCAACCCCGTCGGGCACTCGAAGTCTCCCGCCATCCACATGGCCTTTGCCGCCGCGACCGGGCAGGACATGAGCTACGAGGCCCTCCTGGCGCCGCTGGACGGCTTCGCCGCTGCCGCCGACGCCTTCCGGGCCGCGGGCGGACGGGGGCTGAACGTGACGGTGCCCTTCAAGCTGGACGCCGCCGCCTATGCGGACCGTCTGCTGGACAGGGCGCGGCAGGCTGGGGCGGTCAACGCGCTGCGCTTCGACAGCGGCGCGGCGGACGCCGACAACTTCGACGGCATCGGTCTGGTGCGGGACATCGTGGCCAACCTGGGCTGCCCGCTGCAGGGCCGGCGCGTGCTGGTGCTGGGCGCGGGCGGCGCGGCACGCGGCGCCATCCTGCCCATCCTGGAGCAGCGCCCGGCAGAGGTCGTGATCGCCAACCGGGAGCCGGGACGCGCCGCGGAGCTGGCCCGGCACTTCGCCCCGCACGGGCCGGTGTCCGCCGCCGGGCAGGGCGGGCCGCAAGGCGGGTTCGGCGTGGTGGTCAATGCCACCTCGGCCAGCCTGCACGGCGCGCTGCCCGGCATCGCCGCGCCGGCGTTCGCGCCGGGGTGCCTGGCCTACGACATGGCTTACGGCATGGGCCTGACCGCCTTCCTGCGCCTGGCGCGGGACGCCGGGGCGGGACGGCTGGCGGACGGGGTGGGGATGCTGGTGGAGCAGGCGGCGGAGGCCTTCGCCTGGTGGCGTGGGGTGCGTCCGGACACGCAGGCCGTCATCGCTGCCATGACGGTCCCGCTGCGGTAGAAGGCTGCGCTGCGCGTTCGTCCGCCTATGCCAATCCCGCTACAGCTCGGTCAGCCAAAGGTCCGTGTCCCCGGTCCGCTCCCCTGCTGCCGTCAACATGGCATGGGCCTGGCCGCGGTGATGCGTCTGGTGGTTGAACATGTGCGCCACCAGCAGCGCCGTCGGCCGCACCTGCTCCCGCCCTGTCGCGCCGCTGAACCAGGCCGTCGTACCATCCAGCCACTCCTGCCGCACCCGCGCCGCCCACTCACGCAGATCCAGGTCCGCATCCACCCGCGCATCCCTTGTCCCGGCGAAGTCCGGATGCAGCCCGCCGCTGTCCGCCAGGGCCGCCTCGGGCTTTGCCCATCCGTCGAAACGCGCCATCCACATCCTGTCCGCCCACAGCAGGTGGTTGAACGTGCCATGGATCGAGCGCCAGAACGCGCCACGGTCCCGCCGCCGCTCCTCATCCGGCAGCCGCGCGGCGGCGGCATAGAGGCGGCGGTTCATCTCGGCGTTGTAGGCGGCCATGGCCTGGACGTAGGCGGGCGTGATCATGCGTGGACCTCCTCCATTTGCACCTCCCGCGGTGTGCCCCGGCAGCGTAGAGGGTGCAACGGGAGCGCACTGCTCCCTTCTCTGGAAGAGGATGAGGAGAAGCAAGCCCGCTCTGTGTCAACGAGCCTTTGCCCGCTATCCTTCCGCTGCCACACCCAGGAGGGTCCAGCCATGACCGACGACCGGCTGCTGCTGCGGGAGGACCGGGACGGCGTCGCCTGGCTCACGCTCAACCGTCCCGCCGCCCGCAACGCCCTGTCCGCGCCCCTTATGGCCGCGCTGCACGCAGAACTGGACGCCATCCACGCCGACCGCGCCGTGCGCGTGGTGGTGATCGCAGGGGCGGGGCCGGCCTTCTGCGCCGGGCACGACCTGCGCGAGTTGCGGGGGCTGGATCCGGCAGGCCTGGCGGCGCTGTTCACGCAGTGCTCCGCCCTCATGCTGCGCATCACCGGGCTGCGGGCGCCGGTCATCGCCCGGGTGCATGGCGTGGCGACGGCGGCGGGATGCCAGCTCGTCGCCACCTGCGACCTTGCGGTGGCGGCGGATGGCACGCGGTTCGCGACGCCTGGCGTGGACATCGGCCTGTTCTGCTCGACCCCCATGGTGGCGCTGTCGCGCGCCGTGGGGCGCAAGACCGCCATGGAGATGCTGCTGACCGGGGACATGGTGGACGCCGCGCGGGCGGCGGCGCTGGGCCTGGTGAACCGCACCGTGCCCCTGGCGGCGCTGGACGGCGAGGTCTGGGCGCTGGCCCGGCGGATCGCCGGCAAGAGCCGGGCCGCGGTCGGCATCGGCAAGCCGGCCTTCCACGCCCAGGCGGAGATGCCGCTGGCGGACGCCTACAGCTATGCCTCGGCTGTAATGGCGCGCAACATGGCGGAGGCCGACGCGGCGGAGGGGATTGACGCCTTCCTGCAGAAGCGGGCGGCGGTCTGGGAAGACTGACCCAAACGCATCCGTCTGCAACGCCCGGGGCGAGCCGTTGCCGGGCTGCCGCCGGCCTAGCGGTCCCCGCGCGACCCCGGGTGCTTGGTGTTCTGTTGCACGTTGGCGTGGTCTCCCTGCTCGGCGGTGTCGGGCGCCTTGTCCGGGTGGATCGGGTGCTGCTTGCCGGCGGTGGAGGCATTGGGGTCGCCCGGCCCCTTGGTGCTGCGGTTGGCAGGCGGAACCGGCGGGGGATGTGCGGACATGGCGTGGCCTCCTGGATGCGGGTCTCGTTGGCCCTTCGTCAACCATAGGTCCCTTCGCGCGGCAGAGGGGGACACAACCTTGTCACCTCCAGCCGATGCAGCCCGGCGCCCGCCCACCCGTTGACCGCGGCACCAGCACATAACGGGAGGCATCCGCCATGAACGACAAGACCCAGCCCAGCAGCCGCAAGGACGGCTTCGGCACCGAAGGCATCGGCGAGGATGGCGACGGCAGCATGGGCATCGCCGGCAGCAGCGGCGCGGGCACCGGCGCGGCAGGCCACGGCGGCAGCCAGCGCGGCGGCCATAAGGTCGAAGGCGCGCATGGCGAGGAGGACCACGGCGCCCCGGGCCGCCGCAGTCCCGCCAACAAGCAGGGGCTGGATGGCAACATCCAGTCCGACTAGGGGACTTGCGATGCCTGCTAAGCAGCTTCTGATCCTGGCCACCCTGGCCGCCCTGCCAGGGGCAGCGCTCGGCCAGTCCAAGGACGCGACGCAGTCCTACGACCGCTCGACCCCCGGCAGCAGCCAAATCCGCAACTACACGCTCAAGAACACGGCGGAGGCGACCATCGCCAAGGCCAGCGTGACCTTGACCGACGGCAGCACGCGCGACCTGACGGAGAAAGGCCCGATCACCAAGAACCACAGCCAGACCTTCGCCGCGCCGGGCAAGGCGTGCGTGACCGAGGTGCGGGTAATGTTCGAGGGCGGGCGCAGCCTTGAGGCCACGGGCATCACTGACTGCACCGCGGCGACGCTGGTGGTGGACGACGGACGCATCATCGCCCAGGGGTCGCCGACCGCCGGCCCGCCGGCGCCGGTGCAGGTATCGCCCGCAAACTAGGGCGAGGGCAGCTGCGTAGGCCGGTTTCCCCGCGGCGGGGCAACCGGCCCGCGGGTCAGGCGCCCGCAACCGCCTTCCAGAAATATTCCGTCCCCACAGGCTTCCCCGCGGCGTCGCGCGCATACTCCGGAATGACACCCGCCCGCATCCAGCCCATCCGCGCATACATGGTTGCCGCCAGGCTGTCGGGATCGGTGTCCAGCACCAGCAGCGTCCGCCCGGCCTTGATGGCTTCCGCCTCCAACGCCGCCATCAGCCGGCGCGCCAGTCCGCGGCGGCGGTGGTCCGGATGCACCAGCAGCCCCGCAACCTCGGCCCGGTGCCGCGCATTCGGCGGGGTGTCGAGTTGTAGGCGCACGGTACCGGCCAATACGCCGCGGTCCCATGCCGCCACCAGCACGCAACGTCCCTGCGCCGCGCCGCTGGCCGCCGCCCGCATGACGGCCTCCGCCTCTGCAGGCGCAAGCGGCGCGAGCAGCGAAACGTTGGCACCCTGGTCCACGCAGGCCACCAAGATGTCCGCCATGCGCCGCACTGCAGAGGCCGCGCCCGCGGCATCCAGCACCATGACGCCCTGCACGGGCTTCGCGTAGCCGAACTCCAGGATGCCGGGGTCCTCCGGCAGCACCCGGATTGGCCCGGCGCGCACGTAGCTGCGCCGTTCGTAGAAGCGGTGCGCCCGGTCGAACTGCGTGTCGGTCCACAGCACCAGCCGCGCGGCACCAGCCGCCAGCGCATGGGCCTCCGCCACGTCCAGCAGCCGATGCGCCAGCCCGGCGCCGTGCCGGCTGGGATGGACATACATCCGGCACACCTCCCACCCGTCGTCCCCATGCGGTACGGCGGCCACCATGCCGACGACGGCACCCGCCGCCTCCGCCACCCATAGGACGCCGTCCCGGGCGGCATAGTGGGCAGCAGGCGCAAGCAGGCCGCGCTCCGTGCCGTCCAGGTCCGGGGCGTAGGGAGGGTAGTCGGCCCAGCACCGGGTGATGAGGGCGATCACCTCCGCAGCGTCGGTATCGCGGCCTGGGCGGATGATCTCCCGAACAGGGTCTGTCATAGCGAGGAGTGCGGCGGCGCGGCAGTCCACGGGCCGACTGGGCTGCTCCGTCCTGGACGGGACTGGTCTGTCGCGGGTCCAGGAGTGGTGTATGGGGCCTCCCTCACCCCAACCCTCTCCCAAAGGAAGCAGCGAGCAGCCCGCTCACCGCAGCGATGCGCAGAACGCCACGATCCGCCGGCACGCCTCCGCCAGCGACGCATCGTTGGTCGCGTAGCTGATCCGCACATGCGGGGACATGCCGAACGCCGCCCCATGCACCAGCGCCACGTGCTGCTCCTGCAACAAGGCCAGCGCGAAGTCCTCGTCCGTGTCCAGCCGCGTCCCTGCAGGCGTCGTCTTGCCCAGGCACCCGGCAACCGAGGGATAGACGTAGAACGCCCCCTCCGGCCTGTGGCAGAACATGCCCGGCGCGGTGTTGAGCATGTCCACCACCAGGTCCCGCCGCCGCCGATAGGCCGCGGCCATGCCGGGCACGGCGTCCTGCGGTCCGTCCAGCGCCGCCGCTGCCGCCGCCTGCCCCACCGTGGACACGCCAGCGGCGACCTGGCCCTGCATGTTGACCATCGCCTTGACCAGCGCCCGCGGCCCCCCGGCGAAGCCGACGCGCCAGCCGGTCATGGCATAGGTCTTGGACACGCCGGTGACGGTCAGCACCCTGTCCCGCAGCGCCGGCACCGCGGCGGCCATCGTCGCGTGCGCGCCGTCGAACACTAGGTGCTCATACATGTCGTCCGACATGATCCAGACGTGCGGGTGGCGCAGCATCACCTCGCCCAGCGCGCGCAACTCGTCCGCGGACAGGGCGGCCCCGGTCGGGTTGTTGGGGCTGTTCAGGATCAGCCACTTGGTGCGCGGCGTGATGGCGGCGTCCAGGTCCTCGGGCCGCAGCTTGAAGCCGTTGTTCTGCGGGCAGGTGACGATCACCGGCTCGCCCCCAACTACCCGCGTCATCAGCGGGTAGGCGCCCCAGTAGGGCGCGGGGATCACGACCTCATCGCCCTCGTCCACCGTGGCCATCAGGGCGTTGAAGATGACGCCCTTGCCGCCGTTGCCGACGGTGATCTCGTCCAGCGCGTAATCCAGGCCGCTGTCCCGCTGGAACTTGCGCTGTATGGCGCGCTTCAGCGCGGGCTGGCCGTCCTGCGGCGGATATTTTGTGTCCCCGGACAGCGCCGCGGCGTGCGCCGCCTCGATGGCATGGGGCGGGCTGGCGAAGTCCGGCTCCCCGATGGTCAGCGAGATCACCTGCACGCCCGCGTCCCGCATGGCGCGCGCCTTGATCGTCATGGCCACGGTCGCCGCGACGGGCACGCGCGCCAGCCGCCGGGCCAGGGCAGGGGCAATGCCTGCTCCCTCTCCCTCCGGGAGAGGGCCGGGATGAGGAAGGCCCACAGGACGGACCACGGAATTCAAAGGACGTCTCCGCGCGCAGTGGACACGACTTGCCACCGTGAGCCAGCCCCAAGTAGGCCAAAGCCTGCCCTTGCGTCCTCCCTCACCCCGACCCCCTCCCGGAGGGAGAGGGGGACGGACATCACCGCAGCCCCTCGCAGAAGTGCTGTATCCGCTCGCATGCCGTCCGAAGCTGCTCCGTCGCCGCGGCGTAGCTGATCCGGATGTGGCCGGGATACATGAAGGCGCTGCCGTGGACGGCGGCCACCCCCTCCTCATCCAACAGCGCCAGCACGAAGCTCTCGTCGTCGGTGATCGCCTTGCCCCCGCGGCTGGTCTTGCCGATGCAGCCGTGTATGCCGGGGAAAACGTAGAACGCCCCCTCCGGCGTGTGGCAGTTGATGCCAGGCGCCCCATTCAGCATGGACACCACCATGTCGCGGCGGGCCTGATAGACCTCCACCATCTCCCCGATGAAGCCCTGCGGCCCGTTCAGCGCCTCGACCGCCGCGGCCTGGCTGACGCTGCTGGTGTTGCTGGTGCTCTGGGATTGCAGCTTGTCCATGGCCTTGACCAGCTTCGCCGGGCCGCCGGCGAAGCCGATGCGCCAGCCGGTCATCGCGTAAGCCTTGCTGCACCCGTTCATGGTCACGGTGCGGTCCCGCAGCCGCGGCTCCACCTCCACCAGCGTCGAGAACTTGAAGTCCCCATAGACCAGCTTCTCGTAGATATCGTCCGTGAACACCCACACGTTCGGGTGGCGCAGCAGCACGTCGGCGACCTCCCGCAGCTCCGCCCGCGTGTAGGCCGCGCCCGTGGGGTTGCAGGGGCTGTTCAGCATCAGCCACTTGGTGTGCGGCGTGATCGCAGCCTCCAGGTCCTCGGCCCGTAGCTTGAAGCCGTTGTTCTGCCCGCACGGCACGAACACCGGCGTGCCGTCCGCCAAGGAGACGATGTCGGGATAGCTGACCCAGCACGGCGTCGGGATGATCGCCTCGTCCCCCACGTTCAGCGTGGCGACCATCGCGTTGAAGATGACCTGCTTGCCGCCCGTGGAGATGATGATCTCCTCCGGCGCATAATCCAGCCCGCTGTCCCGCTTGAACTTGGCCGCAACCGCCTTCCGCAGCGCCATCGTGCCGGCCACGTCGGTGTACTTGGTGTCCCCATCCTGGATGGCGCGTATGGCCGCTTGCTTCACGTTGTCCGGGGTGTCGAAGTCAGGCTCCCCGGCGGACAGGCTGATGATGTCCCGCCCCCCGGCCTTCAGCGCCCGCGCCTTGCTGCTGATGGCGATGGTCTGGCTGGGGCTGATGCGGTCCAGGCGTTCGGCGATGAGGTCCATGGGGAAGGGTCCGGGATGCGTGGGGGAGGGGCGCACGATACGGCGGGGGGTGCAGGCGGGCAACAGCGCGCCGCGGACGATGAGGCAGGTGCCCAGGTCCTGGCAGCGCCGCCGACCCCGCGGATGCGGCTCCCCTACAACCCCCGTCCCCGCTTGATGACGCCCTCCCCGAACCGCCCGCGCAGCGCGTCCACCGCCCGCTGCGCCGCTGCCCGCCGGGGCGCGTGGGGGTCGGCCAGGTCCGGCTGGTCCGCCAGCGCCCCCGGCAGCAAGGGGCTGGCCCCCAGGCCGATCAGCCGGAACGCCGTCCCATCGGCCTCCCGCAGCAGCAGCGACCGCCCGGCGGCGAACAGGCTGTCCGGCAGCGCCGTCGGCCCGGGCAGGCGGGCGTTGCGCGTGCGGGTCGCAAAGCGCGCGGTCTTCAGCTTCAGCACCACGCCCCCTGCCGAGAACCCGCCCTCCCGCAGCCGACGCGCCAGCTTCTCCGCCATGCGCCACAGGTGCCGCTCCAGCAGCGACGGGTCGGACAGGTCGGCGTCGAAGGTGGTTTCGGCGCTGACCGACTTGGTATCCCGGTCGGGGGTGATGACGCGCCCGTCCTCCCCCCGGGCGCGGCGGGCCAGCGCTGGGCCGTCGTCGCCCAGGCGCTCCCGCGCGGCGCGGTCGTCCAGCGCCTGCAGGTGCATGAGGTGCGTGAGGCCCAGTGCGTGCAGCTTGCGCTCTTGTGCCGGGCCGACGCCGGGCAGCAGGCGGACGGGTTCCCCGGCCAGCACCGCCGCGGCTTCGCTCCCCAGGACTGCAAATCCCCTGGGCTTGTCGCGCCCGGCGGCCAGCTTGCTCAGCAGCCGGTTGCGGGATAGGCCGACGGAGACCGTGACGCCGACCTCCCCCTCGACCCGCAGCGCGAAGCGCGCCAGGACGGCGGCGGGCGGGGCACCGTGCAGCGCCTGGGTGCCGGACAGGTCCAGCGCGGCCTCGTCTATGGACAGCGGCTGCACCAGCGGCGTCAGGTCCTGCATCAAGGTGCGGATGTGCCGGGCGGCGGCGGCGTACTTCGGCATGTCGGGGCGGATGACCTCGGCATCCGGGCAGGCGCGCAGGGCCTGCCACATCGGCATGGCGCTGCGGACGCCGTGCATACGCGCGACGTAGCATGACGCCGCCACCACCCCCCGCACGCCGCCCCCGACGATGACGGGCCGCCCCGCCAGCTCCGGCCTGTCCCGCTTCTCGACGCTGGCGAAAAAGGCGTCGCAGTCCACGTGGGCGACGGCCAGGCTGAACAGCTCGGCGTGGCGGACGATCCGGCGGGAGCCGCAGGCGGGGCATGTGGGGCCTACGGGCGAGACACCGCAGTCGCGGCAGAGGGCGGGGGTCATAGCGTGGAGGTTATGGAACAGAAGGTGCCTGCTCCCTCTCCCTCCGGGAGAGGGCCGGGGTGAGGGAAGCCGCACGCACAAAGCTCCTTCATTGCAAGCACATCCTGCATTGCCATGGTACGACGCTGCTGGGCTTCCCTCACTCCGACCCTCTCCCGGAGGGAGAGGGAGCAGCAGGCCTCCTTCTCCTCGACACTCTGCGTTCGGCGCCTTATCCCTCCGCAGGCCACAGCCACGCCGCCCCGCGCACGCCGCTGCTGTCGCCGTGCCGGTTCTTCACCACCGGCGTGTCCAGCCCGTCACTGAACACGTAGCCGCGCAGCAGCGCCGGCACCTGCTCGTACAGGTGCGCCATGTTGGACAGGCCGCCGCCCAGCACCACCACGTCCGGGTCCAGCACGTTCAGCACCATCGCCAGCCCGCGCGCCAGCCGGTCGGCGTGACGGTCCAGCGCCGCCTGCGCCGGGGCGTCCCCGGCAGCGGCCCGCGCGCACACCGCCGCCGCATCCGGCGCGCCGCCGTCCCGCGCCAGGCCGGGTCCGGCCAGGTAAAGCTCCAGGCACCCATGCTGCCCGCACCAGCAGCGCGGCTGCGGATATTCCTCCCCGCGCGGCTGCGGCAGGGCGACGTGGCCCCACTCGCCCGCGATGCGGTTGCGCCCGCCCAGCACCTGGCCGCCCACCACGATGCCGCCGCCGCAGCCGGTGCCCAGGATGACGCCGAACACGCAATGCCGCCCGGCCCCCGCGCCGTCCGCGGCCTCGCTGAGCGCAAAGCAGTTGGCGTCGTTCTCCACCCGAACCGGGCGGCGCAGGGCGGTCGCCAAGTCCTGGTCCAGCGCGTGCCCGATCAGGGCCTGGGTGTTGGCGTTCTTGACCAGTCCGGTGGCGGGGCTGACGACGCCAGGGATGCCGACGCCGACGGTCGCGCGCACGGCCAACTGCCGCTCCGCCCCCTCCACCAGGGCAGAGATGGCCGCCACGATGCCGTCGTAGTCCCGAGGCGTATCAGCACGACGGCGCAACGTGACCACGCCCGCGGGGTCCAGCACCGCAACCTCGATCTTGGTGCCGCCCAGGTCTATGCCGATTCGGTATCCCATCCCGTCCTGTCCCGCTCTGCCGGCTCGATGCCCTGCACCTAGCGCCCCGCACCTGGCCGCGCAGCCGTCCCATCCGCAGCGGCCTCAACGATCCTATATCAATTGCCGAACGTTTTGACCCGTGCCCGGCTGCGGACGGGGTAGGGCGGATAAGCGCAGCGCCATCCGCCGCAGGGAGGAGCCGGCCCGTGGCGGACACGGCGCTGACGCTTGTCCGCTCTACATCCAGCAAGCTGTTAAAGGTTAGAGCTTTCGGTGGCCGGTCTCACACGCCGCAACCTCGACTCTGCCGAAGCATGCCAAGTCCAGCCGCGCTTCGGGTCAGGCTGTCCCAGCCCCAGCCAGGCCATCACCGCGCCTGGACAGCCCAGGACATCACCGGACCAAACTCCGGCACGCCCTTGCCACCACCGCCTCGAACAGCACCTGGCACCCAGCCTCCGCCTCCCCAGGCTCCACGCTCTCCGCCTCGTTGTGGCTCAGCCCGTCCTTGCACGGCACGAAGATCATCGCCGTCGGCACGTGCCGCGCCACATACACCGCATCGTGCCCGGCCCCGGACACGATCTCCCGGGCCGAATATCCCAGCCGCCCCGCCGCCTCCCGCACCAGCCCCACGCACCCGGCATCGAACGGCTGCGCCGCCATCCGCAGCAGCTCCGTGATCTCCAGCCCCACCCCGCAGTCCCGTGCGACGAACCCGGCCTCCCGCGGGAACTGCACCGCCAGCCGCCCGACCTCCGCCTCATCCGGATGCCGGAACTCGACCGAGAACCGGACCTCCCCAGGGATCACGTTCCGGCTGTTCGGCAGCACCTGCATCTGCCCCACCGTCCCCCGCCCGTCCGCGCCCCGCGCCCGCATCATCCGGTCCACCAGGTCCACCACCCGCGCCGCGCACACCAGCGCGTCCCGCCGCGCATCCGGCGGAGTCGTCCCGGCGTGGCTGTCCTGCCCCGTCGCCACCACGTCCCACCATACCTGCGCCTGCGCCCCGGTCACGACGCCGATCTGCCGGCCCTCACGCTCCAGGATCGGCCCCTGCTCGATATGCAGCTCGAAATACGCATCCGCCGGGAACGCCCGCGCCGGCTCCGGCCCGCGGTAGCCGATGCTGTCCAGCGCCGCCCCGACCGTCACGCCGTCCAGGTCCGCTGACGCCTCGACAACTGCCGGGTCATACACCCCGGCCCACACGCCAGACCCCATCAGGCTCCGCCCGAACCGCGCTCCCTCCTCGTCGGTCCAGTTCACCAGTTCCAGCGGCGCATCCGTCTGCAAGCCCAGGTCGTCCAAGGTCCGCATCACCTCCAGCCCGGCCATCACTCCCAGCGCCCCGTCGTACTTTCCCCCGCTGGGCTGGCTGTCCAGGTGGCTGCCGAACAGCAGCGGCGCCCGCCCAGGGTCCGTCCCCTCCCGCCGCGCGAACATGTTGCCGATGCCGTCCACCCGCACCCGCAGCCCGGCGGCCTCGCACAACTGCCGGAACCGGTCCCGCCCTTGCCGGTCCAGGTCCGACAGCGCCAGCCGACGCACCCCGCCCTTCGGCGTCGCGCCGATCTGCGCCATCTCCTGCAGGCTGTTCCAGAGCCGCACGGCGTCAATGCGGCGGTTGGTGATGGGTGCTGGGATGATGCTGTCCATAGTTTGCTGCCCTGGTTGCGCCGGGGCATCATGCCCCCGCCGCCCGTTCCCGCAAACCCGCCCTTCAACGCACGAGGCCCCTGATGGCGTCCGCCCTAGCCAACACCCTGGACCGGGATGCCGTTTGGCAAGCCCGCGTGGACCTGGCCGCCTGCTTCCGCGCCTGCCACCGGCTTGGATTGCATGAGGGCATCTGCAACCACCTCTCCGCCATGCTCCCCGGCTCGGACGAGCTGTTCCTGGTCAACCCCTACGGCTGGGGCTTCGGGGAGGTCACCGCCTCCCGCCTCCTGGTCTGCGACTTCTCAGGGAAGGTCGTAGCCGGGCAGGGGGTGCCGGAGGTCACCGCTTTCCACATTCACGCCCGCCTGCACCTGCGCCTCCCGCGGGCGAGGGCCGCCTTCCACACCCACATGCCCAATGCCACCGCGCTGGCCATGCTGGACGGCCCGCCGCTGGCCTGGGCTGGCCAAACCGCCCTCAAGTTCTACGGCCGCACCGTGGTGGACGAGGACTACAACGGCTTGGCGCACGATACAGCGGAGGGCGACCGCATCGCCGCCAGCATGGGCGACGCCGACGTGGCGTTCATGCGCAACCACGGCATCATGGTCCTGGGCCGCACCATCCACGAAGCCTGGGATGACCTGTACTACCTGGAGCGCGCCTGCGAGGTTCAACGCCTGGCTCTCAGCACCGGCCGCCCCCTCCGCCCCGTCCCCGACGCCATCGCCCAAGCCACCGCCCGCCAGATGCAGTCCGGCGGCGACGAACCCGCCCGCCTCCACCTGAACAGCATTAAACGCACCCTGGACCGCGAATGCCCGGACTACGCGCAATGAGATGCTTTCTGCTCCCTCTCCCTTCGGGAGAGGGCCGGGGTGAGGGAAATCTAGCAGCGCCGCTCTTCGCCCTGGAACGACCACTCCGCCCAGGACCAAAGCCACCGCGTGCGGCCTCCCTCACCCCAACCCTCTCCCGGAGGGAGAGGGGGAGGCCAGCCACCCTGGCCCTCCTGCTCCTCCTCCCCGCCTGCACCCTGATAGACCAGAACACCTTCCGCCCCGGCGCAGGCACCGCCCCCGTCATCCCCGCAGCCCCGCCCGCCCCCGTCAGCGCCGCCGCCTACCCCGGCCCCCCGCCGCTGCTCATCCTCCAGCCCGGCCAACCCGCCCCCGACGCCATACGCCAAGCCGTCGCCGCCGCCCGCGCCCGCAAGCCCACCGTCGAGTTCGACGTCGTCGCCATCCTCCCCGGCACCCCCACGGACGAGGTCACCCGCCGCGCCACCCTGGACGCCGCCGGGGTCGCCCAAGCCATCGTGGCCCAAGGCGTCCACCAATCCCGCGTCCGCGTCCTGGCCCGGCCGGAGCCAGCGGCAACGGTGGGGGATGTCAGGATTTATGTGCGTTGAACAGGGACCAGCCGACCAGAGCGTTCCGCGCTGCATACGCGGCACAGCAAGCCATGTTCACTGCATTCACCGATCCCATGCTCGGCCTTCCCGTGTCGCACGCCTGGCGCGGCTATGGGTCCGCCTTGTTCCTGGAGTTCGGCAATCTCCAGCCTGGTCGCATACGGCGCGACGGATCAATCGGCAATCCCAGGGGTGAGATGGGCTTATCCCTGACATGGGGCTGGCGGGTCGAGGGACGGCGCTCGGTCCTGTGCAGCTTCCTGACCGAAAACCTTCCCTGGCCCAAGCTGCTCGCCTGCCTTACTCGGGGCACCATTGCCAGCGTCGCCATAACCGGTCGGCTACCCGAGATCAGCGTCGAGTTCTCGACAGGCTTGCACATAGTTTCGATAAGGGTAGAGCCGCTTTATCCGGATTGGGCCATTTTCGACCGCACCGGTGCCAAGTCAGCAACGAGCGCGTCAGAGCGTTGGCTTCACGTCCAGCACGGCCGTCTGCACATCGGCACACCCGAGCGGCCGCACGATTGATGAGTGGGCGCATGTCCTTGGCCGCGCATGACATGCCCGCAGCGACGTGACCCCGCTCCCCAACCCTGATACCCCCCGCCCCATGCACCCCCTGATCCGCCTGCACCCCAAGCAGGACCGCCGCCTTAAGTCCGGCCACCCCTGGGCTTTCAGCAACGAACTCGCCACCACCCCCGACCACCGCACCTGGGTCCCCGGCACCGTCGTCCGGATTGAGGGTGATGACGGCTGGCGGCACGGCGCCTTCATGTTCAACCCCCGCAGCTTGATCGCCGCCCGCCTGCTGGACCGTGACCCCGGCGCGGACATCGGCGCCGCCTGGGTCCGCGCCCGCCTGGCCGATGCCGTGGCCCTGCGCGCGCGCGTCACTCCCGGCGCGCACCACCGCCTCGTCTATGCCGAGGCCGACCGGCTGCCCGGCCTGATCGTGGACCGCTTCGGCGACGTGGCCGTCCTGCAAGCCAACACCGCCGGCATGGACCGCCTGCTGCCCGAGATCACGGCGGCCCTGCTGGACCTGCTTCCCCTGCGCGCCATCGTCGCCCGCAACGACAGCGCCGCCCGCGTCCACGAAGGCCTGCCGCAGGAGGTGCGCCTGCTGCACGGCGACGCTGCCAGCCTGGATCAGGAGGGTGCCGTGGCGGAGGAGGGCGGCGTCCGCTTCCCCATAGACCCGCTCTCCGGCCAGAAGACCGGCTTCTTCTGGGACCAGCGCCCCAACCGAGACATGGTGGCCGCCCTGGCGCCGGGCGGGCGGATGCTGGACGTATTTTGCCACACCGGCGCCTTCGGCCTGCGCGCCGCCGCCGCCGGGGCCGCCACCGTTACCCTGGTGGACAGCAGCCAACCCGCCCTGGACCGCGCCTTGGATGCCGCCGCCCGTAATGGCCTGCAAGGCGTCACTGCTACCCGCGGCGACGCCTTCGACGTCATGGGTGCCCTGGCCGCCGACGACCGGCAATACGAGGTTGTCGTCTGCGATCCTCCGGCCTTCGCCAAGTCCAAGCGGGACCAGGACGCCGGCCTGCGCGCCTACCACCGCATGACCCGGCTGGCCGCGCCCCTGGTGGCGCCGGGCGGCTTCCTGTTCGTCGCTTCATGCAGCCATCACGCGCCGCTAGACCTGTTCAGCGCCCAGGTTGCCGGTGCCCTGCTACGGGCGCGGCGGGACGCCCGGATCGTGCATACCGGCGCTGCCGGCCCGGACCACCCGGTTCATCCCCACTTGCCGGAGAGCGCCTACCTCAAGTCGCTGCTGCTGCAACTGACCTGAGCTGCAGTCGGCCAGACGCGTCCCTGAGGATGCGCCTGGCCGTTCCGCGCTAGTGGCCGCCCGGGGTGGCTGCCTGTGCCGCCTCGAACAGGAACCAGGTGCGGCGCTCCGTCTCGTCTATCCAGTTTTCCAGCAGGCTCGCCGTGGCGATGTCCTTGGCGTCGTCGGCGACCTCGTGCGCCTCGCGCATCCGGGCCGTCATCGCCTGGTTGTCGTCGCGCAGTTCCGCCAGCATCGCGCCGGGTTCGACATAGGCGGCGTCGTTGTCCGCCACCCGCTGGCGGCGGCTGACCTCGCCGACGGAGTGCAGCGTCAACTGCCCGATCTTGCGGCACCGCTCCGCCATCGGATCGGTCATCGCGAAGATCTGCTCGCTCTGCTCGTCCAGCATCAGGTGGTAGTCGCGGAAGTGCGGCCCGCTCATGTGCCAGTGGAAGTTCTTGGTCTTCATGTACAGCGCAAAAGCGTCGGCCAGCAGGCCGTTCAACGCCTCCGCGACTGCCTTCGTGCCGTTGGCCGAGAGGTCGGTCGGGCTGGCCAGCCGGTCGGAGGCCTGGCCGGCGCTGGCGCCCTTGGCGGCGTGCTGGTTGGTGTCTGGCATGATCTGATCCTTCAATGCAGGGCTGTCTATGCAAGGTTGGCTGCACAAGGGCTGGCCGCTGCGGCGACCGGCATCGGGCATGCCCAGCCTAACGGCGTGGGCCATTGCCGGGTTGCACCGGCAGCCGCCAGCCGGCGCAGGCTATGGCGAAGCCGGTCCCAACGCCGCCGCAAGCGCGGCTTGCAGAGCCTGCCGCGTATAGGGTTTCGCCAGGAACCCTGCGTCCCCCGGCGCTTGGCCGCCCGCCGCTTCCAGCGCCGCCGCGCTGTGGTCCGTGTAGCCCGACGTCAGCAACACCCCGACCCCTTTCGCCCTCGCCTGCTCAGCCAGCTTCAAGCCGTCCACCGGACCCGGCAGCCGCACGTCGCTGAACAGCAGGTCGAACCGTCCCGGCCCGTGCAGCATGGCCGCGGCCTGCTCCGCCGTCGGCGCAACCGTGACCTCCAGCCCCATGCCTGACATCATCCGCGCCGCCGCGCTGAGCAGCTCCGGCTCGTCGTCCACCACCAGCACGCGCAGCCCTTGCTGGCGCCAGGACGGGGCAGGGGCAGGCTGCGCCCCACCGGCCGGCTGCACCAGCGGCAGGAACAGGCGGACCGTCGTGCCCGCCCCCGGCTCGCTGGCGATGGTCGCCAGTCCGCCGGACTGCTTGGCGAAGCCGTAAACCATGCTCAGGCCCAGCCCGCTGCCGCGGCCCACGTCCTTGGTGGTGAAGAACGGCTCGAACACCCGGGCCAGCACGTCGGGCGGGATGCCGGTGCCGCTGTCGGCCACGCGCACAACCAAGTGCCGCCCCGGCGCAAGCTCCTCCGGCACGTCCGTGTCCAAACCTGCTTTCAGGACGCTCTTGGCCAGCATCCCCGGCGGGGCCACGGTCGCCAGCGCGGTCGAGACCTGGATCACCCCGCCGTTCGGCGTCGCGTCCCGGGCGTTGATGACCAGGTTGATGATCGCGTTCTCCAACTGCGCCGGGTCCACATAGGCCAGGCCGTCGTGGTGCAGGCGCAGCTGCAGGTCGTAGGCCTTGCCGATGGTGCGCGTCAGCAGCGGCTGCAGGTTGCGGAAGAAGGTGGACAGCCGCACCTGCTCCGGACGCAGGGCGGCGCGCCGGGCATACGACAGCAGCTGCTGCGTCAGGTCGGCCCCGCGCAGGGCCGCGTGCATCGCGGGCTGCAGGATGTCCTGCAGCGGCTCGTCCGGCGCCAGGCTCTCCAGCGCCTCCTCCAGGTTGAGCGTCACGACCGTCAGCAGGTTGTTGAAGTCGTGCGCGATGCCCCCTGTCAACTGCCCGATGGACTTCAGTTTTTCCGACCGCAGCAGCGCCAGCTCGGTCTGCTTGTGGGCGGTGATGTCCTGGCAGTAGCCGTACAGGCCCCGCATGGCTCCGTCCGCATCCAGGATCGGACGGGCATCCAGCCGGCAGTGCCGCACGCCCCCGCCGGGCAGCAGCACGCGGAAGTCCACCTGCCCAGGCGTGAGCTGCGCCGCCGCGGCGTCCTGCATGGCCCGGACCGGCCCTTGGTCCTCGGGATGCACGCGGTCCAGGAAAACTTCGTAATTCGGCGGCCCCGCCGACTTTGGCACGCCGATGATCTCGTGCATCTCGTCCGACCAGACCGACGCTGCGGCGCCCGTCATGCGGCGCCAGGTGCCCAGCCGGGCCAACCGGTGCGCCTCGGTCAACTCCGACGTGCGTGCTTGCAATTGTGATGCCAGGTCCGCCAGGCGAAGGTTGGCATCCTGCATGGCGCGGCGGGCAGCCTCCACTTCCGTCACGTCCTGCAGCACCGCCATGATGGCGTCTTCCCCCGCATAGGTCAGGGCGTGGGACGCCACCATGACCTGGATGCTGCTCCCGTCCGCCCTGAAATGGGTCCATGGCCGGCCGGCGATTTCCAGCGTCTGCTCGGCGGCGATCAGGTTGCGGAAGGCAGGCTGCTCGTCGGGCGCCTGCACGTCGTGCAGCGACATCTGCAGGAACTGCTGCCGGCTCCAGCCGTACTGACGCACCGCGGCGCCGTTCGCGTCCAGGAAGCGCAGGCTGTCCCGGTCGAACAGCAGCGTCGGCATCGGGGACTGCTCGAACAATGTGCGGTTGCTCGCCTCACGCTCCTTGCGGGCCTGGTCGGCGCGGCGCCGGCCGGTCACGTCGCGCTGTATGCTGATCCAGTGGCTGTGTCCGCCGCCGGGGTCGGCGATGGGGGTCACGTCGGTCTCCACCCAGTAGCGGGTGCCGTCCTTGCGGCAGAGTTCAAGCTCCGTCCGGGCCGGTGCAGCGCCACGCAGCGCCTCGTCGAACCGCCGTTGCGTATCCGCCTCGGCGTCCCCCGGCAGCAACACCCGCGCCGGCTGCCCCACGACCTCGTGCGCCGCACGGCCCGTAGCCCGGCAGAACGACGCGTTCGCATAGACGATCCTGGGGCCTCCCAGCTGCTCCGGCTGCGGCTCGGTGATCACGACGGCGTCGTTCGCCCGGTCCAGCGCCGTGCTGAGCAGGTAGGCTTGCTCCTCCGCCAGCTTGCGGTGCAGCACCGGGCGTATGGTGTCCACCAAGGATCCCACGTCCGCCAACACCAGGTCGAGGTCGCTGCGGTCACGGTCGAACGCCAGGGTGACGGCGAACCGCTCCCCTGAGACGCGCAACGGCTGTATTACCAGGCTGCGAAGCCCGTTCTCCATTGCGGCCTTGACCATGGGGTAGCGGCGCAGGTCGGAGACCCCCGCGAACCGCACGGCTCGCGGCGTGCCGGACAGCGCCGCCTCGGCGATGATCGAGTTGCCAGGCCGCATGCCGGAGGGCTGCAACCGCTCGAAGTGGCTGCTGGCCGGCGTGCGGCCGCGCGGGCTGCGGCTGACGGCGCGCAACACGTTGTCGGGGCGGGCCAGCGTCCATATGGAACCGGCGGCTGCGCCGTGGTCGTCGCACAGGCGCGTCAGCACGCTCGCCAAGGCTTGGTCGCATGTCGCAGCCTCCGCCACGGCATGCAGCAGCGTGTCGGTGCGGGCCGTGCGCTGGTTCATGCGTTCCAGCGCCAAGGTCTGGCGGCGATGCTCCAGCTGCTGGGACGCGATGGCGGCGAGGTCCACCAGCGCCGCCGCATCGACGGCGGAGAAGGCGTCCCGGGCTGCGCTGTCCATGATGCACAAGGCCCCGACCCGCTCCCCCTCGGGACCCGTGACCGGCACCCCGGCACAGAAGGCGAGCGCCCGACCCAGCGGCTCGCGCTCCGCCGCAAGGCCAGGGTGCGACTGGGGGTCCATCACGACGCACGCAGCCGACGACAAGACGACCTGGCCGCAGAACGAGCCGCCGCGCGGCTGCCGGTCCAGCATCGTGCCGCACCGTGCCTTGAGCCAGACTTGGTGCTCGTCCACCAATCCCAGCACGGCAACCTCAGCGTCGAACATGCCGGCAGCAAGGCGAACGATGCGGTCGAACTCAGGCTCGGGCGGCGTGCCCACGGCCTCATAACGGTCCAGGGCGTCCAGCCGCCGCGCCTCCTCCGCGTCCAACGCCCAAGGTGGCGGCTCCGGCGGTTGGTGGCCGGCCCCGCCCTGCAAGGGCTGGCCCGGTACAGTGCCGGAAGCCAAGATTGCATCCGGGTCAGCCTGGCTAACCAACGTCCCATCCCCCGGCGGCCAGCGGCCCATAGATGTTGTTTGCAGACTATTATCACGAATGTAGCGCAACGTGCGAATTTTGTCCGCCCTTGTGTTCTTCGACTCGCGCGCGTCCGGCATCCCAATTCCATCGGTCGGATGGCGAGATATGGGCAACGTTCGTCGTTAACGTATTATAAACGATACTTCGTCAACCTGATATTTGCACGGGAGCCTAGCGTTACAGGACGTTACCGTTGCAAGTGCGGATTTGACGGGTTTTGTTGCTCGTTTACTCCCATGCTCCTCATAAGTTGTGATAACTGCCGCGATGGGTATTTGCACAGGGAATAAGCTGATGTCAGTCAGCGCCGCCGAGTCCGAGGGTATGCTCGCCAACCCGAAGGTTCTGTTGATCGAGGACGATGAGCCTGTGGCCCGGACGTTCATGCGGGGGCTTGAACGCGCGGGCATGCAGGTTGCCTGGGCCGGGACCGGCAGTGCCGGCATGGCGCTCAAAAGCAGCTTCCGGCCGGATGTGGTGCTGGTGGACCTGACGCTTCCTGACGTGAGCGGCGTATCCCTGATCGCCCGCCTGGCGGAAGGCCGGGACTGCGGCGTGATCGTCGTGTCCGGCATGGGCGAGGAAGCCGACCGGATTGTCGGGCTGGAGCTGGGGGCCGACGACTACATTGCCAAGCCGCCCGCCATGCGCGAAATGATCGCCCGCATCCGCGCTGTCCACCGCCGGGTCACCGCAAGGCAGGTCCAGGCGCCCATCCCCGCCGCTGCCGCGACGACGCTGCTGGTCGGCCCGATCCGCATCAACCTGCAGAACCGCACCGTTCACACCGCCGACGGCCGGCGCCTGAACCTGACCTCCGCCGAGTTCACCGCCCTCGAGACCCTGGCCGCGGCGGCGGGGCAGCCGGTGTCGCGCGACCGCCTGTCAGAGGCCGCACTGCGCCGCGCCTGGCGGGCCGAGGACCGCAGCGTGGACCAACTGGTGTTCAACCTGCGCCAGAAGCTTCCGCCGGACGAGGATGGCACCATGCTGATCCAGAGCATACGCGGGTCCGGATACTGGCTGCGCGCGCCCGAACCTGCAGAGGCCCGTCCGCAGGATGTCCGTGCGTCCGAGGGCGCCTGGGTCAACTAGCCCAGGCTGACCCGGGGGCGTGCCGACCAGGGACAGGCTGGCCTACCCTGGCAGGCCCCGGGCGTTCCGTGCCCCCCTGAGCAGCTTGCAGCCGGACCCGGCTGCAAAGCGCTCTAATGCCCGGCACGCGCCGCAGCGACTGCAGCGCGCAGCTCCACCAAATCTACCGCGCCCGGAATCAGCCGCGTGCCGATCACGATCGCCGGGGTGCCCTGCAAGCCGATCTGCTGCGCCAGGGCGACGTTGGCCTCCAGCCGCACCGCGAGCGCCGGGTCGTCCATGTCGCGCAGCAGGCGAGCGCCATCCAGGCCCTGCCGCTCGGCTTCTGCACGCAAGCTGTCCGAGGTCGGCGGCGTGCCCGCGCGCATCACCGCACTCTGCAGCTTAAAATAGCCGCCCTGGCGCTGGGCAGCCAGCAGCGCCCGGCTCTCTAGGCGGCTCGCGGCGCCCAGGATCGGCAGATCCTTGAACACGATCCGCACGCCGGGGTCGGTCCGCGCCAATTCGTCCGTCACGTCCATCATGCGACGGCAAAAGGGGCATCGGGTGTCGTAGAATTCCACCAGCGTCACGGCGCCCAGCGGATTGCCGGCGACCGGGTCGGCCGGGTCCGTCAGCCTCTCCGACAGCAGCGCCAGCACATCCGCCTGCGCGCCGTCCCGCCGGCGGTCGTCATCCGCCTGCAAGGCCGCCAGGGCGTCGCGCAGAATGCCGGGATCCCTGCGCAGCGCGTCCCGCAGGACCATCACGACCTCCGCCCGCTGCGCCGCAGTCAATGTGTCCGGCTGGGCATCCGGCAAGGCGCCGTGCGCCAGACTCGAGGCGGCCAGAAGTGCGGCAGTCAGGAACGTGCCGGTCAGGAGGGCAGGGCGCAGCCGCATGGCGAGGGGTCGCATGGCAGGGTGTCTCCGGGCGGGGCGGCCCAGCGATAGCATTGGTTGCCGCCTCCTGCGAAGCCGGTTATGCCACGTCCCTTGTCCGAGCATATTGAGGTGGCGTCCGTGCGCAGCAGGCAACTCAATCCCGCCCGGCGCCGTGCGGCTGCCTTGCTGCTGGCCGCCCTTCCGCTCAGCGCCTGCAACACCTTCAACTCCGTCAAGGACACCTTTCTGGGCGGCAGCGGCGCCCCGTCCGGGCCGGCACGGCTGGACGGCTTCATCGGGGCCGCCGTCGCCGACGAGCCGCGGGCAGCCCTGGCCGCGCGGGAGGTGCTGGCCCTGGGCGGCAACGCCGCCGACGCCGCCGTGGCGCTTGGCTTCACCCTGGCCGTCACCCTGCCGTCCCGTGCCGGGCTGGGCGGCGGGGGCGCGTGCCTGGCCTATAACCCCAGCCGCGACGGACCCGGCAGCGGCAACCCGGAGGCGTTCGTCTTCCCGCCGGGGGCGCCGTCCAACTCCAACGGCCCCACCGACCGTCCGGCCGCGCTGCCCATGACCGCCCGCGGCCTGTTCGCGCTGCACGCCAAGTACGGCACCCGCCCGTTCGAGACCCTGGTGACGCCGGCCGAGCAGTTGGCCCGCTTCGGCGTGCCCGCCTCCCGCGCCTTGTTGCTCGACCTGGCCGTGGTCGCCGGGCCGCTGATGCAGGACCCCAACGCCCGCGCCGTCTTCGCCCCGGGCGGGCAGCCGCTGCGGGAGGGCGGCACCCTGTCGCAGCCCGACCTCGGCTCAACTCTCGCCACGCTGCGCACGGCTGGCGTCGGCGACCTGTATCAAGGCGCCCTGGCCCGCAAGCTGGAGGACGGGTCCCGCCTGGCCGGCGGCGGCATCACCATCGGTGACCTGCGGGCCGCCCTGCCGCGCATTGGCGCGCCGCTGGTGGTCCGCGCCGGACGGGACAACGCCGCCTTTCCGCCGGGGCAGGGCGGGCCGCAGGCGGCGGCGGCCTTCGCCGTGCTGCAGGACTCCGGCAGCTTTCAGGGCGCGCAGGCCGCGTCGTCCCGCGGCGGCACCCTGCCGGCCTCCACGGCGTTCGCCGTGCTCGACCGCAACGGCAGCAGCGTCGTTTGCGCGATGACCATGAACAACCTGTTCGGCACCGGGCGCATCGCCCCGGGCACCGGCATCCTGCTGGCGGCCTCGCCCCGCGCGGTCCCAGTGCCCGACCTGCCGGTTGCCCTGGCCTGGAACAGCAACGTCCGCGGCTTCCGCGCCGCCGTGGCTGCGTCAGGCCAGGACGGCGCGGCGCTGGCGTCCGCTGTGGCGCTGAACAACGCCCTGCGCGGCGGCACCGCCCTGCCTGCAGCGGTGCCGGAGCCGGGCCGGGCCAGCGTGATCGCCTGCGCCCGCTACCTGCCCGGCAGCGAGGGCGCGTGCAACGCCGCCGTGGACCCGCGCAGCGCCGGCCTGGCTGCCGGCAGCAATTAGCGGTGTGGACAGTATGACGTTGAAAGTGGGGCGCGGCGCGGCAGCGCCGCCGTTCCTGGTCATGGACGTGATCGCCGCCGCCAACGCCCGCCAGGCCGCGCTGCCGCCCGGCGCGCCGCGCGTCATACGCATGGAGGTCGGCCAACCCGGCACTGGCGCGCCCGCGGGTGCGGTGTCCGCGGCCGCCGCGGCCATGCAAGGCGCGGACCCGCTAGGCTACACGGAGGCGCTCGGCCGCCCCTCGCTCCGCCGCCGCATCGCCCGGCATTACCAGGACTGGTATGGACTGGACATTCCGCCAGCCCGGATCGCCGTCACGATGGGGGCCAGCGGCGCCTTCCCGCTGGCGTTCCTAGCGGCGTTCGACCCAGGCGACCGCGTGGCCATGGCCGCGCCGTTCTACCCGCCCTACGTCAATATCTTGCAAGCCCTGGGCCTGCATCCCGTCATCATCGAGGCCACGCCCGCCACCCGCTACCAGCCCACCGTCGCCCTGCTGGATGCGCTGGACCCCGTCCCGGACGGGCTGATCGTCGCCAGCCCTTGCAACCCCGCCGGCACCATGCTGGCGCCGGATGAACTGGCCGCCATCGCCGCCTGGTGCGACGCCCGCGGGGTGCGGCTGGTGTCGGACGAGATCTACCACGGCCTCCAATACAGCCGGCCCATCGCAACGGCGGCGGCCCTCAGCCCCCATGCCGTCGTGGTCAACAGCTTCTCCAAGTACTTCAGCATGACCGGCTGGCGCGTCGGATGGATGGTGCTGCCGGAGGACCTGGTGCGTCCCGTCGAGTGCCTGGCGCAGAACCTGTTCATCAGCGCGCCCCATGTCTGCCAGGTGGCGGCGGAAGCGGCCATGGACTGCGGCGCCGAGCTGGACGCCAACGTCGCCCGCTACCGCCGCGCGCGGGACCACCTGCTACGCGCGCTGCCCGGCGCAGGTTTCCCGGACATCGCCGCCGCGGACGGAGCCTTCTATATCTATGCCGACGTGGGCGCCCGCACCAACGACAGCGTCGCCTTCTGCGCCCGGATGCTGGCGGAGGCCGGGGTGGCTGCCACCCCTGGCGTGGACTTCGACCGCACCCGCGGATCCCGCACGGTCCGGTTCAGCTACTGCGGGCCGGAGGCGGACATGATGGAGGCGGCGGAGCGGCTGGCCCGCTTTCAGTAATACCAACCCGCTCTGACGTTGACTCCTGGGATTCCCAAGATGGTGCGGATGT
>CAXUHB010000014.1:0-93097 GCA_964250755.1 uncultured Acetobacteraceae bacterium | reverse complement strand
CCCCGACATGCGGATTAGAAGGCCGCCGCTCTATCCAACTGAGCTAAGGGCGCTCAAGGGCCGTCATACACCTAGTGCGTCCAGTTTTCACTGCGACCATAGCGGAAATTATCCGCATACGCTTTCGGCTTCACCGGACGCGACGCCGGCGGCGCCTCGTAGTCGTAGCTGATCCCATGCGCCTCCGCATACGCCTTCGCATCCTCCGCGCTGTCGAAGCGCAGCCGCACCGACCCGAGCGTGTCCCCGCTCCCCCACCATCCCATCAAGGGATCGTTCACCTCGCGCTCGGCCGGCTGATGCTCCAGCACCCAGTTGCCGCTGTGGGCGTGGCCGGACTGCATGGAAGTCTTGGGACGCTGGAAGATGCGGGCGCGCATCGGATGCTCCTGCTGGGGCTGCGGTCGTTGTCGGCCCACCTGCGCAACGGCGCAGCCGAGCCTTGGTGCCTATCTAAGACGCAATCCCGCCAATGCACACCCTGCGCCCGCCGGCAACGCAGCCGCTGCCGGAACGCCGCGCCCCGTCCCTGTATGTCCCATCCAGCGCAAGCGCCGCGTCATCCCCGCCATGTGCCCCCGCACCCACTTTCCGCTGGCCCGCCCGCCCCGTCCAGGCGCAGCCTCCCCCCAGCCCCGCAGCCCGGCAAGGACACCCCAATGCCGCTCCCCCCGCCCCCCGGCGGCGTCACGCCGGAATGGCTCGAACCCGACGGCGCCGGCGGCTACGCCTCCGGCACGGCCGGACTCATCCGCACCCGCCGCTACCACGCCCTGCTGCTGGTCGCCCAATCGCCCCCCGCCAACCGCGTCGCCCTCGTCAACGGCATCGAGGCCTGGCTCGACACCCCCGCCGGCCCCCTCGCCCTCACCAGCCACCTTTACCAGCCCGGTATCATCCACCCGGACGGCGCAGCGCGCCTCACGCACTTCACCACTGACCCCTGGCCCACCTGGACCTACGCCCTCCCGGACGGCGCCAGCCTGGTCCACGAACTCCTGGTCGTTCCCGGCACCGGCCAGACCTCGCTCCGCTGGACCCTGATCGGCGCCCAAGGTCCTGTCACCCTGCAAGTCCGCCCCCTCCTCTCGGGCCGCGACCACCACGCCCTCCATCACGAGAACCCGGCCTTCCGCTTCGACCCCGTGCCGTCCGCCCCCGGCCGCACCGCCTGGCAGCCCTACCCCAACCTCCCCCCCATCACCGCCCACGGCGGCACCTACCGCCACGACCCCCAGTGGTATCGCAACTTCCTGTATGCCGAGGAGCAGGCGCGCGGCATGGACTGCCTGGAGGACCTGGCCTCCCCCGGCATCCTCTCCTTCGACCTCGCCGCCGCCCCCGCCACCTTTGCCCTCCGCGCCGACGCCCTGCCGCCGCACGACATCGCCGCCCTGGCCCGCCAGGAGCGTCAGCGCCGGGGCGCCCTGCCGCCCCTGCACCGCGCCGCCCTGCAGTTTGTCGCGGCCCGCGGCGCCGGGTCCACCGTCATCGCCGGCTATCCCTGGTTCACCGACTGGGGCCGCGACACCTTCATCGCCCTGCGCGGCCTCCTGCTCGCCACCGGGCGCCACGCCCTCGCGCTGCAGGTCCTGCTCGCCTGGGCCGGCATGGTGGACCGGGGAATGCTCCCAAACCGCTTCCCCGACGACGGCGGCGCCCCCGAATACAACGCGGTGGACGCCTCCCTCTGGTACGTCGTCGCCGTCGGCGAGCTTCTGGCGGCCGCTCCCGTCCCGCCATCGGACGCCGCCGCCCTGCAAGCCGCCTGCACCGCCATCCTGCACGGCTACGCCGCCGGCACCCGCCACGGCATCCGCCTGGACACCGACGGCCTGATCGCCTGCGGCGAACCCGGCGTCCAGCTCACCTGGATGGACGCCAAGGTGGACGGCTGGGTCGTCACGCCCCGTATGGGCAAGCCCGTCGAGGTCCAGGCCCTCTGGATCAACGCCCTCGCCACGGCTGCCGCATGGGGCGGCGCATGGGACGGCGGCACCCGCTGGCGCTCCATGGAGTCGGCCGCCCGAGCCGCCTTCCTGGCCCGCTTCCCCGACCCGGCCACCGGCGGCCTGCACGACGTCGTGGACGTGGACGGCATCCCCGGCACGGTGGACCACCGCGTCCGCCCCAACCAGATCTTCGCAGCCGGCGGCCTGCCGCACCCCGTCGTGCCCCCGGACCTCGCTGCCGGCATCGTCGCCCTGATGGAGCGCCGCCTCCTGACCCCCCTGGGCCTCCGCACCCTCGATCCCGGCGACCCCGGCTACAAGGGCCGCTACGAGGGCACCCTCCTGGCCCGCGACGGCGCATACCACCAAGGCACCGCCTGGCCCTGGCTGCTCGGCCCCTTCGTCGAGGCCTGGCTGCGCGTCCGCGGACACGCCCCGGACGCCAAGGCCGAGGCCCGGGCGCGCTTCCTCCCCCCGCTCCACACCCACCTCGCCGCCGCCGGGCTGGGCAGCGTGTCCGAGATCGTGGACGGCGACCCCCCGCACCTCCCCCGCGGCTGCCCCTTCCAAGCCTGGTCCGTCGGCGAGCTCCTGCGGATCGAGGCCATGCTGGCCTGATGCCAGCCACCTCCAGACCTGACCTGTATCCCTGCGGGCCGCGCTTACGGCGCGGCGATCCAGTGCCGCCGGCACGGCCCGTTCATCCCCAAGCCGCGGCGGCAGCCGCGGCATCGGCGCCGCCCCTGCGGGAACGCTGCATGCCGCCAGCGCACAACCCTAGTGAAACGGCCGCGTCAGCCCCACCCGGATCACCTCATCCAGGCCAAGCGCCGGGGCGCTCGCAGGGTCATAGCCCGGCAGCGCCCGAAGCTGCGCCGGCGTCAGGTCCAGCACCGACACATGCTCCCCCAGCAGCGCCACCGCCCCGGCCGGCACCGCCACCCGCCGCGTCCCGAACCCCAGCACGCCCCCCACATCCAGCACGAACAGCACCGCCCCGTCCGGCCCCCGCGCCACGGCCGCGACGCGCCCCAGCACGTTCTGCGCCTCCACCGGACGGAGCACCTGCCGCCCCACCAGGTCGCCCACCCGCACCGGCTGAGGAAACCGGCTCGCGGCAGGTCCGGCCGGGGCAGCGGCGGTCGGCGCGGCCTGCTGCCCCCGCACCGGGGACGCGCCGAGCAGGGCGATGGTCATAAAGGCAACTCGCAGCGTCATGTCACGGCACCCCACCGGCTGCAGGGCGCCCGGCCCGCCGCGGCAACGTGATGCCGCCCTCGCGTGCCGGCCCAACTTTGGCAACCCCACCGCAGACGTACAGTGCTATGCTCGGTCGCCGCCAGCAAGGGACGCCGTCCGATGAGCGCGACCACCGCAAGCCCGCCGGTCGCGCCAGCCAGCGCCGGCAGGACCCGCCGCCTCCATCCCCTCCCCGTGCGCCTCATGCATTGGACCAACGCCGTGGCTATGCTCGTCATGATCGGCTCGGGCTGGGGCATCTACAACGACAGCGTCATCTTCGGCGGCCTGCATGTCCCGCCTGGCCTCAAGCTCGGAAGCTGGGCGGCCCAAAGCCTGCTCTGGCACTTCGCCGGCATGTGGCTCCTCGTCCTGAACGGCGCCGCCTACCTCATCTACGGCGCCGCCACCGGACGCCTGCGCGAGCGCCTGCTGCCCATCCGCCTGCCCGACTTGGTGCGCACCGTCCGCGACACGCTCCGCCTCCACGTGGACCACAGCGACCTCACGACCTACAACGCCGTGCAGAAGCTGCTCTACATCGTCGTCATCCTGGCCGGCATCGCCCAGGTCGCCACCGGCCTCGCCATCTGGAAGCCCGTGCAGTTCTCCGGCCTGACGGCCCTGCTCGGCGGCTTCCAGGGTGCGCGGCTCATCCACTTCGGCGGCATGGCCGTCATCGTCGGCTTCCTGGTGGTCCACGTCGCCCTGTCCTTGCTGGTGCCGCAGACCCTCTGGGCCATGCTGTCCGGCGGCCCCCGCGTCATCCGCCGCCCCGACGGCCGCCTGCAACCGGAGGCACGCCCATGAGGTCCCCCTTCCGCCCGGCGCAAGCGCCCGATCCGGCCATCCTCGGCAACCACCGGCCCCTGATCCGCGCCATGCAGCGCCGCGGCCTGCTCCGCGGCAGCCTGTCCCTGGGCGCACTGTCCATGCTGACCGGCTGCGACGTGTCCAATGAGGGCGCGGTCCAGTCCGCCCTGCTCGCCATCTCCCGCTTCAACGACCGCGTCCAGGCTCTGCTGTTCGATTCCGGCAAGCTCGCCCCCACCTACGCCGAGTCCCAGGTCCTCAGGCCCCCGCGCTTCAACGCCTACTACGACGTGGACAAGGTGCGCCCGGTGGACGGCGCGTCCTGGCGGCTGGAGCTGGCCGGGCTGGTGGCGGACAAGCGCCCCTGGACGCGCAGGGACCTTGCCGCCATGCCCCAGGCCGAAATCATCATCCGCCACGTCTGCGTCGAGGGCTGGGACTACATCGGCCAGTGGTCCGGGGTCCCGATGCGCGCCGTCCTGGAGCGCGTCGGCGCAGACCTGCGCGCCAAGTACGTTTCGTTTAGGACCGCCGACGACTACGGCAGCAGCATCGACATGGCCACCGCCCTGCACCCGCAAACGCTGCTGGCGACCAGGTATGCCCGGGACGACCTGGCCGACCCCTTCGGCTACCCCCTGCGTCTGCGCACCAGCACCAAGCTCGGTTTCAAGAACCCCAAGTGGATCACCGCCATCGAGGTCACGAACGACTACCGCGGCGGTTACTGGGAGGACCAGGGCTTCAACTGGTTCAGCGGGATCTAGCCAGGGACCGCTCCATGTCCAGACCGGCATCCGGACTGGGACTTGGTCGGGGCGAGAGGATTCGAACCTCCGGCCTCTTGCTCCCAAAGCAAGCGTACTACCAGGCTGTACTACACCCCGTCCCGCACGGGTCTAGCACAGTTCGCGGCGGCTGTAAGGGCCGCCGAACCATCCCGCGCCCAAACCCTGCCCCGAACACCGCCCGAACCCCCGCCCGCCTTCTTGACACACCCCCCACCCCCGGTTAGTCACCCCCCGCCGTCCCGGCCCGGCTCCCGCACGGCTGCGGGGCTGCAAGGGGCAGGCATGACTGAGGATGGCGGCTCGTTCGACGACCGGCTGAAGGCGGCCCGCACCAAGCAGGCCCTGGACGCACCGGCGCCGGCCCAGGACACCGCCGGCACTGCCAGCCCGATGGGCATCGGCGTCCGCGTCGGGGTCGAATTGGTGTCGGCCCTGGCGGTCGCCGTGCTGATCGGCTGGGGGCTGGACCGCTGGCTGGGGACGACGCCGATCTTCATCGGCATCTTCGTCCTGCTGGGCGGTGCGGCGGGCGTGGCGAACGTGTGGCGTCTGATGATGCCGAAGAAGGTTTGAGGAGACAGGACGTTGGCGGCTGAGGCGAACTCCAAGATAGACGCGCTCGGCCAGTTCGAGCTGCACCCGGCCCTCGGCGCCATCGGCCGGTCCGTCAACTTCACCAACTCCAACCTGATGATGCTGCTGTCCTCGGCGCTCATCCTGGCCACCCTTTACTATGGCATGCGCGCCCGCGCCGTGGTGCCGGGCCGCCTGCAATCCTTGGCGGAGATCGCCTACACCGGCATCATGGGCATGGCGGTCGGCAGCATCGGACCCGAGGGCAAGCGCTTCTTCCCCTTCATATTCACCCTGTTCTTCTTCGTGCTGATGGGCAACCTGCTGGGCCTGCTGCCCTACAGCTTCACCTACACCAGCCACATCGCCGTCACCTTCGGCCTGGCGCTGATGGTCATCGTCATCGTCACCGCGGTGTCCCTGCACATCCACGGGATGCACTTCTTCAGCTACTTCTTCCCGGAAGGCGCGCCGAAGCTGCTGGCTCCTCTCATCATCCCGATCGAGGTCATCTCCTACCTCTCCCGGCCCGTCTCCCTCGCCATCCGCCTCTTCGCCAACATGGTCGCCGGCCACGTGATGTTCGAGGTGTTCGCAACCTTCGTCGTCCTGCTCGGCGGCGCAAGCTGGCTCGGCGCCGCCGCCGGCATCCTGCCGATGGCAATCAACGTCGTGCTGGTCGGGTTCGAGCTGCTGGTCGCCGTCCTGCAGGCCTACGTGTTCGCCATCCTGACCTGCATCTACCTGCACGACGCCGTCCACCTGCACTAGCAGGACGCGGCGCCCGCGTGGACCACCCCTTTCCCATATCAACAAAGGACTGATCGAATGGACGTTCTCGCTGCAAAGGCCCTCGGGGCCGGCCTGGCCGTGATCGCGCTTGCAGGCGTGGGCATCGGCATCGGCAACATCTTCGCGGCGATGGTGACCTCCGTCGCCCGCAACCCCTCCGCCCGTGACGCCGTGTTCCCCATTGGGATCCTGGGCTTCGCCCTGACGGAGGCCGTCGCACTCTTCGCCTTGCTGATCGCCTTCCTGATCCTCTTCACCTGAGCCTACCCTAACCCGCCACCGCGGGGAGCGCGGCGGCACGGCGGTCCGGGGCTTGATCCAGGCCCCGGACCGCCGCGCCCCCTGCGTCCTGCGTCGGCCGTGCCCCACCCGCCTTACGCGACCCCCGCCCGAACGACCCCAGAACGACTCAGGTAGGCGCAATGCCGCAGCTCGATTTCGCCAACCCGCTCACCATCGCCCAGGTCGTCTGGATGGCGATCATCTTCGGCCTGCTCTACTACCTGCTGGTGCGCTACGCCCTGCCGCAGGTCTCGGGCGTGCTGGAGCATCGCGCCGCCCGCATCGCCGCCGACCTGGACAGCGCCCGCGCTGCCAAGGCCCAGTCCGATGCCGCCGCCGCCGAAGTCACCGAAGCCGGCCGCCGCGCCGCCGCCGAAGCTCAGTCCGGCATTGGCGCAGCCGTCGCCCAGGCCAAGGCCGAAGCCGCCGAGCAGGCCCGCGCCGCCGACGAGCGCCTGAACCAGCAGCTTGCCGAGGCCGAGACCCGCATCCGCGCCGCCCGCACCTCGGCGATGGGTGCCCTTCGCCAGGTCGCCACCGAGACCGCCGGCGTCGTCGTCACCCGCCTGACCGGCCAGTCTGCCGACCCCGCAGCCCTGGACGCCGCCGTCGGCAGCGCCATGCAAGCTCGCGCGTAGGACCCCGCACATGCACGAGCACGGCAGCCTCCTCTCCGATCCCCGATTCTGGGTCGGCGCCGCCTTCTTCGTCTTCTTCCTGATCTTCGGCGGCAAGGCCTGGAACGCCGTCACCGGGATGCTGGACAAGCGCGCCGCAGCCATACGCGCCGAACTGGAGGAAGCCTCCCGCCTCCGCCGCGAGGCCGAGTCCATGCTGGCCGACGCCACCACGAAGCGCGAGGCCGCCCTGCGGGACTCCCAGGCCATGCTGGAGCAGGCCCGTGCCGAGGCCGTGCGCGTCGCCGACGCTGCCCGCGCCGACGCTGCCGCCTCCGCCACCCGGCGCGAGAAGCTGGCCATGGACCGCATCGCTTCCGCCGAAAAGGCCGCCGTCAGCGAGGTACGCCTGGCCGCTGCAGACCTCGCCGCCCGCGCTGCCGAGCAGGTCATCCGCACCACCCTCTCCCCCGAGGCCGACGCCCACCTGATTGACGCCGCTATCCAGGGCCTCCCGGCCGCCCTCCGCGCCGCGTAGCGCGGCCCGGACCGGCACCCTGCCTGCCCTCTTAAGAAGGGCGTCATTGCGAGCCGCTCTGGCGACGCGGCAATCCAGGGGCCGACAAGACTGCCTTATCGGCCCCTGGATTGCCGCGTCGCTGCGCTCCTCTCAACGACAGGCGCGCGAGAAGGCCAGCAACCATCCGCCAAACCGGCACGGCAGCACTTTATTGGAACAGGGCGGCCCCACGGCCGCCCTTTCCGTTTGCGGCCCTCCGCAAGCCGTGCCTATCGTCCCTCACCGAACCATGAGAGAGCCGATGCACCTTACCCGCCTTACCCGCGCCGCCCTGCTTGCCACCACCCTGGCCGCCGGCCTGGCACCCATGCTGGCCGCTGCTCCGGCATACGCCGCCACCTTCCGCTGGGCCAATGACGGCGACGCCAACTCCATGGACCCCTACACCCGCAACGAAACCTTCCTGCTCACCTTCACCCAGAACATCTACGACCCCCTCGTCCGCCGCGACCGCAATCTCAAGGTCGAGCCGGCGCTGGCCGAACGCTGGGAGCAGCCGGACCCACTCACCTGGCGGTTCCATCTCCGCCACGGCGTGAAGTTCCACGGCGGCGAGCCGTTCACCGCCGACGACGTCATTTTCAGCTACCAGCGCGTCACCGGCCCGGGCAGCCAGCTCAACTCCAACCTCGCCTCCGTCAAGGAGATACGCAAGGTGGACGACTACACCGTGGATTTCGTCACCAAGGTGCCGAACCCGATCTTCCTGGAGGAGATCACCACCTGGGTCATGATGTCCAAGGCCTGGTGCGAGGCGCACAACGCCGTCCAGCCCACCGACCTCAGCAAGACGAAGGACGAGAACTTCGCCACCCGCAACGCCAACGGCACCGGCCCCTTCATCCTGGACATCCGCGAACCCGACCGCCGCACGACGCTCCGCAACAACCCGAACTGGTGGGACAAGGCCGAGGGCAACCTGACCGACGTGCAGTTCAACGTCGTCGCCAACGCCAGCACCCGCGTCGCCGCCCTGCTGTCGGGCGACGTGGACATGATCTACAGCGTGCCGCCGCAGGACATTGACCGGTTGCAGAAGACGGACGGCATCAAGGTCGTCGCCGGGCCGGAGCTGCGCACGATCTACCTCAGCTTCGACACCCTGCGCCCGGAGCTGCTGAAGTCCGACGTGAAGGGCAAGAACCCTTTCCAGGACGTGCGGGTGCGCCGCGCCTTCTACCAGGCCATTGACGTGAAGGCCATTTCCGCCCGCGTCATGCGCGGCCAGTCCCGCGTCAGCGGCCTGATGTACGGCCCCGGCGTCAACGGCTACACCGAAGCCACCGACATCCGCCTTCCCTTCGACCCCGAAGCTTCCAAGAAGCTGCTGGCCGATGCCGGCTACCCCCAGGGGTTCGGCGTGACGATGGACTGCCCCAACGACCGCTATGTCAACGACGAGCAGATCTGCCAGGCCGTCACCGCCATGCTGGCCCGCGTCGGCGTCCGCGTGACGCTCAACGCCCAGACCCGGCTCAAGTACTTCGCCGAGATCAACACCCCGGAGTACAAGACCAGCTTCTACCTGCTGGGCTGGACCCCCAACACCTATGACGCCCACAACGTCTTCTTCAACCTGCTCGGCACCCGCAACGGCGTCCGCGGCGTCATCAACGACGGCGGCTGGTCCAACCCGCGGATGGACGAGCTGATCGAGAAGATCGCCGTCGAGACCGACAAGGCCAAGCGCCAGGCTATGATCGAGGAGGCCTCCGCCCTGATCCGCGAGGAGGTCCCCACCATCCCCCTCCATCAGCAGACCGTCATCTGGGCCGCCCGGTCCAACGTCCAATTGCAGCAGTTGGCCGACAACACCTTCCCGCTGCGCTTCGTCACCGTGAAGTAGCGGCGACTCTAGCCCCAGCCAACAAGGGCGTCCCGCCGCAAACGGCAGGACGCCCTTGCCAGGCTGGAAAAGGAGCAAACCTCAATCAACAAGAGCGCCGGCGCTCTTCCTCCGGGAGCGGGCCGGGGTGAGGGAGGCCGCAAGCGCCGTCCCCCACCGGCAGCAGAACGCGCAGCCTCAGCCATCGCAGTGCCGCCCGATCTCTCACCCAGCCAGAAGAAGGGGCACAGCCAGCCCCCTACCGTATCACCCCGAACGAAGGCGCCCCCAACCCCGGGCAACTGCATTGCGCGCCCAGCGGACCCGGCGGAACTTGGCACACATACGCCCCGGCCACGCACGTCGCCCCGGCATAGGCGCCGCCCCGCGGCGGCGCATACACCGGCTCTGCCACGCCGAACGGCGAGAACGCTCCCGGCGCCACGTAGCACCCCCCCAACGGCAGCAGCGCCGACAGGACGGCAAGGCGCAGGACATTGAAGCCGGACATGGCGGACGCCTCCAGGATGCTCACGCCATGTCCAACGGCGGGCGCCCCGCTTGGTTCAGACCCCTCGTTGCGCGCCCTAGTTCCGCGCCTTGTCCACCAGCCGGTTCTGCGCGATCCACGGCATCATCGCCCGCAGCCGCTCGCCGACCTGCTCGATGGGGTGCTCCCCCATCCGCCGCCGGGTCGCCTTGAAGCTGGCCTGGTTCGTCCGGTTCTCCAGCATCCAATCCCGCGCAAACCGCCCGGACTGTATGTCCTCCAGCACCCGCTTCATCTCCGCCTTCGTCTCCGCCGTCACGATCCGCGGACCCGTGACATACTCGCCATACTCGGCGGTGTTGGAGATCGAGTAGTTCATGTTCGCAATCCCGCCCTCGTAGATCAGGTCCACGATCAGCTTCACCTCGTGCAGGCACTCGAAATACGCCATCTCCGGCGCATACCCGGCCTCCACCAGTGTTTCGTATCCCGCCTTGATCAGTTCCACCAAGCCGCCGCACAGCACCACCTGCTCCCCGAACAGGTCGGTCTCGCACTCCTCCTTGAAGGTGGTCTCGATGATCCCCGCCCGGCCGCCGCCGACCGCGCTGGCGTAGCTCAGCGCCACCTCCATCGCGTTGCCGCTGGTGTCCTGCGCCACCGCCACCAGGCACGGTACGCCGCCGCCGCGCTGGTACTCGCTCCGCACGGTGTGCCCCGGCCCCTTCGGCGCGATCATGAACACGTCAATGTCCGGACGCGGGTCCAGCAGGTTGAAATGCACGTTCAGCCCGTGCGCGAACGCCAGCGCCGCGCCTGGCTTCATGTTCGGCCCCAGCTTCTCCCGGTACAGGTCCCCCTGCCCCTCATCCGGCGTCAGCACCATCACCACGTCGGCCCACGTCGCGCACTCCGCCGGGTCCATGACCTTCAAGCCCGCCGCCTCGGCCTTGGCGATCCCGACGCTCCCCGCGCGCAGCCCCACGGCCAGCTCGGTGCAGCCGCTGTCCTTCAGGTTCAGCGCATGGGCATGGCCCTGGCTGCCGAACCCGATGATGGCAACCCGCTTCCCCTTGATCAGGTTCACGTCGGCGTCGCGGTCGTAGTAAACGCGCATGGATGGTCCTCTTTCTCTGTATGGAATGGTTGCGGGTTCTAGCCGATGCGCGCGGCCTGGCTAGTGCTCCGCTCACGAAGTTGTCGCTACAGGCGGCCTGACCTGTCAGGCGGAGAAGCGAAGCGCCTTCCGCCATGGCCCGCCGCCATCCTGGGCAGACGGAAGGTGCCGATCCGTCCCGACGCGGCTCTGAACTCAGAGCATCCGCGTCCCCCGCGCAATCGCCGCGATCCCCGTCCGCGACACCTCCGCCAGCCCCATCGGCGCCATCAGCGCAATGAAGCTCTCGACCTTGTCGCTCGCCCCCGTCAGCTCGAACACGAAGCTCTCGGTCGTCGCGTCAATCACCCGCGCCCGGAACGCATCGGCGATCCGCAGCGCCTCCGACCGCTCGGCCCCGGTGCTGACCACCTTCACCAGCGCCAGCTCCCGCGACAAGTGCGGCCCCTCCCGCGTCAGGTCCGCCACGCGATGCACCGGCACCAGCCGGTCCAACTGCGCCTTGATCTGCTCGATCACCATCGGCGTGCCCGACGTCACCACGTTGATCCGGCTGCGCCCGCCATCCTGGTCCACCGGCGCCACCGTCAGGCTGTCAATGTTGTAGCCCCGCCCGCTGAACAGCCCGATCACCCGCGCCAGCACCCCGGCCTCGTTCTCCACCAGCACGCTGATGGTCGCCGACTGCTGCCCCGGCTCCAAAGCAACGGTCACAGCCGCAAGCCCCAAACCACGCCAGCAGCTGCCGCTCCAAGACCCGTCACTTCGGGGCGCGCAGCACCGCGGCAAACCAGGAGCCACGCCGACCCGGCCGAAGCCCTGCCAACCCCTGAATTGCCGGGCCGCAAGCGGCTCGCAACAACGCAGGGACGCGGGATGCCCGGACCAGCAGAACCAGCGCCCGTCATACCAGCATCATGCCTTCATCCGTGATTCCCGCCGTCCGCGCCTCGTGCCCCGGCCCCAGGATCATCTCGTTGTGCGCCGCCCCCGACGGGATCATCGGGAAGCAGCTCTCCTTCTGCTCCACGCAGATGTCCGCGATCACCGGGCGGTCGCTCGCGATCATCTCCCGGATCACCCGGTCCAAGTCGTCCACCCCCGTCGCCCGCAGCCCCACGCCATGGAACGCCTCTGCGAGCTTCACGAAGTCCGGCAGGGCCTCGCTGTAGCTCTCGGAATATCGGCTCCCGTGCAGCAGCTCCTGCCACTGACGCACCATGCCCATGTACTGGTTGTTCAGGATGAACACCTTCACCGGCAGCCGGTACTGCGCCAGCGTGCTCATCTCCTGGATGTTCATCAGGATGCTGGCCTCGCCGGCCACGTCAATCACCAGCGCGTCGGGATGCGCGATCTGCGTCCCCATCGCCGCCGGCAGCCCATAGCCCATCGTCCCCAGCCCGCCCGAGGTCATCCAGCGGTTCGGCTTGTCGAACCGGAAATACTGCGCCGCCCACATCTGATGCTGGCCGACTTCGGTCGAGATGAACGTGTCCCGCCCCGTCTCCCGAGTGATCTCATACAGCCGCTGGATCGCATGCTGCGGCTTGATGACCGCACCCGGCGTCATGTCCTGCTTGAACCCCAAGCTGTCCACCGCCCGCCACTCGTCTATCTTGCGCCACCACGACGCCAGCGCCGCCCGGTCCTGCGCCTGCCCATCCGAGTGCCACGCCGCCAGCAGCGCCTGCAGGATGACCGCCGCGTCCCCCACCACCGGCACGTCCACCGCGACGTTCTTGTTGATGCTGCTCGGGTCAATGTCGCAATGTATCTTCTTGCTGCCGGGGCTGAATGCATTCAGCCGCCCTGTCACCCGATCGTCGAACCGCGCGCCGATGTTCAGCATCACGTCGCAGCCGTGCATCGCCAGGTTGGCCTCGTAGGTCCCGTGCATCCCGAGCATGCCCAGGAACTGCGGGTCCGGGCTGGGATACGCCCCCAGCCCCATCAAGGTGCTGGTGCAGGGCATCCCCGTCACCCGCACGAAGGCGCGCAGAGCCTCCGTCGCCGCGTCGCCGGCATTGATGACCCCGCCGCCGGAATACACGATGGGCCGCTTCGCCCCTTTCAGCAGCCGCACCGCCTTCGCGATCTGCACGGGATCAGGCTCGGTCGTGGGCCGGTAGCTCCGGTGCGGCTGGGTGCTGGCGGGCTGATACGGCGCCCGCGCGATCAGGATGTCCTTCGGCAGGTCGATCAGCACCGGGCCGGGCCGCCCGCTGCGCGCGACGTAGAACGCCTCATGCACCACCCGCGCCAGGTCCTCGCTGCGCTTGACCAGGTAGTTGTGCTTGGTCGCCGGACGGGTGATCCCCGTCGTGTCCGCCTCCTGGAAGGCGTCGTTGCCGATCAGGTGCGTCGGCACCTGCCCCGTCAGGCACACGATGGGGATGCTGTCCATCAGCGCATCCACCAGCCCGGTGACGGCGTTGGTCGCCCCAGGCCCGCTCGTCACCAGCACCACGCCCACCTTGCCCGTGCTGCGCGCATAGCCCTCGGCCGCATGGACCGCAGCCTGCTCGTGCCGCACTAGGATGTGCCGGATGCTGTTCTGCTGGAAGATCGCGTCATAGATCGGCAGCACCGCCCCGCCCGGATAGCCGAAGATGACCTCGACGCCCTGGTCGCGCAGCGCGCGCAGCAGCACGTCGGCGCCGGATTGCTGGATGTCTGCCGTCATGGTGGTGTCTCCCTCGCCGCGCGGCTTCGCAGCTTCACCCCGCTGCGTCAACCCGCCGGTTAACGAACAGCATTAAATCACACCATGCACTTTCCGGAAATTGCGTACAGCCCGCGTAACGCGCATGGATCGTATGCGTCTGCGCCGGGGCCACTGGGCTGCGCCCCCGCAGCCACGTCGCCTGCCGCTTCAAGTACTGCCCCGTCGCCAGCACCGCCCGCCGCCCCGCCTCCTCCAGCGTGATCTCCCCCCCCAGGAACAGCGACAGCTCCGGCACCCCATGCGCCCGCATTGCCGGCAGCGCCGGGTCCAGCCCCAGCGCCAGCAGCGCCCGCACCTCCTCCACCGCCCCGCCCTCCACCATCGCCGCGAACCGCCCGGCGATCGCCGCCCGCAGCTCCGCCCGCGGCGGGTCCAGCAGCACCATCCGGAACCCCCACGCAGGCGCCGCCGGAGCCGCCCGGTGCCAGTCCGCCAGCCCCCGCCCGGTCCCCCGCAGCACCTCCCACGCCCGCGCCACCCGTTGGCTGTCGCTGGCCCGCAGCGTCGCCGCCGTGTCCGGGTCCGCCGCCGCCAGCCGCGCATGGAGCGCCGGCGCCCCCTCCGCGGCCAGCAGCGCACGAGCTTCCGCCCGGGCCTCCGCCCCCGGGTCAGGAATGTCCGCGATCCCCCCCGTCAGCGCCGCCAAGTACAACCCGGTGCCTCCGCACAGGATCGGCACCCGTCCTGCAGCCGCCGCCCGCTCCATCGCGGCCAGGGCCTCCCCCCGCCACCACGCCGCGCTCCCTGGCTCGGCCGCCGCCCGCACGCCATACAGCGCATGGGGCACCGCAGCCTCGTCCGCCCCCGTCGGCCGCGCCGTCAGCACCCGCAGCTCCCGATACACCTGCATGGAATCCGCGTTGATGACGACGCCCCCCACCGCCCCCGCCAGCCGCATCGCCAGCGCCGACTTCCCGCTGCACGTCGGCCCCGCCACGATCAGCGCCTGCCCCGGCACGCGTCCGCCCATCTCAGCCGCCCGATCCCGCAGGCCCAAGCGCCGCAATCACCCGCTGCATCGGGAACGAGGACTTGCCGAAGGAGGAGGTGGGCAACCCAACATCCTCATAGCCGCACGAGCGGTAGAACCGGTGCGCCGTCCCCGTGCTCGTCAGGGTGCAGCGTCCGTTGCCCAGCCGGGCAGCCTCGCCCTCCAAGGCGCGCAGCACGCCCTTGCTCACCCCCCGGAAGCGCGCCCAGGGCGCCACGTAGTTGAGCGCTATGCGCCCATCCGGAAACACGATGCCAACCCCAGCAATCCCATCCGGCCCAGCCGCCACGATCACGCCGGCGGGGTTCGCCTCGATCCACGCCGCGAAGCGCTCCGGCGTCTTGTTGGCAAGCCACGGGTCGAGGATGAGCGGGTCTCCCCCGTGATCCCCGCCGCAAAGGCAGATGATGGACTGCCGGACCACCTCGCAAGCCTCCGCGGCGTCGCGTGGGACCGCAGGACGAAAGACCCACATCCGCGCTTCCTTCCGTTCCGGCCAGCTGGGCCGGCACGCCAACCGGGCCGCCCCATCTTGCCCCGCCGCCCAACCCCTGCCATGCCCCGCCCATGACGCACATCCTAACCCTGGTTGCCCCCCAAGGCACCGGCGCCCTCACGGGCGCCCTGGTCGCCCGCGTCCAGGAGGCCGTCTCCGGCGGCCCAGCCACCATCCTGTCCGGGGGCGAGGCCGCCGACATCCCCTGCCCCGTCCCGCCCGACCCCGACCTGGTCCACGCCGCCCTGGACGCCGCCCCCGTGGACACCGCTGTCACCCCAGCCGCCAACCGCCGCAAGCGCCTCCTGGTCGCCGACATGGACAGCACCATCGTCACCAGCGAGACCCTGGACGAACTCGCCGCCTACGCCGGCCTGGGCGAGCAGGTCGCCGCCATCACCCGCCGCAGCATGAACGGCGAGCTGGACTTTGCCGAAGCCCTCCGCCACCGGGTCGGCCTCCTCCGCGGCCTGCGCCTCTCCGCGCTGGAGGAGACCTGGGCCGCCACTCACCTCATGCCCGGCGCACGCGAGCTTGTCGCCACCATGCGCGCCCACGGCGCCGCGACGGCCCTGGTCTCCGGCGGCTTCACCTTCTTCACCAGCCGCGTCGCCGCCCTGCTCGGCTTCGGCCACCACCGCGCCAACATCCTGCTTGACGACGGCGCCGCTCTCCTGGGCACCGTCGCCGACCCCATCCTGGACAGGAGCGCCAAGCTGGCCGCCCTGCACGAGTTCGCCGCCGCCGCTGGCATAGGCCTGGACGACACGCTCGCAGTGGGCGACGGCGCCAATGACCTCGCCATGATCCGCGCCGCCGGGCTGGGCGTGGCCTACCACGCCAAGCCCATCGTCGCCGCCGAGGCCACGGTCCGCATCGAGCACGCCGGCCTCCGCGCCCTCCTCTTCATCCAAGGCTACCCCGCCAGCAGCTTCGTGGGCGTCGAGTAGGCATGGCCACGCACAGTTCCACAGACCCCCGTTACGGGAAGGAGCATGGCGGCCTGCCTCCCCCGCCAGCACCGTACGCCATGCCGGATGAGGTCCGTCATTGCGAGGAGCGAAGCGACGCGGCAATCCAGGAGCCGCCAGGACCAGCCGCCGGTCCGCACCGCACCGACGCGCCGCACCCCATCGGCTCCCCGACCCCAGCCCGCCTGGCCCGCCTCCTGGCCCTCAACAACGCCCACACCGCCGAGCTGTCCCTCCTGGACCCCGACCGCCTGGTTCACCTGCTCCGCCAAGCCACCTGGGCCGCCCGCATCGGCGACCTGGACGCCTTCGTGATCGTCCTGGACCACGCCGCCGACTACGACAGTCCCAACCACCGCTGGTTCCGCGCCCGCTACCCCCGCTTCGCCTACGTGGACCGCATCGCCGTCGCCCCGCACGCCCGCGGCCGCGGCCTGGCCCGCACCCTCTACGCCGCCGCCATCCAGGCCGCCGCAGCCACCGGCCACACCGCCCTCATGGCCGAGGTCAACAGCACCCCGCCCAACCCGGCCTCCGACGCCCTGCACGCCGCCCTAGGCTTCCAGGAAGTCGGCGCCGCCCCCATCCACAACGGCGCCAAGACCGTCCGCTACCTCCGTCGCCCCCTTTGAGCACTGACCCAAGCAGGCGCGCAGCCAATCCCGGGCACCCGTCATTGCGAGGAGCGAAGCGACGCGGCAGTCCAGGGGCGGTGAGCGCCGTGCCCGCAACCCATGACTGCCCCGGCGCAAGCGCGCCTCGCACTGGCGCGACACCCGGGACAGGACCGTACCCGCCTAAGACAGCGCCCACGCCGCGCCTCCTGCCCCCCGGCCCCGCATGATCCGCGACGCCGCCGCCCTCATCGCCGCCGGCCTGGCCCCGGAGTCCGCCCGCTCCGCCCTGGACCAGGTCGGCGCCCGTTACGCCGTCGCCATCCCCCCCGCCATGCAGGCCCTGATCGAAACCCCGACAGACCCCATCGGCCTGCAGTTCATCCCCCATCCCGACGAACTTATGCAGGCTCCCCATGAGGACCCCGACCCCATCGGCGACGACGCCCTCTCCCCCGTCCCCGGCATCGTCCACCGCTACCCCGACCGCGCGCTGCTGAAACCTCTTCTGATCTGCCCGGTCTATTGCCGCTTCTGCTTCCGGCGCGAGCATGTCGGCCCCACCGGCGGCCTCCTCACCGACCCCCAGCTCGATGCCGCCTACGCCTACCTCCGCGCCCGCCCTGCCATTCAGGAGGTCATCCTGACCGGCGGCGACCCCCTCATGCTTTCCCCCCGCCGCCTCGCCGCCATCCTGGCCGCCCTCTCCGCCATCCCCCACATCGAGCTGCTCCGCATCCACACCCGCGTCCCCACCACCGACCCGGCCCGCGTCACCCCGGCCCTTGCCGCCGCCCTGGACTGCGGCACCCCCCTCTGGATGGCCGTCCACGCCAACCACGCCCGCGAGTTCACGCCCGAGGCCGCCATCGCCCTGCGCCGCATCGCCGCCGCCGGCGTTCCCCTTCTGGGCCAATCCGTCCTCCTCCGCGGCGTCAACGACACCCCCGACGCGCTGGAGGCCCTGTTCCGCGCCATGCTCCGCAACCGCGTGAAGCCCTACTACCTCCACCACCTCGACCCGGCGCCGGGCACCGCCCGCTTCCAAGTTCCCATCCCCGAAGGCCAGGCCCTTCTCGCCGCCCTGCGCGGCCGCATCACCGGCCTTGCCTGGCCCACCTACGTCCTCGACATCCCCGGCGGCCACGGCAAGGTCCCCATCGGGCCGGCCTACCTGGACGGCAACGGCGCCGTCCGCGACCCCGGCGGAGCGCGGCACTCCCTGACCCTGGACACGCCGCAGCAGGCCGCCACTTGATGTGCCGACGCTGATGGGCTGGTCGCCCACCCGGGTGTCGCTTAAACCCGTCCGCCAAGGCGCATCCACGCATGAAGTCCGCTTTATGATTTATTAAACTCCCCTCAAACCCCATTTGCATAAATGGCAGGAGCAAGAGCTTATATTTTGAGATATGTCAGGTCTTGAGACGGATGCTGACAGGGCCGACTTAAATTGCGAACCAGGTTCTTGGCACGAGGGTTTCCGGCGCTTCGCGGCCTCCATTTCACACGGAGCAATTTTTTCAAACAAAATATGCCTTTGGACATGAGGCGCAGCGTGCAAGTTTCCTTAAGAACGCCAAAGCTCCCGTGAATTCCTTCCATCAAGGAGCTTCAGAATGACCAAAGAAACCGGCGGGTGTTCGACTGTGGGAGACGCCTTATGAACCTTGTTGATGCTGTTCTTCGGCGGAGCGCCCAAGCAGGCAGGGCTGTTCCGTTCGCAATGGCGCTGTGCGGAATTTCTCCAGCCATGGCCGTGCCAATCCTGGGCTCGGCCCAGGGCTTCGCCGTGTTGGGGGCCGCCGCGGTGACCAACACTGGCGCAACCACGATAGGGGGCGACCTGGGTGTCTACCCCGGAACCTCGATCACTGGCCTTGGCTCAATCACGCTTGCCAGCGTCGTGCATCAGACCGATGCGGTCGCCTTGCTGGCGCAGGCCGACGCCGCAACCGCATTTCAGAACCTGGCCGCTCTGCCGTTCACGCGGGATTTGACGGGCCAGAACCTTGGCGGCCTCACGCTGACGCCCGGCGTTTACAGGTTCGCGGCGGAAGCCCAGTTGACCGGAACGCTTACCCTCGACTTCGGCAACCAGGCCGGCCAGCTTTTTGTGTTCCAGATCGGCAGTGCGCTCACCACTGCCAGCGGCTCCGTCGTCAACGTGCTCAACGGCAGCTCGAACAGCGGTGTCTTCTTCGATGTCGGCAGCTCGGCTACCCTCGGAACGAGCACCCTGTTCGCGGGCAACATCCTTGCCAGCCAGAGCATCACGCTCAACACTACTGCGAAGATCCTCTGCGGCCGGGCGGTTGCACTGAATGCCGCCGTCACCATGGACACCAACACCATCTCGAACGACTGCACCAACGGTGGCGATCTCGGGAGTGGGCGCAGTGACTTCGCCAGCCTGGGCCTCAGCGGCAACGGCATTGCCGGCGCCGGAGGAACTGGGGGCACAGGTGGAACGGCCGTTCCAGAGCCTGCCTCGTTGGCCTTGCTTGGCTTGGGCCTGCTCGGAATGGCTGTGCGAAGGATGCGTCCTCAGTCCCACTAAGCAAACCTCCGGAGGTTTGCGCGCGAATGAAGATTCTAAGCAGGCTCATGCGGCTTGGCACGGCCGCAGGCCACCCCTGTGGCAAACCGCATAGGCCTGCTTAGCCCCGCGTCACCCAGGCCCTTGCCGACGCCCTGGCCTGCGCCACCCCCTCTGGATGGCCGTCCACGCCAACCACGCCCGCGACTTCACGCCCGATGCCGCCGCCGCCCTCCGCCGCAGCGCCGTCGCCGGCGTCCCCCTGCTCGGCCCAGTTCACCTGGACAGCAACAGCACCGTGCGCGACCCGGCAGAGCGCGTCACCCCTTGCCCCCCCGGTGTCGTCAAACAGCCGGGAACACAGGGCAAAGCCGCAAGAGGCATGGAAGCGCCAGATCTGGCTCCGCAGCCCTCCGTCCGGCCGCTGGCTGTCCACCCCCGAACCACGCCGGCACGAACTCGCCGGCGGCGCCCGCGCCATCGATGGGAGTTCGCCGCGGCTGGCAGCATGGGCGGAGGTGGCCATCGAACCGGCTGGCTGGCCCACGCCGTCGTCGGCCAGCCGCGTCGCCGCGTCCAGGACGATGGCGGCCAGGGCGGCCCGGCGGCGCCAGGCTCCGCAAGTGCTGCGGAGCGAGCCAGGCCCTCTGGCTCCAGAGCGACCGCCACGGCAGCCCTCACTTCGCATGGAGGCTATTGCGAATGACTCTCATTAGCGTCTAAATGCGCGCGGCCAATAAGGAGACGTGCATGCCCAACTCGATTGACGAACGTCTTGCGCTCCCCGTCGAGCAAGGGGCCCTCTTGTGGTGCATGCGCGCCTGGGTCGCTGGGATGCGGCACGACGTCGGCGCCACCGAAGGGATCCAGCACATGCTGGACCGGCTAGGCGCCCCGGATGCCGCGCCCTACCTTGAAGGCTTGATGTTCGCCATCGGCCACGGCGCCACGCGTGCGGTCGGAGTCCATTGCGTCTGCTGCAAGGGGGTCAGCGACGACGAACGCGCCCTGCTGGACGCCATCGCCCTGGCGCAGCAGCACCGGACGTTCGAGGCGCTGCTGCTGCTTCGCGGCATGATGGGCGCCGAAGGTGCCCGCGCCGCCCTGCAAAGCATCGAAGGGATCGGCAAGGCACTGGCACGGGCGGGACGGCAGCTCTCTGCGCCCGAGTTGGAAATGAGGCAATCGGCGTTCAAGACAAGGTTCGCGGGCGCCGGACGGGCTGCCGGAAGAACCTTGCATTGATGTGGGGGCATTGATGTCGGGCACGCCGGGCGACGCAAAACCAGACAACGCCAAGGCGGATGCGACGGCCGTGACCGCGCGCACCTCGACCGGCCCGCCCGTCGTGACCAGCGATGCCCTGCTCGCCGGTGGCCGGGAATTGATCATCCGGCACGGTGCCGAACGTTACCGCCTGATGCTCACCGGGCAGAACAAGCTGATCCTGACCAAGTAGCCCACCCCCTTCCCTACCACGCCAAGCCAGCCAGCCCCGGCCAGTCCGCGGCACGCCAGCCAGGCCCCTCAATCATCGAGAGGACTCCTGTCTTGGCCCTGGCGACCCGCTGCCTCCCCCTGTTTGCAGCCTTGACGGCTGTCCCGCTCGCCCCAGGCGTGGCGCAGGCCCAATCGCCTCCCGCCGTCAATCCTGGGGCGCCCAACGCCGAGGCCGTTCCCCCCGCCGTCCAACCGCAATCCACGCCCGGCGCGGCGGCATCGGCGCCGACGCAGTTCGCCCCGGTGGTGACGACCGCGACACGGGGCCCCCGCCGCGCCGACGACGTGGCCGCAACCGTCTCGGTCATAGACCAGCAGCAACTCGAACAACGCGACGCCGTCGCACCCCGCGATGTCGTGCGCTACGAACCCGGTGTGTCCGTCGGGAACCAGCCCACCCGCGCCGGCAGCACCAACTACGTGATCCGCGGCATCGGCGACAACCGCGTCCGGGTGCAGATAGACGGCGTCCGCGTCCCGGACTTCCCCAGCAGCAACATCGGCGCGGGCACCTACACCCGGGACTTCGTGGACGTTGACAGCATCAAGCGGATCGAGATCGTCCGCGGCCCCGCCAGCGCGCTCTATGGCTCGGATGCGATCGGCGGCGTCGTCGCCTACGTCACCAAGGACCCCTCCGACTACCTCGACGCCACCGGCCGCGACACCTACGTCAGCGGCAAGGTCGGCTACAACGGCGCCGACCGCTCGGTGCACGAAACCGTCACCGGCGCCGCCCGGACCGGCCGCACCGAGGTGCTGCTGCTTTACACCCGCCGCGACGGGCACGAAGTCGCGCCGAACGGCAGCATCAGCACCAACCCGCAAGTGTATCAGTCCAACGCCCTGCTGGGCCGTATCGTCGCGCATGTCACCGACGTGGATACGGTCCGCCTGACCGGCGAGTATGTCGAACGCAAGACGGCGACCGACCTGCGGCGGGATCTCGGGATCACGCCCGGCGCCGGGGGCGCGCCGTCAACCGCAGTCCTGGCCAGCAACGGACGCGACACGACGCAGCGGGGCCGCGTCACGCTCGATTATGTGCGGGAGGCGCCGATCTCGTTCATGGACCGCCTGGAAGCGCGCGCGACCTACAGCCGGCTCGACCGGCAGGAGCTGACGGACCAGCTCCGCAGCTCATTCTCTGGTCCCACGCCCACGCTCAACCGCCGCCGCCTGACGGAGCTGAGCTTCGGCCAGGACATCTACGGCGGGGATGTCCAGCTCACCACGAAGCGCAACCTGTTCGGGGCCGACAACACCTTCACCTACGGCGTGACGGCCGAGTACATCAGCACGACCCGGCCCCGGGACCGCATCGAGCTGAACACCATCACCGGCGTCGCGACCCGCACCGTCGCGGGTGAGACGTTTCCCAACAAGAACTTCCCCGACACCGGCACCACGCTGCTGGGCGTCTATGCACAGGACGAGATCGAGTTGGGGCGGCTGCGCGTCGTCCCGGCCGTGCGCCTCGACTACTACCGCCTGCGTGCCATCCAGGACGCCGACTTCCTGCGCAGCAGCGGCGGCCTGATGATCAAGCCGATAGACGAGGTGGCCGTCAGCCCGAAGCTGGGCGCGGTTTACAAGCTGGACGGCGGGTTCAGCCTGTTCGGCCAATACGCCCACGGCTTCCGCGCGCCGCCCTACGACAACGCGAACTTCGGCTTCACCAACCGCGCCTTCGGCTACCAGATCCTGCCGAACGGCGACCTCAAGAGCGAGACGAGCGACGGCATCGAGGCCGGGCTGCGCGGCCGGTTCGGCCGCGCGTCGTTCCAGGTCAATGCGTTCTACAACAAGTACAACGACTTCATTGATACCCAGGTGGTGGGGAATGCCGGCGGCCTGACGCAGTTCCAGTACCAGAACATCTCGAACGTCAGCATCTGGGGCGCCGAGGCAAAGGGGGATTGGCGCATCCTGCCGCAATGGACCTTGCGCAGCGCCGTCGCCTGGGCACGCGGGGAGAACGACCGCACCGGCGCGCCGGTGGACAGCGTTGATCCCGTGAAGGCCGTCGCAGGCGTGGCCTGGGCCAGCGGCACCGGCCTGGGCGCCGAGGCCGTCGTGACCCGCGGCTGGCGTCACGACCGGGTCAGCGACCGGACCTTCTTCAGGGCGCCAGCCTACACAGTGCTGGACCTGCTGGTGCGCTACGAGGTGAACACGTTCGCGGCCCTGAACGCCGGATTGTTCAACGTGACGAACGAGAAGTACTTCGTCAGCCAGGACGTGACGGGGCTGGCGGCCAGCAGCCCCATCCGCGACCTCTACGCCCAGCCTGGCCGCTATGCCGCCGTCAACGCGACGCTGCGCTGGTAGGGCCATGACCGGCACGGCGCCTGCGGCTGCCCTGCGCTTCACGCCCCGGCCGCTGTGGCCGCGCCTGGGTTCGGGCGCCCGGTCGGGGCGTCGCGGCCCGGGCAGCAGGGTGCTCGTCGCCTCGGCAGGGGCGCACCTCGCCGCACTGGCGGCGCTCCTGCTCGCGCCCCACGCTGCGCCGCCCGCACCCAGGTTGCCTGCAGTGGCACCCGCTGCCGTGATGATGTCGTTCGAGGCCGCCGCCAGTTCCGCCGCAGCCGCCCCGGAGTCAGCAGCCAGCCCAGGGGCAACGGAGGCGCCATCGGTCTTGGAAGCTGACCAGGCGGCAGCCACGGCCGCCCAGCTGCCCCATGAGCCGCCCCCTGCACAGGAGCAGAGGGCACAGGAGCAGGCCGTGCCGGCGCCTGGGCCGGACAGCCTGCCCGCCCTGACCGATGTCATGCCCGCATCCCAACCAGCGCCCGTCATGCAAGACGTTCCGATTGCCCCGGCCGCTGACATCCCGACTCCTCAGCCAGCCCCGGCGCCGGCATTGCAAGCGGACGCCATACCCACGCCCATGCCCTTGCCCGTTCCAGTGCCGCCGCCGCCGCCATCGGCCATGCCGTCGCAGGCCCTGCCCCAAGCACCCACGCCTGCACAGCCAGCAAAAGCAAGGCCGCCGCCGCGGCCACCCCTGGCAAGGACGCAAACCGCCCGTCCCACAAGGGAAGCCCCGCCCCTGCCGGCCAGCCCTGGGACGGCCGCCGTCCAGCCTCGACAGGCAGCGGCCAGCGGCGCCGCCGGTTCGGCAGCGCCGGCCGCGGTGCGCCCGATGCCGAGCGTGCCGATGCCGAGCATGCCGATGCCGGGCGCGGCCGCAGCCGGGCCGCTGCTCATCACCAATCCGCGCTTCCGCGCACCACCGGCGCCGCCCGCATACCCGCCCCTCGCACGCGAGCAGGGGGAGGAGGGCGAAACCATCGTCCGCGCCCGGCTGGACCGCGACGGCGCCCCCGAGGAGGTGCTGCTGCATGCCTCGTCCGGTCACTCCATGCTCGACCGCGCGGCGCTCGCCGCCGTGCGCCGTTGGTTGTTCGAACCCGGCCGCCGCAATGGCGAGCCGGTGACTGCTTGGGTGCAGATCCCCGTCCGCTTTGCCCTACGTTGAAGGAGGCTCCGCCAATGCTCGACACGATCACGCCCGACCTGACGCTTGCCCAGCGCCGCGCCGCCCTGCGCTCGGCGGAGCCGAAGCTGTATGCGCGCGACCAGGCCGCCCGCCTGGGTGTCTCGGAATGCGAGCTGGTCGCGCTCGACGAAGGCAGCGGGGCCACCCGGTTGCGTCCGGAGTGGAGCAGCCTGCTGGGCGGCCTCGCCGCCCTCGGCCCTGTCATGGCGCTGACCCGCAATGGCGACGCCGTGCATGAGAAGACCGGCACCTATGGCGCGCTGGAAGGCGGCGGGCATGTCGGCCTGTTCGTGGGCGAGGAGATGGACCTGCGCCTGTTCCTGGCCCGCTGGCGCCATGCCTGGGCGGTGCAGGCCCCGGCGGGGCGCCGCAGCCTTCAGATCTACGGGCCGGACGGCGCCGCCATCCACAAGGTCTTCGCCACCGAGGCCACCGACCTTGACGCTTGGCTCGGTCTCGTCGAGCGCCACGCCGCCGGGCCTGGGCAGCCCCTGGCCATCGAAGCGGCCACGCCGGCCAAGGCGCCCAGGGATGACCGGGACGTGGACGTGACTGGGTTCCTGAGGGGCTGGGACACGCTGCGCGACACCCACCATTTCCATGCCCTGCTGGCCCGGCACGGCCTGGCGCGAACGCAGGCGCTCCGCCTGGCTGGGGAGCTGCGGGCACGGCCGGTTCCGGCGGTGTCGCTTCGCCACGTGCTGGAGGCCGCGGCGGCGTCGGGGATGCCGATCATGGTCTTCGTCGGCAATCCCGGCTGCATCCAGATCCACACCGGGCCGGTGCAGACGGTGCGCGCGGCGGGCGAGTGGTTCAACGTGCTCGACCCCGCATTCAACCTCCATCTGCGTGAGGCCGCGATCAACACCGCCTGGGTCGTTGCCAAGCCGACCGATGACGGCCAGGTCACCTCGCTCGAACTGTTCGACCAGGCGGGGGACGCGGTCGCGACCCTGTTCGGCAAGCGCAAGCCGGGCCAGCAGGAGGATCCCGCTTGGCGCACGTTGCTGGAGCGGTTGCCGGGGCTGCGTTCATGATCGGAGGACGCACGATCCGCGGTTGGCTGATCGGCGCAGTTGTGTCTGCGTCTCTCCCGGCAGGCGGCGCCGGGGCGCAGACGGCGCTGCCGCGGGTTTTGTCGCTGGGTGGCGCGGTGACGGAGACGGTGTACGCGCTGGGCGCCGGGCCGGCGCTGGTCGGCTGCGACCAGACCAGCATGCATCCAGCCCTGGCGGCGGCGCTGCCCAAGGTCGGCTATGTGCGTGCGCTGGGGGCGGAAGGCGTGCTGTCCCTGCGGCCCGACCTCGTGTTGGCCAGTGCCGACGCAGGCCCACCGGCCGCACTGCAGCAGGTGGCGGCAGCGCACGTGGCCCTGGTGGCGCTGCCGGAGGCACACACCCCTGAGGCCGCGCTCGATCGCGTGCGGCGGGTGGGCGCCGCTCTGGGCCTGGCGCCACGGGCGGACGAGGTGGCGCTTGCCATGCAGGCGGATCTGGCCCAGGTCGTCATGGATATCGGCGCCGTGCCCGGTCGCCGCCCGCGGGTGCTGTTCCTTCTCTCTGCCGGGCGTGGCGCCCCCATGGCGGCAGGCTCGGGCACGGCGGCAGACGCCATGGTTCTGCTGGCAGGCGGCGCCAACGCCGTGACCGGGTTCGCCGGCTACCGCCCCTTGTCGGCCGAAGCGCTCCTGCTCGCCGCGCCGGACCTGGTGCTGACGACGTCGCAGACGCTGGATGCGGCTGGCGGGGTCCCCGGGCTGTTCGCCGCCGTGCCAGGGCTGGATGCGACCCCGGCGGGGCAGCAGGGGCGCGTCGTGGCGTTCGAGGCCCTGTATCTGCTGGGCTTCGGCCCCCGGCTGGCGCACGCGGTCCGAAGCCTGGCAGAGGCGCTGCACCCCGGTGCCGCGATCCGGCCCTTGCCTGCCCGGCCGTGGTCGAGCTGACCCGCTCCCTCCGGCTTGGCGCAGCCCCGTTCCGGCTGGCGCCGATGGAACGGCGCTGGGTGGCGCCCGCCGGCCTCGCCGCGGCGCTGGCGGCGGCGCTGGTGCTGTCCATCCTGGTCGGTGCAGTGCACATCCCGGCGGGAAGGCTGCTGGACATCATGTTCGGCGGCGCAGTGCCCGATGCGCGGGAGGCTGCCGTGCTCTGGCGCATCCGGCTGCCCCGTGCAGCGCTCGCCGTGGCTGTAGGCGCGGCGCTTGGCGTCGCGGGCGCGGCGCAACAGGGCCTGTTCCGCAACCCGCTTGCCGACCCCGCGCTGGTCGGAGTCTCCGCCGGCGCGGCCCTGGCGGCCGTCGCCGTCATCGTGCTCGGTGGTTCCCTTGCGGCGCTTGTGCCGTCATGGCTGGGGCCGCGCGCCCTGCTGCCGGCCGCGGCATTCGCAGGCGGGCTGCTGGCGACGTGGGTGGCGCTGCGCCTGGCGCGCGCTGCGGCCGCCAATGGCGGCGGCACGGCCGGGTTGCTGCTGGCAGGCGTGGCGGTCAATGCGGTGGCAGGCGCCGGCACTGGCCTGCTGGTGACGCTCAGCGACGACCGGCAGCTGCGCGACATCACGTTCTGGAGCATGGGCAGCCTGGCGTCAGGTGGCTGGCCCGGGGCCGCGTCGGCCGGGGCGTGTACGGTGGCGGCCCTGGCGCTCCTGCTGCCGGTGGCCCGGCGGCTGGATGCCTTGCTGCTGGGGGAACGCGAAGCCGAGGCCCTGGGCGTTGACACCGTCCGGCTGCGGCGGCGCGTGGTCGCCGGGGTCGCGCTCGCGGTGGGCGGTGCGGTCGCCGCCTCGGGCGTGGTGGGATTCGTGGGGCTGGTCGTGCCCCACCTTGTCAGGATGCTGCTGGGTACCCCGCGGCATGCAATGGTGCTGCCCTGCGCCGCGTTGCTGGGCGCATCAATGCTCCTGCTGGCCGATGCGGCGGCGCGCGTCGCGGCGGCGCCGGCCGAACTGCCGATCGGCCTCGTGACGGCGCTGCTGGGCGGCCCGTTCTTCATCCTGTTGCTGATACGCAACGGACTTGGCAATGGACGTGAGGGATGATCGAGGCGGATGGCATCGTCGTCCATGCCAGGGGTGGCCGGCTCCTGCTGGACAACGTGTCGCTGGTGCTGCGGCCCGGCACGCTGACCGCCGTGCTGGGCCCGAACGGGGCGGGGAAGACGACCCTGCTGCGCGTGCTGGCCGGGGAGCTGACCCCGGATGCCGGGCGGGTGGCATGGGACGGGCGGCCAGTCCAGAAGATGGACCGTCTGACGCTCGCCCGGCGCCGGGCCGTGCTGGGGCAGCATCAAGGCCTTGAGTTCGGGCTGGAGGTTGCAGACGTGGTGGCGCTGGGTCGGCTGCCATATGCCCGCACCCCAGCCGCACGGGACGACCGCGCCGCGGTGGCGGCAGCGCGGGACGCCTTCGCCTTGGATCCGTTTTGGCGCCGCCGATACCCGTCCCTGTCGGGCGGGGAGCGCCAGCGCGTCCAGCTCGCCCGCGTGGCTGCCCAACTCTGGCGCCCCGGGCCTAGAGGGGCATCAGGCTCGCTGGCGCTGTTCCTCGATGAGCCTACCGCCGCGCTGGACCTTGCTCAACAGGGTGTGGCGCTGCAATTCGCGCGGCGCGCGGCACGCGCCGGCGCGGCGGTGTTCGTCGTGTTGCACGACCTGAACCAGGCGGCGAAAGCCGACCAAGTGATCCTGCTGACCGAGGGCCGGGTTCTCGCAGCCGGCACGGTCGAGGACGTTCTTCGGCGGCAGACGATCGAGACCTGCTTCGGGGTCACTGTGCAGGAAGTCCCACGGCCATGCGGCGGCATAGGATTCCTTTTCGACTGAGGTGTGAAGAGGCACCCAAGCAACGGACGCCTGTCCGGGCTGCCGACCCGCCGCCATCCCTTGAGCCCGCCCATGACCCGGACCCTCGCCGCCGGGCTGCGCCGTCCTGAAGCCTGCCCCGTGCAACACCATGGCCTACCCCAATCCTTGCCCCCCACCCCGCCCCGGAGTAGGAAACCCCATCCAACCAAAGCATTCCTCTAGGGGCACACCGTTGAAGCAGCAGGCCAACCTCATCCGCGCCGGACAGGTGCTGGACCACGGCGGAAGCCGGTGGACCGTCCTCAAGCAGCAGATCATCACCCCCGGCAAGGGCGGCGCCTTCATCCAGGTCGAGATGCGCAACCTCCGCACCGGCAACAAGACTAACGAACGCTGGCGCACCGCCGACACCGTCGAACGCCTGCAAACCTCGGAGAAGGACTTCACCTACTCCTACACCGAAGGCGCCAACGTCGTCCTCATGGACCCCGAGACCTTCGAGCAGACCCACGTCCCCACCGATCTTCTCGGCGACGGCCTGCCCTTCCTGCAGGACAACATGACCGTCACCGTGGACCTCGTGGAGAACGAACCCGTCGGCGTCCGCCTCCCCAGCACCGTCATCCTCCAGGTGACCGAGGCCGATCCCGTCGTGAAGGGCCAGACCGCCGCCAGCAGCTACAAGCCCGCCGTCCTCAGCAACGGCGTTAAAACCCTCGTTCCCCCCTTCGTCGAGGCCGGCGAACGCATCGTCGTCCGCACCGAAGATGCCAGCTACGTCGAGCGCGCCAAGGGCTGACCAACCATGGCCCTCCGCCTGTCCCCCCACATGACCGTGATGCAGAACGCCGCCCAAAAGGCCGCGAAGCGCCTGCTGCGCGACTTCGCCGAGGTCGAGCAGTTGCAGGTCAGCGTCAAGGGACCCGGCGATTTCGTCAGTCAAGCCGACCTCCGCGCCGAAGCCACCCTCAAGGAGGAACTCAACAAGGCCCGCCCCGGCTTCGCCTTCCTCATGGAGGAGGGCGGCAAGTCCGGCAGCGACAACTGGGCCTGGCGCTGGATCGTGGACCCGCTCGACGGCACCAGCAACTTCCTGCACGGCATCCCCCACTGGTGCATCAGCATGGCCCTCGAACGCCGCCTGCCCGAAGGCGGCACCGAGGTCACCGCCGCGATGATCTACAACCCCGTCCCGGACGAGATGTTCTGGGCCGAGAAGGGCGGCGGCGCCTTCCTTAACGAACGCCGCCTCCGCGTCTCCGGCCGGCGCGAGCTTAAGGACGCCCTGTTCGCCACCGGCATCCCCTTCGCCGCCGTGTCAGGTGCCCGCCGCCTCGCCTTCGCCCGCACCTTGGGCGTCCTCATGCCCCAGGTCGCCGGCATCCGCCGCTTCGGCGCCGCGGCGCTGGACATGGCCTGGGTCGCCGCCGGGCGCTACGACGGCTACTGGGAGCTGGGCCTCAAGCCCTGGGACATGGCCGCAGGCCTCCTCATCGTCCGCGAAGCCGGCGGCTTCGTCACCGACCCCGCCGGCGCCGAGAGCATCGTGCACGAAGCCGCCGGCAACGACATCGTCGCCGCCAACCCCCACATGCACGCCCGCCTGCGCGAAGTCGTTGCCGAAGGCGTCACGGCCGCCGAGGGCCGCGCCGCCTGATGCCGCCCCGCCCCCGGCTGTCTCACCGCACATGCACTGACTTGGGCGCAGGCCAGCCCACCCCAGGAACCCCGTCATTGCGAGGAGCGCAGCGACGCGGCAATCCAGGACCGCCAGCACAGCTCTATCCGCCCGGAAGCGTCCTGGCGCCAGAGCAGCCCGCACTGCTGGAACGCCCAGGGTCAGCGGCCCGCCCGCCCAAGCCCGCACCGGCGCCGCCTCACCTCTGGCCGCCCCACCCCCGTCCATTCCCCATACACGCCAACCTAAGCGTCGGGGTGGTCCGTCCCTGGAACCTCGTCATTGCGAGGCGCGCTTGCGCCGCGGCAATCCAGGGGCCGAAAAGCTTGCGCTGGCCGCCCCTGGATTGCCGCGCCGCTGCGCCCCTCGCAATGACGGAGCACCCGGGGTGGGCCGTGTTCCCCCCCAAGTCAGCGCCTACGCCCCCATTCCGCCGCCTGACCCTCTGCGCCGTCCTCCTGCTGGCGCTGCCCGGCCCCGCTGCAGCGCAGGCCGTCAACAACAGCGCCCTGGACGCCCTGGCCCCCGCCCGCCCAGCGGCCCCGCCCCGCCCCGCCACGCCGCGGCCCGCCGCACGGCCCACCCAACCCCGCACCGCTCAACCCGCAGCCGCACCGGCAGACACAGCCCAAACCGGCGTGCCCCAAAGCGGCGCCCCAGCCCGCCCCCAGCCTCGCCAAGCCGCCGCAGCACCTGCCGCAACTCCCGGCACCGCCCCTCGCCCTGGCGCCCGCCCGGCAGCACCCGCCGCCCCGGCCCGCCCGCCCGCCATCCCCGCAGCACCCCCCGCCATCGCCGCCATCCCCCCCGCCGTCGCCGTCCCGGTCGCCCGCCCGCCCGCACCCCCGGCCATCCCCGTCGCCGACGACGCCCCCGGCGCCGCCAGCCCCATTCCCGGCGGCCTCCGCGTCACCTTCGGACCCGGCCGGGCCGACCTCAACCCGGTCACCGAACCCGCCCTCCGCACCTTCGCCCGCACCCTCCAGTCCAACGAAGCCGCCACCGTCAACCTCGTCGCCACCGCCGCCGGCACCGCCGAGGACCCCAGCACCCCCCGCCGACTCTCCCTGTCCCGCGCCCTCGCCGCCCGCGCCGTCCTGGTCAACGAGGGCATCGCCTCCACCCGCATCTACGTCCGCGCCCTGGGCGCAACCGGCCCCGACGGCCCGGCAGACCGAGTGGACCTGGTCGCATCCGGCCCCGCAACTCCCGCCCCCAGCACCACCCCCGGCACCCCGCCCGGACCCGCACCATGACCCGGCCCAACACCTACCTCCTCCGCATGGCCGCTTTCCTCGCCGTGGTCCTGGTCGTCACCATCCTCCTCTCCGGCGCCCTCGCCGACGCCTTCGCCAGCAACCCCCTCCTCAACGGCCTCATCTTCCTCGTGCTCCTCGTCGGCATCGGCTGGAACCTCCTCAACGTCCAGCGCCTGCAGCCCGAGGTTCACTGGCTCGAAACCTTCCAGAAGCAGCGCAGCCGCCTCGCCGCCCTCCCCCCGCCCCGCCTCCTGGCGCCCATGGCCTCCATGCTCGCCGCCCGCCAGGCCAAGACGCGGGAGGGCCAGGAGCGCTTCACCCTCTCCGCCCCCGCCATGCGCAGCCTGCTCGACAGCCTCGCCAGCCGCCTCGACGAAAGCCGCGAGCTCTCGCGCTACATGACCGGCCTGCTCATCTTCCTCGGCCTGCTCGGCACCTTCTGGGGCCTGCTCCTCACCGTCGCCGCCGTCTCCGACGTGATCGGCGGCATGTCCGTCGGCTCCGGCGACCTCAACGCCCTGTTCGACCAGCTCAAGACCGGCCTCGGCAAGCCCCTCCGCGGCATGGGCACGGCCTTCAGCAGCAGCATGTTCGGCCTCGCCGGCGCCCTCGTCCTCGGCTTCCTCGACCTCACCGCCGGGCAAGCCCAGAACCGCTTCTTCAACGAGCTGGAGGAATGGCTCGCCTCCCTCACCCGCCTCTCCAGCGGCGCCCTCGGCGGCGACGCCGAAGGCGGCTCCGTCCCCGTCTATGTCCAGGCCCTGCTCGAACAAACCGCCGAGAACATGGAGAACCTGCAATCCATCCTCGTCCGCGGGGAGGACGGCCGCACCCAGTCCAACAACGCCATCCTCGCCCTGACGGAAAAGATCGCCACCCTCTCCGACACCATGCGCACCAGCCAGCAGCTCATGATGCGCATCGCCGAAACCCAGGCCCAGCTCGGCCCGGCCCTCGCCAAGCTCGGCGACCGCCGCCCCGAGGGCGACGACGCCGCCCGCGCCCACCTCCGCAACATCGAACTCTACCTCCAGCGCCTGCTTTCGGAGTCCGAGCAGGGCCGCATCCAAAGCACCTCCGAACTCCGCAACGACATCCGCGTCCTCACCCGCACCATCGCCGCCATCGCCGAGGGCCAGCCCACGTGACGCCCCCCGTGCCCCAAGCACTCGTCATTGCGAGGCGCACTTGCGCCGCGGCAATCCAGGGGCCGCCAGCACCAAGCTCTCCCCGCCGTGTCCGCAGCACCACCGCCTGCCCGGCCCGCACGGGCCAAGCAGGCGCACTCCTCAACTACCTCTGATGCCCCGCACCCGCCGCCGCAGCGCCAGCGACGAACTCAACCCATGGCCCGGCTACGTGGACGCCCTGTCCACCCTGCTCATGGTCATCATCTTCGTCCTCCTCGTCTTCGTCCTCGCCCAGGCCTTCCTCTCCGTCGCCCTCTCCGGCCGCGACCGCCAGCTCGACAGCCTCAACCGCCGCGTCGCCGAACTCGCCGACCTCCTCAGCCTCGAACGCGGACGCGCTGGCGAACTCCAGCTCACAGTCGCCAACCTCAACCGCGACGCCCAATCCGCCGCCGCCGCCCGCGACGCCCTGGCCCGGGACCTGCAAGCCCAGCGCAACGACGCCGCGCGAGCCGCCGCCGACGCCGCCACCCTCCGCGCCGACCGCGACCGCTTGGGCGCCCGCCTCGCCGACGCCGAGCTCCAGTCCGCCTCCGCCCAGGCCCGCACCGAGGCCCTGCAGGCCCGCCTGGCCGACGCCGCCGGACGCACCGACACCGCCGGCCAGGACGCCGCCACCGTCGCCGGGCAGCTCGCCGAAGCCCGGCGCAACCTCGCCGCCCTCCGCACCCAAGCCGCCGCGGTCCAAGCCGAACTCGACCGCACCGTCCGCGCCGACCGCGCCACCATCGAAGCCCGCCTGTCCGACATCGCCCGCCTGGACGCCCAACTCCGCGCCCTGGCCGCCCTCCGCGACGAGCTCGAACGCAAGGCCGCCGATGCCGCCGCCCGCGCCACCACCGAGGCCGAGCGCCGCGCCGCCACCGCCGCCCAACTGGCCGACGAGCAGAAGCTGTCGTCCTCCGCCCGCGCCCAGGTCGCGCTCCTCACTCAGCAGATGGAGCAGCTCCGCGCCCAGATGACCCAGGTCGCCGCCGCCCTGGACCTTCAGACGGCCGCCGGGCGCGACAAGGACGCCCAGATCGCCAACCTCGGCAGCAAGCTCAACGCCGCCCTCGCCTCCAAGGTCGAGGAGCTCCAGCGCTACCGCAGCGAGTTCTTCGGCCGCCTGCGCGAGGTCCTCGCCAACCGTCAAGGCGTCCAGGTCGTCGGCGACCGCTTCGTCTTCCAGTCCGAGGTCCTGTTCCCCCCCGGCAGTGCCGACATGACCCCCGCCGGCCAGGACCAGATCCGCACCCTGGCCGCCACCCTGAAGGACCTCGGCCGAGACATCCCCCCCGACGTCAACTGGATCATGCGCGTGGACGGCCACGCCGACCGCAGCCCCACCCGCGGCGCCGTCACCAACTGGGAGCTGTCCGCCCAGCGCGCCATCAACGTCGTGAAGCTCCTGGTGGACGAGGGCGTCCCCCCCAACCGCCTCGCCGCCACCGGCTTTGGCGAGTTCCAGCCCCTCGACGCCGCCGACACCCCCACCAGCTACGCCCGCAACCGCCGTATCGAGCTGCGCCTGACCGACCGCTAGCTTCCCAAGCCCGCCGGGATCGGCGCATGATGCCGGCAAAGGCGCACGGCGCCCGCCACGCAACGGGAGGACAAGCATGGACAGCATCAGCATCGGCGCAAAGCCGCACTCGAAGGTCGCCACCGTCCTCCGCGTCACCAGTGGCAATTTCCTGGAAATGTTCGACTTCTTCCTGTTCGGCTTCTACGCCTCCTACATCTCCAAGGCCTTCTTCCCCGGCGACAACGACACCGCCAAGCTCCTCCTCACCTTCATGACCTTCGGCGCAGGCTTCCTCATGCGCCCCCTCGGCGCCGTCATCCTCGGCGCCTACATTGACCGCATCGGACGCCGCCGCGGCCTCATCGTCACTCTCGGCATCATGGCCATGGGCACCGTCCTCATCGCCGCCGTCCCCTCCTACGCCACCATCGGCCTCCTCGCCCCCCTCCTCGTCCTCATCGGCCGCCTCCTCCAAGGCTTCTCCGCCGGCGTCGAGCTGGGCGGAGTCTCCGTTTACCTCTCCGAGATGGCCACGCCCGGCAACAAGGGCTTCTACGTCGCCTGGCAATCCGGCAGCCAGCAGGTCGCCATCATGGTCGCCGCCGTCATCGGCTACGTCCTCAACCAGGCCCTCTCCCCCGCAGAGGTCGGCTCCTGGGGCTGGCGCATCCCCTTCATCATCGGCTGCCTCATCGTCCCCTTCCTCTTCTACATCCGCAGCTCCCTGCAAGAGACCGAGGCCTTCCTCGCCCGCCCCCACCGCCCCTCCACGCGTGAGATCGTCCGCTCCCTCGCCGTCAACTGGCAGATCGTCGTCCTCGGCATGCTGATGGTCGCCATGACCACCATCTCCTTCTACTTCATCACCGTTTACACCCCGACCTTCGGCAGGGAGGTCCTGAAGCTCTCCGCCACCGACAGCCTGGTCGTCACCTTCTGCGTCGCCGTCAGCAACTTCATCTGGCTGCCCGTCATGGGCGCGCTGTCCGACCGCGTCGGACGCAAGCCCCTCCTGCTCCTGTTCAGCGGCCTCACCCTCCTCACCGCCTACCCGGCCCTCGCCTGGCTCGTGCAGGACATCACCTTCCCCCACATGCTCATCGTCCTGCTCTGGCTCTCCTTCCTCTACGGCAGCTACAACGGCGCCATGGTCGTCGCCCTGACCGAGGTCGTGCCCGTCGCCGTCCGCACCGCCGGCTTCTCCCTCGCCTACTCCCTCGCCACCGCCGTCTTCGGCGGCTTCACCGCCGCTATCGCCACCGCCCTCATCGAGTGGACCGGCAACAAGGCCGCCCCCGGCCTCTGGATGGCCTTCGGCGGCGCATGCGGCCTGCTTGCCACCCTCCTGCTCTACAGCCGCCGCGGCGTCGAACGCCGCGCCGCCGCCGAACGCCACGCAGCCGGGGTCGCTTAGCCCATGCCCCGCACCCTCGCGCAGCAACCCGGCCGGCCCATTGCCCCGGCCCGGCCCGCCATCCCCGAAAGCGCCGGCGCATCAACGGGCAACTCCATCCAAAAGGACCCGTCATTGCGAGGCGTCCTTGCGCCGCGGCAATCCAGGGCCGCCAGCACCGCCCCGTCCGCCCGCAGCCGCATCGCCGCACCTCTCCTCGCACCAGCACGCGCGGCGTCAGCCCGCCTCCCCCGCCGCGCTGCCGCGGCTGCCTTCGCCTGGGCCGCCCTCCTCGCCCTCCTCCCCACCCTCGCCGCCGCCGACGAAGTCCGCGTCGTCAGCTCCGGCGGCCTCGCCCCCGCCTACCGCGCCCTCATCCCCGGCTTCCAGCAGGCAACCGGCCACACCGTCGCCACCGCCTACGGCCCCAGCATGGGCGCCACCCCCGAAGCCGTCCCCGCCCGCCTGGCCCGGCACGAGCCGATAGACGTCCTCATCATGGTCGGCTACGCCCTCAAGGACCTCGAAGCCCAAGGCGCCATCGCCCCCGGCACCCGCACCGACATCGCCCGCTCCGGCATCGGCGTCGTCGTCCGCGCCGGCGCACGCCACCCCGACATCAGCAGCGCCATCGCCCTCCGCCAAGCCCTCCTCAACGCCCGCACCGTCGCCTACTCCGACAGCGCCAGCGGCGCTTACATCCAGACCCGCATGTTCAAGGCCCTCGGCATCGAGGACGAGATGCGCGGCAAAGCCTCAATGATCCCCGCCACCCCCGTCGGCGAGATCGTCGCCCGGGGCGAGGCCGAGATCGGCTTCCAGCAGATCAGCGAGCTAAAGCCCATCCAGGGCATCGAGCTCGTCGGCCCCCTCCCGCCCGAGCTCCAGCAGGTCACCGTCTTCTCCGCCGGCGTCACCGCCAACGCCCAGCACCCGGACGCCGCCCGCGCCCTCATCGCCTACCTCGCCTCCCCGGCAGCAGCGCCAGCCATCCGCGACAGCGGCATGGACCCGGCTGGCGCCCCCTCCCCGCCCGCCGCCCCAGCTCCCAGATGATCGCCGGCGCGCGAACCCCCGTCCCGCTCGACCTCTCCGGCCTCCGCGTCGCCATCACCGCCGGCGCCGGCGGCATCGGCCGCGTCATGGCCGACAGCTTCGCCGCCTGCGGCGCAACCCTCTACGTCTCCGACATCAACGAGCAGGCGCTGTTCGACTGCGGCCACCGCGGCATGGTCGCCGACGCCGCCCGCGTGGCCGACCTGGAGGCCTTCATGGACGGCGCCCTCTCCGTCCTGGGCGGCCTGGACGTGCTGGTCAACAACGCCGGCATCGCCGGGCCAACCGCCCCGGCGGAGCACGTGACCCCCGCCGACCTCGACGCCACCCTGCAGACCGACCTGGCCTCCATGTTCCACTGCGCCCGCCGCGCCATCCCCGCCCTGCGCCAGGCCGGAGGCGGCAGCATCGTCAACCTCAGCAGCGCCGCCGGCAAGTTCGGCTTCCCCCTCCGCAGCCCCTACGCCGCCGCCAAGTGGGGCGTCGTCGGCTTCACCCGCACCCTGGCCATGGAACTCGGTCCCGACGCCATCCGCGTCAACGCCATCCTCCCCGGCCTGGTGGACGGCCCCCGCATCCGCAGCGTAATCGCCAACAAGGCCGCCGCCGCCGGCATCGGCGATAATGAGCAGACCGAGCGCGCCCTGTCCGCCGTCAGCCTCCGCTGCTTCGTGTCCCAGCAGGACATCGCCAACATGGCCCTCTACCTCTGCAGCCCCTTCGGCGCAACCATCAGCGGCCAGGCGATCAGCGTGGACGGAGGAATGGAGGGTCTGGTGTAAGCGACTAGGTAGGCAGGGCCGGCACTGAGGTTGACAAACACATGTCGCCCAGCAAATGTCCGTGACAAGCAACCGTGTTGCGGCAAACGTGTGGAAGAGGATCAGTTGCAGGGCATCGACATCTTCTCGGGTGCCGGCGGGATGTCACTCGGTGCCAGGTGGGCCGGGATTAACATATCGGTCGCGGTAGAGATCGACCGCAACGCATTCGCAACCTATGCGTTTAATCATCAAGACACCTTAGTAGTGCGTGCCGATATGCAGTCAGTGCATGATCTACAGTTGCCCCAACCTTCCAGTAAAGTCATACTGTTTGGTGGTCCACCATGTCAGGGATTCTCCACTTCAAATCAGCGCACAAGAGGTGAGGCCAACCAGAAGAACTGGCTTTATCGGTCTTTTGTCAAGTTGGTGAGCCGAGTGAAACCTGCCTGGGTCGTATTCGAGAACGTGCGCGGGATCCTTGAGACTGAGGGTGGCAAGTTTGCCAAGATGGTTGAGGATGATCTTGAGATGCTTGGATACTCAACCAAGAGTGGTCTGTTGAATGCCGCGGACTTTGGAGTTCCACAAGTTAGAAGCCGTTTCTTCATCATAGCTAGGCGTAGCGGCGAAGCGCCAGACCTGCCTACCTCAACGGTCGACAATCACTTAGTCCTTGCGGATGCAATCGAGGACTTGCCAGAACTCCAGCTCGGCGCCTCTATTTGTGAGCTGCCTTATGCGTGCGTGCCACAACGGAGTTACGCTCGAATGCTTCGAGGTGATGCGCTTACAGTCACAGGCAATCTTGTGACGAACAATGCTTCATACATTGTCGATAGATATAGACAAGTACCACCAGGCGGGAACTGGGAAGATATCCCTGCGTCAATGATGGACAACTATGCTGACCGTTCAAGGTGTCACACAGGTATATATCGCAGACTCGATCTCCACGCGCCTTCGGTGGTGATCGGCAATTTTCGGAAGAACATGCTGATACACCCCACCGCAGATAGAGGTTTGTCCGTACGCGAGGCAGCACGTATTCAATCGTTCCCTGATTGGTATCATTTTTCTGGTACGATTGGGACTCAGCAGCAGCAGGTAGGGAACGCAGTCCCCCCTCTGCTAGCAAGAGCTGTCTTCGCGACCATACTCGCAGCTGAAGGCATGGATGCTGAAACGAATGATCCACAGCTCAGTCTGCGGCAAAGCTCAGCACGGTGTTGAGAACACTGCCTATGCCTTTCGTCGCTGATAAATTGTGCTTGCCAGACGTGACATAGCTGAGCCCAATCTGCTCATACCGATCAGAGACCTTGAACAATAATAACGCTCCGATCTTGGGTCCAAGCGAGGCTGCAACGATATTATGAGAGGCAAGATACGGTTTAAGAATTCCTTCGAGTGCAATAATATTGTCGTGTGTCAGATCCTTATTGTCGAACAGCCGCTCTTCGACCGAGTCTCCATATTCCTCCGGAAGTCTTTTAATGTCGCCAAACTCGTGCGCACGTGTATCTCGAAGTACCAGCGTTTTCCGCGGTTCAAACCTATAGAACATCTTTTCCGCACGAGAAATTTCTGGCCCACAAAGCATGACCAGGCAGGTTGGCTTATCTGGATACATGATACCAGACCTATTTATTATCAGCCGAGGCTCCCCCTCCTCTGCTGTCTGCCAGGAGTCATAATGGGCCGCAGTGTAGTATCGAATCATAATCTGAGATAGGATTGGCTTGACTGCTCCAAGTAACATCCACACAAGGCTGCGGGGAGCTGTCGACAAATCCAGCGTCACATTATCCGCACTTTGAAAGAGCCCCTCTTGTACGAGTCGCCCTACTACGCGGTAGCTTTCGATCTGATCTTCAAAGTCAAACATTCGTTCATCAAATTTGACGTTGGCATTTTCACAATAGTATCGTGCGTGCTTACGGGCTTCTTGAGTTTTCGCCACGTAACGACGACTGGCTAGACAAATTACGGTATCGACCGCGTCGTCCGCTAGAGAGCGCTTGATGCCTAACGCAAACCGGTCTTCCCAGCTAGCGACGACGATCAGAAGGTTATTGCTCATCAAACAGTCCTCCTTGAACTATGCCGGCATCGTCATCCTCATAGGACAGCGCAATGTTGTTCGCCGCTGCCGCCCAGAGGTCTTGCGCTCTAAGCGACGCGCGCCCGTGTTGACCATGCGCGTCAAGCCCGTAGCGAGGCCACAACATGCGATTAGGAACGTAGTAATTTTCTCGACCTCCCTCCTTCTTAGCAGTTCCAAGTCGGACATAAACAATCTGTGCTCGCTCGGCTAGAAGCATCAGCCTTTCAATATGCACGTAGCTTGAATGATTGCGTTCACTGATAATAAATGTGACCACGCGCGGTTCGGATGCGTGACCTAGAAGCCGCCCTCGAAAATATTCGGCTAACCTAGTAAACAGCCGCGCAATCCTTTTACCGTCCTCTTCAGTGCATCCAGGCAAGCGTTTCTCAAGATTATTCTCTATCAGTCCCCATAGGCGATCACTCTGCGTTTTCACAACTTCGTCTTGAACATCCGAGTCAATCTCACTTGGAGCACTCCCTCGGTTTTTGGACATCTGCCTTTCGAACATTACGAAGCAAGGCTGCAGTAGATTCCGAATAACTCCAGTCGAAAGGTGAGTCAAAGTGCTAAATCCACTGTAAACTGGCTTATTTGCCTTCGGATCACGACCGCGAAAATAAGCAGCCCGCTTCTGCTTATAGACGAAGTCATTAAAAGCCTTTGATCCTGCTGTTAGACCAAGTTTGATAGCTTCCGCCTCCGTTTGCAGTTTGGCTCTCTCAAGCCTGGAGACAAATGCCTTGCTTACAGGAAAGAAGACTTCTGGACTTATATTTATTCCTGCGTTGGTAAGCCGTTTGGCAGCTACACTTAGCGCAAACTGGCCGAATTCCGAATCTTTGTTTTGGATCGGCCTCTGCAGATCAACCGTGACATAGTCATGACCTTCGAGAACGGAGCCTCCATGCGCTGTAGAGAAGTCATAGCTTCGGATACCAGCGACCGCCATCTTAATTGAGAAAATAGAGTTATCTCTGTAGCCGAGCCAGGCGTTTATGAGACGACGCTGATGCTCATTTAAGTCTTGAACATCGTCAACAAGCAATGAGAAGTGAACGCCTCGAAATGCTTGCGTCGCACGAATAGCTTGCAGAAGCGGAATTACAAGCATCGAAAATGTGTCGACGGCATCGTCACTGTTAAAGCTTTCCTGGTGCAGCCTAATCTGAATGGCCCGAATCTTCGCATGGGCCTGGCGGCGCAGAAGCTCGAACGGACACGACTGACCAGAGGGCAGATCGCTATCCATGATAAATGCAAACTCTTGTCTAAGGAAAGCTTTATCCTCCTCATTGAGGCACTGGACTTCATCTTTAAATTCTCGGGCGAGATTTGCCACTATTGAAAGAGTGAAGTTTGCCTCAGAGACTCGCATTTGCGGAATCGGACCAAGTAGCCGATGCTCCTCTTTGCTGCTAAGTGGCGTATTGCAGGGGACATATATCCCAATTATGCGACTAGCAGAGTCGCCCGTATCAACCACCGGCTGGCGCTTGGACGCGTAAGTCAAAGAGTGGTATATCAGTGTCATGCTCTTACCTGAGCCGCGCTCTCCGTTGATAATCACATTCCGACGCGACGCCATAAAGCGAGAGTAGTTATGGTCTTCAATGTACCAATCGATGAGGCGCTGTGGGTCAAGATTTGGTGCAGCATCATACTCAAAAGGATTACGCATTTCTGCCTCCCTCAATATCGCTGCCGATGGTTGCTATTATTTTCTCAACATTATACGCATTCTCCAGCATCGATATCTGGGTGACATTTTCATTTCTCATGTTGAAGTCATTCAAAACCAGCGCTGGAAGCTCGCATACGCGTTCGTGGTTACGCGTGATATCTATTACTATCGACGTCTCGGTGAATGCCAACATATCGGGCGCATAGTGACGCGCGTAGCTACGCTCAAGTTCAAGCTTGATGACTCTCTTGAAAACTATAGCTAGTAAACGCCGCAGATTTTCTAGTGACCCGTCTCCATCCGCCATGCCAGGATCTGTCAATTCTATCGTATAGGTGAGTGCAACTCGTCCATTAGCACGGTCAATTATGACTTCAACTGCGTTTGCATATCGATGATAATCAATATTGCTTGCGCCATACTCTTGTTGAAACAAGAGGAATCGTGAGGTCCGCTGAACGCCCTCGGCCAATTCGTCGGCGAAGCGCAATGTCGCGGCGAGCTTAGCAAGAGGAACATTCTGTCCCAAAAAATAGTGATTGCCTGTCGCTAAAGGCTTTAGAGTGTCGCGTGACCCGTCAGGTGCTACACCGGTATGGGCTTGGCAAAGGGAGAGAATAGTCTTCCGGTCAGCCGGGTTCCATTGCTGGAAAGACTGATTGCCACTGTCGCGCCAAACCGTGCTCGTCATCAGGTTGTGCTTACTGCGGCCTCGGATGTTACCGATGTCGTGAAGTAGGCAGCCAAGGAGAAGAAGAAGCCTCTCGACTGCAGGCATTTTACCAACGGGCGCTTCACGATATATTACGCCGCTACCATCTATGCCCAGTACCTGGCCGACATTTCGCAAAACATTTGCAACATGATCGACCCCGTGGTCGCTCAGCCCAGGCTCTTTCGTGGCGATATAGGGAAGCACGTTTGCCAGAATGTCAGATCGGGTCATCTCATAACGAGACCACAATGAAGCATCTGCACCATCGAAGCCCTCAAGGGACTGTTTCGTTATGGCCTCGAATCTTTGTTCCTTCCACACTCGGCGTCGTCTCCCTTGCAACAGTCTCTACCCTCACACACCGGAGAAGTGAAGGGGCAGCAGTCGCTAAATTAGTATGAACTGCTCGCTACCGTCGTTGCGAACCGGCCAGCCATTTGCTGCCGTATCATGTGTTGAACCAGTCGCTCTAGCCCAAGGCAGCGTGGCCCAAGTCTCGCGTGTTGGGCTTGACACCCCCACCCCCACAATGTTCTCCTTCCGTTCATGTCCACTCCCCCCACCAACACCCCAATCCCCCTCCACCCCGCCCCGACCCCCCACGCCTACTGCCAGGTGCTGGACGACCTCATCCACATGGGCGTCAGCGTCGCCCGCGCCCTCCATGCCCAGGCCACTGCCCACGCCCAGGCGGCCAGCGCCGCCCAGCCCCCAGCACCGCGCCCGGACCCGGACACGCTCGTCGCCCTCGCCGCGGCCTTCGACCGCATCGCCCGCGCCGTCCGCCGCAGCATCCTGCTCCACCGCACCCTGCAGCAGCCCCTCCCCGCGCTCCCGGACCACGCCGCCCAGCGCGCCGCCGCCCGCAAGCGCATCATCCGGGAGGTCGAGGACAGGATCGGCCGCGAGGTCCACCACGCCAAGCCAGGCCCCGGCCAGCCCGACCTCCACGCCCTCACGCGGGAGCTGAACGACCGCCTCGACGGCCCGGACATGGATGCCGACCTCGCCAGCCGTCCCACCGCCGACATCATCGCCGAAATCTGCCGGGACCTCGGCCTCGGCATCCACGCCGGCACCCAGCCCTGGCGTCGGCGCACCCCCGCAGACATCCAGGACCTCTGCGCCCGCGCCGCCGCCGCCTGCCCCCCGCCAGCCGACCCGGCCCCCGCGCATGGGGCCAGCCCCGCCCCCACCCACCCGGACGCCCCCCAACCGGGCGTCCAAACCCTCATCCCCCGCGCCCAGCTCCGCCCCGCCGCGGACGGCACCCCGCCAGACGACCCAGCCGCCCTGGTCGCCAAGATACTGCGCCACCCCGCCGCCCGGGACCGTCCGCCCCCGGGCGGCTGACCGCCCCGGCCCCGGCGCATGACCCACCAGCCCCAGGCCCGGCAGCCCGCCCGTCCCGGCGCGGCCTCACGGCCCCTGCCCGTATGCCGCCAGCAGCCGCGCCGCATGGGCCGCGGGCGTGAACGCCTCCGCACGCCGCAGCCCCCGCGCCGCAAGGGACGCCCGCAGCCCCGCATCCCCGTCCAGCGCCCGCAGCCCCGCCGCCAGCGCGTCCACGCTCAAGGCGTCCACCAGCAGCGCCGCCCCGCCCGCAATCTCCTCCAGCGCGCCCCCGCGGGAGGCCAGGGCCGGCACGCCCAGCGCCATCGCCTCCGCCACCGGCAGCCCGAACCCCTCCGCCAAGGACGGCATCAGCACCGCCCGCGCCCCGGCCATCAGCCCCAGCAGCGCCGGGCGCGGCAGCCACGGCACCCGGCGCACCCCGGCACCCGCGCCCTGCATCTCCCCTGCCGCCCGCCACCCGTCCGGCCCGGCCAGCACCAGCGGCCCGGCCACCCCGCTCGCCGCATGGGCCGCAACCAGCCGAGCGATGTTCTTCCGCGGCTCCACCGTGCCCGCGCACAGGTAGTAGCCGCCGGGCCGCAGCCCCAGCGCCGCAGGGGCGCGCAGGTCCGCGCCCCCCACGTCCACCGATTGCAGCGTGTTCGTCACCCGCCCCGGCGCCCACCCGGTCTCCGCCAGCACCGCCGCGCGCGACGCCTCGCTGACCGTCACCACATGGGACGCCCAGCGCCCCACCCCGCGCAGCAGCCGCCGCAGCCGCGCCGGGTCCACCGGCGTCAGCCCCGGATGCCGCAGCGGGATCACGTCATGCACGGTATAGACGTTCCGCGCCCCCACGAAGCGCATCGGCACCGGATACGTCCAGTGCATCACCCACGGTGGCACCCCATCCCGCAGCGGCATGAACGCCCGGTGCCAGTCGAAATGCACCTGCGCCGTCCGGAACGGGTCACCGCCCCCCCGCAATCCCGGCCCGGTCAGCGGCGCACGCCGCGCCCCGGGCGGCGCAGCAGCCAGCCACCGCCGCAGCCGCCCCGGCGCAGGCCCGTCCGCCAGCCGCTCCAAGGCCACGCCCGCCCCCGCCAGCGCCCCCGCCACCCCAGCGGCATAGGTCGCAACCCCCGTCCCCTCCCGGGCCAGCAGCCCCCGGGCGTCCACGCAGACAGTGTGGGGCGGCGGCATCACGGCCCCGACCCTGAGCAGCAGCCCCTGTCACACTCGGCAGGCAGGCCCACCTGCCGCGTAACGGGCACGCCGCCCCGACTTGACCACGCCGACTCGACCCCACGGCGGCGATGCCCCCAAGATGCCGCACCCACACCAGGAACCCGCGCCATGCCCCCCACCGTCCCCCGCCGCGTCCTGCTCGCCGGCGCAACCGCCCTCGCCGCCCGCCCCGCCGCCGCCCAGACGCCAACCCACACCAGCATTGCCGTCCGCATAGACCGCGACGTGGAGGTCCTGGACCCCGCCTTCCGCACGGGCCTGCAGGACGGCAACATCGTCCGCGCCATCACCCAGCGCCTCGTCACCGTCAAGCCCGGCGGCACCGGGGAGCTGGTCAACGACGCCGCCGCCGAACTCACCCAGGTCTCCCCGACCGAGGTCGCCTTCCGCCTCAAGCCCGGCCAGATGTTCACCGGCGGCTACGGGGAGATGACGGCCGACGACGTGAAGTTCTCCTACGAACGCTTCATCACCCCCGGCCCCGGCGGCAAGGAGTCCCCCTACAAGGGCGAATGGGCCAACCTCAAGGAGGTCCAGGTTGCGGACCGCCTCTCCGGCCGCATCGTCATGGAGAAGCCCAGCGCCGCCCTCTTCACCATCGCCCTCGGCGATGTCGCCGGCAGCATCCTCTGCCGCCGCGCCGTGCAGGAGCGCGGGGCCGCCCACAACACCAGCCCGGTCGGCAGCGGCCCCCTCATGGTCGCCTCGTTCGAGAAGCAGCGCCAGGTCGTCCTGCGCCGCAACCCGGACTACGTTGGTGAGCGCTCCGGCTTCGAGGAGGTCGCGGTCCGCTACGTCCCCGACCCCAAGACCGCCGAACTCGGCCTCCGCTCCGGCGACCTCGACTTCTCCGCCCTGCCCCCGTCCCAAGCGTCGCTCCGCTCGGTCCCCGGCCTCAAGGTCATCCAGCAGCCCGGCATCGCCAACGTCTGGCTCGGCATGAACGTGGACAAGCCGCCCTTCAACGACCCCCGCGTCCGCCGCGCCATCCGCCTCGCGCTCGACGTGGACCAGATGCTGCTCGCCGGCTACAACGGGCGCGCCCCCCGCGCCAACGCCCTCGTCATGCCCCAGGTCGTCGGCCACTGGCCCGCCGCCCCCGCCCTCAAGCGGGACGTGGCCGAGGCCAAGCGCCTCCTGGCCGAGGCCGGCCACACCGCCGGCTTCAAGGCCCGCATCCTGGTGCAGAACCAGCCGGCCTACCAGACGATGGCCCTGGTGGCCCAGGCCCTGCTGCGCGACGTCGGCATCACCCTGGAGGTGGACGCCCAGGACGCCGCCAGCTTCTTCTCCGCCGGCAAGGGCGATGCCGGCAAGGCGCTGGACCTGTTCATCATCCGCTTCAACGGCAAGCTGGACCCCAACTTCCTCGCCCAGTGGTTCACCACCAGCCAGATCGGCACCTGGAACTGGCAGCGCTGGAGCAGCCCGGAGTTCGACCGCCTGCTGGACCAGGGCAGCGCCGAGCTGGACCCTGCCAAGCGCGCCGCCCTGTTCATCCAGGCCCAGCAACTGATGGAGGACAGCAGCGCCTTCGTCTGGCTCACCTACGACGTAGGCCTCTTCGTCCACCGCGACTGGCTCCGCCCCGCCCTCCTGCCCAGCGGAATAGACTGGGCACTGGACCGCTTTGCCCCAGCCTGATCGGAACCGTTCAACGCGCTGGAAAAGAAGGGATGCGCTGCCCTTCTCCCTCTCTCCGGGAGAAGGCCGGGGTGAGGGAGGCGGCAAGCGCCGTCCCAGCCCGTGAAAGGACCGTCCGTCCCGATCCAAGGCCGCGCCGCAACCAGGCCTCCCCCAAACACCCCCTCCCAGCCGACAGCCCCTAAATGCCCTACCTCCTGAGTCGCCTCCTCACCACCGCCCTGATCGTCCTCGGCGCCATGCTCCTCCTGTTCGCCCTCACGGTCCTGGTCCCCGGCGACCCCGCGGCGGTGCTGCTCGGCCCCCAGGCCAGCCCCGCCTATGCCGCCCGCTTCGTGGCCGAGATGGGCCTGGACCAGCCCGTCCACATCCGCCTCTGGCGCTTCCTGTCCCACGTCGCTACCGGCGACCTCGGCACCGACGTGCTGACCGGCGGCAAGGTGTCCGCAGCCATCGCCGGGGTGCTGCCCTACACCGTCGTGCTCACCGCCAGCAGCATCGGCCTGGCCATCCTGCTCGGCGTGCCGCTGGGCTGCCTGGCGGCCACCCGGCCCGGCTCCGTGCTGGACAGCGCGCTGGCCGGCACCTCCGTCGCGCTGATCGCCATCCCCAGCTTCGTGGTCGCCATCCTGCTGCTGCTGACCTTCTCGGTCTGGCTGGACTGGCTGCCGGTGCTGGGCACCGGACGGGCCAACGACCTGGCGGACCAGGCCCGCCGCCTCGTCCTGCCTACCGCCGCGCTGGCGCTGGGCTGGGTGGGCTACATCGCCCGCCTGGTCCGCACCTCCATGCTGGAGGTGCTGCAGGAACCCTACATCCGCACCGCCCGCGCCTACGGCCTGCCGCGCCGGACCGTCGTGCTGCGCTATGCGCTGAAGAACGCCTGCGTCCCCGTGCTGGCCGTGCTGGGCCTGGGCGTCGGCCGGCTGCTGGGCGGCGCCGTGCTGGTGGAGTTGGTGTTCGCCCGCCCCGGCCTGGGCCGCCTGGTGCTGGACGCCATCAACGTCCGCAACTACCCCGTCCTGCAAGGCGCGGTGCTGGTCGTGGTCCTCCTGTTCGCCAGCGCGAACCTGGCAGTGGACCTGATCCACGGCGCGCTGGACCCGCGGCTGCGGCGGGGCGCCTGATGCGGCGGCTCCTGGCCCGGCCCGGCGGCGCGCTGGGTGCCGGCATCGTGGCCCTGATCGTGGGTGTCGCGCTGTTCGCAGGCTGGCTGTCGCCCTACGACCCCGATGCGCTCTCGGTGCTGGAGCGGTTCGCCGGCCCCTCCCGCCTGCACCTGCTGGGCACGGACCAGTTGGGGCGGGACCTGCTCAGCCGCCTGCTGCATGGCGCGACGGTGGCCATGGGCGTGGCCCTGGCCAGCATCGCCCTGGCCGGCACCCTGGGCACCGCCCTGGGCGTGCTGGCGGCGTCGGTGTCCACCGCGTGGGAGCGTCCGATCCTGGCCGCCTTCGACATCGTGGCCGCGTTCCCGTCGCTCGTGCTGGCGCTGGCGGTAGTGGCCGTGTTCGGACCAAGCAACGCCAACCTGGTCGCCGTCGTCGCCGTCACGCTGGTGCCGCAGTTCGGCCGTGTCGCCCGCGCCCAGGCCCTGGCCCTGCGCGCCGCCCCATTCCTGGAGGCCGAGCGCATCCTGGGCGCGTCGCCGCTGCGCATCATGTGGTCTCACGTCCTCCCCAACATCGCCGGGCCGCTGATCGTGCTGGCCAGCATGGAGGTGCCGGTGGTCATCACCATCGAGGCCGGGCTGAGCTTCATCGGCCTGGGCGTCCGCCCGCCGCTGGCAAGCTGGGGGACGCTGATCTACGACGGCTACTCCTACCTGTCCGACAGCACCCTGCCAGTCCTGTTCGCCTCGCTGGCGCTGGCCGCGGCGACGCTGGGCTTCACCCTGTTCGGGGAGGCGCTGCGCGACGCGCTGGACCCGCGCGCGCGCCCCCGGGTGCCTGGCAAATGACCGCGCTGCTCAGCATCCGTGACCTGCGGCTGGAGGCGCCAACCCCCCGCGGCACCGCCCGCATCCTGCGCGGCATCAACTTGGACGTGGGCAAGGGCCGCATCGTCGGCGTCGTGGGCGAGAGCGGATCGGGCAAAAGCAGCCTGGCCCTTGCCCTGCTGCGCCTGCTGCCCGGCGCCCTGCGCCTGTCCGGCCAAGCCGTCATGGACGGCGCCGACCTGGCTGCCCTACCCGAGGCCGCGATGCAGGACCGGCGCGGACGCGACATCGCCATGATCTTCCAGGACCCGGCCACCGCGCTGAATCCGCTGCTCACGGTCGGCACGCAGCTTGCGGACGTGCTGCGCCGCCGCGGTCCGGCCCGATCCCGCGCTGCCCTGCGCGCCGGGGCAGAGGCGGCGCTGCGCCGGGTGGAGATTGCCGACCCCGCCCGACGCCTGCGCGCCTACCCGCACGAGCTGTCCGGCGGGATGCGCCAGCGCATGATGATCGCCATGGGCCTGCTGGCCCGCCCCATGCTGCTGCTGGCCGACGAGCCGACGACGGCGCTGGACGCCACGGTGGAGGCGGGGATCATTGAGCTGTTCCGCGGCCTGCGGGCAGACCTGGGCGGCTCCATCCTGTTCATCTCGCATGACCTGGGCCTGGTGGCCAGGCTATGCGACGACATCGCGGTGCTGTACGGCGGCCTGGTGTTGGAGGCCGGGCCGGCCGATGCGGTAGTCGCCACGCCCGCGCACCCTTACACCGCCGCGCTGCTAGCGTGCTCGCTGGACGAGGGCGGGACCGGGCGCCTGCCGTCCATCCCCGGCGACGTGCCCGACCCGGTGGCGGATCCCGCCGGCTGCATCTTCGCGCCGCGCTGCCCCTTGGCGGAGGCGCGCTGCCGGGAGGAGGCCCAGACTATGCGGCTGGTAGGCCCGGAACACGGGGCAGCGTGCTGGAAGGCTGCCCCTTACTCCTCCGAACCTGGACCGTGAAACGAAATAAGTCCAGGACAGGCGACATAGGGCGACGCCGCCCATGTCGGCATCCCCCATTTGGGGAAGCATGGGAACGCTATCGCAAGGCGCGGTCTCTGCGTGACTTAAGGATTGTTCGGTGGTGCCGGGTGCAGGATTTGAACCCGCGACCTTCGGTTTACAAAACCGCTGCACTACCACTGTGCTAACCCGGCCCCGCACATCCCTTACCACACCCGGCCCACCCACGGAAACAGGGACGGACACCCCTACTCCACCCAGGCCTGCCCGATCAGCCAGCGGAACTGGTTGTGGTAGGCGTAGCCCCGCACACGCGCCGACATGACATCAATATACATTGGGTTGAACAGCACCGCCGCCGCCGCCGCGTCCGTCACCCGCCGGTCCAGCGCCGCCACCCGCGGCGCGCCTGCCGGGTCGGCCAGCGCCGCCGTCAATTCACGGTCCATCGCCGGGTCGCACCAGCCGGAGATGTTGGGGGAGGCGTCCGACCCCGGATGGAACGCGGCGCAGCCGAACGCCCCGCCCAGGAAGTTGCTGGCGGAGGGATAGTCCGCATACCAGTTGGTCAGGCTGATCTGCACCCTGTTGCGGGTGTTCTGGATGTAGGTGAACTGCACGTTGCCCGACAGCGAGCGCAGCCGCGGCACGAAGCCCAGGTCCCGCAGCACGTCCAACAGGTAGGTGCCGATGGCCCGCGCCACCGGGCTGTCATCCGTGACCAGCGTGACCGTCTGCCCCGCCGTCCCGCTGTCCGCCACCAGCCGCCGGGCCGTCGCCAGGTCCAGCGCGTAGGGACAATACGGCTCGTGTCCCGGCAAGCCCGGCGGCAGCACCTGGCAGGACGGCGTGGCCATGCGCGGGCCGCCATACAGCTTCACCAGCGCCCGCCGGTCCACCGCCATGTTGACGGCGCGTCGTACGCGCGAGTCGTCGAAAGGGGCCAGCCTGGTGTTCATGGGCAGGAACCAGATGGCGGGGGACGGGTTCAGGTGGACCAGGTTGGCGTGGCGCGCGCCCAGCTCCTGCAAGCGGTCGGCGGGCGGGGCGTCGAAGGTCCAGTCGGCCTGGCCGTTCAGGATGGCGGTGATCTCCGCCGTGTCCTCCAGCCCGAAGTCGTAGCGGATGCGGTCGGGGTAGCCGTCGGGCTGGGCGTCCCTGCTCCATTCGCGGAAGTGGGGGTTGCGGACGATGCGTATGCCAGTGCCGGGGTCATAGGATTCGATGATGTAGGGTCCGGTGCCCGGCAGCGGCGCGCCGGTGTCGCGCGGCGGCGCGTCCGCGGGCAGGACGCTGGCGTGAGGCAGGGCCAGCCGGATCAGGAACTCCGGGTCGGGGTGGTCCAGGCTGATCGTGACGATGCCGGCGTCGTCGTCGGCCTGCACGCCCTCCAGCACGCAATCTGCCGGGGCGTGCAGGCAGGCCCGGGCGCCGGCGATGGCGCCGTAGTAGGTCTCGGCAGTGGGGCTGCCGACCTTGAAGATGCGCCGGAACGACGCCGCCACGTCCGACGCGTGCACGGGGGCGCCGGTGCTGAAGCGGATGCCGGGGCGCAGACGGAAGGCGTAGGTCAGCCCGTCCGTGGGCGCCGGCAGGGCGTCGGCGAGGTCCGGCACCAGCTCGTTGCCGCGGTCGCCCGGCACCTTGCGGAAGGCGACCAGGCCGTCATAGGCGAGGGCGAAGAGTTGCCAATACTGCGCGGTGTAGTTGACCTGCGGGTCCATCGTGCCGGCCGGGCTGCGCGCCAGCAGGCGGAGTTCTCCACCACGGCGGGGGGTTTGGGCGTGGGCGTGGGCCGGCGCGGCAAGGAGGCAGGCGAGGAGAAGGGCAGTCCCTCTCCCTCTCCCGGAGGGAGAGGGCCGGGGTGAGGGGGCCTCGCTGCGGAGCGGGGCACGTTGGGTGCGGCTGGACCAAAGCCCTTTGACGGCAAACTCGGCCCGCGAAGACCCCCTCACCCCAACCCTCTCCCAGGGGGAGAGGGAGAAGGCATCTCCCATTGTACCACCTCTCACCGCCGCAGCACGAAGGCGGTGCCGTCCCAGACCGTGAACGGCGCCTCCCCCGCTACCCCCAGCGTGAACCCATGCGCCGCCGCCCAGTCCGCCGCGTCCCGCCGGTCGGCAGCAGGATCATTGCGGTAAGACAGGTTCAGCACCGCCAAGGCCCCGCCGCGCCGCAGCACGCGGCCCGCGCCGGCGGCATAGCAGTCTGCTGTGCCGGCCTGGACGATGTAGGGGAAGCTATCTATCGCCAGCACTAGGTCGAACGCGCCGTCCGGTAGCGCGTCAAGCCCCTGGCCGTCCGTGTGCTCGAACCGCAGGGTGGGCAGGCCCGCGCAGCGCCGCCGGGCCTCGGCCACCATGCCGGCGGACACGTCCAGCCCCAGCACGGACCGGCAGCGCGGGGCCAGCGCGACGGCCACGCGCCCAATGCCGCAGCCCAGGTCCAGCACGTCCATGCCGGGGCGCAGCAGGCCCTGCGCCTCCAGCCACGCGACGATCTCCGCCGTGGCCGCAGCCAGGATCGCCGGATCGCCCAGCGAATACAGCGCCACGCTGGCCTCCGGCGAGTGGCGCACGGCGTGGTCGAAGAACGCCGCGATCCGCGCCACGCCATCCGCGGGCGTCGCACCGGATGCGTCGTGCTGCGCCCCGGTCGCCTGCACCTCCGCTGCCAAGGCGTCCAGCGCGGCCCGGCGGCTCTCCACCAGCTGCGCCATCGCCGCCCAGCGCGGGGCCTCCGACCGTTGGGCGTCCAGCGCGTCGGTGATGCCCGCCGCCGTCGCGCCACCCAGGAGCAGACGGGCCACCGCGACTTCCGGTGAGATTGCGCCCGCCAGGCAGTCGGCGATGGGGCCGGTCATGGGATGTGCCTCATGAACCCGTCATTGCGAGCCGCTCTTGCGGCGCGGCAATCCAGGGGCCGCAAGCGCGATGCTGGCGGCCCCTGGATTGCCGCGTCGCTGCGCTCCTCGCAATGACGGGATTGCGCAGCGAACGTCATCACGCTGCCTTCCCCAGCCGCGGCAGCCAGCCGAGCGCCTGCAAGCGGGCACCCTCCCCAGCCAGGAAGCGGTCGCCGATGTCGCCACGCCAGCGCAGGTTGGGGATCACCACGTTGCGCGCCCGCGCCGTGGCCGCCGCCTGGGCCTGCTGCACCGTGGCGCCCGTGCCGGTCACGACCATTGCGTAGCCGGTGGCGCGGCGGGCAAACAGTTGCCCGTCCTGCATCCGCACGTCGGACAGATGGTAGTGCGCCGGGTCGTCCGGCGGGGCATGATGGAACACCGGCACGTCCAGCGCCGGGTCGGCGCCGGGCGTCTCCTCGGGAAAGGCCGGGATGGTCAGCACGATCCCCACGGACCAGCCCGGCAGCGCCGCGAACTCCGCCGAGTCCGGCCGCAACATGCGTTGCAGCAGGTCCCCCCACCCATCCCGCTGCAACGGCGCCAGCACCGCGAAACCGGGGTTGCCGAAGCGGCAGGTGAACTCCAGCGGCCATAGCCCGCTCTCGTTGGCAATCATGTTGAGGTTGACGTAGCCGACGTGCCCGGCCTCCGCCAGCAGCGGCGCCACCCGGCCCAAGGTCGCGTCGAACAGCGGCTGCGCGCCGTCGTAGGACGCGAGTGTGCCCATCTCCCCCGTCATCTCCCCCAGTTCTCCGGGGAAGAACCGCTTGTGCTCGAAGTCTATGCAGGCCGGGTGCAGGAAGCGGCGTCCGTTGAAGTAGGCTCCAACGCCGACCTCCACCCCCTCCAGCCGGCGCTGCAGCATCACGCGCAGCGGCGGCGTGCGGGAGAGCTGAAACAGCACGTCCGCTCCGGCCTGGTGGTCCCCCACAAAAGTCGCCCGCGCGTTGTTGTGGTGCTTCAGCACGTAGCGCCCCGGATTCGCCCGCAGCCACGCCGCGGCATCCGCTGGCCCGGCGAAGTCGTGGCCTTCCGCAATCTGCAAGCCCACGTCCCGCAGCACCTGCTGGCCGAATGCGCGGTCGTATTCCAGCCGGTCGCCCAAAGTGCTGCCGCCGACGACCTGGTAGCCGTCGCGGCGCAGCGCGTCCTGCTCCGCTCCGCGCCCGACCTTCTCGAAGATCACGACGCCGCCGCGGCCCACCCAGTCCAGTGCGGGGCGCCAGTCCGGGACGGTTTGCAACAGCCCGGCGAAGCCGCCCGCGAAGGCGCGGTCGCCGGCATGGACGCGGACCTCATGGCCCTCCCGTTGCAGGGCCAGGTAAAGGTCGCCCAGGTCTATCCGGTTGCCTATGCCGAGTATCCGCATCCCGTTGCCATCCCGCTTTGCCTCCGCCCCTGGCCGCGCCTGCGCCGGCTGTCAAGGCACGCGTCGCAAGATGGGGTGGCATCCCAGCCGGTTTGGTGCCTAATGCCGGTGCAGCCGGAACGGCTGGCACCGGGAGGGATGAATGCGACGACTCGCTGCGATGCTGGCCGCGCTGCTGATGCTGGCCGCGCCCGCCCATGCCCAGGACAAGCGCGAGATCAAGGTCACGCGCCAGCCCAGCATCATCTACATGCCCACCTACGTCATGGAGCAGCAGCGCCTGGTGGAGAAGCGGGCCGCCGCCCTCGGCGTGCCGGACCTGAAGATCGAGTGGCTGGTGTTCTCGGGTGGCGGCAACGCCACCGATGCGCTGCTGGCGGGCAGCATAGACGTGATCCACACCGGGCCGACCAACCTGCTGCTGCTGTGGGACCGCACCCGCGGCGGCGTGAAGGGCATCGTCGCCAGCTCCGCCTTGCCGCTCGTCATGGTGTCGCGCGACCCCCGGCTGCAGAAGCTGTCCGACTTCGGGCCGACCGACAAGATCGCCGTGCCCACCGTGCGCGTCAGCACCCAGGCGGTGCTGCTGCAGATGGCTGCCGCGGCGGCCTTCGGCCCGGACAACTGGGGCCGCCTGGACGGCAACACCGTGCAGATGAGCCACCCCGACGCCCTGGTGGCGCTGACCAACCCGCGGCACGAGGTCGCGACCCACTTCGGCGCCCCGCCCTTCCTGCAGCAGGAGCTGCGGACGGTGCCGGGCGCCCACCGCATCGTGGACGACCGCGGCATCACCGGCGGCCCCGTCACCAACTCCGTCTCGTTCGCCACCACCAAGTTCGCCGCCGCCAACCCCGCCGTCATCCAGGCCATAAAGGAGGCGACGATGGAGGCCGAGCGGTTCATCCGCGCGAACCCGCGGGAGGCCGTGGAAACCTACCGCGCCCTGTCCGGCGACAAGACGCCGACGGACGACCTGCTGGCGATGATGGCGGAACCCGGCATGGACGACTACAAGCCGCAGCCCCAGGGCACGCTGCGCATGGCGCAGCACATGCACCGCGCCGGCACGCTCAAGACGCTTCCTCAAGCCTGGACCGACTACTTCTTCCCGATCTCCGCCGACCTGGGAGGCAGCTAGCATGGACGGCTCCACCCCTGCCCGCCTCCCGCCGGGCGCCCCGCTGCTGGACGTGCAAGGCGTCACGCTGCGCTACAAGACGCCATCGTCCCTGGTGACGGCGACGCACCGCGTCAGCTTCCAGGTGCGCCAGGGCGACCGCTACGTGGTCCTGGGACCAAGCGGTTGTGGGAAAAGCACGATGCTGAAGGCGGTCGGCGGCTACCTTCGCCCCGACGAGGGCACGATCAGCATCAAGGGCCGCACCGTCACCGGGCCGGGCGCGGACCGGATGATGGTGTTCCAGGAGTTCGATCAGCTCATGCCCTGGAAGACCGTGGCGGAGAACGTGATGTTCCCCCTCCTGGTCGCGCGCCGCATGAAGCAGCGCGACGCCGAGGCACGGGCAGGCGCATACATAGACAAGGTGGGCTTGACCAAGTTCCGGGACAGCCTGCCGCACACCCTGTCCGGCGGCATGAAGCAGCGCGTCGCCATCGCCCGCGGCATGGCGATGGAGCCGGACATTCTGCTGATGGACGAACCCTTCGCCGCCCTGGACGCCCTCACGCGCCGGCGGATGCAGGACGAGCTGCTGCAGCTGTGGGCCGACACCCGCTTCACCGTCATGTTCGTTACGCACTCGATTGCGGAGGCCATACGCATCGGCAACCGCATCCTGCTGCTGTCCCCTCACCCCGGACGGGTGCGGGCCGAGATTGACGGCGTGGACCTCATAGACCCCGGCGACGGCAGCGCCGCCCGGCTGGAGGCCCGCATCCACGACCTGCTGTTCACCGAGCGCGGGGCCGAGGACGTGGACCGGTTGGACGCTGACGCGGAGGCCGGGCATGGCTGACGCCACCATCCTGATCCATCCAGAAGCCATCATGGACGCCGGCATGGGCCAGCCGGAGGTCGAGCGCGTCCTGCCGCTGGGCGAGCGCCTGTGGAACAGTGGCGCCCTGCGCAAGACCCTGTTCCTGATCGCGCTGGGCCTGGTCTGGGAAGCCTACGCCCGGTTCCTGGACAACCCGCTGCTGTTCCCGACGCTGAGCGAGACATTGGAATCCGGGTGGGAGAACATCCGGTCCGGCGTGCTGCCCGCACGGGCCGTGACCAGCCTGCGCGTCCTGCTGATCGGCTACGCCGCGGGCATCCTGCTGGCGGCGGCGCTGACCATCGTGGCCATCAGCACCCGGGTCGGCACCGACATCCTGGAAACCCTGACGGCCATGTTCAACCCGCTGCCGGCCATCGCGCTGCTGCCGCTGGCGCTGATCTGGTTCGGGCTGGGGACGGGCAGCCTGGTGTTCGTGCTGATCCACTCCGTAATGTGGGCGGTGGCGCTGAACACGCATGCCGGGTTCCTGGGCGTGTCGCAGACGATGCGGATGGTGGGGCGCAACTACGAGCTGCGGGGGCTGCGCTACGTGTGGCTGATCCTGATTCCGGCGGCGTTCCCGTCCATCCTGACGGGGTTGAAGGTTGGCTGGGCGTTCGCGTGGCGGACCTTGATCGCGGCGGAGCTGGTGTTTGGCGTGTCCAGCGGCAAGGGCGGGCTAGGGTGGTTCATCTTCGAGAACCGGAACGTGCTGGACATCCCCGCGGTGTTCGCCGGGCTGCTGACGGTGATCCTGATCGGGCTTGCCGTTGAGAACTTGGTATTCCGCACGGTGGAGGCGCGGACGGTGCGGCGATGGGGGGTGCACAACTAGCGGCGGCCCTCCGTGCCGGACCCTTCGCGCCCAGTGCCTGACGTCCAATCCCTCATGCATTGAACGCCAGCCGCAGCCCAGGAGTGTCCCAGCGGCAAGACACCAGCCGTCCGGTCGAGGACAGGGTGATGAACGCCGTCCGCATGTCCGCGCCGCCAAAGCAGATGTTCGTCACCCACCGCTCCGGCATCGGCACGTGCCGGACCGACGCGCCATCGGGCGACACGACGGTAATGCCGCCATGCACCAGCGTCGCCACGCAGATGTTGCCCAGCGCATCCACTGCCAGGCTGTCGAAGCGCTGGAAATTGGCGCTGCCCGTCACTAGCCGCCCGCCATGCGGCGACGGCCAGGGCTGCCGCCGGATTTGGCCCGGCCCGTCCAGATCGAAGGCCCACAGCCGCGCCGGCTCGGTCTCGGCGACATAGAGCGTGGCTCCATCCGGCGATAGGCCGACGCCGTTGGCGGTCAGCATGGGGAAGCACACCTCGCGTATGCCGTCGCTGTCTGCCCGCGCGTAGCAGACCCCGCCGCGGTCGAGGTCGCGGGGCCGGCCCTTGCCCAGATCGGTGAAGTAGAAGCCGCCGTGCGCGTCGAACACGAGGTCGTTCGGCCCGCGCAGCGGTGCCTGGTCGCTGTGAGTGTAGAGCGTCATGAACGCGCCCGTGGCCAGGTCAACCCGCTCGATCCGGCCGCCGCTGTAATCGTCGGCCTGCATGACCGGGCGCAGGCCGGTGTCGTCGTCCACCCACCGGAAGCCGCCGTTGTTGCAGACGTAGCAGCGGCCGTCCGGGCCGATGGCTGCGCCGTTCGGCCCGCCGCCCAGGTGGGCCACCACCGTCGCCGCCCCGTCCGGCCCGACGCGGGTCAGGGTGCCGCGCTCGATTTCCACCAGAAGGACCGACCCGTCGGCCAGGGCGACAGGGCCTTCGGGAAAGCGCAGGCCGGCGGCCAGTTCGGTCAGGATCATGCCTCGTCCTCCAGCGCCCCGCACCCTTGCCGGGGCGCGGCATGGCAATGCCATTCCGGCAGGGCGTCAAGCGGCATGACGCTGCGTGCAGCCTCGGGACGGGCGCGCCGCGGTCCGCACCAGGCGGCGGCGGGCAGGAGCGGCGCACCTCCAGCCCGCCCTTGCCCAGCCGGGCGCATCCCATGCTAAAACCCGGCTCATGACGCTTGAGGGATCGAGGCCCACCCTGACCCGCCGTTCCTCTGCCGCATTTGCTGGATGATCAGTACGCCCGACCCCGCCCTGGCCAGCGTCTGCGCCATCGCCGTCATGGCCAAGGCCCCCCGCCCCGGCCACGTCAAGACCCGCCTGCAAGCCGTCCTTGCTCCGGACGAGGCCGCCCGCCTCGGCGGCGCGTTCCTGCAGGACGTGACCAGCAACCTGCGCGCCGCCGCTGCCCTGGCCTCCATCCACCCCTTTGTCGCCTATGCCCCTGCAGGGCAGGAAGCGCGGTTTGACGGCCTGCTCGCCCCCGGCACCCGGCTGATCCTGGCCGACGGCGCGGATGGCGACGCCGAGGAGGTGGAGGGCTTCGGCCGCTGCCTGCTGCATGGCATCCGGGCGCTGCTGGCCCTGGGCTACGGCGCGGCCTGCCTGCTGAACGCCGATAGCCCGACCCTGCCGACGCGACTGCTGGCGGACGCCGCCCGCCGCCTGCTGCGCCCGGGCCGCCGGGCGGTGCTGGGGCCGGCCGATGACGGCGGCTACTGGCTGATCGGGATGCAGGCCGCCGAGGCCAGCCTGTTCGCCCGCATCGCCTGGAGCACGGAGGGGGTCGCCGCCGCTACCCTTCAACGTGCAACGGAGGCCGGGTTGGCTGCGGACGTGCTGGACACCTGGTACGACGTGGACGACCGCGAGGGCCTGCAACGCCTGTTGCACGAGCTTGCCAGCCCCGCAGCCGGCGCTCACCCATATCCCGCCCCCGCCACCACCGCCTGCGTGGACGCCCTCGGCCTGCGGGCACGCCTGGCCGCCGGCCCGCATCCCACCGCATGACTGCAGCGGGCCACGTCCACCAAACCTCGCCACCACAAGCCGTATCTGCCCAGGTTGCCCGAGGCAGCATGGACCGCCGCTCCATCCGTCCCTCGTCACTGCGAGGCGCGCTTGCGCCGTGGCGATCCAGGGAGCGCCAGGACTGTGCCCGCCGCCCGCGCGGCGGCGCTGCGTGGGCGCGCCCCGCAGTCGCGCCTTCATGACCCGGCGCGGCCTCGCCATCTGCGCGCTCGGCGCTGGCATCCTGGCCTGCATCCTGGCCGGGCTGGCGCTGCGCCTGCCGGACGATACCGCCAGCTTGGATCGGGACCGTGCCGTCCGCTACATCGCCCTTGCCCTGGCCGCCGGGGCGCTGCAGGCCTGCGCCATCTGGCTGGTGCTGCGCGGCCCGGCCGGGCGCGGCGCGCTGGCGGCGGTGTTGGCCCTGGGGCTGGCGATGCGCGGGGCCGTGCTGCTCAGCCCGCCGCTGCTGTCCACCGACATCTACCGCTACGTCTGGGACGGGCGGGTGCAGGCCGCCGGCATCAACCCATACCTGAACCTGCCCGCCACCCCGGCCTTGCAGCACCTGCGCGACGGCAATGACGGCGAGGGCGTGGACGCCGAGGCGATCTATCCCAACATCAACCGCGCCAGCACCGCGCCCACCATCTACCCGCCCGTCGCGCAGGCCATCTTCGCCGCCGTCGGCATGGCCTGGTCCAGCGTCTGGGGCATGAAGGCGGCGATGCTGGCCTTCGACCTGCTGGGCCTCCTTGCCGCCCTGCTGCTGCTGCGCGCCGCCGCCCTGCCGCCGGAGCGGGTGCTGATCCTGGCCTGGAACCCGCTGGTGGTGTGGGAGTTCGCAGGCGCCGGGCACATAGACGCGGCGGCGCTTGGCCTGTCCGGCCTGGCGCTGCTGGCAGCGGTGCGGCTGCGCCCGGCCTTGGCGGGGCTGGCGCTGGGTGCCGCGGTGCTGTGCAAGCTGCTGCCCGCTGCCCTGGCCCCGGCGCTATGGCGGCGCTGGGACCTGCGCCTGCCCCTGGCGCTGGGCGGGCTGATCCTGGCGGGCTACGCCACCTATGCCCTCGGCCCCTGGGGCGCGGGGTGGCGGGTGCTGGGCTACCTGCCGGGTTACGCGTCCGAGGAGGGATTGGGCAGCGGCAGCGGCTTCCTGCTGCTGCGGCTGTGGGCGCTGGCCGGCCCGCTCCCATCCTGGGCGGGGGCGGCCTATGCGGCGCTGGCCGGGGCCGGGCTGCTGGCGCTGGCGGCCTGGGTGGCACTGCGGGCGCCCTTGCCGGCGGACCCAGCGGCGCGCACGCGGGTGGTCTGCCGGGATGCCCTGTGGCTGGCGGCGGCCACGATGTTCGCCCTGTCGCCGCATTATCCCTGGTATTTTACTGCGCTGGCGCTGCCCTGCGTGGTAGTGCCGCACCCGGCGGCGCTGTGGCTGATGCTGGCTGCGCCGCTGCTGTATCTCGACCACGGGCTGGGGCAGGTCGCCGCCGCAGCCGTGGTGTTCCTGCCTGCTGCGGCCCTGCTGGCCGCACCCCGCCGCTGGGTCAACCCCGCGCTGCCTGCCTGAGGAGGCCCGCCATGTCCGCCACGCTCGACGCCTCGCCAGCCGCTCCGCCCGCCCCTGCCGCGCCGGACCCGCGCCGCTACTTCGAGCGCGTGCAGGCCAGGGACAGCCATGCCGAGGCCATGCCGGTGTGCCTGTACCTGGAGGTCACGAACCGCTGCAACCTGCTGTGCGAGACCTGCCCCCGCACATTCGAAGCGCTGGAGCCGCCGGCGGACATGAGCATGGACCTGTTCCGCCGCATCGTGGACCAGGTGCCCAACGTCAGCCGCGTCGTGCTGCACGGCGTCGGAGAACCCATGCTGGTCAAGCACTTGCCGGACATGATCCGCTACCTGAAGGCGCGCGGAACGCACGTCTTGTTCAACACCAACGGCACCCTGCTGGCGCCCAAGAAGCACCGCGAAATCATGGACACCGGCCTGGACGAGCTGCGCGTGTCCCTGGACGCCGCCGAGGCCGCGACCTTCCTGAAGGTGCGCGGCAAGGACATGTTCGACCGCATCGTCCGCAACGTCGCCGCCTTCACCAACCTGCAAGCTGCCACCGGTGCCGCGAAGCCCGTGGTGTCCCTGTGGCTGACCGGCCTGAAGGAGACGGTGGACCAGTTGCCCGAGTTCGTGCGCCTGGCCGCCCGCATCGGCGTGCGCGAGGTCCATCTGCAGCGCCTGGTGTTCGACGACGCCGGCTTCGGCATGGCCCGGCCCGACAGCAGCCTGTTCGAGCAGACCCGCGCCGACGAGGAGGCGGTGATCGCCCAGGCCCAGGCCATTGGGCGGGAGCTGGGCGTCGTGCTGGACGCCTCCGGCGCGACCGAGCCGGGGCTGAGCCTGAAGAAGGCCGCCGACGACAAGCCCTGGGCCACCTGCCGCCGCCCGTGGTCGCTGATGTACTTCACCGCCCACGGGCGCGCCCTGCCCTGCTGCATCGCGCCCTTCAGCGCCCGCGGCTACGAGAACTACACGCTCGGCGACGCCACGCAGCAGACGTTGCGTGATATCTGGAACAGCCCGGCCTACCGCGACTTCCGCACGGACCTGGTCGGCGACACGCCCCCCAAGCCCTGCCAGGGCTGCGGCCTGCGCTGGAGCCTGTAGCCCCCGGGATGCCCGCCGACCTTCGCCGCGTCGCCGTCGTCGTCCCCGCTTGGAACGAGGCCGCAGCCATCGGCCCCGTGGTGGCGGAGGTGCTGCGGGAAGGCGTGGGCGAGGTGATCGTCGCCGACGGCGGCAGCACCGACGGCACCGCCGCCGCTGCCCGCGCTGCCGGCGCACGGGTGCTGGACGCCGGACGCGGCTACGGCCGGGCCTGCGCCGCCGGCGCCGCGGCGGCCAGCACAAAGTGCGATGTGATCGCCTTCATGGACGGGGACGGGGCGGACTGCGCCGACCAGTTGCCTAAGCTGGCCGGGCCGGTACTGGACGGGTCGCAGGACTTCGTCATCGCATCGCGGACCCGCGGCGTGCGGGCGCCGGGGTCCATGAACTGGCACCAGGTGCTGGCCGGCGCGGTGGCCGGGCGTCTGATGGGCGCGCTGTACGGCGTGCGCTACACCGACATGTGCGCCTTCCGCGTCCTGCGCCGGGACGCGCTGGCCGGGCTGGGCATGGCCGAGATGACGTATGGCTGGAACATCGAGATGCAGATGAAGGCCGCCCGCAGCCACCTCCGCATCCTGGAGCTGCCGGTGCCCTACCGCTGCCGGGTCGCAGGCGAGTCGAAGGTGGCGGGGTCGCTGAGCGGCACTCTACGCGCGTCAACCAAGATCGTCAGCACCTTCGCCCGCGTGGCGGCCAGCCGGTAGGTGGGCAGGTGTCCGGTTTCGGTGGCGGCGCCGTGCCGGCGCCGCTAGGCTGGTGGCCGATCAAGCTTCTGCAAAGGACATCACCATGCGCGTCATCCTCCTTGCAGCCGCCGCGGTGCTTGTTGCCGCTCCGGCCCTAGCCCAGCCGGCGGCGCCTCACGCTCCAGGGCGCACCCATGCCCGCCCGCATGCAAAGCCCCGCGCAGCCGCCCGCCCCACGTCCGGGGAGGCGCCGGTGGACCGCGGCCCTTTCACCCCCGAGGCGAACCGCGCCTATCAGGGCGGCGGCGTGGTCCTGCAAGGCGCCCCCGGCGGCCCAGCACCGATGCCGGAGCCGACGCCCCCGGGCCAGATGCCCCGCAATGCCGTGCCGATCCGCTGAGGGAGGCGCAGCCGGGCAAGCCCGCCCCCGCCGCCATCCTGGACAGGCGCTGCTCTGCCGAGTCTCCGTCTGTCACGGCACGGTTCGCCGCGCCGCTGTCTACTGCCTCCAATGCCGCGCCCCCGGCCGTGACTGACCGTGCCATCGGCGCGCATACCCGCCCGCCTGGGGCGGCAAGTTGGTGAGCGGCCTCCCCCTTCTCGCCGGCAGTGTGCCGAAGGTGTCCGACTTGGTGCGTCTGCACCCGCCAACGCCGGGCCTGACCATGACGGAGATCGAGGCCGAGCGGGGCGGCAGCAAGGCCATCATGTCCGAGCGTGGCTGGGCCTACCTGATCAACGACGGTAACGGCTTCATGCCGGTGCTGTATGGCGAACGCGGCTGGACGCCCGAGGCGCGGGCGGGCGCTGCCCGCGTGATCGCCGGGCGGCTGGCCTACCTCGCCACCGTGCCCGCCCGGTATGCCAAGTTCATCGTTCCCGAAAAGGCCGTCGTCTATCCGGAATACCTGCCCGCCGTGTTCAGCCACCTCGCGCAGACCGAGGAGCGGCCCGCCCTCATGCTGCAGGCCGACCACCCCGGCGTCGTCCATTACTTCGGCGGAATGCTCGCCGATGCCAAGTCGTTCGGCGACGTCTATTTCCGCGGGGACAGCCACGTCACCTGGCGCGGCGGTTGGCTGATGTACGACGCCATCGCGGCCTGGCTGCAGCAGGCGGGGTTGTTGCACGGCCCTGCCATCCCGTTCGGCGCCCTCACGGCCAGCATGGCCTGGTATGACGGTGACCTCTACACGCAGGTGCCGCCGGACGAGCGCAGCCGGTTCGACGCGGCATGGGGCAAGCTGCGCGGCGAATACGCCCTGGAGGTGCTGCCCAAGTTCGACCTGCCGCCCGAGCGTTGCCAGGCGGTGCCCGTGGAGCCGCCGGCGGAGTACCGGGACTGGTTCCCCAGGCGCGAGCTGCTGGCCTACCAGCGCAGCGACGGCGCCGGGCCGCGCGCGGTGATCTTCCGGGACTCCACGCTGCACACCACCTGCCGCCTGCTGGCGCAGCACTTCTCCCGCAGCGTGTTCATCTGGCACGGCGGCCATGTGTTCCACGAGGTGATCGAGCGGGAGCGGCCCGATGTCGTGCTGCATGTGATGGCGGAGCGGTTCGTCACCCGCTGCGACGGGGTCCCGTCAGTGGCCTCGGCCGTGTGGGCGCGCGGGCAGGGCTGAGGCCTATCCGCCCCTGGCGTCTAACCCTGGGTCTGGGCCTGCTTCTGCCGCAGCGGACGCCAGTCGCGGAAGAAGGCCGTGCCGATCAGTTCTCCCACCCCGATCAGGCTGCGCTGAAGCCCGTCCAGGTAGTCGTGCAGCCGGTCCGGCAGCAGGCGGTCCACCGGGCCGTCCAGCAGGCCCCGCACGTCCTCCAGCCGCTCCAGCACGCCGGCCGTATCGCGCAGGCCATAGGCCGTCCGCAATTGGCTCAGGTGCCAGTTCATCCCGCCCACGCACAGCGCCACGCTGCGCGCGAAGGCGGTGTCGGCCAGCAGGAACGCCACCACGTCCGACGGCGTGAACCCGGCGTCCGCCACCCGGCGGAAGGCGTGGTAGCCGGCAGCGGCCCGCAGCACGGCGTTCCACTGGGACAGCTCCACGACCCGCCGCTCCTCCTCCGTGCCCTGGACCAGCAGGTGATACTTGATGTCCAGCAGCCGGGTTGTTTGGTCCGCGCGCTCGATCAGGCGGCCCAACTCGTAGAAATGCCAGCCCTGGTCGCGGAAGAAGGTGCCCTCCGTGATGCCGGTATGGGCCTGCACGCCCTCCTTGATGCGGCGGCACAGGCGGGATAGCGCATCTCCGTCCAGCTCGCTCGGGTCTATCGCCATGACGTTGCGGTGGAACACGTTGAGCTGCATCCACATCTCGGTCGAGATCAGGGGGCGCAGCTTGCGGGCGTTGGTGCGCGCGGCCTCCAAGCAGGCGGGGATGCTGTTGGGGTTGCCGGCATCCAGCAGGTAGAACCGCTTGATCGCCCCGGCCTCGATGGCGACCCCGCGCTCCTGCAGGCCCGGCCCATCCGAGTTGATGGACGTGAGCGCGGTCCAGGACTCCGTCTCGCGCCCGGGGCTCTCAAACGTCTGCGTCACGTCTATCAGCCGCGCCAGGTTCTCGACGCGCTCCAGGTAGCGCGCCATCCAGAACAGCCCCTCGGCGTCCCGCGTCAGCAACGGGGCTTGGTGCGTGCTCATTCCGCCAGCACCCAGGTGTCCTTGCTGCCGCCGCCCTGCGACGAGTTCACGATCAGGCTGCCCTCCTTCAGCGCCACGCGCGACAACCCGCCTGGCAGCACCCAGGTGTCCCGCCCCGTGACGGCGAAAGGCCGCAGATCCAGGTGCCGCGCCCGCAGCCCGGCGTCCGTCAACGTCGGCGCGACGGACAGGTTGATCATCGGCTGGCTGATCCAGTTGGCCGGGTCGGCGACGATCAGGGCGCGGGCGGCGTCCAGCTCCGCCCGGCTGGCGCGGGGGCCAACGGTGATGCCGTAGCCGCCGCTCTCTCCCACCGGCTTCACCACCAGCTTGTCCAGGTTGGACAGGGTGAACGCCAGCCCATCCGCCTCGCCGCAGATGTAGGTCTCGACGTTCGGCAGGATGGCGTCCTGGTCCAGGTAGTATTTGATGATGCGCGGCATGTAGGCATAGACCGCCTTGTCGTCCGCCACCCCGGTGCCGACCGCGTTGGCAAGCGTCACGTTGCCCTTGCGCCAGGCGCCGATGATCCCGCGCACGCCCAGCATGCTGTCCGGCCGGAACACGGCGGGGTCAAGGAAGTCGTCGCCGATGCGTCGGTAGATCGTGTGGACCCGGCGCAGCCCTGCGGTGGTCCGCATCCAGACCTTGTCGTCCTCCACCGTCAGGTCCGCGCCCTCCACCAGCGGCACCCCCATCTCGCGCGCCAGGAAGACGTGCTCGAAGTAGGCGGAGTTGTAGATGCCCGGCGACAGCAGCACGACCTGGGGGTCGCCAATGCCCTCGGGCGCGATCTCGTCCATGGCGCTCCGCAGGCGGCGGCCGTAGTCGTCCACCGGGCGCAGCTTCATGCCCGCCACCAGGTCGGGGAAGGCGCGCAGCATCAGGTGCCGGTTCTCCACCACGTAGGACACGCCGGACGGAGTGCGGGCGTTGTCCTCCAGCACCGAGAACATGCCGTCCTGGTCCCGCACCACGTCAATGCCGCAGATGTGGACGTAGGTCCCGAAGCGGACGGGAAAGCCCTCCATCTCCGGACGGTAGTTGCTGTTGCCATAGACCAGGTCCGCCGGGATCACGCCATCCCGGATGATCTTGCCGCCATTGTAGATGTCGCCCAGGAACAGGTTCAGCGCCCGCACCCGCTGCTGCACCCCGCGCTCCAGCACCGACCAGTCCGCGGCGGGGATGATGCGCGGCACGCAGTCGAAGGGCAGGATGCGGTCAATCGCCGTCGCCTCGGAATAGACCGTGAAGGTGATGCCCAGGTTGAACAGGTCGCGCTCCGCCAATTGCGCCCGGCTGCGCAGGGCGTCCAGGCCGATGGCGGACAGCCGGCTGCGGACCAGCGCCGCCGCGCCGCCGTCATGGGCGCGGGCCGTCAGCTCGCAATAGTATGCGCCGGAGTCGTACTGGTCGAAGGGGTCTGCTGTCATGGGGGCCTACCCGAGGTGATGCGCCGCAAGGGCATCTGGGGGATATGCACGCTTCGTGCCCGCTTGTCATTGCAGCGTCACGGGCGCAACGCAATCCGCGCTGTGCCGCCCGGGGCGCGGAACGGTTCCGCCCCTGCCGCGGTTTGCTGTTGCATATGCGGGCAATAGGCGGTTTACCTCCCATGCAGGGTGATCCGGTTGCCTCAGATGGCCCGGCGCAGCCCAGCACGACACCGCCTTGGAGTATGTCCCATGCGCTTCCCCCTTGGCCTCCTGACCGCCGGCTTGGTCGCCGGCCAGATGCTGGCGGCTCCCCTGGCCGCGGCGCAGTGCGTCCGCCCGGCGGAGCACGCATCGCTCGACATCACCGCGCTCAAGACCAGCCTGATGGTCACGGCGCTGACCTGCGGCGCCGACGAGCGCTACAACGCCTTCGTCCGCAAGTACCAGCCGGAGTTGGCGGCACAGGACCGCGCGCTGGGCAGCTACTTCAGCCGCATCGGCGGGCGCAACAGCCGCAAGGCGCACGACGACTACGTGACGCAGTTGGCCAACAGCCGGTCCCAGGACGGCACCCGGCAGGGGAGCCGGTTCTGCAGCTACAACCTGCCGGTGTTCGACGAGGTCATGGCGCTGCGCAACTCGTCGGAGCTGGCGGACTACGCCGCCGGGCAGTCGGTGAACCAGCCGATCCCCGTCGCGTCCTGCGGCAGCGGCCCGACGGCGACGGCGGCCCGCCCTGCCGCCCGGACTGCGTCCCGCCGGCGCTGACGCGCGGCGGCACGGCTTGCAATGAAGAAAGGGGGCCGCAAGGCCCCCTTTCCGTGTCCGGACGACGGCGCGCGGCGCGTCAGCGCAGCACGATCTCCACCCGGCGGTTCTGCGGCTCCCGCACGCCCTGGGCGGTCTGCACCAGCGGCCGGGTCTCGCCAAAGCCCTGCACGCTGATGGCGGCGCGCGGCACGCCCAGGCGCACCAGCTCCGCCGTCACGTTCTGCGCCCGGCGCACAGATAGCCCGGCGTTGTAGCGCGCGGTGCCGCTGCTGTCCGTATGGCCCGCGACCTCGATCCGGGTGGTCTGGGTGCGCTGGGTCGCCTGCGCTGCCTCGGCAATGATCTGCCGGGCGCGGTCGGTCAGGTCGGCACGGTCCCAGTCGAAGAACACCAGGTAGGTGCGGTTGGCCGTGGCCGGCGGTGCCGGTTGCGCCTCCACCGGCGGAGGCGGCGCGACGTTGAAGGCGTAGCGCAGGCCCAGCAGCAGGCTGTGGTTGAAATTGTCCGTGGTGGTGTAGCGCCCGGTCGTCGTCTGGGAGAAGCCCGGGCTGACAGTGCTGTTCCGCACGCCGAAGCTGCGGTCGCCGGTCAGGCCGAAGAAGCGGTATTCCGCCGTGACCGACAGGCCGACGACGGGCGGCACCGGCAGCGACACGCCGGCGATGGCCTGGTAGGCGAAGCTGCTGTCCACGCCGCGGATCGTGCTGAAGCCGAAGGCGTCGCGGGTGCTGACCCGCTGGTCCACCCAGTTGTAGCCGGCGCCGCCGCCGATGTAGGGAAAGATGTAGGGGCTGCCGACATCCAGGTCGAACAGGGCGTTTAGCATCCCGCCATACTTCTCCTCCCGGCTGACAGTGGCGCCGGAGGATTGAATCGGGTTGTAGCGGTAGTTGCCCTCCAGTTCGATCCGCAGGCCGTTGCCGAAGCCGTAGCCGACGCTGGCGACCCCGACCCCGCCCACGTCGAACGTGGCGCTGTCCCCGAACAGGCGTCCCGCGTTGCTGCTGGCGGTGGTGCGGCCGCCTGTCGTCGTCACGGTCTGCGACCGGAAGCTGCGGCCCGCTTCCGGCTGCATGAAGTTCGCGCCGGCCCCGCCGCCGATATACAGCCCCGTCACCGGCTGCGCCTGCGCCGCGCCGCCCGGCAACAGCGCCAGCGTGCCCAGGATCGTCGCGGCCAGCAGGGTCGTGCGCGTCGTGTGCGCCATCGGGATTCAACTCCTTGCGGGCCGCTGGGCGGCCGGATTCCATGCCGCCTCCGCGGCGTCGCCGCGACCTAACGCGGTCCCGGGCAGCATGGCAAGCAACAGCGCCTAATATGGGCGGATGTGGCAACGGCGCTACAGGTGTTCGCCTCCAATCCCGAAGGAAGGAGGAGCACAAAAAAGGCCGGCCCACACCATGGGCCGGCCCTCTTGCATCCCGGACGGGACCGCCTGCTTAGCGCAGGACGATCTCGACCCGGCGGTTCTGCGGCTCGCGCACGCCGTCGGCGGTCTGGACCAGCGGACGGCTCTCGCCGAAGCCCTGGACCGTGATCGCCTGGCGCGGCACGCCCAGCCGCACCAACTCGGCCGCGACGTTCTGCGCGCGGCGCACGGACAGGCCGGCGTTGTAGCGCGCGGTGCCGGACTTGTCGGTGTGGCCCGACACCTCGATGCGGGTGGTCTGCTGGCGCTGCGTCGCCTGCGCCGCCTCGGCGATGATCTGCCGTGCGCGGTTGGTCAGGTCGGCACGGTCCCAGTCGAAGAACACCAGGTAGGTACGCGCGTTCGTCTGTGGCGCCAACGGAACCACCTCGGCCACACGCGGCGCTGCGTTGAAGGCGTAGCGCACACCCAGCATGACGCTGTGGTTCAGGTCCTCGTTGCTGCCGATGTTGAGCCGGGCGCGCGTCGCGGTGCCCGGCGCGAAGTACTGCACGTTGTAGCCCCGGCTCTCCGCCAGACCCATGAAGCGGTACTCGGCCGTGATGGCCAGGCCCGGGACCGCCGCGATCGGGAACGCCGCGCCCAGGATGGCCTGGTAGGCGAACGACCCCTCACCCTGGTTGGTGCGGTAGATGCTGTTGAAGCCGTTGGGCTGGCCGAACACCGGGCCGCTGTTGCCGAAGGCGCGGAAGTTCTGCAGCTGGGCATACTGGTAGCCCACGCCGACGCCGACATACGGGCTGATCGCGGCCGGGAAGAAGCCCAGGCCCAGCACGTTCGGGTCGAAGTCGTACAGCACGTTCAGCATGCCGCCATACTTCTCATCGTCGCCGCCGGCGTTCAGGAAGCCGGTGCTGCCGTTGAAGTTGGCGACCTTGCTGACGCGGGTCACCTTGTTCTGGCGGTAGCTGCCTTCCAGCTCAAGACGCAGGCCGTTGCCCAGCCCGTAGCCGATGCTGGCGACGCCGACGAAGCCGGTGTCGGTCCGCAGTTGGGAGTTGTTGCCCAGGCCGCGCAGGTTCGGCGCGAAGCGGTTGCCCACCTGGGGGTAGCCGACGCCCGTGATCGTCTGGTCCTGAAGGAAGTTGGCACCGGCGCCGGCGCCGATGTAAAGGCCATTGATCGCTTCGGCCTTGGCAGCCACAGGGGCCGCAAGGACGGTCGCGGCCAGTAGCGCGCTGCGGAGCTTCATCTGTTCTCTCCTCGTTAAAATCTGCGTATCTAGCGCATCCGGGGGCCTGCGGGACTCGTCCCCCCGCCTCTCGGTGAACGCACATTATCACCTGTTGTCGCCAGTGCGAGGGTGTGACGGAGGATTCAGCCCTGCTTGTGACCCATAAGCCACAAGAACCCTCGCAGAATTACCACACACGTCCGTGAGCAGGTGCAGCACGGCTCAAATGACCCTGGCCTCGAAGGGCGGGAGCAGGTCCGGTGCCTCGAACTCCAGCACCCACAGGTCGGGGTCGCGCTGGACTTGCCGGGCCACGTAGGCGTCCGCCGCCGCCTGGTCCACCGGCGCAGGGCCGGTCGCGCGCAGCCAGGATACGTCGCCCTCGCCCGCGCGCACCTGGGACAGCACGCACAGGCCCTCCCGCCCGCGCAGCACCAGCAGCACGCCGCCGCCATCGGGGTCGCCTGCGCGCAGCACGGCGCCGGGCCGCCCGTCCACGTCGCCCATGCGGAGCGCCATCTGCACCCACAGCTTCGCCTTTACCCGTGGCGCGGACATGCCGGCTCCTTCATTGTTCCCGTGCCACCAACCCGCGCGAGGTCCCGATGTTCCGCCTGCCCATCCTGGCCGCCCTCGTTTGCACCATCCTGGCGTCCTGGCCCGCCAGCGCCGCCGACAAGGTGGCCTTCGGCCTGGACTGGCAGGCCGAGGCCGAATACGGCGGCTACTACCAGGCCCAGGCCACCGGCATCTATGCCCGGCACGGGCTGGAGGTCAGCATCCGCCAAGGCGGCCCGCAGGTGAACCAGGCGCAACTGCTGCTGGCCGGGCGCCTGGACTTCAACCTGGCATCCAACAGCTTCCTGGCCCTGAACTTCGTGCGGGAGGACCTGCCCTTCGTCGCCGTCGCCGCCATGTTCCAGCGCGACCCGGCCATCCTGCTGGCCCACCCCGGCCAAGGCCACGACAGCTTCGAGGCGCTGCGGGGCGCGCCCATCATGATCAGCGCCGACAGCCGGGCGGGCTGGTGGAACTTCCTGCGCGCCCGCTTCGGCTACACCGACGCGCAGGTGCGCCCCTACACGTTCAGCCTGGCGCCGTTCCTGGCGGACAAGCGGGCGGTGCAGCAGGGCTACCTGGGCAGCGAGCCGTTCCTGGTGCGCCAGGCCGCGGGCTTCGACCCCGTGGTGCTGCTGCTGGCCGACGCCGGGTTCAGCGGCTACGGCAGCCTGGTGACCGCCAGCACGAAGCTGGTGGAGGGCAACCCGGACCTGGTGCAGCGCTTCCTGGACGCCTCGGCGGAGGGCTGGGCGTCCTACCTGCACGGAGACCCCGCGCCGGGGAACGCGCTCATCAAGAAGGAGAACCCGGACATGACGGACGCCCTGCTGGAGTATGGCCGTACGGCGCTGCAGGCGAGGGGGATCATCGAGTCCGGCGATGCCGCGGCGGGCGGGATCGGGGCGATGACGGACGCGCGCTGGGCGGACTTCTTCGGGGTGATGTCCGGGCAGGGGCTGTATCCCGCGGGCATGGACTATCGCCGGGCCTACACGCTGCGGTTCATGAAGGGTGCGGGGGCCGGGGCGAAGTAGGGGTTCATGGGCGTTGCCTGCTCCCTCTCGCAATGGGATGAGGCGGCAAGAAGCTCTCCATCCCCTGCCGTGCGTGCTGCAATGACCGGCACCACCCCGCTGCTATCCGTCCAGGGCGCCACCCGCCGCTTCCCGAACGGAACGGTGGCGCTGGACGGCGTGTCCGTGCAGGTCGGCGCCGGGGAGATCGTGGCGCTGCTGGGACCGTCGGGATGCGGCAAAAGCACCTTGCTCCGGCTGATCGCCGACCTGGACAAGCCGGATGGGGGCGTCGTGACCTGGGCGGACGGACGGCCCGCGCCGGGCAGCATCGGATACGTGTTCCAGGACGCGACCCTGCTGCCCTGGGCGACTGCGGCGGAGAACGTGCGCCTGCCGTTGCGCCTGCGCGGCCAGCCCGCCGCCGCGTCCGCGCCCCTTGTGCAGGCGGCGCTGGACCGGGTGGGGCTAGGCGGCTTCGCCGCCGCCCGCCCGCGCGAGCTGTCCGGCGGGATGCGGATGCGCGTCAGCATCGCCCGCGCCTTGGTGGCACGGCCCCGCCTGCTGCTGATGGACGAACCCTTCGCCGCCCTGGACGAGTTCACGCGCCATGCCTTGCAGGAGGACCTGCTGGCGCTGCAGCGGCAGGAGGGATGCAGCATCGTGTTCGTCACGCACTCCATCTACGAGGCCGCGTTCCTGGCCCGCCGCGTCGTGCTGATGTCGCCGCGGCCCGGGCGGATCGTGCAGACGCTGGAGGCGCCGCCCCTGCCGGACGCAGGGCGCCGGCTGGACCCGGCCTATGCGGCGTTCGTCGCAGAGATCACCGGCGCGATGGCGCAGGCGCGGGCGGCGTGAGGATGCTGTCCGGCGCACGAGGTGTCCTTCCCCCTCTCCCTCCGGAAGACGGTCGGGGTGAGGGAGGCAGCAAGGTCGGTGCTGCTCCATCATGGGCCGGCTCACTTCGGGATGGCCAGCGCTGCTGGGCTTCCCTCACCCCGACCCTCTCCCGGAGGGAGAGGGAGCAGGGCAGCGCGGCGTGAAGTTCGCGCCCCTCCTGTTCGGCCTCCTGGCGCTGGCCTTGTGGGAGGCTGGGGTGCGCTTGTCCGGCGTGCCGCCCTATGTGCTGCCCGGCCCGCTGGCGGTGGGGCGGGCGTTCCTGGCCGACCCCCTGCTGCTGCTCGGCGCCCTCGGCGCCACGCTGGCCGTCACGCTCGCGGCGTTGCTGGCAAGCTGCGTGGTCGGCGTCGCCCTGGCCGGGCTGATGGCGGCCAGCCCGCTGCTGCGCGCGGCGGCGCTGCCCTGGGCGGTGGCGCTGCAGGTCACGCCCATCGTGGCCATCGCGCCGCTCATCATCGTGTGGGTCGGCGACCCCTTCCTGTCCCTGGTGGTGTGCGCGACGGTGGTGGCGTTTTTCCCAGTGTTCTCCAACACCGCGGCCGGGCTGGCGTCGGCGCCGGCGGAGTTGCAGGACCTGTTCCGGCTGAACGGCGCGGGACGGTGGCAGACCCTGCGGCTGCTGCTGCTGCCCGCGGCGGTGCCGGGCTTCCTGGCGGGACTGCAGGTGTCGGGCGGGCTGGCGCTGGTGGGCGCGGTGGTGGCGGAGTTCGTGGCGGGATCCGGCGGCTTCGCCTCCGGCCTGGCCTACCGAATCCTGGAGGCGGGATACCGTCTGCAAATCCCGCGCATGTTCGCGGCCCTCGTGCTGCTGTCCGTTGCAGGCATCGCCATCAACGCCGGGCTGGGGGCGCTGGGGGCCTGGGCGATGCGGCGGCGCTGAGGCTTGAAGGATCGGCAGCGCGCGGCCAGAAAGAGGGGCACAGCCCGGAGCACGACGCACGATGGCCGACCCCACCCAACTGACCCCTGGCCAACGCGCCTACGAGGCGAAGCGCGCCGCCAAGGCCGGCAAGTCCCTGGACGCCTGGCTGGCCGACAAGTCCAAGCGCGCCGCCGAGGAGGCCAAGGCCGCCGCCCCCCCGCCGCCGCCCAAGAAGCCCGGCCTGATCGCCCGCCTGCTGGACCGCGCCCACAAGCCGCTGAAGGGGTGAAGGGTTCTTTCCCCCCTCGCCCAGAGGGAGAGGGAGAAGGCAGCCTACCCCTTGCAGCCCATGCCGATTGGAGCGTTGACCCCGGCAAGCGCTGGATGGCGGTGGCCAGCCCGGTGAATGAAGGCTGGGCTGTCAGCATGGAACTGGTCGGGTCGTTGCCGGATTTGCTAACCCGGCTGCACGGGCGCGCTGTGGGCCGGTCGGTGCTGCTCGGCCTCGACCTGCCCATCGGCCTGCCCCGGGCCTACGTGGAACTGTATCGCCCGGAGGCGGAGTTCCCGGCCTTCCTGCGCGGGCTGCCGCATGACGCCGCGTTCTTCCAAGTGTGCCTAACGCAGGACCAGATCAGCCCGGACCGGCCCTTCTACCCCCAGGCGCCCGGCAGCAAGCGGCGGCATCACCTGACCGACGCCCTCAAGCTTGCATCCGGCGACCTCCTGCGCGCTTGCGATGGCAAGACCGCAAACCGTCCCGCGGCTTCTGCCCTGTTCTGGACACTGGGCGCCAACCAGGTCGGCAAGGGCGCGCTGTCGGCCTGGCACGGCCTGATCGGGCCGGCTCTGCACGGCGCCGACCCGCCGGCGCTATGGCCCTTCGACGGCCTTCTGGCGGACTTGCTGACTCCAGGGCGCACGGTGATCGCCGAATGCTATCCGGCGGAGGCCATGCGCCAACTCGATCTCCCAATGAACGGCAGCAAGCGCCACCACCCCGACCGCGTGGCCCTGATGCCCAAGCTGCGGCGTAGGATGGAGGTTATGGGCGTGCGGCCCGATGCCGAATTGGAGACGCTGCTGGCCAACGGCATGGGCGCTGATGCCCCTGGGGAGGACCGGCTGGATGCCCTGCTGGGCCTGCTCGGGATGCTGCAGGTCGTGACAGGCCGCCGCGCCGACGCGGTGCCGGACGATCCCTGGGTGCGGCGGTGGGAGGGCTGGGTGCTGGGCCAGGCCGTGCCGGCCCGTTGCCCCGTCGGGACGCCTGACAATTCCTGACGTGCCGCGGGTGACGCACCGCCGCATCGTCGGGTTGTTTACTCACGGTATGCCTCGTTCCAGCGGGGCTGCAATTGGATGCTGCCCATGCCTTTTCGTCCACCCGACTCCCACGACTTCGGCGGACCACCCAACCCGCGCGGGGTGAGGCGCATGGGCCCTTACCGGCCAGAACGCCATGCCTCCGGCGGGCTGTCGGCCATCAACGTGCTGCTCGCAGTGTCCGGAATATCGGCAGGGGCGACCGGGATCGTGGCGCTGCTGGCCGTGTATGGGCCGCTGCGCCCGGTCGAGACACAACCCGTTTCAGTCGTGCAAGCACCTGAGCGGACGTCCTGGAGCGCGCCTATGCAAGCCCCAGTGCAAACACCGGCGCAAGCCGTGGCACGCACGCCACCAGCAGCAATACCTGTTCAGGCCCCCATGCCGACCGTGCAAACCCCGTCATCGCCAGTGTCGCGTGGCTGGCTACGGGGACAGGCATCCGCGCGGCGTGGCGCGGACGGGCACTTCTACTTCGATACCTCCTTGAACGGCACGGTCATCCGCATGGTGTTCGATACCGGAGCCACTGCCGTGGCGCTGCGGGCGGAAGATGCGGCGCGGGCAGGCATCAACGTCAACGCCCTCGAATACAGCATTCGAGTCAACACCGCCAACGGGGTCACAACAGCGGCTCCGGTCTGGCTGGAAACACTGCAGGTGGGCGACATCACCTTGCGCAGGGTGCTCGCCACTGTGTCGCGGCCGGGACAGCTCGGGGTTAGCCTATTAGGGCAGTCCTTTATGTCCAAGCTTGAGGGATACCGGTTCGAGCGGGACGAGCTGACCCTGCAGGGGCGCTGACCCGGCGATCCGGTCCCGCGGCTGGCCGTCCCTACGCCAGGTAGTCCGCCGCGACGCGGGACAGCGCCTGCACGCCCAGCCCGATGCACGCCTCATCCGGCTGGTAGCCGCTGTTGTGCAGCTTGTCCCGCCGCCCGGGCTGGCCGGAGCCGACGCGCAGGTGCGCGGACGGCGCCAGTTGCGCCATGAAGGCGAAGTCCTCCCCGCCCAGGCTCGGCTCGCCCTCGGCGATCACGTCGCCGAACTGCCGCCCCACGCTGCCGGCCATGCGGTCCAGCATGGCGTTGTCATTCACCAGGGCGGGGACGCCGCGCTCGTATTTCAGCTCGCAGCGCACCCGCATCGCCACATCCAGCCCGGCGCACAGCCGGGCGATGGCGGCCTCTGCCTTGTCCTGCGCCGGCAGGTGCAGGGTGCGGACGGTGCCGCGTACCAGGCAGGCGTCGGGGATGATGTTGTGGACGGTGCCGGCGTGTATGGCGCCGACCGTGACGACGCAGGGATGGATCGGATTCTGCTCCCGCGACACCACCGTCTGCAGCTGCGTGACCAGGTGCGCCGCGGCCACGATGGGGTCCACCGCATCGTCCGGGTGCGCCGCGTGGCCGGACCGCCCGGCGACGGTGATGTCAAACCGGTCCGACGCCGCCAGGCTGGACCCGCGGCAGAAGCCGAAGCTGCCCACCGGCATGTCCGGGTGGTTGTGGAAGCCCAGCGCCGCGTCCACTCCCTGCATCACGCCATCGGCGATCATGGCCGGGGCGCCGCCCAAGGTCTCCTCCGCCGGCTGGAACAGCAGGCGCACCGTGCCGGACAGCGACGGCGCCATCCCCTGCAGCACCGCCGCGACGCCCAGCAGGGTGCTGGTGTGGATGTCGTGCCCGCACGCGTGCATCTTGCCCGGCACCGTGCTGGCAAACGGCAGCCCCGTCTGCTCCTGGATGGGCAGCGCATCCATGTCGGCGCGTATGACCAAGGTCGGCCCCGGACGCCCGCCGGTGATGGTGCCGACGACGCCGGTGCGGCCCACGCCGGTCTGGTGCGGGATGCCCAGCCGGACCAGCTCCGCCGCGACGATTCCCGCCGTCCTCACCTCCTCGAACCCCAGCTCGGGATGCGCGTGCAGGTCACGGCGTATGGCGATCAGGTGCGTCTCGATCCTCGACGTGGCCTCGGCGATGGCGGATTGCAGGTCGTTGTGCCGCGGAGCGGACAGGGTGGCGGACATGGCGAGGCCTCGTGCTGGTGCGAATGGGGCATCATGCTGACCCATTGCGGCGGGAACAAGCGCAATAGGGCCGCTTCCTCCGGGACGGGACTGGGGTGGGAAGTTTTAGCTTCGGAATGGATCACCCAGCGCCGTCGCCTGGTGTCCATCTTTGTGGAACGAGGGTTCGGCTCCCTGGTCTGGCACGGCTGCCGCGGATGGGTGCGTCCGGCGCTCTGCTGGCCCTTGCCGGTCGTGAGCCGCACAGCCTGAGCCATCACAGCAACTGCTGCCGACATGCCGCCCGGTCATCCCAGACCTGCGCGCTTGACACCATCACAGGCCAGTGATGGCATAACCCGTGCATGGCCCGCCATGTCCGAACGCAATCCTCACCAGGAGGCCGCACGCATGATCTCACGCCGCACAGCCCTCACCGCCACGGCCGCCACGTTGCTCGCGTCCCGTGCAGCCCATGCCGCTGACAAGGTGCTCAAGGTCGGGATCAACCTGTCCTTCACCGGCGCCGACGCCACCAATGCCGAGCGCATCGGCAACGGCGCGATCATGGCGTTCGAGGAGGCGAACGCCGCCCACACCGTGAAGGGCTACACCTTCCAGCTTGTGAAGCTGGACGACGCCACGGCGACCGCCGGGCAGTACGACCCGGCGCAGGCCGCCACCAACGCCCGCACCATGGTCAGCGACCGCGGCTTCGTCGCAGCCCTTGGCCCGCAGATGTCCGGCGCGGGCAAGGCGATGGCGCCCATCCTGAGCCAGGGCAACTTGGCGATCATCACCCCGTCCAGCACCAACCCGGACCTGACCGACCCCAAGTTCGCGGCGCAATACCGGCCCGCCGGCAAGGCGATCTATTTCCGTACCGTCACAACGGACGCCTTCCAGGGGCCGAACATGGCCAACTACATGGCCGACACGCTCAAGGTGAAGAGCATCTACATTCTGGACGATAGCGGCGCCTACGGCGTGGGCCTGGCCGACGCCTTCCAGGGCCAGGCGGAGAAGAAGGGCATCAAGGTGCTGGGCCGGGACCGGCTGGACCCCAAGGCCGCCGACTACTCGGCGGTGCTGACCAAGATCAAGGGCCTGGACCCGCAGGCGCTGTATTACGGCGGCGTCAGCCAGGCCGGCGTGAAGCTGGCCAAGCAGGCCTACGACATCATTCCCAACGTCATCAAGGCCGGCGGCGACGGGATGCAGAGCGCGGACCTGCTGAAGGGCGCGGGCTTCCCGGCCGTCGAGGGCTGGTACGCCACCGTCGCCTCCCCGCATGTCACCGAGGACCCGAAGACCAAGGGCTTCAGCGACAAGTACTTCGCCCGCTTCAAGCAGCGCCCGGACGACTACACGATTGCCTGCTACGTGGGCGCAGAGGTCATCATCGAGGCGGTGAAGCGCATCGCGGCCAGCGGCAAGGACCCGACCCGCGTTGCCGTGCGCGACGCCATCCAGGGCGTGAAGCTGGCGAACACGCTGCTGGGTCCGATCGAGTTCGACGAGTACGGCGACCTCAAGAACAAGATCATCAGCGTGTTCAAGATCACCAAGGACACCTCGGCTCCGCTGGAGGACCCGGACGCGCAGTATAAGTACGTCGGCGTGGCGCCGATGGCGTAAGGGCAACCGGCATGGGGATGGTTGCCTGCTTCTTCCTCGTCCGGGAGAGGGTCGAGGTGAGGGAGGCCGCCAGCACAAGCCACGGCCACGACCGCGGCAGGACGGATTGGCGCTGCTGCCTGGACAGTGCAGCCCGTGGGGCCTCCCTCACCCCAACCCTCTCCCGGAGGGAGAGGGAGCAGGCAGCAGCCTCCTTGCCGATGCCACGTCATTGCAGCCCGGCCTGACCCGATGACCGCCACCGACCTCCTCGTCCAGCAGGTCATCAACGGCCTCAGCCTGGGCGCGATGTACTCCTTGCTCGCCCTGGGATTCACCCTCGTTTACGGCATCGCCGAACTCATCAACTTCGCCCACTTCAACGTTTTCATGGTCGGTTCCATGGTCGCCATGCTGACGCTGCAGGCTCTGGGCGTGAACGGGCAGGAGACGGTGATGTCCGGCCTGCCGCTGCTGGGCGTGCTGGCCGCCGGGTTCGCGGCGTCCATGCTGGTGTGCGGCGCCATCGGCGTGGGGATCGAGCGGTTCCTGCTCCGCCCGCTCCGTGGCGTGCAGGGTCCTGCCGCGATGATCACCACCATCGGCGTATCCTACGTGCTGTTCAACGTGGTGCTGCTGACCATCGGGTCGGACAGCAAGAACTTTCCCAACCCGCTGCCGCCCATCGTGTTCCACATCGGCGGGGCGGTGCTGCGGCTGCGCGAAATCCTCACCTGGGCCATGGCGCTGCTGCTGATGGGGGCGCTGACCTACTTCGTCCGCTATACTCGGCTAGGCAAGGCCATGCGCGCCACCGCCCAGGACCCGGAGGCCGCGCGGATGATGGGCGTGGAGGTGGACCGGGTGGTCATGACCGCCTTCTTCCTCGGCTCCGCGCTGGCGGGCGCATGCGGCATGATCTTCGGGCTGTACTACAACCTGGCCAAGGTGGACATCGGCTTTGCGGCGGGCTTGCGGGCCTTCACGGCGGCGGTGCTGGGCGGCATCGGCAACGTGCCCGGCGCCATGCTGGGCGGCGTGCTGATCGGGCTGATCGAGGCGCTGAGCGGCCAGGCGCTGGGCGCCGCCTGGACCGACGTGGTGATCTTCGGGCTGCTGGTCGTGGTGCTGGTGGTGCGGCCCGCCGGGTTGCTGGGGCGCCTGGCGCCGAACAAATCCTAGAGGAGGCCGGGGCATGGCCGTCGCACTTTCGGCCGCCCTGCGCGGCATGACCCCGTCGCAGCAGCGGTCCCTGGGGCTGCTCCTGCTGGCGGTCCTGCTGCTGCTGTTCCCGCTCGTGGTGGACGACGACGCGATGGTGGACAGCGCGGCGAACGCCCTGTCCTACGCGACGCTCGCGCTGGGGCTGAACATCGTCGTGGGCTTCGCCGGGCTGCTGGACCTGGGCTATGCGGCGTTCTTCGCCATCGGCGCGTATTACTACGGCATCTTCACCAGCTTCCAGGTGATGCCGCATTGGAGCGAGGCCTGGGCGCCCCTGGCCGTCCTGGGCCTGGTCGAGAAGATGAACCAGGGCGGGCCGGACCTGGTCCACTTCACCCTGTCCTTCTGGCTGGCGCTGCCGACGGCAGCCCTGGTCAGCGCCCTGTTCGGCGTGCTGTTCGGGGCGCCGACCCTGCGGCTTCGCGGCGATTACCTGGCCATCGTGACGCTCGGCTTCGGGGAGATCGTGCCCATCGTCGCGCGCAACGTGGACAGCGTGACCAACGGCGCCGCCGGGCTGAACGGCGTGCAGGCGCCGCGGCTGCTGGGCTACAACTTCGGCGTGGACGCCATGCCCTACTACTACGTGGGGCTGGGGCTGGTGGCGCTGCTGATCTTCGTGTCCACCCGGCTGCGGGACAGCCGCGTGGGCCGCGCCTGGATGGCCATCCGCGAGGACGAGACGGCGGCAGGCGCGATGGGCGTCAACCCCGTGCGCTTCAAGCTGCTGGCCTTCGCCATCGGCGCGGCGTTCGCCGGCATGACCGGCGTGTTCTTCGTCGCCAAGCTGCAGACCGCAACGCCCGAGATGTTCAACTTCAATGTGTCGTCCATGCTGCTGGTCATGGTGGTGCTGGGCGGGATGGGCAGCGTGTGGGGCGTGGTGCTGGGCGCGGTGCTGCTGCAGCTGATGCAGACGGTGTTCCTGCCGCAGGTGACGAACTGGGCGCACCTGCTGGGGGACGCGACCGGCAGCCGCGCCCTGCAGAACCTGGACCTGGTGCAGTGGACGCAGCTGTTCTTCGGCCTGATCCTGATCGGCATGATGCTGTACCGCCGCCAGGGCCTGATCCCCGCGACGCGCAAAGTGGCCCCCCTGGCGTTCGCCGCCCAACATGCCGAGGTCGTGCGCGGCGGCTTCCAGCACACCGACCGCATCCCGCGCTGGGACGGCGCCGACGGGAAAGCCGGGCTGGAAGTGCGCGGCCTGACCGTGCGCTTCGGCGGGCTGGTCGCGCTGGACGGCATAGACCTGACCGTGCCCGCCGGCGGCGTGGTCGCCGTCATCGGCCCGAACGGGTCGGGCAAGAGCACCCTGTTCAACGTCATCACCGGCCTGGTCCCCGCCGCCGAGGGCAGCATCGCCTTCCGCGGGGAGGAGCTGACGGGACTGCCGCCGCACGAAATCCTGCGCCGTGGCGTCGCCCGCACCTTCCAGAACATCCGCCTGTTCCCGACCCTGTCAGTGCTGGAGAACGTGCTGATCGGACGCCATGCCCGGCTCCGCAGCGGCGCCGTCATGTCCGTGCTGCACACCCCCGCCAACCGGCGGGAGGAAGCAGGGGCACGCACCTCCGCCCTGGACCTGATCGCGATGTTCGGCAACCGCCTGACGCCGCGGATCGCGCAGGCCGTCGGCGGGCTGTCCTATGCCAACCGCCGCCGGGTCGAGATCGCCCGGGCGCTCGCCAGCCGCCCGCACATCCTGCTGCTGGACGAGCCGACCGCCGGCATGAACCCGGCGGAAACGCTGGAACTGGCCGAGCAGATTAAATCCCTGCACGACATGGGCCTGACCATCCTCATCATCGAGCACAAGCTGGACGTGGTGACGGCATTGGCCGACACGGTGGTGGTGCTGGACCACGGCGTCAAAATCGCCGAGGGCCGCCCGGAGGAGGTGCGGCGGGACGAGCAGGTGCTGACGGCCTACCTGGGCCGCGCTGCACGGGCCGCAGCGATGGAGGCCGACCGTGTTGCCTGACGCAAACGACGTTTCGCCATGCACCCGGGCGCGCACCCAGGACCTGCGTCGCTGCGAGCTGCGTACGGCGCGGCAATCCACGAGCCGCCATCACAGCCCCTTCCGCCCCTGGATTGCCGCGGCGCTGCGCGCCTTGCAATGACGGACGTGATCGCGATGGACGGCAGCCGCCACCAGCCGGGTCTTGCCCCGGCATCAGCCACCCCCCTGCTGCAATTCAAGCAGGTCAACACCCATTACGGCGACCTGCACGTCCTCAAAGACGTGAACTACACGATCCAGGCCGGGGAGATCGTGTCCCTGCTGGGCGGCAACGCCTGCGGCAAGTCCACCACCATGAAGACCATCATGGGCGTCGTCCGCCCCACCACCGGCCAGGTGCTGCTGGACGGCGTGCCCATCGAGCGCCTGTCCACCAGCGCCCGCGTCGCCCGCGGCATCGCCCCCGTGCTGGAATCCCGCCGCCTGTTCCCGCGCATGACCGTCTATGAGAACCTGGAGATGGGCGCCTACACCCAGCCCCGCGGCCCCACCTTCGAGGAGGATCTGGAGCGCGTCTACTCCCTGTTCCCCCGCGTGAAGGAGCGCCGCGCCCAACTCGCCGGCACACTGTCCGGCGGGGAGCAGCAGATGGTCGCCATCGGCCGCGCCCTCATGGCCCGGCCCCGGCTGATCTGCATGGACGAACCCTCCATGGGCCTCTCGCCGCTGTTCGTGGAGCAGGTGTTCGACATCATCCAGGCCATCAACCGCCAGGGCACGACCATCTTCATGGTGGAGCAGAACGCCGCGATGGCCCTGCAGATCGCCCACCGCGCCTACGTCCTGCAAACCGGCGTGGTGGTCCTGTCCGGCACTGCCGCGGAACTGCGGGAGAACGAGGACATACGGCAGGCCTACCTGGGGGAGATGCAGGTGGGCGCGCATTGAGGGGCGTAAGCCTGCTCCCTCTCCCTCCGGGAGAGGGCCGGGGCGAGGGAGGCCGCAAGGCCAACTCTTGGCCTGGTCAGACTGAGCTGGGACCGCAACTGGGGGGTGCGCTCTGCGTGGCTTCCCTCACCCTAGCCCTCTCCCGGAGGGAAAGGGGGAAGAGAGCAGTCCACTCCCGCCCCGGACCTCCTTCCACATGGACCTGAGCCTCTACCTCGCCTTCATCGGCGCCGTCGTCGCCCTGGCTCTGCTGCCCGGTCCCAACATGGCCCTCATCGTCGCCAACAGCGTCGCCTACGGCCCGCGCTACGGGATGCTGACCCTGGCCGGCACCAGCACGGCGCTGATGGTGCAGCTTGCGGTGACGGGGCTGGGCCTGACGGAGCTGCTGCGCTCCGCTGGGTCGGCGTTCGAGGCGCTGCGGTGGCTGGGGGTCGGCTACCTGCTGCTGCTCGGCGTCATGCAGTGGCGTGCGCCCGTCGTGGACCTGACAGGGGTGCAGGCGCAGCCGCGGTCGCCGCGCGCCATCCTGGCGCGGGCGGCCCTTATCTCGCTCACCAACCCCAAGACGCTGCTGTTCTTCGCGGCGTTCTTTCCGCAGTTCATCAGCACGTCGCATCCGGCGGGGCCGCAGGTGTGGCTGCTGTCCCTCACGTTCCTGGTGGTGATCGTCCTGGTGGACAGCTTGATCGCCCTCCTGGCCGCCCAGGCCCGCGGGCTGCTGTCCCGGCACGGGCGCCTGCGCAACCGGATCAGCGGCGGCCTGCTGATCGGCGCCGGGCTGGGGCTGGCGGCGGTGCGGGGCAAGTAGGGTCCGGCTTGGTCAGGCAACGGCCGGACCAGCTTTGGCAAAAGTCCTGTTTCGGATCAAGCCGGTCCGGTAAGTAACGCCGCAGCATCGGAGAGCGGCGATGAGCGCAGGTTTCCTGGACCAAGCTTCCGAGTGGCTGAGGTACCCTCTCCACGCGTCGCTGCTTGCGGTTGGCCTGGCCATTCCCGGTCTGCTGTGGCGCCGGCTGGTCCACGGCAGCTTCCATGAGCCGAGGTCGTCAGGGAATGGTGCTGAATCTTGGTTCGATCCTGGAGGCGACGGCAGGGATTGAATGCCGCGGCCCCGCCGCTGCCGGACGAAGCGGCACCGGCCCAGGCAGTGGACACAGATGATCCCGCGGATCAGGGATGGAGTGCGCCGGCCAACGGATCAGCCCAGCCGTAAACGCATGTGAACGGCGAAAGGGCGCTGCCGGAAGCAGCGCCCTCCCTGATTTGCCGAGGCGGCTAGTTGGCCCGGCGGCGCATCAGCCCGACGCTCAGCAGCCCGGCACCCAGCATCGCGACGGACAAAGGCTCCGGCACCTTCGTGGGCGCGTCTTCGTAGTTGTAGGTGATAGTCACGTCGGCGCGGGCCGCGGTGCTGAATTGCGTGACCAGGTTGCCGGCGCCGGCGCCTTTGGATGTCGCCGCCGTGTTCACGAGCAGCCCGATCGTCCCCGGTGCGCCGCTGGCCCCCGTGAACAACGCCAGGTCCGCTGCGGTGCTGCTGCTGCTGCTGTTCGACCCGTTGGCCGTAACGTCCGCATGGGTAACGCCCGAGGTGCCGCCGAAATCTATTGCGCCGTCAAAGTTCAACACGTTGTCAGTGAAGTTCGCCGTCGGCGTAGTGAAGCTGAGCGGGCTGCCATCCGGACGTTCCAGGGTGATGGTGGCGCTCAGGATAGACGTGAGCACGGCCGGTGCGGCGTCCAGGCTCTCCAGCTTGATCGTGCCCGAAATGCCGCCCCCGATGCTGAACGAAACCTGCGTGAGCTGACCCAGGGCAGGGTCGAACTTGCTGATATTAAGCGTGTCCGTGAAGTTCGTCGTCTTGAAATCCGCCGGGTTTGAGGTCGGGGTCGAACCGTTGAACGTGATGGTACCAGCCTGAGCTACGCCCGTGAACGCGGCCAGCATGGCGAGTCCAGCAAATGCGGTGCGTATGGTGGGCATCATCGCTGCTCCTGTGTTCGGGCGGTCTGCGTTGCGGGCAGATGCAGCCGGGCGGCGGCACCCCTTCTCTGCACCCACAGCTAGCGCGTCAGTCCAAACTAAACAAGACAAATATGCTCAATTTATGCATTAGCATGTCCAAAAACTAATACGTTGAGCCGGGGGAGGGCAGTTGGTGGTAGGGTGCTTTGTTCCTGGCTAGGCATGCGGCGCCGCATTGGAGGTGTCGCATTAGCATCCCGCGTACTCGCCGCTGCCCCAAGACTGCACGCAGGCCTCCACAGGTCAGCGCCCCATTTCAGCCCGCAATTGGCCCGGCGTTGCATCGCGCGGCGCAGTGTTGACAACAGCCGGCCTATCGTCGGCGTCGCCGGATAAGACGCTTGAGCCTGGCCATCCCGGACCGGACGGCCCAAGCGCTCCACGAAACCGGCGCACAGATGCTGAGGCCCCACGCCGGCTTGCGCGGCTTGGCGCGGCAGGCCGCGCAAGCCTGCCTAGCGGCGCGCAGCCCCGATGGGCGGCACGTCGCCCGTCATGCCCGCCAGCACCTCCGCCACATGCCGGACCCGCACCGGGCTGCCTTCCCGCGACAGGCGCCCCGCCATATTCAGCAGGCACCCCATGTCCCCGGCCAGCAGGGTGTCGGCGCCAGTGGCGGCAACATCCCGGGTCTTCTCCTGCACCATGCGGGTCGAGATCTCGGGATACTTCACGCAGAACGTGCCGCCGAAGCCGCAGCACACCTCGGCATCCGGCAGTTCCCGCAGGGTCAGCCCGGCGACGCCGGCCAGCAACGCGCGGGGCTGCGCCTTCACGCCCAGCTCGCGCAGGCCGGCGCAACTGTCGTGGTAGGTGGCGATGCCGTCATAAGCCGCGCCCGCGCTGGTGATGCCGGCCGCGCGCACGCCCATCACGTCCGTCAGGAAGGCCAACAGCTCCCACGTGCGCGACGCCAGCGCATCGGCGCGGGCACGCAAGTTGGGGTCGCCGTCGAACAGGTGCGGCATGTGGTGGCGCAGCATTCCCCCGCACGATCCCGACGGCACGACCACATAATCGTAACCCTCAAACGCGCCCAGTACGCTGCGCGCCAGCGCCTGCGCCGTCGCGCGGTCCCCACTGTTGTAGGCGGGCTGGCCGCAGCAGGTCTGGGTGCGCGGCACCTCCACCTGGCACCCCGCATCCTCCAGCAGCTTGATGGACGCGAAGCCCACGGTGGGGCGGTGCAGGTCCACCAGGCAGGTGACGAACAGGGCGACGCGGGGCTTCTCGGCAGTCGGCTGGTTGGCGCTGGGCACGGCAGAGGACGTTTCCATGCCCCTGATCTAAGCGGCCTCCGCCGCTTCCGCCAGGCGCTTCCGGGCAATGGCGACATACTCCGGATCCATCTCGATCCCGATGCCCCTGCCGCCCTCCAGTCCTGCGGCCAGCAGGGTGGTGCCGGTGCCGGCGAAGGGGTCCAGCACCGTGGCCGCAGGCGGGCCGTGCAGCCGGATGCACCAGCGCGGCAGGTCCACCGGGAAGGTGCCGGGGTGGTTGTGCTTGCCTGCCCGGCTGCGGACGGTGCGGTAGGGAATGAACCAAGTGTCGCCCCGGCAGCGCAGGTCCTGCGCGTGGCCGCGCCGGGCGATGTTGCTCTTGTCCTTGAACGGCACGCCCACCGCCAGCCGGTCCAGCCGCCGGCTGCCGTCCAGCGTCAGGTGGAAGATGTGCTCGTGGTTGCGGTGCAGGAAGCGTGCGCCGGGCACGGGCTTGTAGTGGCCCACGCTGTCCTCCCCGGTAGCAATGCTTTTCACCCACGCGATGTGGTTCTGCAGCGTGAACAGCGGGCGCAGGCGCACGATCAGCTCGAACGGCAACCAGGGCTGCGTGCTGCTGCCAGCGATGTTCAGGAAGAACGACCCGTCCGGGCGCAGCACCCGGCGCAGCGCCTCGGCAACCCGCACCATCCAGTCCAGATACTCCGCTTCCCCCCGCCGGTCCTCGTAGCGGCTGTAGGCGATGCCGAGGTTGTAGGGCGGAGAGGTCACGATCACGTCCACCGAAGCAGCAGGCATCCGGGGCAGCACGTCCAGGCAGTCTCCACAATGCAATTGGTGCGGGGTATCGGCGACATCGGCGGACGCCGGCGTTGACCTGGCCTTCTCTGGGGCCTCCCCAAGCGTTGTCATTGCAGGCAGCGGGGCGACGGAGCGATCCAACTGCTCCCAGGGGGGCGTCCTCTGGACTGCCGAGGCGCAAGGGTGCTCCGCAATGACAAGGGGCGGCAGCGCAGGCTGGTCAAGCTGGCAGGCGGTGCAGGCGCGGCAAGCCTACCCCGACCGCGCCGCGGACAGCCGCCACGCCGGGTCCGGCTGGGCCAGGTCGCGCTCAAACGTCCAGAGGTCCACGATCTCCGTCACGGCGTCGGTGCCGTGGACCGGGCGGCCGTCGCGGTCCAGCGTCTCCGACACCTGATCGGACACGATCCGCACGGTGATGGCAGCCACCGTGCCGGCCAGGTCCGCGTGTTCGACGGTGCAGGACCGTATCTCGCGCAGTTCAGTCCGCTGCGTCTCGCCCGCAGCCTCCCGCGCGGTGATCGCACCCTCAAATGCAGCATAGGTGTCATTGAACAGCAGCGGGCGCAGCGCCGTGCGGTCCCCGCCGGCATAGGCGGCGACGATCATGCGGAACGCAGCCTCCGCCCCGCCCAGGAAGTGCCCGGCGTCGAAAGCCGGGTTCACGCCGCGCATCCGCGCCAGCACCTGCCCCGCGGGGCTGGCGGGGTCCGGCAATGGACGGGCAGGCGCCTTGGGCACCAGCCGCAGATCGGGCGCGGCAGCGGCGGGACGGCCCAGGCCCGGCACCTCCCCTGGCTTCAACGGCGTCTCCGGCCGTGCCGGACGCTCGAACCCGGTCTTGCGGCCCAGGATGCTGCGGAGCCGCAGCACCAGGAAGGCCGCGATCATGCCGAACAGCAGGAGGTCTATCGGAAAGCTGCCGGTGCCGCCCATGAGGTGTCGTCCTTTGTGCCGAGCCACACATAGCCCCGTCCCCCCGTTCAAACAACGAAGGACCGGCAATGAAGGGCTGGTGACGAAGGAACGGCCGCGCCGTTGCAGGCGGCGGCACGACGCCCTAATGCGGGCCATGATCCTCCTCCGCCACGGCCAAAGCTGGTTCAACCACCACTTCACCCTGACCCGCAAGGACCCTGGGATCGAGGACCCCGCCCTGACCCCCCTGGGCGAGCAGCAGGCGTCCGCCGCGGCGGACGCCCTGGCGGACGTCGGCATCCGCCGCATCCTCGCCTCCCCCTACACCCGTGCCTTGCAGACCGCGACGCCCGTGGCCCGGCGGCTGGGCCTGCCCATCCAGGTGCATCCCGATGTGCGGGAGCGCTACGCCTTCGCGTGCGACGTCGGCACCGCCCGCAGCACGCTTGCGGATGCCTGGCCCGGCCAGGACTTCGCTGCCATCGAGGAGGTCTGGTGGCCGCAGCAGGAGGAAGGCGCCGAGGGCGTGATCGCCCGCGCCGCCCGCTTCCGGGCCGAAATGGCGTCGCTGCCGGACTGGCAGCACACCCTGGTGGTCAGCCATTGGGGCTTCATCCTGTCCATGACCGGCCTAAGCCTGAACAACGGCCAATGGCTGCGATGCGATCCCACCGCCCCGGCCCCGGCCGAGGTCGTGTGGAAGCACACGTAGCTATGAATTAGGCGTTACGCCGGTATCCATAGACACGGACGCGGTCGGCAAGCACGTCCGTGTCGAGGCCAATGGCTTCGCAGATGGCCGCGATCTCCGGCAGTTGCATCTTCCCGCTATCGGCGCCGCCGGGCGGAGGCTTCAGGTCAACCCACTCCATGTGCTTCCAATCGTTGTCCGATTGGAAATGGTAGTACCACTCGCCGTCCCACACGTCAGGCCCAAACGTCGTGTAGGCCAACCGGTCGGCTGCGTCTGTCTGCATTTGCCATGCCCCGCCATCCACCGGCGGCAGGTAACGGACGTTCCACATCGGCGCATGGCCTGGGTGATGGGTCATGGCACTCCGCAGTTCACGCCACTTCGTGTCGTTGGCGCAGCTTGTCAGTCCAACGGTGCTGCCCACACCAAACCCCCTCCAACATAGCTCCGGCAACCCGCCTGGCGCCCCAGCCCGGCCCATGCTACCCGCCGCCACACCCTGACCGCAACGAGGCCCCCCATGTCCGACGCCCCTCAAGCCCAGCAGCCTCCCCTGACCGTCAACATCCAGTACATCAAGGACCTGTCCTTCGAAGTGCCGAACGCCCCCGCCGTCTATGCGACCCTCCGCGCCCAGCCCCACGTCGCCATCAACCTCGACGTGCAGGCCACCCGCATCCAGGAGGGCCAGGACGTATTCGAGGTCGTGCTGCAGGTTCGCGCCGAGGCGACCGAGCCGGCGCAGCCCGGCGAGGCCAACGGCGCCGGCGCCGAGTCCCGCACGGTCTTCATCGCCGAAATGTCCTACGCCGGCGTCTTCACCCTCGCCAACCTGCCGCCCGATGCCGTGGAGCCGGTCCTGCTGGTCGAGTGCCCGCGCCTGCTGTTCCCCTATGCCCGCAACATCCTGGCCGACGTGACCCGCGACGGCGGCTTCCCGCCGGTGCTGCTGCAGCCCATAGACTTCGTAGCCTTGTGGCAGAACAACCGCACCCAGCAGGGGCAAACGGCGCAGGCGTAGCGGCCAGACTCATCCGGCCGCTGGCGCAATCCTGCATGGCGGATGGGTCGGATCGTTGCGGCGAACCCGAAATTAATCATTGCAGTTCCGCACCTTGTTGTGACAGTCTTCCGAACAGGCTGGCCCCATGCCGCGCCAGCCCTGCAAGGGGGTACATATGGCTGCACCGTCACGCCGGCTGCTGCTGGGTGGGCTGACGTTCACGGCTGGCGCCGCCCTGGCCCACCGTGCGCGCGCCGCGGGGCCGGACGGGCACGCCGCCGGATACGACGCCGCGGCGGCACCCGATCCCGTCCGGCTGATCCCGCGCCGCACCGGCGACCCCGTCGCCTTCACCGCGTCGCTGGACCGCGCGCCGCTGAAGCAGACCTCCGGCGGCTGGGCGCGCGAGGTCACGGCGCGCACCCTGCCCCTCCAGACCGGCATCGCCGGGGCGCACCTGTTCCTCAACCCCGGTGGCGCGCGTGAGATGCACTGGCACAATTCGGACGAATGGGCCTTGGTTCTGGGCGGCCAGTGCCAGGTCACGGCCATAGATCCCGCCGGGGAGGCCGAGGTCGTGAACCTTGGCCCCGGCGACCTCTGGTACTTCCCGCGCGGCCACGCACACGCCATCCAAACGCTCGGCGATGGCCCGTGCCACGCCGTGCTCGCCTTCGACGACGGGCTGTACTCCGAACACGGCACCTTCGGCATCAGCGACTGGATGAGCCGGATCGAGCCTGCCACGCTGGCCCAGGCCGTTGGCCTGCCTCCCGGCGCGCTGGACCGGGCGCCCGCGGGCGAGACCTACATCATGCAGGGCGAGGTGATCCCGCTCGACAGCCCGCAGGCACGGGCGGAACAGCCGCTGCCGCCGGGCCGCACGCACCGGCACCGGATGATGGCCGGGACGCCCTGGGCCAGCCCGCCCGGCGGCACCGTCCACCTGGCGGACCGGGGCAGGTTCCCGGTGTCCGGCATGGCGGCCGTCGTCACGCGCCTGGATCCCGGCGCGATGCAGCACCTGCATTGGCATCCCGGCGCCAACGAGTGGCACTACGTGTCCCGCGGCCAGGTCCGCATCTCGCTGTTCGCGCCGGACAAGCGGCTGGCAGTGGCCGATCTCGTGCCCGGCGACTGCGCCTACATCCCGGCCAACTGCGGCCACATGGTCCAGAACACCGGCAGCACCGCGTGCGAGATGATTGGCGTGCTGGACAGCCCGGACTATGCCGCCGCGTCCCTGTCGGACTGGCTGCACGGGGCGCCGCGGCACCTGCTGGCGAACAACCTCGGCATGGCGGAGGCTGCGGTGCCCGCCTTCCCGCAGACCCCGCCGGTGCTGCCCCGCCCAGGGTGATGGCTTCTGGGACGACGGCCTCTGGGACGACGGCTCCTGGGGCAGCGGCCTCCGGCCCCGGATGGGCCTACCCCTTGGCCTCGCACCCTGGCGCCCGCGCCGCTTGCAGCACCGTGCGCAGCCGCCGGGCCAGGTCGCCGGTGTCCCAGGGCTTGCTGACCAGGTTGACGCCCGCGTCCAGCTCGCCGTTGTGGACGATGCTGTTCTGCGTATAGCCCGACGTGAACAGCACCGCGATCCCCGGCGCCAGCACCTGCGCCTGCTCCGCCATCTCCCGCGACGTGACGGGGCCGGGCATCACCACGTCCGTGAACAGCAGCGCCGGGCGCAGCCCGCCTTGCAGCAGCGCCAGCCCGGCGGCTGCGTCCGGCGCCTCCTCGACCGCATAGCCCAGCCCGCGCAGCGTGTCGGCGGCGGCGGCGCGGACAGCGGGGTCATCCTCGACCAGCAGCACCAGCTCCCCCTGCCCCATCGGCATCCCCACCGCTGCCGCCACGACCGCGCGCGCCGCAGCCAAGGTGCGCGGGATATACAGCCGCGCCGTCGTGCCGCGCCCGGGTTCGCTGTAGAGCTGGAAATGTCCACCGGACTGCTTGGCGAAGCCGAACACCATGGACAGCCCCAGCCCGGTGCCCTGCCCGTCGGGCTTGGTGGTGTAGAACGGCTCGGTCGCGCGGGCCAACTGGTCCGGCGTCATGCCGCAGCCCGTGTCCGTCACCGCGAACATGACATACTGGCCCGGCGCGACCTCCTCGCTGCGGGCGGCATAGAATTCGTCCAGGTGCGCGTTCGCCGCTTCCACCGTCAGGCGCCCGCTGGCCACGCCGTCCCGCGTCATGGCGTCCCGGGCGTTGATTGCCAGGTTCAGGACCGCATTCTCCAGCCCGTCCGGGTCGGCGCGCACCAGCCACAGCCCGCCGCCGATCACCAGCTCCAGCGCAACGGCCTCACCCAGCGTGCGCCGCAGCATCTCCTCCATGCCCGTCAGCAGCCGGGCCGGCTCCAGCGGCTCCGGCGCCAGCGGCTGGCGCCGCGCGAAGGCGAGCAGATGGCGCGTCAGCCGCGCGCCCCGCTGCACGCCGCCCCGCGCGGCCTCCAGCCGGGCCGACAGCCAGGCGCCGCCGTCCTCCAGGGCGCCGGCGCTCTTGCGGACGCGCCCGGACGCCAGCTCCAGGTTGGCGGAAACGACTTGCAGCAGGTTGTTGAAGTCGTGCGCGACGCCGCCGGTCATCTGGCCCAGCACCTCCATCTTCTGCGCCTGCCGGGCCACGGCCTCGGCCTGGACGCGGCGGGTGATGTCGGCGACGGCGACCATCTGGCCGCCATCCGGCATGGCGCTGCGCCACACCTCCAGCGTGCGCCCGTCCAGGGTGGCCTCGGCAACGACGGGCTGGCCCCCAGGACGCGCATGGTCCAGCAGCCGGGGATCGAGCCGGTGCGCCGCCACCAGCTCGGACAGGTGCGCGCCGGGGCGCACGACGTTGGGCGGCAGGTCCAGCACGGGGGCGAACCGGCTGTTGCGCAGGATCAGCCGGTCCTTCGCGTCATAGACCACGACGCCATCGCGCACCCGCTCCACGGCAGCTTGCAGGCGGTCCGCGGCCAGCCGCTCGCGCGCCTGGGTGTCCAGCAGGCGCGCACGGTTCCACAGCAGCAGCAGCGCGGCGCCGGCCAGCAGCAGGACGCCCAGCACCAGGCCGCCCCTGATGAGGTCGGTGGTGGTGCGCTGCTGGGTCTGCAGCAGACTGGCAAGGGCGGCGCGCTCGGCCTCGGTCCGTGCGCCGATGCGGTCGGCGGTGCGGCGTATGCCGTCCATCAGCACCCTGCCGTCGTCGGTCAGCACCAGCGGCAGCGCCGCCGCCTGGCCGCCGGCGCGGGCCGCGGTGATGGTGCGGTCCAGCTCGGCCAGCTTGGCGGCGACCAGGCCGCGCAGCGACGCAGCCTCCTGCTGCAGCCAGGGGGTGTTCCGGGCCAGCGCGTCCAGGTGGTCCAGCTGTCCGCCGACACGTTCGGCGGCCTGCTGATACGGGTCCAGGTAGTAGTCGCGCATCGTCAGCAGGTAGCCACGCTGGCCGGTCTCGGCGTCCTGCATGTCGGACAGGATTTCCGCAACGGCTCCGCCCTGCAGCCGGGCTGTGGCGGTCGCCTGGATCAGCCGCCCCGTCGCGGCGTCCACCCGCGCCTGCAGCATCGCACCCACCGTCAGCAGGGCCGCCACGGCAACGACCAGCACCGCGGCCTGCCAGCGGAAGCTGCGCCGCGTGCCGAGGGCCGGGGCTGCGGCGGGGCGTGTCAGGCCGTCCACACCGGGTCCTTGATCCCGGCCAGGAAGGCAGCATGGCGGTCCAGCGCCGCCTGGTCCGGCTGCACCAGCCGCGGCGTGCGCGGCCCGGCGGCGGCGTACGTGACGCCTGGCAACCCGTCCTGCCCGTCCCCGGCCAGCAGCAGGCCGCGCTGGCGCCCGCCGGTCAGCTCTACATAAACGTCCGCCAGCAGGCGGCAATCCAGCAGAGCGTTGTGGCTGGTGCGCTCGGTCAGGTCTATGCCGAAGCGGCGGCACAGCGCGTCCAGGCTGTTGGGCGCCCCCGGGAAGCGCGCCTTGGCCATCGCCAGCGTGTCCACCATGCGGGCGCGGTCCAGCGCGGGACGGCGCAGCCGCGCCAGCTCCGCATCCAGGAAGCCGAAGTCGAACGGGGCGTTGTGCGCGATCAGCGGGTCGTCCCGCAGGAAGGTTAGCAGTTCCTCCGCAACCGCGGCGAACTTCGGCTTGCCCCGCAGGTCCGCGCGGGTCATGCCGTGGACGCGCGTGGCCTCCTCGGGGATGTCGCGCTCGGGGTCAATGAAGACGTGAAAGGTCTCGCCCGTCGGCAGGTCCCGCCACAACTCCAGGCAGGCAACCTCGATTACGCGGTCGCCCTGCAGCGGGTCGAGGCCGGTGGTCTCCGTGTCGAACAGGACGGATCGGGTCATGCAGGGTCCGGAACAGCTCTGGCCCTGCATTTAAGGCATTATCGGCGCAGGTCCACCAGCAGCCGCCGCAGGCAACGCAAGGCGTGGTGGCGGGACAGGCCGGTCGGAATCACCACGTCGGCCCGGCGGCGCTTCTCCCGGTCCGGCATCTGCCGGGCAACGATGGCGCTGATCTGGTCCGGCGTCATGCGGCGGCGGGCGCGCACGCGGGCCATCTGCACGGCGGGCGGGGCGCTGACGACCACGACCAGGTCCACCCGGCGGTCCCCGCCGGTCTCCAGAAGCAGCGGGATGTCGAGCACCGCGGCGCGGTGCCCGGCGTGCCGGGCACGGGCCAGGAAGGCGCGCTCCTCCTGCCGGACCAGGGGATGCAGGATGCGCTCCAGCCAGGCCATGGCGGCGGGGTCGCCGATGGCGGCAGCGCGGAGGCGGGCGCGGTCCACGGCACCGTCCCGCACCGTGCCGGGGAAGGCAGCGGCGATGGCAGGAACGGCGCGGCCGCCGCGGCCTTGCAGGCGGTGGACGACAGCGTCTGCGTCGAACACCGGCAGCCCCGCCCGGCGGAACGCCGCCGCCGCCGTGCTCTTGCCCATGCCGATCCCACCGGTCAGGCCGATGACTTTCACAGGCTGCGCGTTGTCCCGCCGGACCCGCTACAGGCCCATGAAGCCGACGCGGCGGCTGGCCTGCGGCACGCTCGGCCCCTCCGCGACCGGCCAGATCAGCGCCTGGCCGACGGTGATGCCCTGCCCGTCATGGGCCATCGTGGGGGAGCCGTAGAGCTGGTAGCCCATCGCCAACGCCTCCGACACGCGCCGGCAGAAGGCGGCGTCATCCGGGCCGGTCAGCAGGCGGTAGCGCGGCAGGTCATCGGGAGGTGCGTCCATGGGCGTGATCCTTTGTCCTGTCCCCTTGTAGGACAGGATGCCCCGTGGCCGCTACGGCGCCCGGAGCCGGGCCGCTGCGCCTGCGCGCCCCCTGCCCTGCTACGTGTGCGTTGCTGGTCCCACGATCATGTGCAG
>CAXUHB010000013.1:0-100504 GCA_964250755.1 uncultured Acetobacteraceae bacterium | reverse complement strand
CTGTCCAGCGGCGTCGCGGGCACGATGGCGGCCAACGGGTCGGGCCTGCAATGGAGCACGGTCCGCAGCATTGCAATGGCGTGGGTCCTGACGCTGCCCGCGGCGGCGCTGCTGGCGGGCGTGCTGTATGCGCTGTTCCGCCTGGTGTTCTGACAGCAGGCAGACACTTGAGGGCTGTCCGCGCCGGGCGTCCGGCGCGCAGCCCTCTCGGCGTCAAGCCTCCTCCGTGCCGGCCCACGGGTCACGCAAGCGCGTTCGTCCCGCGCGCAACACTCACTCCGCTTCTCCGTTGTGTCCTTCATAGCCAGATGGAGACGGGGACGATGAGCACAGACGAGACGGCGGCGGTTTCACGCCGGCGGATGGTTGGCAGCGCCGGCATCGGCCTGGGAGTCGGCCTGGCCGCTGCCGCCGCACCTGCCCTCGCGCAAACGCCTGCTTCGGCCGCCGCCGCGTCGCCGCAGCCCTTGCAGGACCCGTCCACCAAGTATCCCCGGCCGCCCTTCAAGCGGCAGGAACAGCCCTGGCCCGGCCTCGCCAGCAAGATGGATCCCCGCCCAGACCACGGGGAGACCAGCTACCGCGGCTCCGGACGCCTCGCGGGGCGCAAGGCGCTCATCACGGGCGGGGACTCCGGCATGGGCCGTGCCGCCGCCATCGCCTATGCGCGGGAGGGTGCCGACGTCGCCATCAACTACCACCCGGACGAGGAGCCGGACGCGCAGGAGGTGATCGCCCTCATCAAGCGCGAGGGCCGCACCGCCCTCGCCATCCCCGGCGACTTGCGGGACGAGGCGTTCTGCGTCCACCTGGTGGACGAGGCCGTGCGCGGCCTGGGCGGGCTGGACCTGCTGGTCAGCAACGCCGCGCGCCAGCAGTCGCGCGCCTCGATCCTGGACATCACCAGCCAGGAGTTCGACTGGACGATGAAAACGAACATCTACGCGCCGTTCTGGATCATCAAGGCGGCGCTGCCGCACCTGAAGCCAGGGTCGGCCATCGTGGCTACCACGTCGGAGCAGGCCTACGACCCATCCCCCGACCTGTATGACTACGCGCAGACCAAGGCGGCGACGATGAACTTCGTGAAGTCGCTGTCCAAGCAGCTGGCGCCCAAGGGCATCCGCGTGAACGGCGTGGCGCCCGGCCCGATCTGGACCCCGCTGCAAGTGAGCGGCGGCGCGACGATGGAGAAGCTGGAGAAGTTCGGCGGCCAGACCCCAATGGGCCGCCCGGGGCAGCCGGCCGAACTGGCCTCGATCTACGTGCAGCTTGCGGCGGCCGACGCCAGCTATGCGACCGGGCAAGTCTATGGGGCGGCGGGCGGCGGCGGACAGCCGTAGCGGGGCAGGGCAGGGCGGGTGGCCTTTCCCGGCTGCCTGCCGCCGGGGTAGCTTCGGCGGCAGGCAGCCCCGCCCGGAATGGAACAGTCTTTTGACCCAAGACCCCTCGCTCCCTCGCTTGCGGGACGCCATCACCTATGCGCTGACAGCCCATGCCGGGCAGGTCCGCAAGGGGACGACAATCCCCTACGCCAGCCACCTCCTGGCCGTCTGCGCCATCGTTCAGGAACATGGCGGGGACGAGGACCTTGCTTGCGCCGCCATGCTGCACGACACCATCGAGGATTGCGGCAAGCAGCACGGCCCTGCCATTGCCGCGCGCTTCGGGCCGCGAGTGGCCGCGGTCGTCCTGGCGTGCAGCGACACGGACGTGCAGCCGAAGCCGCCGTGGCGGGCCAGGAAAGAAGCCTACTTGGCGCACCTGGAGTACGCCGACGGTGCCACTCTGCTGGTGAGCTGCGCCGATAAGCTGCACAACGCCCGTGCCATCGCCGCCGATCTGCGGACTCATGGCACGGCCATGCTGTCCCGCTTCAACGCCCCGCCCGGGGGCACAGCCTGGTACTATCAGGCCCTGGCGGAGATATTCGCCCGGCGGCTGCCCGGCCCCTTGTCCCGTGATCTGCGATTGGCCGCGGACGAGGTGGCTGATCTGGCAGCCGGATGACATCGCCCGGCAACCGCGGCTGACTCATCCCGCGCGTGCTGGTCATCGGGGACAATGCGGTGACGTCCGGCTACATCGCCAAGGGGATACAGGCGGCTGAGCGCGTCGTGATCATCGCCCGCCAGGCGCAACTGGGGATAACCCCGATGGAGGTTTTCAGCCATGCCGCGCCCCTTCTCCAGCCCAGCGCGGCGGCCCGGTGGCGTTCCCGTGGGAAACCCGCGATAACCCGCCTGTGAACCCATCCGCCGCACGGGCGGCGCGCAGATCAGGGACGACGGGGATGATGGACGGGATCAGCGGAATCAGCAGCCGGTGGGCGGATGGCTGGACCCCCGCAAGCTGGCGGACGCGGACGGTGCGGCAAAGCCCGGCGTATCCGGACCTGGCCGCCCTGCTTGCGATGGAGCAGCGCCTGTCCGGCTATCCGCCGCTGGTGTTCGCCGGCGAGGCGCGGCGGCTGCAGGCTGCGCTGGCGCTGGCGGCCCAGGGGCAAGCGTTCGTGCTGCAAGGCGGGGACTGTGCGGAGAGCTTCGGCAGCTTCAATGCCAACGCCATACGCGACACCTTTCGGGTGCTGCTGCAGATGGCAGTGGTGCTGACGTTCGGCGCCGGGGTGCCGGTGGTGAAGATGGGGCGGATGGCCGGGCAGTATGCCAAGCCGCGGTCGTCGGACATGGAGACGGTGGATGGCGAGAGCCTGCCGTCCTACCGGGGCGACATCATCAACGGCCCGGCCTTCACGGCGGCGGACCGGGTGCCCGATCCCGGGCGTATGGAGACCGGGTATTTCCAGTCCGCGGGGACGCTCAACCTGCTGCGGGCGTTTGCGGGCGGCGGCTACGCCGACCTGCACCAAGTGCATCGCTGGAACCTGGACTTCGCGGCGCGGTCCCCGCTGGCAGCGCGGTATCAGGACTTGGCGGCGCGGATCGACGAGACGCTGGCCTTCATGGGCGCGTGCGGGATGGGCAGCGCCAACACGCCGCAAATCCGGGAGACCGAGTTCTACACCAGCCACGAGGCGCTGCTGCTGCCGTATGAGCAGGCGCTGACGCGCACCGACAGCACCAGCGGCGACCCCTATGCCTGCAGCGCGCACTTCCTGTGGATCGGCGACCGCACGCGGCAGGCCGACGGGGCGCATGTCGAGTTCCTGCGCGGGGTGCGGAACCCGGTCGGCCTGAAGGTGGGACCGACCAGCACGGCGGACGACCTGCTACGTTTGATCGAGGTGCTGAACCCGGCGGATGAGCCGGGCCGCCTGACGCTGATCAGCCGGATGGGGGCGGACAAGGTGGCGGACCGGCTGCCGCCCCTGCTGGACGCGGTGCGGCGGGCCGGGCGAACGGTGGTGTGGCTGTGCGACCCGATGCACGGCAACACCATCAGCACCCGCGGCAACGAGGTGCAGGTGAAGACCCGCAGCTTCGAGAGCATCCTGCAGGAGGTAAGCGGCTTCTTCGACGCGCACGCTGCGGCGGGCACATGGGCGGGCGGGGTGCATATCGAGATGACCGGGCAGGACGTGACTGAATGCGTCGGAGGCGCGCACCAGTTGACGGAGGCCGACCTGGGTGCGCGCTACGAGACGTTCTGCGACCCTCGATTGAATGCCGAGCAGTCGCTGGAACTGGCATTCCTGGTCGCGGAGGAGCTGAAGCGCCGGAGGCGGGGAACGGCGGCATGACCGGCGTGGATGCCGACATCGGCCGGCGCACGGACGCCTACTTCAACCGGACGCGGGAGGTCGTCGGGCACTTCGGCGACCGCACCGTGACGTATGCCGTGTTCCTCCGCCGTCCCGTCGTATCGGCGCCAGGCAAGATGCTGGACTGGCTGCGGGAGGTCGCGGCATCGCGCAACGTGCGGTTCACCTTCGACGTCGTGCACCCCGAGGGCACCTGGGTCGGGGCGGGCGAACCTATCGCATACATCACCGGCAGCTTCCTCGCGCTGGCGGATCTGGAGACTCTGTTCCTGCAAAAGCTCGGCGCGGCGTGCGTTGCGGCGCACAACGCCTATCAGATGTGCATGGCGCTGCCGGGAGTTCCGTTCCTGGCGATGGATGCCCGGCATTGCGCCGGGGCGGAGATGCAGGAACTGATGGCGTATGCCGCCGGGGTCGGCAGCCGGGCGGCGCAGGCAGAAGGCGCACGGGGTTTCACGGGCGCCAGCACGGACCTGGCAGCACCCTATGTCGGCGGACTGCGCGGGGTGGGAACGATGCCCCATGCGCTGATCGGCTATGCCGGAAGCACCGTGCGGGCAGCGGAGATGTTCCGGGAGGCCTGCCCGGACGTTGACCTGACGGTGCTGACGGACTTCTTCGGTGCCGAGGTGACGGACGGCTTGGCGGTGTGCCGGGCGTTCGCGAACCTGGCCGAGGAGGGCCGGCTCTCTGTGCGGCTGGACACCCATGGCGGGCGCTACCTGGAGGGGTTGGACCCCGCCAGCAGCTATGCCGTGCTGGACCGCCGTGCGCCCGGCGCCATACGGCGCTACCGCTCGGATGCCGAGCTGCGGCACCTGGTTGGCACCGGGGTGTCGGCGGCTGCGATCTGGCGGATGCGGGAGGCCCTGGACGAAGGTGGGTTCCCGCGAGTGCGCATCGTGGTGTCGTCGGGGTTCGGGGTGGAGAAGTGCCGGGTGATGGCGGACACGCGGGCGCCGATAGACGTGGTGGGCACGGGCAGCTTCATCCCGGACGACTGGCACGAGACGTATGCGACGGCGGACATCGTGGCCTATGACGGGGAGGCCCGGGTGAAGGTGGGCCGGGAGTTCCTGTTGCGGGCGGCGGATAAGCGGCAGGCGGAGCGGGGTTAGCCGGAGACCACACGACACTGCGGCGGAGAGTCGCCGCCTTCAGGCGTCCGCACCGCGGCTCCTGCATCTCATCTGGCCCAGGCTTGGAGGAGGCTGGGGCAGCCTTCCCATGCGCCCTTGCCAAGCTGCCTTGCACGCGCCATGCCCGGCGGCATGACCGCGCTCCGCATCGTCACCTGGAACATCAACTCCCTCCGCCTGCGGCTGTCCCTGCTGGAGCGGCTGGTAGAGGAACTGCGGCCGGACGTGGTGTGCCTGCAGGAGACGAAGGTGCCGGACCCGCTGTTCCCGGACGACGCGCCGGCCCGGCTGGGCCTGCCGCACGTCGCGCGCCGGGGCATGAAGGGATACAACGGGGTGGCGGTCCTGTCGCGGTTGCCGCTGCGGCTGGACGAGGGGTCGCCGGACTGGTGCGAGCGGGGGGACTGCCGGCACCTGGCGGTGGACCTGGATGTGCCGGGCGGCCCGGTGGTGCTGCACAACTTCTACGTCCCGGCCGGTGGAGACGTGCCGGACCCCGCGGAAAACCCGAAATTCGCGCACAAGCTGGCCTTCGTGCAGCAGGTCACGGACCATTTTACGGCGCATCCGCCGGCGCGCAACGTCCTGGTGGGCGACCTGAACATCGCGCCGCTGGAGCATGACGTGTGGAGCCACCGGCAACTGCTGGATGTGGTCAGCCACACGCCCGTTGAAGTGGAGGCGATGGCGAGCTGGATGGCGACGGGCTGGACGGATGCGATGCGGCGGTTCGTGCCACATGACCAGAAGCTTTATACCTGGTGGAGCTACCGTAACCAGGACTGGCGCGTGGCCAACCGCGGGCGGCGGCTGGACCATGTGTGGGTGTCGCACGACCTGGCCGGGGGGCTGCGGGGCAGCACGGTGCTGACGGCGGCACGGGATTGGGAGCGCACGTCGGACCACGTCCCGGTCTGCGTCGAGGTCGAGGTTTGACGACCCGCTCGCGGATCAGGTCCATCATATGGCGGCTTCGGCCCGGTGCCCTGCCGGTCTTGGCGATTCTGCTGCTGCCGCTGCTGGTGCGCCTGCCCTTTTGGGCCGCCGGCTTGCGGGACAGTCCGATATGGGCCGCGTCGGCGCTCACCCTGCCCGGTGGCGGGCCGCCTGCGCCGGGGCTGCCCGGCTTCCTGGACCTGAACGCCGGCTGGACCACACAGGCGCTGGGTGGCCTGGCCGCCCGGCTGTGGATGGCGGGCCAGGTTCCGTGGTGGGATCCCCACACCGGGATCGGGATGCCGTTGGCGGCGGAAATGCAGTCCTCCGCCCTGTTCCTGCCCTACATTCTGCTCCTGGGTCTGCCGGGCGGCACGGCCCTGCTGGGATTGGCCCTGCAATGGACCGGTGGGCTGGCGATGTGGCGCTTCCTGCTGCGCGTGGGTTCGCCGCCCCTGGGGGCCGTCACGGGGGCGCTGTGCTTCCAGCTTTGCGCCTGCTTCTCCTGGATGGGGCCGCCCTCGTCCATGCCGGTCGCGTTCCTCCCGCTGTTCCTTCTAGGACTGGAGCGCGCGAGGGCGGTGGCGCTGGCCGGCGCCGGCGCGGGATGGCGGCTGACAGCGCTGTCCGTGGCGCTGTCGCTTTACGCCGGGTTCCCCGAGACGGCCTACCTGAATGGCTTGTTCGCGCTGCTGTGGGCCGCCCTTCGCGCCCTGACGATGCCGGACGCGCCGCCAGGCGCCCGCCTGCGGTTCGCCGTGCGCGTTGCAGCGGGGGGCATCGTTGGGCTGCTGCTGACGGCACCGTTGCTGGGGCCGTTCCTGGCCTACTTGCCCGATGCCGGCCTGGGAGTGCGGGACGGCATGGACATGGGGCGCTTGTCCATTCCGCTGCCCGGCGCCGCCTTGCTGTTGACGCCCTATGCCCTGGGCTTGCCGGCGGGGCTATCATCCCAGGACCCCTCGGGCTTGCTGGTTCATCTGTGGGGGCGGGCAGGCGGATACCTCGGCATGGCGTTGGCGCTGGCGGCAGTGGCTGGAGCGCTGGCCCCAGGGCGGGACCGGGTGCTTCGCTTGGTCCTGCTGGGCTGGGTTGCGCTGTTCCTAGCCCGGCTGAGTGGCGTGCCTGGCGCGGCGGCACTCTTCCGCATCGTGCCGTTCCAGGAGCAGATGCAGGTGTTCCGCTATGCCGAGGCCGCGTGGCAACTGCCCTGCTGCATCCTGGCGGCCTATGCCCTGGATGCGGCGTGGCAGCCTCGGCGCATCCAGACCATCGGCGCCGCGCTGCTGGCGGCGTCCTTGGCCGCGGGCTGGGCGGCCTGGCCCTTGGTGCGGCAGGTGCCGGATGCGCCGGCCTGGCTGGCCGGGTCGCTGTCCTGGGGCGCCGCGTCGCTGCTGGCGGCCGTGCTGGCCTTCGCCCGGCCGCGCCGCACGGTGCGCGCCGCCGTCCTGGTCGCGGACATGGCTCTGCTGGCTGCCATGCCGCTGTTGGGCGGGCACCGCAATCCCACGCTGGACTGGCCAGCGATCCAGTTCCTGCAGGACAACATCGGGCTGCAGCGGGTTGCGACGCTTGGGCCGATGCAGCCGAACTACGGCGCGCTGTTCGGGATTGCGTCAGTGAACCACAACTACCTGCCGGCCCCAATGGCGTGGGCGGACTGGGTGCGGGCCAACCTTCGACCCGGCGCAGACCCCGTGCTGTTCACGGGCAACTTCCCGCCTGACCAACCGGGCCAGCCGACGAATGCCGAGCTTCTGGCCGACCGCCTGCGCGCCTATGCCGGCCTGGGCGTGCGCTACGTGCTTGCGCCGGCGGGACCAAGCCCCTTCGACCCGGCACCGCCTGGCGCGGCCCTTGGACCAGCCACTGCGCTCACTTTGAAACCAGGCCAGCCCTTGTCCGGCCATATGGTAGTGGAACCGGGCACGGTTGCGGGGGCGGCAGTCAGGATCGGCACTTTCGCCGGGCAGGCGACGGGGCTGCTGGAACTGGAGGTCTGCGGCGTGGGCGCGTGCGGGCGAGGGCAGGGCTTGCTGGACGGCGCCGCCGACAACGCGCCCCTTGCGATCTGGCTGAGCCAGCCCGTGGCCACCGTTGGGCGGCTGGACTGGACGCTGCGGCACCTGGGGGGGCATCCCGTCGCGGTCTGGCACCATGCCGGCGCGGACCGGCCTGTGCCTGACTTGGTGATGCACTTCCGCGCGCCCATGGCCGGGCCGGTTCTCGCCTACTCCGACGCCATCTTGTCCATCTACGAGGTGCCGGACCCCGCGTCCTACCTTTCGGTGGAGGGTGGCCCCTGCACGCTGGCGCCGCAGAGCCGCACGGCGGTGGTGGCCCGGTGCAACGGCCCGGCCACGTTGATACGGCGGGAACTGATGATGCCGGGCTGGCGCGCCCGGGTGAACGGAAAAGCGGTGGAGGTGGCGCCCGCGGGTCCCTTGTTCCAGGCGGTTGGGCTGCCGGGCGGGGACAGCCGGGTCAGATTCGCCTACAGCCCGCCGGGCTTGCCGGCCTTCGCTGCGATGCTGGCGCTGGGCGCGGCTGGGCTGCTGCCCTGGCACCGGATATGGCCACGGGTGCGGAGCATGACCCTGCCCCGGGAAACGGCTACCGCAGCCCAGCCGGGATAGCTGCCGGCGCGACCGGCACGGGCCGTTCCGGCGCCAGCCGCTCCCTGAGTGCAAGCGCCGGACGCTCGACCCCCCAGCGGAGAGCCAGCGCGGCAAACAGGATCGCGGCTGCCACCGCCGCCTGGGCCTCCCAGCCGGCAGCGTCGTCCAGCCCGGCCCCGCGCAGGAGATACAGGACGGGAATGTGGACCAGATACAGCGCGTAGGACAGCGCCGCCAGGCTGCCTGCCGACCAGGCCAGCATGCCTTTCGGCGTCGATCCTTCCTGCGTTGCTGGGCTGCCCGGCAACAGGCGGTGCAGGGCCAGGACGAGGCAGGCGGTCCCCAACTCCTCCAGCGCGGGATGCAGAGGTTTCCAGGCGGCGCCCCAGATATGGTAGCCCCAGGGCACCAGCCGCTCCGGCGTGAACACCCCGGTCCACACCCAGCCCATGAGCAGCAGCAGCGCCGTGCCCGCGGCGGCCAACGCCCACGCTGCCTCGGCTGCCAGCGGACGCCGATGCACGAGCCACGCCGCCAGCAGCCCCCATGCCGCGCAGTCCAGCCGCAGCACCGGATTGAGTCCTGGGTCCGGGCCCCAGAACGGATGCGCCGCTGTCTCCACCGCTGCACGGCCGGCGCTGCAAGCTGCCACGAGCGCGAGGCATACCAGCGGCACCGCCCAGTGACGCCGCCCGCGCCCCAGCACCTGCACTGCGCCCAGCAGCAGCACCGGCACGAACAGGTAGAACCACTCCTCCAGCGCCAGGGACCACGCATGGGGCATCAGCGGCGTCCAAAGCTGGCGCGGCACCCAGTTCTGCAGGAACAGCGGGCTGCGCCAGTCGAACATGCCGAAGCGCCAGCCCAGCAGGCCCAGCATCACCCAGTAGGCCGGCAGGGTGCGCATCCAGCGCCGAGACCAGAACCGGACCAGGGCGGTGGGGCCGAACCCGGCCCCGATCCCGCGCAGCAGGATGCCGCCGATCAGGAACCCGCTGAGGGAGAAGAACAGCTCCACCCCGATGCGCCCGACGTAGGCCGTGGTGATGGTGGTTGCCGGGCTGGGCTGGACCCACCAACCCTCGGTGTGGCTGTAGAGCACCAACAGGATGGCAGCGGAGCGGACGAGATCGAGGCCAAGGTTGTGCTGCTTCACGGCAACGGACGCATCGGAAGCTGAATGCTGTCCTGGGCGTGGCGGACCGCCCCCGGCCAAGGCGTCACTGCAGCGGGTGGTCGAAATAGGCGTATTCGGCGCCGCTCAGGTCGCGGACCCGGTTCGGCATGTCGGGGCGGTGGTTGATGCCGGAGTAGTGGGTGATGAGCGACCGCCGTTCGGCCTCGGGGTGCGACGGAGCCGACCCCTGGTGCATCAGGCGTCCATGCCAGATCATCACGTCGCCCTTGCGGCCCAGGAAGGAGCGGGGCTGCAGGCCGGATGCTGCGATCTGCTGCTCCACGGCGGGCGTCACGAAGCGTTCGGCGTATTTGGGCCACTCGTTGTTGCCGGATACCGGCTCGCGCCGGGCCAGCTCCTGGGGTGTGAGGAAGGACTTCACCTTTTCCAGGCGCAGCAGGGGCCAGCGGTGCGATCCCGGCAAGTACTCGAAGGGGCCGCACTCCGGGGTGATGCCGTCCAGGGCCATCCAGGCCGCGGCATACCAGTTGGCGACGAAGGGCGGGTTCAAGTAGTCGTCCTGGTGCCAGGCGCGCTGGGTGCTGCGCCAGCCTGTCAGGGCAAGGTGCAGCAGCATCGGCTCCCCGATCAGGCTTTTCATCATCGCCATCAGCGGGGGATACAGGGCGAGGGCGCGCAGCTCCGGCAGATGCAGGTAGGGGGTCGGCAGGCTCCAGCCGGCGGGGTCGGGGTGCTGCATCCGGCGGGTGATGTAGGCGTCCACCAGCGGAGTCGGCAGGAAACGTTCCAGCACCAGCACGCCGTCCCGGCGCCAACTGCGCTGCTCCGGGGTCAGGCGGGCGTCGTCCACGCCGGGGCGGTCGAGCGGGGGGAGCAGGGCGGGGTCCAGCTCCTCGCTAAGGTCGGCGAAGCTGATCCCGGCTGCTGTGGACGAGACGGCGCGGTCCTGAAGCTTGCGGCGGACCCAGCCCAATACCGATGTTCCCGGCCTGCGACCCGGCTTCGGCAATGGCACCGTGCGGTCCCGGGTGACCAGGGCTTGCAGCGTCGAGTTCAGCACGGGCGCGGTCGGCTCGAAGTCCAGGTGGTGGTCGCGTCCGCCCTGGATGGCGGTGAACCGGGCGGCAACCGTGTCCCCGTCCAGAAGCTGTGCGAAGTCGGACGCGACATGGAAACCCGCCTCTGCCGCGGCTGCCGTGAGCGTGGCGTTGTACTCAGCGTGCATCCGGGTGCGGGAGGCCAGGTCCGGCCACTCCAGCCCGCGCAGGCGGCGAGCCAAGGCGTCCAGGTCCTGCTCGCCCTCCAGCAATGCGACGTGGCCGTTGACGTAGCCGGACTGCAGGGCCGCGTCGGACAGCGCGGGCGGGAAGACTGCCAGGACGTCCGCCAAGGGCCGCTGCGACCGCGGGAACAGCTCGGCCAGGAAGCCGATGTAGGCAGTGACCGAGTGGTGGCAGAACTCCTCGAACTCCGCAGGCGCAAAGCCGTGCTGGCCGGCTGCAAGGCGACGGAATGGATGCACGAACTCCAGGTCCACCTGGCCGAACTGGAAGAGGTGGGGCAGGCGGGCCTTGGTATCCCCTGCGTCCTCCCGCTGCCCGATCCCCTGCAGCGCGGACTGGATCAGCAGGCGGTAGCCGGAGCGGGACAGCGGGTTCATCAGGCCAATGGCGGACCCGCCGGTGCAGCAGAGGTGCAGGGGCAGCAGCCAGGTCCCGTCCCACGCCGCGCTGCGGCGGTAGAGCATGGAATGGCTGTCGCCGACCAGCACGTAGGGATGCGCGCCAAGGCGGCGCAGCGCCGGCAGATGCGGCCACACGCGGTCCAGCATGTCGGTGAACGGCTCATCGGCGCGGGCCAAGCAGGCATCGGCCAGGGCGGCCAGCACGCCTGAAACCTGGGTGCGGTCGCGGGCTGGCAGGGCGTGCAGCGCGCGCAGGCCGTCCATGTCCAACTCGATTGGAAAACGTCGGCGCTCGGTCTTGGCCACGGCCAGGAAGTGAAGCGCGGCCCGGTCCGCGGTGCGGAAGGCCGCGTGGAGGTCCGGGTTCGCGTTCCAGTAGTCCGCGGCGCGGAACCCGGCCCGCTCCGCAGCAGCCAGCACGTCGCGGCAAGCCACCGGGGCGAACAGATGCGAGACCAGGGCCGCGGCGGCGTCGGTGTCGTCGGGCAGGGCGGCCGTTGTCAGCATCGTCATAGAGGCGAGCCTAGCATCCACTGGGCAAGGCGGTAAACGCGGGCACCGGCCCCGATGCACCCCTCCTTGCGCACTGGTCCTACGATGCCGCCAGCCGCAGCCGCTCCTCCGCACGGGCGCGGCCCATCAAGGGTAGAAGATCGCGCAGCTCCGGGCCGTGGTCCTCCCCGGTCAGGGCCTGGCGCAGAGGCAGAAACAGGCGCTTGCCCTTGCGGCCGGAGGCGGCTTTCAGCGCCTCGGTCCAGTCAGGCCAGACCTGGTTGGTCCAGGGTTCGGGCGGGAGGGTTTCGAGGGCTTGGGCGAGGTAGTCGGCCTCGCCTTCCAGCACAGGGGGAACGATGCTGCCGGCGACCACGTCCCACCATCCCTTGGCTTCCCGCAGGAAGTCGAGGTTGCCACGGACGGCGTGCCAGAAGGCGGGCGTTGCTGCAGGGGGCAGGCGGTCCTGCACGGCCTCATACGGGAGGGTGTGGAGGACGCGGCGGTTGAGAGCCAGAAGCTGCGCGGCATCGAAACGGGCCTGGGAGTGGGACACGCGGCTTAGGTCGTAGGTCTGCGCCATGACGTCGGGGGCTTCCGGCGCCGGGTCGTCCGCGGTGCCGAGGCGGGCGAGGTAGCCGGTGAGGGCCACAGGCTCGATCCCGTCGCCGCGCAGGCCGCGGACGGAGAGGGCGCCGGCGCGCTTGGACAGCTTGCCACCGTCGCCGTCCACCAGCAGAGGCAGGTGGGCGAAGCGCGGCAGGGCGGGGCGTCCACCATGTCCAGAGTTGGGGCGGCCCGCGTTCAGGGCGGCCATTATATCTATTTGGATGCCGGTGTTGGTAACGTGGTCCTCCCCGCGGACGATGTGGGTAATGCCGGCTTCCAGGTCGTCCACGACGCTGGTGAAGGTGTAGAGGGGAGTGCCGTCGGCGCGGATGAGCACGGGGTCGGAGACGGTGGAGAGTTTCACGCTGCGGGGACCGAGGACCATGTCGCCCCATTCCGCCGGATAGCCGGAAAGGAGAAAGCGCCAGTAGGGGCGCTTGCCGTTGGCCTCGGCCTTGGCGCGCTGCTCGGGCGTCAGCTTGAGCATGGCGCGGTCGTAGAGGGGGGGCTGGTGGCGCTTGGCGCGCTGGTCGCGCTTGGCGGCGAGTTCTTCTTCGGACTCGAAGCAGGGGTAGAGGCGGCCGGCGGCCTTCAGCTTCTCGGCGGCGGCGGCGTAGCGGTCCAGGCGGTCGGACTGGCGGAAGGTCTCGTCCCAGGACAGGCCCATCCAGGTGAGGTCGTATGGGATGGCGTCTTCCCACTCGGGGCGGTTGCGCTCGGTGTCGGTATCATCCAGGCGCAGAAGGAACTGGCCGCCGTGGCGCTTGGCCAGGAGATAGTTGGCGAGCGCGATGCGGGCGTTGCCGACGTGAAGGAGACCGGTGGGGCTGGGGGCGAAGCGGAGTTTCATGGGGCGGGGCGGATAGCATGGAATAGGGCTGTCTGGCTTCTGCTCCCGCTCCGTCCGGGAGAGGGTCGGGGTGGGAGAGGCAGCACGCACGGAGATCGGCTGGTTTGGTCGCGTGTGGGGCTAGACAGCGGCGGGACGGCTTCGTGCTGGTGGTTTCCCTCACCCCGGCCGTAAACCGCTTCGCGGTTTGACCCCGGAGGGAGAGGGAGGAGGCAGCAACTCACTCCTCGTCCTCATCGTCGTCCTCAGCCAGCCGCGGGTCCAGGCTGCGCCAGTCGCGGTCGGCGGGGGCGGCGCGGTGGGCGGCGAAGGTGGGGAGTTCGGAGGCGCTGCGCCAGCCGGGGTCGGCGCCCAGGACCTCGGCGTCCTCGCCGTAGGCGAACCAGGCGTCCAGGACGGCTTGGGGGGCCATGCCGGCGGCCCTGCAGCGCTCGATGCTGTCGCGGACGTAGCGGCGGGCGAAGGCGTTGGCGGTGTCCAGGTCCGGGAAGGGGCCGACCTCCTCGACGATGCCTTCTTCGGCGCCGCCGGACAGGTCCAGGATGCGGACGCGGATGGCGGGGGTGGCGGACAGGGGCGGGGCGTCGCTCATGCGACGAGACCGGTGTAGCCGTTGGTGATGGGGTAGCGGCGGTCGCGGCCGAAGGCGCGGGGAGTGATCTTCACGCCTGGGGGGGCCTGGCGGCGCTTGTACTCGGCGCGGTCCAACATGCGCCAGACCCGCAGGACGGTGGCGCGGTCGTGGCCGCGGGCGACCAGGGCGTCCACGGACTGCTCGCCCTCGACCAGGCCTTGCAGGATGGCGTCGAGGTCGTCGTAGGGCGGCAGGGTGTCGTCGTCCCGCTGGTCGTGCTTCAGCTCGGCGGAGGGGGGCTTGGTGATGACGCGGGTGGGCATGACGGGGCCTGCCGGGCCGAGGGCGCCGGAGGGATGGTTGGCGTTGCGCCAGTGGCAGAGGGCGAACACCGTCGTCTTGTAAACGTCCTTCAGGACGGAGTAGCCGCCGCACATGTCGCCATAGAGGGTGGCGTAGCCGACCGACATTTCCGACTTGTTGCCGGTGGTGAGCAGCATGTCGCCGAACTTGTTGCTCATGGCCATCAGGATCAGGCCCCGGCTGCGGGACTGGATGTTCTCCTCCGTGATGTCGGCCTGGCGGCCGTTGAACACGGGGGCCAGCGCCGTGCCGAAGGCGTCCATGGCGGGCTGGATGGGGATGGTGTCGCAGCGGATGCCGAGAAGCCGCGCACACTCGGCGGCGTCGTCCAGGCTGTCCCGGCTGGTGTAGGGGCTGGGCATCATCACGGCGCGCACCTTGTCCGGCCCGAGGGCGTCCACGGCGACGGCGGCGGAGAGGGCGCTGTCTATGCCGCCGGACAGGCCGAGCAGGATGCCAGGAAAGCGGTTCTTGCGGACGTAGTCGCCCAGGCCGAGCATCATGCAGCGGTAGATCAGCTCCAACCGGTCCGGCTCTGGTGGGAGGGGTTGGGGGGCGCAGACCATGCGGTCGCCACTGCGGGACCAGTCGGTGAGGGTGATCGCCTCCTCGAAGTAGGGCATCTGGACGGCCAGGCTGCGGTCGGCATTCAGGACGAAGCTGGCGCCGTCGAACACCAGCTCGTCCTGGCCGGCGACCTGGCCGACGAAGATGAAGGGGAGGCCGGTTTCGACCACACGCTCGACGGCGAGGCCGATCCGCCGGGCTTGCTTGCCGTCCTCGAACGGGCTGCCGTTGATGGACAGGAGCAGTTCGGCGCCGGACTCGGAGAGGGTTTCGGAGACGGCGGGGAGCCAGAAGTCCTCGCACACCATCAGGCCCAGGCGGACGCCGCGAAAGTTGACGGGGCCAGGGGATGGCCCGGCGTCGAACACGCGCTTCTCGTCGAAGACGCCGTAGTTGGGCAGCTCGTGCTTGGCGCGGCGGGCGATGACCTGACCGCCTTCAAGGACGAAGGCGGCGTTGAACAGCAGGATGCCGTCGCGCCAGGGGCCGCCCACGATCAGGCCGGGGCCGCCGTCGGCGGTGTCGCGCGCGAGGTCGGCGATGGCGGCTTCGCACAGTTCCACGAAGGCGGGCTTGCGGACGAGATCTTCGGGGGGATAGCCGCCGATGGAGAACTCGGGGGTGACGACCAGGTGCGCGCCTTGGGCGGCGGCTTCGGCGCGGGCGCGGCGGATGCGGGCGACGTTGACGGCGACCTCGCCGAGGTGGGTGTCTATCTGGGCGAGGGCAATTCGTAGGTCGGACATGGGGAAGACCTGGGGTGGGGTGTGTGGGACTCAAGGCGGGCTGGCCAGCGCCCAGAGCTTACAGCAGACCTGGCGTTCGGCCATGCGGCTGGAGTTTGGGCACCCCAGCACCCCTCATGTGACGGGGTGGCCTCAAATAGGAGAAGGATGGTGCGTCACCTCCCGCGTTTGCGGCCCTTCTTCACCTTGTCTGGATCCCAGCCGCCGCCGCCTGGTCCCAGCGGTTCGGGTGTCGTGTCCTTCTTGCGGGTGCCGAAGGCGGCGCTGCTGGCGGGGGGTGGGGGGAGACCGAGGTCGAGGGCTTCGAGGCGGCGAATTTCGTCGCGGAGCCGGGCTGCGGTCTCGAACTCCAGGTCGGCGGCGGCGGCGCGCATCCGGCGCTCCATCTCGGCGATGGCGGACTTCAGGTCCTTGCCGACGAAGTCCGTCAGGCCGGTGTCCTTGACCGGGGCGACGGTGACGTAGTCCTGCTCGAACACCGATTGCAGGGCCTCGCCGATGTTGCTGCGGACCGATGTGGGAGTGATGCCGTTGGCCTCGTTCCAGGCGCTCTGCTTGGCACGGCGCCGGTCCGTCTCCTCGATGGCGGCGCGCAGGCTGCGGGTCATCACGTCGGCATACAGGATCACGCGGCCGTCCACGTTGCGGGCGGCGCGGCCGATGGTTTGGACCAGGGCGGTCTGGCTGCGGAGGAAGCCTTCCTTGTCCGCGTCCAGGATGGCGACCAGGGCGCATTCGGGGATGTCCAGGCCCTCGCGCAGCAGGTTGATGCCGACCAGCACATCGAAGACGCCCAGGCGGAGGTCGCGTATGATCTCGATGCGCTCCAGCGTGTCCACGTCGGAGTGAAGGTAGCGGACCTTGACCCCGTTCTCGGTCATGTACTCCGTCAGATCCTCGGCCATGCGCTTGGTGAGCGTCGTGACCAGGATGCGGCCGCCGCGTCCGATGACGATGCGGGCCTCGGCGAGCAGGTCGTCCACCTGGCGCTCGACGGGACGGACTTCCGTCACCGGGTCAATCAGGCCGGTGGGGCGGATGACCTGCTCGGCGAAGACGCCGCCGGTGCGCTCCATCTCCCACGGGCCGGGGGTGGCGCTGACGAAGACGGTTTGCGGGCGGAAGCTGTCCCACTCCTCGAAGCGGAGCGGGCGGTTGTCGAGGCAGGACGGCAGGCGGAAGCCGAACTCGGACAGGGTGCCCTTGCGGGCGGCGTCGCCGCGGGCCATGCCGCCGATCTGGGGGACGGTGACGTGGGATTCGTCCACGATCAGCAGGGCGTTCTCGGGCAGGTATTCGAACAGGGTGGGCGGGGGTTCGCCGGGCTGGCGACCGGAGAGATATCGAGAATAGTTCTCGATGCTTTTGCAGGAGCCGGTGGTCTCCATCATCTCGATGTCGAAGGTGCAGCGCTGCTGGATGCGCTCGGCTTCGAGGAGGCGGCCATTGGCGGTGAACTCGGCGATGCGGTGCTGCAGCTCGACCTTGATGTCCTTGATGGCCTGCTGGAGGGTGGGGCGCGGGGTCACATAGTGGCTGTTGGCGTAGATGTGGAACTGCTCGGCGGTGGCCACGACATCGCCGGTCAGAGGATCGAACTCGCGGAGGGACTCGATCTCGTCGCCGAACAGGGAGATGCGCCAGGCCCGATCCTCCAGGTGGGAGGGCCAGACGTCCACGGTCTCGCCGCGCAGTCGGAAGGCGCCGCGCTGGAAGGCGGTGTCGTTGCGACGGTACTGCAGCTCGACCAGGGCGCGGGCGAGGGTGTCGCGGTCTATGCGCCCGCCGGCTTCCAGCTTCACGACCATGCGGCCGTAGGTCTCGACGGAGCCGATGCCGTAGATGCAGGAGACGGACGCCACGATGACGACGTCGTTGCGCTCCAGCAGCGCCTGGGTGGCGCTGTGGCGCATCCGGTCTATGGCCTCGTTGATCTGGCTGTCTTTTTCTATGTAGGTGTCGGTGCGGGGGACGTAGGCCTCGGGCTGGTAGTAGTCGTAGTAGGAGACAAAGTACTCGACGGCGTTGTCGGGAAAGAAGCCCTTCATTTCGGCATAGAGCTGCGCCGCGAGCGTCTTGTTGGGCGCGAGGACGAGGGCAGGGCGCTGCGCGGCCTCGATCACCTTGGCGATGCTGAACGTCTTGCCGGAGCCGGTGACGCCGAGCAGCACCTGGTCCCGCTCGCCGGAGTGCAGGCCGGCCACCATGTCGCGGATGGCAGTGGGCTGGTCGCCAGCGGGCTGGTATTCGGACACGACGCGCAGCGGCTTGCCGCCGGTCTTGGCGGCTTGCTTCTTGGGTTCGAAGGTGACGGGCGCGGCTTCGGCGAGCTTGCGGGCGAGGGTGGATGACATAGGCGTCAGGTGGCGATTGCGGGGGCGTCCGTCGAGGGGGCGGCGGCGCGGACTTGCCGGGCCAGACGGTCCATATGCGGGTCGGCAATGCCAAGGGAGCGCAGGCCGTCCACGGTGCGGAACAGATAGTCGGCGGCGGTGCCGAGGGCGCCGCTGGCGGTCGCCAGGCTGCGTATCACCTCCGCCTCCGTCAGCGCGCCGGCGTAGTTCTCGCCGCCGCGGTGGATGGTGAAGGCGACGGCGTGGGCGAAGGGTGCGCCGTCCGGGCCGCGCACGCGGACCCAGCGGGGCTGGTAGCTGCCTGACAGCATCTCCCGCCGCCACAGCAGCGCCAGTTCCTCCTGCACCAGGTGCTCCGGCACGCGGAACGCCGCGCCGGTGCAGGCGCCGCCGCGGTCCAGGCCCAGCACCAGGCCTGGGTTGTCGGGCGTGCCGCGCCCGGCGCGGGTCAGCAGGCAGAAGGAGCGGTGCCAGCCGTGGACGCGGGCCAGACGGCGCTCGTCGTAGTGAAGGGCAGGGTTCCAGATGAGGGAGCCGTAGGCGAACAGCCAGACGCCGTCGCCGGGGTCGGGGTGGGCGGCGAGGGTAGCAGCGAGGGACGCCGCGCGCTCGGCGTCCGTCAGCAGGCGCAGGCCCGGGGCGGTGGCGGCCATCATGCGGGTCAGTGCGCCGTCCTGCAGGGCGGCGCGGGTGATGACGTGGGTGTCAGGGGGCACGGCGTCGGGCATAGGTGCGTCCTCCATGCCCGATGTGCAATTATTGGTCCAGCGGCGATCCCTCGTAATGCGTCAGCAGATCTGCCGGGCCATCATAGACTGCCACGCATCCGGCGCCGCGCAGCCCATCCGCGGGAAAGCCGCCGCATAGGACGCCCACTGGGGTGATCCCCGCCTTGACCGCCGCCCTGGCATCGTAGGGCGTGTCGCCGACCGCCACGGCGTCGCCAGGTGCCGCGCCCAGCTTCTCCAGGGCGGCCTGGAAGATGTCCGGGTGGGGCTTGGACCGCTCGGCGTCCTCGGACGTGGTTTGCACCAAGTCCAAGTCCTCGATGCCGCACAGCTTCATGTGGTGCTCGACCTCCTCCGCCTTGCCGGACGATCCCAGGGCGATGCGGTGGCCGCGGGCCAGCAGGTGGTCAAACAAGGCGCGGACGCCGGGGAACGCCTGAACCTTGGGCAGGAACTCGTCCTTGAACAGCTTGCCGCGCTGCTCGTCCATCGCCTCCTGCTTGGCCTCGTATTCGTCTGGGGCCAGGAACACCTTCAGCAGCTCGTCCCCACCCTTGCCAATTTGGGCGCGCACGTCGGCGAAGGGCACGTCATGACCGTGTTCTGCCAGGATGCGCCGCCAGGACTCGGCGTGGGCGTCCACGGAGTCCACCAGCGTGCCGTCCACGTCGAAGATGATGCTTGCTGCCATTTGAGCCACCTTTGCCAAGGTGGTGTTAACGTGCCGGGGCAGCGGCGGGGTGCCCGGCTGACGCGGTTGTGCGCCAAATCCACCAGGCGGCTCCGGCCCCAACGACGATGTTGGCGACACACACGCCCAGGAACACGCCCGGCGCCCCGAACAGCCGCCCGCCCAGCCAGGCCACCGGTACGTTCACGCCAATGGTGCGTGCGACGGAGATCAGGACCGCGGCGCCGGGGCGGTTCAGGCCGTTGAAGGCGGAGTTCACGACAGCGATGATCCCTGCCATGCCGTAGCTGATGGGCACGATGTGCAGGTAGGCGGCGGTTGCCGCGGCCACGTCCGGATCCGTGCTGAACCGTTCCGCGATCCAGGGGCCGGCGAACCACAGGGCCGCTGCCAGGACGGCGCCCAGTCCCAGGCAGAAGGCGAAGCTGGCGCGCATCGCCGTCCGAACCCGGTCCAGGCGTCCGGCCCCGGCATTCTGCCCGGCAAACGGGTTCATCACCGCGGAGAGGGCGAAGAAGGCCACCATGGACAGGCTCTCGATCCGGCCGGCCACGCCGAAGCCGGCGACGGCCGTCGCGCCGTAGGTGGCCAGGATGCCCGTGACGATGGCTGCGGACACGGGGATGGTGGTGTTGGTGCCTGCCGCGGGGAGTCCGACATGCAGGACGCGCCGGGCCGAGGCCAGGAAGCGGGCGGGGGTGGGCAGGCCGTCCACCAGCAGGCCCAGGCCGCGCAGGCGCCAGAGCGTCGCGGCCAGCAACGGCCCCCAGGCCAGGGCGTTGGCCACGGCCGCGCCGCGCAGGCCCAGGCCGGGCAGCCCGGCCACGCCGAAGATGGCGGGGGCGGCCAGCGCCAGGTTCAGCAGCGCGGCACCGGCCATGGCGATGCCCTGAAACCGCGCGTCGCCAGCGGCGCGGGCCGCGCTGAGGCCCACCATCGCCGTCATGAAGAAGGTTGCGGCCGGGAACCAGATGCGGAGGTAGCTGGCGATCAGCGGGAGCAGCGGCTCCGGCGCACCCAGGGCGTGGAAGAGCGGGCCGACGGCCAGCTCGCCGACGGCAGCGGCCAACAGGCCCAGCGCCGCCGTCAGCAGCAGAGCGTCCACGACCAGGGCGCTGGCCGCGCGCTCTCCCGCACCCAACGCGCGGGCGACGACAGCGGAGGTGCCGGCGCCCAGGCCGATGGCCAGGCTGATGACGACCATCGTGACCGGGAAGGTGAAGCTGACGGCGGAGAGCGCCGCCGGGCCGAGGCGGGCGACGAACCAGGTTTCGGCGACGGAGTAGCCGATGGTGGCCAGGACCGCGCCGACCATGGGCAGCGTCAGGCTGACCAGGAGCGGCCCGACCGGCCCTGCCGTCATTGCGGCGCGGGCCGGCGTGGGATGCACCTGCGCGGCGGGGGCGAGCATGTCGGGCATCGACGGTCCAGGGCTGGAGGTTGCGGGCACAACGCGCGGGGCGGACGTTCGGCTGCGGCTTCACCAAACGGACACACGCAACCATCGGAGCCGCGGGCAGTTTGTGTCCGAAGCAGGGCAGGGGTGCCGGCAGCCCAGCCTTGCCCAGCGGCGCTCCGCAGGACCACACTCCGCCCCACGCTGGCAGGGGCGCGCTCATGAGGATACTGGATATGGCAGCAGACGGCGACACCGCACTCCGCGCGGCCCGCGGCACCGGCCCGGTTGGCATGGACAAGCTGTGCATAGACACCATACGCACCCTGTCCATGGATGCCGTGCAGAAGGCGAAGTCGGGCCATCCCGGCACGCCGATGGCGATGGCGCCCGTTGCCTACACGCTGTGGCAGGACCGGATGCGCTTCGACCCGGCGGACCCGACCTGGCCCAACCGGGACCGCTTCGTGCTGTCCATCGGGCACGCCTCCATGCTGCTCTATTCCCTGCTGCACCTGACGGGCACGCGGCGCATCGGGGAGCACGGGCCGACGCAGCAGGAGGCGGTGTCGCTGGACGACATCAAGCAGTTCCGGCAGCTCAGCAGCGTGACGCCGGGGCACCCGGAGTACAGCTACACCTCGGGCGTCGAGACCACGACGGGGCCGCTGGGTCAGGGCGTCGCCAACTCTGTCGGGATGGCGATGGCGCAGCGGTGGTTCGAGACGCGCTACAACCAGCCGGGCTACGAGCTGTACACCTACCGCGTCTATGCCCTGTGCGGCGACGGCGATATGATGGAGGGCGTGGCGAGCGAGGCCGCGAGCACTGCGGCGCACCTCAAGCTGTCCAACCTGGTGTGGATCTACGACAGCAACCGCATCACAATCGAGGGCGCGACGAGCCTGGCATTCGACGAGGACGTGGGCGCGCGGTTCGCGGCCTATGGATGGCACGTGATCCACGTCGAGGACGCCAACGACACCGCCGCCCTGGATGCCGCGTTGACGGAGGCGGAGGGCGTCACGGACCGCCCCACCTTCATCATGGTCCACAGCGTCATCGGCTACGGCGCACCCAAGAAGCAGGGCACGCGCGAGGCGCACGGGGAGCCGCTGGGGGATGAGGAGATCAAGGCGGCCAAGCGGTTCTATGGCTGGCCCGAGGACGCGCAGTTCCTGGTGCCCGACGGCGTGCGGGAGGAGTTCACGAGGCGCATGGGCGCGCGGGGCGCCGACCTGCGCGCGAAGTGGATGGACATGCTGGCCAGCTACCGGAAGGCGTTCCCGGCCCTGGCCGCGGAGCTGGACATGATGGACCGGCAGACGCTGCCCGAGGGATGGGACAAGGACATCCCGGTGTTTCCTGCCGACGCCAAGGGCCTGGCGTCGCGCGACAGCTCGCAGAAGGTGCTGAACGCCATCGCCCCGAACGTGCCGTGGCTGATCGGCGGGGCGGCGGACCTGGCGCCCAGCACCAAGTCCAACCTGACTTTCCCCGGCGCCAACAGCTTCGAGGCCGACGACTACGCCGGGCGCAACCTGCACTTCGGCATACGCGAGCACGCGATGGGGTCCATCTGCAACGGCATCGCGCTGTCGGGCTTGCGGCCGTACGGGTCGGGCTTCCTGATCTTCTCCGACTATATGAAGCCGCCGATCCGGCTGGCGGCGATCATGGAGCTGCCAGTCGTCTATATCTTCACGCATGACAGCATCGGCGTGGGGGAGGATGGGCCGACGCACCAGCCGGTGGAGCAACTCGTCGCGCTGCGCTCCATCCCCGGGCTGATCGTGCTGCGCCCGGCGGATGCGAACGAGGTGGCGGAAGCCTGGCGCGTGGCGATGCATGAACGGGACAAGCCGGTGGCCCTGGTCCTGAGCCGCCAGGCGCTGCCGACCCTGGACCGCACGAAGTACGGCCCGGCCTCCGGCACGGCGCGCGGCGCCTACGTCGTGGCGGACAGCAGCGGCGACGGCGGCACCCCTGACGTGATCCTGATGGGCACAGGAAGCGAGCTGACGCTGTGCCTGGGCGCCTTCGACGCGCTCGTGGCGGAAGGCGTGCGCGCCCGGGTCGTGTCCATGCCGTCATGGGAATTGTTCGAGAGCCAGGACGACGCCTACAAGCAGCAGGTCCTGCCCAACTCGGTGATCGGCCGGGTGGCGGTGGAGCAGGCGTCCACGATGGGCTGGGACCGCTACGTCGGCTGGGGCGGGGCGGTGATCGGAATGCACACCTTCGGCGCCAGCGCGCCGGCGGGGGACTTGCAGAAGAAGTTCGGCTTCACGCCCGACAAGGTGCTGGAGGCCGCGCGGGCGCAGGCCAAACGCAAGGGAGCAGCAGCATGAACGACATGCCGGTCCAGAACTCGCTCAAGCAGCTTGAGGCTTTCGGGCAATCGCCGTGGCTGGACTTCATCCAGCGCAGCTTCACGGCGCAGGGCAAGCTACAGGCGCTGATCGAACGCGATGGCCTGAAGGGCGTCACGTCCAACCCCAGCATCTTCCAGAAGGCGATGGGAGAGGGAACCGACTACGACGACGGTTTCAAGCAGTTGGCCGAGCGCGGCGACCACGACGCGCAGGACATTTACGAGGCGCTGGCGATCGAGGACATCCAGCACGCCTGCGACGTGATGCGCCCGGTGTGGGATGCGACGGGCAAGGTGGACGGCTACGTCAGCCTGGAGGTGTCGCCCTACCTGGCGCTCTACACCGACGAGACCGTGGCGGAGGCGCGCAAGCTGTGGGCCGCGGTGGACCGCCCGAACTTGATGGTCAAGGTGCCCGGCACCGACAAGGGCACCGCCGCCATACGCACCCTGATCGGCGACGGGCTGAACATCAACGTCACGCTGCTGTTCTCGCAGAAGGCATACGAGGCCGTCGCGGAGGCGTTCATCGCCGGGCTGGAGGACCGGATGGCGCGGGGAGAGAGCGTGGCCGGCATCAGCAGCGTCGCCAGCTTCTTTGTCAGCCGCATTGACGCCGTCATGGACAAGAAGATTGACGAGCGGGTGACGAAGGGCGAGGCGGACCTGAAGCCGTTGCGCGGCAAGATCGCCATTGCAAACGCCAAGGTGGCCTACCAGACCTACCTGGCCCTGGTGGGATCGCCCCGGTGGCAGAAGCTGTCCACCGCAGGGGCGCTGCCGCAGCGGCTGCTGTGGGCCAGCACGGGCGTGAAGGACAAGGCCTACAGCGACGTGCTGTATGTCGAGGAGCTGATCGGACGCGACACCGTCAACACTATACCGCCCGCGACGATGGACGCCTTCCGCGACCACGGGCATCCCCGGGCCAGCTTGACGGAGGGGGTCGAGGACGCACGGGCAGTGTTGGACGCCGCGGAGAAACACGGGCTGGATCTGCAGGGCGTGACCGAGAAGCTGGTGCAGGACGGCGTGGACCTGTTCGCGGAAGCGGCGGACAAGCTGCTCGGATCGGTCGCCGCCAAGCGGGCGGCGATGCTGGGCGACGCCCTCGTGCAGATGTCGGCCAAGCTGCCAGCGGAGTTGGACGGGGCAGTGCAGGCGGCCCGGGAAGACTGGCGCAAGTCCGGCAAGTTGCGGGACCTGTGGGCCGGGCACGCCAAGGTGTGGACGGGAGGGGACGAGGCGCGGTGGCTGGCCTGGCTGCATGTCGTGGACGCGATGATGACGGAGCTGCCGGCGCTGCAGGCGTTCCAGGATGCGGTGAAGGCCGATGGATTCCAGCATGTCCTGCTGCTCGGCATGGGCGGGTCCAGCCTGGGGCCGGAGGTGCTTGCGGAGACGTTCGGGCGGCAGCCCGGCTTTCCCCAACTGCTGATCCTGGACAGCACCGACCCCGCGCAGATCGAGGCGCTGGCGGCCCGGGTGGACCTGGCGCGGACGCTGTGCATCGTGAGTTCCAAGTCTGGCAGCACCCTGGAGCCGAACATCTTCAAGGCGCTGTTCTGGGAGCGCATGACGGCGGCGGTTGGCGCGGACAAGGCCGGGCAGCACTTCGTGGCGGTGACCGACCCCGGCTCGAAGACCGAGGCGATGGCGAAGCGGGACGGGTTCCGCACGGTGTTCATGGGCGATCCCGGCATCGGCGGGCGCTACTCCGTGCTGTCCAACTTCGGCATGGTGCCGGCGGCGGCGATGGGACTGGACCTGCACGCCTTCGTGCAAGCGACTAGCAAGATGGTGCGGTCGTGCGCTGCCGGGACGCCGCCGGACCAGAACCCCGGCGTGCAGCTCGGCTGCATCCTTGGCGCGGCGTGCAAGGCGGGGCGTGACAAGGTGACGGTGGTTGCCAGCCCAGCCATACGGGACGTTGGCGCGTGGCTGGAGCAGTTGCTGGCGGAAAGCACGGGCAAGGGCGGCCATGGCATCGTGCCTGTGGACGCGGAGCCTTTGGGTGCCCCGTCCGTTTACGGCAGCGACCGGGTGTTCGCTTACCTGACCTTGGCTGGTGACGCTGACCCGGCGCAGGACGCGGCCATCGCGGCGCTTGAAGCCGCCGGGCAGCCAGTCGTGCGGGTGGTGCTGCACAGCACGGCGCAGATGGGACAGGTGTTCTTCCTGTGGGAGATGGCGACCGCGGTGGCGGGATCGGTCATCGGCATCAACCCATTCGACCAGCCGGACGTGGAGGCCAGCAAGATCGAGACCCGCAAGCTGACCGACGCCTACGCGCAGTCGGGCAAGCTGCCGGACGAGACGCCATTCCTGATGAAGGAGGGCATCAAGCTGTTCACGGACGAGCGCGACCAGGCTGCGCTGCACGAGGAGACGCTGGACGGCGTTATAAGGGCGCACCTGAACCGGGCCGGCCCAGGCGACTACGTGGCGCTGCTGGCGTATGTGGACCGCACCCCGGCCAACACCGAGGCGCTGACGGCCATGCGGGCGCGCATCCGCGATGCGAAGCGGGTGGCGACCTGCGTCGGCTTCGGGCCGCGGTTCCTGCACTCCACGGGACAGACCTACAAGGGCGGGCCGAACAGCGGCGTGTTCCTGCAGATCACCTGCGACGACGCGCAGGACCTGGCCGTGCCCGGGGAGAAGTTCAGCTTCGGCGTGGTGAAGGCGGCGCAGGCGCGCGGCGACTTCGACGTGCTGGCGGAGCGGGGCCGGCGGGCGTTGCGGGTGCATCTGGGGGCAGACGTGGGGGCAGGGCTGGCGCGGCTGGCCCAGGCAATCGAAGCGGCAACGGCGTAAGAGGGCGGCAGGCATGGAACTTGGGATCGTCGGCCTCGGCCGCATGGGCGGCAACATCAGCCAGCGGCTGATGCGGGCCGGGCACAAGACAGTGGTGTATGACCGGAACGAGGCCGTGGTGCATGGGCTGGCGGACAAGGGCGCGCAGCCCAGCACCGGGCTTGCGGACATGGTGGCCAAGCTGGCGCCGCCGCGGGCGGTGTGGGTCATGCTGCCCGCCGGCAAGATCACGGAGAGCACGGTGTCCGAACTGGCGGACCTGATGGCGCCGGGAGATACCATCATTGACGGCGGCAACACCTACTACAAGGACGACATCCGCCGGGCCGCAACCCTGCGGGAGAAAGGCATCGTCTATGTGGACGTCGGCACGTCCGGCGGGATTTGGGGCATCGAGCGCGGCTACTGCATGATGATCGGCGGCGAGACGGCGGCGGTGGACCGGCTGGACCCGATCTTCGCGACCCTGGCACCAGGGATCGGCACGATCGAGAAAACGCCGGGACGGAACGGGCATGATCCCCGGTCGGAGCAGGGCTACATACACGCGGGGCCAGCAGGGGCCGGGCACTTCGTGAAGATGGTCCACAACGGCATCGAATACGGGATCATGCAGGCGTATGCGGAGGGGTTCGACATCCTGCGCAACAAGATGAGCGAGGACCTGCCGGAGCACGAGCGGTTCACGATCAACACAGCCGAGGTGGCGGAGACCTGGCGGCGGGGCAGCGTCATCAGCTCGTGGCTGCTGGACCTGACGAGCATAGCGCTGGCGAAGGACGGCGACCTCGCGGCCTACCAGGGCGAGGTCGAGGACAGCGGCGAGGGGCGCTGGACCATCGAGGCCGCCGTCGAGGAGGCGGTGCCCGCGCCGGTGATCACGGCCAGCCTGTTCGCACGGTTCGAGAGCCGGCGGCACCATTCATTTGCCAACAAGATGCTGTCGGCGATGCGCGCGGGCTTCGGCGGGCACGTGGAGGCAGGACATCCGACGATCATTCCGCAGCCGCTGCCGAAGCCGGAGGAGCTGAAGGTGCAGGAACACGAGCGGGAGGTCTGACCCGTGGACGTGACCGCGCGCATGTCCGGGGCCGAGGGTCTGGCGCACGCCGACCCGGCGCCGCCGGCCACCCTGGTCATCTTCGGCGCCGCCGGGGACCTGACCAAGCGGCTGCTGATGCCCTCGTTGTACAACCTCAAGCTGGCAGGGCTGCTGGACGATCGCTTCCAGGTGATCGGGGTGGATCACAACGAGAGCGACGACGGCGCATACCAGGCCAAGCTGACGGAGGCCATGCAGGGCTTTGTGGCCGAGAAAGGCGGCGAGTTCTCGCCGTCCGGACTGGATGATTGGGCGTGGGGCTGGATAAGGGAGCGGCTGCACTACCAGACCGGAGACTTCACGGAGCCGGCGCTATACGAAGCGCTAAAGGGCCGCCTGCAGGGGAACTGCGTGTTCTACCTGGCGGTGGCGGCGCGCTTCTTCGGGCCGGTGATCGAGCACCTGGCGGATGGTGGGCTGATGGAGGAGGCGGATGGCGCGTTCCGCCGGGTGGTGGTGGAAAAGCCGTTCGGGCACGACCTGGACAGCGCCAAGGCGCTGAACGCGCTGATCCTGAGCAAGGTGCAGGAAACGCAGGTTTTCCGGATAGACCACTTCCTGGGCAAGGAGACCGTCCAAAACATCATGGCCTTCCGCTTTGGCAACGGCATGTTCGAGCCGCTGTGGAACCGCGACCACATTGACCATGTGCAGATCACGGCGGCCGAGACGGTGGGCGTGGAAGCGCGCGGCAGCTTCTACGAGCCGACGGGTGCGCTGCGGGACATGGTGCCGAACCACATGTTCCAGCTCCTGGCGGTCGTGGCGATGGAACCGCCCAACAGTTTCGAGGCCGACGCGGTGCGGGCAGAGAAGGCGAAGGTGCTGCAGGCCATAAAGCCGTTCGACGCGGTGCGGGCGGCCCGGGACGTGGTGCGAGGGCAGTATGCGGCGGGCGCCATGAAGGGCAAGGACGTGCCGGGCTACCGGGAGGAGCCGAACGTCGCGCCGGACAGCGGCACAGAAACCTATGTCGCGCTGCGGCTTAAGGTGGACAACTGGCGCTGGGCGGGGGTGCCGTTCTACGTGCGCACGGGCAAGCGCATGACGACGCGGCGGACGGAAATTGCGGTCCACTTCAAGCAGGCGCCCTATGCGCTGTTCCGCAACACGCCGGTGGAGAGGCTGACGCCCAACGTGATGGTGCTGCACATCCAGCCCAGCGAGGGGATCACGCTCAACATGTCGGCAAAGAAGCCTGGGCCGGTGATGGAGCTTGGGGGGGTTGCGATGGACTTCCGCTACACCGACTGGTTCAAGCTGCCGAGCAGCACGGGATACGAGACGCTGCTGTACGACGTGATGATCGGGGATGCCACGCTGTATCAGCGGGCGGACCAGGTGGACGCGGGATGGGCGGCGGTGCAGCCGGTGCTGGATGCGGCGGCGGCCGGGGGCATCCCGGTGCGGCCCTATGCCGCGGGGTCCGCTGGGCCGGACGCGGCGGAGCAGTTGCTGGCACGGGATGGGCGGCACTGGCTGACGCTGGATGGCGGGTGATGGGGACGGTGCTTCTCCCTCTCCCTCCGGGAGAGGGGCGGGGTGAGGGAAGCCGCCCGCGCGAAGCTTGGCCGTTGCAGCGAGATATAGCCCTTGAAGCTGGCAATTCTCGTCCGTGTGGCCTCCCTTACCCCGGCCCTCTCCCGAAGGGAGAGGGAGAAGGCACATGACCCCCATCCGCTTGCTGGTTTCCGACGTGGACGGCACCTTGGTGCAGCCTGATAAATCGCTGGCTCCAAGCACCATCGCCGCTGCGGCCCGGGTGCAGGCGTCCGGCATTGCCCTGGCCATTGTCAGCGCCCGCCCGCCGCGGGGCATGTCGTGGATCGCGGAGGCGCTGCACCTCACGGCGCCGTTGGCCGGGTTCAATGGCGGGACATTGCTGGAACCGGATGGCGTCGTGATCAGCCAGCAGGTGGTTCCGGAGATCGCGGTGCGGCTGGCGCTGCATTTCTTCGCCCAGCGCGGCGTGGACGCGTGGCTGTTCACGGCCGACGAGTGGCTGCTGACCAACCCGCAGGGGCCGCGCATCGAGCTGGAGCGGCGGACGGTGCGCTTCAATGAGCGCGTGGTGCCGGACTTGCTGCCGTATGCCGGCCAGGCCGGCAAGATCGTCGGCGTGAGCGACGACTATGCCAAGCTGGCGGCGGTGGAGGCGGAGCTGCAGGACTTGCTGAACGGCGCTGCCGCCGCCCACCGGTCGCAGCAGTACTACCTGGACGTGACCCATCCCGACGCCAACAAGGGCAACGCGGTCCGGGCGCTGGCGATGTACCTGGGCGTCGAGTTGGCGGAGGTTGCGGTGATCGGTGACATGGAGAACGACGTGCCAATGTTCGCGGTGGCCGGCTTTGCGGTGGCGATGGGCAACGCCAGCCCGGAGGTGCAGGCGCGCGCCGCTGCCGTGACGGGGCGCAATGACGGAGACGGCTGGGCGCAGGCGGTGGACCAGATCATCCTGCCGCGGGCCGCGGCATGACAGAGGTGGTCCGGCCTGATGCCGGCGCCCTGGCCGCCTACGCGGCGGGGTGGCTGGCGGACACGTTGAGCGGCTTGTCGGGCCGGGTGTCGGTGGCGCTGTCAGGCGGATCCACGCCCAAGGCGATGTATGAGCTGCTGGCCCGGCCGGAGATGTCGGCGGCGGTGCCGTGGGACCGGGTCCACCTGTTCTGGGGCGACGAGCGGTTCGTGCCGCACTCGGACGGCAAGAGCAACTTCGGCATGGTGCGGGAGGCGTTGCTGGCGCACGTCGCCATTCCGCCGGACAACGTGCATCCCATGCAGACCGAGGGCATGACGGCGGAGGACGCGGCGGGCCTGTACGAGGCGGAGCTGCAGCGTTACTACGGCGCCAGCACCTTGCAGGATGGACGGCCGTTGTTCGACGTGGTGCTGATGGGGTTGGGGACGAACGGGCACACGGCGTCGCTGTTCCCGGATACGCCCGTGCTGCAGGAGCGTGAGGCTTGGGCGGCGGCGGTGACCCCGGCGGGCGAGCCGACTCGCATCACCCTGACTTATCCCGTGCTGGAGAGCTGCCGGCACGCCGCTTTCCTGGTGGCCGGGGCGGACAAGCGGGACGTGCTGGCGCGGGTGCGCGCGGGCGACCCGGCGCTGCCTGCTGCCGCCTACCATCCCACGGGCGAGTTGCACTGGTTCACAGACCAGGCCGCGGCAGGGTAGGGTGGCCGCTGGCCGCCTTGGCCTGGGATAGATGATGACGGACGCAAGCGCCCCCAAGCCTGCCGTGCTGGTTGTGATGGGGGTGTCCGGCTCGGGCAAGACCACCATCGCGGCGCTGCTGGCGGGGCGGCTGGGGTGGGAGTTCGAGGACGGGGACGATTTTCATCCGCCCGCCAACGTGGCCAAGATGCACGGCGGCACGCCGTTGACGGACGAGGACCGCTGGCCCTGGCTGCGCAGCATGGCAACCTGGATTGACGCGACGCGGGGCGGCGGGCGGCATGGGGTGCTGGCGTGCTCGGCCTTGCGGCGAGCCTACCGGGACATCCTCGTTGGGGACCGGTGGGATGTCCGGCTGGTGTATCTGCAGGGCAGCAAAGCGCTGATCGGGCAGCGGCAGGCGGCGCGGCAGGGGCACTTCATGCCGCCGGGGCTGCTGGACAGCCAGTTTGCGGTGCTGGAAGAGCCGGGGCCGGACGAAAACCCCCTTATAGCCTCGGTGGAGCCGCGTCCGCAGGAGGTCGTGCAGGACGTGGTGGCCCGGCTGGGGCTGGCGTGATGGATCAGGCGGCGTTGAAGCGGCAGGCGGCGGAGGCCGCGGTGGCAGAGGTGCAGGACGGCATGGTGCTGGGTTTGGGCACGGGGAGCACTGCGGCCATCGCCGTGGATCTGCTGGGTGCGCGGGTGCAGGACGGGCTGCGGATCGTGGGCATCCCCACCTCGGAGCGCACGGCGGCGCAGGCGGCGGCGCTGGGCATCCCTCTGGCGGGCTTCGATGCTTACGACAGCATAGATTTGACGATAGATGGCGCGGACGAGGTGCATACCGGCACGCTGGACCTCATCAAGGGGCTGGGTGGGGCGCTGCTGCGGGAGAAGATCGTGGCCGCCGCCAGCCGGCGCATGACCGTGATCGTGGATGAGGGCAAGCTGATGCGGGCGCTCGGGCTGGGCGTGCGCCTGCCGGTCGAGATCGTGGCCTTTGGGCACGAGGCGACGCTGCGGCACCTGCGGGATGCTGGGGCGGACGCCGTGCTGCGGGGCGGCGCCGCCCCCTACCGCACTGATGGCGGCAACCTGATCGCCGACTGCGCCTTCCCCGACGGCATCCCCGACCCAGCGGCGCTGCACGCGCGCCTGAAGGCGCTGGTGGGCGTGGTGGAGACCGGGCTGTTCATTGGAATGGCTACCCGCGTCATCGCCGGCACGGCAGCAGGCCCGCGCATCCTGGAGAGAGCATGACCGAACCTTCCACCACTCCCCTGACCCTGACGCTGGACATCGGCGGCACCGGGCTGAAGGCCGGGGTGCTGGACCAGCGGGGCGCGATGGTCGGGGAGCGGCACCGGGTCAGGACGCCGCATCCGTCCGGGCCGGCGGTGGTGGTGCCGGCGCTGCTGGGCCTGGCCGGGCAGGCCGGCAGCTACGACCGCGTGTCCGTGGGCTTCCCCGGCGTAGTACGCGGCGGCATGGTGCGCACCGCGCCCAACCTGGGCACGCCGGCGTGGGCCGGCTTCGACCTGGGCGGCGCGCTGCAGCATGCCTTGGGCAAGCCCGTGCGGATGCTGAACGACGCGCGGGTGCAGGGGCTGGGCGTCATCACCGGGCGCGGGCTGGAGTGCGTCATCACGCTCGGCACCGGCTTCGGCTTCGCGCTGTACGAGGATGGGCGGCTGGCACCGCATTTGGAAATGGGCCAGCATCCCGCGCGCAAGGACATGACGTATGACCAGTATCTCGGCGCCGCGGCGCTGCGGAAGGTCGGGCGCAAGCGGTGGCAGCGCCGGGTGGAGCGGGCGATGGGGCAGCTTCGGACGCTCATCAATTTCGATACGCTCTATATTGGCGGCGGGGACGCGCAGAGGCTTGATTTCGAGCTGCCGTCAGACGTTCGGGTAGTGTCCAACGACGCTGGCATCACCGGCGGCGTGAAGCTGTGGGACCCGCGGCTGGACGACGTGTTTCAGGAAGCCGCCGTCCCGGCCTGACGCCCGGGACCGATCCGTGGCGACGACGCTGCACCTGGTTCGTCACGCCGCGCATGGCCTGCTCGGCCGCGTGCTGGCCGGACGCATGCCCGGCGTGCCGCTGAGCGCCGAAGGGGCGGCCCAGGCCAGGGTCCTGGCGGGCGCCTTGGCCAGCCGTCCCATCCAGGCCGTGCTGTCCAGCCCGGTCCAGCGGGCGCAGGAGACTGCCGCGCCCATCGCCGCCCGGCACGGCCTGCCCGTGCTGACCGATGCCGGACTGGACGAACTGGACTTCGGCGCCTGGATGGGCCGGTCCTTCGACGACTTGGCCGGCGATTCCGCCTGGGACGCCTGGAACCGCTTCCGCGGCATCGCGCCGACGCCAGGCGGGGAGACGATGGCAGCGGCGCACGCACGGGCGCTCGGCGCCATCGCGCGGGCGCGTGCGGCAGTGCCGGATGGCGAGGCGGTGCTGGTGGGGCACTCCGACGTGCTGAAGGCGGTGCTGGCGGGGGTACTGGGGATGCCGCTGGATTTGCTGCACCGGATCGAGCTGGCACCGGCTTCGCGCAGCGTGGTGGTTCTGTGGGACGACGGGGCGCGGGTGGATGGGGTCAACCTTATGGTTTAGCAGCTATCTTCTCCCTCCCCCCGGAGGAAGAGGGAGCAGCCGGGCGCAAGCTGCACGTCGCATTCATCCGGTCCACAGCCCCCCAGGCATACTTGTAGCTCTCCCGTCCCCGCAGGAAGTGGGCCTCGATCCGACCTTCGGCGGCGGCGTCCTCCAGCATGGCACCCAGCAGCAGCGTGCCGGGGCTGATGTAGCTGTGGGCGGCGTCGTAGCCGCTCAGGTAGAACAGGATGCGGCCGGGGGCGAGCAGGGCCATGATGGCGGCCACCACGATGCCGTCCACTCGCAGGACCTCCAGCCGCAGCGCCCCGGCATGCAGCAGGGCGGGGGCGGCGTCCAGGTGCAGGGCCAGGACGGCCGGGTCGGCCAGCACGCCGGGTTCACCGGTGGCGGTCCAGCGAAGCTGATGCAGGCGGATCAGGTGGGCTTGCAGGGCGGGCAGGGTGCCGGGCGTGGCGCGTTCCCGCAGCGTGCCGCCGCCGCGCTCGGCCCGGTGGCGGCTCATCCGCAGCTTCCGCAACTGGCCGGACGGGACGGCCCCGGCAAGGCTGGGGCCGGCGAGGTTGGGACCGGCGAGGTTGGGACCGGGGAGGGCCAGCACGGGGCAGGGGTTGCCGGCACCCCACCGCATCGTCCAGCCCGGCAGCGGCGAGAGAGTGTGCAGGGCGGAGCCGGGCGGCACCTCGATCAGGTCGCACACCGCGAGGCCGTCATCCCGCGCCAGCACGGCGTGGAGCAGGGGGGAGGGGGCCACGCCAGGCTCCGTCAAGATGTCCTGGTAGTCGGACAGGCCGGCGCCGATGGGCAGCAGCTTGCGGCCGGCAGACTCGTCGAGGATGTATAGGGGCAGCACCGCCGTCAGCACGCCGGCCCGGCGCAGGGTGGCAACGCGGGGCTGGCCGGTGCCGAAGTGCCGCCACCAGGGCAGCAGCCAGGCCGGGGCAGTGAAGGGCAGGCGGTCCGGCAGGCGCCCCCACAGCGCCTCCCACTCCGGCGCCAGCGCATGCAGCGCGGCATCGGTGTCTAGAACGGCAATCAAGCCACCGGCCATTTGAGGAGACGTATCAGGCAGCCCAGGTCAACTGGCGCTGCACCATGCTCTGATAGCGGTCGAGGTAGGCGGCGGCCATGCGCTCGACCGTGAAGCGGCGCCGGGCGGTTTCGCGGCAGACCTCGGGGTCTATGGCGCCGATGCGTCCGATGGCGTCCGCCATCTCCTCCGTGCTGTCCACCAAGATGCCGGTGCGGCCGTCCTCCACCACCTCCGGAAGGGCGCCGGCTCGGAAGGCGACCACGGGGGTGCCGCAAGCGGCGGCTTCCATCGCGACGAGGGAGCTGGTCTCCGGCACCTGGCTCGGGATCAGCAGGCAGCGGGCGGCGGCCAGCAGACGGCGCTTGCGGACGAATCCGACAGGGCCGAGGTAGCGGCGCTCCCGGCTCAGCCGCGGCACGACCTCACGCTGGAAGTATTCCTGGTGGGAGGCATAGGGGAACACCTCGCCGGCCAGCAGCATAGACGTCCCGGCCAGGCGCGCCGCGTCCAGGCCCATGTTCAGGCCCTTCTCCGGGCACACGCGCGCCAGCATCAGGGCGTAGCCGCACTTCTTGGGACGCAGGCGGCCCAGTTCCGACACTGGCACGCCATTGGGGATGGGCGGCAGCATGAGGTGGGAGGGAGGCCAGCCCTGCATCTGGCTCTCGGACACGCCATGCGTCCAGGTGTCCGGGCGCTGTGGCCACAGCGCTGCCCAGGGATAGAAGAAGTAGGGCAGGTGCATGGTGGCCAGCACGGGCACGCCAGGCGCCGGCAGCACCTTGTCGAAGTCGAGGCCGTGCATGTGGACGAGGTCCACCGGCTCGCGCGCCAGCACTTCCCCGATCAGGCGGCGCATGGTGCGCTGCCGGCCCACCCGGCAGCGCCCGTCAATCTGGCCCCTGCTGGGCGGGCCGGGGAAGGACACCAATTCGCCCGCGACCTCCGATCCCTCGCACGCCACCACGATGTTGCGGTGGCCGGCTGCGGCCAGGGCGCGGTCGAGGTGGGTCAGCACCTGCTCGGACCCGCCCACCGCGTCCGGCCCGACCGGGGCCAGGGAGTAGGCGACGCTCAGGATGGTCATGCGGCGCATGGAGGTTCCAATTCAGCCAGGGCAGCGGCGGCCAGGGCACGCCAGCGGAGGCCCGTCATGGGCCAACCCCAGTGCTCGTAGTTCAGGGTGCCGGGGTGGGGTGGGAGACGGAAGTCTGGGCGGGCTGGGCGGAAGACCTCGGTATCCGTTCCGAATGCGGCCAGAATTTGTGCTTGGCTTTCGAAGCAGTCGAGAAGCGTCCGTTTGTAAGCCCGCCACCTCTCATCCAGGACAACCTCGGTGGCGGGGGGTCCTGGTAGGAACTGGCCGGTTACAAGGCTGCCATCTGGCGCAGCGTGGTAGCCTGGAAACTCGATCACCCGGCCCGGCGCGGCTGCTTGGACAGCCAATGCTACTGCGTCGTGATCGGGGTGGCCGCCCTCATAAGCGTGCGTGATGACAACTTGAGTCCCATGCTGCCCGAAGAGGTTGGCCAGGCTGCGTGAGATGCTGGCCATATGAAGGCTGGCATCCTGGTCCGGAACGCCCAGGCCAACCCGCGTTGCATCGCAATTTGCCCACCGAAGCGCCTGCTTCAGTTCGGCCTGCCGGGCGGCAGCGTAGGCGGAGGGGCTGCCGAACCCGGCGCGGGCGGCGTCGTCCAAGGTGCGCGGGGCACCGTCCGTCACATGGATCAGCAGCAAATCCGTCAACAGATGCAGGCTGGCGCCGGCGGCGATGGTCTCGTCGTCCGGGTGCGCCACCACCAGCGCGACTGGAACCTTAATAGGGAGACGCCGGGCCAGGCTGTCGAGAACCTGGTCCACTCCGCTAACCGGCGTGCGCCGGTTGCGGCACGGCGTCTGCGCGGCCCGGGGCATAGCGGCGGATCATCGTGGCGCAGAACTCCGCGAACTCCTCCGGGTGCTTGGGGACGGCGGTGTAGTGCGGCCATTGGCCCTTGTCCTCGGGCGTGAAGCAGAACGTCGCGGTGACCTTGAAGCCTTCCAGCGCCCGCATCTGACGGTCGAACCAGGCCTCGCAGTCCGGGCGATACCAGTCCGCCCAGCTCAGGCCCGTGCGCAAATAAGTCACGCCCATGTCGCGCAGGTGGCGCACGGCGTCGTCAAGACGGTGGTCCTGGTAGTGGAACCACTGGCAGATGCCGACCTCGGGCGTGAACTCGTGGAAGATGCGGGCGGCGCGCTTGGGACGTCCGTGCTCGTCCAGAAGGCCCATGTGGAAATGGCGGTAGTAGCTGCTGCCCTCGGCCTCGCGGTGCCGGGTGGTGGCGGGCCAGGCCGCAGGAAGATCATACAGGCTGTACCAGTGGATGCGCGGGACCTGTCCGACCAGCAGCTCGGCCGTGCGGCGCAGGCCCCATTCCTGCACCTCTTCAGCGCCGAAGGTGCTGATGCCGACCTCGCTGACCCATAGGGGCAGGTTGGTGACGTCGCGTATGCTGTCCAGCTTGGCCGGCCATTCCTCCAGCATCCAGTGGTTCCAATCCAGCGGGAAGCCGTGGACGGCGACGGCGTCCAGGTCCGCCAAGGCGTCATGGCCCTGCAGGACGCGGATGAAGTCGGGGTCTATGGGGCTGATGCCGCCCAGCACCCGCGGCAAGCCCGGCGCCTCCGCGGCGATGGCCTGGCCGGCCAGCTTGGTCATTTGGGCGAAGGCGGCCCAGCCCGGGTCGTTCTCGAAATCCCAGTGGGACTTGTTGTTCGGCTCGTTCCAGATCATCGCGGCTTCGATCATGGCCGGTCCTCCCTCGACGTCATGTTTTCTGGAACCATATCTGCCGGGCGTGCGGGATAGACTGCGCCGTAGCGGGCATCGGGCTGCGTGGCCCGGCGGCAGATGAACACCTCGTCCTCCGGGTTGCTTTCGATGCTGAACCCCGCGGCCCGCAGCATCGCCGCGGAGCAGGCGCGGTTGGGCGCCCACCAGTTGGTGTTGTCGTGGGAGTAGCTGTTCTCGATGAAGTGCAGCTTGGGATAGCCGGGGTCATCGAAGATGCTGGTTTCCCAGAACTCGTAATCGTCGGCCAGCGGCAGGACCTGGTTGGACCCACGCTGCATGGATTGGAACACCATCAGGTCTCCGGCGACATGCTCGTGAATCAGGTCGAGGGCCAGCAGGGGATGGCGAAGGTGATAGAGGACGCCGATGAAGAACACGACATCGAACTTCTGGCCCAACTGGCCGATGTCGTAGACCGACATCTGCCGGAACTCGATATCCAGCCCCTCAATCTCCGCGGCGAAGCGGGCCTGCGCCAGGTAGTCCTCGTCGAAGTCCACGCCCAGCACGCGGGCGGCCCCGCGGCGCTTCATCTCCATGCTGTAGAACCCGGCGTTGCAGCCGATGTCCAGCACGGTCTTGCCCGTCAGGTCCGCCGGCAGCGCGTCCTGGAAGCGCTGCCACTTGATCCGGGGGTAGTCGCCCAGGAAGTGCTCGGGCGCGGTGGGAACGCCGCGCAGGTCCATGTTGTGGAACCAGGGGCCGAGGGCGCGGGCGCGCTCCTGGATGCGCTCAGTCGTCCAGTCGTCGGTGATCACGCAGGTTTCTCCAACAAGGCGCTGCTCAGGGCGGGGCCGGTGCGTTTTCCGCCGGGCGTGTGCGGGGGGGCCGGGGCGGCAGCCTGGCCGCCGAGTAGGCGCATGGCCTCGCGGTAGCCATTCAGGGTGCCGACGTCCACGTAGCTGCTGCCGGCGCGGACGCCCCAGGCTTCCCCGCCGGCCTGCAGCCAGGCATTGACGAGGGTGCCGATGTATTCGTCCCGGCGGCCGCGCTCCAGCCACAGACGGTGCAGGCTGTGCAGGGTCGCACCCGGCATCTTGAAGGCGCCCCAAATCCAGTTGGTGCGCGCGTCAGAGGACTTGACCTGTATCTCCAGCACGCGGCCGTCGGCGTCCAGATCCACGGCGTCGAACAGCTCGGGCCGTTCCACGGGAAACAGCAGGAAGGAGAGGCGGTCGTCCCGCAGGCCGCACAGGGCGTCGGCGGGGAACCAGATGGTGTCGGGCAGGCCGACGATGACCGGCTCGTCCCGGGGAACCAGTGGCAGGGCGCGGAAAATGGCGTCGCACAGGCCCACGGCGCCGGCCTGGCACACATAAGCCACATCCACCTCGCCGACTTGGCCGCCGTAGTATTGCAGGATGTCGCTCTTCCAGGGAGAGATGACGAAGCAGATCTTGCCGGCGCCGGCGCGTACCATGCGCTCGATCAGGTATTCGCTGACGGCGCGCGGGCGCTCGACTCCGCCGGCATCCAGGCGGGAGCCGACGGGGAGAAGCTCCTTGCTGAACGCGAGGGGCTGGATGCGGGTGCCGTTGCCGGCGGCGGGGATGATTCCCCACATCAGCAGGGGGCCTGTGTTGGTACTGCTCCCTCTCCCTCCGGGAGAAGGTTGGATCGAGGGAAATCACACGGACGGACGCCGGCGTGTCTGGAGCCGGGCAAGATGCATCTCAAGGGACATTTCGCGCTGGTAGCTTCCCTCACCCCGGCCCTCTCCCGGAGGGAGAGGGAGAAGGAAGCTGGCGCTCTCACGCCGACACCGCGATGCTGGCGTCCTCGAACGCTTGCACCATCTGCACAGCGCGGCGGGTGGCGGTGTGTTCGTCCAGGGTGCGTTCGCGGGCGCGGCGGGCGATGGCGGACAGGTCGCCCGCAGGGCGGCGCAGGGCGTCCAGGGCGTCGGCGGTCGTGTCGGCGACGAGGATCTCGGTTCCCGGGGTGAAGAACTCGTCCAGGCCGGGCCAGGCGTCGGACAGGATGGGGGCGCCGCAGGCGGCGGCTTCGAACAGGCGACCGGAGGGGCACCAGCCCATGCGGGCCATCGCCTCGCGCGTGACGTTCAGCGTCAGGCGGCTGGAGCAGTAGAAGGCGGGATGCTCCGGCGGGGGCAGGTGGCGGACGAACCAGGTGTTGGGGGTCCACGGAAAACTTTCGGGATACTGGGCGCCGCCGATCACGAACCGTTCGTCCGGCAGGGCGCGGGCGGGTTCCACGAACAGACGCTCCAGCGCGGCCTGGCGGTCGGCGGCGTAGGTGCCGAGATAGGACAGCGCGGCCTGATAGTCTGGGCGCGGTGGCGCGGGGCGGTGCTGCGCCGGGTCCACGGAGCCGTAGATGGGCGCGACGCGGCGGGCACCCAGCTTCTCCCGCAGGGCGTCCAGCGCCGCGCCGCCGGTGTAGCTGAGCACGAGGTCGAAGCCTGCCAGGCCGTCCGGTCCGATGTAGTCCACGCTTTCCCCGGCTTGCAGCCGGGCCAGGGTCACAGGGGTGTCCAGGTCGTAGAAGCAGCGCACGCCGGCGCGGCTGGCCTGCACAAGCGCGGTGGCCGCCAGGCCGTCCGGGCAATAGGACGTGACCATGCCGATCTCCGCATCGCCCAGTGAGCGGCGCATCCGCGGCAGGGCATCATCCCAATCGGCGTAAAGTTCCAGCGTTCCGCCGGGCGGCAGGGCGTGCAGGTCACGGTGCTCGCGGTAATAGGGCACGTCGCGTTCCCAGAAGGTGACCCGGTGCCCGGCGTCGAGCAACGCGCCGATCAGGCCGCGCCACAGGGAGGCATGGCCGTTGCCCCAGGAGGAACTCACGGACAGGCCGAAGATGACGATGTTCATGCGCGCGCTGCCCGGCGGGCGCCGGCCTGCGCACCCTGCTTGGCCTCGGCCACGTAGGATTCCAGTTCCGCCGCGCGGTGGTCCCCGGTGTGCGCCCCCAGCACGCGGGCGCGGGCGGCGTCGGCCACGGCGCGGCGCCGTGCGTCCGGCATGGCGCGAAGCAGCCGCAGCACGTCCCGCGCATCCCGGGCGATCAGGATTTCCTCGTTGGGCGTGAAGAAGGCGTCCAGACCCGCCCACCAGTCGCTGATGATCGGCACGCCGCAGCACGCGGCCTCGAACAGGCGGACGCTGGGGCTGTAGCCGCGCTGTATCATGTCGGCCCGGGTCACATTCAAGGTGAAGCGCTGGCCGGCGTAGAAGGCGCGGTGCTTGTCCGGCGCCAGGTGCTCGGTGCGGTCCACGTTGCCGGGCCAGGCGAGGTCCGACGGATACATGGGGCCGGCGACGGCGAAGCGGCCTTCGGGCCAGGTGCGCGCGGGCTGACACAGCAACGCTTCCACCGTCGGTTGCCGGTCGGGGCTGTAGGTGCCGAGGTAGCCGAGGTCCACCGCGGGCCGGGCGTCCGGATCAGGCCGGTAAACCTCGGGATCGGCGGAGCAGTACAGCGCGCGCGCCATGCGCGCGCCCAGCGTGGCTTCCAGGTACTGGAGCGTTGGGCCGCCGGTGAAGGAGAGATACAGGTCGAAGCCGCGCAGCAGATCCGGCGTCAGATAGCTGCAAGTTCCGGCGTCCAGCGCCGCAAGGGTCACCGGCGTGTCAATGTCGTAGAAGGCGATGATGCCGCCTGCCAGACGTTGGGCCAGCGCGTCCACGGCGGCACCATCCGGCACGTAGGAGCCGACGACCACCAGATCCGCGGCGGCAATGGCGGCGGACCATCGTGCGGACAGCTCCTCCAGGCTGGAATACAGCCGCGTTTCACCCCAGGGCGGCGCGGGCATGTCCCGGTTGCCGGCATACCAGGGCTTGTCCCGTTCCAGGAACAGCACCTGGTGGCCGCGCCGTGCCAGGCCCCGGACCAGGCCGCGGTAGGTGGTGGCGTGGCCGTTGCCCCAGGACGAGGTGATGGTCAGGCCGAGGATGACGATCCGCAAATGGGGTTCCTAAGCGGTGCGGCGGGCATGATTCGTTCAAACCCCCAAGAAGGACGTTGGTTCCCGTGCCACGTTCCCTGCCCATCCCGCAAGGGCCGCGTGCAGCCGGGCAACGGCGGCGGACCAGTCGCCGGGCCTGTCCTGGCGGAACAGGCGCAGGCTGGGATACCAGGGGCTGTCGTCCCGGCCAGACATCCAGCGCCAGTCGGCGTCGGCCTGCAGCAGCACCCAGGCCGGACGGCCCAGAGCGCCGGCCAGATGTGCGACCATGGTGTCTACCGTGATCACCAAGTCCAGCGACGTCAGCAGTCCGGCGGTCTCGGCGACGTCCATGCCACGCTCCCCGGCCAGCAGCAGGGGCGGCGCGCTGGGCCGGGCGGAGTCGTCCGCGCCGGGACCGCGCTGCAAGCTGACAAAGCGGACGCCGGGCACCCCGGCCAGCGGCGCCATCAGCGGCAGCGGCACGGATCGGCCGGGGTCCCAGCCGCCGGCCTGCCAGCACAGCCCCACCAGCAGCCCGGCCGCGGGCCGCGGGGCAGGGAGCGCGCGCAGGTAGGGCGCCGGACCTGGCGCGGCGCGCAGCAGGTGCGGCAGCTCCATGATTTCCACATCGCACTCGGACGGGGGCAGTGGTGCAGCGGGGTTGAAGGGCGCCAGGCGGTCCGGGCCGGGCAGGGCGCGCAACAGGGTGATCAGCTCCGGCTGGACCTCCAGCGTCAGGGACGCCACGCGCGAGCGCAGCAGCTGAAGGAAGCGGCAGAACTGTAGCGTGTCGCCCAGGCCGTGGTAGCAGCGGACCAGGACGTGCTTGCCGTCCGGCGGCCGGCCGTCCCATACCCAGCGGAGGTGATAGGGTAGGGCGGGGTCGTCCCGTCCCACCGGATCGCGTCCGGCCAGGACGCAGTCGCTCACGGCCCAGGCCGCGGGAAAGTCGCCGGCCCGCATGGCGGCAAGCCAGGAGGATGCCAGATCGGGTTTCCCGTTCTGGTCCAGGTTCCCGATGTCGTGTTGCAATGGTCGTTGAGCCAGCACGGGTTGGGTCATACGTTCCGACCTTTCCGCTGCAACGCAGCATGCAAGGCGGCGTTGCCTCGCCTCACTCCAGGAGCCGCCATGCCGTCAGCCCGGGCGTTCCCGACTCGCCTGCGTTTCGCCGCCCTACTGGATTTTCTACGGAGCGAGGCTGCCGGCGGCACCGTGCTGATGCTGGCGGCAGCGGCGGCGCTAGTCTGGGCGAACTCATCCGCAGGTGGCCTCTACCGCGCCTTGCTGCACACGCCGGTGCTGCACGAAACGCCGCTGGTCCTCATCAACGACGGGCTGATGGCGGTGTTCTTTCTGCTGGTCGGGCTGGAGCTGCGGCGAGAGATCACCCAAGGGGAGCTGGCGTCCCCCGCGAGGCTGGCGGCGCCGGGGCTGGCGGCGTTGGGCGGGATGGTCGTGCCGGCTCTGATCCTGGTGGCGTTCAACCGGGGAGACGAGGTGGCGTTGCGCGGCTGGGCAGTGCCGGTGGCGACGGACATCGCCTTCGCGCTCGCAGTGCTGGCCGTGCTGGGAAAACGGGTGCCGGTGGGCTTGAAGGTGTTCCTGACGGCGCTGGCGATCATGGACGACCTGGGCGCCATCCTGGTGATCGCGCTGTTCTACACGCGGGGGCTGAATCTGTGGGACCTCGCGGCGGCGGCGGGGGTTTGGCTGGGGCTGCTGGGGCTGAACCGGGCCGGGGTGCGGGCGCTGTGGCCCTACCTGCTGGGCGGTGCGGCGCTTTGGCTGCTGGTCTTCGAGTCCGGCGTCCATGCCACCTTGTCCGGCGTGGCGCTGGCCTTCGTGGTCCCGATGCGCGAGCGTCCGGGCGCGGAGCGGGCACCGGCGCAGGTGCTGGAACACCGGCTGGGTCTATGGGTGGCCTATGGCATTCTGCCGCTGTTCGGCCTGGCGAACGCCGGCCTGCGCTTCGACACCTTGCCGCCGCACGCCTGGACCGACCGGTTGGCCGTCGGCACGGCGTTGGGGCTGTTCCTGGGCAAGCAGGTGGGCGTGTTCGGCGCGGTCACGCTGGCCGCGAAGCTGGGGCTGGCCCGGTTGCCGGCCGGTGTCACGCGGCTGCAGCTGTATGGCGGCGCCGTGCTGTGCGGCGTCGGCTTCACGATGAGCCTGTTCATCGGCGACCTGGCGTTCCGCGGGTCTCCGCGCGGAGACGAGGTGAAGCTGGCGGTGTTCGCGGGCTCGCTGATGTCGGCGGTGGTGGGGTTGGCGGTGCTGGCGGCGGCAAGCCGGGTCAAAGCGCGGGAGCTGGTTCTTCAATCAAGCTAACGTGCGCCGCGACGACGCGCCAGCCTTCGGGCAGGCGCACCCAGGTCTGCATCTGCCGGCCCAGCTTGCCCGGCGCGCGGCGGAACAGGGTACTGGCCGTGGCGAAGTCGCGGCCGTAGGTGGTGATGACCGTGCGCTCCAGGGTGCGGGCCAGGCCGGCGGAGGGGCGGGCGGCGCGGAAGACCCGGACCTCGTCGGCACCGTACAGGTTCTCGGCGACACCGTAGCGGATGGTGTGCGGGCTGTTCCAGAAGATGGCGTCCAGGGCGGGCACGTCGTTGGTGGTCAGGGCGGCTTCGTAGGCCGTGAAGGCCGCCATGACCTCGGCGACGATCTCGGGGAGGTTGATTGCGGTCACTTTCCCTCTCCCTTCGGGAGAAGGAGCAGGTGCCGCGCCCTCACGCCGCCAAGTCCGGACGCGGCGCACTGACGACGCCGGCGGCTTCGAGGTGCCGCGCCACCCGCAACGCCGTCTCCTCCGCCCAGGGCGCCGCGATCACCTGCACCCCGATGGGCAGGCCGGGCCGCGGGACGGGCACGGCCACCACGGGCAGGCCGATGAAGGAGATGGGCTGGGTCAGGACGCCCAGCATGGCGCGGACGGGCACGGTCTCCCCGGCCAGCTCCATCGTCTTCTGCCCGATGGCCGGCGCCGTGAAGGGCGTGGCGGGCGCCAGCAGGATGTCCCACTCCCCGAACAGGGCGCGCACCTGCGCCTGGTACCAGCGGCGGAACCGCTGGGCGCGGACGTAGAACGGGCCGGGCACCATCGCGCCGGCGATCAGCCGGTCGCGCACGTCCGGGTCGAAGTCGCCAGGGCGGGTCCGCAGGCGGTCCAGGTGCAGGGCTGCGCCTTCGACCGTCGTGATGACGTAGGCGGCGGCGCGGGCGCGGGCGGCCTCGGGCAGCTCGACTTGCACGGTGGCGCCCAACGCCTGGGCCACCTGGTCCAGCGCCGCCAAGGCGTCCGGCCCGGCGTTGGCGCGGAAGTGCCCGCCTGCGACGGCGATGCGCAAGCCGGCTATTGCCTCCGGGCCGGGCGCTTCGCCGGGCCGCCCGGTGCAGGCGGGGTCGGCCGGGTCGGGGCCGAGCATGGCGTCGTAGGCCAGTTGCAAGTCGCCCACCGTGCGGGCCAAGGGACCGATGTGGTCCAGGCTGGACACGAAGGGAAAGGTCCCGGCGCGGGACAAGCGGCCGTATGTCGGCTTCAGCCCGAACACGCCGCACAGGGACGCCGGCACCCGGATCGAGCCGTTGGTGTCCGATCCCAGCGTCAGCGGCACCACGCCGGCGGCCACAGCGGCGCCCGATCCGCTGGACGACCCGCCGGCCATCCGCGTGGGGTCGTGCGGGTTGCGGCAGGCGCCGTCATGCGCGTTCTCGCCCGTGAAGTCGTAGGCGTATTCGCCCATGTTGAGGGTGCCGACCAGGATGGCGCCCGCAGCCTCCAGCCGCTGGACGGCTGTGGCGTCCGCGGTCGCCGGCGGGCGCTCCCGGTTGATGCGGGAGCCGGCGCGAGTGGGCAGGCCCTGCACGTCGAACAGGTTCTTGACCGCGAACGGCACCCCGGCCAGCAGCCCCGTCCCGTCATGCGCCTTGGCGCGGGCCAGGGCGCGGTCGGCCAGCACGTCCGTGAAGGCGTTGATGGGCACGGCCCGGCTGATGCGGTCCAGGGCGTCCGTTACGGCCTGGTGCGGCGTTAGGCCGCCGTCCCGCACGCGTGCAGCGACCTCGGCCGCGGTCAGCCAGGCGGTCATGCCGTGAACACCGGGGCCGGGTCGAGGTCGTCGGGAAGGGGGAACTCCGCCACGGCGGACGCGGCGCGCAGGCTGAGGTCCAGGTGGAAGCGCACGGCGTCATGCCACGCCGGGTCCAGCGGGATGCCCAGGACGGCTGCGGCGGCGATCAGGTCGGCGTCATCGAGCATCGGGGCAGGCTCCGTGGTTCCCGCCCCATGTTGCAGGCGGGCAGACCGGCTTGACAATGGGCTGTCCCAACCGCAAGTGAACATTCATTCGCATTCGGGTCCATCCTATGTCCGAAGTCCTCGCCCCCCCTCGCCAGCGCGTGCTGGACGCCGCGATGGCCTGCTTCGCCCGGGCTGGGTTCCACGGCGCGTCCATGCAGGAGATCTGCGCCGAGGCCGGGATGAGTCCGGGCGCGCTGTATCGTTACTTTCCCAGCAAGGTCAGCATCATCGCCGCCATTGCGGAAGCGGAGCGCACGCATCATGCGGCGTTCTTCGAGCGCATGGCGGAGGCCGATGATCCCGTGGAGGCGCTGGCGGGCATCGGCATAGACACGCTGGAGCAGATGCTCGCGGGTCCGCAGGCGGCGCTGGCGGCGGAGACCATGTCCGAGGCCGTGCGCAACCCCGAGGTCCGGGCGATGTTCGACCGCAACATCCGGGAGGCCCGGGCCGGGGTGGTCGCCGCCCTGCAGCGCGGGCAGGCGCGCGGGACGGTGGACCCGGCGCTGGACGTGGAAACTGCGGTGCAGCTTGTGATGGCGATGGGCGACGGCCTGGTGGTGCATCAGGCGCTGGACCCGACGCTGACCGCCACGCGGTTCCGCCCGGTGCTGCAGCTGCTGCTGCGCCGCTTTCTGAGGCCGCACGCGCCATGACCCGCTGGATGGCCGCACTCATGTTCCTGGCCGCGCCGGCGTTCGCAGTCGCCCCGCCGCCTGCCGACCCGACGCCGCCTGCGGTCACGGTCGTGTCCGCCGTCCGCGGCGCCATCCAGGAGACCGCTGTGCTGACCGGCACCTTGGTGCCGCAGGAGGAGGTGCTGGTCAGCCCGCAGATCGAGGGCCTGGCCATTACCGAGATACTGGCGGAGGAGGGCGACACCGTGGCCGCCGGGCAGGTGCTGGCCCGGCTGTCGCGCGACGTGCTGGAGGCCAGCGTCGCCCAGAACGCCGCCCAGGCCGCCCGCGCCGACGCCGCCATTGCCCAGGCCCGCAGCAGCATCGCCGAGGCGCAGGCCACCCGCACCCAGGTGGATCTGGCTCTGGCCCGCACGAAGGACCTGCTGGCCGGCGGCAACGCGGCGCGCGAGGTGTATGAGCAGCGCCAGGCTGCCGCTGCGACTGCTGCTGCCCGTCAGGACGCCGCCGTGGGCGCCCTGCGCGCGGCCGAGGCCGACCGCGCCCTGGCCGACGCGCAGCGGCGCGAGCTTCTGGTCCGCCTGGCCCGCACCGAGCTGCGCGCGCCCGTCGGCGGCCGGATCAGCCGCCGCATCGCACGGCAGGGTGCCGTCGTGATGGGGACAGGCGACCCCCTGTTCCGGATCATTCGGGATGACGCGGTGGAGCTGGAGGCGGACGTGCCGGAGGTGTCGCTCGCCAAGCTGCGCCCGGGCCAGCCTGCCCAGATCGAGACGGCGGGCGGCCCCCGCACAGGCAGCGTCCGCCTGGTGTCGCCGGAGGTCAGCCGCGCCACCCGCCTGGGCCGCGTGCGCGTGATGGTCACAGGCAACGGCGGCCTGGTGATCGGCAGCTTCGCCCGGGCGACTGTCGAGGTCGCGCGGCACGAGGGCGTGCTTGTCCCGCTGTCCGCCGTGCTGTTCCAGCCCGGCGGCGCCGTGGTCCAGGTCGTGCGGAACGGCGTGGTGGACACGCGCCAGGTTCAGGTCGGCCTGCGCGGCGGCGGACGGGCGGAGATCACGGACGGCGTGCAGGAAGGGGATGCGGTCGTGTCCGTGTCCGGCACCTTCATACGCGGAGGCGACCGGGTGACGCCCGTCCCGGCCGCCGCCGGCAAGGGGGCGTAGCGGGATGGCATTCAACATCTCCGGCGCGGCAATACGCAACCCGATTCCACCCATCGTGCTGTTCGCGGTGCTGACGCTGCTGGGGCTGGTCGGCTTCAACATGCTGCCGATCACCAAGTCGCCGAATGTGGACGTGCCCATCGTCTCTGTCGTCGTGACCCAGCCCGGCGCCGCGCCGGGGGAGCTGGAGAGCCAGGTGACGAAGAAGGTCGAGGACGCCGTGGCCAACGTGTCCGGCGTAAAGCACGTCCAAAGCAGCGTCACCGACGGCGTGAGCCAGACGGTTGTGGAGCTGCGGCTGGAGGTCAGCACTGACCGCGCGCTGAACGACGTGCGCGATGCCGTCAGCAAAATACGCTCCGACCTGCCGCGCGGCATAGACGAGCCGGTGATCCAGCGCATAGACATCGTGGGCCAGAGCATCCAGACGTTTGCCGCGACGGCGCCGGGCATGACGCTGGAAGGGCTGTCCTGGTTCATAGACGACACCGTGCTGCGCGACCTGCAAGGGGTGCGCGGCATCGGGCGCGTCGAGCGGATCGGCGGCGTGACGCGGGAAATCCGCGTCAGCCTGGACCCGGACCGCCTGGCGTCCCTGGGCATCACTGCCGGCGACGTGAACCGGCAGCTCCGCGCTACCAGCGCCGACCTGTCCGGCGGGCGCGGCGAGGTCGGCAGCCAGGAGCAGGCGATACGCACCCTGGCCGGCGCCCGCACCCTGGACGCCCTGGCCGCCACCCGCCTGGTGCTGCCCGGCGGGCGCGAGGTCCGGCTGTCCGACGTGGCCCGCGTCGCCGACAGCTACGAGGAGCCGCGCGACTTCGCCCGCATGAACGGGGAAACGCCGGTCGTGTCCTTCGCGGTGTTCCGCGCCAAGGGCGCCAGCGACGTGAGCGTCGCGGACGCCGTGGCCTTGCGCATCCAGGCGCTGCAGCGCGCGCACCCGGAGGTGACATACGCCGTCATTGACGACGGCGTGCGCGCCACCCGCGGCACCTACCTGTCCGCCATGCACGGCCTGATCGAGGGTGCGGTGCTGGCCACCATCGTCGTGCTGGTGTTCCTGCGGAACTGGCGGGCGACCTTGCTGGTGGCCGCGGCGCTGCCGCTGTCCGTGCTGCCGGCATTCGCGGCGATGCAGCTGATGGGCTTCTCGCTGAACTTCGTCAGCCTGCTCGGCATCACGCTCGTGACCGGCATCCTGGTGGACGACGCCATCGTGGAGATCGAGAACATCGTCCGCCACATGCACATGGGCAAGCGCCCGTACGAGGCGGCGGTAGAGGCGGCGGACGAGATCGGGCTGGCGGTGATCGCCATCACCTTCACGATCATGGCGGTGTTCGCGCCAGTCAGCTTCATGGGCGGGATCGCCGGGCAGTTCTTCAAGCAGTTCGGGCTGACGGTGGCCGCCGCCGTCATGGCGTCCCTGCTGGTGGCGCGGCTGATCACGCCGCTGATGGCGGCCTACCTGATGCGGCCGGTGGCGCCGCATGACGAGCGGGACGGCTGGGTGATGCGGGCCTACACCCGCTTCCTGCAGGCGACGCTGCGCTGGCGCGGGCTGACCCTGCTGGCGGGGCTGGCGGCGTTCGGCGTATCCATCTGGTCCACGACGCTGCTGCCCACCGGCTTCATCCCGCCGCCGGACGAGAGCCGCGTGGTGCTGTCCATCGAGCTGCCGCCCGGCTCCACCCTCGCGGACACGCGGGCGCGGACGGACGTGGTGGCCGCCGAGTTCCGGCGCATCCCGGAGGTGACGACGGTGTTCGTCGTCGGCGGCACGACGCCGACCGGGGCGGGAGCGGAAATCCGCCGGGCCAAGATGATCGTGAACCTGGTGCCCAAGGACGCCCGCGTCCGCAGGCAGAAGGAGGTCGAGGCGGAGCTGACCCGGCGCCTGGCCGCGCTGCCCGACGTGCGCGGCTGGTACGTGAACGACCGCGGGGAGCGCGAGCTGTCCGTCACCGTGCTGGGCGACGACCCCGCCGCGCTGGACCGCGCCGTGGCGGCGCTGGAAGGCGGGATGCGCCGGCTGCCCGGTTTTGGCAACGTCGCGCCCAGCGCCGGGTCGGACCGTCCGGAAATCCGGGTGACGCCGCGGGGGGACGAGGCCGCGCGGTTCGGCGTCAGCACGGAGGCGATCAGCGACGCCGTGCGGATCGCCACCATCGGCGACGTCCCGGCCAACTTGGCCAAGTTCCGCGACGGCGACCGGCTGATCCCGATCCGTGTGCAGGTGGACACGGCGCTACGCGGCGACATCTCCGCCATCGAGACGCTGCAAGTGCAGGGCAACGGCGGCATCGCCGTGCCTCTGCTGGCAGTGGCCGACGTGGCGCTCGGGCAGGGGCCGTCCAGCGTCGAGCGCTACGACCGCGTGCGCCGCGTGGTGCTGGGCGCCGACCTGCAGCCCGGCGTGGCGCTGGGGGACGCTCTGAAGGCCATCTACGCCCTTCCGGCGGCGAAGGGCCTGCCGGCGGGCGTGCGCCTGCAGAACGGCGGGGACGCCGAGGTGATGGCGGAGGTGTTCTCGCAGTTCGGGCTGGCGATGGGGGCGGGGCTTACCATCGTGCTGGGCGTGCTGGTGCTGCTGTTCCGCAACGTGTTCCAGCCCATCACGATCTTGCTGTCCCTGCCGCTGAGCCTTGGCGGCGTGATCCTGGCGCTGCTGCTGACGGGCAACCCGATCTCCATGCCCGTCGTGATCGGCGTGCTCATGCTGATGGGCATCGTGACCAAGAACGCGATCATGCTGGTGGACTTCGCCATCGAGCGGCGGGCGGCGGGGATGGGCCGGGTTGAGGCGATCCTGGACGCCGGGCGCAAGCGGGCGCGGCCCATCGTGATGACGACGATCGCGATGGTGGCCGGCATGGTGCCGAGCGCGATGGGCGTGGGCGACGGAGGCGAGTTCCGGTCGCCGATGGCCATTGGAGTGATCGGGGGCTTGATCGTCTCGACCGTGCTGTCCCTGGTGTTCGTGCCGTCGTTCTACACGCTGATGGATGACGCCTCGGGCCTGGTGGGGCGGCTGTTCGGGCGGGTGCTGACACCGCGGGACCTGCCGGTGCCGGCGGGGCGGCGGGCCGGGCCTGGTGCCGAGCCGACGGGGGCCGAACCGGCTGGGGTGATGCGGGGCGGGGCGGGACAGGTGGGGGCGGTGCCGGCGGCGGAGTAGCCTGGCCCGCCCGGTCCCGGGCCAAGCCTGGATGCGGCTTGGCCCTCGACGGATGCGGACGGAGCCGGCGGGGTCAGCGCGCCGGGGCGCTGGACCGGCGGCGGCGGGCAGCGGGTGCTGCAGACGAGCGGGCGGGGCCGGCGGTTGGGGCCGCAACGGCCGGGCGGTCGCCCTGCGTGACGTTGACCGACACGGCCATCGGGATGTCCTCGGCGCTGGACTGGTTGGGGCGCAGCGCGACTGTGAAGGTGTCGCTGCCCGTGAAGCCGGTGTTGGGGGTGTACTCCACGCGGCTTGCGTTCTCGACTTTCTGGATGAGGACGCGGCCGTGGCTCGGGCGGGTGCGGACCAGGCCGAGGACGTATGGGCGGCCGTCGCGCTCGACCGCGAAGGCGCCGCACCAGCCGTCGTTGGTCATGGTGATCGCGGCGTTGTAGGGGCCAGGCTTGGTGAAGTCGGGGTTGGTGGGCGTGCAGGTCTTGGCGATGCCATCGTTGCGGGGGTCGGAGGCGCTCAGCACCGGAGGCTTGGTCGAGTTGCAGGCGGCGAGGGCGAGGACGGCCGCGAGGGGCGCGAGAGACTTGAGAGACACGGGGCAGCTCCTGGGCGGCGTTAACGGGGCCTGACTGCCACACCAGCCCGGCCACGCCAAGCCGGTAATCCCTTGCAGCCCGCAAGGTGCGCCCACGGCAACCCGGCACGGGCCGCGGCGTTGGCCGGAAAACTTGGGAGACACAGGATGGCAGGCACCGCAAACCGCACCGATCCCGCGCTGTGGGAGCGGATCAAGACGGAGGTCACGGCCGGCGACAAGGGCGGGCACGCCGGGGAGTGGTCCGCCCGCAAGGCGCAGATGGCCGTGCAGCGCTACAAGGCGGAGGGCGGGGGCTACAAGGGCCGCAAGGACCCACACAACCACCTGGCCGAGTGGACAAAGGAGAAGTGGGGCACGAAGTCCGGCGAGGAGAGCCTGGACACCGGGGAGCGCTACTTACCCAAGAAGGCGCGCGAGGCGCTGACGGACGAGGAATATGCGCGCACGTCCGAGAAGAAGCGGGCGGACCTGGCTGCTGGGCACCAGTTCTCGGCCCAGCCCAGAGACGTCGCGGCCAAGACGGCGGATGCGCGGCTTGAGTCGTTGTCGAAGGCGGAGCTGATGGAACGGGCCGCCAAGCACGGGATTGCCGGGCGGTCGAGGATGACGAAGGCGAAGTTGGTGGAGGCGTTGGGGCATGGGGGGTAGGGTTGCCTCTTGCCTCCTATTCCGGGGCTGGGCCTCGAAACGGACCAACGCCAGGTGAGGGGTCCCCGAACACCGGTCTGAACCGCTTTCAACGCTGCTCCAGCGGCATTGACTGTGCCCCGCTCCGCAGCCAAGATCCCCTTACTCGGCCTTTTCCCAGAGGGAAAGGAAGATAAAAATTGCCATCTTACAGCCTGTTGGGAGAGGGTCACTGCATAGTCAGTGACGCGAACTGACGCCCGATGGAGGCGAACAGGATGGTCGCGGCCGATTCGTAGTTGCAAGGATCAGGCCGCCGCTGGTAGGCTTCCGGCGGGAGAGGCCGAATGGATCTGACCTGGACAGAGGCTTGCTGCGGATGGCCTTCGCGGGTTGCAATTGTCCTGATTGTCGGGATGCTCGCCGCGTGTGGCCTGCTCCGCACGGAATGCGACCGCTACGAGAGGCAGCCCGTGCAGGTGCCATACTGCGCCAGGTATGGCAACGGCTACTGCCAGTCCACAGGCTATCGCACTGAATACAGGAACGTCTGCACGCACACCCACTGCAGTCAGGGCTACATAAGTTACGGCGCGGAATGCCTGACCCGCGAGGAATACGATGAGGCACGGCGCCGGGATGCTGCCAAGGCCTCCGCGCCCTGATAGCCCTTTGAAAGGGCACCGCATCGTCAGTGATGCGAGCAGGCGCCCGATAGAGGCGAACAGGATGATCGTGGCCGAGACGTGGGTCAGCGTTTCGTGGTCGACCTTGAGGCGGCGCGAGATGGTCAGGGCGCCGATGCTCTGTTCTACGCGCCAGCGCTTGGGCAGCAGCACAAAGCCTTTCGCGAACTCTGGCCGCTTCACCATCTCGGCCGCCCGGCCCGCGATAGCCTGCACGGTTTCCATGAAGATTTTCTTGTAGCCGCCATCCAACACGACGGTTCTGATCCAGGGGCACAGCCGCAAAAGACGGCGCACCAGGTCGATGCCGCCATCCTGATCCTGCATGTCCGCCCGTATGACGCTGACCGCAAGCAGCCGGCCGTCGATGTCCACCGCCGCGGGTCGTTTGCGCCCCAGCACCTTCCTTGCGGCGTCATACCCTCGCTCGCCTGGGGGCGCGTCGCACTTGACCGAGTGCGCATCGACAATGGCCAGGGTGGGGCTGGCCTCCCGCCCTGCCTGCTTCCGGTCGGCCATGACTAGCACGTGGTTGATCCTGTCCAGGTGCCCGCCATTCGTCAACAAGCGCCAGTAGTCGTAGCAGATGCTGCCTGGCGGCAGGTCCTTGGGCACCGCGTCGCAGGGCACGCCGTATCGCTGCACGCAGCGGATGCCGTTCGTGACCTTGCGAAGCACGTGCGTGCGTGCGTGGGCGCCCCTGGCCCTGGGCCACCGGAAGCAACGGCTCCAGCGCCGCCCACTCCTCGTTCGTCAGGCCGCTCGGATATCTCTGCCCGCGGCGGTCATACCTCGGCCTGTTCTCGTCCGTCCAAACCCAGGCAGTCCCAATTAACAGTTCGCCACGATGCGACATGCTTGCCAGCCATCAATCCTCTACTCAACCAGGCTTTCCCAACGGACTGTTGGATTCCAGCTTGCGTTTCTGTCGCCAAACCGTGTTCCTGCTTGAGAAGCGGCCTCGCATGAGGCCGAACCTGCGCCCGCACAAGCGGGCCCAACCTTGGGAGGATGCGCCGATGGACCTTGAAACCCGCACGATCGCCCGCGTGACCACGCGGCTCGTGCCGTTCCTGATACTCTGCTACTTTGTGGCATACCTGGACCGGGTGAACGTCGGCTTCGCGGCGCTGACGATGAACCGGGACCTTGGCATCTCTCAGACCGCCTATGGGTTCGGGGCGGGCATCTTCTTCCTCAGCTACTTCGTGTTCGAGGTGCCGAGCAACCTGTTCCTGGAACGGTTCGGTGCGCGGAAGTGGATCGCGCGGATCATGGTGAGCTGGGGCGTCCTGTCGGGGGCCACTGCCTTCGTGCAGGGAGAATACAGCTTCTACCTGGTGAGGTTCCTGCTGGGGATCGCCGAGGCCGGGTTCTTCCCGGGGATCATCTTCTACCTGACGCTTTGGTTCCCGGCGACATACCGCGGACGCATCATCGGGTTCTTCATGGCGGCGATCCCGCTGTCCTCCGTGTTCGGCGCCCCGGTGTCCGGCGCATTGCTGGGCCTGGACGGTGCGATGGGCCTGCACGGCTGGCAGTGGCTGTTCATCGTGGAGGCGCTGCCGGCGGTCGTGCTGTCCGTCGTGGTGTTCTACTACCTGACGGACCGGCCGGTGGACGCGCAATGGCTGCCGGCGGACGGACGGGAGTGGCTGGCGGGCCGCTTGGAGCAGGAGCGGCGGCAGCGCGAGGCGGCGCAGCATTTTTCGGTCGTGCAGGCGTTGCTGAACCCGAAGGTGCTGGCGCTTGCGATGGTGTATTTCGGCGCGGTCGCCTGCAACTACGGCATCGGCTTCTTCCTGCCGCAGATCGTGAAGGGGTTCGGCCTGACCAACCTGCAGACGGGCTTCGTGACCGCGATCCCGTATGTCGTCGGCACCGTCGCCATCGTGCTGTGGGGCCTCAGCTCCGACCGGACCGGCGAGCGCAAGCTGCACACGGCGGTCGCGCTGGCGGTGGCGTCCATTGGAATCGGGGTCAGCACGCTGCTGCCAGACCCGACGCTGAAGATGGTGGCGTTGTCCGTTGCGGCCTGCGGGGTGTTCGGGGCACTGCCGGTGTTCTGGACGCTGCCGACTTCTTTCCTGTCCGGCGCGGCGGCGGCGGGCGGGATTGCCATCATCAACTCGGTCGGCAACCTGTCGGGCTTCGTGGGGCCGTATCTGATGGGCTACATCAAGGACAAGACCGATAGCTACAACGGCGGGCTGCTGTGTCTGGCGGCGTTCGGGGCTGTGGCGATGGTGATCGTGCTGGTGCTGAACCACGACGCCAAGCTGGAGCGGGCACCCGACGCTTACCCGGCGGAGTAGGGATTGTTGCCGCCTCTCTCTCCCTCTGGGAACGGGGCCGGGGTGAGGGAGGCTGCAAGGGCAGCTTCGTCCATCGGCAGCGCGGGATCGGCGCTGCTTCAGTCAGGACCCGGTGGTTGCGGCTTCCCTCACCCCGGCCCTCTCCTAGAGGGAGAGGGAGCAACCGCCACCCGCTGCCCATGCCGCACGTCCCCTGGCTCGCACAAATTGGCCAGCGCCGGAGCGACCTCCTCCGGCTTGGGCAGAGTGGCTGGGTTCTCGCCGGGCATGGCGTCAGCGCGCAAACGGGTGGCGACGGGGCCGGGGTCGAACAGGTTGACGCGCAGGTTGGTGGTGACGGACTCGGCGGCCCAGGTCAGGACCAGATGCTCCATCCCCGCCTTGGTGGCGCCGTAGCCGGCCCAGTAGGCGTGGGGCGCCGAGGCGATGCCGGTGGTGACGAACACGGCGCGGCCGGCTGGGGCAGCTTGCAGCGGCGGCGCGCAGGTGCGGATGAGGCGCCAGGTGGCGGCCAGGTTCACGCCCACCACGGCGTCCCAATCCTTGGGCTGAATGTGCGGCACCGGGGTCAGCTTGCCCAGGGCACCAGCGCCGTGGACCAGGATGTCCAACCGCCCGAAGCGTTGGAAAATGCTCGGGCCGACCGGGTCCAGCCCGGGGCCGTCCTGCAAATCCAGCGGCAGCAAGGTAGCCGTGCCGCCTGCGGCGCGCACCGCATCATCCGTTTCCTCCAGCCCGCCTTGCGTGCGGGCCAACAGGACGACGTGGGCGCCGCGCCGGCCCAATTCGACCGCCGCCGCGGCACCGATGCCGCGGCTTGCACCGGTCACAAGGGCCACAAGGCCCGAAAGGGTGCCCATCAACGTTCGGTCAGCAAGCTCAGTTGCCGGTCGGCGCTGTCCACCATGTCGGGCAGGGCAATGGGATACTCGCCGGTGAAGCAGGCGTCGCAGAAGTGCGGCCTGGCGGCGTCCCGGCCGGGTTTGCCCAATGCGCGGTAGAGGCCGTCCAGCGACACGAAGGCCAGGCTGTCGGCGCCGATCAGGTGCGCCATCTCGGCCACGTTGTGCCGGGCTGCCAGCAGCTTTCCGCGCTCGGGCGTGTCTATGCCGTAGAAGCAGGAGTGGGTGGTGGGCGGCGAGGATATCCGCATGTGGACTTCGGCGGCGCCCGCAGCGCGCACCATCTCCACGATCTTGCGGCTGGTGGTGCCGCGGACGATGCTGTCGTCCACCAGCACCACGCGCTTGCCGCGCAGGACCGAGTGGTTGGCGGAGTGCTTCAGCTTCACGCCCAAGTTGCGGATGCTGTCCGTGGGTTCGATGAAGGTGCGCCCGACGTAGTGGTTGCGTATGATGCCCAGTTCGAACGGTATGCCGGACTCGGCGCTGAAGCCCATGGCGGAGGGCACGCCGCTGTCCGGCACCGGCACGATCACGTCGGCGTCCACATGGCTTTCGCGCGCCAGCTCCGCGCCGATGGACTTGCGTGCGTCATAGACGGGCGTGCCCTCCATCACGGAGTCCGGGCGGGCGAAGTAGATGTATTCAAACACGCAGAAACGGCTCTTGCTGGCGCCGAAGGGCTTGATGGAGTGGACGCCCTTGTCGTTGATGACGACGATCTCGCCGGGTTCCACGTCGCGGATGAACTCGGCACCGACGATATCAAGCGCGCAGGTCTCGCTGGCCAGCACCCAGCCGCCCGTGCCCTCGTTGCCGATGCGGCCCAGGATCAGGGGGCGGACCCCCATCGGGTCGCGCACGCCCATCAGGGCGTCGTTGGACAGGGCAACCAGAGAGTAGGCGCCGACCACCTGCTTGAGTGCATCAATCAGCCGGTCCACGACGGTAGAATAGAGGCTGATGGCGATCAGATGGACGAACACCTCGGAGTCCGTGGTGCTCTGGAACAGGCAGCCGCGGCGGACCAGTTGGCGGTGCAGGATGTGGGCGTTGGTCAGGTTGCCGTTGTGGGCAACGGCGAAGCCACCGAACTCGAAGTCGGCATAGAGCGGCTGCACGTTGCGCAGGATGGTGTCGCCGGTGGTGGCATAGCGGTTGTGGCCTACGGCATTGGGGCCGGGCAGCCCGGCGATCACCTTGGCGCTGCTGAAGTTGTCACCCACCAATCCCAGGCCGCGGTGGGAGTGGAAGCGGACGCCGTCGTAGCTGACGATGCCCGTCGCTTCCTGGCCCCTGTGCTGCAGGGCGTGCAGGCCCAGGGCGGTGACGGCGGCGGCGTCGGTGACGCCCCAGACGCCGAACACGCCGCATTCCTCATGCAGCTTGTCATCCTCGGTGTCGTGAGCGGTCTCGTTTGCGAACATTGGAGTACTCCTACTCCCGGGCAGGGCGGGGGGACTGCGCCCGTCCGGCGGGGGTGGCGCGAAGCAGGTCGGCCGATGCGGTGGGCCGCCCGTCCGGCGGCTTGGCAACGTTGGGCCGGTAGGGCGGGGGCACCTGGGTGGCCAGCCACTCGGCCCCCTGATGCACCGGGCTGAGCAGGCGGGCCTGCTGGACCGGCGGCGGCCACGCATCCGCCGGGCTGAGGAAGCCGCCCAGGATATAGGCAGCCGCAAGCATCACCGCACCCCGGCCCACGCCGAATACCAGTCCGAAGGTGCGGTCCAGCCCGCCCAGCGCCGACCCGCGCACGCGGCTGCTGACCATGCCGACGACGACCCACAGGACAATCAGCGCAGCCAGGAATACGCCGCCGAAGGCAAGGATGTCGCCGACGCCGGGATCGGACACCTGCTTGCGCGCCCAGGGCGCCACATAGGGGAATGCTCCGTAAGGGCTGGCGATGTAGGCGGCGGCGGCCCAGGCGGCGATGCCCAGCACCTCCCGGACGAATCCGCGCAGGACGCCGACCAAGCCGGACACGAGCACGACGGCCAGGACGACGAGGTCCACCCAGTTCATCTGTGCGTCCGGGACATGATGGCGGGGGTATAGCGGCCTGAAGGGGAGTCCGGCAAATGATGACTGGCCCGTGACAGCGGAGCTGGCGTGGATTTGCGGTGGGTGTTGCCGGGTTCCGGCAAGCTCAGCCTGAGCCGACCTCCATGCCGACCGCGATCCTTCCCGTGCCGTCCGGGATCAGGTTCATGCCGAAGGTCACGCGCCCATCCCCGCCGCGCCGGAATGCGGTCAGGGTGCGCAGCGGTTCGCGGCTGCGCGGGCGGGTGCCGGTGGCTTGGTCAACCGTGATGACGGCACAGCGGGCGCAGGCCTTGGGTGCGCGGAACGGGACGGGGCCGACGTGCAAGGAGGTCCAGCCGTCCTCTGTCCAGGCCGGGGCACCGGACACAACCAGGTTGGTGCGGAACCGGTCCATCGGCACGGGTTGGGCCAGGCGGGCGTTCAGATCGTCCAAGGAGGCGGCGTTCACCACCAGCACCGGGAAGCCGTCGGCAAAGCTGACGCGGTCCTCCGGCCGGGCATAGGCGGGGTCCACGGGACGAGCTGCTGCCGGGTCGCCCATGTGGACCAGGCGGCAGGAGTGGCCCAGGGCGCGGGACAGCCAGGCCGCGGCGTCCGGCCCAGCGTCCTGCGCCGGCACTTGGTCGCGCCAGACCAAGACTTCGACCAGGGCGCGGGGCAAGGGGACATATAGCGGGGCCATGCCGTCCACCGACAGGGTCAGGCCGGCACCGTCCGGCGTGGCGGCGATGCGGGCCATGCCGGGCAGGTCACGCTGGGTCAGGTAGCGTCCGCCGGAGTCCACCATCATCCAGCGGCGGTCGCCTTGCAGGCCCCACGGCTCCACCACGGCCTCCTGCACGGTGATGCCGCGCAGGCCCTTCACGGGATAGATGTGGATGGCGTCGAGGATCACCGGGTCAGTCCTGGGCGGGCGTCTTGCCGGTGAAAATCGAGACGAGGTCCGTCAAATGCCCGACCTCGTCCAGCTTCAGCCCGTCCGGCACCGCCATCTTGCGCCCGCCGCGGGCGACGCGGCGGGGAAGGCACGCGCCCTCGAACCCCAGCTTGTGCGCCTCCTTCAGCCGGGCCTCGGCCTGGGCGACCTGGCGAACCTCGCCGGACAGGCCGACCTCCCCGAAATAGACCATGCCGGCGTTGGTGGGCGTATCCGTGCAGGCGGAGGCCAGGGCAGCGGCCACGGCCAAGTCCGCCGCAGGCTCCTGCACGCGCAGGCCACCGGCGATGTTGAGGTAAACGTCGGTGCTGCCCATGCGCAGCCCGGCCCGGGTCTCCAGCACCGCCAGCAGCATGGACAGGCGCCCGCTGTCCCAGCCCACCACGGACCGGCGGGGCGAGCCGCCCTGCGTGGGCGCCAGCAGCGCCTGCACCTCCACCAGCACGGGCCGCGTGCCCTCCAGCCCAGCGAACACGGCCGACCCCGCGATGTTGCCGCGCCGCTCCGCCAGGAACAGGGCGCTAGGGTTGGGCACCTCGGCCAAGCCGCGGTCGGTCATTTCGAACACGCCGATCTCGTCCGTGGCGCCGAAGCGGTTCTTGACGCCGCGCAGGATGCGGAACTGGTGGCCGCGGTCGCCTTCGAAATACAGCACGGCGTCCACCATGTGCTCCAGCACGCGGGGGCCGGCGAGCGCGCCCTCCTTCGTGACGTGGCCGACCAGCACCAGCGAGAAGCCGCGGGACTTGGCCAGCCGGATCAGCTCGAAGCTGCAGGCGCGAACCTGGGCGACGGTGCCCGGCGCGCTCTCGATGGTGTCGAGCCACATGGTCTGGATGGAGTCTATGACGACCAGCGACAGGTCCCTCTCGGCTTCGAGGGAGGCGGCGATGTCGCGGACGTTGATGGCGGCGGCGAGATCCAGCGGGGCGTCGGCCAGGTCCAGGCGGCGGGCGCGGAGGCGGACCTGGTCTATGCTCTCCTCTCCGCTGATATACATCACGCGCTTGCCGGCGCGGGCCAGGGTGGCGGCAGCTTGCAGCATGAGGGTGCTCTTGCCGATGCCGGGGTCGCCGCCGACGAGCACGACGCTGGCGGGCACCAGGCCGCCGCCCAGCACGCGGTCGAGTTCCGCGATGCCGGTCTCGGCGCGGGGCGGCGGGGCGGCGGTGCCTTGCAGGCCGACGAAGGTGACGCGCTTGCCGGTGCTGGCGCGGCCCGCCGGGCCGGGGCGGGCCTCGGTGGTTTCCTCGACGATGGTGTTCCACTCGCCGCACGCATCGCAGCGGCCGGCCCATTTGGGGGTGGTGGCGCCGCAGTTCTGGCAGACGTAGCGGGTGGTGGGCTTAGCCACGGCGGGTCCAGCGGTCGGATAGAAGGAGGGCGGTGAGGAAGACCTGGGTTTCCGGGAGGATTTGAATCCGTTGGAAGTTGCTGAACGCAATCTCGGCAAGGGTCACCAACTCGTCAACATAAGCTGGCTCAAATACGGCAGCCAAGTCGTAGTCGGCGCTGTGCCGTCCTTCCTGCAACTGAGCGAACGTGGACGAAATGCTGATCAGGCGCTTGTCGGGTTGGTGAGGATGGAGATGATCCAAGGACGCCGGAAACGGGCGCAAGGGGGAGCGCACGTGGGCGTCGCACACCTTCCGCATTGTCGTGTGGCTGAATGCAGGGGACACCTGCTGCACCAGTTCGACGCCGCCAGCAGCAAAGGTTTGCGCCCCGGCATTGGCCAGCAGATGGAACAGCGCATAGTAGGCTGCCGATGCGGCGCGGCGCAGTTCAATCGCATCTGCAAAGTTACCAACCGGGCTGCTTACCAGCAGGCGCGCATGCCCCAGGAAGTCCTGCGCTGAAATCACCCCTCGGTCGGACTTAGGCTGCGCTCAGACTCGAAGCGGAAGTAGGGAAAGCGGTCATCAAATGCGTTCAGAAGGTCGGGCAACAGGGCCTCCTTCAAGCGGCTGATCTCAGCTACGCGACGATCATGTTCCACAGTTCGGGTCTGGTCGCCGGGCGTAGTCCTAAAGATCAGCCACATGGCAGGATCGCCGTCGAACTCGCCAAGCCTCACGTCCAGACCCACAATGAGGTCGGGCAGAGTATGACGACCGACGATCTCCTTGACGGCTTCAGGGATCGCTTGCTCTTTCATGGGTGGACTATACCCCTTCCTACCGCCGCAACTCCATCTGGATCGGCCCTTCCCGCCGTCCGTGCGTGAACTGGTCCACCATCGCATTCCCGCTGTCCAGCAGTTCCGCCGCCGCGCCCTGCCAGACCAGCTTGCCGCGGAACAGCATCGCCGCGCGGTCGCCGATGCGGGTGGCGCTGGCCATGTCGTGCGTGATGGCAATGGCGGTGCTGCCCAGGCGGCGCACGCAATCCACGATCAGGCCGTCAATCACCGCGCCCATGATGGGGTCCAGGCCGGTCGTCGGTTCGTCGAAGAACAGGATATCGGGCTGCGCGGCGATGGCGCGGGCCAGGCCGACGCGCTTCTGCATTCCCCCCGACAGCTCCGCCGGGGACAGGTCGCCGACGCTGGGATCCAAGCCGACCTGCTTCAGCACCTCCCCGGCGCGGGCGCGGGCGTCGGCGCGGGGCAGGCGGCCCTGAGCCAGCAGGCCGAAGGCGACGTTCTCCCACACCAGCAGGCTGTCGAACAGGGCGCCGGCCTGGAACAGCATCCCGATGCGGGCGTTCACCCGCTCCCGCGCGGGGCGGGGCAGGCCCAGGACGTTCTGGCCGTCCACCTCGATGCTGCCCTGGTCCGGCTCGATCAGGCCCAGGATGCACTTCAGCAGCACGGACTTGCCGCTGCCGCTGCCGCCGATGACGACGGTGCTGGTGCCGGGCATCACGTCCAGGTCTATGCCGTCCAGCACCTGCTTGCTGCCGAACGCCTTGGACAGGCCGCGTATTCTGATCTTGGGCTGAAGGTCCTGGCTCATCGCGCGAAGAACAGCTCGGTCAGCACGTAGTCGAACATCAGGATCAGGATACTGGCCGACACGACGGCCCCCGTGGTCGCCGACCCCACGCCCTGAGCCCCGCCCCGGCTGTTGTAGCCGTGATAGCAGCCCATCAGGGCCACCAGGAAGCCGAACACCGCCGCCTTCGCCAGCCCGGCCACCACGTCGTTCGTAGTGAGTATCTGGAAGGTGCTGGCCAGGTAGGACGACGGGTTGAAGCCCAGCTTTGCCGTGCTGACCAGGAAGCCGCCGAACACGCCCAGGATGTCCGCCACCACCACCAGCAGCGGCAAGGCCAGGACGCCGGCCAGCAGGCGGGGGGCAACCAGATACTTCATCGGGTTGGTGGACAGCGTGCCCAGCGCGTCTATCTGGTCCGTGACGCGCATGGTGCCGATCTCGGCTGCCATGGCTGCGCCCATGCGCCCGGCCACCATCAGCCCGGCCAGCACCGGGCCAAGCTCCCGCACCACGGACAGCACCACCACGCCGGCGATCGCGCTCTCGGCATTGAAGCGGGAGAAGCCGGTGAAGCTCTGCAGCGCGATGACGGCACCCGAGAACACCGCCGTGAGGGCCACGACGGGCAGGCTGAAGTAGGCGAATTCCAGGAACACGCCCAGGAAGATGCGGCCATAGAACGGCGGGCGCAGCAGGTGCGACAGCCCGGCCCCGCCGAACAGCGTGATGGCCCCGGCATGGCGCACCGCGCCCAGCGTGCCGCGACCCACGGCGGCCACGGCGTCCAAGGGATGCATCATGCTGCCAGGTAGGTCCGGTGGTAGCGGGGGCCGAGCTGGGTCAGGATTTCATAGGCGTTGGTGCCGGCGCGGGCGGCAACCTCGTCCACGGGCATTTCCGGGCCGATCAGGTCGAGCCATGCGCCGGGCTGGATGGCTGGCAGGTCGGTCACGTCGAAGGTGGCGAGGTCCATGCTCACACGCCCTACCAGCGGGACGGGTGCGCCGTCAAAGCACGCTGCGGCGCGGTTGGACAGGCTGCGCGGGTAGCCGTCGGCGTAGCCTACGGGGAGCGTGGCGATGCGGCTGGGGCGTGGAGCGGTCCAGGTGGCGTTGTAGCCGACGCCGGCGCCGGCGGGCACGGTGCGGACCTGCAGCACCTGGGCGCGCAGGCGCACGGCGGGGCGCATCGGGTTGGGCTGGCCCGGCGTAGGGTTGACGCCATACAGCGCCGCGCCGGGCCGGGCGAGGTCGGAACTGAAGCCGTCCAGGAAGATGCCGGACGAATTGGACAGGCTGCGCGGCGCTGGGGGCAGGCGGGCGCAGGCATCGGCGAAGGCGGCGTGCTGCCGGACATTCTGCGGGTCGTCCGGCACCTCGGCGGCGGCCAGGTGGGTCATCACATACAGGACCCGGATGCCGAGCAGCCGGGCGGGGTCTGCGGCCAGGGTGTCCAGCTCGTCCGCGGAAAGGCCAAGGCGGTTCATGCCGGTGTCCACGTGCAGCAGCGCAGGCAACGCGCCACCGGCGATCCGGGCATGGGCGGCGTAGGCATCCAGCTCGGCCAGCGACCCCAGCACGGGGGTGATGCCGGCGGCGGTGTAGAGGGCGGCATCGCCGGACCACAGGCCGTTCAGCACGGCAAGCATCGCGCCGGGCGCGGCATCGCGGATCGCCAGCGCCTCCGCGAGATGGGCGACAAAGAAGTGGCGGCACCCTGCATCGTGCAGCGCCCTAGCGACGGGTACGGCGCCCAGCCCGTAGGCGTCGGCCTTGAGCACGGCGGCCACTGGCCCGGCGTGGCGGGCGCACAGGCTGCGCCAGTTCACCACGACCGCGCCCAGGTCAACTTCCAGAAGAGAGGCGGCAACAGGCCTGGTCATTGCCGCTCCTACCACGCCGCGACGGCCGGTTGCTTCGGCATAAGTGGACACGGAAGCGTGCCGATGCTGACCCCTGCCTCAGCCGCGCCAGTCCATACCCGCGCAAAGCCGACGTGGCTACCCTGGGGCCGCGGCTGCCAAGTCAGGCTGGGCCGCCGTGACGGGAATCGGCAGGTGCCGGGCAGGTGCCCTCGGCAAGTCTGCGGCGGGCTACTTGGCCCAGACTTCCACACGCCGGTTCAGCGCCTGGCCCCGCGCATCCGCGTTGCAGGCGACCGCGCTCAACGGCCCGGCCCCAACGGTGCCTGCGACGCGCAGCCCAGCCCCTTGCAGCCGTGCCGCCAGAGCGTCAGCCCGGCCACGCGACAGCAAGACGTTCTGGGCGAACGATCCCACAGAACTGCTGTAGCCCACCAGCACGACCTGGCGCCTGGCGTTGGCCGGCTCGCGGCTCCAGGCGACCAGACGGCCGATGTCGGCCTCGCTCCGCGTGTCCAGGGCGGAGCTGTCGGGCTGGAAGCGAAAGGTGATCGACAAGCGCTGCGCGTCCGAGAACAGCGTCCGCAGGCTCTGCACGATGGAGCGGGATTGCATCGTGTCCACTGGAGGGGTGCCGTTGGCAAACTCCTCCGGCGCGCTGCGCTTGCGGAACTCGCTGTAGGTTGCGTTGGACAGCTCCGGCGCCAGGTTGATGAAACCTGCTGCGGCCACCACAGGCTGGGCCTGGGCGGAGCGGACGTAGTTAAGGAAGCTCATGGCCGGGGCGGGTATCTCCGCCGGGTTGTAGAGGAATAGACGGCGGGACAGAGGATACTCCTCCGTGCGGACCGCGAAGGCCTCGGTGGGCACGGCCAGGCTGCAGGACTGGACAACGGTGACGGGCTTGGCCGAGCGGCTGTAGGCGAAGCCGACGAAGCCGATGCCGTTGGGGTCTGCCGCCACGTCGTCGGACAGCTTTGCGCCGGCCTCATACTGCTTTGCCCCGGGCGCCATTGGGCGGCGCCGCAGCACCAGGTCGTTGAAGGTGTCGAAGGTGCCGGACTTCACGTCCAAGGTGTAAACCTGGATGCGGCCCGGCGCGCCACCCACGTCCGACCAGTTCGTGACCGCGCCGGTGAAGACGGCTGCGATCTGCGGCAGAGTCAGGGTGGACACCTGGTTGTCCCGGTTGACGATGACGGCCAGTCCGTCCAGGGCCACGACGTGCTCCTGCGCCACGGCCCGGAGGTCGCCCAGGCCGGCGGCCATCACAGCCTCCCGCTCCTTGTCGTTCACGGGACGGGACGCCATGCCGAGGTCGGCGGTCCTGGTCGCCAGCGAGGTGAACGCGGTGCCGGTCCCGTGGGAGTGCAATTCTATCGTGACGGCCCTGCCGGGGTCGGCCGTCCCCATGCTGATCGTCCGCTCCTCATCCACCTTGCCAGGCGTGACCTGCAAACCCTTGAGCGTTGCGGCCTGGCCGTAAGCCTCGATCAGATTCGGGATCATCTGCGCGCCCATGGTGTTGGAGCCGTGAATGCGGAACTCGCCGCCCTCCATGGCTGGCCGCGCCGCGGTTGCCGCAACCGGGCGGGGGCGGGGTGCGGCGTTCAGAGGCTCGACGGATTGGATGGCCGCCCTGCTGATGGTGTATGCACCGCTGCTGCCCTGGACGACGACGCGGTCGTCCGTGATCTCCGTGAGCTTGCCGGGCCAGACAGCGCCGGTGATCGTCGTGACACGGACCTGCTGGCCGGCCAGGGGCGAGAGGTCGCCCACCGGTTCCGCGGCGCGAGGGGGCGTTTGGGCATGGCTTGGGACGGCAAGGGCTGCGGGCAGAAGCGCCACGGAGCAGACGAGCACGCACCTGGCCAGGTTAAATCCGTCCATGTCCCACCTTTTGCTTCATTATGACGCCACGATAGTTTCGTAATGTAGAGGGAAATTAGACACCGCAAGGGCAAATTGGCGGCCGCCAGTCGGAGGGCGAATGGGCATGTCTGCGGATTATGCCGTGGCGGCACGGCCTCGTGGCCCGTTGCGGGGCTTGGCCGGCACCGCCCGCCTGCCGAGGCCTACACACCCGACCCTGCCGATCCAAAGGCGAGCATAGGTCCGACACTTTAAAGTCGTGTGATGCACGGGCTATGCTGGGTTCTTCCAGAGCAAGACATTGTGAACCGTGGCGGAACGCCGCCCAAGCTGGTCGCCGGGCCGCGTGGCTGGTCCCGGGCTGCCGTGAGTTTGGGTGGGACCGTCACAGCCTGCCCGGCAGATGGCGTGTGGCTGCCTCCGGGCGCTCCCGCGCAGCCGGACTAGCTGCCGCCGCGCTCCACGGCTTCTGGGAAGAACAGGTCGTCCAGCTTCTCGGGGCGGCGCTTCAGGACGCCGGTGCCGGCCATGAAATCGGCCACGCGCAGCACGTTGGCCGGCTGCAGGGTGAAGCGGTTGCCGGGCGCCCCCATGCTGGCCGCGACGTTGGCCGGCGTGTCCTTGTCCCCACTGCTGGCAAGGTAGAGTTCCGCGGCGGCGGCGCGATTGGCGTTGATCCAGTCCGTCGCCTCCTGGAACGCCGCGAGCGTCGCGCGCCAAGCCAGGGGGTTGCCGGTGCGGAAGCTGCTGGTGGCATAGACGGTGTTGGGGGTGCTGGTCTCGACGCCCTGCACGGCGTAGCTGTTCAGAACCTCCCGCACGCCTGGGGCCGCCAGCTCCCGCTCCTGGAAGGGGCTGCTGCTGAAATGGCAGGTGATCTCGGTCCTGCCCAGCATCGCGGCCATGCTGTCCGGGTGGGCGCGGCCGAGGGTTTGGGCGTCCAGCCGCGCCCACTCGGCGGCGCCCCACAGCTTGGCGGCAGCCATCTGCAGGAACACCGCCTGAGGGCTGACCTTCACGGCCGGCATGGCGATGCGGTCGGCGGGGGTGATGTCGGCCAGCGAGGAGATGGCCGGGTTGACGGTGAGCAGGCGCTGGTTGGTGGCGTTCATGGCGAAGGCGGACTTCACGGTGCCGCGGGTGCGGTCCCACAGCAGCAACGCGCCGGGCGCGCCGCCGCTGGCGAAATGCAGGCTGCCAGCCAGCAGCGCCTCCGTGATCGGGCCGGTGCCGGCGAAACGCAGGAACTCCGCCTTCAGGCCGGGCAGGCCCAGGACTGCGCCATGCTTCTGGACGAGGCCCTGCTGCTCCATCACGTCCTGCTGAAGATACAGGGTGCCGAACTGCTTCGCGATCAGCACCGTCGAGACCTCGGCATGGGCACGGCGGATGGCGGGGAGGGCGAGCGCGGCGCCCAGCGCGGTGCGGGCAGCGGTGCGGATGGCGGCGCGGCGGGTAGGCATGGGACGTCCTCCAAAGGCTTTGCGCCACGCTAGGACGGATCACCCTCCGGCACCAGGCGCAGCGCGGCGTCGGCGCCGACCAGCAGCTCGGCCAGGCGCAGGCGATCCATGCGGGTCAGGCCCGGGGCGGACAGGGCGCCGGCTTCCCGCGCCAGGCGGACCATCAGGGCGTCGTAGGCGAAGGGCTGACCCAGGCGCCGGCCCGCGCGGCCCAGGCGGCGCAGGTCGCGCGCCGCGGCCTCCAGCCCCTCGACCGCCGCGTCGTCCACCGGGGCGTCCGGTCCCGCGCCGGCCAGGCGTGAAGCGAGGTCGCGCTGCGCCGCGCCGGCCAGGCGGTCGCGGCATGCCTGATCGGCGGCCTGCCGCGTGCGTGCGGCATGGGCGCGCAAGGCGGGGCGGCTGGCGGGGCTGTCCACGGCCTCCAGCAACGCGGCGATATTGCCGGCATGGTTGGCCGCGGCCTGCAGGCCGGCCACAGGCAGCACGGACTCCAGCAGGTGGCCGGCGCGGTCCAGCGATCCCTCGACGGCCTTGTCCAGCACGGCTGGCGGCAAGGCGCCAGCGTTGGGCAGGCCGCCAGCCAGCAGGGCGGCCGCGGGGCCGTGCGCCAGCAGCACCGCCAGCAGCACCGGAAGGCCGGAGGGCCGGGTTTGCGCGTCCGCCAGGATCGCGCCGACTGCCGCGGCAGCGCTGGGCGGGTTGTCCTGGCCGGCGTCCAGCCAGGCGAGCCGCGTGGCCTGGTGCAGCACGGCGGCGATGCCCGCGGCAACCTGGGCGAAGCAGGCCGGGGGCAGGCCGGAGGCATCGGACCAGTCCGGCGGCGGCCCCATGCCGTCCAGCACGGCCGCCGCGGCGGGCCACAGCGCCGCACCGGCCTGCGCCAGCGCGTCCCGCAGAACGTCGGGCGAGGCGCCTGGCGGGATCGCGGACAGCGCGGCCTCGGCCGCCGGGCCGGCGGCGCCGAGGCGCGGCAGCACCGCCGCGCCCAGGCAACCCAGCACCGTGCGCGGCACCGCGGGCATGCCGGGGCGCCAGCGCGGCCCGGGGGTGATGACAGGGTCCAGGGGGCGGAACATGAGCCGCATGGCGTTCATGGGCCGGGGGGGCGGCGCCAGGGCCATGCGGGGCCTCAAGGGGGCGATCAGCGCATCCGCCGCCCCGCGCTGGGGCAGGGCGTCCACGAGGGCGACGACGCGGGCCATCTGCTCGTCGCGCGCCCCGGCGAGCTGGCGACGCACGTCGGGCAGGGCGGCATTCATGATCGTGGAGGTCGTGGAAGTCGTGCCGCCGTGCGATGCGGCGTCATGCGGCGAGCGCCCGCAGCCGCTCGTTGCGGGCCACGAGGTCGGCGGTGATGGCGCGCCCGCGCAGGTTCGGCGGCCCGCCCCCCCCGGTCCGGGCACTGCCGGCGCGGGCCTCCCCGGCGCGGGCGGCCAGGATGCGGCGGAGCAGGCCGGGGGCGGCGGGGTCGGTCGGCAGGCCGGTCCAGGCTTCTGCCTCCCGCGGTGGGAAGGAGGCGAGATGTGCGGCCTCCGCCAGGGCGGCGCTGCTGCCAGGGGCGGCATCAGACCAGATGAGGCCGGGGAGGCGCCAGCCGTCCAGCAGCCAAGCGGGGCGCGCGGCGAGCGCCGCTACACGCTCCGGCGCAGAGCGCCAGGCCAGCAGCAGTTCCAGCGTCGTGGGATGGTGCGCCGCAGCCAGCGCCGCTGCGGCGCCGGCTGCGGCGGCAGCAGCAAGTGCCGCGAGCAGCCGGGCAGGGGCGGCGTCCCCAGGGTTGCGTGCGGCCCAGGCCAGCAGGCCGTCCCGCAGCGACTCTGTGGCGGCGATGGCCTGCGGCACCGGGGCATCTGCTGCGCTGGGGCCGACGCCCAGTTCCGCGACGACGGCGGCCAGCGCCGCGGCTTCCTGCAAATCCGGGTTGCCCCCCTGGGCGATCAGGTCGGATAGCAGGTGCCGGGTGGCTGCCCCGGTGCGGGCCTGGTCGGCGGCAGCAGCGGCCTGGGCGGCGGCGCGGGCGGGACGGCCGGCTGCGCCGTCCAGCGCGACGCGGCGGGCGGCCTGCTGGACTCTGGCGGGGCCGATCACGTCGCGGGTGGCACCGGCAGGTGGGGCGCCAGCGGCCAGCGCCGATAACAGGCGCACGTCGTGCACGGTGGGCTGACAGATGCCGGGCACGCCGGCCCAGGGCACGACGTAGGTTCCGCGTGCGCCGGACGGGTTGGCGAACACGAGTTCCAGCCCCGCCTTTCCCATACGCACCCGCGACCCGGCCAAGCCCGGCGCGGTGAAAGGCACGGCCACGCCGCGTTCCGCGAAGGTGGCGGGCTGTGGGCTGTTGGCATCCTGATGCGTGTCCATGTGCGACGCTGGCACGACGCGGGTAAACGGGGGGTGAAGGCGGGCCTTGCACGGCGGGACGTCAGGGCAGCGGCAGATCGTCCAGGCTGGGCCGGCCCGTCAGGTGGCGCCAGTGGTGCCACAGCAGCCGGGCTGCCAGGGCGCGGGCCGGACGCCAAGACTCTGCAAGGCTGCGGAGTGCGTGCGGGTTTGGGCGCGATGGCAGGCCGAGCAGCGCTGCTGCCGCGCCGGCCACCGCCACGTCGCCAGCGGGGAACACGTCGGCACGGCCCTCGGCAAACAGAAGATAGACCTTGGCCGTCCAGGGGCCGAGGCCGGGGACGGCAGTGATGGCGGCGATGGCCCCGGCGTCGTCCAGCGCCGCGATGGCCGGGGCGGATAGGCGGCCCATGGAGAAGGCGCCGGCGAGGGCGCGGGCGTGGCCGACCTTGGGCCGGCTCAGCCCGGCGGCGCGCAGGGCGTCGTCGGACAGGGCGGGCCAGGCTGCCGGGTCCAGCGCACCGGGCAGCGCGGCCAGGCGATGCCAGATGGCGGCGGCGGCGGCGCTGCTGATCTGCTGCGCCGTGACGATCCGGAGCAGGCCGGGGAAGCCGCCAGGGCGGGTGCGCCAGGGCAGGGGACCCGCCGCGGCCTCAATCCCCGCAAGGCGCGGGTCCGCCTGCACCAGCGCGTCCAGCAAGGCGCGCATGGCTGGCGGCGGGTGGGGGAACGTGACCATTCGTTGCACACGGTATCCTGCCAATTCCCGCGCCGCACCCCTATGCTGCCGGCATGGAGTCCAGCCCCGCCCTGCTGCCGCACATCCTGCTCGTGGACGACGACCGCGAGATACGCGAGCTGCTGACCGGCTTCCTGGAGCGGCATGGCATCCGCGTGACCGGCGCCCGGGACGGGCGGGAGGCCCGCCGCGCCTGGCCGTCCGGTGCCTACCATCTGGTCATCCTGGACCTGATGCTGCCGGGCGAGGGCGGGCTGGACCTGGCGCGCTGGCTGCGCGGGGTCAGCGACGTGCCCATCGTGATGCTGACGGCGATGGGGGAGGACACCGACCGCATCATCGGGCTGGAGCTGGGGGCGGACGACTACCTGCCCAAGCCGTTCAACCCGCGGGAACTGCTGGCCCGCATACGCGCGGTGCTGCGGCGGACGGAGGCGCGGGGGCCGCGGGCCGGCGCTGCGCGGCCCCTGCGCTTCGCCGGCTGGACGCTGGACCCGACGCGCCGCCGGCTGCTGAACCCGGCCGGGGCCGAGGTCGCGCTGACCGGCGGGGAATTCGACATGCTGGCGGCGCTGGCGGGCCGGGCCAACCAGGTGCTGACGCGCGACATGCTGATGGACCTGCTGCGCGGGCGGCAAGCCGGGCCGTTCGACCGGGCGATTGACGTGGCGGTGAGCCGGCTGCGGCGCAAGCTGGGGGACGGGGAGGGCACGGATCTGATCAAGACCGTGCGCGGCGGGGGCTATGTGCTGGCGGCGGAAGTTGAGCAGGCGTAATGGCGCCGGACGCGCTGCCCAGCGTTCCCCCGGCGAACCTGGCTCCGGCCTTGCGGGACGGCGCGCCGGCCATCACGGGGCTGGCCGGCGCGGGCAGGCCTGAGAAGGTTTCCGGCAAGATACGGGGCCGCCGCGGCCTGTGGCCCCGCACCTTGGCTGGACGCACATTGATAGTGCTGCTGCCCGGGCTGGCGCTGGTGCAGGGCGTGGGCCTGGCCGTCCATGCGCTGGACCGGGGGGAGCTGCAGCGGCTGGCCGATGGGCGGGACCTTGGAGGGCGGGTGGTTGCGGCGTATCGGACCGTGACCGCCGGGCCGCCGGAGGGGTGGGCCACCGCGGCGCGGGCGCTTGATCCGGCAGGCAGCATCCAGGCCAGCGTCGAGGCGGCCAACCCGCGCGACGGGCTGGACCCGCAGCCACCGGACACGCAGCGGCTGATCCGCCCATACCTCACCTGGGGCGTGCTGCCGCAAGCGTTGCGCCCTCGCGAGGTCAACATACGCGGCACGACGGACCAGGCCGTCACCCTCGTCGCGCACCTGCCGGATGACCGGTGGCTGGTGATGCGCGGCGGCTTCCCGGCGATGTGGCCCTGGGCCTCGGGCCGTTTTGCCTGGGCGTGGGCGGGGATGACCCTGGCAGCGGCGGCGCTGACCCTGTGGGCGGTGCGCCGGCTGACGGCACCGGTCCGCGTGCTGGGTGAAGCGGCGGAGCGGCTAGGGCGGGATGTGAACGCGCCCGCGCTGCCGGAGGAAGGACCGGAGGAGGTCGCGGTGGCCGCAGCGGCGTTCAACACCATGGCCGCGCGCATACGCCGCTTCGTGGCTGACCGCACCTTCTTGCTGACAGCCATCGGCCATGATTTGCGCACGCCAATCACGCGGTTGAAGCTGCGTGCGGAGTGGATGGAGGATGAGGGGCAGCGCCGCAAGATGCTGGCCGACCTGGACGAGCTGTCGGCGATGGTGTCGGCGACGCTCGCCTTCGGGCGGGACGTGGCGGGGACGGAGCCGGCGGTGCCGCTGGACCTGGCGGCGCTGCTGCGGACGGTGCTGGACGAGGCTGCGGACGCCCGGCCCGGCGCTGCGGGCTGCCTGGCCTATGACGGGCCGGACCGGCTGCAGATACAGGGGCGGCCGCTGGCGCTGAAGCGCGCCTTGGCCAACCTGGTCGGCAACGCCGTCGCTTATGGCGGTGCGGCGCGGGTGACGGTGTCCGCCGGGCGGCCCGGAGCGGGGGTTGCGATACAGATCGAGGACAGCGGCCCTGGCATCCCGCCGGACGAGCTGGACCGGGTGTTCGAGCCGTTCCACAGATTGGAGGGCAGCCGCAACAGGGAAACCGGCGGCACTGGGCTTGGACTGCCGATCACGCGCAACATCCTGCGGGCGCATGGGGGCGACGTGACGTTGGCCAACCGGGATGGGGGCGGGGTTCGGGCAACGGTGACGCTGCCGGGGTAGAGTTCCGGAGAGCCCCTCAGGTAACCGGACCATGCCCGAGACGGTGCCGCTGCACAGGCGATAGCGAGTTCGTGCGTCATCGAGCGGCAGTGCGGACGGGAGCGGTGCCAACCTTGGGCGACCGGGCCAAAATGCTTGAGGCGCGTTGCCGCCGTCGGCAGGGGGTGGAGCGAGGGATGGTCCGGAACACCCCATGCGCAAGGAGGGAGGATGGCGCGGCGCACACCCGGAGGCAGACGCCGCGCCGGCTCATCAGGCCGGGAGCAGCACCGCGTCGATGACGTGGATCACGCCGTTGGTGCAGTCAACGTCTGCCGTGGTGACGGTGGCGCTGTTGACCTTGACGTGCGCGCCGGTGGCGTCCACGGCCAGCGTCCCGCCCTCGACGGTCGCGGGGTGCAGCGTCTTGCCGGCGAGGTCGGCTGCCATCACCTTGCCCGGCACGACATGGTAGGTGAGGATCTGGACCAGCTTGGCCTTGCCCTCGGGCTTCAGCAGGTCCTCGACGGTTCCGGCGGGCAGGGCTGCAAACGCGGCGTCCGTCGGCGCGAAGACGGTAAAGGGGCCTGCGCCCTTCAAGGTCTCGATCAATCCGGCTGCTGTTGCGGCCGCCGCGAGCGTCTTAAAGGAGCCGTTGGCAACAGCGGTGTCAATGATGTCGTGCGACATGATGAAATTCCTATGATAACGTTCGAACAGAGGCCAATACAGATGCAGCAGGATGCAAATGCGCCGGCTTCTGTTGAAGCAGCACATGGGTGGGCCAGAACATTTACACAGGTCTGTTTGCCAACCCCTCCGCATTATTATATGTTGCATAAGCTGCGCCTAATACAATTAGGTTTCGTCACTTGTAATTTGTGAGTGCGACTTATGCGCGGGGACGGCGAGATGCGTGGCGACCGCGTGCAGCCTGCGCTACGGTGCCGTCCTGTGACGGCGGTGTCGTGGGATGGGCGGCCTCCACAGGGAGCTTGGCAGGTCGGGGAAGGCATTCATCGCGGCGGGGGCTGCATCCTATAGGGGCCACGTCCACAAAGGGCTGGTTTCAAGGCGTTCCTCGGCTTGGACGTCGTTGATGACGGCGACCGGGGTGCCGAGCTGGGAAGACGCGGATGTTGCGGCGAGCTGCCCGCGTGCTGCCGCGCCAGAGCGGGGCGGCTCGCATCGGGTTGCGGATGGAATATGCGGAGCGGGACGATGCAGGTTGGGAGTGCGGGGCAGGGCGCACCCAGATTGGAAGCGCCGGGCCGCTGGCCGGCGGCCTTGTTCGCCGGCAAGGTCGCACTGCTGCGGCTCCGCCGGGCCATCCAGGACATCCGCACCGGGTTGCCTCGGCTGCCGCAGCGGTGGGGCGGCGATGCGGACCCGGTCGTCGCGGAAGGCCGGAGCGCCTTGTGGGGGGACCACAGGCTTGGTGAGCACGCGCACCAGCTTGGCAAGGTCCACAACCTGCGCCGGGCGGCCCAGGCATTGGATGGGGTGGCGATCCCGGCAGGCGGCACCTTCTCGTTCTGGAGGCAGGTGGGACGGGCGAGCCGGGGGCGCGGGTTCGTGGCGGGACGGATGCTGCAGCAGGGCTGCATGGTGTCCGCCCGGGGCGGCGGGTTGTGCCAGCTTTCCAATGCGTTGTACGATGCGGCGTTGCAGGCCGGGTGCGCCATCGTGGAGCGGCACGCACATTCCCGCGTCGTCCCGGGGTCGGCGACGGCGGTCGGGCGGGATGCGACGGTGGCATGGAACTACGTGGACCTGCGATTCCGTCCGGACCGGGATTTGCGGCTGTCGGTGCGGTTGACGGCTGACGAGCTGGTCGTGCGGCTGCATGGGACGGGCGGCGGTGCGGCGCCCCGTCCGGCCGATGCGGATGGGCCGGACCTGCGCGCCGCCGCGCGGAGTTGCGGGACCTGCGCCGAGACCAGGTGCTTCCGGCATGAGGCGGCCCCGACGGTTCCGGCAGGCCGTGCCGTGATGCTGGTGGACGAGGCCTGGCCGGAGTTCGTGGCGCACATCGAGGGCCTGCGGGACGGGCAGGCCGTGCTTGGCGTGCCGTTGCCGGGCCGCCTGGGCCGGAACGCCTGGCCTGCCGCCGGTGCCCGCGTGGCGTCGGCGCCAGCAGCTGCCCTGGCGCGCAGCCTGGGCACCAGGATGGCCCAGCCCGGCGCGGCCCGCCGCCGGGCGGAGGCCGCTGGGGCGGACGGGATCGCCCGCAGCCTGGGGCGGCTGCTGGCGCCGGAGGCGACGCGGGCGTGGGTGGCGCAGTCGTACCTGCCCTATCTGTGGCGGGACGGGCAGCTTGGAGGGCGGCGATTCGGCGTGCTGATGACGCGCCCGCCAATGGCCGTGCTGCACGCCCGACTGGATGCGGCCCACGCGGCCCACCCGGACCGCGCAACGCTTGCGGACTTCCGTGCCGCGCCGGAGTTGGCCGGGTGGGAGGCGGAGGCTCTTGCGGCGGCGGAGACGGTGGCGACCCCTCATGCAGCGATCGCCGCGCTGTTCCCAGGGCGGGCAGTGCTGCTGGACTGGCGGACTCCGGACGTGCCGCGGGTTGTTCGGCCCGGACCGGGAGGCCGGCGCATCGCATTCCCTGGGCCGGTGCTGGCACGGAAGGGAGCATACGAGGTCAGGGAGGCCGCCCTGGCGCTGGACCTGGAAGTCGTTCTGCTGGGGGCCGACCTGGAGGGGGCCGGGTTCTGGCGCGGCGTCCGCACGCTGCGTCCGGAGCCGGGAGCGCGGCCCTATGCGTGGCTGGAGGGCGTGGCCGCAGTGGTGCAGCCGGCCCTGGTGGAGGAGCAGCCGCGCCGGCTGCTGGCCGCATGTGCTGCGGGGGTGCCGGTGGTGGCGACGTCGGCTTGCGGGTTGAATGGGCCGGGGGTGACGCTGGTCAAGCCATTGGACGGAGCGTGCCTAACCGAGCGCCTGCGCGCCCTACTTGGCCTGGTGCGCTGACCTATGCCGGCAGACCGCTTCGGACTCGGCGGAGCAAGGTGCAGGTCAAAGTCCGTGAGGCGGACGGCGAGGGAAAGGGTGAATGACGTCCAGGCCCGATGCGGCGGGATGCTGGGGTTCCGGGCGCTTGCGACGATGCCGGCGAACGGGCGGCGTTGCTGGCAGAAATAAACTATCCCGATTTCGCCGTCCGCAAGTCCGCGCATCTCTGCACGACCCAGATGCTGCGCGACGCCGTCCAGGAAAAGCGTGGCCAGTTGGCACTCTTTGCCACAGCCGGATTCGTGACCTGCTCAGCGTGCCGGGCTGATGCGGGTTCAACCGCCTTAGGACCGGTGCTGGGACGCTACGAGAGTGGGCCAGTGCCGCGCGATGCTGCCTCTTCGTGACACGGACTGGATGGCGCCTACACCCGGCGGGACTACTCGGCTGGCGGTAGCGGCGAAGCGGTACCGGTGTAGAATTGCGGCCATTGCCGCTGCACGACTGGGCTGTCCGGGGCGTAGGCCAGGCAGGTGCCCAGCATCATGGGACGGGCGGCGGGCGGGGCGGCCGCAGTCTCAACCGCGTTCGGCGCGGCGGGCGGGGTGCGGTTGCGGACGGAGTACAACGTCTGAAACGCCACCGTGCCCATCTGGCCCAGCAGCTCCCGCAGATGGGTGCAGCCGTGGACGCCGCCGACGCGCTCGTTGGCGGCCCTGATGAAGCCGCGTCCGATCTTCAGGCCGGCGAGGCGAGCGAAGTTGGGGGCGGCACTGGGGCAAAGGGCGTAGGGGCCATATTCTGTGACGGCCTCGAACTGCACGATCTCCATGTCCTCCGACACGGTCATGCGGGCCAGCATCCCATGCAGGGGCGTGCCCGGCGCGATCTCGCCGCGGTCGTGGTTGCTGAAAGGATAGGACTTGGTGTCGGTCAGCCGGGCCTCGATGTCATACAGCCCGTCGGCGCGACGGTAGCCGTGTAGCTCGATGGCGCGGGTGTGCAGCAGCTCGCGGCTGGCGGGTGGGCTGAGGGGCATGAGGTCCTCCGGGAAGGGGGCGGGCGTGTCTCAGGGTTCGCCTGTGCCAAGACTTGGGGCGAAGCCCCGTCCCAGCGACGCCCCGTTGCGGCCTGGCAGCCGACGAGCGCCAGGTATGCGCTCAAGTCCCGGGACTGCTGCGTCACTACGCTCCTCGGAATGACGAACTTGGTCAGGCAAGCTGCTGATGACATTACAGGAAGCGTGCCAGGCGCACGGCGGTATGGCCGCGGCTAGGGCGCAGGCTGGGCATCACCAGCAGGCAGTCGTCGTGCGGGGTGCGTATCTCGGCGGTGCCGTCCAGGGCGATCAGGGTGTTGCGGCGCGGCACCACGTCGCCGCCGCGGAAGGCTTGCAGGAAGGTGAAGCCGCTGGTGGCGGCGGTGACGGTCGTCGTGACCTCGGCCCGGCGGACGGCTGCAGGCGCGGGGTCCGGGGTCTGGCCCAGGTCCGGGACTGGAGCGTCCGAAAGGCCGGAGCAACGGAGCAGGGCGTCCACGCAGGCCCGGGTTATGGCCACGGTGCCGGGCTGCCAGTGCTGCCCGGCCTCTACCAGGCAGGCGGTGCCGGCGCTGTCGGGCGCAGTGAAGCGGACGTAATCAATCAGGCGCGGGCCGGTGGCATGGCCGCTGTCCGCCACCACGAGGCCGGGAACGCCGAGCGCGGACGCCAGCGCCAGGCCGCGCGGGGTGGGTCCGGAAAGGATCAGCGGCTCGGACGGCCAGAGCATCGAGTGCAGGTCCAGAAGCACGTCCACCGTGTCCACCAGGGGGCGCAGCGCGCGGGCGCGGTCCAGCTCGCTGCTGCGGCGGGGGCCGTCCAGCACGGCGGGGTCCCAAACGCGGTTCATGTCCTCCTCCAGAAAGCGGGAGGCCGTGGGGTGCTGAGGGTCCCAGCGGGCGAAGGCGGCAAGGTTAGCAAAGCCCAGGGTCAGGGTGCCGCGGCGCGGGCGGACGCCGGCGCGCATCATGCCGTCCAGCACGACGGCGCCCGCGACCTCGTTGCCGTGCAGCAGCGCCACCAGGGCGACATGCGGGCCGGGCTGGCCCGAGCCGAAGGTGGTGAAGCCGGGGATGCCGGTATTGCCGGCGATCCAGGGGCGGATGTCCGGCGGGTGCAGGTCCACCGCGAAATGCGGCACGCCGGGCGGGTCGGTCATGCCGCCAGGCGCGCCGCGAGGCGGCGGATGAAGCCGTCGCAGGCGGCAAGCTCGGAGGCGGCGATCCACTCGTCGGGCTGGTGGGCCTGGGCGATGTCGCCGGGGCCGCAGACAATGGCGGGGATGCCGGCGGCCTGGAACACCCCGGCCTCGGTCCCGTAGCTGACCTTGCCGGCGCTGTTGGAGCCGGTGAGCTGACGGACCAGGCCGGCCAACTCGTGCGCGGGGTCGAGCGACAAGGGGGGCACGTCGTTGAGGACGGTGACGGCGAAGCCTGCCGCGGGGTCCACGGCACGCATCGGGGGTTCCAGGACGGCGGTGGCGTGGGCGCGCAGGCGGTCCAGTTCGGCAAGCCGGTCGGTGGCGGGGATGCCGCGGTATTCCACCTCGAACCAGGCGTGCTCGGGGATCATGTTCAGGGCGGCGCCGCCGCCGATCCGGCCGACGTGGACGGTGGTGTGCGGGGGGTCGAAGCCGCCCTCGAAGGGGCCTTCGGCGGCAATGCGGCGGGCATCGGCGGCCAGCCAGGCCACGGCCTCTGCGGCGGCATGGACCGCGTTGACGCCGGCGGGGGGATTGCTGCTATGGCCGGCGCGGCCTCGCACGTCCACCCGGGCGGCGAGGCGGCCCTTGTGGGCCAGGACCGGCTGCATCCCGGTGGGTTCGCCGACAATGCACAAGGCCGGGCGCAGGTCGCTGGCGTCCAGGTCCTCGATCAGGCGGTGGACGCCCAGGCAGCCCACCTCCTCGTCGTAGCTGAGCAGCAGGTGGACCGGGCGTTGCAGCCCGGCGGCCAGCAGGTCTGGCACGGCGGCGAGCATGGCGGCGACGAAGCCCTTCATGTCGGCCGTGCCGCGCCCGTGGAACCGGCCGTCCCGCCGGGTCAGCGCGAAAGGAGGGGTGGTCCAGTCCTGGCCATCCACGGGCACGGTGTCCACGTGGCCGGACAGGGCGACGCCGCCCGGCGCGTGCGGGCCAATGATGGCGTGCAGGTTGGCCTTCCCGCCCGTTGCGTCGTGGCTGACGCGGCAGGGCACGCCCAAGGCGTCCAGGTGGGCGCGCACCCAGCCGATCAGCTCCAGGTTGGAGTTGCGGCTGGTGGTGTCGAAGCCGACCAGGGCGGCGAGGATGTCGGTCGTGCTCGGTGCCATGCCCCCCACATTACAGGCCCGTCCCGCGGCGGCAACCGCGGGCGGGACGATGTTCCGCCGCCGCCTCGTTGCGCCGCGGGGCTGGCGGATGGGCCTTGCGTCCTGTACGGCAGAACCGCGTCGGCACGGGATTGGTGGACAGGGCATTGCACGGACGGGCTTCCCCTTGCAGCAGCAGCCCGCCTGGCTGGTTGCGCTGCTCCGCCATCCCTGGGCCTGCGGATTAGCCGGGTCATGGCGGCGGGGCTGCATCCCCTGCACCGGCTGTGGCGCGGGCTGCCCCAGGGACCGCGGCGGCGGCTGCTGTCGGGCGGGACCGCGTTGCTGGCACCGCGCCCGGACCGGCCTGCGCCGCCGGTGCTGCACGGCGTTGCGGTCGCGGGGGAGCTGGACCGCGCCTCCGGCTTGGGCGAGGGCGCGCGGCTGATGCTGCATGGGCTACAGGCGCTTGGCGTGCCGTGCTGGCCGCTGCGCCCGGGGGTGCAGGCACCGCCGGGTGCTGCGCTGGTGCTGCATGCGACGGGACCGGGGACGCCGGCTGCGCTCCTGCGGCTGGGCCGTACGGCGGTTCGGGGGCGGCGGGTGATCGGCTACTGGGCTTGGGAGCTACCGGTGGCGCCGGAGTCCTGGCGGGCTGCGACGCCCTTCGTGCATGAGGTTTGGGCGCCGTCGCGCTTCTCGGCAGATGCATTGCAGCCGTTGGTGGGCAGCCCGGTGCGGGTGGTGCCGCATCCCGTAGCGGCCCATCCGCCCGCCCCGTCCGCCTTGGGCCGGGCCGACTTCGGGCTGCCGGCGGGAGCGGTCGTGACCTTGGCGGCGTTCAGCCTGGCGTCCAGCTTCGTGCGCAAGAATCCGTTGGGCGCCGTCGAGGCGCACCGGCTGGCGTTCGGGGAGCGGGCGGACCGGGTTCTGCTGCTGCGGGTGGGGGAGCCGCACCATTTCCCGGCTGACTTCGCGCGGCTGCAGGCGGCTGCGGCAGCGCTGCCGAACGTGCGGCTGGATACGCGCACGCTGCCGGCGGCGGACTTGCACGCGCTGACGCTGGCCTGCGACATCGTGCTGTCCCTGCACAGGAGCGAGGGGTTCGGGCTGGTGCCCGCGGAGGCGATGCTGCTGGGCTTGCCCGTGGTGGCGACGGGGTGGTCCGGCAATATGGAATACATGGATGCTGGGAGCGCCGCTCTGGTGCCCTATGCGCTGGTGCCTGCGATGGATCCGCGCGGCGTGTTCGAGGCGCCGGGCGCACTGTGGGCGGAGCCTGACCTGCGGGCCGCCGCAGACCACCTCGTGCGGCTGGCGGATGACGCCGCGGCGCGGCGTGACCTGGGGCTGTCCGGGCAGGCGGCGGCGCGGGCGCGGCTGGGAACGGCGGCGCTGGCCAGTGCCGTGCGCGGGTTGGGGCTGCCCGCGTGAGGGTGCTGGTCTGGCAATGGGGCCGGCGCGGCGCCGGACCGCGGTATGCGGCGGAGCTGGCGCGCAGCTTCGGCGAGGTTGCAGGCACCACGAGCCTACTGTCCCTGGCGGCAGGGGCGGAATTGCTGCGGTCCGCGGCGCCGCCGGCCTGCGACCTGGCGTTTGCAACCTATGATGGCGTGGTGGGGTTCGCGTTGCGGGCGTTGCGGGCGCCGTTGCTGGTGCCGCGGCTGGCGGGGTGGCTGCGGTCGGAGCGGGTGGACGTGGCGATCTGCGCGATGCCGGCGCCGCTGGACCTGGTGATGGCGGCGGCGTTGCGCCGGGCCAGGGTTCCGTTTGCGGTGGTGGTGCATGATGCGGACAGTCACCCCGGCGACGGCTTTCCCATGCAGATGCGGCTGCAGCGGCGGCTGATCCGGCGGGCGGGGGGGATGTTCGCGCTCAGCACCCATGTTGCGGACCGGCTGCGGCAGCAGGGGGCGGGTGGGCGGCTGCTGATGACGGGTGCGTTGCCGCCGTTCACCTTCGGGCCGCCGCCGCCGCCGCCCGGGGCGCACGGGGGGAGGTTGCGCCTGCTCTCGTTCGGACGGCTGCTGCCCTACAAGGGGCTGGATGTGCTGGCAGAAGGGCTGCGGCGGCTGGGCGCGCGGAACGACCTGGAGGTGCGGGTGGTGGGCAGCGGGCCGGAGAGCGCGGTGCTGGACGGGCTGCGGGCGCTGCCGGGGGTGACGGTGGAGAACCGCTGGGTGCCGGAAGATGAGGTCGGGGCTTTGCTGGCGTGGGCGGACGCGCTGGTGCTGTCACACCGGGAGGCCAGCCAGAGCGGGGTGGCCGCGGCGGCGATTGCGGCCCGGCGCTGGATCGTGGCGACGCGGGTTGGGGGGCTCGCGGAGCAGTTGGAGGGAGTACCGGGGGCGATGCTGTGCGAGCCGGATGGGGAAGGGTTGGCGGGGGCGCTGGCGCGGTTGCTGCAAGACAGAGAGCAACCGCCACCGCCGCAGCACGACACCGTTGCCTGGCAGGGAGTATCGGCGGAAATGGTTTCGGCAATAGCTCGGTTGCGGGTAGGCTGATCCTACTTCGTGATGCACGCCATGCTAGCCGATGCGGCTCCGCCGGCTGCCGAACCGCCTCGCAACTCCGTTCGTCCGCCGTGCGTTCGGGCGCTGCAACCGCAGGAGGCCGGCATGGCCGACACGACCGTCATCAAGGTGGACAGCAGCCACTCGCCCAAGGGGCCAGATGGGCAGATCTACCTCGCGACTGGCAAGCACATTGCCATGCGCATGTGGAAGGAGACGGTGCCGAGCGGGGAGCAGACGCCGGTGCGCCGGGAGTACGACTGCGCCGGGTATGTTATTACTGGCAGGGCCGAGCTGCATATCGAGGGGCAGACCATCCTGCTGAACCCAGGCGACTCCTGGATCGTGCCGCGTGGGGCCGAGCACGCCTACCGCATCTTGGAGGCGTTCACGGCCGTCGAGGCCACGACGCCGCCGGCCGCGGTCCACGGGCGAGACAACCCGGCATAGCACCCGCCTGTCTGCGGCGGCAGGCAGAGTTGCAGAGCTGCCGGGGGTGCTGGGGCGCTAGGCGGCCAGGCCCTCCAGCTCCTCCACCTGCAGCCGCGTGCGGATCAGCTTCTCAATCCCGCGCAGGTGCGGGCGTTCGCTGCTGTCGCAGAAGCTGATGGCCATGCCGCCCTGGCCGGCGCGGGCGGTGCGGCCGATGCGGTGGACGTAGGCTTCCGGGACGTTCGGCAGGTCGAAGTTCACGACGTGAGTCACGCCGTCCACATCAATGCCGCGCGCGGCGACGTCGGTGGCCACCAGCACGGTGATGCGCCCGGCCTTGAAGGCGGCCAGCGCACGCTCCCGCTGGGGCTGGCTCTTGTCGCCGTGGATGGCGGCGGCGGGCTGGCCCACGGCCTCCAGGTGCTGGGTCACGCGGTCGGCGCCGTGCTTGGTGCGGGTGAAGACCAGCACGCGGCTCATCTTCTGGTTCCGCAGCAGGTTGGCCAGCAGCGCCCGCTTGCGCGCGGTCTCCACGAAGATCACGCGCTGCTCCACCTTGTCCGCGGTCGCCGTCACGGGCGTCACCGACACCTGCACGGGGTCGCGCAGCATCTGGCCGGCCAGGGCCGCAATCTCCTTCGGCATGGTGGCCGAGAAGAACAGGGTCTGGCGCGACGGCGAGATGGTCTGAGCGATCTTGCGGATGGGCACGATGAAGCCGAGGTCGAGCATGTGGTCGGCCTCGTCCAGCACCAGGATTTCGACGCCGTTCAGCACGATGGTGCCGTCCTGCATGTGGTCCAGCAGGCGGCCCGGCGTCGCCACGACGATGTCCACGCCGCCGCCCACCTGCTTCACCTGGCGCAGCTTGGGCACGCCGCCATACATCAGAGCGGTCCGCAACCCGGTCTGGCGGCCGTAGGTGCGGAAGCTCTCGGCGATCTGGCTCGCCAGCTCGCGCGTGGGGGACAGCACCAGGACGCGGCAGCCGCGGCGGGGCACCTGGCGCGGGGTGGCCAGCAGGCGGTGCAGGATGGGCAGCGCGAAGGCGGCGGTCTTGCCGGTTCCGGTCTGGGCGATGCCCAGCACATCCCGCCCGGCCATGACGTGCGGGATGGCCTGGGCCTGGATGGGAGTGGGGACGGTGTAATCCTCATGGGCCAGCGCCTTGAGAATCGGCGCGGCGAGGCCGAGCGATGCGAAGTCGGACATGGATGTGGTCTCTCAGTGGCTCGCGCCCGGGCGGTCCCATTCTTGGGAGAAGGGGCCGCGCGGGGGAGGCGCAGCGGTCTGCAGGACCGCCAACCGGCGCAAGGAGCTTGAGAGGGACTGCTGGTGCTGAACGCACGAAGCCACGCCAAACCGCGCAACGAACATGTGGCTTTGCAGTGCAGCAAAGTCAAGAAAAACCGCGTTGTCGGACGGGGCCGGGACATACGGGACGTGGGCTGAGGCAGTGCGCGGGTTATGGTTCGGGGCAGGGGAACTGCGGTCTTGGCTGCGCTGGATCGCCGCAGCGCAAGTGCGCCTAACGACGATGGGTGTCTGCTGCAGGCCTGGGCAGCCTTTCGGCGGGCGCACATCAGGGGTTGATCCCGGCCCCGATCCGGGCGACCCCTTGACCTTCCGCCACCGCACCAGGTTCCACCCATGCTGCTGCTGATTCCCGGCCCCGTCACCACGCACCCCGACGTGCGCGCCGCCGCGGCGCTGGACTACGCGCCGTGGGACCTGGACTTCCGCGCCCTGCTGGCCCGCGTGCGGGACCGCGTGCTGGCCGCGGCGGGCGGCATCCCGGGGGAGCACGCGGCCCTGCCGCTGCAAGGCTGCGGCCATTTCGCGATGGAGGCGGCGCTCCGCACCTTCCTGCCGCCGGCCGGCAAGGTGCTGATCCCAATGACCGGCCACTACGCAGACCGGTTGGAGAAGCTGGCTGCCGAGTGTGGGCGGACGCCCGTGCCGCTTCAGGTTTCCGAGGGGGAACGCACCAGCCCGGCGGCTGTCGAGGCCGCGCTGCGCGCCGACCCCGGCATCACGCACCTGGCCTGCGTGCATTCCGAGACCGCGACCGGCATCGTCCACGACGTGCCCGCCCTGGCTGAGGCGGCGGGGCGGGCGGGGCGCCGGGTCATCGTGGATGGGGTGTCCGCCTTCGGGGCGTTGCCGTTCAGCATGGCCGCGCTGCCGATGGTGGACAGCATGGCGTTCACGACCAACAAGTGCCTGGAGGGGCTGGCCGGCGCCTCCTTCACCGTGGCGCGGGTGGACCGGCTGCAGGCCTGCGCCGGGCAGGCGGGAAGCTGGTCGCTGGACCTGGCGGACGTGCATGCGCACGGGCTGCGGGTGGGGACGGGAAGCCACCGCTTCACGCCGTCCGCCCAGGCCATCGCCGCCTTCGACGTGGCGCTGGACCGGTGGGATGCGGAGGGCGGGCAGCCCGCCCGCCTGGCCCGCTACGCCGCAAACATGCGGACGCTGTATGAGGGGGTCCTCGCCCTGGGCTTGCAGCCCTGCCTGCCGCCCGACCTGCAAGGCCCCATCGTCCTGAATGTCCACGCCCCGGCGGACCCGGCCTGGAATCTGCAAGCCTTCGTGGACGCGCTGAAGCGCCGCGGCGTCCTTATCAGCAATTTCTACAACACCGACGCGCCGAGCTTCCGCCTGGGCTGCATCGGCGCCGTTACCCCGGACGACATGCGGGGCGCGGTGGCCGCGGTGGCCGGGGCGCTGGACGAACTCGGCATCCACCCCGCACGAAGGGCCGCATGATGGCGTCCGACCTGGACATCGCCCGCGCCGCCACGCTGCGCCCCATTTCGGAGATCGCGGCGCTCGCCGGAATCTCCTCTGAGGCGCTGGAGCCTTATGGCCGCCACAAGGCGAAGGTGTCGCTGGATTTCGTGACTGCCCAGGCGGGGCGGCCGGATGGCGCGCTGGTGCTGGTGACTGGGATCAGCCCGACTGCCGCCGGGGAGGGCAAGACCACCACCACCATCGGCCTGGGCGACGCGCTGAACCGCGTGGGCCGGCGCACGATGATCTGCCTGCGGGAACCCTCGCTCGGTCCCTGCTTCGGCGTGAAGGGCGGGGCGACGGGCGGCGGGCGGGCGCAGGTGGCGCCGATGGACGAGATCAACCTGCACTTCACGGGGGACTTCCACGCCATCACGGCGGCCAACAACCTGCTGGCCGCCTTGTTGGACAACCACATGTATTGGGGCAACGCGCTGGAGATTGACCCGCGCCGGGTCACGTGGCGCCGGGCGCTGGACATGAACGACCGAGCGCTGCGGAGCATCGTCAACGGCCTGGGTGGCATCGCCAACGGGGCGCCGCGGGAAGACGGCTTCGACATCACGGTGGCCAGCGAGGTCATGGCGGTGTTCTGCCTGGCGCAGGACCTGCAGGACTTGCAGGACCGGCTGGGGCGCATCCAGGTCGCAGCCCGGCGGGACGGGTCCGCCGTCACCGCGCAGGATTTGAAGGCGGACGGGGCGATGGCGGCGCTGCTGCGGGACGCCTTCGCGCCCAACCTGGTGCAGACGCTGGAGGGGTCTCCGGCGCTGATCCACGGCGGGCCGTTCGCCAACATCGCCCATGGCTGCAACTCGGTCATGGCGACGCGGCTGGGGCTGAAGCTGGCGGACGTCGTGGTGACGGAGGCCGGGTTCGGCGCGGACCTGGGAGGCGAGAAGTTCCTGGACATCAAGTGCCGCAGCGCCGGGCTGTCCCCGGCGGCGTGCGTGGTGGTGGCGACGCTGCGCGCACTGAAGCTGCACGGCGGCGTGTCCAAGGCCGACCTGTCGCGGGAGGACCCGGCAGCGGTCGCCCGCGGCATGGCGAACCTGGCCCGGCACGTCGAGAACATCGGCAAGTTCGGCCTGCCCGTCGTCGTGGCGCTCAACCGTTTCACCAGCGACACCGATGCCGAGTTCAGTGTCGTGCGGGACGCGATGGCGGCACGCGGGGTGGACACCATCATGTGCACGCACTGGGCCGACGGGGCCGCGGGGGCGGAGGACCTGGCGCGGGCGGTGCTGGCGCGGATTGACGGGGGGAGCGCGCGGTATCAGCCGTTGTACTCGCTGGACCTTCCACTGGCGAACAAGATCAGGGCCATTGCCACCGGCATCTACGGCGCATCCGAAATCCAGCTTGGCGCGGGGGTGGCGAAGAAGCTGCAAGGGTTCGAGGCCGCCGGGTTCGGCGGGGTGCCGGTGTGCGTCGCCAAGACGCAGTACAGCTTCAGCGCCGACCCCACGCTGATGGGCGCCCCGTCCGGACATGTGCTACCGGTGCGGGACGTGCGACTGTCCGCGGGCGCCGGGTTCGTGGTGGCGGTGTGCGGGGACATCATGACGATGCCCGGCCTGCCTCGGGTGCCGGCGGCGAACAGCATCCGGCTGGACGCGGCTGGGATGATCGAGGGGCTGTTCTAGCAGGTTCAAGCGGGGGTGTCGCACACAGGTCATTCTGAACCGCGGAACCCGGCTCAAACCAACCACCGATACCTCGACCGGCCCACGTCATTGCGAGGAGGGCAGCGACGCGGCAATCCAGGGGCCGCCCGCACTGCGCTTTCGGCCCCTGGATTGCCACAGCGCAAGCGCGCTTTGGAATGACGGGCCATTTGCGGCGGGTGCGGCACCCACGAGCATTGGCCCGCGCCTTTTGTTCGTGTTTGAACCTCAAGAGTCCCCGCTAGGCCGTTCCGCTCAGCAGCCGGTCCACCCATGCTGGCACCACCTCGGTCGCCGGGCCGTGGTGGGCCTCGTCGAACAGGGCTGAGCCGGCGGAGGGTTCCAGGTTCAGCTCCACCCTGTGGGCGTGCATCGCATCCTGGACGAAGCCGGCTGCGGGATAGACGTTGCCCGACGTGCCGATGGAGGCGAACAGGCCGCAGGCGTCCAGCGCGGCGCCGATCCGGTCCATCTCCATCGGCATCTCCCCGAACCACACGATGTCCGGACGCAGCCTGGGTGCGGCGCAGGCGGGGCAGGGGGTTGCGGTGGTCAGGTCGGCGTCCCAGCCGTGGCGGGTGCCGCACGCCAGGCAGCGGACCCGGCGCAGCTCCCCATGCATGTGCAGGGGATGGCTGCCGGCGCGGTCGTGCAGATCGTCCACGTTCTGCGTCACCAGCAGGAAGGGACCGGGCCATTCGCGTTGCAGCCTCGCAAGAGCGAGGTGGGCGGCGTTGGGCTGGGCGGCAGGCAGTTGGGCGCGCCGGGCATTGTAGAAGGCGTGGACGCGGGCGGGGTCTCGGGCAAAGGCTGAGGGCGTCGCCACGTCCTCGATCCGCACGCGCTGCCAGATGCCATCGGGGTCGCGGAAGGTACTCAGCCCGCTTTCGGCGCTGACGCCGGCGCCGGTCAGGATCACCAGGCCGGGGGCGGCGCCCGTCATGGGGCGGCGCCGGCCTGGGCGCCGACGGGCGTCGGCAACAGGTTGTATTCGACCTCGGGCACGTAGGCCGCCTGCTCCTTGCCCAGGCGGGAGCTGAACAGGGTGAAGTGCTCCATCGCCACGGGATCGGAGCGGAACAGGTTGTGGCCGGCGACCCAGGCGGCGACTTTGGCTTCCGGCACGCCGCCCAGGCGGGCGAGGGTGACGTGGGGGACATAGCGGCGGCGCTCGCGCTCCAGCCCGGCGCGTTGCAGGGCGGTCTCGATCTTGGTTTGCAGGTGTTCCAGCGCCGGGCTGCGCTCGACGCCGGCCCACAGCGCCTCCACCTTGCCTCCCTTCTGGTGGGTGCCGATGCCGGCAAGCTGCAGGGTGAAGGCCGGGGCGCGCAGGCCGGCAAGGGCGTGGTCCACCTCCTCCGCCCGCCAGCCCGGCAGCTCGCCGATGAAGCGCAGGGTGACATGATAGTTCTCGGGCGGCACCCAGCGTGCGCCGGGCAAGCCGCCAGCCATCCAGGACAGGCGTTCCCGAAGGGAGCGGGGGAGGTCGAGGGCGACGAAGAGCCTCATGCCGGGTGCAGCCTGGTGCGTGGCCGTCCGATGTCGTCATTGCGAGCCGCGTGCGGCGTGGCAATCCACGGGCCGCACGGACGAGCGGTGATCCACGCGGCCCCTGGATCGCCGCGTCGCTGCGCTCCTCGCAATGACGGGTGAGGGGGGCGGGGTCGGGCTGCCATCAAGACGCCGCCTTCGCGAGAAGCTGCTCCATCAGCGGCAGCAGCCGGGCGACGACGCGGCGGACGCCCTCGGGGTTGGGGTGGATGCGGTCGGGTTGGTTCAAGGCCGGGTTGGCGGCGACGCCTTCGAGAAAGAAGGGATCATACAACATGTTGGGGCGCGCGCCCAGCCGGGTGAAGGCGGCGGCGAAGGCGCGTCCGTAGTCCTCGCCCAGGTTGGGCGGGGACACCATGCCGGACAGCAGCGCTGGGATGCGCCGGGCTTGCAGCGTGTCCAGGATGGCGGCCAGGTTGGCTTCCATGTCGGCGGGCGTCAGGCCGCGCAGGCCGTCGTTGCCGCCCAGCTCCACCAGCGCGGCGTCGGCACCGTCGGCCAAGGCCCAGTCCAGCCGCGCCCTGCCGCCGGCCGTGGTGTCGCCGGACACCGCGGCGTCCAAGAATGTCACGTCGTGGCCGCGGGCGCGCAGGGCGGCCAGCATGACGGCCTGGAACCCGTCCGCCGCCGTCAGGCCGTAGCCGGCGGCCAGACTGTCTCCCAGGATCAGCACGCGCAGGGTGCGTGCGTGGGCCGCCCGTGCCGTAAACGTCAGCAGCGCCGCGGCGCACCCGGCGTTGGCCAGCCAGCGCCGGGTTCCATATGGAGCCTTCATGGACACAGCGATAAACCCCTCTGCCAACCCTGCGCCTCTGCTGGCCGCGCCCCTGGTAGAGGTGCGGGATCTGCGGCTGACCGTCCCAGCGTCGGCAGGACCCGTCAACATCCTGGCGGGTGTGACCCTGGACGTCCAGGCCGGGGAGGCCGTGGGCATCGTGGGGCCGAGCGGCAGTGGCAAGACCAGCCTGCTGATGGTTCTGGCCGGGCTGGAGCAGGCCACCGGCGGCAGCGTGCGCGTGGCCGGGCAGGAGCTGACCGGCATGTCGGAGGACGCGCTGGCCCGGCTGCGCCGGGACACCGTGGGCATCGTCTTCCAGTCCTTCCACTTGATCCCGACCATGACGGCGCTGGAGAACGTGTCGGTGCCGCTGGAGTTGGCGGGGGTGACCGGCGCGGCGGAGCGTGCGGCGGACAGCTTGCGCAAGGTCGGGCTGGGCCATCGCCTGACCCACCTGCCGGGGCAGTTGTCGGGCGGGGAGCAGCAGCGGGTGGCGCTGGCCCGCGCCTTCGCGCCGCGCCCGCGCCTGCTGCTGGCGGATGAGCCGACCGGCAACCTGGATGTGGCAACCGGGCGCACCGTCATGGATCTGCTGTTCGGCATGCAAGCGGGGCTGGGCACGACCCTGCTGCTCATCACCCACGACCCGGCGCTGGCCGCACGCTGCGGTCGTCGCATCCGCATCGCGGACGGGCGGGTGCTGGCCGAGGATCTGGCCTCGTGATCGCCCTGCGTTACGCCGTGCGCGAGTTGAGGGCGGGCGTGCGTGGCCTCCGTATCGTGCTGGCCTGCCTGGCGCTGGGCGTCGGTGCCATCGCTGCAGTCGGCAGCCTGCGGGAGGGGATCGAGGCCGGGTTGGCCAGCGAGGGCCGGCGCCTGCTGGGCGGCGACCTGGAGGTGCAGACTGGAGCCGAGGCCCCATCCGACGCCCTGCGCGCCTGGCTGCGGGACCGCGGCGCCCAGATGTCGGAGATCGTCGGCATGAGGTCCATGCTGGTCGTCCCCGGGCCAGATGGCACGGGAGGCGAGCGGCAGCTTGTCGAGTTGAAGGCGGTGGACGGCCCCTATCCGCTGGTCGGCGCCGCTGGGCTGGCGCCGGAGGGCGGGTTGCAGGATGCGCTGGCGGAGCGCGACGGGCGCCTCGGCCTGGTGGCGGAGCAGCTTGTGCTGGACCGGCTGGGCGTGCGGCCTGGCGCGTTGCTGCGGCTGGGCAACAGCACCGTCCAGGTCCGTGCCGCGCTGGCGTCGGAGCCGGACCGGGTGGCGGCGCCGACCATCCTCGGCCCGCGCGCCATGATCTCCCTGGCCGCGCTGCCCGCCACTGCGCTGGTGCAGCCGGGGTCGCTGCTGAGCTACGACCTGCGCGCGGCCTTGCCGCCGGGCACGGATGTGGCGGCGCTGTCCCGCGACCTGCGCGCGGCCTTCCCCGGCCAGGGCTGGCGCTTGCGTAACGCCACCGAAGCCGCACCGGGCGTCACCCGCTTCATCGAGCAGACCAGCCTGTTCATGACCCTGGTCGGCCTCACCGCGTTGCTGGTCGGCGGAATTGGGGTGGCGACGGGAGTGCGGGCGTGGCTGGAGGCACGGGGGCGCACCATCGCCACACTGCGCTGCCTGGGTGCGCCGGCGCGGTTGGTGTTTCAGGTCTATCTGATCCAGGTGCTGACGCTGTCTGCTGTGGGCATCGGCATCGGCGTGCTGTTTGGCGCTGTGGCTCCAGCCGCTGGATTGGCGCTGTTCGGGGACGCGCTGCCGGTGCCGGCGCGGCTGGGGCTGTATCCGCGGTCGTTGGGTTTGGCGGCGCTGTATGGGCTGCTGACGGCCGGGGTGTTCGCGCTGTGGCCGCTGGCGCGGGCGGCGGCAATCCCGGGGGCGGCGCTGTTCCGGGACGCTCTGATGCCGGTGCGGGTGCGCGCCCGCGGGCCGGTGCTGGCGGCCAATGCCCTGCTTGCGCTGGCGCTGGTGGGGGTGACGGTGCTGACCTCGCCGGAGCGGGCCTTCGCCGTGTGGTTCTGCGCCGGATCGGCACTGACGCTGCTGCTGTTCCGCGTGGGCGGGGGCGCCCTGATGGCCCTGGCCCGGCGCGCGCCGCGGCTGTCCGCCCCCTGGGCGCGGCTGGGCGTCGCCAACCTGCACCGGCCCGGCGCGACCACGCCGCTGATGCTGGTGTCGCTGGGGCTGGGCCTGTCCACCCTGGCCGCCGTGGCGCTGATCCAGGGCAACATACGCGCGCAGGTGCTGGAGCAGTTGCCGGTGAACGCGCCCAGCTTCTACTTCATAGACATCCAAAATGACCAGATGCCCCGTTTCTCCGGCATCCTGGCCGCCCAGCCCGGCGTCGGCGCCGTCAACGAGGTGCCCAGCCTGCGCGCCCGCCTGGTGTCCGTGAAGGGCGTGCCCGCTGCCGAAGTGAAGGCGACGCCCGAGACGCAATGGGCGCTGCGCGGCGACCGCGGCTTGACCTACAGCCGCACCGTGCCGGAGGGGTCGCGCGTGGTGGCCGGGGAGTGGTGGCCGGCGGATTACGCCGGGCCGCCACTGGTGTCGTTCGACGCCGCGCTGGCGCGGGGCTGGGGCGTGGGGATCGGCGACACCATCCGCGTCAACGTGCTGGGCCGCGACTTCGACCTGCGGATCGCCAGTTTGCGGGAGATCGCGTGGCGCAGCTTGGGCATCAACTTCACCATGGTCGCTTCTCCGGGCTTTCTGGACCGTGCGCCGCACACCCACATCGCGACCGTGCGCGTGGCCCCGGCGGGGGAAACCGCGGTGCTGCGGGCGGTGACGGACGCGCTCCCGAACGTGAGCGGCATCCGGGTGGCGGACGTGCTGGGCGCGGTGGCGTCCCTGGTCGGCAAGATCGCTGCGGCGCTGGCGGCGACGGGCAGCATCACCTTGCTGGCCGGCGCGCTGGTGTTGGTGGGGGCGGTGGCCGCTGGTCAGCGGCGGCGCATGGCGGAGGCGGTGGTGCTGAAGACCCTGGGCGCCACGCGGGGCCAGATACGCGGGGCATGGCTGGTGGAGTTCGGCATCGTCGGCCTGGCGGCGGGCGTCATCGCGGCGCTGGTGGGAACCTTGGCAAGCTGGGGCGTGGTTCATTTCCTGATGCGGGCGGATTGGGTGTTCCTGCCCGGCGTGCTGGCGGCGACCTTGCTGGGCTGCGTGACCCTGATGCTTGGATTCGGCTACGCCGGCACGGCGTCCGCGTTGCGGGCGCGGGCGGCGCCGTTCCTGCGGAACGAGTAGGGCCGTAGCTCTATGCGTCAGTCACCGAGGTGGATCGCCGTCGTTGCGAAACGTCTCTGAGGCGTGGCCATCCAGGGGCTGCAAGGGCGGAGTCAGCCGTCCGGGACTGCCGCGCCGCCACGCTCTCCGCAATAGTGGGGGCAGCGGCCGACCTTGGGCTGGGGCTGTCCAGCGCGGGGAATGCAGAGCTGGATTGCCGAATCCGCTTGATCCAGCAAAGGTTTCAGCCAACATACGTGGCACGGGGCATCCCGCCCCTTCTTGAAGGACAGAGAGCTATGGCCTTCCTACCTGACCGGACTTATGCGCCGGCCACCGTATCGGCCGGCGACATTGACGTTGGGCTACGCGGCTACATGCTGCGGGTTTACAATTGGATGACGTCGGGCCTGGTACTGACCGGCATCGTCGCCTACGGCATTTTCAGCGTGGATAGCGTCAGGACCCTCTTCTGGGTGGACGCTTACACGAGAAGCGGCTTCAAGGTTCCACAAGCGACCGGATTGGGCATGGCGGCGATCTTCGCGCCGCTGGCGTTCGTGCTGGTGATGAGCTTTGGCATCAACCGGCTATCCCGCACGACGACCCAAGCCTTGTTCTGGGCGTTTGCCGCTGCGATGGGTGCTTCGCTGTCGAGCATCTTCATCAAGTATCAGCTGGGCAGCATCACCCAGGTGTTCTTCATCACTGCCGGCACCTTCGCGGCCATGAGTGCATGGGGCTACACGACCAAACGCGACCTGACGGGCATGGGCAGCTTCCTGATGATGGGCCTGATCGGGATCATCATTGCGTCGCTGGTCAACGCCTTCGTTGGCAGCGGCATCACGCAGCTGATCATAAGCGTCGTGGGCGTGCTGATCTTCGTCGGCTTCACGGCCTACGACACGCAGCGGATCAAGGCGGACTACCTGGAGTATTCGTATGCGGCCGGCAGCGACGCCGCAGCCAAGCGCAGCGTGTTCGACGCACTCCAGCTTTACCTCAACTTCATCAACCTGTTCACCTTGCTGCTGCAGCTCTTCGGCGGGCGCAACAGCAACAACTAAGGTCACAGGCTGACGAGCGAGGCCCCGGGAAGCAATCCCCGGGGCTTTTTTCTTACCCGGACGCTTGCCGGGACGTGCCCAGGCGGAGCGGCTGGAGCATGTTCGGAACGAACGGCTTTGGTTGGGTCGGACAAACGCCCGCAAACGCAACAACTAGAACACGTCCGGCGCATCTATCTGCGCCGGACGTGTTCTAGGACCGTGCAAGGTCTATCCGGCAGGACTTGCCCGGGGAGACGCTCGGCGGTGCCGGCCGCGCAGCGGCTACTCCGCCTCGTCAGCCTCAGGCTCGACCTCGGCCCCAGCATCGTCCACCTCGACCGCGGCGCCCTTGACGATCGTCTTGAGGTAGTCGGACAGCTTGGTGGCCGCCGTTGCCTTGTCGGTGCCGTCCAGGGCGGCCATCTCGGCGGCCAGGCGGTCCATCGCGGCCTCGTAGATCTGCCGCTCGCTGAAGCTCTGATCGGGCTGGCCGGCGTTGCGGTGCAGGTCGCGCACGACCTCGGCGATGGCCATGGGGTCGCCGGAGTTGATCTTGGCCTCGTACTCCTGGGCACGGCGGGACCACATGGTGCGCTTGATGCGGGCGCGGCCCTTCAGCAGAGCCAGAGCGTCGTCGAACTGCTTGCGCGTGGCCAGCTTCCGCAAGCCTGCGGTGCGCGCCTTGGCGACGGGCACGCGCAGCTTCATGCGGTTCTCTTCGAAGGTGATGTGGATCAGTTCCAGCTTGTGGCCGGCGATCTCCTCCGTGGCAATTCGTTCGACCTTGCCGACGCCGTGGGTGGGATAGACGACGAAGTCGCCCTCGGCGAAGTCCTCCTTGGCCGCCATGGCGCGGGGGGCGATCTGGGGGCGGCCGTGCATGCCAGGCATGTGGCCGGGCATCTTGGGGGGAGAGCGGAATTGCGGCTCGGGCGCTTTGGCAGGTGCCGCCTGCGCCGCTACGGGGGGTGAGGCAGGCGCAACCAACAGGGCGTCGGGCGCCGCCTCATCGGAAATGGTGTCAACGGCGGGCTTGGTGGGCACCGGGCATACTCCTGGCCCGCCAGGTCCGGCAGGCATGTGGGTGGTGGCGGAAGCCACTGCGCCGGCCGGCGCGACGCTGGCCGGGAGGATGCAGGGCGTTGGCTGACCGTGCAGAGATAGCACAAAAAAGCCGCCACGTCATGTCGAGCAGGCCATCACAGGGCTGCCACGCCCCTCCCTCCCAGTGGCGGACGAAGCGGTGTGCCCTATGCCTTGCCCGGCTGGTCGGAGAACAGGGCCTCCTTGCCAGGCCTGTCCTTCCAGTCGTCGGCATCATGCGGCGGAGTGCCCTTGCGGGCGATGTTGGGCCACAAAGCTGAGAAGATGCGGTTCCGTTCGACCCAGGGGGCGGCAGCCGCGTCAGTGTCGGGTACGATGGCCTCCGCAGGACACTCCGGCTCGCATATGGCGCAGTGGATGCACTCGGCCTGATGTATCACCAGCATGTTCTCACCGATGTAGAAGCAGTCCACCGGGCAAGCATCCACGCAGTCCATATACTTGCAGTTGATGCAGCTTCCTGTGACCACGTAGGCCATTGCACGCCCCTGTTATGCCTCAAGCGTCCTGCCAAGACCGCCGCTCGGTCGTCCTCATAGACCGGCGGAGTGTCTCAGGTGGTGCTACGCCCTGCCGGGCTGGCCGGAGAACAAAGCTGCCTTGCCGGGCTTGTCCTTCCACTCGTCCGCATCATCAGGCGGAACGCCTTTGCGGATGACGTTGGGCCATTGGGAGGCGAACACTAGGTTGCGCTCGGCCCAGGGGGCGGCACGAGGGTCGTCATCGGGAACGATGGCCTGGGCCGGGCACTCCGGCTCGCACACGCCGCAGCAGATGCACTCGTCCGAGTTGATGACCAGCATGACCTCGCCCACGAAGAAGGCGTCCACCGGACACACCTCCACGCAGTCCATGTACTTGCACTTGATGCAGTTCTCGGTCACGACGTAGGCCATCGCGTGCTCCCCTACTCAGTCAGCAGCCTGCCACCGCTCCCTAACCCAGCCAAGCCTGGTGTTCTCAGGTGCGAGTGCTTGCCCTACGCCTTGCCGGGAGCGTCGGAAAACAGGGCCTCCTTGCCCGGCTTGTCCTTCCACTCGTCGGCGTCGTCGGGCGGCGTGCCCTTGCGGACGATGTTGGGCCACTGGGTCGAGAAGATGCGGTTGCGCTCGGCCCAAGGGGCAGCGCGGTCGTCGCTGTCCGGGACGATGGCCTCGGCCGGGCACTCCGGCTCGCAGACGCCGCAGTCTATGCACTCGTCCGGGTGGATCATCAGCATGTTCTCGCCGACGTAGAAGCAGTCCACCGGACAGACCTCCACGCAGTCCATGTACTTGCACTTGATGCAGTTCTCGGTGACCACGTAGGTCATCGCACGCCCCTTTTGTCCCATCCGGGGCTGCTGCCCCGGGCACATGCTAGAGTGGGGCGGTATGCAATCCTTTCACCCCCTGGCGCAAGGTGGGGGTGGGTTGCGCGGTGATCTGCTCCCCCTCACCCCGACCGTAAACCGCTTCGCGGTTTGACCCCGGGGGAGGGAGAAGGAGCAGCGTCCTCCATCTCCTCGTACAGACCTTGCGCTTCCGGCGCCGGGCCGCGGCGGGTCGCGAGGGCGACCACGCGGATGACGCGGACCTCGCCGCGAAGGGGAAGGGTCAGGACGTCGCCGGGGCGGAGGCGGGCGTGGGGCTTGTCGGTCGGCTGGCGGTTGATGCGGATCAGGCCTTCCGCCACCAGGCGGGCGCAGTCGGCGCGCGCCTTCATGAAGCGGGCGCACCAGAGCCACTTGTCCAGGCGCTGCCAGGCGCGATCCTCGGCGTCGTCCGCGCCGCTCAACCGGGCGCACCCATCGGCTTCGGCCTCATCGGCGCATTCCTTGCCGCAGGGCACCCAGCGCGGCGAAAGGGCTGTCCGCCAGGCGGGGGGGGACAGGCGGGGCGACGGGGCGCGGCGCGGGGGGGCGGCGGCGGGCGGGCAGCATCATCGGCGGGGCAGGCGGGCCGTAGGCGCCCTCCGGCAGCGCGCCACCGGGCGCCAGGCGGACGCCCAGGGCGCGCAGCACCGCCGGAACCTGGTCGGGGTGGACCTGCAGGCGCGAGGCGAGGCCCGGCGGCATGGCCGCGGCCCGGATACGGGTCAGAAAAGCCAATTCCGCCGCCACGCGCTCCGCAACATCCAGGCGCAGCATGACCGGGCCGGCGGCCACCCAGCCCATCGCCGCCGCGAACCCGGCAGGCCAGGCTGCCGGCGGGGACAGCGACACCAGGCCCGGCGCGGGCAGGGCAGGGGTCGGGACCCCTGCAGCCAAGGCCCATAGCGCCGCACGAGTGGCCGTGGCGCGCGGCTTCAGCGCCGCCGGCAGGAACAGCGCGAACCGTCCGGCCCGCACCCCCAGCGCCTTCAAGGGGCCGCGCAGGGCCGGCGGAACATCGGCCTCCGTCGCGCCCGGGACCACGCCGCCGGCCTCGATGATGCGGTGGACCGGGCCGCGCAGGGCGCCGTTGCCGTCCGCCGCGGCCTCGGCGGCGAACAGCGGCGCAAGGTCCGCTGCGACCACGCCGGCCACCCAGGCGTGCAGCCGCTTGCGGATGCGCTCGCGGCCGGGGCCGTCCAGGTATTCGCTGTCCCGGACCTCCACATGCGGGCGCAGCATCCCTGCGCCGGGGCGCAGGCGGGCGACGGGCACGCCGTCCCAGGTCAGCTTGTGGTCGGCGGTCCAGGCCAGGGTGGAGTCCGGCGCGGCCTCCAGCTCGGCGATGCGGCGGGGCATCCAGTTCAGCAGGGCGCGGCGGGCGGCGCGCAGGACCATGCGGCGCTCCTGCCCCTCCGCCAGCGGGTCCGGAAGGAAGTGGAAGCCGCCGACATGGCCGACGGGGTGGCCCTCCACCACGACCTCGCCGCGGGCGGTGACGGCGGACAGCAGCTCGTCGCCGTCCTTCTCCTCCAGCCGGCGCAGCAGGTGGGCGGCGCGGCGGTCCACGAAGCGGGTGGTCAGGCGCTCGTGCAGGGCGTCGGACAGCAGGTCCTCGGCCTCCCGCGCGCGGGCCTGCCAGGCCAGGGCGTCCTGCACCCAGTCGCTGCGGGCGGCGATGTAGGCCCAGATGCGGACACCGGACAGCCGGGCCATTAGGGTGTCTATATCCCCGTCCGCCCGGCACAGGGCGGCGATGCCGGACTCCAGCCAATCCGTGGGAATCGTGCCCTCCTTCACGAGGTGGCCGTAGATGCGGGCGCACAGCCGGGTATGAGTGTCGTCGGCCAGCTTGCGGAAGTCCGGAATTTGGCATGCCTCCCACAGCAGCCGCACCCGGCTGCGCCCGCGGGCCATCTGTCGGATGTCCACCTCTCGCGACAGCGCCTCCAGCGTTTCCAGGTCCGTCGCATCCGGCCCACGCGCCAGGCCCGCCCGCGGCGGACCCTGCTGCAAGCTGGCGAGCAGGTTGTCCACGCTACTGAAGTCAAGCTGGGCATTGCGCCAATACAGCTGGTCCAGCGGCTCGAAGTCGTGGCCCTCCACGGCACGCACCAAATCCTCGTCCAGCGGCGGGCAAGTGGCAGTGGTGCCGAAGGTGCCGTCCCGCATTCCGCGCCCGGCGCGTCCGGCGATCTGCGCGACCTCGGCTGCGGTCAGCCGCCGCGGCCGGTGGCCGTCGAACTTGTTCAGGCGGGCGAAGGCGACGTGGTCCACGTCCATGTTGAGGCCCATGCCGATGGCGTCCGTCGCCACCAGGAAGTCCACCTCCTTGTTTTGATACAACTGCACCTGCGCATTGCGGGTGCGCGGGGACAGGCGGCCCATCACCACCGCGCAGCCGCCGCGGCGCCTGCGGATCAGCTCGGCGATGGCATAGACCTCCCCGGCGCTGAACGCGACGACGGCGCTGCGGGGCGGCAGGCGGACCAGCTTGGCGGGGCCGGCGTAGGTCAGTTGGGACAGGCGGGGCCGGGTCTGCACCTCCGCCTGCGGGATCAGGCGCTGCAGCAGGGGGCGTATGGTCTCGGCACCCAGGAACATGGTCTCCACCAGGCCGCGGGCATGAAGCAGGCGCTCGGTGAAGATGTGGCCGCGGTCGGGGTCGGCGCAGAGCTGAATCTCGTCCACCGCCAGGAACTCGACCGCGCGGTCCAGCGGCATCGCCTCGACCGTGCAGGAATACCAGCGGGCGTTGGCGGGGACGATCTTCTCCTCCCCAGTGATGAGCGCGACGTTGCGCACGCCCTTGGCCTTCACCATGCGGTCGTAGTTCTCGCGCGCCAACAGGCGGAGCGGGAAACCGATGATGCCTGAGCTGTGGGCGAGCATGCGCTCGATCGCAAGGTGGGTCTTGCCGGTGTTGGTCGGCCCGAGCACGGCTTTGACCCGGGAGGGGAGTCCCTGCATGGGAAGATGGTTGGGCGGGAGCGGCATTATTGCAAGCGGAACGCCTGGCCGAGACCGGGGGCGGCGCTACACAATCGGGTTTGCCTTGCGGGATGGCGGCGCTAAGGATTCCAGCGTTCCGCAGCCAGGAAAGGACGCCTCCGACATGACTCGAGTCTCATGGATTCACACGGCATGACCGGACGCGCGCTGACCTGCCTTGCGCCGCCGGGATCGTCAGCCGGAACGCCGCCGCTTCCCATTTGGTCCGTGCGTCCGGATGGCCTTGCGGGCGCGATGGCGGCCTTGCCGGCGGGCGCGGGCGCGTTTCTGGCGGCGGCAGGGTTCACCGGGGCGGCGGGACAGATCATGCTCGTGCCGGACGGGAACGGTGTGGCCGGTGCGGTGTTGGGCCTGGGCGCGGACCAGTCGCCATGGGCGCATGGCGCCCTGCCGATGGCGCTGCCGGATGGGACGGCGTGGCGGCTTGAGGCCGGGAACTTCGACGGTGAGGCGGCGGTGCTGGGCTTCTGCCTTGGGGCCTACCAATACACGGCCTATGCCCGGCCGAAGCGCGGGCCGGCGCTGCTGGCCGGAGCGGAGGCGCACCCAGGCGCCCTGTGCGCCGCCCGGGCCACCTGGATGGCGCGCGACCTGATCAATGCGCCGGCCAACGCGCTCGGCCCCGCAGAGCTTGCAGCGGCGACCTTGGCGCTGGGCGCCCAATTCGGGGCGGCGCCGCATCATGCCGCCGGTGCGATGCTGGAGCGGGAGTATCCCGCCATCGCCGCCGTGGGCCGGGGCAGCGCGCGGGGGCCGGAGGTGGCGGGGTTCGCGTGGTCCGGCAGCGGGGCCGGGCTGGATGCGCCGTTGGTGGCGCTGTGCGGCAAGGGCGTGTGCTTCGACAGCGGCGGCTACGACCTCAAGCCCTCAGCAGGGATGCTGCGGATGAAGAAGGACATGGGCGGGGCGGCGCTGATGCTGGCGCTGGCGCAGATGGTGATGGAGGCCGACTTGCCCGTGCGCCTGCAGGTGCGAATCGGCTGCGCCGAGAACATGGTGTCCGGCGGCGCGATGCGCCCGATGGATGTGCTGCGGACCCGGCGCGGCCTGACCGTCGAGATCGGCAACACCGACGCCGAGGGGCGGCTGGTGCTGTGCGACCTGCTGGCCGAAATGTCGGACCTGCATCCGGCGCTGCTGCTGGATGCGGCGACGCTGACGGGTGCGGCGAGAGTTGCCCTGGGGCCGGACCTGCCGGCGCTGTTCACGCCCGACGATGGCCTGGCCGCGGCCCTGCTGCAGGCGGGCACGGCGGCGCACGACCCGATGTGGCGGCTGCCGTTGTGGCCGGGCTACGACCCGTGGCTGGCCAGCAGCGTGGCGGACATGGGCAACGCGTCCAGCAAGCCGATGGCCGGAGCTGTGACGGCGGCACTGTTCCTGCAACGGTTCGTTGCTTCCGGTGTGCGCTGGGCGCACCTCGACACCTACGCCTGGAACGATGCGGCGCGTCCGGGCCGGCCGGAAGGCGGCGAGGCCTTGGGCCTGCGCGCTTTGTTTTCGTTGTGCGGGGTGTGCAACGCGCTTGCGTAACCATATCCTCAAATGAGACGATGACGATATGGTGTACTAGACAGGAACTTTCCGCCTCTTAACTCATGCGTTATCTGATGTTAACGCCTGTGAAATTCACCATATGCTGGTCAGCAACGGCATCGGCGCAACCCGTTACCGCTGGGGCTTTGAAATAAACTCGCCCCGGCATTGCACCCCGGCATGAACATGCCTTTGAAAAGGAACCTAACGTGGCAACATCCCTCTCCCCCGACCAGTCCGTTACCGTGCTCCGTGACACGATTGTCGCGCTCGTGCGCCGGGATGGGCCTGATTTGTCGGCGCGCCAGCTTGGCGTGTTTCTGACCTGTTACCTGCAGGATGCGGCGCACACCGTCCGCGGCCTGGCCGCCGACCTGAACGTATCCAAGCCCGCCATCACCCGTGCCCTTGACAGGCTGGGTGAGCTGGACCTCGCCCGCCGCAAGGTGGATCCGATGGATCGCCGCAGCGTCCTCGTGCAGCGGACCCTCAAGGGGCAGGCGTTCCTGCGCGACCTGCGCGAGATCATGGCGGAAGCGACGGCCACGGTGAAGAAGCCGGTTGGGAGCAGCGGCAGAGCCGAGGCGCCAGTGAAGCTGGCCAACGCCGGATAACGCGTTCCCAACTCTTTGTTGATCAAGGCAGGCCCGGGCGCGGCCTGGCTTGTGACAGGTCGTGCCCGGGCGGCGGCGGCGTATCGGTCATCCCGGCCCAGCGGACGCGGCAACGCGCAAGCTGGGGCGGCCTCAAGCTTCCGACGGACGGGCTGAAACCCCTCTGCTGTAACACCGCCTGCATGGCGACGATGACAGCCGGTTGAGACGCTGGTGCCCAGCCCTGCACCGCGCACCCTGCAACGGCCTAGTGCAGAAGGGTCGCGGTCAGGAAGGCCATTACGTCGGTCCGTACCGCCTCCGTCGCCTGCGCGTTGTGGCCGACGTGGGCGCCGATGGCGACGCACGCCGCGGTCTTGACCGCGTAGGGTTGTCCGCTGTCCGCTTCAACCAGGGTGCCGCCTGGCCCTTCCTTGAGTCGGCAGTTGCGCGTGCTCTGCGCCTTCGGCACGGAGACGAGGGACGGCGAGGACGGGTTATCGAAGCCGTGCTGGCTGTCCGCGTATTCGGTCAGGGTGACGTCCACCCCGGCCGGCTGCAGGCGTGCCAGGAGGGTTCGGCATGCCGCCGGGTTCACGTAATCGTCGCTGCTGCCGTGGTAGAGGCGGATGGGAACGCCGTTCATTCCGCTGTCCCCGTCGTAAGCGATGTTGCAGGGCGTGTAGAAGCCGACATGGGCGGCGAAGCGGTTGCGGCTGCCGAAGGCGTCGCGGAACCGCGCCACGGCCGAGTAAACGGCCAGCACCGCCCCTTTCGAGAAGCCCCAGACGGCGATGCGGTCCTGACGTATGCGCGGGTGCGCCGCCAGCACGTCGAGCGCCCGGAAGGCGTCCACCGTCATCGAGAGAGAATTGAGTTGATCCTGATCCTCCACCGTCGAGACGATGCCGCGTCCGGAAAAGCTATCCAGGATGAAGGCGGCGATTCCCGCCTCGTTCAAGATGTGCGCCCACATGTCGGGGCCAGCCCCGATGCCTCCGGAACCATGGATCAGGATCACCGCCGGAACCCGGCCCGCGGCGCCGAGAGGCAGGCGCAGCTCGCCGCCCAGCAGCACCTCCGGCCCGGCCTTGTCGCCGCGCAGGAAAGCTTCGACCGGCAGCGTCTGCGAGCGGACTGGCAGGATCTCGATCCGGCCTGGCCAACTGCTGCCCTGTGCATGGGCAGCAACGGGCGCGGACAGCGCTCCGACCACCGCCAGCGCGGCTGCGAAGGGGCAAGCGCGCAGCCTGCGTGCAAGATATCGCATAATACCAACCCGCTCTGACGTTGACTCCTGGGATTCCCAAGATGGTGCGGATGT
>CAXUHB010000012.1:0-109375 GCA_964250755.1 uncultured Acetobacteraceae bacterium | reverse complement strand
CGGTGGCCGTTCTTGCGGCGGCTGTTCTGCCGGCGGCGCTTCTTGAAGATGATGACCTTGTCCAGCCGGTCCTGCGCGATGACGGTGGCCGTCACGGTGGCGCCTGCGACCAGCGGGGCGCCGAGCGTGGTGCCGGCGGCGCTGCCCACGGCGAGCACGTCGGTGAAGGTGATGGTCTCCCCGGCCTCGCCAGGCAGCTTCTCAATCTTCAGCACGTCATTGGGCATGACGCGATACTGCTTTCCGCCGGTGCGGATGACTGCGAACATGATGGGTTCCTGATTCAGGACCGTCCCGGTGGACCGGGCGGCTGCTTCTTGTGGACGTGGGACGGCTGGCCGCCCCGGGAGGGGTGCCTGCGCATCGGGGCGGGTTGTAGGGCGGCGCGGACAGCGAAGTCAACTTCGGCGGCAACACAGGCCGGCGCCGTCCAGCGCGCTGCCGCCAGCCCCGCGCAGACCTTGCACGCCGGGGAGGCCAGCGGCACTTGACTCCGCGGTGTGCCTGGCCGCCGTCCCACGGCCGGCACTAGCCGCCGCGCGCCCCGCGCGCGATGCTGGGCTATGATGACCCCCGCTGCCCGCTGCCTGCCATGAGCCTGCGCTGGACCGTCAACCCCCGCCGCGGCCTGCCCGGCCTGACCGTGCTGCCCGTCGGCGGGTTCCGCCGGGCGCGGGCGGAGGCCACGGCCTGGCCCGGCTACGCCCCGACCCCCCTCCACGACCTGCCGGCCCTGGCGGCGCAGGCGGGCGTGGCATCCGTGCAGGTGAAGGACGAGGCCGGGCGCTTCGGCCTCGGCAGCTTCAAGGCGCTGGGCGGCGCCTACGCCGTGCTGGGCGTGATGCAGGCGGAGCTGGCGCGGCAGGGCATCGCCAAGTCAGCCAGCGCCGCCGAGCTGGAGGCGGGCGCCCACCACGCCGCGGGCATCACCGTCACCTGCGCCACGGACGGCAACCACGGCCGCAGCGTCGCATGGGGCGCGCAGCGGTTCGGCGCGCGCTGCGTCATCTTCGTCCACCCCGGCGTCACCCAGAACCGCCGCAACGCCATCTCTGCCTACGGCGCCGAGGTGCGGGAGGTCCCGGGCACCTATGACGACAGCGTCCGCGCCGCCTCCGCCGCCGCGGAGGCCGAGGGCTGGCACGTCGTGTCCGACACGTCCTGGCCCGGCTACACCGAGATCCCGCGCGAGATCATGCAGGGCTACCGGCTGATGGCGGCGGAGGCGCTGGAGGCGTGGACGGGGCCGCCGCCGACCCACGCCTTCGCGCAGGGCGGCGTCGGCGGCATGGCGGCGGCGGTGTCCGTCCAGCTCCGCACCTTGCAGCCCGCCCCGGCGCTCATTGTCGTGGAGCCGCATGACGCCGCCTGCCTGAAGGCCAGCGCAGAGGCCGGGGCGGCCACGGCCGTGCATGGCCTGGACACCCTGATGGCCGGACTGGCCTGCGGCGAACCCAGCCTGATCGCCTGGCAGGAGCTGGAGCGCGCGGCTGCGGCGTTCCTGTCCATCTCCGATGCCGCTGCCGTCGCCGCCATGCGGGCGCTGGCGGCGTGCGGCGTCGTGTCCGGCGAAAGCGGCGCGGCCGGGCTGGCCGGCCTGCTGCTGGCCGCGGCGGACCCGGAGGCGCGGGCGGCGCTGGGCCTGGACCGGGCCAGCCGGGTGCTGCTGTTCAGCACGGAGGGCGCGACCGACCCCGCCCTGTATGCGCGCCTGGTGGGAAGCGGGGCCGCGTGATCCTGCACGGGACGGAGTCCGGGACAGGGTCCGGGTCCGGCCCGCCCGTCGTGCTGCTGCACGGGCTGTTCGGGTCGTCCGGCAACTTTGCCGCAGTGCAGCGCGCCTTGGCCGGGTCGCACCGTGTGGTGGCGCTGGATCTCCGCAACCACGGGTCCAGCCCGCATGCTGCCGCCATGACCTATGCGGACATAGCCGCGGACGTGCTGGACAGCATGACGGCGCGCGGCATCGCGCAGGCGGCGGTGCTGGGGCACTCGATGGGCGGCAAGGCGGCGATGCAGGCGGCGCTGCTGGCGCCGGATCGGGTCAGCCGCCTGGTGGTGGCCGACATCGCGCCCGTAGCCTACCGGCACAACAACCGCGCCGTCGCCGACGCCATGCGGGCGCTGCCGCTGCAGCCAGGGCTGACACGGGGCCAGGCCGATGCGCTGCTGGCCCCCGCGGTCCCCGACCCCGGCGTGCGCGGCTTCCTGCTGCAGAACTTGCGGCCCGGCGCCGGGCCAGGCGCCGAACCGTCCTGGCGCATCGGCCTGGCCGAGATCACGGCGGCGCTGCCAGCCATCGAGGGCTGGGACGCCCCGGCAACCACCTACCCCGGCCCGGTGCTGGCCATACGTGGAGAACGGTCGGACTTCGTGACGCCGGAGAACCGCGCGGCGTTTCGCGCGCCGTTCCCCGCTGCGCGCTTCGTGACGCTGCGGAACGCCGGGCACTGGCTGCACGCCGATGCTCCCGCGGCGTTCATCCAGACGGTTGCGGCGTTCCTGGGTGCTTGACCGTCTTGCCCTCGTCCGCCGCGCGCCAGAGATACCAGGCGGCTGTGGAGCGGAAGGGCGCCCAGGCCTCACCGATGCGCGCCAGCTCGCGCGGGCGCGGCTGCGCCTCCAGCCCCTTGATGATGCGCCAGCCCTCCCGCACGCCGAAGTCGTCCACGGGCAGCACGTCGGGGCGTCCGAGAGTGGAGATCAGCAGCATCTCCACCGTCCACCGGCCGACGCCGCGGATGGTCACCAGCCGCTCGATCAGCTCCGCGTTGCTCATGCCGGCGGCTGCGGCGGAGCCGGGCACGGTGCCGTCCAGGGTGCGCAAGGTGATGTCGCGCAACGCCGCGACCTTGCTGCCGGAGAAGCCGCAAGCCCGCAGCGCCTCGTCCGGCGTGGCCTGCAGTTGGTGCGGCAACGGGAAAGGGTCGGGATGCAGCGCCATCAGGCGCCCCAGGATCGCCTCCGCCGCGCGCCCGTGCAGCTGCTGGTGAGCGATGGCGCGCACCAGGGCCTCATAGGGTTCGCGCGGCTTGGGCGCGGCGGTGCAGGGGCCGACGCGGGCGATCAACGCCGCGAAGGCCGGGTCGGCTGTTGCAAGATGTTCTTGGGCATCCCGCGCGGGGAGTGCCATAGTTCCGCCGGGAACACCTGAACCGCCGCTGGTCATCCGGATGTTCCGCTTGCAATCCAGGGTAGAGTTGTCGTTAACATGTGAGGGCAGGCATGGCCTGCAGAGGAGGGCGCGATGCGCGGATTTCCGGCGGGCCTGGACGATGCGCGGCACGGCGAGGACGATGCCGGCGAGGAGGACCGCGTGACGCTCAGCCTGGCTGGTCTGGCATTGGCGCTGGCGCTGGTGGTTGCTGGGCTGTTCCTGTTCACGCATCTGCGCGACAAGGCGGTAATCGAGGACTGCCTGATGGCCGGGCGAATGAACTGCGATGCGGCGCTGGCCAGGCGTTGACCCAGGCGCCGAGGGGGCAAGCTGGCGCGGATCAGAGCAGGCTCGCGGCGATGTTGACCGTCAGCGCCACGATGACGGTGTTGAACAGGAAGCCGATCAGCCCGTGGACCAGCGCCAGCCGGCGCAGCTTCCTGGACGTGATCTGCACGTCCGACACCTGGAACGTCATTCCCAGCACCACCGAGAAGTAGCAGAAGTCCCAGTAGTCCGGCGGCTCCTGCCCCGGGAACTCCAGCCCGGCGTCTATGCCGGGGCCGGGCGTCGCGTCGGTCGCATAGTACTCGTGGGCGTAGCGCAGGGCGAAGACGACGTGCGTCACCAGCCAGGACAGCAACAGGGTCGTCGCGACGAGGGCGACGTGCAGGCGCTTATCCAGCGGCGGCAGGTCCTTGACGCCGCCCAGCACGGCAGTGAGTGCGACGAAGCTGAACACGACGCCGGATAGGGTCACGGCGAAGATGACCCACTCTCCCTCGGCCTGCCGGGCGGCGTTGCGGATCATGCGGTCGCCCACGCCGGTGGCGAACAGGTGCGCGGCCATTCCCAGCAGGGCCAGCGCGCCGACGTCCCAGGCCAGCACGCCCCGCGCGCCGGGCAGGCTGGCACCGGGCAGGCTGGCGGCGGGCAGCAGCAGGTAGGTCAGGATGCCCAGCGCGACGGCGGTGCTGGTGCGCTGGTGGCTGGCCAGCACGCGCACCGGCCAAGGAGCCGCCGCTGCCATCACCGCCATGCGGGAGCCGTTGCAAGCAGGAAGGGCCGCCGTGTCACTCCGGCTGCTCGGACGGCATGAACAGGCCGCCGCTGGGCGGGTTCATGGTGCCGTCCACGAGGTCGCGCACGTGCTGGCGCACCAGGCCGCAGTTCTCGCAGATCATGACATAGACCTGCAGGTTGCTGACGACGTAGTCCACTTGACGCGGCACGCGGAACACGTCCACGCCGCGGTCCAAGCCGCTGTGCAGCAGCCACCGCGTCTGTCGGCAGATCGGGCATGGGCCGTCGGCGCCCTTGCGGCGGAAGAACTCGACGGCCTGATCGGTGGTGGCGGGCTGGTCGTCCATCAGGCCCGCGCGGGGGCGGGAGAGGCAGGGCTGGCAGGGACGGGGCGGGCGGAGGCTGGCATCGCTGTGCTCCGGCAAGGGGCGCGTCGGCGCGGGCAGTCGGGCAGGGTCGTTCAAGAAGTGGTCGTTCAGGCACAGGCTATTCAGGGGTGTCTAGACCGCGCACGGCGCACGCGCCAGCACTGGGCGCGGGCTACCCGGGGGGGAGCGCCGGCGCCGCTTCCCGCCGGGCCAGGGCGGGCCTACCCTGCACGCCCATACCGGAGGTTTTCATGCTCATCCTGTGCCGGCTGACGCTTGCCGCCACCCTGCTGCTGGGCAGCGTCCATGCCGGGCGGGCTGAGGCCGTCCGCATCGCCCGGCAGTTCGGCATCTCCTACCTGCCGCTGATCCTGATGCAGGACGCCAAGCTGCTGGAGCAGGAGGGCGCAGCCCGCGGCCTGGACCTGCAAGTGGAGTGGCTGACCTTCTCCGGCGGGCCGCCGATCAACGACGGCCTGATCTCGGGCAACCTGGACATCGCCACGGGCGGCGTCACGACTCTGCTGACGCTGTGGGGGCGCACCCGCACCAACCTGCGGGTGCGCGGCTTGGCGTCGCTGGGCAACATGCCGATCTGGCTCAACACCTCCAACCCCAACGTGCGCGGCGTCGCCGACCTGACCGAGCACGACCGAATCGCGTTGCCGGCGGTCAAGGTGTCCATCCAGGCCGTCGTGCTGCAGATGGCGGCGCAGCAGGCATTCGGCACGGGGCAGGCCGGGCGGCTGGACCCGCTGACGGTTTCCATGAGCCACCCGGACGGGCAGGCGACGCTGCTGGGCGGCGGGACCGAGATCACGGCGCACTTCACCTCGGCCCCCTACATGTATGAGGAGCTGCAATCTCCCCGCATCCATCGCATCCTGGACAGCTACGACGTGCTGGGCGGGCCGCACAGCTTCAACCTGGCCTGGACCACCAGCCGCTACCGGGAGACGCACCCGCAGGTGGTGGCCGCCTTCCTAGCCGCGCTGGACCGTGCCCTGGCTACCGTGCGCGACCACCCGGAGGAGGCCGCCGCCGTCTGGGTCCGTGCCGAGCGGTCGCGCCTCGCGCCGGAGGCCGTCGCCGCCATGATACGCCGGCCCGAGAACGAGTGGACCACCACCCCCCGGCGGGTGATGGACTTCGTGGCCTTCATGCACGCCGCCGGCACCATGCAGGGCCGGCCCGAGACCTGGCGCGACCTGTTCTTCCCCGAGGCGCACGGCCTGGACGGCGGTTGACCCAGCCCCGCGCGGCGCGGCAACCTGGCCCGAAGCAAGGGGAGGCCGCGGTGCAGCCGGACATCACCATACGCAAGGTCACGCCCGTCATCGGGGCGGAGCTGCTGGGCCTGGACCTGTCCCGGCCCCTGGGGGACGAGGCGTTCCAGGCTGTCCATGATGCGCTGATGGACAACCTGGTCGTGTTCTTCCGGGACCAGACGATGGATCACGTGCAGCAGAAGGAGTTCGGGCGGCGCTTCGGCCCGCTGCACGTCCACCCTGCCGCGCCATCGGCGCCGGGGCATCCCGAGGTCATGCTGATCCACACCGACGCCAACTCGAAATTCGCCAACGGGGAGGGCTGGCACTCCGACGTGTCCTGCGATGCCGAGCCGCCGATGGGCAGCGTGCTGCACATGCGCGTGCTGCCGGATGTCGGCGGGGACACGCTGTTCTCCAACATGTACGCCGCCTACGAGGCCCTGTCCGAGCCGATGCGGACGATGCTGGCCGGGCTGACGGCGGTGCATGACGGGGAGGGGCTGTATCGCGGGCGCTACGGCGCCGACGACCGGGGCCGGGTGTATCCCCGGGCGGAGCATCCCGTCGTCCGGACCCATCCGGTCACGGGGCGGCAGGCGCTGTTCGTGAACTCCTTCTTCACGACGCGCATCATGGGGCTGCACAAGGCGGAAAGCGATGCGCTGCTGCAATTCCTGTTCCGGCACATCGAGTCGCCGGAGTTCCAATGCCGGTTCCGCTGGGCGCCGGGGTCGGTGGCGTTCTGGGACAACAGGGCGGCGCAGCACCATGCGCTGTGGGACTACCACCCGCATACACGCAGCGGCACGCGGGTGACGGTTGCGGGGGACCGTCCGTTTCACCAGGCGTAGCAGGGCAGGCCCTGGCGGGATGCAGCGCACGCTGGTGCTGGACCTGGACGGGACGCTGGTGGACTCCGTGCCGGACCTGGCTGCGGCGCTGAACCGGGCGATGGCGGCGCAGGGTTTATCCGCGTTCAGCCGTGCCGAGGTGGCGGCGATGGTCGGGGACGGGGCGCGGGCGCTGCACAGCCGTGCCTGCACGGCGCGGGGCAAGGCCGCAGACGAGCCCGGATTCGCGGCATTCCTGGCGGACTACACGGCCCATGCCGCGGTGGGGACCCGCGCCTACCCCGGCGCTGAGGACGCGCTGGCGTTGATGCGGGGACGGGGCTGGCGCTTCGCGGTCTGCACCAACAAGCCGGAGGCGGCGGCGCGGGCGATGCTGCACGCGCTAGGCCTGGCGCACTGGTTCGCGGCGGTGGGCGGGGGCGACAGCTTCGCCATGCGCAAGCCCGACCCGGCGCACCTGCTGCAAACCCTGGCGGCGGCGGACGGAGGTGCGGCGCTGTCGGTAATGGTCGGCGACCACCGCAACGACGTGCTGGCCGCGGCAGGGGCCGGGGTGGCCTGCATCTTCGCGCGGTGGGGCTACGGCCCGGCCGGCATGGGGGAGGGTGCGGCGGCCACGGCAGATGAGTTCGCGGAGGTGCCGGCGCTGGCGGAACGCCTGGTTCGGGCGGCTTAACGGGGCGGCATCGCCGCCCGGCAACATCTTGCGCGACCGGGTGGCTGTCGCAGCCCCAACGGCCCGGAACCTCCGGGAGAGATTAGCGAACTGAGCAGGGACGGATCGCATCCGGGGCGGGAGCCTGGGCCGGCGGCTCGAACACGGCCAGATACTCGGACCCGCCCTCCATCGGCAGGGTGGCGACCCGGCGGTAGCCGACAGCCTGCAGCTCGCAATCCAGCAGGGCAGGCGGCGTGCCGTGCTCCTGGGTGGCGCGCGTGGTGTCTATGATCGCCACGCGGGCGCCGGGACGCAGGGCAGGCACCAGATTGGCCATCAGGCCGAAAGGCTGCTGGATCTCGTGATACATATGAACCAGCAGGGCGAGGTCCACGGACCCCGGCGGCAGGCGGGGGTCGCCGGCCTCGCCCAGCCCGACCACCACGTTGGACAGACCGGACTGCGTGACGCGGCGCTGCAGGCCCGCGAGGTAGGCGGGCACCACGTCCTGCGCCAGCACGCGCCCGGACGGGCCGACGCGGCGTGACAGACGCTCGACATAGTAGCCGTTGCCGGCGCCGATGTCGGCCACCGACATGCCCGGCTGTACATGCAGGAAGTCCATCACGCGCTGAGCCTCGCCCGCGCGCTCCCGCTGGTCCTCGTTGGCCCAACGGTCGGAGATGATGGAGGCGACCTGCCGTGCCGGCGTGGGATAACGGGCGGCAGGGATACCGGGTGGGCCGAGCGGGCCGACCTGGGCGCGGGCGGGCAAGGCTGCGAGAAGGAGCGCTGCGACAGCGAGCGCAGCGCGGATTGTGCGCCGGGCAAGCTGCGGGGTGGCCTGGTCTGGATGGGGTCGGGTCGGCATCACCTTGCTCCTTCGGCCGTCGCGGGCCTACTACGCAGGCGCCGCCGGCCGGGTTCGCTAGGCAGTGCGGGGTCATGGGCCGGCGCACTGGCGGGAAACACTGCCACAGTCGCTTGGGATGGTGCTGTGCCTGGCTGGCGGCGCCTCGACTGCAAGTCGTAGAATGTAAGTTATGGAATATCATGGCCAGTTGGCTTGGATGCCTGCCGCGCGTCGGCACCGCCAGCACGGTCAAGCCCGGGTTCGAGGCCGCAGATCAGACTGGGAGTGACCTGCCGCCCACGGGACTTCTTGGGTGCAGGCAACCAGCCCGGCGTGCAATCTGTGCCTCTTGAGCAACGAAATCCCAGACAGGGCGGCGGTCCCGGAACATCATCTGCGATGGTCAGCGTGCCGACCGGGTGCCGCTTGCAGCGATGCGGCACGGCATCGAGATGGACGGCAACAGATGCTCTGTGCGTACTAACAACGACAATCGCATCCTGGGCATGTGCGGCCATGCCCGGCCTCACTTGGAACGCAGGGACATGGCGGCCAGCCATGCTGCGCCGCAGCAACACCGAGGCTCGCAGCAACACCCAAGCTCATTGACTCCGCTCCGGATGCAAGCAGGCTGATGCGGCCCGCCGCACAGGTGGCCTCCGCCGTGCAAGCCGCATGAGCCTGCTCCGAGCCTTCGTCTGTTCGCAAACGTCCGGAGGTCCGCTTCGCGCCAGTGCCGCCCAGACCTGCGCGGGCTGGCCGCACCGGCAGCCTTCCCCTAGCGTGGGACCGGACGCAACGGGAGGCATGGGGATGACGGCAGGCGTGGGCGGCTCGACGTTCGAGGCGGAACTGGCGGCCATGTCGCCGATGGCGGCGGACGCCCAGCCCACCCCGCCGGCCGAGCTGCACGCCCGCATCGCCAAGGCGCAATCCCTCATGCGCGCCGCCGGCCTGGACGCCCTCTACCTCGATACCTCCACCAACCTCCGCTACTTCACCGGCGTCGCCCTGCACCTGACCGAGCGCCTGCACGGCGCCCTGATCCCGGCAGACGGCCCGCCCGTCCTGCTCAGCCCGGCGTTCGAAGCGCCGAAGACGCGCGAGCTGATGCAGTTCGACGCCGACATCCGCACCTGGGAGGAGCACGAGGACCCCACGGCACTGGTCATCGAGACCCTGCGCAGCATCGGATGCAGCGGCGGCACGCTTGGGGTGGACCCGCTGACCCCCTTCCACACCGTGGACGGGCTGCGCCGGGCAGGCAACAGCTTCTCCCTGGCCAGCGCCGCCCCGGTCACGGCGGGCTGCCGCATGGTGAAGTCGGCTGGGGAGGTCGCGCTGATGCAGGCGGCGAACGACATCACCCTGGCCGTCCAGAAGGCGGCGGCGCGGGCGCTTGCGCCGGGCATGACCACGACGGAGGTGGCGGGCTTCCTGGACGCCGCGCACCGCAAGCTGGGCGGCCAGCCCGCCTCCCGAGCCGTGCAGTTCGGGGAGGCCACGGCCTACCCGCACGGCGTGCCCTATCCGCAAACCCTGCGGGACGGCGACATGGTGCTGATAGACACGGGCTGCTTCGTGCAAGGCTACCGATCCGACATCACCCGCAGCTACGTCTTCGGCGACCCCACGCCCCGGCAGCGCCAAATCTGGGATCTGGAGCGCCGCGCCCAGCAGGCCGGCTTCGATGCGGCGCAGCTTGGCGCCCCGTGCGAGGCGGTGGACGCCGCCGCCCGGGGCGCGATCCACGCCGGCGGCTTCGGCCGGGACTATGAAACGCCCGGCCTGCCGCACCGCACAGGCCATGGCATCGGAATGGACGTCCATGAGGAGTCCTACATGGTCCGCGGCAACCGCACGAAGCTGCAGCCGGGCATGTGCTTCTCTATCGAACCGACGATCTGCATCTACGGCGAGTTCGGCATCCGGCTGGAGGACATCGTCCACATGACCGAAGCCGGCCCACGCTGGTTCACCCTGCCCTGCCCGTCCGTGGACGACCCGTTCGGCACCTTGGCGGCCCCCTTGGAGCATCAGGCATGACCGCGACCCTGTTCACCAACCTGCGCCTGCTGGACCCCCGCCGCGACGGCCTGCGGGACGGGATGGAGGTTTTGGTGGACGGCGGCGCGATCCAGGAGGTGTCGGACCGGCCCATCACCAGCACCGCGGCGGAGCGCGTGGACCTCGGCGGGCGCGTGCTGATGCCCGGGCTGATTGACGCCCACGTCCACGTGGTCGCGGCCATGGCGAACCTGGGCGCCAACGCGGCGCAGCCCTCCTCGCTCGCGGCGCTGCGGGCCGGCCGGATCATGGAGGCCATGCTGATGCGCGGCTTCACGACCGTGCGCGACGTGGGCGGCGCGGACCGCGGATTGGCGGAGGCGCAGGCGGCGGGCGTGACGCCCGGGCCGCGGCTGGTGATCTCGGGCAAGGCGCTCAGCCAGACCGGCGGCCACTGCGACAGCCGCCCGCGCGGGGACGACCGTGCGCCCTTCCAGCACCGGGTCGGTGCGATGGGACGCTTGTGCGACGGAGTGGATGCGGTGCGCCTGGCCGCCAGGGAGGAGCTGCGGGCCGGGGCGGACTTCATCAAGGTCATGGCCAATGGCGGCATCGCTTCCCCCGCCGATCCCATACACATGCTGCAGTTCTCCCGCGGCGAGCTGCTGGCCGCGGTGGAGGAAGCGGAGAACCTGGGCACCTACGTGTCCGCGCATCTCTACACGGACGCGGCAATCCGCCGCGCCGTCGAGTGCGGCGTCCACTCGCTGGAGCATTGCAACCTGATTACCCGCGAGGGCGCGGCGATGGCGGCAAAGGCGGGCTGCGTCGCCGTGCCCACGCTGATCACCTATGAGCGGCTGGCGGTGGAGGGAGCGGCGCTCGGGCTGCCGCCGGACAGCGTGGCGAAGATCGAGACGGTGCGGCAGGCCGGGCTGGACTCGCTGGCGGTGATGCAGGCCGCAGGGCTGCCGATGGCCTACGGGTCGGACCTGCTGGGGCCGATGCACCAGCACCAGTCCGGCGAGTTCCGGCTGCGGGCGCGGCTGCTGCCGGCGATGGACGTGCTGCAGAGCGCGACGACGGTGGCCGCCAGGCTGTGCCGGCTGGAGGGCCGGGCCGGGATCGTCGAGCCCGGCGCCGACGCCGACCTGCTGGTGGTGGACGGCAACCCGCTGGAGGACTGGGGGCTGCTGGAGGATCAGGGCGCACACATCCCGGCGATCATGCAGGCCGGACGGTTCGTGAAGCGGGCGCTGGCGTAGGCACCCGTCACACAAACTCCGTTGGTTGAACGCCTCCCCCTGCACCAGCAGCGGTGAGCTTTTCCCCGCGCAGGCGAAGCCTAGCGGAGCGGCTGGATATGCGGGGCAGCCCTGGCCTCCAGGATCGCCGCTGCTGGCGCAGCCTCGATCGTTGATGTCAGCATACGGTCCGATGCCGTGTCCTGCGCCCGACGCAGCGGCTTCAGCACGAACAGCGCCAGCAGCACCACAACGAAATTCATTCCTGCCGCGACCAGGAACACCGTGTACCAGCTTCCGGACGCCGTCTTGATCATGTTGGCGAACGGCACCAGCAGCGCCGAGGTGCCCTTGGCGGTGTAGAGCAGGCTGGTGTTGACGGTTGCGTATTTCGGCCCGAACGCATCCGTGCAGGTGGATGGGAACAGGCTGAAGATCTCCCCCCACGTGAAAAAGATCAGCGCCGCGAACAGCACGAACAGCCAGGGCTGGTTTCCGACCGACCCGAGCAGCAGGTAGGACGCGCCGCCCAAGGAGAACGCGATGATCATCGTGTTCTCGCGCCCGATCTGGTCCGACACCCAACCGAAGAAGGGCCGCGCCGCGCCGTTGGCGATGTTGTCCACCACCAGGGCCACCGCCAGCACGGAGGCGCCGCCCAGCAGCAGCGTCTTGTCTATGCCGAAGTCCGACGCGATCAGCGCCAGTTGCGCCGTGGCCATCAAGCCGCTGGACGACACCATCACGAACATGACGTAGAGCAGCCAGAACACCGGCGTCCCCAGCGCCTCCCGCGGGGTGAAGCTGCGGGAGGACTGCTGGATCTTCCTGGACGGCGCGGCGGGCACCTCGCCCGGCTCCGGCATGCGCAGCAGCCAGGATACGGCGAACAGCAGCACGCCCTGGCCGATGCCGAACACCAGGAAGGTGTGGGCGTAGCCGCTGCTCTCGATCATCGCCTTGATCGGCAGCACTGTCAGGGCGGCGCCGGCGCCGAAGCCGGCGGCGGTCAGGCCCACGGCCAACCCGCGCCGGTCGGGAAACCAGCGCACCGCGATCCCCACGCATGTGGCGTAGATGAAGCCGGCGCCGATGCCGGTGACCGCCGATCCCACGTAGAGCAGGGTCAGCGAGTCCGCATAGGCGTGGATGGCCCAGCCGATGCCGACCATGACGCCGCCCATGGCGATGGTGTACTTCGGCCCCCGCCGCGCCCCGAACAGGTCCACGAGCGCGCCGCCGGCCGGCGTCAGCCAGGTCTCCAACGCGATGAAGATGGCGAACGCCAACTGGATGTCGGCGACCGGCCAGTTGTGGGCCTGCCGGATCGGCTGGACGAACAAGGTCCAGCCGTATTGCAGGTTGGCGATCAGCATCATGCAGGTCACGCCGAAGGCGAGCTGCCACCAGCGCCCGCTGGCCGGGGCGGCCGGCGCTCCCGTGCTCGACGCCGTGCCCGTTGCCGTGCTCATGGACATGCTGTTTCCTCCCTATGCCGTGCGGGCTTGTGCCGCGCCGGGTCCGCTTTTGCGGATCCTCGGCGCCGGTTTAGCCTCTTAGTGCCTTGACCATCGTGCTGCCCAGGGTCGCCGGGCTTTCGGCGACGTGGATGCCAGCCTGGCGCATGGCCTCGAACTTGGCCTCCGCCGTGTCCTTGCCGCCGCTGATGACGGCGCCGGCATGGCCCATGCGGCGGCCCGGCGGAGCCGTCGCGCCGGCGATGAAGCCGACCACCGGCTTGCTCGACTTGGCGTGGGCGATGAACTCGGCGGCGTCTATCTCCGACTGGCCGCCGATCTCGCCGATCATGATGATGCTCTGCGTCTCGGGGTCGGCCAGGAACAGCTCCAGCACCTCGATGAAGTCGGTTCCCTTCACAGGGTCGCCGCCGATGCCGACGCAGGTGCTCTGGCCCAGGCCGGCGGCCGTCGTCTGGCTGACGGCCTCGTAGGTCAGGGTGCCGCTGCGGCTGACGATGCCGACGGAGCCGCGGCGGTGGATGTGGCCGGGCATGATGCCGATCTTGCAGGCGTCGGGCGTGATGACGCCGGGGCAGTTCGGGCCGATCAGGCGGGACCCGCTGCCGGACAGCGCGCGCTTCACGCGCACCATGTCCAGCACCGGGATGCCCTCCGTGATGCAGACGATCAGCGGCACCCCGGCGTCAATCGCCTCCAGGATGGCGTCGGCTGCGAACGGCGGCGGCACGTAGATCGCGCTGGCGTCGGCGCCCGTCGCCTCCCGTGCCTGGGCCACGGTGTCCCAAACCGGCAGGTTCAGGTGCGTGCTGCCGCCCTTGCCCGGAGTAACCCCGCCGACGACCTTAGTGCCGTAGGCGATGGCCTGCTCCGAGTGGAACGTGCCCTGCGCGCCCGTGAAGCCCTGGGTGATGACACGGGTGTTCTCGTTGACCAGGACGGCCATCAGGCGGCTCCCTTCACGGCGGCGACGATCTTCTGCGCGGCGTCGGCCAGGTTGTCGGCGCTGACGATGGGCAGGCCGGACTTCGCCAGGATGCTCTTGCCCAGCTCGACGTTCGTGCCTTCCAGCCGCACCACCAGCGGCACGCCCAGGCTCACTTCGCGCGCCGCGGCCACCACGCCCTCGGCGATCACGTCGCAGCGCATGATGCCGCCGAAGATGTTGACCAGGATGCCTTCGACGTGCGGGTCGGACAGGATGATCTTGAACGCCGCCGTCACCCGCTCCTTGGTGGCGCCGCCGCCCACGTCCAGGAAGTTGGCCGGGCTGCCGCCATACAGCTTGATGATGTCCATCGTCGCCATCGCCAGCCCGGCGCCGTTCACCATGCAGCCGATGGAGCCGTCCAGCGCGATGTAGTTCAGGCTGTGCTTGCTGGCTTCCAGCTCCTTGGGATCCTCCTCCCCTTCGTCGCGCAGCGGCTCCAAGTTGGGATGGCGATACAGGGCGTTGTCGTCGAAGCTTACCTTGGCGTCCAACGCCACGACGTCCCCGGCCTCCGTCACCACCAGCGGGTTGATCTCCACGACCTCGCAGTCCAGCTCGATGAACGCCTTGTACATCGCCGTCACGAAGCGGGTGAAGGCGCCGACCTGCTTGCCCTCCAGCCCCAAGCCGTAGGCCAGCTTGCGGGCGTGGAACGGGAACACGCCGCTGGCCGGGTCCACGGCGACGCGCATGATGCGGTCGGGCTGGGTCTCGGCGACGTGCTCGATCTCCATGCCGCCCTCGGTGCTGGCCACGATGGCGACGCGGCCTGTGCCGCGGTCCACAAGCAGCGAGAGGTAAAGTTCCCGCTTGATGGCGCACCCGGCCTCGACATAGACGCGGCTGACGCGGCGGCCCGCGGCGCCCGTCTGTTTGGTGATCAGCACGTTGCCGATCATGGCCTCGGCGGCCTCGCGCGCTTCGGCGGGGGATTTGGCCAGGCGGACGCCGCCCTTTCCTTCGGGCAGGCCTTGGAAGCGCCCGGCGCCGCGCCCGCCGGCGTGGATTTGCGACTTCACGACGTAGATGGGGCCGGGCAGCTTGGCCGCGGCGGCCTCCGCCTCGGCGGGGGTCCAGGCGACGTGGCCGTCCAGGACCGCGACGCCGTAGCCGCGCAGCAGCTCCTTGGCTTGATACTCGTGGATGTTCATGGCTTCACCGTCCTGTTCGCTCGCCGTCCCATTCCGGGCCTGTGTGATGCGGTCCGCACCGCGCCTGCTTCGCCCTGGATGCCGGTGCGGGCAACCTGGTCGAGAAGGCGTAGGCGCAAATCCTTTGGGCATAAAGGTGGTTGGGGCATAAAGGTACTTGGCCGGTTGTGCCACCTTCCCCTCGCACCAGGGGCGCAGGGCGTCCAGCGGCTTGTGCATGATCCCGTGCCGCAGCCCGGGAGCACGGGGCCGCCTGCCCGCCCCCGGCCCGCGGCGCGGGGCGATGCGCCGCCACGATCCATGGCCAGGCGCGGCGGGCGCGGCCTACTCGGCCGCCATGCGGGGCTTCGCGCCCACTGCCCCGGACTCGTGGATCGCCGCGATCCGGTCGGGGTCCAGCCCCAGCACGTCGCGCAGGATCTCGTCGGTGTGCTCGCCCAGCAACGGAGAACGCGTCACCACGGTCGCGCTGTCGGACAGCTTGATGGGGTTGCCGACGGTCAGGTACTTGCCGCGCGTGGGATGGTCCACTTCCACCACCGTGCCCGTCGCGCGCAGCGACTGGTCCTCGGCGATCTCCTTCATGGACAGGATGGGGCCGCAGGGGATGTCGTGGGCGTTCAGCTCCGCCATTGCCTCAAACTTCGTCCGGGTCATCGTCCACTGCTCGATGCGGGCGAAGATGGCCTTCAGGCGCGGCAGGCGCGCGGCGGGCTTGGCGTAGTCGGGGTCGGTGATCCAGCCGGGTTCGCCGATGACCTCGCAAATCGCCTTCCAGACCGGGGCCTGGGTTATGAAGTAGATGTAAGCGTTGGGGTCGGTCTCCCAGCCCTTGCACTTCAGGATCCAGCCGGGCTGGCCGCCGCCGCTGGCGTTGCCGGAGCGCGGCACGGCCTCCCCGAACGTGCCGTCCGGGAACTGCGGGAACTCGCGCAACGGCCCATGCGCCAGCCGCTGCTGGTCCCGCAGCTTGACCCGGCACAGGTTCAGCACCCCGTCCTGCATCGCCGCCAGCACCTTCTGCCCGCGCCCCGTCGCGTTGCGCTGATACAGCGCGGCCACGATGCCCAGCGCCAGGTGCAGCCCGGTGCCGCTGTCGCCGATCTGCGCCCCCGTCACCAGGGGCGGGCCGTCGTCGAAGCCCGTGGTGCTGGCGGCGCCGCCGGCGCACTGCGCCACGTTCTCATAGACCTTGCAGTCCTCGTACGGGCCGGGGCCGAAGCCCTTCACGGAGGCCAGGATCATGCGCGGGTTCAGCTCCTGGATGCGCTCCCAGGTGAAGCCCATGCGGTCCAGCGCGCCGGGTGCGAAGTTCTCCACCAGCACGTCGCAGGCGCGTACCAGTTCCTCGATGACCTTCTTGCCCTCGGGCGCCTTGCTGTCCACGGTGATGGAGCGCTTGTTGTGGTTCAGCATCGTGAAGTACAGGCTGTCCACGTCGGGAATGTCGCGGAGCTGGCCGCGGGTGATGTCGCCCTCCCCCGGACGCTCCACCTTGATGACGTCCGCGCCGAACCAGGCGAGCAACTGGGTGCAGGTCGGACCCGACTGCACATGGGTGAAGTCCAGTATCTTGACGCCGTCGAGTGCCTTCATCGCATCCTCCCGATTTTCCTGTCCCAGCTCACCAGAGCCGTCGCGCGTTCAGCCGCGTCCAAAGGGATTGCCGCGTCCCGGCCCTTCCCGCAAGGGTGATGCATTGGCTCGGGCGTCCAGCGCGGGCGCAGGCTTGCACGTCCGCCGCTGCCGTCCGCGGGGTCGAGCAACGGGAGAGTGGCAAGTGATGCGGACGGGCCTGGCGCGGCAGCCCCAGCCCCGCGCAGGACCGGACGCCCCTACCCGGCGTCGCTCGCGCCCTGTCCGCTGGCCTCGGCGGGCGCCGCCGCGCGGGCGGCGGGATTGGACCCGCCCGACGCCGACCGCATGGCCTCCAGGACCAGGGGGTCCAGCCCGGCGCCGCCGCCAGCGGCATAGTCCTGGAACGCCGACCGCATCCTGGGCGTCCAGAACGCCGTCAAGTGGTCGCGTATGCCGGCCTGAGCCTCGGCAGGCGGGTAGGCGCGAAAGAAGTCGGCGACCTGGTTCGCCATCCGCGCCATCACCTCGGTCCTCATCGCACCCCGTCCTTCATCGCGTCACGCCCCTAATCCGCATCGCTCAGCGCCGCATCGCTCGGCGCCGCGGCGATGCGGGTCAGGCTCACATCCTCGTCGTGGAAGCGCGCCTGCCAGTCGGAGGGGCGGTTGGTCCGCCGCACCTGCACCGCCGTCACCTTGTACTCCGGGCAGTTGGTGGCCCAGTCCGAGTGGTCCGTCGTGATGACGTTCGCCCCGGTCTTGGCATGGTGGAAAGTGGTGTAAACGACGCCCGGCTGCATACGCTCGCTGATCCGCGCGCGCAGCGCGATGTCGCCGGACCGGCTCTCCAGCCCCACCAGGTCTCCGTCGTTGACGCCGCGGCTCTCGGCATCGAAGGGGTGTATCTCCAGCACGTCTTCCTCGTGCCAGCGGCTGTTCTCGGTCCGCCGGGTCTGCGCGCCGACGTTGTACTGGCTCAGGATGCGCCCCGTCGTCAGGATCAGCGGGAACAGCACTCCGGTGCGCTCCTGCGTCGGCACGAACTCGGTCAGCATGAACCGTCCCTTGCCGCGCACGAAGCGGTCCACGTGCATCATCGGCGTGCCCAGCGGCGCGTCCTCGTTGCACGGCCATTGCAGCGATCCCAGCGCATCCAACTTGGCGTAGGACACCCCGGCGAAGCTCGGCGTCAGCCGCGCGATCTCGTCCATGATCTCTCCCGGGTGCGCGTAGCCCATCGGGAAGCCCAGCGCGTTGGACAGCGCCACCGTCGCCTCCCAATCCGCCAGCCCGCCCAATGGCGACATTACCTTCCGCACCCGATTGATCCGCCGCTCCGCATTGGTGAAGGTGCCGTCCTTCTCCAGGAACGACGACCCCGGCAGGAAGACGTGGGCATACTTCGCCGTCTCGTTCAGGAAGATGTCCTGCACGACCACGCACTCCATCGCCCGCAGCCCGGCGGTCACGTGCTGGGTGTCGGGGTCGGACTGCGCGATGTCCTCGCCCTGGATGTACAGGCCCTTGAACGTGCCCTCCACCGCGTCGTCCAGCATGTTGGGGATGCGCAGGCCCGGGTCGGCGGACAGCGGCACGCCCCACGTCGCCTCGAACACCTCGCGCGTCGCGTCGTCCGAGACGTGGCGGTATCCCGTGAACTCGTGCGGGAAGCTGCCCATGTCGCACGCGCCCTGCACGTTGTTCTGCCCGCGCAGCGGGTTCACGCCCGCGCCCAGCTTGCCGATGTTGCCGGTCGCCATCGCCAGGTTCGCCATCGCCATCACGGCGGTGGTGCCCTGGCTGTGTTCCGTGACGCCCAGCCCGTAGTAGATCGCCGCCGCCCCGCCGGTGGCGAACAGCCGCGCCGCCGCCCGCACGTCCGCCGCCGGCACGCCGGTCAGGCCCTCGCTGGCCTCAGGCGAGTTGTGCTCCTGCGCGATGAAGCGCGCCCAGGTCTCGAACTCCTGCAGGTCGCACCGCTCCCGCACGTAATCCTCGGCGATCAGCCCCTCCGTGACGATGGTATGGGACAGGGCGTTCAGCAGCGCGACGTTGGTGCCGGGCAGCAGCGGCAGGTGGTGCTGCGCCTGGATGTGCGGCGACCTCACGAGGTCAATGCGCCGCGGGTCCGCCACGATCAGCTTGGCCCCCTTGCGCAGCCGCCGCTTCATGCGCGACGCGAACACCGGATGCCCGTCGGTCGGGTTGGCGCCGATCACCAGGATCACGTCGGAATGGTCCACCGAGGCGAAGTCCTGCGTGCCCGCCGAGGTCCCCAGCGTGGCGCTGAGGCCGTAGCCGGTCGGCGAGTGGCAGACCCGGGCGCAGGTGTCCACGTTGTTGTTGCCGAACGCCCCGCGCACCAGCTTCTGCACGAGATAGGTTTCCTCGTTCGTGCAGCGGGACGATGTGATGCCGCCGATGCTGTCCCGGCCATGCCGGGCCTGGATGCGCTTGAACTCACCGGCGGCGTGCGCGATGGCCTGCTCCCACGACACTTCCTGCCACGGGTCGGTGATCGCCGCCCGGATCATCGGCTTGGTCTTGCGGTCCTTGTGCGTGGCGTAGCCGAACGCGAACCGCCCCTTGACGCAGGAGTGCCCGGCGTTCGCCTTGCCGTCCTTGTACGGCACCATCCGCACGACGGTCTCCCCCTTCATCTCCGCCTTGAAGGAGCAGCCGACGCCGCAGTAGGCGCAGGTGGTCACGACGGAATGCTCCGGCGTGCCCATCGCGATCACGGCCTTCTCGTTCAGCGTCGCGGTCGGGCACGCCTGCACGCAAGCGCCGCACGACACGCATTCGGACCCCATGAAGTCGGTGCCGCCCGCCGATATCTTGGATCCGAAGCCCCGCCCCTCCATCGTCAGCGCGAAGGTGCCCTGGACCTCCTCGCACGCCCGCACGCAGCGGGAGCAGGCGATGCACTTGCTGGCCTCGAACGTGAAGTAGGGGTTGCTCGCGTCCGTCGGCGCGTCCAGGTGGTTCTCGCCCTCATAGCCGTAGCGCACGTCGCGCAGGCCGACCTTGCCCGCCATGTCCTGCAGCTCGCAGTCGCCGTTGGCCGAGCAGGTCAGGCAGGTCAGCGGGTGGTCGCTGATATACAGTTCCATCACGCCCCGGCGGCGCTTCGCGATGGCGCCGTTCTCGGTATGCACGACCATGCCGTCCTCGGCCGGCGTCGTGCAGGACGCCGGGAAGCCGCGCCGGCCCTCGATCTGCACCAGGCACAGCCGGCATGACCCCCACGGCTCCAGGCTGTCGGTCGCGCACAGCTTGGGCACCTGCGTGCCCATCACGGCGGCGGCGGCCATGACGGAGGTGCCCTTGGGCACCGTCACGCCCTGCCCGTCTATGGTCAGGGTGACGGTGGTATTCGACACCCGGATCGGGGTGCCGGTGTCCAGCTCGCGGATCAGGGCCATGCGTCGCTCCTATTCCGCGGCCATGGGCAGGCGCCCGGCGCGGTCGAAATCCTCGGGAAAGTGGGTCAGCGCGCTCTGCACCGGCACAGGCGTCAGCCCGCCCATGGCGCACAGCGAGGCGTCGGTCATGGTCTCGCACAGGTCGTCTAGCACCGCGAAGTTCTTGCCCGGCTCGATCCCGGCCAGGATGCGGTCCACGACCTCCATCCCGCGCACCGCGCCGATGCGGCAGGGCGTGCATTTGCCGCAGCTTTCGGCGGCGCAGAACTCGAACGCGAAGCGGGCCTGCATCGCCAGGTCCACCGTGTCGTCGAACACTACGATCCCGCCGTGCCCCAGCAGCCCGCCTGCCCCAGCCATCTCCTCGTAGCCCAGCGGCGTGTCCAGCAGCGCCGCCGGGAAGTAGGCGCCCAGCGGCCCGCCTACCTGCACCGCGCGGAACGGGCGTCCGCTGCGGGTGCCGCCGCCCCAATTCTCGATGATCTCGCGCACGGGCACGCCGAACGGCAACTCGATCAGGCCGCCGCGCGCCACGTTGCCGGCCAACTGGACCGGCAGCGTGCCCAGGGACCGCCCGGTGCCGAAAGCAGCGTAGGCCGGGCCGCCATTGGCCATGATCCAGGGGATGCTGGCCAGGGACAGCACGTTGTTCACGGCGGTCGGGCGTCCGAACAGCCCCTCGATGGCCGGCAGCGGCGGCTTGGCGCGCACCGTGCCGCGCTTGCCCTCCAGGCTCTCCAGCAAGGATGTCTCCTCGCCGCAGATATAGGCGCCCGCGCCGGTGCGGACCTCCATGTCGAAGCTGTGCCCCGATCCCATGATGCCATCGCCCAGCATCCCGGCCCGGCGGGCAGCCTGGATCGCACGGGTCATGGTGCGTATGGCGTGGGGATACTCGGACCGGGTATAGACGTAGCCCTTCGTGGCCCCCACCGCGACGGCGGCAATGGTCATGCCCTCGATCAGGCTGAGCGGGTCCCCCTCCATCAGCATCCGGTCGGCGAACGTCCCGCTGTCGCCCTCGTCGGCGTTGCAGACGACATACTTGCGGTCCGCCGGCGCCAGCCGGACCGTGTTCCACTTGATCCCCGTCGGGAACCCCGCGCCGCCGCGCCCGCGCAGGCCCGACGCCTTCACCTCGTCAACAGTGGCCTCGGCCCCCATCGCAACCGCCCGCGCCAGCCCGGCGTAGCCGCCGTGGGCGCGGTAGTCCTCGACCGACACGGGATCAATCACGCCGCAGCGGGCGAAGGTCAGCCGGGTCTGACCGGCGAACCACGGATGGTCCTCGGGCCGTCCAATCCGCAGCGGGTGCGCGCCGCCCTGCAGCAGTCCAGCGTCCAGCAGGCCCGGCACGTCGGCGGGCGTGACCGGGCCGTAGGCGGTGCGGCCCTCGGGCGTCCCGACCTCCAGCAATGGCTCCAACCAGACTGCGCCGCGTGTGCCGGTGCGCACGACATCCAGGGCCAAGCCGCGCCGGGCGGCCTCGGCCTGCAAGGCGCGCAGCACGCGGTCGGCGCCGACGGCCAGGGCGGCCATGTCGGCGGGCAGGTAGATGCGAGTCATGTGCGCCGGGCCTCCTGGATCACGTCGTCCAGCGCCGCCTCGTCCACCCGGGCCATCGGCTCGCCATCCAGCAACGCCGCCGGGCCGGAGGCGCAGAGGCCCAGGCAGAACGTCGCCTCCACCGTCAGGCTGCCGTCGCGGGTCGTGCCGCCCCACGCGACGCCGAGCCGCGCCAGCAGGCGGTCGGCCAGCCGGACGGCGCCGACGGCCTGGCACGCCTCCGACCGGCACACCTTCAGGACGTGGCGGCCCGGCGGACTCCGGCGGAAGTCGTGATAGAAGGAGATGACGCCATGCACTTCGGCGCGGGACACGTTCAGCGCCTCGGCGATCATCGGCTCGCTCTGCTTCGGCACGTAGCCGAACTCGTCCTGCAGGGCGTGCAGGATCGGCAGCGCCGCACCCTCCATCCCGCGGTGGGCGGCGATGATCTCGCCCGCCAGGGCTGCGTCCCAGCGTGCGTCCGTTGGCGCGATTTGATTGACCGATGCTGTCACGGCGTCCGCTCGCTCCCGCTCTGTTCTTCTTACGTTTATGGTCTTTTATGGCCACGAACGGCCCAGAGGGATCAAGCGTCCATCTCGGTGCTGCGATAGCAAAGTCCTATCGCAGCAGACCGCCGAGCAACCGCGCCTCCGCCATCAGCGCCGCCGACAGGACCGGCAGGGGGTCGCGGTGCGGCAGCACCAGGCCGACCTCATACGTCGCGTCCGGTTCGGTGATCGGGATGCGGCGCAGGCGTGGCTGCACGGCCAGGGCGTCGGCCACGCGCTCCGGCAGGATGGTGGCCCAGCCGCCCGACAGCACGTGGGCCAGCAGGGTCACTTGCGAGTTGCTTTCCAGCGCCGCCCGCGGCTCCGCCCCGGCGCCGCGCATCAGGCTGTCCATGATGCGGCGGTTCTGCATGTCCGGCGTTAGCAGGCACAGGCGGACCTGGCCCAGCTCGCCCCACGTCACGCTGTCCCGGTCCCCCAGCGGCCCGTCGGCGGCGGTCACGAAGCGGTAGCGCTCGGTGTACAGCGGCACGGCCTGCACGCGGCCCACGCCCTCGTTGTTCAGGTAGGTGATCCCCGCGTCCACCTGCAGGTCGTCCAGCATCCGCAGCACCGCGTCGGAGGTGCAGGACAGGATGGTGAATTGCAGCGCGGGATGCCGGGCCAGGCAGGAATTGGTGAGGCGTGGCACCATCGCCAGCGCCGTGGGGATGACGGCAATGCGCAGGTGGCCGGACAGGCCGGTCCGCATGGCCTGCAACTCCTGCCGCATGGCGCCGGCGTCGCCGACCATGCGCCTGGCCCAGTCCAGCACCCGCTCCCCCTCCGGCGTCAGCCCGTGGTAGCGGCTGCTGCGGCGGACGAGCATGACGCCCAGTTCGTCCTCAAGCTGCTTGATCCCCGCCGACAGCGTGGGCTGCGCCACCCCGCACGCCTCCGCCGCCCGCCGGAAGCTTTGGTCCCGCGCGACGGCGACGAGGTAGGCGAGCTTGTCTATCATGCCGTGCCCATGATGCCCGGGGATCAAGAGGGATGGGAGGCGGCCTGGCAAGCCTCTGCTCATCCTTGCGATGCGCCGCGCCCTTCCGCTGCGGCCGCCGCCGCTTTAGGCATGGAAGAAGGAGAGCACGGCTGCTGCCGGCCTGTGCGTCCGACCGGACTTAGAACATGCCGACCATCCCGTTCCTGACCTTCCGCAACCACCGCCTGTCCATCTTCCAGGCCGCCGCTGCCGCCGTGTCGCGCAAGGCCGGGGCCGGGCCGATGCCCGACCTGCAGCGCGCCGCCGCCGCCGCGGCATTGCTGGACGCCGCGGGCCAGCCGCTGCCGCCCGCCCCGCCCCCCGGCGTCCGCCCGGAGTCTTGGATATGCGCCCGTCTGGGCCTGGATCTGCTACGGGCCGAACTGGGCGGCGATCCCGCCGCCCGCGCCCGCATGGAGGACGCGCTGGCCGGCAGCCGCTGCGACCCGCGCTGGGCCGGCACCCTGGTCAGCTACCTCGGCTACTTCGGCCGGGACGGGCAACGCCGCCGCATCCCCTACGTCACGCCCGACGCCGCCGGCCCCAGCGTCATCCCCATCGCGCCAAACGCCCGCATCGCGCTCCTAAGCGACTGGGGCACCGGACGCCGCACCGCCGCCGCCGTGCTGCAGAACCTGGCCGCGCAGTCGCCGGACATCGTCATCCACCTGGGCGACATCTACTACGCCGGCACCGCCGCCGAGTGCGAGACCAACTTCCGCCACCCAATGGCCGCCGCCCTGGACCGGGCGCGTGTCCCCGTCTTCACCCTGTCCGGCAACCACGACATGTATAGCGGCGGGGAGGGCTACTACGGCCTGATCGCTCGCCTGAACGATGGCCCCTGGCGGCAGCGCGCCAGCTTCTTCTGCCTACGCAGCACCGACAACCGCTGGCAGTTCATAGCACTCGACACCGGGCTGCACGCCTACGATCCCTTCGACCAGCGACCCCTCACCCGCCTCGACCCGGCGGAGGAGGACTGGGCCGCCGCCCGCATTGCCGAGTTCCCCGGCCAGACCGTGCTGCTGTCCCATCACCCCCTCTTCTCCGCCACCGCCCAGATCGGCCCAGGCGGGCCGGAGGGCTGGAACCCGCGGCTGATGGCCAGCTTCCAACGCTTCGCCGCGGCGGGACAGGTGGCAGCGTGGTTCTGGGGCCACGAGCACACGATGGCGCTGTATGCCCCATTCATGGGCCTGCCGCAGGGCCGCTGCATCGGCTGCGGCGCCATCCCGATGTTCGTCGCCGACCAGCCTTACGCGCCGCTGCCAGGGCTGCAAACAGCGCCCACGCTGCTCCCGCCCAGGCTGGGCGACAATGGCACGACCTACGACCACGGCTACGCCGTCGTCACGCTGGACCCGGACGGCCCGGCGCGGGCAGAGTATCACGCCGTCGGCCACCGCCCCGGGCTGCTGCAGACGGAGGCGCTTGGCGCGGTCTAGCCCCTGCCCCGCCGCCGGAACGGTTGACGGCGGCACCCTCCGACCGCAGCTACAGTGCTGCTGTCCTATTGCAGAGGTTCCCGCGATGCCCCGGACCGGTTTGCGCCTTGGCTTCTTCACCCGCGTGCTGGACCAAGCCGACCCGGCGGAACGCTACCGCCTCGCCGCCGCCCAGGTCGTCCATGCCGAGCGGCTGGGCTTCGACTCCGCCTGGGTCGCGCAGCACCACTTCCATGGCGAGGAAGGCGGGCTGCCCGCCCCTCTCGTGTTCCTGTCCCACGCCGCCGCCCAAACCAGCCGCATCCGCCTGGGCACCGGCATCATTACCCTGCCATTGGAATTGCCGGTGCGTGTGGCGGAGGACGCCTCGGTCCTCGATTTCCTGTCCGGCGGGCGGCTGGAGGTCGGGGTCGGTGCCGGCGGCAACCTGACCGCCTTCAACGCCTTCGGCCTGGACGTGGCGGAGCGTGCGTCGCTGTTCACCGGCCACCTGGACCAGTTGCGCGACGCCTGGACCGGCGGCGGCCTGCAGGGCGGCGACCGGCTGTATCCCGCCAACCCCGGCCTGGCCGGGCGCATCTGGCAAGCCAGCTTCTCGGCGGACGGCGCACGCCGGGCCGGCGCTGCGGGCGATGGCTTGCTGCTGTCCCGCACCCAGCCGCGCCCGTCCGGCACGGCGCACGCGCCGCTGCACGACTTGCAACTGCCGATGGTGGAGGCCTACCTGGGCGCGCTGCCCCCCGGCACCGCCCCGCGCATCCTGGCGTCGCGCAGTGTGTTCGTGGCGGACGATCGGGCGGAGGCGATGCGCTTCGCCGAGGCCGGGCTGGGCCGGATGCGCGCCCGGCTGGACCCCGCCGGGCCGTTCGCCGCCGGCACGCTGCAGGACCTGATCGCGGCCTTCGACGTGCATGTCGGCACGCCAGCAGACGTGGCGGCCTCCTTGCAGGCCGACCGCACGCTGGCCCATGCGACCGACCTTGCGGTGCAGGTGCATTCGGTGGACCCGCCGCACGCCCACATCCTGCGCTCCCTGGAGCTGATGGCGGAGGCCGTCGCCCCGGCGCTCGGCTGGTCCAGGCAGGACAGCGCGGAGAGTGCCGGCCTGCGCCGGGTCGCGTGATGGCAGCGGACGCCATCAACGCGCTAGCCGGGATCGCCACCGGGTCGCCGCTGGACGTGGCGCGCAGCCACCGGCTGGTGGCCCGCACCCAGGCCCAAGCCAGCCACGACGCGCTGCTGAAGCCGGCGGACCCCGGCGGCGTGCCGGTGCAGGACCGGTTGGCCGTGGCCGCCTTCGTCGCCGGGCTGCATGGGCCTGGCGAAGCCGCGTTCCACTATGCGTCGGTCCTGGCCGCGTCGGGTGCCCTGCCTGGCCTGTGCGCCGCCGTGGCGGCGTCGGTCAGCGACGCACCAGCGCACGGCCCCTACGGCAGCTACCCCGCCGGCCCTCTGACGCCGGAGGACACACCAGGCCCAGCCTGGCGCGTGCCGGACCCGCACCGGGCCATCCTGGGAATGCGGTTGGCAGCGGCGCTGGAGCACGCGCACATGCTGGTCCTGCACCCGCGCGACGCCGCGCCCGGCCACTTGCAAGCGCTGCTGGACGCCGGCTGGGACACGCAGGGCATCGTGACGCTGTCCCAGCTTGTCGCCTTCCTGTCCTACCAGATCAGGGTCGCCGCCGGCCTGCGCGTCCTGGCCGCCGCGGAGGCGCATCCATGACCCAGGCCCTGCACCCCCACGGCCACGCCGTCCCCGCCGCCTTCACCCGCGCCCTGCTGGATTGGCTCCCCTGGCTGGAGCCGCCTGCCGCCGACGCCCTGACCGACCGGCAGCGCGCCAGCCTGGTGGACCCGGGCCGCGCCGCCTCCGCCTACTTCCGCCTGCTGTCGCTGGACCCGGACGTGCTGGAGGCGCGGACGCGCACCGACAAGGACATCTTCTATAGCACCGACGCCGGCCTGCCGCGGGCGGAGCGGGAGCTGGCCGCCGCCGCGGCGTCCCGGCTGAACGGCTGCATCTACTGCGCCTCCGTCCATGCCCGCTTCGCCGTCAGCCACTCCCGCCGGGACACGGACGTGCAGCGCCTGCTGGACGAAGGCGTGGGCGCGGACGTGGGCGACGAGCGGTGGGCCGCAGTGGTGGACGCCGCCGCGGCACTCAGCGCGACGCCGCCCGCCTTCAGCCCGGCGCACGTGGCCCGCCTGCGCGCCGCCGGGCTGGACGACCTGGCCATCGTGGACCTCATCAACGGCGCCGCGTTCTTCGGCTGGGCCAACCGCCTGATGCTGTCCCTGGGAGAACCAGCCGCCCCCGCAACTACCTAGACGCGAGCGCGCCCTTCCCGCGCGCCGTGCCGGAGAATGCCGCCCTAACCCGCCCAGTCTTGGGGGCTTGCCGATGCGGGACCAGCTGGCTGTGCGGCCGCCTCAAGGCTGCATGGCCCGATAGGGCAGCGTCGCGCCCCGCGTCAGACCGGCCCGCGTCAGACTGGCCCGCGTCAGACTGGCCCCATGCGCGGCACCTGCCTCCGCTCCGAAGCTGTTGCCGGACAGGGCTGCACGCCGGCGGTCCCTCATACCACCCGCCATTGCGAGATGCGGAAGGCCCGCCCTACTGACTCAGCCAGGTCGCCCACCAGCTCCTTGGGTCCGGCGGTCCAGTGCCGCACCGGCTCCACCCCAAATCCGCTGCAAGCCTCGGCCATCAACTCTGCGATCAATTGCTCCGTCGCGTCCGGGATCGGCCGCCCGCCGATCTCGTTCACTGGCAGCTCCGGCTCGTCAGCCACGACCGCCGGCCACGCCGCCCCCCAGACCTGCCCGGCAAACCGCTCGTTGGTGCGCTCGAAATGCTCCAGGAACCGTTGCCGCAAGCCAGGCCCAACGCCTCGGAATGCCGTCCCGTCCACTCCACGCGCCGCCGCCACCCGTTCCAGCACCCGCATCACCTCCCGGGGCCGCACCGTCAGCCGGTCCGGCACCCGCATGATCCGCAGGCGCCGCGACGCCTCGACCGCCACGGGTCCCGGGCTGCGGTTCTCCCGCAGCCCTTGGTCACCCGCGGCCAGCAGGCTGCCAAGCCGCTCCTCCAGCCCGATCTCGGCCAGGAAGCGCGCCAGCAGCGGACGCGGGCATCGCCGGTCCCGCACCGGCACCGCCCGCACCCCCCCGGGGCAGGCCGCAATCCAAGGCAACGCCAGCCGGTCGTAGGCGAACCGCGCAGAGTGCTCCCACCCCAGCGCGAATGCTCCGAATAGCCGCTTCTCCCGGATCATCTGCGCCCGATGCGCGTAGATGGAGTTGAGGTGTTCCGATTGCGGCTTCAGCGTCACCACCGCCTCCATCCGGAACCCATGCCGGGCAAAGCAGCCCCGCAGGACTCCAGCTATTCGGGTCGCCCTCTTCTCCTGGATAAAATCTTCATACGACAGCAGGACGGTGTCCGCCTGCGTCGTTGCCAGCACAGCGCCCAGCGCCGCCAGCAGCTCCTGCCCTTCCCGCCGCGGCCGCCGCCCGTCCAGCGCCTCTCCCAGGTGCTGGTGGCTGATGTGCGGCTCGTGCGCAGCCGACGCTGGGGTCAGATCCGGATACAGCACGCCAGCCGACACCATCTGCGGCCGCACACGGGCCAGAACCGTCTGAATGGTCGTGGTCCCGGTCCGCGGCATCCCGATATGGATGATCGCCCGCCGCACCCTACGTCCTGGAACGTTTGATCAATGCCCCGCCTTCCCGCGCCATCCAAGGCCCGCCGCAGGGTGGAGGCTGATGCTCCGGGACGGCCGGAGCGTCAAGCCCGCGGCGCTCGGGCGGCGAGGACGACGGGATCGCCTGCGGCGCCTTGGCCTTGAACATGCGGCGAACATGCGGCAGGCGGATGCGGCCAGCGCGCCAAGGGGCCAGGAGCCGCATGCTGCCGGCCGAAGGCCCTGCCAACACGCCGCGTCGCCATTCGAGATGCCGCCAATCCCGGTCGGCATATCCCGCATCGGGTCCAGGCGGACACATCCTGCATGTCCTGCGGCGCCGCCTGGCGGACCCCCACGCAAGCGGACCGTCCCGTTGGAAAGGGAGCGTTGCCGCGGCGCTGGCGCGATGCCGCCCGCGTCCGGGCAGGGACGAGGGAGGCGATTGCGGGAAGCCGGGCTGGACCGCCTGGTCATCGTGGGCCTCAGTCAACGGTGCGGCCGTCCTCGGGTGGGCCAACCGGCTGATGCTGCCCCGGGGAGAACCGGCTGCCCCGGCGGCGGCCTGACGGGGAAGCGACCTCCATGGCACGCACCGGCAGGAGAATGCCGTTCCAAAGTGCGACGCACCGCTTGCCCCGGCGGAACCGGGGAGCGTAGCGTCGCCGCACCGCAGCAATCCCGACCCTGGCCACACAGGAGGACCCCCGTGCCCCTCAGCCGCCGCACCCTGCTCGCCGCAGCAGCCGCCCTGCCTGCCCTGCGCCTGTCCGCTGCCTACGCCGCGGAGCCGATCCTGGCCGGCGTCAGCGGCCCGCTGACCGGACCCAACGCGCAGTACGGCGCGCAATGGAAGCGCGGCTTCGACCTGGCGCTGGACGGGATCAACGGGCCAAGGAGCAATGGCGGCGGCGTGAAGGGCCGGCCCATCGCCTACGACTTCCAGGACAGCCAGAGCGACCCGCGGCAGTCCGTCACCGTGGCGCAGAAGCTGGTCGCCAACCCCGCCGTCATCATCGAGCTGGGCGACTTCTCCTCCCCGGCGTCCATGGCGGCGTCGCCCATCTACCAGCGGGCCAAGCTGGTGCAGTTCGGCTTCACCAACTCGCACCCCGACTTCACCAAGGGCGGGGACCGCATGTGGTCCAACTCCACCAACCAGGCGGAGGAGCAGCCGCAGCTTGCCAACTACGCCGCCAAGCTCGGCTTCAAGCGCCCGGCGCTGCTGCACCTGAACACCGACTGGGGCCGCACCGCGAAGGACGCGTTCATGAAGGCGGCGCCGGGCCTGGGCATGGAGGTGACCGCGGCCGAGGGATACCTTGCCGCCGAGCAGGACTTCCGCCCCACCCTGGTGCGCGCCCGGGACAGCAAGCCGGACGGGCTGGTCCTGCTGTCCTACTACGCCGACGGCGCGCTCATCAGCCGTCAGGCCAAGGATGCGGGCCTGTCCCTGCCGATCCTGGCCGGCACCAGCAACTATTCGCCCAAGTTCATCGAGCTGGGCGGCGCGGGCGTGGAGGGCGTCCACGTCATGAGCACCTTCTTCCCCGGCGACCCCCGTCCGGAGGTGCAGGACTTCGTGCGCCGCTACCGCGCCAAGTACGACCAGGAGCCGGACAGCTTCAGCGCCGGAGCCTACGACACGATGGTGCTGTTCGCCGCCCTGTGCGAGCAGTTCGGCACGACGCGGGAGGCGATGCAGGAAGGCCTGCTCGCCATCAAGGACGTGCCCAGCGTCATCTACGGCAAGGTGACGTTCGACCCGGCCAGCCGGCGCGTGCAGGGCGCGACCTACAAGCTGCTGACGGTGCGCGACGCCAAGTTCGCGGTCTGGGACGGGGCGCGGGCCACCACGGGGTAGCCGGGCTTGGGGTCGTTCCTCGACTACACCGTCAACGGGCTGATCATCGGCAACATCTATGCGCTGCTGGCGGTGGGGCTGGCGCTGATCTTCGGGGTGTCGCAGCTCATCAACTTCGCCCACGGGTCGGTCTATGCCGTGGGCGCCTACACCGGCTGGACCTGCGTCACCTACCTGCACACGCCGCTGCCCGTCACGGTGCTGGTGGTGCTGGCCGTGTCGGCCCTGCTGGGCATCGCCATCGAGCGCGTGGGGCTGCGCCCGCTGGCCGGGTCCGCGCGCATCGCGCCGCTGCTGGCCACCATCGGCATCGGGCTGATGCTGGACCAGGCGCTGCAGATCGTCTTCACGCCGGACCCCCGCGCCCTGCCGTCCTCCCTGCCGGGCTGGCGCGTGCAGGTGGGCGCCGGCACGGTCGGCGCGCTGGACATGCTGATCGCCGGCATCGGGCTGCTGAGCGGGGGGGTGCTGTGGGGCTTCCTGCGTTTCACCAAGCTGGGCTGGGCGGTGCGCGCCACGGCGCAGGACCGGGATGCGGCGCGGCAGATGGGCGTGGACACCGATGCCGTGAACCGCACGGTGTTCGCCATCGCCTCCGCCCTCGGCGGGCTGTCCGGGCTGCTGGTGGGCATGTACTTCAACCGCATAGACCCCTCCATGAGCATCCAGGCGACGCTCAAAGGCGTGGTGGCGCAGGTGCTGGGCGGCATGGGCAACGTGCCTGGCGCAATCGCCGGGTCGCTGCTGCTGGGGCTGACGGAAAGCTACGGGGTGGCGCTGTTCGGCTCGTCCTACCGCAACCTGTTCGCCTTCGCGCTGCTGCTGCTGACGCTGGTGCTGCGCCCCAACGGCCTGTTCGCCCCGGCGCGCGGCACCCCACCCGAACCGATGACCGGCACCCTGATCGCGCCGGGCCGCCCCTTGGCTGTGCCGCGCTGGTTGGTCGTGGCGCTGATGCTGGCGGCGGCGCTGCTGCCGTTTGCGCCAGGCATCCCTTACGCGCTGCAGGTCCTGACCAACGCCTGGCTGGCGGCAATCCTGGCCATCAGCCTGACCCTGGTGGCGGGCACGCTGGGCCAAGTGTCGCTGGGCCACGCGGCGCTGCTGCTGGTGGGCGCCTACGCCTCCGCCCTGCTGACGCTGGACCTGGGCTGGCCGGTGCCCGCAGGCGTGCTGGGGGCCGGGGTGCTGACCGCGGTGATCGGCACGCTGCTGGTCGCCCCGGCGTTCCGGCTGCGCTCCCACTACGTGTCCATCGCCACCCTCGGCATCGGCGAGATCGTCGGGCTGGTGATCCTGAACTGGGAGGGGCTGACCCGCGGCCCCATCGGCGTCACCAACATCCCGCCGCTGGCCGCTGGCGGCATCGAGCTGGACAGCCCGGCGCGGGCCTACTGGGTGTGCCTGGCGCTGCTGGTGCTGCTGGGGCTGGCGCAGGCCCGCCTGCTGCGCTCGCACCTCGGGCGCACCTTCCGGGCGGTGCGGGACGACGACGTGGCGGCGCGGGCCTACGGCGTGGGGCTGGACCGGACGAAGGCGATGGCCTTCCTGTTCGCCGGGTTCGCGGCGGGGACTGCTGGCGGCGTCACGGCGCACCTGTATTCCTACATCAACAACGAAACCGTGACCTCAACCGTATCCATCGTCGCGCTGACGATGGTGATCCTGGGCGGAATGGGGAACCTGCTGGGCGCCGTGCTGGGCGCGGTGGCGCTGACCGCGCTACCGGAGCTGTTCCGCTTCACGGCGGAATACCGAATGCTGGTGTACGGCGCGGTCCTGCTGCTGCTGATCCGCTTCCGCCCGCAAGGCGTGCTGGGGACCGCGTGAGAGTTCATGGTGCTTTGAATGCAGAGCAAGGGTCGCGGCTTCCTCTCCCTCCGGGAGAGGAAGCGGGACGGCGTCCCCCGCCATGACCCCGCTGCTCGACGTGCATGGCGCGTCCCGCAGCTTCGGCGGGGTTCGGGCCGTGCGTGGCATCAGCTTGCAGGTCCACCAGGGCGAACTCCTGTCCATCATCGGCCCCAACGGGGCCGGCAAGACCACCCTGTTCAACCTGATCGGCGGCCAGGACCGGCCCGATGCCGGGACGGTCACCATGGGCGGCACCGCCATCACGGGACTGCCGCCCGAGCGTGTCGCGGCGTTGGGCCTGGCGCGCACGTTCCAGCACGGACGGGTGTTCGCCACCCTGTCCGTGCGCGACAACATCCTGATCGGCGCGCACCACCGCCTGCGCGCCGCCCGTCCGCGCATCCCCGCACTGGACGCCCTCGGCCTGGGCAGCCTGATCGAGCTGGCGATGGCGCTGCTCCGCCCGCCCGCCGTCACGCGGGAGGAGGCGGCGCTGCGGACGGAAGCGGAGACCATCGCCGCCACCTTCGGCGACCGCCTGACGCTGCGGCTGGACCAGCCCGCCTACTCCCTGTCCTATGCCAACCGCCGCCGGGTCGAGATCGCCCGCGCCCTGGCTGCCCACCCCCGCCTGCTGCTGCTGGACGAGCCGACCGCGGGCATGAACGAGACGGAAACCCGCGAGATGACTGGCATCATCGCCGGCCTGAAGGCCGCCGGGCAGACGATCCTGCTGATCGAGCACAAGCTGGACCTGGTCATGCGCCTGTCCGACCGCGTGGTGGCGATGGACGACGGCGCGATGATCGCCGAGGGCCTGCCAGCGGACGTGCGGGCCGACCCGGCGGTGATCGAGGCCTACCTGGGCCACAGCGCCTTGGGGGAGGCGGCGGAGTGACTGCCTGGCCGTCATTGCGGAACGCGCGGCGCCGCGGCACTCCAGGGGCCGCCAGCGCGGTCCTGGCAGCCCCTGGAGTGCCGCGCCGCGCGGGCTGCCCGCAATGACGGGGAACATGCTGCTCGCACTTGAGGGTGTGGACACCTTTTACGGCCCGGTGCAGGTGCATTTCGGGCTGGCCTTGCAGGTGCGCGCCGGGCAGGTCGTGTGCCTGCTGGGCGGCAACGCCAGCGGCAAGAGTACGACGCTCAAGGTCATCCTCGGCCTGCACCGCCCCCGTGCCGGGCGGGTGCTGCTGGACGGCCAGGACATCGCCGGCCTGCCCACCCCCGCCGTGATCCGCCGCGGCGTCGGCAGCGTGCCGGAAGCCCGGCGCCTGTTCCCCGCCATGACCGTGCGGGAGAACCTGCTGATGGGGGCCTACGCCCGCACCGACCGCACCGCCGTGGCCGCCGACCTTGACCGGATGCTGGACCTGTTCCCCCGGGTGCGGGAGCGCCTGGCCAGCCGCGCCGGCACCCTGTCCGGCGGGGAGCAGCAGATGGTCGCGATGGCCCGCGCCCTGATGGGCCGCCCCCGCCTGCTGTGCATGGACGAGCCGACGATGGGCCTGTCTCCCCTGTACGTGGACCGCGTGCTGGACCTGATACGCACCGTGGCGGCCACCGGCGTCACGGTGTTCATGGTGGAGCAGAACGCCAGTCTGGCCCTGCGCATCGCCCAGTACGCCTACGTGCTGCAGACCGGGCGCATCATCCTGCACGGCCCGGCGGACGCCCTGGCCCGCGACCCCCGCATCCGCGACGCCTACCTGGGCGGCACAGCCGAGGCGGCGGTGTAGGCCGGCCCGGCAACCCCGCCGCGCCAGGGAGCGGCCCCTGGCAACCCTGCATGTGGCAACCCTGCATCTGGCAATCCTGCATCTGGCAATCCTGCATCCGGCTACTCCGCATCCGGCTGGCGCGCGGGGACGGCGTTGGCGAAGGCAGGAAGGGCCAGGCACGCCGCCTCGATCTTCAGGAGCCGTGGAAAGGCCGACACGTCCACGCCGAAGCGCCGGGCGTTGCCAAGCTGCGGCACCAGGCAGATGTCGGCCATGCCCGGCTGCGTCCCGAAGCAGAACGGCCCTCCATCCGCCGGCAGCAGCGCCAGGCAGGCCCGCAGCCCCGTCCGGTTCACGTCCGCCGCCCAGGCCTGCACGTCCGGCTCCGCCCAGCCCTTGGCGCGCAGCCGGGCCAGCACGCCCAGGTTCTGCAGGGGATGCGTGTCCGCAACCAGCACTTGCGCGAAGGCGCGGACCCGGGCGCGTGCGGCCGAGCCGGAGGGCAGCAGGGGCGGCGCGGGCACTGCCTCCTCCAGCCATTCCAGGATGGCTGCGGACTGGGTCAGCACCGTGCCGTCCGGCAATTCCAGCGCGGGCACCAGGCCCTGCGGGTTCAGCGCCAGGTAGGCCGGCAACCGCTGCTCGCCGCGGCGGAGGTGGTGCGAGACCAGCCGGACCGGCACGCCTTTCAGCGCCAGGGCGATGCGCACCCGCCAGGACGCGGCGCTGCGGAAGTAGCCGTGCAGGATGAATGGGCCGGAAGCCGGGGGCGCCGCTGGCGTGCCGGCGGATGCTGGGTCGGCCAAGGCGTGCTCCGTTGGGAGAAACGGCGATTGCACACGGCCCTGCCGGCGCGTGTCAACCGCGGCAGGACGCTCCAGCAATCAATCCGCCAGCAACCGCCCCAGGGCGGCGGCGTAGCGGGCGGCCAGCGCCGGGCGGGCAAGGTGGCGCCCGTCCGCCACCACCTGGCGGCCGCGCACCCAGACGCCCTCGACCACCCCGGAGCCGCCGGCAAAGATCCAGCCGTCCAGCAGGCGGCTGCCCTGGCGGTGCAGCAGGGCCGGGTGGTCCGGCCGCAGGGTGACGAGGTCTGCCGGCGCGCCCGCCTGCAAGCCACCCGGCCCCGCCCCCAACGCCGCCGCGCCGCCCGCCAGCGCCGCGCCGAACAGGGCCGCGCCCGTGGACGCCCCGGATCGCGGGCCGGCCATCAGGTTGCGGCCCCGGTGCGCCAGGCGCTGGGAGTACTCAAGCTGCCGCAGCTCCCCCGCGGCATCAATGCAGACGTTGCTGTCGGTGCCCACGCCGTAGCGCCCGCCTGCGTCCAGCCAGGCCCCGGCAGGGAAGGTGCCGTCGCCCAGGTTGGCCTCCGTCACCGGGCACAGACCGGCCACCGCGCCCGTGCGGGCCAGGCCGCGGGTCTCGTCCGGGGTCATGTGCGTCGCGTGGATCAGGCACCAGCGCCCGTCCGCCGCGGCGTGGTCCAGCAGCCACTCGACCGGGCGCTGGCCGGACCAGGCAACGCAGCCCTCCACCTCCAGCACCTGCTCCGCGATGTGCATGTGCAGCGGCGCATCCGGCAGCAGCGCGGCGACGGCGGCCAACTCGTCCGGCGCCGCCGCGCGCAGGCTGTGCGGGGCGGCGCCCAGCACCCCGCCCGGCACGGCGCGCAGGAGGGCGCGGCTGCGGTCCAGCAAGTCCGCATAGGCGTCCAGGCCGGTCACGAAGCGGCGCTGGCCCGGGGTCGGCGCGGCCCCGCCGAAGCCGGAGTGGGCGTAGAACACCGGCAACAGGGTCAGGCCGATGCCGGCCGCCTCCGCCGCGGCTGCGACGCGCGCCCCCAGCTCCGCCGGGTTGTCATACGGGTGGCCATCGGGGGCATTGTGCAGGTAGTGGAACTCCCCCACGCGGGTGAACCCGGCTTCCAGCATCTCGGCGTAAGCGTAGGCAGTGACGGCCTCCACGTCGTCCGGGGTCATGCGGGCCAGGAAGCGGTACATCACCTCCCGCCAGGTCCAGAAGCTGTCCGCCACCGGGCCGCGCTCCTCGGACAGCCCGGCCATGCCGCGCTGGAAGGCGTGGCTGTGCAGGTTGGGCAGGCCGGGAAGGCCGATGGCGTGGCGGCTGTCGCCGGGCGCGGGCGGGACGCAGGGGGTGACGGCGCGGATCAGCCCGGCTTCGACCTCAACCTGCACGTCCGCCGTCCAGCCATCCGGCAGCAGCGCCTGCCGCAGGTGGAACGCGCCCATCACGCCCCGTCCGCAAACCAAGGGGCGGCCAGGTGGTCAAAGCAACCCTCCCCGATCAGGGCGTCCAGCGCCATGATGTCTGGCGCGGCGGGCCGGTCCCCGTGCAGCATGGGCACGCGCCGGCGTACGGCGGCGTGCAGAGCGGCGGCGTGCGGGCCGGGGTGCCAGCTGTTCCGCAGGTCGCACGCCTGGGCCGCCACCAACAGCTCCACCGCGCACAGCAGCCGCATATGCCCCAGCAGCGCCGCCAGCCGGCGGACGGTGGGCACCGTCATGGTCGCGTAGTCCTCCACCCCATCCGCCACGGCCAGGGTGCAGGCCGGCATGGGCATGGCGAGCTGGCCGACCTCCGCCACTAGGGCGGCGACGGTCTTCTGCACGGTGGCGAAGCCGTTGCTGCCGGCACTGGCTGAGCCAAGGAAGCGCGGCAGGCCGCTGGAGGCCGGGGACATCAGTTGCAGGATGCGCGCGCCCTGCGCGGCAGCGGCGCGGGACAGGGCAAGGCCCAGCCCCTCGAACGCCAGCACAAGATGAGTCGGATCGAAGTTCGCGGTGGCCTGGATGGCGCCTGGGTCCACGAGCACCGCCGGGTTGTCGTCCGCCGTGTTCAGCTCCAGCGCGGCCGCAGCCGTCGCGGCGCGGAGCGCGGTCAGCCCAGCGCCCAGGATCGGCGCCAGGCAACGCAGGCTGAGGGGGTCCTGCAGCCGGCGCGCGCCGCCCGGCTGCACCAGCGCGCCGCCGTCCAGCAGCGCGAGCAGCGCCGCCGCGGCCTCCGCCTGCCCCGGCGCGGCGCGCAGGGCCGTGGCGGCTGGGCACAGCGGTGCGACGGAGGCCTGGTAGCCCTCCAGCGTAAGGCACGCCGCGGCCAGCCACGCGCCGCACAGCCGCTCGGCATCCGCGACCACGAGCGCGCCCAGCCCGGCGCATACGGCGTTGGACGATACCAGGGCCAGCCCGTCCTTGACCCCGAACGGCGGCGGCACGATGCCGGCGCGCGCAAGGGCGGCGGGGCCGGGCAGCACCTGGCCGTCCACCAGCGCCTCCCCCGCGAGGGCCAACACGCCGGCGATGTGCGCCAGGGGCGCCAAATCCGCCTGCCCCACCGAGCCGACCAGCGGCACCAGCGGCAGCACGTCCTGGTTGAGCATCTCCATGTAGGCCGCGACGACGGCGGGCGAGGCCCCGGACCGCCCGGCCGCCAGGCCCGCCAGCCGGGCCAACATGACCGCCCGCACCTGCTCCGGCGCGGCCAGCGGGCCGACGCCCACCATTCGTGCCAGCACCACCCGCTCCTGTAAGCCGCCCCCCGGCATGACCGGCGTGTCGGCCCCGGCACCCAGCCCGGTGCTGACGCCGTAGATCGTGACACCCTGTCCTGCCAACTGGTTCAGCACCTCGTGGGCGGCAGCGATCCGCTCCCAAGCCGCAGGCGCCAATTGGACGGCGCTGCCCGACCGGGCTGCGGCGGCAAGGACGCGGGGCGCGAGGGGGGCGTCGCCGACATCCAGAATGGGAGGCGTCCCGGCGTCGCGGAGCTTCATCACCGCCCGGGCGCTGCGGACAGCAGCCTGCCTGATCTCGCCCGTTCATAGCTGCCGTCCCGTATGGGCAAGGCAGACGTTTCCTGCTCCCCGTCCCAAGGTTGGGCCGCGCTTGTCTCCCCCGTCACCCCAGGATGCCCGGCAGGTCCAGCCCATGCCGCCGTGCGCAAGCCAGCGCATCCGGATACCCGGCATCGGCGTGCCTCATCACGCCGCTCGCGGGGTCGTTCCACAGCACCCGCGCCAGGCGCCGGGCCGCATCCGCCGTCCCGTCCGCCACGATCACCATGCCCGAGTGCTGGCTGAATCCCATGCCCACGCCGCCGCCATGATGCAGCGACACCCAGGTGGCGCCGGATGCCGTGTTCAGCAGCGCGTTCAGCAGCGGCCAGTCGGACACCGCGTCCGACCCGTCCCGCATCGCCTCGGTCTCCCGGTTCGGGGACGCCACGCTGCCGCTGTCCAAGTGGTCCCGCCCGATCACCACCGGCGCGCTCAGCTCGCCCCGCGCCACCATGTCATTGAACGCAAGCCCCAGCCGGTGCCGGTCGCCCAGCCCCACCCAGCAGATGCGCGCGGGCAAGCCTTGGAACTGGATGCGCGCCCGCGCCATGTCCAACCAGGTGTGCAGGTGCCCATCATTCGGCATCAGCTCGCGCACCTTGGCGTCGGTGCGGTAGATGTCCTCGGGGTCGCCGGACAGCGCCGCCCAGCGGAACGGGCCGACGCCGCGGCAGAACAGCGGGCGTATGTAGGCCGGCACGAAGCCGGGAAAGTCGAAGGCGTCCGCCACCCCCGCCTCCTTCGCCATCTGCCGTATGTTGTTGCCGTAGTCCAGCGTGGGCACGCCCATGCGGTGGAAGTCCAGCATCGCCCGGACATGCCCGGCCATCGAGGCGCGGGCAGCGGCCGTCACGCCCGCCGGGTCGCGCTCCCGCCGTGCGTCCCATTCCGCGACGGTCCAGCCGCGGGGCAGGTAGCCGTTCAGGGGGTCGTGCGCGCTGGTCTGGTCCGTCACCACATCCGGGCGCACGCCGCGGCGCACCAGCTCGGGGAACACGTCGGCGGCGTTGCCCAGCAGCCCGACCGACACGGGCGTGCCGTCCCGCCGCGCAGCATCGATCATCGCCAGCGCCTCATCCAGGTCGGCCGCCTTCCGGTCCAGGTAGCCCGTCCGCAGCCGCATCTCGATTCGGCTGGCCTGGCACTCGACCGCCAGCATGGACGCCCCGGCCATCACCGCCGCAAGCGGCTGCGCCCCGCCCATGCCACCCAGCCCCGCCGTCAATATCCAGCGCCCAGCCAGGCTGCCCCCATAGTGCTGCCGCCCGACCTCGACGAAAGTCTCATACGTGCCCTGCACGATTCCCTGGCTGCCGATGTAAATCCAGGAGCCGGCGGTCATCTGGCCGTACATCATCAGGCCCAGCCGATCCAACTCGTGGAAGTGCTCCCATGTCGCCCAGCGCGGCACGAGGTTGCTGTTGGCGATCAGCACGCGCGGCGCATCGGGGTGGGTGCGGAACACGCCGACGGGCTTGCCGGACTGCACCAGCAGCGTCTCGTCCGCCTCCAGCCGCCGCAGGGCGTGGACGATGCGGTCGAAGCTGTCCCAGTCCCGCGCGGCCCGCCCGATGCCGCCATAGACGACCAGCTCCTCCGGACGCTCGGCCACAGCCGGGTCCAGGTTGTTCATCAGCATCCGCATCGGCGCTTCGGTCAGCCAGGACTTGGCGGACAGGGCGGTGCCGTGCGGGGCGCGGATCAGGCGGGCGTTGTCCAGGCGCTGCATCGTGCCCTCCTGCGTGCGGGTGCGCGCCGCAGGGCGTGCGGTGCGTGGTTTGACCGTTCCGAGGCGATCATGCCTATGCTGGACCGGCCCGCCTAGCCCACCTCCCCCCACCCTGGACCGCTCCCCGTATGGCCGTGACGCCGACGCTCGCCTTCCAGGCCATCACCCAGGACTTCCCTCAGCCCGGCGGCGGCGCACTGCGCGTGCTGGACGGCATCAGCTTCGATGTGCCCGCCGGGCGCTTCGTGTCCGTCATCGGCCCCAGCGGCTGCGGCAAGAGCACCCTGCTGCAAATGGCGGCAGGCCTGCTGTTTCCGACCGGCGGCTGGGCGTCCCATCGCGGCACGCGGATCGCCGCCGTCAACCGCGACGTGGGCTTCGTGCCGCAGCAAGCGCAGTTGCTGCCCTGGAAGACCTTGCAGGAGAACGTTGCGTTCCCGCTGACCCTTCGCGGCGTTGCCGATCCCGCACGCAGCGAGCGCAGCCGGGCTGCCATCGCCCGGGTGGACCTGCAAGGGTTCGAGGGCCACTATCCCTACCAGCTCTCCGGCGGGATGCAGAAGCGGGCGGCCATTGCGCGCACCCTGGTCTATCATCCCGACGTGATCCTGATGGACGAGCCGTTCGGCGCGCTGGACGCGCAGACCCGCACGGCGATGCAGGCGGACCTGCAGGACATCGCCTTGGCGGAGGGCGCAACGGTGCTGTTCATCACCCACGACATCACGGAGGCGGTGCTGCTGTCCGACACGGTCGTGGTGCTCAGCCGACGCCCGACGCGCATCCTGGCGCAAGTGGAGATCGGCCTGCCGCGCCCGCGCAACCTGTTCGAGCCGTTCGGCACGCCGGGCTTCACTGATGCCTACGAGGCCGTGTGGTCCGTCCTGCGCGGCGTGATCGGGCGCGCGGCATGAGCGAGGCCCGCATCGGTACTGCTGCCGCACACAGCCCGCGCCCGCGCCCGGTCCTGCCGCGCTGGGTACCCGGCGCGTTGCCCGGGATCGCCTTCCTGCTGTTCTGGCAGTGGACGTCGGGCCGGCTGATCCGGGAGGTCTATGTCAGCAAGCCCACCGCCATCGCCGCCCGCCTGTGGGAGGTGTTTGCGTCCGGCGAGATCCTGCCGCACCTGGCCGTCACGTTCCGGGAGCTGGTGCTGGGCTACGGCATCGGCGTCGGGCTGGGCCTGGCCGGCGGCTACTGGCTGGCCCGGTCCCCGCGCGCAGCGCGCGTGGTTGAGCCTTACGTGATGGCCTTCTACGGCGTCCCCAAGATCGCGCTGGCGCCCCTGTTCGTCATCTGGTTCGGCATCGGCATCTGGTCCAAGGTGGTGCTGGCGGCGACGATGGTGTTCTTCCTGGTGTTCTACAACGTGTATGCCGGGGTGCGCGGCGTGGACCGGGAGCTGGTGGCGCTGTCCCGCGTGATGGGCGCCAGCGAGCGCCAGTTGGGCCGCCACGTCTATCTGCCCGCGGCGATGCCGTTCATCGTGCTGGGGATGCGCATGGCCATTCCCTATGCGGTGATCGGCGTCATCGTCGGCGAGTTCACGTCGTCCGTGCAGGGGCTGGGCCTGTTCATCCACTATGCCTCCGACACCTACGACCCCGCCGGCGTGTTCGCGGGCATCGCGATCCTGCTGGCCTTCATATCGGTTGCCGGCTTCGCCGCTGGCCGGATCGAACGCCGTCTGCTGCGCTGGCGCCCGCCGCTGCACGCGGCCAATCCGGAGGGGACATGAGATGGAAAGGTGGGCTTCTGACCGCAGCACATCCGTACCGCAAGCACCCGTCATTGCGAGGAGCGTAGCGAGGCGGCAATTCAGGGGCCGAACGGACGGCGCTGCTGATCCCTGGATTGCCGCGGCGCAAGCGCGCTTCGCAATGACTTGGGATGGCAGCAGGAGCATCGGGTGATGGCAGAAGCCGGTGCGCGCCCCCGCCTGACCCGCCGCCTGCTGCTGCCCGCCCTGAGCACCCTGGCCCTCCCCCGCATCGCCCGCGCCGCCGAGCCCCTGCGGATCGGCCAGGCCACCACCTCCCTCAGCTTCCTGCCCATCTGGGCCGCCCGGGCCATGGGCAGCTTTGCAACCGAGAACTTGGCCCTGACCTGGGCGGCGCTGCCCGGCGGGGACCCGACCGCGCTGGCGGCGCTGGATTCCGGCGACATAGACCTGGCGGCGGTCGGCAGCGACACCGTGCTGAACGCCGTCGGCAAGGGCCAGCCCTTCATCATGGTCGGCTCCCTCATGTCCCGCGTCACGCTGGACCTGGTGGCCTCCAAGGCGCTGCTGACCCGCACCGGCGTAGCCGCGTCCGACCCGTTGGAGAAGCGGCTGGCGGCCCTGAAGGGCGCGGTGGTCGGCGTCAGCGCGGTCGGCGGCACGCAGGACCGTGCGGCGCGCTGGCTGGCGGGCCGCGCCGGGCTGGACATGAAGACCGGCGTGCAGGTCGCGATGGTCGGCGGCCCCCCAGCCCTGCAGGCCGCGCTGGAAAACGGGCGCATAGATGCCTTCGTGCTGTCCCCGCCCGAGGCGCAGGTGGCCGAGGCCGGGGGCTACGGTGCCGGGCTGGTCAGCTTCGGCCGCGACTTCCCGGAGCTGGCCGAACTGCCGTTCCTGGTCCTGGTCGCCCGCACCCCAGTGGACGCCGCCGGGGCGGACCGCATCACCCGCACCCTGCGCGCCCTCCGCGCCGCGTCCGGCGCCCTGCAATCCGACCCGGCGAAGGCCGCCGCGCTGATCGGCCAACAGTTCTTCCCGCGCATCCCGCCCCCGGTGGTGGCCGCGGCGGTCGAGGCCATGCGCCCCGGCCTGGCCGGCGGCGGGCGCTTCACCCTGGCAGGCATCGCCGCCCTCGCCCGCTTCACCAGCAGCCCCGTCCCCGCCGGGTCCGGCGAGGGCGCGCTGTGGACCAACCAGTACAACGGGCCGGGGTAGGACACGCCGTGACGCACCAGATTTACGTGGATTTCCTGAACGGCCCGGACATCGCCGCCCTGGACTTGACCAACCAGGACATCCTGGACGCCATCGAAACCAGCCTCGCCGCCCAAGGCTGCAAGCAGGCCGTCATCGAGCCGCGCATGCACCTGAAGCCTGACCCGGCGGTGGACGGCCACTTCAACGTGCTGCGCGGCGCCATCGGCGGCGACGTGCAGCGGGCCGGCGTCAAGGTCGTCAGCGACTTCGTTTACAACTACGAGAAGGGGCTGCCGTCCGAGATGGCGATCCTGGCGCTGTTCGACCCCAAGACCGGAATGCCGCAGGCGATCCTGGACGCGGGCGGGATCACCGACATGCGGACCGGCGCCGTCACCGCCATCGGCGCGAAGTATTTGGCACGCAAGGGCAGCAAGGTCCTGGGCCACATCGGCGCCCGCGGCACGGCGTATTGGAACGTGCGCCTGCTGGACAGCCTGTTCGACTTTGACGAAATCCGCGTCCACTCCCGCCGCCCCGAAAGCCAGCGCGCCTTCGCCGAGCGGCTGACGCAGGACCTAGGCAAGCCCGTGCGGGAATGCACCAGCTGGCGGGACACGGTCGTGGGCGCCGACATCGTGGTGGAGGCGTCCCGCCTGCTGGCGCCGGAACCCCTGCTGCGTACCGAGTGGATCAAGCCAGGCGCCCTCGTGATACCCTACGGCACCATGAGCGCGGTGGAGCTGTCTTTGACGGACATCATGTCCAAGCTGGTCGTGGATGACTGGGGCCAGGTCGGCGCTGGCCCGTATGGTGCGCTGCGCCAGCACGTGAACGCCGGCAAGCTGACGCGGGAGACGCTGCATGCCGAGATGGGCGAGATCGTCGCCGGGCTGCGTCCGGGGCGGGAGGACGACGGGGAGACCATCCTGTTCTGGCACCGCGGGCTGTCCTTGTCCGACATCGCTCTGGGACATGCGATGCTGGAGAAGGGGCGGCGGCTGGGAATCGGGCAGCGGCTGCGGTTTGGGTAACGAGCGTAATTTTGGGGTGGGGCCGAGGTTCAGCGGGCGATGACCTCTGCTCCCTCTGCCTCCGGGAGAGGGCCGGGGTGAGGAAGGCAGCAAGCGCCGGTGCCGGCCACGTTGGCACAGGCCCAGCATGGCGAGGTGAGCGTCGCCGGCTTCCCTCACCCCGGCCCTCTCCCGGAGGGAGAGGGAGCAGGCAACCGCCTTCCATCTGGGGTGCTGGCCCTGGACTCTGGCGGGTGCCATGACCCAGACCGCAAGCTTCCCAATGTACGCTTTTCCCGCGCTGGCCCCAGCCCATCAGACCTTGTGGGACCGCCTGCGCGCCGGTCTATCCGACGCACCAGCCACCTTGGACCTGTCCCGCCGTCCCGTCCCCGACGGGATCGGGCCGGAAGTCCTGTTCACCCAGGTCTGCGGCTTCCCGCTGTTCCGACGCTACCAGGGCCAGGCCGCCATCCTTGGCATCCCGCGCTATGGGTTCGAGGGCTGCGAGGGCGCGACGCACCGCGCCGCCTTCATCGTCCGCGCATCCGACCCGGCACCGGGGCTGAATGCGATGCGGGGCCGGGTGTTCGGGTGCAACAGCGTCCACTCCAACTCCGGCATGAACCTGCCGCGGCTGTCCCTGGCGCGGATCGCAGACGGGCGGCCGTTCTTCAGCCAGGTTGTGTGGACCGGCGGCCACCCCGTCAGCCTGCGCGCCTTGGCGGCGGGCGGCATAGACCTGTGCGCGGTGGACTGCGTGACCTGGGGCCTGGCCGGGCTGCACGCGCCGGAGCTGACCGCGGACCTGCGCGTGCTGGCCTGGACCGAGCCTAGCCCCTGCTTGCCCTACGTGACCTCGACGGCCACCAGCCCGAACGACGTCAGCGCCCTTCGTGCCGCGCTGGAGGGGCTGGAGGAGCCGGCGCTTGCGCTGCTGGGCGTCGCACCGCCCGATCCCGGCGCCTACGGCGTTCTGGCGGAGTACGAGGCCGAAGCGCATCGGCTGGGTTACGGCGCGCTGGCGTAGGCGGCGCCGGGCCGCCTGGTCACGCCGGGGACCGCTGGGTGCCGCCCAGCGCATTGAACAGCACCCCGGCGGCCACGGCAGCCACCGCGGCAATCTCCACCCCGCCGGGCACCTCTCCCAGCACCGCCGCCGCGCCCAAGGTCGCCAGCACCGGCACAAGGGCCGTGAAGCCCGGCGCACGCGCACCCAGCAGCGCCACCGCCCGGTTGAAGGCCAGCAACGCGACGGCACTCGCCAGGACGCCCTGATACACCGCCTGCACCACCAACTCGCCCAAGGGCGCCAGGCTCAGCCGAGACGCCCCGGACAGCAAATAAACCGGCAGGTAGGCCAACGAGATCACGCAGGTCAGCGCCGTCGCATCCAGCGCCGCCAGCCCGGCCCGGCGCATCCGCACGGTGGAGACTCCCCAGGCCGCGCCGCAGGCAAGGAAGGTCAGGTGCCCAGCCAGCGCGTCACCATCGCCGTGCGCCGTCACCAGCAGCCCCGCCCCAGCCGCGATCAGCACCAGCCCCGCCGCGCGCACCCGCCCCGGCCACTCCCGCAACAGCAATGCTCCGAAGCCCGCCGCGAACAGCGGCATCGTGCCCGGCGTCAGCGCCGCCGCGTGCGCCGCCGGCGCAACGCGCAGTCCGAGCGAGAGCACCAGCGCGAAGGGCGCACCCGACCCCAGGGCCAGCCACAATCCCTCCCGCCAGGCGCCCCGCGGCAGCGCCGGGGCGCGGCGCAGCAGCACCGGCAGCAGGATCAGCCCGCTGATGCCGAAGCGCAGCGCCACCAGGTCCGCCGCGGCCAACGTCCCGCGCCCGCCGACGGCATGGCGCGTCACCACGAACCACCCCGCCCAGATCCCAACCGCCAGCAGCGCCAGCCCGACTCCGGCCGCCGTGCGGCTGCGCGCCGGGGCAGCCGGCAGCAGGACGGCTTGCAGCACCGCCAACGCCTAATGCGCGCGGGGCCGCGCCGACTCGAACCGGTTCAGCCGGAACGGCGCGGGGTCCACCACCGGCGCATCGCCGCACACCAGGTCCGCCATCAGCCGCCCTGCCCCTGGCCCGATGCCGAACCCGTGGCCGGAGAACCCGCTGGCCAGGTGGAAGCCCGGCACCGACTCCACCCCGGAAATGACCGGCACCCCGTCCGGCGTCACGTCAATCATCCCGCCCCAGGTCCCGGCCACTTGCATATCCGCGAAAGTGGGAAACGCCTCGACCAGCTTGCGCCGGGCGAACGCGAGGCTGGCGGCGCTGGGCTGCGGGTCCAGAACGCGCACACGCTCGAACGGGGACTCCTGGTCCAGCGCCCAGTGCCGGGGCGTCCGCCATTCCTGCACGAAGCTGCGGTCCAGGCGCAGCTTCAGCTCACGCCGGTTCTGCAGGAACGACCGAGCGAACTGCGGCAGCAGGCGGAAGCTGTCGGGCACGATGGGCGTCAGCATGTTGTTGCGCTGGGCAATGGTGTAGCCGCCATCCGCCCGGCGCCGGAACGCCCAGTCATGCCCGCCCACCGCCAGGTCCGGCCCGGCCATCGGCGCCGTCCGCATCACCGACCCCAGCACCTTCAACTGCGGGAAGCCCACGCCCTCCCGCCCGCAGAACAGCCGGGACCAGGCACCGCCGGCCAATACCACCGCGTCGCAAGCGACCCGCCCATGCTCCGTCACGACGCCCGACACGCGCCCAGCCTGGAAATCCAGGCCCCGGGCGGCGCAGTTCTGCACGATGATAGCGCCGTGCCGCCGGGCGGCGGCGGCCATCGCGGGTACGGCGTGCTGCGGCTCGGCCTTGCCGTCGGTAGGAGTGTATAGCGCGCCGTGGAAGCGGCGCCCGGCGGTGGGCAGCAGCTCGGCCGCCTCGTCCGCATCCAGCAGGCGGGTGCCGATCTGATAGTCCTTCGCGCGGTCCAGCCAAGCGGCGTGACCCTCCAGCTCCCGTGCGCTCTCGGCGACGTAGGCGACGCCAGCACGGCTGAAGCCCACGTTGGCGCCGATGCGCGCCGCCATGCCGTCCCACAGGCGCACGCTCTCCATCGCCAGCGGCACCTCGGCCAGGTCGCGCCCGGTGGTGCGGCACCAGCCCCAGTTGCGGCTGCTCTGCTCCCCCCCGATCCGGCCCTTCTCCAGCACCGTGACGGCGACGCCGCGTTCGGCCAGGGTCAGCGCCGTGCTGATGCCGATGATGCCCGCGCCGATCACCACGACGCCGGTGCGGCGCGGCAGGTCCGGGTCGGCCTCGATCTCGTCCAGCAGCCGCGGCATCCCGTGCGTCCCCCGTGAAACTGCGCCATGCTACGCCCGCACGGGTGCAGGGGGAACAGGTATGGGCCGGATCGGGATCGTGGCTGGCATGTTGGTCGCGCTGGGCGCCGGGCCGGCGCTGGCGCAGGGCACTGGGTCCGCCACGCTGGATGCCGTGCGCGGGCGCGGGCTGCTGCTGTGCGGCACGTCGGGAGAGATCACGGGCTTTTCCTTGCCGGACAGCAAGGGCGTGATGCAGGGGTTGGACGCCGATGGCTGCCGGGCCATCGCGGCGGCCACCCTGGGCGACGCCGGCAAGGTCCGCTTCGTGCCGCTGACGGCGCAGAACCGCTTCACCGCCCTGCAATCGGGCGAGGTGGACGTGCTGATCCGCAACACCGGCTGGTCCCTGACGCGGGAGGCCAGCCTGGGCCTGCTGTTCGCCGCGACCAACTTCTGGGACGGCACCAGCCTGATCGTGAAAACCGCCAGCGGCGTGAAGCACACGGCGGAGCTGAAGGGCGCCAGCATCTGCGTGCGCCCCGGCACCAGCACCGAGCTGGACCTGGCGGACTGGGCGCGCACCAACTCGATCAGCTTCACGCCCGTGCAGATCGGCGGCGTGAATGAGATCCAGCAGGCGTTCCTGTCCGGGCGCTGCGACGCCTTCACGACCGACGCCTCGCAGCTTGCGGGCTTCCGCTACGCCCAGGGCGCCAAGGCGCAGGAGCTGACGATCCTGCCGGAACCCATCGGCACCGGCCCGTCCGGCAGCATGGTCCGCAAGGGCGACGACAAGTGGTACGACATCGTGCGCTGGGTCCACTACGCCCAGGTCGCGGCGGAGAACCTGGGGGTGGGCCAGGCCAACGTGGACAGCTTTGGGGCCACCACCAACCCGGACGTGAAGCGGCTTCTGGGCACGGACGGCGACCTTGGCAAGGCGCTGGGGCTGGACAACCGCTGGGCCTACAACGCGGTCAAGCAGGTCGGCAGCTACGGCGACATGTGGGAGCGCTCGATCACGCCCATCGGGCTGGCGCGCGGGCCGAACGCGCTGTGGACCAAGGGCGGCCTGCAGTTCGCGCCGCCGCTGCGGTAGGCGGCTCCCCTACTCCCCCCGCCACACCGGCGCGCGCTTGGTCAGGAAGGCGTCCATCCCCTCGCGGAAGTCCGCGCTCATGTAGCACATCAGGATCAGGTCCTTGTCCCCTAGCCCGGCGCCAGGGTCGCGCAGGCGGCGCAGGGCTTCCTTGGTGGCCTGCAGGGTCAGCGGCGCATGGGAGGCGACCAGTGCGGCCAGCGCCGCCGCCCGTTCGGCAAGCGCGGCGGCGTCGGGCAGGACCTCGCTGACCAGGCCGACGGCATGGGCCTCCGGCGCCTCGATCAGGCGGGCGGTGAACACCAGGTCCTTGACGCGTGCCGGGCCGATCAGGGCGGAGAGGCGGGCGTAGTTGGCCATGCTGAGGCAGTTGCCCAGCGTGCGGGCGACGGGGAAGCCGAACCGGGCGTTGGCGGCGGCAATCCGCAGATCGCAGGCCGCTGCGATCCCTGCCCCGCCACCGGTGCAGGCCCCGGCGATGGCGGCGATGGTCGGCACCCGCACCCGCTCCACCGCGCCCAGCACCCGGTCAATCCGCGCCTCATACTGCAGGGCGTCATCCGGCGTGCTGAAGGCGCGGAACTGCGAGATGTCGGTGCCCGCCGCAAAGGCCCGGTCCCCGGCCCCGGTCAGCAGCATCGCCTTGATCCCGCGGTCGGCGTCCACCTCCGCGCAGATTTCGGCCAGGCGCTCATACATGCCGAAGGTCAGGGCGTTGCGCGCCTGCGGGCGGTTGAAGGTGACGCGGGCGATGCCGTCCCGGACCTCGTACAGCAGCTCGTCAGTGCTCATTAAACCACTCCCTCCGCCCGCATCGCGGCCACTTCGTCGTCGCCGTAGCCCAGCTCGTGCAGGACCTCATCGGCGTGTTCGCCCAGCCCGGCCGTTGCGGTACGCAATTCCGAGGGCGTGCGGCTCAGCTTGATGGCCTGGCCGACCAGCGCGATTTCGCCCAACTCCGGGTGACGCACCTTCGGCGCCATGCCCAAGTGCTGCACCTGCGGGTCGGCAAAGACCTGGTCCATTGCATAGACCGGGCCGCATGGGACCTCCGCCGCCTCCAGCGCCGCCACCCAGTCTGCGCTGGCCCGGGTGCGGGTCACGCCGGCGATCAGGTCGTTCAGCGCGTCCCGGTGTTGCAAGCGGGCGGCAGCCGTCGCAAACCGGGGGTCATCGGCCAAGCCGTCCAGCCCCAATGCACGAAGCAGGCGCAGCCAGATCGGGTGGCCGGACGTGGCGATGTTGATGTGCCCATCTGCCGTGGCGAACACGCCGGTCGGGATGCTGGTGGGGTGATTGTTGCCGGCCTGGCCGGGCACCTCCCCCTCCATCAAATAGCGCGCGGCTTGGAAGTCCATCATGGCGATCTGCGCCGCCAGCAGGCTGACCTGCACCCACTGGCCCCTGCCGGACACCTCGCGCTCCAGCAGCGCCGCCATGATCCCCTGCGCGGCGAACAGCCCGGCCGTCAGGTCCGCAACTGGGATGCCAACCCGCATCGGCCCGCCGCCCGGGGCGCCCGTCACTGACATCAGCCCGCCCATCCCCTGCGCGATCTGGTCGAAGCCCGGGCGCATCCGGTACGGCCCGTCCTCCCCGAAGCCGGAGATGCTGGCATAGACCAGCCGCGGGTTGGCGGCCTGCATCGCCGCGTAGCCGATGCCCAGCCGGTCCTTCACGTCGGGGCGGAAGTTCTCGACCAGCACGTCGGCGCCGGCCACCAGGCGCATCAGCGCCGCCTTCCCCGCCGGGTGCTTCAGGTCGAGCGTGATGCTGCGCTTGTTGCGGTGCAGGTTCTGGAAGTCAGACCCCAGCCGCGGGCCGCCCATGCCGCCGTCGCCAGAGCCGGGCGCCTCCACCTTCACCACCTGCGCGCCGAAGTCGGCGAACTGCCGCACGCAGGTCGGCCCGGCGCGCACGCGCGTGAGGTCCACGACCTTGAACCGGGCCAGCGCGCCTGCCGGCCCCGCCCCTCCTGGCCCCTCGTCCCCGGTCATCGTCATCGAACCCTGTCCTCCCAGGGAATTGCTGCCACGGAATGTCCGGGCACGCCAGGGTGGGACTCGGCCGCGGCTGCGGGCGCGTCACTGGGCGCGTCACTGGGCGCGGCAGGGTGTGGCCCGGCTCCAAAGATGTGGCAGTTTGACAACAGCCGCACGGGCGTCGGTGCCACGGCAGCCTGTCCCGCCCTGGAAACGGCAGTTGCGGCGTTGCGGTCCGGGCGGCGTTGGGCACAAGGTCCTACGCCTGCCGGCGCTGCGAACGCTGCCAACAGCGGCCCTTGTCCGGCGATGCCCCCTGCAACCGCGACCAGCCCAGAGGCGACACCATGACCAAGGCACCCACCAAGGCTCCCAAGACCACCAAGGCCGCCGATGCCAAGGCCGCCGACCCCAAGTCCGCCAGCGCGAAGCCGGCCGCCGCCAAGCCGGCCAAGGCAGCGAAGGAAGAGGCCCCGCCCAAGGGCGCCAAGGTCGAGCAGCCGAAGGCCGGCGCCAAGCCGAACGCCCTGCAGCAGCCGCTGCAGCCCTCTGCCGACCTGGCCGCAATCGTCGGCAAAGGCACGATGCCGCGTGGCGAGGTCGTCAGCAAGGTCTGGGTTTACATCAAGGAGCACAAGCTCCAGAGCAAGGAGGACGGCCGCGTGATCCTGGCCGACGACAAGCTTCGCAAGATATTCGGCAAGGACCAGGCCACGATGTTCGAGATGAACAAGTACCTGGCGGCGCACCTGAAATAGCAGCGCGGTGCAGGCTGACGGCATGAGAGCCGACAAGTGGCTGAGCCTCGGCTTGGACCCCGAGGCGCACGGGACGTTCCAAGCCGGGCGTTTCCGCACAATCGAGGCTGCGGACGCGCAGGTGGTCGGCATCCCCGCCAACGGGTCGCCGCACATGGTCCTGGGCACGGCGTCGTCCCGGGAGGAGGCAGTGGTGATCGCCACCATCCTGCGGGTCTGCGGCCCAGCCTGACGCAGCGGCAGGGCGCACCCCTGGGGCGTGTTCGCGTGGCCCCTACCCGGGGCGGTTGACGGCAGGGCGCAAACGTCCTGTTGTCCCGCCCCGATCCAACCCTGCCTCAGAGGGCGCCCGCATGACCCTGACCGCCAACGGCCGCACGGCCGACCATCCGATTGACCCGGTGTTCCTGGAGCGCTGGTCCCCCCGCGCCTATGACGGCCAGCCCGTCCCGCGCGAGGACCTGATGACCATGCTGGAGGCGGCGCGCTGGGCGCCGTCGTCCTACAACTCGCAGCCCTGGCGCTTCCTGTATGCGCTTAAGGACGGGCCGCACTGGGAGCAGTTCCTGGGATTGCTGAACGAGGGCAACCGCGCCTGGGCCGCCCAGTCCGGCGCGTTGCTGGTGCTGCTGTCCAAGTCCACGATGGCGGTGCCGGGCAAGGAGGGCGAGGTGCCGTCGCACAGCCACAGCCACGACGCCGGGGCGGGCTGGGCCTACTTCGCGCTGCAGGCGACGCGCATGGGCTACCAGGCGCACGGCATGGTCGGCTTCGACATGGACCGCGCCTTTGCGGAGCTGCACGTGCCGCTGGGCTACCGGGTGGAGCAGATGATCTGCGTGGGCCGCCGCGGCAACCCGGCACAGCTGCCCGAGGCCGTCCGTGCGCGCGAGCAGCCGAACGCCCGCCGGCCCCTGCCGGAAAGCGCGTTCGAAGGCGCGTTTCCCACGGCCTGATTAGAGTGACGTGGTCCGGGACGGTCCGATCTGGGTCAGCCTGACCGGCACGTCGGACGGTCCTGGACAGCAGGCGTCCAGACCAGGCTGATGCGGAGCTAGGCGGCGTCCCGGACGCCTGGCGCGGCAGAGGCGCCAATGTCCAGGCAGGCCAGCACGGCCTCCGTCAGCATGGCCCGTTGCTGCGCGGCATCGCCGGGGTCGGTCATGTCCCGCCCGAAGATCACGCGCCAGGTGTGCCGGTTGGACACGCGGTAGAAGCACATCGCGTTGATCATCAGGTGCAGGTGCAGCGGGTCCACCCCGGCGCGGAACACCCCATCCCGCACCCCGCGCGCCAGCAGGTTTCCCAGGATGGCGGGAATCGCCGAGTTCCGGGCGGCGATGGTCGGCGAGTCCCGGATGTGCTGCGCGCCGTGAATGTTGGCGACCGCGATCAGCCTGATCCAGTCGGGGTGGGCGGCGTGGTAGTCGAACGTGACCTGGACCAGGCGCCGGACCGCCTCCGCCGGCGGCAGGGCATGCAGCTCCAGCGACGCCTCGATGGCGCGCATCCCGGCATAGACCTGCTCCAGCACTGCGGCGAACAGGCCCTCCTTGCTGCCGAAATGATAGTAGATCATCGGCTTGGTGGTGCCGGCCAGGGCGACAATTTCGTTCACGTTGGCGCCGCTGTAGCCCTTCTCGGCGAACACGGCCTGGGCGGCGTCCAGGATGCCCTGCCGGGTGCGGGGCCCGTCGGCCGCACGGGCGCGCGGTCCCGGCGCTGCCCGCTGCGGGACGGGCTGCCCCGGCACAGCGCGCCTGCCGCTTCGTCCGGCTGTGTGATCCACTGGCGTCCTCTCCCCGTTCAAACCACGTCCTGCAGGCGGATGCCGGAAACCTCCGGATTGGCCGGAATTGCAGCTTGCAACCTACCGGACGGTAGGTATAGAGGCATCGCGAAGCCGTGACCAGGCCCGGCGGCATAGGGTGCCCGAAGCAGGCATCCCGCCGGGAAGCGACAACAAGCAGGGAGGACGCATCAATGGACAGCACCACGCATGAGCCGCATGGGCGGCGGCAATCCAAGAAGGCCGCGGCCAGCGGCTGGATCGGATCGGCCCTGGAGTACTACGACTTCTTCATCTATGCGACTGCGGCGTCGCTGGTCTTTCCCCAGCTGTTCTTCCCCTCGGCGGACCCAAATATCGCCATCGTGGCTTCGCTGGCGACCTACGGCGTGGGCTACGTCGCGCGGCCCATCGGCGCCTTCGTGCTTGGCCACTATGGCGACACGCATGGGCGCAAGGGCGTGCTGCTGGTGTGCATGTTCCTGATGGGCTTCTCGACCATGGCAGTGGGGCTGTTGCCGACCTACGCCCAGGTGGGCGTGTGGGCGCCGATCCTGCTGGTGGCGCTGCGGCTGATCCAGGGCTTCGCCGTCGCCGGGGAGATCAGCGGCGCCAGTTCCATGATCCTGGAGCACGCGCCGTTCGGGCGGCGCGGGTTCTTCGCCAGCTTCACGCTGCAAGGCGTGCAGGCCGGGCAGATCCTGGCGGCGGCGGTGTTCCTGCCGCTGGCGCGGTTCATGCCAGCGGACCAGTTCGCGTCCTGGGGCTGGCGCATCCCGTTCCTGCTCAGCGTGCTGGTGATCGTCGCCGGCTACATCATCCGGCGCGAGGTGGACGAGACCCCAGCCTTTGCCGAGGAGGGCGCATCGGTCCCGAAGGCGCCGATCCCCGAGGCGTTCCGCCTGAGCTGGGACGACATGCTGCGCGTGGTGTGCATGGCGCTGATGAACGTGGTGCCCACCGTGGCCACCGTGTTCGGCGCGGCCTACGCGGTGCAGCCGGCCTACGGCATCGGCTTCGCCAAGGACGTCTACCTGTGGATACCGGTGCTGGGCAACATCCTGGCGGTGCTGGTGATCCCCTTCGTGGGCAACCTGGCCGACCGGATCGGGCGGCGCCCCTGCATCATCATCGGCGCGCTGGGGTCGGGGCTGCTGTCGTTCGGCTACCTCTATGCCATCAGCATCGGCAGCGTGCCGCTGGCCATCGGCATGTCGCTGCTGATGTGGGGCATGGTCTATCAGGGCTACAACGCGGTGTTCCCCAGCTTCTATCCGGAGCTGTTCCAGACCCGCACCCGGGTGTCGGCCATGGCCATCGCGCAGAACGTGGGGACCACCATCACGGCGCTGCTGCCGGCCTACTTCGCATCGGTCGCCCTGGTGCCCGGGACCAACATCCCGCTGGTGATCGGCGGGATGACTCTCGGCATCACGGCCATCGCCGCCATCGCCGCCTTCACGGCGCGGGAAACCTACCGGCTGCACCTGAACGACCTGGGACACCGGGACGCCGTGCCGATGCCGAAGGCGGAATACGACCGCATGCGCGAGAGCGCCGTCGCCGGCGCCGCGTTGGCCCGGGGCTAGCAGAGCAGGCGTGCCCCGGCCAGGGGCACGCCGAGACATCGCGGCTGGCCGCAGCGTCGGATGCCCGGCTGCGGCCTGTCCGTTTCCGTGGCACGCAGCAGCCCTGGCCCGTCGGTCAGGCCCGCGGCAGCGCCTGCAATGACGGGTGCATGTCCAAACGATCGTATAGGACGGCCAACGGCAGGCTGACGCCGACGGACGGCAGCGGCAGCACATCGGCCAGGTCGCGGTAGAGGGTCATCGCCCAGGCCCGGCCGGCACCGCGGGACCATAGGGCAACATGCGGCTCGTCCGGGTCCACGAGCGCGACATGATCCATGCTGTCCAGGTCCTTATACTCCTCCAGCTTGCCGAGTTGATCGAGCATGCGGGTGGATGGGGACAGGACCTCGATCACCACGCGGGGCAAGGTTGCCTTCATGGACCGGCCATCCAGCGGGCCGCAGTCCACGCCGACATCGGGCCGCCGGCCATTGGCGGCCCGGGTCACGACGGTTTGGTCCGCTGTGAAGGGCCGGCATGGCGTGCCGCGCAACTGGCTGGCCAGCTCGCCAAGTGCATTGACGACGATCACGTCATGCCGCTGCTGCGCCCTGGCCATTGCCCAAGGAATGCCGTCCACCAGCTCGTAGCGGATGTCCTGGCGGTCTTGCCACTCCCAGAACTCGTCCAGCGTCATGCGTCGCACGGCGGTTTGGCTCATGCTGCCGCCTCAGCACGTCGGCACCACCAGCGCCCACGCATTTGGTTGCGCGGCAACACGGCAGACGGCTTGGCGAGGGCCGCTGCTACCTCCGCACCAACTCTGCCAACGGCACCGGTGCGGCGTGGGGCCGGGTGGCCAGCATCCCGTCAATCAGCGCCAGCGCCTCCCCCCGTCCGCTGTTCCGCGCCTGCTCGAACGGCGTCCAGGTCTGCACGAAGTCCAGAGGGGCGAACACCTGGCGGTAGCGGCGCAGCTCCGCCGGCGTCAGCGGGATGCCGCGCACGAACGCCTTGTGGGCGGAGATCGTCAGCGCCCGACGCGGGTCCGCCGGGTCCAGCTCGAATTTCAGCGCGTCGCCGCAGAACAGGATGCGCCGCGCGCGGTCGAACAGCACGGTGTGCCCGGCGAAGTGCCCGGCGGTCAGATGCAGCTCCAACCCCGGCAAAGGCTCCAGCACATCGTCGAACGGCCAGCTGACTTGCAGCGCCCCGGACCATTCGAGGTCTCCGGGATGCAGCGCCAGCTCAGGGTCGAAGCGGTCCTGCAGCTGCCACAGCGCGCCGTAGGCGTGCGGGTGGGACGCGGCCAGCACCTTCATGCCGCCAAGCGCCTCGATGTGGTCCAGCGCGGCCTCGCTGAATACCGGGCAACCCTCGAACCCCATGTTCCCGGCCGGGGTCTGGATCAGGTAGGCGCTGGGGCCGATGCCGGTGACGGGATCGTTCCAGAAGCGCCAGACGCCTGGTTCCACCTCGGCCCAGTGGCACGGCCAGCGGGCCTGGGCCTCCTCCCGCGTCCAGAACTGCCAGCCCGATTGCGGCACGACGTGCCGGGCGTCCAGGCACATCGGGCAGGCCGGCGGGGTGGCGAAGTGGCGCTGCCAATAGCCGCAGTTGTCGCACACGAAGGCGGGCAGGCGCAGCGCGCCGGCGAAGGGGAGGTATCCGGGACTCATGCCGGGGGTGTCCCGCGCCGGGCGGCGGGATGCAAGGGGGGTGATGCACTCTGCTCCCTCTCCCTCCGGGAGAGAGCCGGGGTGAGGGAGGCCGCATGCACGAGGGTGCCCCGGGGCAGTGCGGGCTTCCCTGCCCTGGTTATGCATCGCTCTGCGTGGCTTCCCTCACCCCGGCCCTCTCCCGGAGGGAGAGGGAGCAGGACAACTATTCTTGGATCGGGCGCACGCTCCAGCCCATTGTCCGGGCTTCCCCGGGCGGGATCAGCATCAGGCCGGGCTTGTCCCGGAACTCGCCGTCCCAATCGGCGGGGCTGGCGGTCCCGTGCCAGGGCTCAATGCACAGCAGCGCGGCGCCGGGCTTCTGCCACAGGCCCAACTGCGGGAAGCCGTGCCATGCGAACTCGATCCCTGCGCCCGGACACAAGTAGCGCAGGCTTCGGCTGCGCGGGGCCGGCATGATGATGGCGTCGTCCGCGAACAGCGCGGGGTCCAGAGGCAGCACCCGGCCCTGCACGGGCGAGGGCTGGGCGGCCGGGCGCAGCAGCCCGCTGTCCAGGCGCCGGATCGGCCCCGGCTCCTCGTCGGAGAACTCGATCCGGCACTCCGTCTGCGCGCCATTCGCCAGCGGCCAGCGGAAGGCGGGGTGCGCGCCCAGGGACGCCGGCAGCACCTCCGGCCCGGGGTTCGTCAGCTCATACTCGACGTGCAGCGCGCCATCCGCGGCGCGATAGGCCAGCGCCAGCCGGAACGGAAAGGGGAATGCCGCCCGGCTCTCCTCGTCGTCCCGCAGCTCCAGCCGGCAATGGTCCGTCGCCTGCCCCGCCCAGGCGAACCGCCGCCGACGCGCAAAGCCGTGCCGCCCCATCGGGTAGGGCCGGCCATCCACAAGGATGCGGTCCTCCGCCACCTGCCCCACGATGGGGAACAGCACCGGCGAATGGTTCGGCCACCCCGGCCCGGCGTCCCACAGCAGCTCCCGCCCCGCCGCGTCCCGCAGCGAGCACAGCTCGGCCCCGTCCGCCCTCACGACGGCGCTGACGCCGCCGCCGCTGATCCCGTGCCGGTCCGTCATACGTCCATCCGTCATCTGCCCACCCGCCGCAGCCTGGTTCGTCATGCCGCCGCCACCACAGGCAGGGCCTCCGCAAAGTGGCACGCCGCCAGCCGCCCCTCGACCTCGCGCAGCGCCGGGCGCTCCTGCACACATACGGGCTGCGCGTGCGGGCACCGGCTGGCGAAGGCGCAGCCCGGCAGGGGCTGTGTCGGCGACGGCGGCTCCCCGCGCACCACCGCCGCGGCCTGGCGCCGTGCCGGGTCCACGAAGGGGGTCGAGGCCAGCAACAGCCGCGTGTAGGGGTGGCGCGGGTGGTTCAGCACCTGGTCCCGGCTGCCCTGCTCGACCGGGCGGCCCGCATACATCACCAGCACATCCCGGGCCATGTGCCGCACGACGGAGATGTCATGGCTGATGAACAGGTATGCGATGCCCAGCTCGTCCTGCAGGTCGCGCAGCAGGTTCAGCACCTGCGCCTGCACCGACACGTCCAGGGCCGACACCGGCTCGTCCGCCGTCACCACCTGGGGGCGCAGCATCAGCGCGCGGGCAATGGCGACGCGCTGGCGCTGGCCGCCGCTGAACTGGTGCGGGTAGCGGTCGTAGGCCTCGGGCCGCAGGCCCACGCGGTCCAGCATCCGCCGGGCCTCCGCCACGCGCTCGGCCCGGGTGCCGCGGCGGTTGATCGTCAGCGGCTCGGTCAGGGTGTCGCCGACGGTGCGGCGGGGGTTGAGCGATCCGTAGGGGTTCTGGAACACCATCTGGTTCTGCAGCTGCAGGGTGCGCCGGGCCGGCCCGGCGGCGTCCTGCCCGGCAATGCGTATGCCGCCGGCGGTCGGGTCTTCCTGCAAGGCGCACAGCCGGGCCAGGGTGCTCTTGCCGCAGCCGGACTCGCCCACCACAGCCAGGGTGCTGCCGGCGGCAAGCTGGAAGGACACGCCGTCCACCGCGCGCAGGACGGCACCCGCGGCGGGATAATGCCGGGTGACGTCCAGGGCTTCCAGCACCGTCATGTCAGCTAGGGAAACCGGGGCAGGGCCGCGCCTTCGGGCACCCTGTACTGCGCGGCGTTCAACTGCATCGCCAGGAAGGTGTAGTAGCCGGCTACCCCGACCAGGTCCACGACGGCGGGGCGGCCGAAGCGCGCCACGGCCCGGCCGAACGTCGCGTCCGACACGCGGTGGTTGCGGTGCAGCTCCATCGTCACGTCATAGACGATGGCCTCGTCCGCCGTCATCGGGTCCGGCCGACGCCCGTCCTGCAAGGCATCCACCACCGCCTGGGGAACGCCGGCCTTCAGCGCGATGGGCTTGTGGAACGACCACTCAAAGTCCTGCGACCACTCGCGGGCAGTGATAAGGATCACGAGTTCCGATAGCGTCGTGCCGATGCCGGATTTGAACCGGAGGTAATCGCCCATGCTGCGCGCCAGCGTCATGACTTCCGGGCTGTACATCAGCGGCTCGAACGGGCCGAAGACCGGGGTCTTGCGCGCGGCCAGGAAGTCGGCGGCGGCCTGTTTCTGCGCCGGGGTGTAGTCGGCGGGGGGGATGGTGGGCAACCGGTCCTCTGCGCGGGCAGGCGCGGCGGCTGCGCCAAGCAGGACGGCGGCGCACAGCACGGCAGCGGATGGTCGGTGGCGGCGGGTCATGGCGGGGTCCTCGGCGCGGCAACGGACGGCATTCGTGGCACTGCGCCCTCCCGCGCGCAACCGGATTGCCGGGGCGGCCCTTGCCAGCCCGAGCGGCATCCCCGACCATCGCGCAGCCGCCTTGCAGGAAATTTACCGCGATGCCCGACACCCCGCTTGCCCCCGCCCTGGAACCTGGCCCGATCCCGTCCGGGCCGTTGACGCGCCGCAAGGCGCCGTCTGACCTGCGCAGCGCCCGCTGGTTTGGCCCCGCCGACCTGCGCAGCTTCGGCCACCGCAGCCGCGCGATGCAGATGGGCTACGCACCGGAGGAGTGGACGGGCAAGCCCGTGATCGCCATCCTGAACACCTGGTCCGACCTTCAGCCCTGCCACATGCACTTCAAGCAGCGCGTGGACGACGTGAAGCGCGGCATCCTGATGGCCGGCGGCTTCCCGGTGGAGCTGCCGGCGCTGTCCCTGTCCGAGAGCTACCTCAAGCCCACCTCCATGCTGTATCGCAACATGCTGGCGATGGAGGCGGAGGAGCTGCTGCGCGCCCACCCCATTGACGGCGCGGTGCTGATGGGCGGCTGCGACAAGACCACGCCGGGCCTGCTGCTGGGCGCCACCAGCATGGACGTGCCGGCGATCTTCCTGCCCGCCGGTCCCATGCTGCGCGGCAACTGGCAGGGCAAGGTGCTGGGGTCGGGCTCCGACAGCTGGAAATACTGGGACGAGCTGCGCGCCGGCAAGATCACGGACCAGGATTGGCTGGGGGTGGAGGGCGGCATCGCCCGCAGCTACGGCACCTGCATGACCATGGGCACCGCCAGCACCATGACGGCGATTGCCGAGGCTGTCGGCATGGTGCTGCCCGGCGGATCGAGCATCCCCGCTGCCGACGCCGGCCACATCCGGCTGGCCAGCGAGAGCGGCCGGCGCATCGTGGACATGGTATGGGAAGACCTGACGCCGCGGCGCGTCCAGACCCGTGCGGCCTTCGGCAACGCCATCGCGGTGGCGATGGCGATGGGGTGCAGCACCAACGCCATCATCCATCTGATCGCCATGGCGCGCCGCGCCGGGCACACGGTGGGGCTGGCCGACTTCGAGCACTACAGCCGCCGCGTGCCGGTGATCGGCAACGTGCGGCCTACCGGCAACCAGTACCTGATGGAGGACTTCTTCTACGCCGGCGGCATACGCGCGCTGATGGGCGAAATCAGGGAGCACCTGGACCTGTCCTGCCTGACCGTCACGGGCCGCACGCTGGGCGAGAACATCGAGGGCGCCCGGGTGTTCAACCCCGACGTGATACGCACCACCGGCAACCCGATTTATGGCGAGGGCAGCTTGGCCGTGCTGCACGGCAACCTTGCCCCGGACGGCTGCGTCATCAAGCCCGCAGCGATGGACCAGCGCTTCCTGAAGCACAGCGGCCCCGCTCTGGTGTTCGACGATTACGCGAGCCTGAAGGCCGCCGTGGACGACGAGGCGCTGGACGTGACGCCGGACCATGTGCTGGTGCTGCGCAACGCAGGCCCCCAGGGCGGTCCAGGGATGCCGGAATGGGGCATGCTGCCGATGCCAAAGCGGCTGCTGAAAGAGGGCCACCGCGACATGGTGCGTCTGTCCGACGCCCGCATGTCGGGCACCAGCTACGGCGCCTGCGTGCTGCACGTCGCACCCGAAAGCTGGGTCGGCGGACCGCTGGCCCTGCTGCGCACCGGGGACATGATCACCCTGGACGTGGACGCCCGCAGCATACGCATGGAGGTCGGCGACGAGGAGCTTGCGGCCCGCCGCGCCGCCTGGACGGCGCCGGCGCCGCGCTACGAACGGGGCTACGGGCAAATGTTCAGCAAGCACATCCAGCAAGCCGACCAAGGCTGCGACTTCGACTTCCTGCGCACCGAGTTCGGCGCGCCCGTGCCGGAGCCGGCGATCTACTGAGGCGTTGCTGGTGAGGCGTTGCTGGTCCAGTCATCGTGCGCTGGCGTCAGGGATGCCCACCTGAACCCGTCGTGGCGAGCCGCGCAGCCGGGTGGCGATCCCGGAGCCGTCAAGCCGATGCTCGAAGCTCCATGCCGCGCCGCTGCGCTCCCCGCGGCAACGGATGATCCGGACCAGGCAGGCCGGCCACCTCGCACATCTCCCGACAACGCCCGTCTGCAACCCCCGTTTGCAACCCCCCGTCTGCAACTCAAGGACCCCGCCATGCCGATCCCGACCAACACCTTCAAGGCCGCCCTCAAGGCCGGACGCCAGCAAATCGGCCTCTGGAGCAGCCTGGCCAGCCACCTGTCCGTCGAGGTCCTGGCCGGCGCCGGGTTCGACTGGCTGCTGCTGGACACCGAGCACGCGCCCAACACCCTGCCGATGGTCGTGACCCAGCTGCAAGCGGCCCGCGGCGGCACGGCGCACCCCATCGTCCGCCCGGCTTGGAACGATCCGGTGATCATCAAGGGCTACCTGGACGCCGGGGTGCAGACCTTCCTGATCCCCTACGTCCAGGACGAGTCGGAGGCGCATGCCGCCGTCGCCGCCACCCGCTACCCGCCGCGCGGCGTCCGCGGCTACGCCTCGGCCTCCCGCGCCTCCGCCTACGGGCGCACGGGGGGCTACCATGCCGGATGCGAGGCCGAGATCTGCGTGCTGGTGCAGGTCGAGACCCGGCATGCCCTGGGCAACCTGGAGGCGATTGCCGGGGTGGAGGGCGTGGACGGCGTGTTCATCGGCCCGGGCGACCTGTCCGCCGACATGGGCTTCCTGGGCCAGCCCAGCCATCCCGAGGTTGTGGCGACCATTGACGACGCGATCCGGCGCATCAAGGCCTGCGGCGTCGCGCCGGGCATCCTGACAGGCGACGAGTCGCTGGCCCGGCACTTCATCGCGGAGGGCTGCCTGTTCACAGCCGTGGGCGCCGATGTGAGCATCCTGGTGCGCGAGACCGAGCGGCTGGCGGCGCGGTTCAAAGGGTAGCCGCGGGGTGGGCAGGAAGGGACGCGTCAGGTCGGATGCCAGGCTGTCAGGGTTTTGGCCCGGCCAGGCCGGCCCTCGCACGTCGTGGGCGGGCCTGCACCATCGCCCTCGTGCTGCTGGCGCTGGCAGCGCCAGCGCGGGCGGATGGCCCGCTCCGCCTGCAGCCCGGCGGCGTCGTGGCCCCGGACGTGCAGGCCATGCCTCGCCTACTAAGCGGTGCAGCCCCGGAGGTGCGCAGCCGGATCAATGCCGCGCTCGCGTCCGCGGACGCGCGGGTGCGGGTTGCCGCCCGGGACTGCGTGACGGGGCAAGCCGGAGTCCCGGGCAGCAGCTACATGTGGACGCGCACGGTAACGGTGACGCAGGCCGGGCCGCGCTGGCTTGGCGGTCCTGGCCAGCGACGAGGCCTGGTGCGGCGGCGCCCACCCGAACGCCGGCGCGTTCGCGCTGGCCTATGACCTCCGCACCGGGCGTCCGCCCGATTGGACCCGGCTGCTGCCGCCGGCCCTGACGGGAGAGGCCGCGGCCGACACCGCCCTGGACGGCACCCGCATCGGCCTGGTCCGCTCCGCGGCCCTGCTGCGGCGGGCGAGGGCGGCTGCCCCCGCCGAGTGCAAGGAGGTGCTGGACCGTGACAGCGGACGCTTCATGGTCTGGCCGGACGGGGCGCGGCTGCTGGCTGTCGCGTTCGGCCTGCCCCGCGTCGCCGCGGCCTGCGCCGACGCCGTGGAGCTGCGGCCTGCCGAGCTGCGCACCCTGGGCGCCGCGCCGCTGGCGGACAGCCTGGCTGCGGGCGCCGCAACGGCCGCCCCGGCCCGCTGACACGGCGGGGCTACCCGGCGGGGCCGTAGCCGGGTATGGGCGGAACCTGAACCGGGAGGCTGCGATCCCACCACATCCGACCCCGCCCGCCGCCAGTGCCGCCGCCCGCTGGCGCGCCCTGCGCGGCCTCGTCGCGTGGGAGCGCCGGATCGCCCTGCGCGCCGCCCGCCGCCCCGCGACCGCCTTCCTGCACGAATTCGTCCGCTTCGGCGTCAAGCAGGCCTGGGCCTGCCTGTTCGGCGCCGTCATGCTGGCGCTGCTGCTGGGCACCCACCTCTGGTATCCGGCCGGTGCCGCCCTGGCCCGATACGACTTCCTGACCGTCATGGCCGTGCTGATCCAGGCGGGGATGCTGGCGACCGGGCTGGAAACCCGGGAGGAGGCGAAGGTCATCCTGCTGTTTCACGTCGCAGGCACGGCCATGGAGGTCTTCAAGACCGCTGCCGGGTCCTGGATCTACCCGGAGCCGAGCATGCTGCGGATCGGCGGCGTGCCGCTGTTCACCGGCTTCATGTACGCCTCGGTCGGCAGCTACATCGCCCGCGCCTGGCGCGCGTTCGACTTCCGCTTCACGCGGCACCCGCCGGTGCCGGCCGTCGCGGCCCTGGCCGGGGCGATCTACGTCAACTTCTTCGCGCACCACTTCCTGCGGGACATGCGGCTGGCGCTGTTCGCAGTGTCGGCGCTGCTGTTCGGGCGGACCTGGCTGCACTACCGCATCTGGCGGGCGCACCGGCGTATGCCGGCCCTGGTCGGCTTCGGGCTGGTCACCCTGTTCATCTGGTTCGCCGAGAACATCGGAACCTACTCCCGCGCCTGGGCCTACCCCAACCAGGCCCGCGCCTGGGTGCCGGTGGGGCTGGGCAAGCTCGGGGCCTGGTATCTCCTGATCCTGCTCAGCTACGTCCTGGTCGCGCTGGTGAACGGCATCAGGGCGATGCCGCCGGCCGCTGCGCGAACCAGGCCGGCACCGTCTGCGGACGGTCCGCCCGCGCCTTGTTGACTTCGTCTGCCCGGTTCTGCCGATACAGGCTGCGGAAGGTGGCATAGGGGTCAAGCGCGCCGCGCTTGATGCTGTCCACCTGGTCCAGCAGCCGCTCCCGCGTGTCCACCAGGCCGATCCCGGTCCGCGCCGCGCCGAGCGTCCGGTAGCCGCCGAACGTCGCCCAGGTCAGCGGGTCCAGCGCGATGTTGGCGCCGAAGCCGGTGGCGTCGCGGGGGTTGCTCGGCCCAATCACCGGCAGGAACAGAAACGGCCCCTCCCCCACGCCCCACACCGCGAGCGTCATGCCGAAGTCGGCTTGGTGGTCCGGGTAGCCCCAGTCCGTGGCCACGTCGAACAGCCCGGCGCCGCCAGCCGTGGTGTTGATGACAAAGCGCATCAGGCTGTCCCCAGCCCGGCGCGGCTTGGCCTGCAGGACATCGTTGGCGAACTGCGCCGGCAGAGAGATGTTGGTCAGCACGTTGTGGACTGGGCGGCGCACGCCCTCCGGCACCGTGTCGCGGTAGGCCACGGCCACCGGGCGCAGCACGTAGGTGTCCAGCCCGTCGGTGATCCGATAGAAGAAACGGTTGGTCGGCTCCAGCGGGTCGTTCAGCTCCCGGTATTCGGCCAGCGCCTCCGCGTCCCCTGGCGGCGGCTTCGCGGCGCAGGCGGCGGCGCACAGCACGAGGACAGCGAGCAGGGGGCGGAGATGGGGCGGCACGGGCGATCCTCTGGTCCGGGATGCGCCAGGTATCACACATCCGCGAGCCACTGCACAGGCAGCGCGGCCACGGATGAGTTGCCTCCGTCACCCCGACCCTCTCCCGAAGGGAGAGGGAGCAGCGTGACCTATCCCCGTGCGGCCCGGGGTGCCTTGCGGCTGACGTAGCTCCGCCCCGGCCGCGCCCCGGAGGTCCGCAGGTCAGATCCTGCGGTTGCCGGCTCGATGCGCGCCTCGCCTTCTCCGGCGTGCCGGGTTGCCTGGGCGAAGCGGTCGGCGGCCTCCGCCCCGATTTCAAACCGGGTATCGGCATCGAAGATGCGTATGCTGCCGATGTCCGCCTTGGTCACACCGCCCATGCGGCAGATCAGCGGGATCAGCCACTTCGGGTCGGCATTCTGCCGGCGGCCCAGCGTCAGGCGGAACCAGGCGCCGCCGGCCATCGTCCGCTGCGGCTCACGCTCCGGCGCGGCAGCGCTGGCGAAGCGGCCCGGCACCGGCTCCCGCACGGGCGGCGGCGCGTCAAACTGCTCCTCCGGCGCGGGATGGCGGCTGCGGTATTGGCGGACCAGCGCGGCGGCGATCCACTCCGCCGGCCGCCCATCCAGCAGCAGGCGGCCCAAGGCCAAATCCTCCTCGGACGGCTCCCCGGCCAGGATGGGGTCGGCCAGCAGGCGCTCCTGGTCGCGCTCGCGGATCAGCTCGGCGCTCGGCGGGTCGCTCCAGCCTGCGTCCACGCCCGCGGCTCCCAGCAACTGCTCCGCCCGGCGGCGCTTCGGATAAGGCACCAGCAGCACCGAGACGCCCTTGCGCCCAGCGCGTCCCGTGCGCCCGCTGCGGTGCAGAAGGGTTTCCTTGTTGGTCGGCAGGTCCGCATGGATCACAAGATCCAGGTCCGGCAGGTCCAAGCCGCGCGCCGCCACGTCGGTTGCCACGCACACCCGGCTGCGCCCGTCGCGCAGCGACTGCAGCGCGCCCGTGCGCTCGTTTTGGCTCAGTTCGCCCGACAGCGCCACGGCGTCGAAGCCGCGCTCCATCAGGCGCCCGTGCAGGCGCCGCACACCCTCGCGCGTGGCGCAGAACACCAAGCTGGCACGCGACTCGAAGTAGCGCAGCACGTTGACTGCTGCGCGCTCGGCATCATGCGGGGCCATCGTCACCGCGCGATACTCTATATCGGCATGCGGCTCCCGCGCGCCGCCCGCGTCTATGCGCAGCGCGTCCCGCTGGTAACGGCGGGCGAGGGAGGCGATCTCCTTGGGAATGGTGGCGCTGAACAGCAGGGTGCGCCGCTCCGGCGGCGTTGCATCCAGGATGAACTCCAGGTCCTCGCGGAAACCCAGGTCCAGCATCTCGTCGGCCTCGTCCAGCACGACAGCGCGAAGCTGCGTCAGGTCGAGCCGTCCGCGTTCCAGATGGTCGCGCAACCGGCCCGGCGTGCCGACGACGATGTGGCAACCCGCGGCCAGCACACGCTGTTCGGCGCGGGAGTCCATGCCACCCACGCAGGACGCCATGCGCGCGCCAGTGCCGGCATACAGCCACGCCAGCTCGTCCCGCACCTGGATCGCCAGCTCGCGCGTCGGGGCGATGGCGAGGGCCAGGGGTGCGCCGGCACGTCCGAACGCTTCGGCGTCCCCCAGCAGGGTCGGCGCCAGGGCCAGACCGTAGGCGACCGTCTTGCCGGACCCGGTCTGCGCCGACACGACCAGGTCGCGCCCGGCGGCGCCGTCCTGCAGCACCAGGGACTGCACCGCTGTCGGTTCCTGGTAGTCGCGTGCGGCCAAGGCGCGGTTAAGGGCCGGGTTGACGGTCGGGAAGGGCATTGTTCTACCAGTTCAGCCGCGCGCCAGAAGGCCGCGGAACGGAGGTGTGTAGCGCATGACCCCCGCCGCCGCGACTGTTGCCTGTGCAGGGCTGCACGGCAGGCGGGGCTAGGCGTCCGTTGCACTCATGGATTTAATGAGGTCGAACACCCGCTTCCGCACGGAGGGATCCACTATCTTGTAGTAGGCCCGCACCAATTCCAGGGTCTCCCGCCGGTTCAGTGCCTCATCCGCGCCGAAGCCGTCCTGCTGCTCGGCGAAGCCGCCGGTGGCGCGCGTGTTCTGGTGGGTGCCGTGCAGCTCCGCGAGCTGGCCCGGCATGTCGTCGAAGAAGAACGCGATGGGTACGTCCAGCACCCGCGACAGGTCGAACAGGCGGGACGCGCCGACGCGGTTCACGCCGCGCTCGTACTTCTGGATCTGCTGGAACGTCAGGCCAAGCGCTTCGCCCAACCGCTCCTGCGACATGCCCATGAGCGTCCGGCGCAGGCGGATGCGGCTGCCCACATGAGCGTCAATCGGGCTGGGGCGGCTTTCTTTGTCGGCTGGTGTGACATAGGCGCCATCGGCCATGCTGGTTTCCATTCGGGACACCCCATAAAGCTGAACAAAAGGTTAATGCTGCAACCTTAGAGTGTTCGCGCCCCGAGCGCAATGCATGCATGGTCTCATAATTTATTCTGCACGGATAGTTTATGCGGCGGCCTGGGACCGCGTTGCGCCGATGCTGACAAGCCCGCGCACAGCGCGGCCAGCAACCCTGGCAGGACCAGCCCCCAGCGCGAAAACGAGGTCGGAGGACGCGCGCCGGGCACGCCGAGCACCAGCGTCCCGGACACGCCGACAGTGAGCCGGCCCAGTTCCCGCCCCTTGCTGTCGAAGCCTGCTGATATCCCCGTGTTGGCGGCGCGCATGATCGGCAAGCCCTCCTCCACCGCCCGCATCCGCACGCCCGCAAGATGCTGCCGCGGCCCGGTCGAGTTGCCGAACCAGGCGTCGTTGGTGACGTTGACCAGCCAGCGCGGCCGGTCGGCCTCGTCCACGATCTGGCCGGGGTAGATCGCCTCGTAGCAGATCAGCGCGCCCAGCGGCGGGACGCCGGGGATGCGCAGGGTGGCCGGGCCGGCGCCGAAGCCGAACCGCCCTGGCACCACCTGTATGCTGAACGGCACCCAACTCGGCGCGAACTCCCCAAACGGGACCAAGTGCCACTTGTCGTAGGTGCCGGTGACGGCGCCGGCGGCGTCCATCGTCACCAGGCTGTTGCGCGGCAGGTTGTCCGGGTCGGCGGAGGGCAGGCCCTTGGTGAAGGTCAGCGTACCGACGACGGCGCCCAGCGCCGGGCGGGCGGCCTCCGCGATGGCGGCGCGTGCGCCGGGGTCGGTCTGCAGCAGGAAGATGCCGCTCGCCGTCTCGGGCCACACCACCACTGCGGGATGCCCGGCGGCGGCGGCCATGCCCCCCTGCGTGAGGTCAAGGTGCCGGCCGAAGCTGGCGATGGCGGCGGCGCGGTCCCACTTCTGGCCCTGCGGGATGTTGCCCTGCACCAGCACGGCTTGCAGGTCCAGCACTGGCGGGTCGGGCGATTGCAGCCGCGCCGCGCCCAGTCCGGCCCATGCCGCCACCCCCGCCCCGGCCGCCGCCCATCCGCGCCGCCCCAGCACCGGCAGGGAAGCCAGCAGCACCGTCGCTAGGGTCAGGCCCGGCGTGCCCACCCAGGCCGCGGGTTGGATCATCATGTCGCCCAGCGCGCCGGGGATGGCCCAGACGCTGCCCCAGGGATTCCAGGGGAAGCCGGTGCCGACGAACTGCCGGGCCAGGTCGAACAGGGTCCAGGCCCCTGCCAGCATCGCCACGCGCCGCCAGCCCGCGGGCGCCATGCGCGCCAGGGCGCAGGGCGCGGCGATGAACAGCGCCAGCAGCGCCGACAGGGCCGGCACCGCCAGCGGCACCAGCCACCAGTAGCGGGCGGATTCCAGCAGGATGGCCTCGGTGATCCAGTAAAGCCCCAGGACGTGGTGGCCGAGGCCGAACCAGAAGCCGCGCCGCGCCGCCGACAGCGGCCCCGGGGCGCCGCCGATCAGCAGCAGGAGACCCGGGGCCGACAGCAGCAGCACGGGGACGGCGTGGATGGGCGGCAGCGCCGCGGCGGCCAGCGCGCCCAGCAGCAGCGCCGCCCCGTCCGCCCGCCATCCGCGCAACGCTCCCAGGCGCGCAAGCCAACTCATGCCCGCGCCCCTCATATCCGCACGATCCGGCCCGGCGGCACCGGGCGGCCCTGCAGGACAGCGGCGATGCACTCCGCCGCCATCACCCCCATGCTGACCAGGCTGCCCGCCGTCACCCCGGCCACGTGCGGCGTCACGATCACCCGGGGGTGCCGCCGCAGCGGGGCGTCCGGAGCGGGCGGCTCCGGCGCGGTCACGTCCAGGCCGGCGCCGTGCAGGCGTCCGCCTTCCAGCGCCGCCAGCAGCGCGGCTTCATCCAGCAGGCCGCCGCGGCTGGTGTTGACCAGCATGGCGCCGGGCGGGAGCAGCGCCAACTCCGCCGCGCCGATCAGCCCGCGCGTCTCCGGCAGCAGCGGCAGGTGCAGCGACAGCACATCGCTGGACGCGAGCAGCGCACGCAGATCCGGCACGGGCGCGACACCGGGCGCCGTCCGCCCGCTGGGCGTATAGGCCGACACCTGCATCCCAAAGGCCAGGGCCAGCCGAGCCACGGCCTGGCCGATGCCGCCGCAGCCGAGCAGGCCCAGGCGCAGTTCGTGGATGTCGCGCACCAGGGTCTCCGCGCCGCGCCAGCCCCCGGCGGCGACCCCGGCGGAAAGCGGGAGCAGATCCTTGGCCAGCGCCAGGATCAGCGCCATCGTGTGCTCGGCGACGGCGCGCGTGTTGCTGCCGGGGCTGCGGGTCACGAGGATGCCGCGCCGGTTGGCCTCCGCCACATCCACGTCGTCCACGCCGACGCCGTGCCGGGCGACGATGCGGAGGTTGGGGGCGGCGTCCATCGCCGCGGCGCCGACCGGCCCCTGACGGGACAGGATGGCGGCGGCGTCCACCTCCCCGGCCCGGGCCGCAACGGCGGCGGCGCTGGGAAACGGGTCCATGTAGTGGAGGCAGGCACCGGCGGCGTCCAGCAACGCGACCGCTTGCGGCGCCAGGCGGGGCGCGGTCATTAGGACGTTCATGGGTCGGGGGTCCTTTGGCAGGATTGGTGTGGTGCTTGCGGCTTCCCTCACCCCAACCGTAAACCGCCTTGCGGTTTGACCCCGGAGGGAGAGGCAGCAGGCAGCGTCAGCCCTGGCGTTCGTAATGCTTGATGTACTTGTCCGTCACGGTATCCGTCTTCACGATCACCGCCACGTCCGTCGTGTTGAACTGCCGGTCCACCACGGCGCCGTCGCCGATGAAGCCGCCCAGGCGCAGGTAGCCCTTGATGAGCGGCGGCAGCATCTGCATGGAGCGGCGGGGGTCAATCAGCTCCACGTCCAGCCGGCGCATCTCCACGTAGCGGCCCGGCAAGGCGCGGGGGCGCAGCGCCGGCGGAGCCAGGTGGTGCCCGTACAGGTAGGTCAGCTCGGTGGCCAAGGCGTCCGGATCGGTGCCGGCCAGGCTGGCGCAACCGAACATCAGGTCTATCCCGTGGTGGGCGACGTAGGTGGCGATGCCGCGCCACAGCAGCTGCATGACGGCCCGCCCGCGGTAGCGCGAATCCACGCAGGACCGGCCCAGCTCCAGGATGCGCCCGGGGAAGTGCAGGATGGTGCCGATGTCGTATTCGTCAGCCGAGTAGAAGCGCCCGATCCGGTCGGCGGCATCCTGCTGCATCATGCGGTAGGTGCCGACCACGCCCTCCGGCCCCGGCCCGATCTCGTGGTCCACGACCAGCAGGTGGTCGGCGACGGCGTCGAATTCGTCCTGGTCGCGGTGCGCGGCGGCGGCGGCGGCGCTCGGGACGGCCCCCATCTCATCGAAGAACACGCGGTAGCGAAGCGCCAACGCCGCATCCACCTCCCCGGGCGTCGCGGCGATCCTGACGCCCAGGTTGCCCGCGCGCAGCTCCGGCATGTCCGTCCTCAAGCCGCCCGCTGCCGCTCCGGCTGCCACGTCATCCGGCACGGCGGGCGGTCCTACGGCGCAGCCGCGGGCGCGGAGGCTGCCGGGGCAGCGTCCGGGTCGGCGCGGCGGGGCCGCGGCTCGGCCGGGCGGGGGCGCGGCTCGGCGGGACGGGGCCGGGCCTCTGCGGGCGCGGTGCGGCGGCCGAACAGCTCCAGCCGGTGCGACACCAGGTCGAACCCCAGCCGGGCGGCGATGGCGCGGATCAGCGCCTCGTGCTCGGCGTCTCCGAACTCGATCACCTTGCCGGTCTCCACGTCGATCAGGTGGTGATGCTGGCCGTGCTCCGTCGGCTCGTAGCGGGCGCGGCCGCCGCCGAAGTCGCGACGCTCCAGGATGCCCTTCTCCTCCAGCAGGCGGACGGTGCGATAGACCGTGGCGATGCTGATACGGCTGTCCAGCGCGGCGGCGCGGCGATACAGCTCTTCGACATCGGGATGGTCGGCGGCGTCGGACAGCACCCGGGCGATGACGCGGCGCTGGCCGGTCATCTTCAGGCCCCGTTCGACGCACAAGCGTTCGATGCGCGATTGCATGGGATCCCTATGGGCGGCGGCCACGCCGCGGACTGGTTCCGGGGTAGCCGATCTGGCCACCCCGTGTCCAATCCCGCCGCGCAGGATGGCCCGTCGTCAGCGCTCCCGCGGCTTGGTGCCCAGCCCGATCTTCTTGGCCAGGGACGAGCGGTGCCGCGCATAGTTCGGCGCGACCATCGGATAGTCCGGCGGCAACTGCCACTTCTCCCGGTACTGCTCCGGCGTCATGTTGTAGGACGTCTTGAGGTGGCGCTTGAGCATCTTGAGCTTCTTGCCGTCCTCCAGGCAGACAATGTGGTCGGGGAACACCGACTTCTTGATCGGAACCGCCGGCGCCTGCTTGTCCAGCGTCGGCTGCTCCTTGCCGACGCCGGCAAGGGTTCGGTAAACCTCCTGGATCAGGTTGGGCAGCGCGTCGAGCGACACGGAATTGTTGGAGACGTGGGCCGAAACGATCTGCGCCGTCAGCCCAAGAACGTCAGACCCGGCGGGTGCGTCTGCCATGCGGGCCTCCTTTCATTGCAATAATCTCTCGCCTTATACAGTCAGTGGATCAAGTTCTGCAATAGATCACGTTTTCCGGAAGAAGAGGCGCAATCATGGCTGATCCTGTGCTGCACGAGACTGCTGCCTGCCCGCAGCCTGGCTCATTGCACCCGCCTGGTCCCGACCGGGAACTGGACATCACGCGTGCGGCCTGCCCCATGACCTTCGTCCGCACGCGGCTGGCGCTGGACGCGATGCAGCCGGGCCAGGTGCTGCAGGTGCGCCTGCTGGGCGACGAGCCCGTGCGAAACGTGCCGCGCACGGCGGAGGCGCTGGGCCACGAGGTGCTGCGGCTTACGCCCCAGCCGGACGGGACGCACCTGCTGCTGCTGCGCCGGGCTTGAGAGTGCAACGCAGCACTAGCGCGTCGCCGCCATCCCGGTAGTAGTGCGGGCGCCGCCCGATCCGGACGAAGCCCGCATGTGCATAGAGCGCCAGAGCGCGGCCGTTGTCCGGCGAGACTTCCAGGAACATCGTTGCTGCGCCGAGCGCCGCCGCCCCGTCCAGGGCGGCCTGCAGCAGGCGCCGCCCCAGGCCGCGGCCCTGGGCGGAGGGAACGACTGCCAAGGTCAACACCTCCGCCTCGTCGGCTGCGACGCGGATCAGGATGAAGGCTGCTGCTTCCCTCTCCCCCTCCGGAGTCAGACCGCAAAGCGGTTCACGGCCGGGGTGAAGGGGGCTTGCGGCGCAGTCCCGTCCGACGCAGGGCGGTGAGCCATCTGAACGTTCGGCATCCCGCTCCGCAGGCAGGACCCCCTCATCCCGGCCGTGAACCGCTTCGCGGTCTGATCCCGGAGCGAACGGGAGCAGCAAGCCATGCACCCCGGGCAGCACCAACTGCACTGCCAGGTCGTCCGCCGGCCAGCATTCCGCTGGTGGAAAGGCGGCGGCGTGGACCGCCGCCAGCGTCCCGGCGTGGGCCGGCGTTGCCGGGAAGGGGGTCATGCCGTGGGGCGCGCCTCCGGCGGGTCCACATACAGCGGCTGCGCGGGGCGCAGCGGCAGGCCGGCGCCGGCGCGGCGCAGGGCGGCGGCGGCGATGCCGGACGGGGTGGGCCGCACCTCCCCTGCCCGGGCGTCATGGCCCGATGCCGCCAGCCGCGCGGCCACGTCCGGGCCGGCATCGCCCCCCACCGTCACCGGCCCGTCCGGCGCGGGCAACCCGTCCAGCGTCACCGAGCGGACCTCGCCGCCGCGGTCCAGGAACACCCGGCCCCGCCGCGTGTCCACCGCCGCCCAGTGCAGCCAACCGTCGCCGGGACTCTCCAGGGCCTCGCCGACCGTCACCCCCACCACTGGCACCCCCGACGCAGTTCCGATCCCGTGCGCCAGGGACAGCGCCGCGCGCAGGCCGGTGAAGCTGCCGGGGCCGACGGTCACGGCGACCATCGCCAGGCCGGACGCGGCTACCCCGGCCTCCGCCAGCACCGCCGCCGCCATGGCCGGCAGTGCCGCGGCGACGCCGCGAGTCCCTTCCATCACCCGGCGCGCCAGCACCGTGCCGTCCCGCACGACGCCAGCCGAGCAGCCGGGCAACGCCGCATCCAGGGTCAGGATCACCGCTACAGCAGCCGGCAGACCTCGTCGAACTCGAACCGCGGCGCGCGCGGATGCAGCCCGGACGGATCGCCATGTCCCAGGTTAACCAGGAAGTTGCTGCGCCAGCCCAGGCCCTGCAGGAACTCGGCATCCACCAACGCATTGTCGAAGCCCGACATCGGCCCGGCGTCCAGCCCCGCGGCCCGCGCTGCCAGGATCAGGTAGGCCCCTTGCAAGGTGCCGTTGCGGAAGGCGGTCACGTCGGACAGCGCCGGGTTGCCTGCGAACCAGGACCGGGCATCGGCATGCGGGAACAGCTTGGGCAGGGACTCGTAAAAGGCCGGATCATGCGCGACGATGGCGACGACAGGGGCGGATAGGGTCTTGTCCACGTTGCCGGCGGACAGCGCGGGGCGCAGCCGTTCCTTGGCCTCCGCCGTGCGCAGGAACAGGAAGCGCGCCGGGGAGCAGTTGGCCGAGGTCGGTCCCATGCGGAGCAGGCCGTGGATGCGGCGCAGCTCCGCATCCTCCACCGGCTGCGCCGTCCAGGCGTAGTGCGTCCGCGCCGTCAGGAACAGCCGGTCCAGGGCGGCGCCGTCCAAGGTGGCGCCGTTCAACGCAGCGGTGCCTGAAGCAGCGGGATCCAAGGCAGCGGCGTCCAGGGGGCAGCGCCGTCCGGCAGGGCTAGGCCTCGACCTGCTCGACCGCCTGCACCTCGGGCACGTAGTGGCGCAGCATGTTCTCGATGCCGTGCTTCAGGGTGGCGCTGCTGCTGGGGCAGCCGCTGCACGCGCCCTGCATGTGCAGGCGCACGACGCCGTCGCGGTAGCCGCGGAACACGATGTCGCCGCCATCGCCGGCCACCGCCGGGCGGACACGGGTGTCCAGCAGTTCCTTGATCTGCTCGACGATCTCCTGGTCCTCGGGCAGCACGTCCTCGGCGATCTCGTCGCCCGCGCCCTCGATCACCGGGCGGCCCGCGACGAAGTGCTCCATAATGGCGCCCAGCACCTGCGGCCGCAGGGCCTGCCAGTCCGCAAGGTCGGACTTGGTGACGGTGATGAAGTCCCCGCCCAGGAAGACTCGGGCCACGCCGGGCAGCGCGAACAGGGCACCTGCGAGCGGGCTGCGCCCCGCCAGGTCCGGCCCGGCGAAGTCCGCGGTGCCCGCGCCCATCACGTCTCGCCCCGGCAGGAACTTCAGGGTTGCGGGGTTCGGGGTGCCTTCGGTCTCGATGAACATGGGTGCCACCTGGGATGCGGACCGGGCTGGTCCGGTTGGACGCACATTTGAGCCGGGGCGGCGGCGGGCGCAAGGGCGCGCGGGCGCAGGGCTGACCGCCGGACGGTTTGACGGCGGGACGCTGGACGAGGCAAGCACCAGAGGTGGCAGGCTGCAGAGGGACGGCAGCGTCGCGGGGGCTGGCGCCGCGGCCAGGCTCACCTCCCTGGGGCGGCCGCAATGCCGGAGGAGCCAGATGCCGCCATTCACGATCCTGACCGCCCCGGCCTGCCCGCTGCCGCTGCCGGGCGTGGACACCGACCAGCTGATCCCTGCACGCTTCATGAAGCGCACCCGGGCCGAGGGCTATGGCGACGCCCTGCTGCACGACCTGCGCTTCGACGGCCAGGGGGCGCCGGTCCCGGACTTCCCGCTCAACCAGCCGCGCTGGGCAGGCGCCGCCATCCTGGTGGCCAGGCGAAACTTCGGCGCGGGGTCATCGCGGGAGGCCGCGGTGTATGCGCTTTGGGACCACGGCGTGCGCTGCGTGATCGCCCCCAGCTTCGGCGACATCTTCGCCGCCAACGCCGCCAACAACGGCCTGCTGCCGGCCCGGGTGACGGAGGACGACGGGGAGCGCCTGCTGCACCTGCTACAGGACGGGCTGCCGGCACTGACGGTGGACCTGCAGGCGTGCCGGGTGGGGGCGGGGGCGGAGGCCGTGCCCTTCACGGTGGACCCGGTCGCCCGCACCAAGCTGCTGCACGGCTGGGACGACCTGGACCTGACGGCCAGCTACGGCGCGGAGATCGCCGCCTTCGCTGAGCGCGACCGGGTGCTGCGCCCCTGGATGCCGCCGCGGCGCTGACGTGCGGCGGCAGGCGGTTGGCCGGGGTTCAGCGCCCCAACCCCACCCGCGCCGCTGTCGCCAGCACGTCCGCCCGTTCGTTCATCGCGTCCCCCGAGTGTCCACGCACCCATCGCCAGTCAATCGCGTGCGGCTTGGCCGAGTCCAGCACCCGGCGCCACAGGTCCATGTTCGCCACGGGGTCACCGGCGGCATTGCGCCAGTTGCGGCGGACCCAGCCGGTCTGCCACCGCGTCACGCCATTGCGGAGGTATTCGCTGTCGGTGTGCAGCACCACCTGGCAGGGCCGGGTCAGCGCCTCCAGCGCCGCGGCGGCGGCCGTCAGCTCCATGCGGTTGTTGGTCGTGGCAGCCTCCGCCCCCGTCAGCTCCCGCTCATGCGCGCCGAAGCGCAGGATGGCGGCCCAGCCGCCCGGCCCGGGGTTGGGCTTGCAGCCGCCGTCGGTCCAGATCTCAACCAGCATGGCGGCGTCAGAGTCCGTAGGCATGGTGGTCCCGGGCAGCGAGGTGGAAGCGGAGGCGGCGCAGATACTCCACCGGGTCCTTGCGCGTCACCAGGGCGCCCGGCGGCGTGTGCAGCCAGTCATACAGCCGCGTCAGCAGGAAGCGGATCGCCGCGCCCTGGCAAAGCACCGGCAGCGCTGCGCGCTCGGCTTCCGACAGCGGCCGCACCGAATCGTAGGCGGCCAGCAAGGCGCGGGCGCGGGTGACGTTGAACATGAAGTCCGGCTCGAAGCACCAGGCGTTCAGGCACACCGCCAGGTCGTAGGCCAGCAGGTCCGTCGCCGCGAAGTAGAAGTCTATGATGCCGGACAACCGGCCATCCAGGAAGAACACGTTGTCCGGGAACAGGTCGGCATGGATGTGCCCGCGCGGCAGCCCGGCGGGCCATGCCTGCACGATCCGCCCCAGCGCCGACGCCAGTTCGTCAGCCAGGCCGGGCTGCACCTCGTCCGCCCGCGCCCCGCTGCGGGCCAGCAAGGGCGCCCAGCTTGCCGGACCCAGGGCGTTGGCACGCGCTGGGGCATAGCCGGCACCGGCCAGGTGCAGCCGGGCTAGGGCGCCGCCCAGCGGCCCGCAATGCTCCGGCCGCACGCGGCGGGGCCAGACGCCGGGCAGGAAGGTGGTGACGCAGGCGGGGCGCCCGGCCAGATGGCGCAGGCTGGCGCCGTCCCTGCCGCGCACGGGCTGCGGGCAGGTGATGCCCTGGGTGGCCAGGTGCTCCATCAGGCCCAGGAACCAGGGCAGCTCCGCTGGGTCCACGCGCTTTTCATACAGCGTCAAGATGTAGTCGCCGGCGGTGGTGCGGAGCTGGAAGTTGCTGTTCTCCACGCCTTCGGCGATGCCGCGGAAGGCGACGGCGGTGCCGAGCGGGTAGTCCAGCAGGAATGCGGCCAGGGCCTCGTCCGTGACCTCGGTATAGACGGCCACTAGCGCCAGGACCGGTCTAGGACGTTCAACCCGTCATCGCGAGGAGCGCAGCGACGCGGCAGTCCAGGGGCCGCAAGGGCAGTTCTGGCGGCCCCTGGACTGCCGCGCCGCAAGCGGCTCGCAATGACGTTCAGGACCGGCAGACGCAGCCGGACGCCAACAGGCCCTGTCAGCAGAGCGGCGCCGGCAGCTTGAATACCACGTCCTCCTGCGTCACCTGCCGCTCCTCGATTTCCAGCACGTAGCGGCGGCCCAGGCTCACCAGCAGTTCCTGCACCAGGCTCTCCGGCGCCGACGCCCCCGCCGTCACGCCCAGAGTCCGCACCCCGTCCAGCGCCGACCAGTCCAGGTGCTCCGCCTTCGGCAGCAGGATCGCGCGCCGCGCGCCGGCCCGCTCCGCCACCTCTCGCAGGCGCTGCGAGTTGCTGCTGTTCGGGCTGCCGATCACCAGCACCAAGTCGCAGTTGGGCGCAATCGCCTTCACCGCCGCCTGCCGGTTGGTGGTGGCGTAGCAGATGTCCTCCCGCTTCGGCCCCTCGATCTCCGGGAACCGGCGGCGCAGCGCGGCCACGATCTCCGCCGTATCGTCCACCGACAGGGTGGTCTGGGTGATGAAGGCCAGGCGGGCGGGCGTCGCGGGCTGCACCGCCTCCGCCTCCGCCGTGTTCTGCACCAGCGTCACGCTGCCCGGCGGCAACTGGCCCATCGTGCCCACCACCTCCGGATGCCCGGCATGGCCGATCATCAGGATGTGCCGCGTGTCCGGCCCGCCCCCGGCGAAGTGCCGCTCGGCCTCCCGATGCACCTTGCTGACCAGGGGGCAGGTGGCATCCAAATACAGCAGGTGGCGCCGCTCGGCCTCGGCCGGCACGGACTTGGGCACGCCGTGGGCGCTGAACACGACGTGCCCGTCCTCCGGCACCTCGTCCAGCTCCTTCACGAACACCGCACCCTGCGCCTCCAGCGCCTCGACCACGGTGCGGTTGTGCACGATCTCGTGCCGGACATAGACGGGTGTGCCGTAGCGCCGCAGCGCTTCCTCCACCACGCGGATGGCGCGATCCACCCCGGCGCAGAAGCCGCGGGGGCCGGCCAGCACGACGCTGAGATGAGGAAGCGGGGCCAGGCGGGGGAGCGGGGCGATGTGGGTCATGGTGTCCGGCTTGCAGGCGGGCGCACTATGCCGCCGCGCTCATGCCGCTACAACTGGTGCCGCGCCCGGCCCGGCGCGACCCCCAGACCCGGCCGGCCCACCACGGAGATTTCGATGGCTGCCCTGCATACCCCCCTGCCCCGCGCCGCCGCGCTGCTCGGCTTGCTGCTGCCCCTGCTGGCCGCCTGCGGCGGGAACAGCACCGAGACATTTGCACCGGCCTGTCCCTCCGCCGCCATGCTGCGGGACGCGGCGGACCTGCAGCGCTACCGCGGCGCCGGGCGGGACCTGACCGACCTGGTGCTCAGCGCCCGCATCACCGACATCGGTGGGGCTTGCAAGCGGGACGGGGCGGGAACTGTGGTGACGACGGTCTCGGTGGGGATAGAACTGCAGCGCGGCCCGGCGGCGGCAGGGCGGCAGGCGCAGTTGGCCTACTTCGTCGCGGTGCTGGACGGCGACCGCATCCTGGACAAGAAGGTGTTCAGCCTGCGCGCCGCGTTCCCGGCCAACGCCGACCGCCTGCGCCTGTCCGGGGACGATGTGGAGCTGCGGCTGCCCGTCAACGCCGGCAAGACCGCGGCCGCCTACCGGGTCGAGGTCGGCTTCCAGCTCACGCCGGTGGAGCTGGACCTGAACCGGCGGCGCTTGGCGCGGTGATGCCGCATGCCTGCCATCCCGGGGCTGTGGTGAAGCCGGCCGTGCCCGTCCCGCGCTGGCGCTTGTCCACGGACGGCATCGCCGGGGTGGGCACCTTCGCCGCGGCGCCGCCCGCGTCCAACCTCCGGCGCTGAAGCCGGCACGGCATCAGGATACGCGGCATCAGGGCAAAGGACCCAAATTCCGGCGCAATCCGGCAACGGCGCCGCCGCAATCGGGGCCTATCTGGGCATCCTGCCGTCACCTGGGACGGCACGAAGGATTGCCCATGCGCCGCTTCCTCAAGGTTTACGGACGTGCCGTCTCCCACCTCCGCGCCCACCGCCGGGCCGCCGCGCTGCTGTGCGCCGCCAACGTGGCGCTGGCCGCCATCGGCTTCGCCGAACCCATCCTGTTCGGCCGCGTCATCGAGGGCCTGGGCGCCGGCAGCCCTGCCACGTCCAGCATCCTCGCCTGGGCGTGCTTCGGCGTCATGGGCATCGTCGCGGGCATGGCGACGTCCCTGGTGGCGGACCGCCTGGCCCACCGGCTGCGGCTGCGCGTTGCCGGCGCGGCCTATGCGCACATCCTGCAACTGCCGCCAGCCTTCCACGCGCGCTATCCCACGGGAAGCCTCATCAAGACGCTATGGACCGGCACGGACGAGCTGTTCGGGCTGTGGCTCGGCCTGTTCCGCGACCATCTGACCACGGGGCTGATCCTGCTGGGGCTGCTGCCGGTCGCCATTTGGATCAATCCGCCGCTGGGCGCGGTCCTAGCGGCGCTGGCGCTGGTGTTCGCGGCCATCGTGTCGCTGACGATGCGCCGCACCGAGTCCGGGCAGCGCCGGGCGGAGGACGCGCACACCGCGCTCGCCACCCAGACCGGCGACGTGCTGGGCAACGCCGCGCTGATCCGCAGCTTCGACATGGCTCCGCGGGAGGCCGCCCAGTTCGGCCGCCTGGCAGGCGACGTGCTGCGCCACCAGCTGCCGGTCCTGGGCTGGTGGGCCGGCGTGACGGTCATGAGCCGCGCCGCCAGCACCGTCGCCACCATGACCGTCGTCGCCCTGGGCGCCTGGCTGCATGCGCACGGACGCGCCAGCATGGCCGACGTCGTCACTTTCATGGGCTTCTCCGGCATGCTGATCGGACGGCTGGAGGCCGCGATGTGGACGGTGTCCCGCATGTCCGCCACCACGATCAAGCTGGAGGACTTCTTCGCCATGCAGGACGCCGCCAGCACCGTGCCCGACCCCGCCGGACAGCCCGCCCTGCCCGCCGGACCCGGCGCCGTCGCGTTCCGCGGCGTCCGCTTCAGCTATCCCGGCGGCCCCGCCGTGCTGGACGGCGTGTCCTTCACCGCCCAGCCCGGCGAGACCATCGCCCTGGTCGGCGAGACCGGATCAGGCAAGAGCACCGCCATGTCCCTGCTGCAACGCATGTGGGACCCTGGCGAGGGCGCCATCGAGGTGGACGGGCACGACCTGCGCGGCGTCAGCCTGGCCTCCCTGCGGGAGCGGATCGGCACCGTGTCCCAGGAGACCCTGCTGCTGAACCGCACCATCGGCGAGAATCTGCGCCTGGGCCGCCCGGACGCCACGCAGGCCGAGGTGGAGCAGGCCGCCCGCCTGGCGGAGGCGCACGCCTTCATCATGCGCCAGCCCAAGGGTTACGACACTGTGGTCGGCGAGCGCGGGGCCGCCCTGTCCGGCGGCCAGCGCCAGCGCCTGGCCATTGCCCGCGCCCTGCTGCGCGACCCCCGTATCCTGATCCTGGACGAGGCGACGAGCGCCCTGGACGGCGTAACGGAGGAGAAGGTGGTCCGCGCCATGCGCGCCGCCGCCCGAGGCCGCACGACATTCGTGATCGCCCACCGCCTGTCCACGGTGCGCGACGCCAGCCGCATCCTGTTCTTCCGCAACGGCGCGGTGGCGGAGTCCGGCACGTTCGAGGAGCTGGTGGCCCGCAACGGCCTGTTCGCCGAACTCGCCCGCACCCAGATGCTTGCGCCCCCTGCCGAGCCGGCTGCGTGGCCCGTCCCGCACCTTCATCTCGTTTACAGCCGCCCGGACGAGCCGGCGCCCGCCGCCTACGAGGACAGCCTGGAGGCGTTGGCCGTATAAGGACTGCCCTGCCCCTCTCCCTCCGGGAGAGGGAGCGGGGTGAGGGAAGCTGCACGGGCACCAGTTGCCCATTGCAGGGCGACGATTGCGACAGTGTCCGACATGCTTAGGGCAGTTCGTGCGGCCTCCTTCACCCCGCTCCCCTCCCGGAGGGAGGGGGAGGAGATGCCTCCTACACCACCCCGACCGGACGCAGCGCGCATTCCACCGCGGCCCCCTCCTCCTCCACCTGCAACGTCGCGTGGTCCAGCCCGAACCGCCCGCGCAGCATGGCGCAGGCTGCCGGCACTACCGCCGGGTCCGGCCGGGCCAGCACCAGATGCGCCGTCAGCGCCGTGCGCGTGGTGCTGAGGCCCCAGATGTGCAGGTCATGCACCTCCACCACGCCCGGCAGCGACTCCAGCGCGGCCTGCACGGCGGCCTGGTCCACCCCGGCGGGTACTGCGTCCATCGCCAGATCCACGCTCTGCCGCAGCAGGCCCCAGGTGCTCCAGGTGATGAGCGCCACGATCACCAGGCTCGTCACCGGGTCCAGCCACAGCCATCCCGTCCAAAGGATCAGCGCGCTGGACAGCACGACGCCGAACGACACCGCGGCGTCCCCCGCCAGGTGCAGGAAAGCGCCGCGCACGTTCAGGTCGCCGTGCCGCCCGCGCATGAACAGCAGCGCGGTGCCGCCGTTCACGACGATGCCTGCGGCGGCCACGAGCATGACCTCCCGCGCGCCGACCGGAGCGGGGGTGCCGAAGCGCCCCAGCGCCTCCACCGCAATGGCGCCGCAGCCGAGCAGCACCACCACGGCGTTGCCCAGCGCCGCCAGGATGGTGCTGCGGCCCCAGCCATAAGTGCGCCGCGCGGTGGGCGCCCGCCGGGCCAGGGCGGCGGCGCCCCAGGCGATCAGCAGACCCAACACGTCGCCCAGGTTGTGGACGGCATCTGCCAGCAGCGCGACCGAGTTGGCGGCCAGGCCGTAGAACACCTGCAATGCGACGAAGGCGGCATTGGCCGCAGCGCCAATGGCAAAGGCGCGGCCGAAGCTGGCCGGGGCATGGCTGTGCCCGTGCCCATGAACGTGCCCGTGCCCATGAACCTGCTCATGGGCGTGGCCGCCCTCATGTGCGTGGTGGTCGTGCCCGTGGTCATGCGCGTGGCCTGGCGCGTGGCCTGGCGCGTGGTCTCCGTTCGGCATTGAGGCGCTCCTGCGTTGCAGGCAGGTTAGCGCGCCCGCGCCCGCGCGGCACCGGGCAATTGCCACGTGCTGGGATGCCGTCTTGCTGGATGCCGTGCCGGATGCCACCTGGAAGATGCCGGTGTCGGCACTCAAAGGCCGCGCCATGACCGAGTTGCGCTACACCACGGACCATCTCTGGCTGCGCCTGGACGGCATGGCCGCCACCGTGGGGCTGACCCGCTTCGCCGTGGACACGCTGGGCACCGTGGCGCTGGTCCATCTGCCGCAACCCGGGCAGCGTGTTCGGGCGGGCGACGCCTGCGCCGCCATCGAGACGGTGAAGGCTGCCAGCGACGCGCCCGCACCGCTGGACGGCGTAATCCTGCTAGCCAATCCAGCCCTTGCAAGCGACCCGGCGCTTGTCAGCCGCGATCCCGAAGGTGAGGGCTGGCTATATCGCCTGGCGCTGGACAGACCGGACGATTTCGGCCCCCTGATGGACCAGGCCGCCTACCTCGCCTTCGTGAAGGCGCTGTAGGCGGCCCGTGTTGTCGAGGGCGGGGCGTCAGCGGCGGGGCGAAAGATCCCAGATGGGACGCGACGCCTCCATATGGGCCTGCCCGCGGTCCACGCCGATGTCGGCCAGAAGGCGATCATCCATCTCCGCCAGCAGCCGGCGGGTGTGCCGGGCGCGCAGCATGGCGCCGAACACCTGGGTCAACGCGCTCCAGCCGGTGCGGACCGGCGCAGCCGTGCGGGCGCGGGGTGCGAACTGTGCGTGGATGACGGTGCCGGTCGTTGCCATGATGCTCTCCTGTGCGTTGGCATGGTTGAGATAGTGTCCTCACCAGCATCATGGAAACGAATTGCCTTGATATGACAAATCAACGATACTGATGACCATGACCCACCCCGCCGCACTCGACCCCGACCTGCTCCGGACCTTCACCTACATCGCCGAGGACGGCAGCTTCACCCGCGCCGCCCAGCGCGTCGGACGCACTCAGTCCGCCGTCTCCATGCAGATGCAGCGCCTGGAGTCCCTGCTGGGCGAACGGCTGTTGTCCCGCGGCAAGGGCGGCAGCGTCCAGCTCACCCCGCATGGCGAGTTTCTGCTGCGGCGCGCACGCGACCTGCTGGCGCTGAACGACGACATCTGGAGCAGCTTCCGCGTCCCCACCGTCCACGGCACCATCCGCCTGGGCACCCCGGACGACTACGCCCTGCGCTACCTGCCCGGCATCCTCAAGCGCTTCGCCGAAAGCCACCCCTCCGTGCAGGTGGACGTGCTGTGCCTGCCGTCCTCCGACCTGGTGGAGAAGCTAAGGGAGGGCGAGCTGGACCTGACCCTGTGCTCGGACGGCTACCAGCCGCCGGGCTATGTCGCGGAGCCGCTGTGGCGGGGGCCGCTGACCTGGATCACCTCCAACCGCCACTCCCCGCACCGGCTGGACCCGCTGCCGGTGGCGCTGGCGCGGGACCAGTGCAGTTGGGCGGCGGCGGCAGTGCGCGCCCTGGACGGGGCCGGGCGGCGCTACCGCGTGGCCTACCGCTCGGCCACGCAGTTGGGCACCCACGCGCCGGTGGTGGCGGGGCTGGCGGTCACGGTCTCCACCATCTCCTGGCTGCCAGACGGCCTGCGCCCGGTCCGCCCCGAGGAGGGCCTGCCGCCCCTGCCCGACTTCGGCATCCTGATGATGCGGAACCCGGAAGCGCGGCAGCCCACGACGGACGCGCTGGCGTCCTACATTACCGAGACCTTCCGCGCCGACGCGCGGATGGCGGCATGATTCTTGGTCCAGCCCTCAAGCACGAGCCGCGCGCCAGCCTTGGTCTTGCGCCTTCGGCCAAGGCTGCACGCCCAAACGGCATCGTGGGGCTTGCGCGACCTGCTCTAGGCGATCCAGGTTTACGCCGGCATTCCTGGGGTCGTGTTCCACAAGCCAAGCAAGGAACCGCTCCGCCTCGTCCAGCGACCTCCGCAGCAACTCGTCGAATGGGCTGCTAGCTGAAACCCTGACGCGTTGCTGCGTGCGGGAGTTCTTGAAGTCGAGCGAGCAATTGATCCACTCTCCGCTCCGGCGCATCTTCATTGTGAGAGGCTGATCCGGGAACCCGAAGTCGTATTCCATGTTCGGTCCGCCCTTCAAAAGCTCCAGCGCAGCCGTAAAAATAGACCACTAGCCCAAGACATCCGTGTCGTATGTGTGATCGAACACGGTCCTGCCGCCCATCGTCAGCAGCACAGCGCCGCGCATCGTGTATTTTGCACTCCCGGGCGGGGTGGCCGCCTAGTCGAGCGGCACCATCCGGTCGGGGTCTCGCCATTCGTCACGGCCCGCCCTCCTGCGCCAAAGCTCCCCATGCAGAAGGAGAGTTTCGACGTGGACCATCACAGCAAAGCCATGACCACACGGCCTTGGGCGACACGCGCCTACCGCGTCCCAACTATGAACAGCCGCGGAAATGGCAGCAGCACCGCGCCGTCCGGCAGCGGCGGGTAGGCGTCCGCCACGGCGGCGCGATAGCGGTCCAGGAATCCGGCGCGCTGCGCCGGGTCCAGCGGCGCCAGGAACGGGCGCAGGCCGCTGCCCTTGAACCATTCCACCACGGCGTCCGCGCCGCCGGGCAGGACATGGTGGTAAGTCGTGCGCCACACGTCCACACGGCGGCAATGCGGGCGCAGCACACCATAGTACCACCTCGGCGCGCCCATCCCGGTCCGCATCCCGGCAGCCCCGGCCAGCTTGGCAGCCCAGGGACCATCCGCGGCGACCTGCCGCATCAGGACGTGCGCGGGTTCGTCGAGATTGTCCGGCATCTGCACCGCCAGGCTGCCGCCCGGCGCCAGCCGGGCCGCCAGGCGCGGCAGCAGCGCCGCGTGGTCCGGCACCCACTGCAGCACGGCGTTGGCCAGCAGCACGCCGAACGGCCCGGGGTCGTCCCAGGACTCGATTGCAGCGACCGTGAACCGCACGCCCGGCATCCGGGCCTGGGCGGCGCCAACCATCTCTGCGGAGCTGTCCACCCCCTCCGCCACCGCGTCCGGGAAGCGCGCGGCCAGCACCTCGGTCGAGTTGCCGGGACCGCAGCCCAGGTCGCACATGCGGCCCGCAGGCGTGCCGGGGATGGCGGCCACCAGGTCGCGCGACGGACGGGTGCGCTCGTCCTCGAACTGGGAGTACTGCCCCGGCGACCAGGTCACGCGAGAGTCACCCCAATGCCGGGCTACAGCACGGCCAGCACGCTCTCCGCCTTGCTCACGTCGAAGTCGCCCGGCGCCTCGACCGCCAGGTGCGCGACCTTGCCGTCCTTCACAACCATCGCGAAGCGCTGGCTGCGCACGCCCAGGCCACGGGCCGTCAAGTCCAGCTCCAGCCCCAGCGCCTTGGTCAGCGCGCCGGAGCCGTCGGCGACCATGGTGATGCGGTCGTCAACGCCCAAGTCCTTGCGCCACGCCTCCATCACGAAGGGGTCGTTGACCGACATGCAGGCAACGGTGTCCACGCCCTTGGCCTTCAGGGCGTCGTAACTCTGCAGGTAGCCCGGCACGTGCTTGATGCTGCACGTCGGCGTGAAGGCGCCGGGCGTCGCGAACAGCACGACGGTCCTGCCGCCGAACATCTCGGCGGTCGTGACCTCCTTCGGCCCCTCCGGCGTCGCGGTGGTCAGCTTCATGGCGGGGATGGCGTCACCGGTCTTGATCATTGTCGTCGTCCTTGCACGATTATGCCCGCACCTCTAACCGGCCCGGCCCCGCAAGTCACCCCAGGGCACGCTGGGGCGGCTTGCCGCGGGACCGGACGGAACCAACATGCAGGGGATGTTGGAAGAGACAAACCTGACCGGACAACTGCTGATCGCCATGCCCGCCCTGACTGGGCCGCCCTTTGGCCAGAGCGTCATCCTGCTGTGCGCCCACACGGACGACGGCGCGATGGGCATCGTGCTGAACAAGCCCCTGGCCAAGCCCACCTTCGACGCGCTGCTGCGCCAGCTCGACGTGACGCCCGCGCCGCCGGCCCGGCAAATCCAGCTGTGCAAGGGCGGCCCGGTGGACGAGGGGCGCGGCTTCGTGCTGCACACCTCCGACTGGACTTGCGACAGCAGCCTGACGGTGGACGACGACCTCGCGCTCACCGCCAGCCTGGACGTGCTGCAGGAGATCGCGGCCGGCGGAGGCCCGCGCCGCGGCCTGCTGGCGCTGGGCTACGTCGGCTGGGGGCCGGGCCAGTTGGACCGGGAGATGGCGGAGAACGCCTGGCTGTCCGCGCCAAGCAACCTGGATCTGCTGTTCGACCAGGACCACGAAACCAAGTGGCGCCGCGCGCTAGGCATCCTGCGGATAGACCCGTTGCTGCTGTCCGGGGTCGCCGGCCGGGCGTAGGCCTCCTCCGCTCCGGCCTGGCTGCTCCGGCGCGGCTAGTCCAGCGCGGCTAGTCCGGCATGTTCGTGATGATGGTGTAGGGGACCGGCCCGCCATCCGCACGGTTGGAAAGCAGGAAGACCCATGCGATGGCCTGCTTGGCACCGGTCCAGCCATCGGCCTGGGTCCAGACCTTGCTGCCGCCAGGCTCCGCCAGCATGGCGTTGCGCCAGCCCGGCTTGGCGAAGGCGGCGATCATGTATGTCAGGAACTCGTCGGATTGCCGGTTGGGCACCTGGCCGCGGATCAGCCTCAGATTTGGGTAGGCGGCCAGACGGCGCTGCACGGCGGCCTCCCGCGCGGCCATCTGCGACAGCACCTCCGCGCTGAACCGGCTGTCGTCGCGGGGCAGCGCGGCCGGGAAAGACGGCGGCACGCGACCCTCGCCGGGCACCTGGGCGCGGGCCGCCGGCGCGGTGGCGAGAACGGCCAGGGCTATTAGACGGCGGCGGCGCATCATGGTCATCCCGGGTGGCGTTGCCATGGATGGCGTCACCAGACGAAGTGCTGGATGCAGGCCGTGGGCGCAAGCCCGGCGGCGGCGGCCTCCGCCCGGGTGCGCGCGTCGTCCCCGCCCAGGTGCGCGCCGTGCAGGCCGCCCAGCACCCAGCACGAGGCCAGCCCGACAGCCGCCGCCCCGGCGATGTCCGTCCGCAGCGCGTCGCCCACCGCCAGCACCCGCGCGGGAGGCACGGCCAGCATGTCGAGCACGGGCCGGTAGATCGCCGGGTCGGGCTTGCCGAGGGAGCGCACGCTGCCGCCCATCTCCAGGTAGCGCATCGCCAGCGTGCCGGCGCAGACGACGCGGACGCCGCCGCGTATGACCTCCAGGTCCGGGTTGGCGCAGATCATCGGCAGGCCCAGCTCCGCGCTGCGCCGCAGCACCGGGTCGAAGTGCGCGGCGTCGGTCTGCGGGGCGTGGTCGTCGGGGCCGGTGTTGAGCATGAACTCCGCCCCCTCCGGCCCATCCAGCACGTCCAGGTCCAGCCCGGCCATCACGCCACGGTCCCGCTCCGGCCCCAGGTGGAACACCCGGCGGCCCAGGGCGGCATACCAGGGGTCCGGACGGTCGCGCAGCATGAGGTGGGCAGCCTCGCCGGAGGTCATCACGCCGTCATACTGGGTGTCCGGAATGCCCATGCGCGCAAGCTGGCGCATGATGCTGTCCGCGCGGCGCGGCGCGTTGGACAGCAGGACGACATGCTTGCCAGCGCCACGCAGCGCGGCCAGGCAGGCCGGGGCGCCCGGAATCGGGGCGACCCCGTCGTGGATGACACCCCACAAATCCAGGATGAACCCGTCATAGCCATCTGCGACCTCGCGGAAGCCGTCCAGGTGCTTCATGCGGCCAGTCCGCAGCTAGGACCCGTCATTGCGAGCCGCTTGCGGCGTGGCAATCCAGGGGCCGCCAGCGCCGCCCTTGCCACCCCTGGATTGCCGCGTCGCTGCGCTCCTCGCAATGACGGGTGCTTATGGCGGGCCATCATGCGTCCACCCCAACCGCGTCCTGCACACTCGTAAATCCCTGCACCCGCAGGGCTGCCGACAGCTCGCGCTTGATGCGCGGCACCAGCCCGGGGCCGGCCAGGCTGAATGCCGTGTAGAGCTGCACCAGGCTGGCCCCCGCCCTGATCTTGTCCAGCGCGTCAGCCCCGCTGGCCACCCCGCCGCAGCCGACCACCACCAGCCGCCCGCGCGCAAGCCGGAAGGTCCGCGCCACCAGCCGCGTGCTGGCGTCGCGCAGCGGACGCCCGGACAGTCCGCCGCCCTCCCCGGCGTGGCGGGAGCGCAAGCTGCTTGGGCGGGCGACCGTGGTATTGGACACGATCAGCCCATCCACGCCGTGCGCCGCCGCCGTCTCCACGATGGCCTCCAGCCCGCCCTCCGGCAGGTCCGGCGCCACCTTCACCAGCAGCGGCGGACGGCTTGGCACCCTGGCGGCGATGGCAGCCAAAATGCCCGCCAGCCGCGCCTCGCCTTGCAGGTCCCGCAGCCCCGGCGTGTTGGGGGAGGACACGTTGATGACGACGTAGTCCGCATGGGGCGCCACGACGGCGACCAACGCCGGCAGGTCCCGTTCGGGGTCAGCCCCCTCCTTGTTGATGCCGACGTTGGCGCCAACCGGGACTTGGTTGCGCGGCAGGGCGGCCAGGCGGGCCACGAAGGCGGCAATCCCCTGGTTGTTCAAGCCGTAGCGGTTGATGACCGCACCGTCCTCCGGCAGGCGGAACACGCGGGGGCGGGGGTTGCCGGGCTGCGGACGCGGCGTGACGGATCCGGCCTCGATGAAGCCGAACCCCACCCGGCGCAGCCCGCGCAGCGCTATCGCGTCCTTGTCGAATCCGGCGGCCAGCCCAATCGGGTTGCGGAAGCGCAGGCCCAGCGCCTCGACCGCCAGCGCCGGGTCGTCCGGCTGCGCGTCCCGCCCGGCCAGGCCCAGGCGCAGCGCAGTGATGGCCAGGCGGTGCGCCCGCTCCGGGTCGGCACGGGCCAGCAGCGGCATCAGGGCGGAGGCGAGGCTGGGTGTCATGCCGGGGTGTCTGCCCGATCCCCGGCCCGCTGGGAAGGTTCCCCTCCGCCCCGATCCGCCGTAAACCCCGCCGCATGTGGGACGAACCCTATCTTGAGACCTGCTGCCGCTCGGCGCTGCACCGCCTGACCCTGGTGGACGCCGCCGGGCGGCCCGGGGGATTGAAGGATGGGCCGTGCCTGGAACGGCTGACGGGCATGGGACTGGCAGAGGAGCGGGAGGGCCGGTTCCACATCACCGGTGCCGGCCGCGCCCGGCACCGGAGCGAAATCCTGAAAGCCGCCGCGCCGGCGTGACGCGCTGGAGGCGGCCACGCGGTCTGACCCCGGTTGGGCCGCGTGCTATGTGCAGCGCAACATAAGCCGCACGCAGGAGAACCCGCATGAACCAGCCGCAGGGCAGGATAGACGCCACCCTCATTCCGGGGGACGGCATCGGGCCGGAGATCACCGCCGCTGCCGTGCGCGTGCTGGACGCGCTGGGCGCGCCCTTCGCCTGGGACGTGCAGCAGGGCGGGCTGGCCGGCATCGCCGCGGGCGGCGACCCGCTGCCCCAGGCGACGCTGGACAGCATCCGCCGCACCCGCCTGGCGCTCAAGGGGCCGCTCACGACGCCGGTCGGCGGCGGCTTCCGCTCCATCAATGTGCGCCTGCGCGAGGAGTTCCAGCTCTACGCCAACGTCCGCCCCAACCGCACCATGATCCCCGGCGGGCGCTATGAGGACATAGACATTGTCCTACTGCGCGAGAACCTGGAGGGCCTGTACGTCGCCTTCGAGCACTACATCCCCATCGGCGGCGACCCCCACGCCGTCGCGATCTCGTCCGGCGTGAACACGCGGGAGGGATCGCGGCGCATCGCGCGCTTCGCCTTCGAGCATGCGCTGAAGCTTGGCCGCAAGAAGGTCACCATCGTCCACAAGGCCAACGTGCTGAAGGCGCTGACCGGCATCTTCCTGGAAACCGCGCAGGACGTGGCCAAGGAGTACGAGGGCCGGGTCGCCTTCGACGACCGGATCGTGGACGCCTGCGCCATGCAACTCGTGCTGAACCCCTGGCAGTTCGACGTGATCGTGACGACGAACCTGTTCGGCGACATCCTCTCCGACCTGATCGCCGGGCTGGTCGGCGGCCTGGGCGCAGCGCCCGGCGCAAACATCGGCGAGAAGGCGGCGATCTTCGAGGCCGTCCACGGCTCGGCCCCCGACATCGCCGGGCGCGGCATCGCCAACCCGCTGGCACTGATGATGGCGTCGGCGCTGATGCTGGAGCATGTCGGGCGGCAGGACCTGGCCGTGCGCCTGCGCGGCGCGCTGGACGCGGCGCTGAAGGTGGACCTGGTGCGGACCGGCGACCTCGGCGGCACCGCGACCACGGTGCAATTCGCGGATGCGGTGGTGGCCCGGCTGGCAGAAGGCGGGGCCGTCCGATGATGGTCTCCTGATTGGACCATACCCGCGTCATTGCGAGGAGCGCAGCGACGCGGCAGTCCAGGGGCCGAAGGGGCTGCACCCGCGGCTCTGGGTTGCCACGCAGCAAGCGCGGCTCGCAATGACGAGTTGCTTGCGGGAGGGCCAGCACTCAGGACCACCGGCCTTGCGTTGCGCTCCTTGCAGCAACGCATAAGGATGAAGCCGTGCCGCGGCGAATAGGCCGCGGCACCGCCAAAGGGGGACCTAAACAGATGGCCGACGTTGCCGGCATCATCGCCCCAGTGTTCCTGCTGATCCTGCTCGGCGCGGGTGCCCGCATCCGTGGCCTGCTGGACGCAGGCGGCCTGCGCGGGCTGAACGACCTGACCTTCTACCTCGCCATCCCCGCGCTGCTGTTCAGTGCGGTGGCGGAGGCGCCGGAGCTGCACGTGGTCGGGGTGCCCGTGCTGTACTTCGCCGGGTGCCTGGCGGTGTTCGCCGCCGGGGTGGCGCTGGCGCGGCGCGTGCTGGGCGCCGGGCTGGCGCAGGCGTCCGTGGTGGGGCTGAACGCCTGCTACGGCAATACCGTCATGGTCGGCATCCCCATCGTGTCCGCCGCCTTCGGGGCGGAGGGATTGGCGATCATGCTGCCGGTCATCGCCCTGCACTCGCTGGTGCTGCTGCCGCTGGCGACCGCGATGATCGAGGCCGACGGCAGCCGGGGCGCCGGGGTGCGGGGCGCGCTGCGCGGCACCCTGCCGGCGCTGGCGCGCAATCCGATCATCCTGGCGCTGCTGCTGGCGATGGCCTGGCGGGCGCTGGAGGTGCCGGTGCCCGTGCCGCTGCACCGGCTTCTGGCCATGCTGGGCGGGGCCGGGCCGACTCTGGCGCTGTTCACGCTCGGCGCGGGCCTGCCGGACTTCGCGGCCCAAGGGTCGGTGCGGGAGGCCGGGCTGGCGACACTGCTCAAGCTGGTCGTGCAGCCGCTGCTGGTTTGGGGGCTGGCGCACCTGGCCGGGCTGGGGCCGGTGCCGATGGCGGTCGCGGTGCTGACGGCGGGGACGCCGACCGGGGCGAACGCTTTCTTCCTGGCACGGCGGACCGGGACGCTTGCCTCGGCCTCCGCCGGGACCGTCGTGCTCAGCACGGCGCTGTCCGTGCTGAGCCTGTCGCTGATCCTGACGGCGTTGCGGTAGCCGGCGCTGTGGTCGCCTGGGCCTACAGCCGCTCGTAGGTGCCGATGGTGCGGCCCTGGGCGACCAGGTAGGGCCGGATGGTCCGCATCAGCATGGAGCGGCCCGGCGGATACGGAAACGCCGGCGTGCCGTTCAGCGCGAACACCTGGAACGCATAGCGGTGCGGCCCATGCCCCGGCGGCGGCGTGGGCGCCGTCCACCCCGGACGCCCCAGCGCATTGCGCCCGCAGGCATAGCCGCGCGGCGACGCGCCGGTCAGCCGGAGCGGTATCTCGCCCTCCGCAAACCCGGACATATCCGGGGGGATCGAGTGGACGATCAAGTGGACCAGCGGGCGGAAGGAGGGGATGTCGGCGTCCTCGACCAGAAGCACGCAGGAGCGCGTGTCCGGCGGCAGCCCGTCCCAGTGCAGCGGCGGGCACAGGCTGTCGCCATCCTGGGTGAAGCGGACCGGCATCGGCTGGCCGTCGCCGAAGGCCGGGCTGCTGACCCGCAACGAGTAGCCCATGCCGCCCGACAAGCGGCTGGTGGCGAGCATAATGGGGCCGGGCCGCACGCCGCGCAGGGCGTGGCCGATGGCGCGCATGATGGAGGTCTGCATGGTGGGACAACCCCTGTGGTGGCAGGGTGCAGACGCGGCGGCGGCCCGGCGGTTGCGCCTTACCGAAGCCGGCGCAACAGGGCGTGAAGCGTCGGGGCTGCTTCGCCGCCCCGCTCCGCAATCCAGCGGATCAAGTCCGGCGCGGGCACGACGGCCAACTCTGCATACTCGCCGTTGCCGCGGGCCTTGTGCGCCGCGAGCACGGCGGGGCCGGACAGGCGGGTTGTGACCTGCATGCCAAGGTCCAGCACCCCGCTGGGATGTTCCACCAGGCATGCCGGCCTGATGGTGGCCACATCGTCCTCGCTCATTCCCAGCTCCTCCCGCAGCTCGGTCATCAGCGCCGCGTGCAGGTCCGCGCCGCCGTCCCGCGCCGCGCCGCGGTCCACGCTGCCGGCAGGCGGAAGCTGCCACAGCCCCGGCTGATACACGGACCCGGCCTCCCGCCGGCCCACGACGATGCCATCGCGGCAGCACAGCGCGCCGCAGACCGCTAGGGAGCGCACGCGCAAGGAGGCCCGCAGCGCCGGGTCGGCCATCTGGGCGACGACGCGGCGATATTCCGTCCAGTGCCCCTCCAGCACTGCGGCGTCGTAGCGGTCGGCGCAGAACACCTGGCCGTTGAACAGGATATGGCGAGCGCAGGCGGCCTGCCAGTGCCGCTCAACCACCGCATCCAACTCGGGGGCCAGCGGCGGCATCACGCGCGTAATCCGGGCCTGGATGCCCGGCAGCACGTCCAGGACCGGCCAAGCCGCGGCGCCAACGGCCATCCTCAACGCGCCGGGACGAAATGCTCCGTCACCTCGGCAGCGATGTAGCCAAGCTTGCTGACCATCGTGCGGTTCAGCATGGATCCGTCATCCTGCAAGTACCACCACTGGTCCATGGTGACGTTCTTGAGCGCGTTGCCGGGGCTGAGCGCCAGGATCCACTGCCAGTGGAAGGCGCGGCCCGATGCCTCCCCGACCGCGGTGCCGACCATGTCGTTGGCCGTCGCCTCGTAGCGGCCCGGCGCCGTGCGGGTCATGCGCCAAGTGCGGGTCACCGGAGCGTCGGTGCCCACCGTCAGGCGCTGGGTCATGCGCAGTCCGTCCGGCCCGTCCGCTTCCCCCACGCAATCCGTGGTGACGATACTGGTCGGCTGCCCCGACCGATCCTCCAGAACGCCCCAGGACCGGACATGGCCGGTGAAGAAGCGGACAGGGTCGAAGGTGGGGGCAGTCTGGTTGAAGGCCGCCACGGGCAAGGGATCGCTGCATCCGAACAGGGCCACGGTGAGGAGAAGGGCAATCCAGCGCATGGCGGTTCCTGCTTGGGGGATGGCTTCTTTCCCTGCTTCGCAATCGAAGCTTGAGGCAGCCCGATGGTGAGGGGAGATTCGGCTGCGGAGGGGGACACTTGGCACCTTTGGCCAACAGCTCTCCCCGGATATGGGACGGTGCAGCAAACCCCCTTCACTCCGACCTTAAATCACTTGGCAGTTTGACGCCGGCGGGAGAGGAGGAAGGAAAAGGGCCGCGCGGACCAGTCCTGGTCCGCGCGGCCCCTGTCAGGCCGTCGTTGGCCGAAGCCGGCGCCTACTTCCGCGGCGCGTTCATGCCGCTGGTCGTTGCGCCAGCCGTGGAGGTGGTGGTCTGGCCGCCCGTGCCCATCGTACCCGTGCTGCCGGTCGCGCCCGTGCTGCCAGTCACGCTGGCAGTGCCGTCCGGGTGAACAGTGGCGGACGTGTCCTCCACGTCCACCTCGGTCTTGCGGACTGTGTCGCGCACGGTCTCGGTCCGCTCGGTCGCCTCCTTCTTGATGCCGATCTCCTCGACGACGCGCACGTCCTTGGCCACGACGGCCTCCTCGGACTTGGCAGTCGCCGCGATGGTCCGCTCCTGGAAAGCGCCGGCGGCGTCGGCCGCGGTTACCGTCCGGTCAACTGGATGGCGCTCGATGGTGACCCGCTCCTCGTGCAGGCGGACCTGCTCCTCAACGGGACGCTCCACGACATAGCTGCGGACGCGGACGGCGCCGGCAGCGACCTCGCGCTTGCCCACGCGCAGGCGCTCCTCCATCACCTTGATGGTGTCGGTGTCCCCCGTGGTGCGCGCCGCCGTGCCGGCCATCGCCGTCGTGGCGCTGGCGCCCATCGCTGCCGCCGTGCTGGCCACGCCGGCGGTGGCCGGGATGTTGTCCGTCACCGTCGTCTGGTTCACGGCGTAGTTCGCGGGCGTCGCGGCGGCGCGGTCCACCGTGGTGCTGGCCGTCTGGCTGCTGCCGGTGCCCTGGTAGTCGTAACCGGACTGGCGCCACTCCTCCAGCTTCGCATCGAAGTCTATTGGGTTGGTGCTTTCCAGCGTGTGGATGACCAGTTCGCGGTTGGCGGTCCGCGCCGGGGACACGACAACCATGGCGTGGCCCTTGCCGATGGCATGGTTGTAGGCGTGCGCTTCATCGTCGGGGACGAACAGGCTCTTGATGGCGCCCCACATGCCCTGGTTGCCGGCTTCATAGTCCACACCGCCGGTCATCGTGTCGCTGGACTTGTCCATCACCTGAATGGCGCTGCTATCCACGCCGGCATGGACCAGCATGTCGCGGGCCTTATTGGCCTCGGCCATCGTCTCATAGAGCGCGACAATCTGGTTGTCGTGCGTATTGGGATCATACAGGCCGGTGTCGTGCGCCGCCGCGCTGTTCAGCGCGTCCGACCGGCCGTCGTTGTTGACGTAGGTGCCGCTCATGGTCAGCTCTCCTGTGTGGGATGGATGTGGCCGGGAACGGTGACGCTCCCGGTCGGTTCGATGTCAACATGCTCGGTGCGCAGGCGCACGACCTCGTGCGCCGTGCGCTCGCTGGTGGTCTTGCGGATGTGCAGCTCCTCCCGCAGGACCAGCCGCTTCTCCAGCACCAGCGTCTCCTCCAGGATGGGAATGATCGTTACGTCCCCCTCCTGACGGGAGGCCGGCGCCTCCGTCACGACGCGGCCGACCGGCACGCGCTCGACGGACACGTCGGTGCGCCGCAGCAGCATCTCGACGGCCTCGTCGCGCTCGGACACCGTCTTGCGGACGACGACCCGGCCCGTCTCAACCTCGCGCTTGCTGACGCGCATCTCCTCGCGCAACACCGGGATCACCTCGGCGCCAGCGAGGTCCACAACCTCGGAATGGGTGGCGGCTGCCCCGGCGAGCAACGCCTCCCCCGTGACCGTGTCTCCCGCGACCACTTCCATGTCTGGTGCGTCCTCGAAGGGGACGCCCTTAAGGTCCGTTGTCATGGGAGGTGCTCCGCCGCCGGGTGTGAGCCAACTTGACGAATCAGCCGGACGAAGGTTCCGTCGCTTTTATGTGAGAACCCGCTACATTGGGCGGCGGACCAGAAGGCTGGGGCGATCCGGTCCGCCTCGGCAAGGTCATCCACCATCAGCGCCCATATGCCCGCAGCAATGTCGGTTCCCACCTGCTCCGGCCAGGTTGCCCCGGCGATGACGCGCGGCACTGGCACACAGGTCAGCAGCCAACTGGATGCCACCTCCGGGACGGTGCGGCCCCCGGGTCCCTGCGAGAGCCTGCAGCCGTGCGCCCGCGTCGGGTCGGGGTCCGTCAGGACGCGGCCAGCCAGGCGCCGGGTGCCGGTCGGCCGCACGCCCTCCGGCAATCAGCTTGTTGCGGCGGCAGTTGCCGGTCAGCAGCACGCTGGGGAGCGCCAAGGCCCGGGGAGCGCCAAGGCAGGGAACCGTCACGGCCCCGCTTTGGACCGCCCGCTTGAGTCCGCCTAGACGCGCCTGGCGTGCCGGCGCCGGACCAGGGCTTCCCCCAGCACCCTATTCCATCCCGCCCGGTCAACCCACGCCGCCACCATCAGCGCCGAAAGCCCGCCGTGGACGGCCATCGCGCCCAGTGCGACATGCTGCATGTTCCAAATCAGCCCCGGCCCGGCTGCCATCACCGCCGTCGCCCCGACGTAGGCCGCCGCCGTGCCGCGCCCCACCGGCGCACCCATCCGCCACCACAGCAGCGCCACGGCGCCCACCGCCATCGCCCCTTTCACACCGGCCATGAAGCGCATCAGCACCAGCAGGTCCGACCCGGCCCCGCCGCCGCCGGCCAGGAACCCGGCCACCCCGGCCAGCCCAGCCGCGCCCACCAGCACCGCGCGCCCTGCGTCCGCCCGCAGCCCGCGAGACCGAAGTCCCGGTGCCGCCCCCGTCCCGACAGTCGTGCTCATAGCCCAGCCCCTCCGCATGGCAGCCCGCATGGATGCGTCCTTGCTTTCCGTACGCCGCCCGTTATACCCCGCCGCTTCCCTGCTGGGGTGGTGGCATCCGCCCCGGCTGTGCCCGTTCCTGGGCGTCAACATCCGAAGGGGCCATCCATGCCGTTATATGAATGCGTGCTGATTGCACGCAACGACGTCACGCAGCAACAAGTGGACACCATCGCCGATGGGATCGCCGAGCAGCTCGGCACCGATGGAGGCGAGGTCAAGAAGCGCGAGTACTGGGGTCTGCGCAGCCTGGCCTACCGGGTCAACAAGAACCGGAAGGGTCATTACATGCTGCTCGGCATGGACGCCAAGCCCGCCTTCATCCACGAGATGGAGCGCCTGCTACGCCTGAACGAGGACGTGCTGCGCTTCATGACGATCCGCGTGGAGGAGATCACCGAGGAGCCCTCGGCCATCCTGTCCCGCAAGTCCGACGACCGGGAGCGCGGGTTCCGCGGGCCGAAGCCCGCCGGCCGGTTCGAGAGCGGGCGCAAGCGCGGCTTCGACGACCGCGAGGAATACCGCGCCCGCCCCGAGGGCGACAGCTATCGTGCGCCCGAGCAGGGTGAGGAGTAACACCGATGTCCGACCGTAATTCCGACCGCGGCGCAGACCGCGGCTCCGACCGGCCCGAGCGCGGCGGCCCCGATGGCGGCGCCGGTGCCGCAGCCGGCGCCCGGCGCCCGTTCTACCGCCGCCGCAAGAGCTGCCCGTTCAGCGGCCCGAATGCGCCCAAGATTGATTACAAGGACGTGCGCCTGCTGAGCCGCTTCCTGAGCGAGCGCGGCAAGATCGTACCCAGCCGCATCACGGCGGTGTCCGGCAAGAAGCAGCGCGAGCTGGCCAACGCCATCAAGCGCGCCCGCTTCCTGGCGCTGCTGCCCTACGTCGTCGCATAACGGAGCAGCATCATGGCAACGATAGACCTGATCCTGCTGCAGCGCGTGGACAAGCTGGGGCAGATGGGCGACGTGGTGAAGGTGAAGCCGGGCTACGCCCGCAACTTCCTGCTGCCGCAGAAGAAGGCGCTGCGCGCCAACAAGAACACGCTGGCCCAGTTCGAGGGGCAGCGCGCGCAACTGGAGGCGCAGAACATCAAGCGCCGCGAGGAGGCCGAGCGGCTGTCCGAGCGGATGGCGGGCCTGCAGGTGGTCATCATCCGCCAGGCCGGCGAGAGCGGCAGCCTGTACGGCTCCGTCAGCAGCCGCGACATCGCGGACGGCTGCGCGGCGGCTGGCCTGACCACGAACCGCAGCCAGGTGGTGCTGGACCAGCCGATCAAATCGCTGGGCCTGACCACGGTGCGGCTGGTGCTGCACCCCGAGGTGTCGCTGCCGGTGACGGTCAACGTCGCCCGCAGCGTCGAGGAGGCCGAGAAGCAGGCCCGCGGCGAGCAGGTCGGCCTGGCCGGCGAGGAGGAGGTCGAGCAGGACGACCAGCTTGAGTTCGGCGCGGCCCTGGCAGAAGCCGGTGGCGACCGGGACCGCGACCGGCAGTAGCGGCGCGGTCCGGCCGCAAGGCCAGGCCTGGACCACGGTGGGCCATCTTCTCCCTCTCCCTCCGGGAGAGGATCGGGGTGAGGGAAACCGCTAGCGCAGTCTTTGCCCACCGCAGACAGTCCCTTCCTAATTCAGCATCGCGCTGCGTGGCCTCCCTCACCCCACCCCTCTCCCGGAGGGAGAGGGAGCAGCGCAGCCCTGTAGGAGCCTCCCATGCGGATCGGCGTCATTGGCGTGGCGGGCCGCATGGGCCGCCTGATTGCGGAGGAGGTGCTGGCCGCCGGCCACACCCTGTCCGGTGGGACCGAGCGGGCCGGGTCAGGCCACGCCATTCCGGACGGCATCACGGCATTCCCTGACGTGTCCGCCCTCGCCGCGGCGTCGGACGCGGTGATTGATTTCACCCACGCCGCCGTCACGTCCGGGCACGCGGAATTCCTACCCGCGCACGGCGCCGCCTGGGTCCTGGGCACCACCGGCCTGTCCGCTGCGGATGACGCCGCCGTCGCCCGCGCCGCCCAAAGCATCCCCGTTGTGCAATCGCCCAACTTCGGGCCTGGCATCACCTTGCTGCTGGCCCTGGCCGAGCAGCTTGGCGCAGCCCTCCCTGGGGCCGAGTATGACGCCGAAATTATGGAGATGCACCACAACCAGAAGGTGGACGCTCCCTCCGGCACTGCCGTCGGCCTTGGCCGCGCCGTCGCCCGCGGGCGGGGCGTCCGTCTGGAGGACGTGATGGACAGCGGGCGCGACGGCCACGCCGGCCCGCGCCAACCCGGCGCCATCGGCTTCGCCGCGCTGCGGGGCGGGAACGTGGTGGGCGAGCACACCATCCTGTTCGCGGCGGGGTCCGAGCACATCGCCCTGACCCACCGCGCCTTCGACCGCCGCATGTTCGCCACCGGCGCCGTGCGCGCCGCCGCCTGGACGGCGGGGAGGCCGCCCAGCCTGTATTCCATGAAGGACGTGATGGGGGTCGGTTGACCGCACCCGCAGACGGCGCGGCACGCTTCGCCGCACGCTTCCCCGTGGTTTGGCACGTCGTGGAGGCGGACGGCCTTGCCGGCGTGGAGGCGCATGGGTTGCTTCCGGCGGCAGAGCTGCTCCGCCGTGCGGGCATGACGCCCACGGGCCGCAACCGCGACGACTTCCTGCCGGTGTCGCTCGGCCCGGATGCGGAGGGTGGTCCCAAGGCCATCCTGCGGTTCCAGTTGATGCCCGACGCCAAGATCACGCCGTCCCTGCACGGCGAGTTCGCCGGCCAGCCCGCACGGTGGCGCGCGCTGATAGACAGCCAGGTGTTCTTCTGGCCTGACCCGGCGCGGCGCGACTCCTTCCTGCGCGCCTGCATCCGCGACCGCAGGCGCAGCCGGGGGGCACCGCTGGACACCCCGCCCGCCGTCCTCGCCTTCCGGACGGAGGCGCTGCTGGCCGCGCTGGCGGACCACGCCTACTATGCCACCTTCAACACCGGCAGCACCGTCCGCGGCGCAGCCCGCGCCCGCCGGAACGAGGACACGTTCCGCCCCGTTGCGGCGTACCGTTCCGGCCCCGTTGCCGAACTCGCCATACGGGCCGCGGTTCCCTCCGCGGTGCTGGCCGCCGCCCGCTCGCCTTGACCCCCCGCCCCCAATCGGCCACATACCCCGCGCCCCGGCATCCGGCCGGTGCGGCGGCTTTGGTCCAGCGGAACACCGCGGCGCCGCTCCTGCCACCATCACGCGACAAGAGGAGAAATCCATGCGCGACAAGGGCGAATACCTGTTCACGTCCGAATCGGTCTCGGAGGGCCACCCCGACAAGGTGGCCGACCGCATCAGCGACACCGTGCTCGACGCCTTCCTGGCCGCCGACCCCTACTCCCGCGTCGGCTGCGAGACGCTGGTGACGACCAACCGCGTCGTGCTGGCCGGGGAGGTCCGCGGACCCGCCACCGTAACGCCCGAACTGCTGTGCCACCTCGCGCGCCTGGCCATCCACGACATCGGCTACGACCAGTCCGGCTTCTCCTGGAAGCACGCCGACATCCAGTGCCACCTGCACGCCCAGAGCACCGACATCGCCCAAGGCGTGGACAGCGCCGGCAACAAGGACGAGGGCGCGGGCGACCAGGGCATCATGTTCGGCTACGCCTGCACCGAGACGCCGGAGCTGATGCCGGCCCCCATCCACTACGCCCACCTGATCCTGCGCCGCATGAGCGAGATGCGCCGCAACGGCGACCCGACCGTGGCCGGCCTGCAGCCCGACGCGAAAAGCCAGGTCACGCTGCGCTACGTGGACGGCAAGCCCGTGGGCGCCACCAGCATCGTGGTGTCCACCCAGCATGACGAGGGCATGGACCAGCGTGCCATCAAGGCGATGCTGCGCCCGATCATCGAGACCAGCCTGCCGCCGGGCTGGATGCCGCCGGATGACGAATTGTATGTGAACCCCACCGGCAACTTCGTCATCGGCGGTCCCGACGGCGACGCCGGGCTGACGGGCCGCAAGATCATCGTGGACACCTATGGCGGCGCTTGCGCGCACGGCGGCGGCGCGTTCAGCGGCAAGGACCCGACCAAGGTGGACCGCAGCGCGGCCTACGCCTGCCGGTATCTCGCCAAGAACGTGGTGGCCGCCGGGTTGGCCGAGCAATGCACCTTGCAGATCAGCTACGCGATCGGCGTGTCGCACCCGCTGTCCGTCTATGTGGACCTGGGCGGCACCGGCAAGGACGTGGACGAGGCGAAGCTGGAGCAGGTGCTGCGTCAAGTCATCAACCTCAGCCCCCGCGGCATCCGCGAGCACCTGCACATGAACCGGCCCATCTACGCCGTAACCAGCGCCTACGGCCACTTCGGCCGCACGCCGGACGAGGACCTGGGCACCTTCACCTGGGAGAAGACCGACCTGGTCCCGGCGCTCCGCAGCGCGTTCAACCGGTAGGCCCTGCGCGCTGCCAGTCACGCTGCCCGCCGCGCTGAAGAACCCGGCGGAGCGCCTGTACGGCCGCATGCGGAGCCATCCGCTGCGGCCCCGGCAGCAACTGCTGCTGGACGCCACCCTGCCCCGCCTGCGCTTCCCCGAGGCGCAGGCGGCGGACCCGCTGGCCGCTTTCACGCCCCAGCCGGACCGTCTGTGGCTGGAAGTCGGCTTCGGCGGCGGGGAGCACGCGCAGGCCCTGGCCGCCGCGCACCCGGATGCCGGGCTGATCGCATGCGAGGTATTCGAGAACGGGCTGTGCTCCCTGCTGTCCCGCCTGGTGCCCGAGGGTGGGGAGGCCGCTGCGCCCCTGCCCGGCAACTTGCGCCTGTGGGACGACGACGCCCGGCTGCTGCTGCGCCTGCTGCCCCCGGCCAGCCTGGACCGGCTGTTCCTGATGTTTCCCGACCCCTGGCCCAAGATGCGCCACGCGAAGCGTCGCTTCGTCCATCCCGCCCAGGTCGCCCTGGCTGCCCGCGCGCTGCGGCCCGGCAGCGAGTGGCGGGTGGCCTCGGACGATCCGACCTATCAGGCATGGGTCGGGGAGGTCATGGGCGCGCAAAGCCTGTTCATTGCGCCGCCGCCCGCCGCCGCGCGCCCAGACGGCTGGCCGCCCACCCGGTATGAGGCCAAGGCGCTGCGCGCCGGGCGCACGCCGCTGTACTGGACGTTCACCCGCACTGGCACGCCGGCCCCAGACCAGGCCCCCGATCAGGCCCCGGACCAAGTGTCGGACCAGGTTCCGGGCTGATGCGGACCGCCGCTGCTCCGGCCCGTCCCGCGGCGTGGACCGCGGCGCGGCATGGGCGTCCGCGCGTGCCTACTCCGCTCGCAGGTCCAGGCTCATCAACCGGATTGCGGCACGGCGGACGGGGGCGGCTAGGGTCCGCAACGCCGGGTCGGCAGCCCGGCCTCCGTCCAGCACCACCCGCAGCAGGCCGCTCCCTGCCCCAGCCGGAAGGCGAAGCACCACCGTGGCTCCGGCCTCCGGCAGATCGAAGCTTTGCGACAGCGGCCCGGCCGTTGCCTGCACCACCCGGACATCGCCGGCACGACGTGGCACTCCGGCTGCGTGCAGGGTCAAGGTCAGGGGTCCCGGCGGGACGGCCAGCAGGAGCGTGCCCCGACTGGCTTCGGTCCACCAGGCTCCGTCTGCGCCAAGCCGCCAGCCGTCTCCCAGGACGGGCGCCAGCGCCGGGCCGTCCAACGCCAGCGGGAGCGCAAGCGTGATCGGGGGAGTGACGGGCAAAGGTTCGCCGCCCAGGCCGGGCACGCCGCGGGCGCACAGGATGGCGCGCGGCAGGGTGCGGCACTCCACGTCCGGCCCCAGCCACCCCGGGCGCAGCGCAGTGCGCGCCGTGCCCAGGAACGCCCGTGCCTCGTTCGGCAGCAGCGGCTCCTCCAGCCGGTCGGCCATCACCTTTTCGCAGTTGAACCACGGCGGCGGGCGGCCGACGCCGATGTCCCGCACCCGCGCGCCTTGCCGCACGGCCTGCAGCAGCATGAGCGGCCCTTCCGCCTTCACCCCTGGGTCAGGGGCGCAGCCGGGATAAGGGGCGACGCCGAACAACGCCGCGGGCGGCACCGGCGTGGACGGCAACCCGGACCCCTGCGCCCACACGGTCCGCGCTTCCGCACGCAGCGGCCCGGCGTCCACCACCTGCAAGGCCACTGCCGCCAGCATCAGCGCCACAGCCCCCCGCCAGCGCAGCCGGGACACCCCGGCCACCGCCGCCAGCATCAGCGCGTAGCCCACTGGCCAGAACGCACGCCCCGGCGCCCGGAAGGTGCCGAACAGGTCCTCCCACGGCTTCGTTCCAAGGTCCAGCAGCCGCACCGGCCCGGCGTACACCCGGCTGCTAAGGGACAGCAGCGCCAGCCCGCCCAGCACCAGCATGATCCCACGTGCCGGGCGCCACGCCGGCGGAACCCGCACCCAGCCCAGGAGCGCCGGCAACGCCAGCAGCATCACCCCGGCGCCCAACCAGTTGAAGCCCTCGTACTGCCCGCCCGTGGCGTCCAGCACCGGCAGCCCGGCCCCGAACACCCCGGACCGTTGCGGCCAAACCGGAGACAGCAGGTTCATCGAGAAGACCACGAAGCCCTTGTCGCCACCGCCCAGCGGACCGCTGAGCAGCCGGAGCGTTCCTACTGCGCCGGCGCCAAGCAGCAGCAGCCCGACCACGACCCGCCACCACCCCAGCCGCCGCTCCAGCGCGGCCTGGACTGCTGCGGCTGCCAGCACCAGGCCCGCCAGTTGGAACAGGTAGGGCTGCACCAGCGCGGCCGCGAGCAGCACCGATCCCGCGCCCACCCACCAGCCCGGCCGGTCCGGACGGCGCAGCGCCAGCCCGAGCGCGAGCAGCAACAGGAAGTGCCCGCACAGGTTGATGTGCCCCATCCGGGCCAGCAGCGCCGGCCAGCACGCCGCGAGCGCCCCTGCCGCGACGCACGGCACGACCCCGAGCCGCAGGGCGCGCGCCGCGTAGGTTGCCGCCATCGGCTGCAGAACCCAGCACAGCGCGAGCCACGCCCCCAGCAGGTTGACCGGCGGGCCGCCCGTCGCGGACGCCCACGCCTTGGCCAGCAGGGAGAACAGCGGGTTGCTGTCCGTGAGCGCAACCGACACGCCATGCGGCCAGAACAGCCGATCCGTGTGCAGCAGCGGCCAGCGCCAGGCATCGGCTTGGAAGGCCAGGTGCCCGGCCAGGGTTTGCGCCTGATCCGGCACCGGGTTGTCCCATCCCGGCCCGGTGCCCAGCATCGCCGCCACCGGCATCACCCACAGCGCGGCGGCGATCCCGACCAGAAGGGACAGGAGATAGGCAAGGCGGGACGGACGCTCCATCCCGCGGTGGTTACACGCCTGGCCGCCGGGCCACCAGCAGGCGGACGGTGCGGGTGGGGCCACCAAGGGCGCGCGTCCCCGTCTCGGGGACGCCTGGAACCTTGGCGCGGCCATGCCCACGTTGCCTGGTGGGCGGACAATGCCTGGCCGCCCTGGAGCGCGCGATGCACCTTCTCGGACTGCACCACCTGACCGCCGTCACCGCGGACGCCCGCGTCAACCGGGACTTCTACACCCGCGTGCTGGGGATGCGGCTGGTCAAGAAGACCGTCAACCAGGACGACGTGTCGGCCTACCACCTGTTCTACGCCGACGGCGCGGCCAGCCCCGGCACGGACATCACCTTCTTCGACTGGCCCACGCCGCCGGAGCGCCGCGGCAGCGGCGCCGTCGTGCGCACGGGGCTGCGCGTGGCTGGGGCGGCGGCGCTGGACTGGTGGGCCGCGCGCCTGGACGGCCTGGGCATCCCGCACGGCCCGGTCCAGGACGTGGACGGCCGGCTGGAGTTCTCGTTCGAGGACCCGGAAGGCCAGCGCCTGGCCCTGGTGGACGACGGCGGCATCGGCCCCGCCCACCCCTGGGACCCCAGCCCTGTGCCGGCGGAGCATCAAATCCGCGGCCTCGGCCCCGTCGTCATCAGCGTGCGCGCCCTGGCGCCCACTGCCCGGTTCCTGACGGACGTGCTGGGGATGCGGGAGGACCGCCGGGCGGACGCCCCCGGCGGCGCGCCCGTCCACGTCTTCGCGATGGGCGATGGCGGCCCCGCGGCGGAGCTGCACATCCGGGTGGAGCCGGACCTGCCCCCCGCACGCCCTGGTGCCGGCGGCGTCCACCACGTCGCCTTCCGCATTCCGGATGCCGACTACGGCGCCTGGGCCGACAGGCTGCGGCGCTTCGGCGTGCCCAACAGCGGCCCGGTGGACCGCCACTACTTCCGCAGCCTGTATGCCCGCGAACCCGGCGGCATCCTGTGCGAGATCGCCACCGACGGCCCCGGCTTCGCCGCCGACGAGCCTGCGGAGACCCTGGGCGAGAGTCTGGCCCTGCCGCCCTTCTTGGAGCCGCGCCGGGCGGAGATCGAGGCCGGGCTGACACCGATCTGACCTTGCACGCCGCCCCGGCCGCCCCACCCTGAACGCGGCCACGAAGGAACCCGCCGATGTATATCGCCATGAACCGCTTCAAGGTCGCCCCGGGATCGGAGGCGAAGTTCGAGCATATGTGGACCAGCCGCGAGTCCCACCTGCACGGCGTGCCCGGCTTTGTGGAGTTCCACCTGCTGCGCGGCCCGGCGCGGGACGACCACGTCCTGTACTCCAGCCACACGATCTGGGAGAGCCATGCGGCGTTCGAGGGCTGGACCCGCTCCGACGCCTTCCGCGCCGCCCACCGCGACGCGGGCGCCGCGGGCCGGGGCGACGCGCCGGCCTACCTGGGACGCCCGGAGTTCGAGGGGTTCGAGGTGATCCAGACCGTGAAGTAGGCGGTGCCGGATGCGCCCCGACGCTTCCCGTCATCGGGCAGGGCCGGGTCCGGCCGCGCCCCCGCCCGCGCGATCTGCCTTGCACCCGAACGCCGGTTAGCCTATTTCTAGGTCTCCCCTACATTCTCCGCTGCTTTCGGAGGGTGGCCTTGACCGGCCGCCTTTTTGGTGTTGCGCCCACATGACCAGCCGACCTGCAACCGTCGAGGAGCCCAACCATCAAGGCCTGGAGGCCAAGGTGGCCGCCCTCATCGCGCCTGCCCTGCAAGGCATGGAGTATGAGTTGGTGCGCGTGCTGATCCTGGGCCGCGACCGCCCGACGGTGCAGGTCATGGCCGACCGCGCCGACGGCAGCCAGATCAGCGTCCGCGACTGCGAGCGCATCACCCACGCCGTCAGCGCCATCCTGGACGTGGACGACCCGCTGCCCGGACGCTGGACCCTGGAGGTCAGCAGCGCCGGCATAGACCGCCCCCTGACCCGGCCCAAGGACTGGGCCCGCTTCGCCGGGCACCAGGCCCGGGCGGAGATGACCATGCCCGTGAACGGGCGCCGCCGCTTCACCGGCATCGTGCTGGGCGCCGACGACACCCACGCCCGGATGCGCCTGGACGACGGGGAGGAGGTGGCGCTCCCCCTCGCCGACCTGCGCCGGGCCAAGCTGCTGCTGACCGACGCCTTGATTGCCGCAACCAGTCCAACCCCTCCGCCTGCGAACTAATCCGCCTGCGAACTAAGGAGCACTGCTCATGGACACCTCCGTCTCCCGCCCCGAACTGCTGCTGGTCGCCGACGCCGTCGCCCGGGAAAAGGCCATTGAGCGCGACGAGGTGCTGGAGGCGATGGAGCAGGCCATCCAGAAGGCCGGACGCGCCAAGTACGGGTCCGAGAAAGACATACGCGCCACCATCGACAAGAAGACCGGCGATGTCCGCCTGACCCGCTGGACCGAGGCGGTGGAGACCGTCGAGAACGACGAGACGCAGATCCCCATCCACATCGCCCGCAAGTTCCAGCCCAACATCCAGCTGGGCGAGCACTTGGTGGACCCGTTGCCGCCGATTGACTTCGGCCGCATCGCCGCCCAGACCGCCAAGCAGGTCATCGTCCAGCGCGTGCGCGAGTACGAGCGCAAGAAGCAGTATGACGAGTTCAAGGACCGCATCGGCGAGATCATCAATGGCGTCGTGAAGCGCACCGAGTACGGCAACATGATGGTGGAACTGGGTCGGGCCGAGGCTCTGCTGCGCCGCGACGAGTTGATCCCGCGCGAGTCCTTCCGCAACGGCGACCGGGTGCGCGCCTATATCTATGACGTGCGGGAGGAGCCGCGGGGGCCGCAGATCTTCCTGTCCCGCACGCACCCGGCGTTCCTGGCCAAGCTGTTCGCGCAGGAGGTGCCGGAGATCTACGACGGGATCATCGAGATCAAGGCCGTCGCCCGCGACCCCGGCAGCCGCGCCAAGATGGCCGTCATCAGCCGGGACCAGAGCATAGATCCCGTCGGCGCCTGCGTCGGCATGCGGGGCAGCCGCGTCCAGGCTGTCGTGCAAGAACTGCAGGGCGAGAAAATAGACATCATCCCCTGGTCCGCCCAGCACGCCACCTTCGTCGTGAATGCCCTGGCCCCTGCCGAGGTCACGAAGGTCGTGATGGACGAGGAGGCCGGGCGGGTCGAGGTCGTGGTGCCGGACGAGCAGCTCAGCCTCGCCATCGGCCGCCGCGGGCAGAACGTGCGGCTGGCCAGCCAGCTCACCCGCTGGGACATAGACATCCTGACGGAAGCCGAGGAGAGCGAGCGCCGGCAGGAAGAATACCGCCGCCGCACCGGCCTGTTCGTGGAGGCGCTGGACGTGGACGACGTGATCGCCGGGCTGCTGGTGACGGAGGGCTTCACGACTATCGAGGAGCTGGCCTACGTGCCGATGGAGGAGTTGGGCGAGGTCGAAGGCTTCGATGAGAGCATCGCCGAGGAGCTGATCCGACGCGCCCAGGCCTTCCTGGGCCGCCGGGACGACGAGTTGAACGCGCGCCGCATCGAGTTGGGCGTGTCCGACGACATTGCCAGCATCGAGGTGCTGACCCCCGCCATGCTGGTTGCGTTGGGGGAGAAGGGCGTGAAGACCCTGGACGACCTGGCGGACCTGGCCGGCGACGAGCTGGTGGAGATCGTCGGCGCCGACAACATGGAGGAGGAGGTGGCCAACGACGTCGTGATGGCCGCCCGCGCCCACTGGTTCGACGGTGAGGAAGGCGGCAAGGCCGATGAGGACACCTCGATCGGGGCCGCGCCGGACGGGGAGGCCCTCCACGCCTAGCGGGCCCGATCTGGTCCCGGACCGCCTCCCGCTGGACGGCGCCGCGCTGGACGCGCCGGAGCCGGCGGAGGCGGAGGACGAGCCGGAGGCCGGCCCGCTGCGCCGCTGCGCGGTCACGCGGGAACGGGACTACCGCGCCCGCATGATACGCTTCGTGGTGGCGCCGGACCGCACGGTCACGCCCGACCTCGCTGCAAAGCTGCCGGGCCGGGGAATATGGTTGAGTGCGCGCCGCGATGTGTTAGACACCGCGCGGACCAAGGGCGCCTTCGCCCGTGCGGCGCGTGGGCAGGTGATCGTGCCCCCTGGCCTTGTGGAGATGGTGCAGGCGGGCCTGCTCCGGCGGGTGACGGAGCTGCTGGGATTGGCCCGGCGGGCCGGCCAGGCCGTCAGCGGATACGAGAAGGCGCGCGAGTGGTTCGTGGCGGGGCGGGCCGGGCTGGTGGTCCAGGCATGCGACGGCAGCCCGGACGAGCGGGCAAGGTTCCTCAGCGGCAACGGCGCGCGGGCCAGGGCTGCGCCGGTTGTGGCGCCGCTGACCGCGGCGGCCCTGGGCGCGGTGTTCAGCCGTGACCATGTGGTTCATGTGGCGGTCAAGCATGGCAAGCTGGCCGAGGCGCTGGATGTGGAATGCAATCGCCTGCTCGGCATCGCCGGGCAGGACGGACGGATGGGACAGACGGTTACATGAGCGACGGCAACGAGACGGATACGGCCAAGACCCGGCTTTCACTGCGCCCCGCGGGACGTCCCGAGGTCGGCCGCACGGTTGACGCGGGATCGGTGCGCCAGAGCTTCAGCCACGGCCGCTCCAAGGTCGTGCAGGTGGAGGTGCGCAAGAAGCGCGCCCCGGTAACACCGCCGGCGCCCCCCGCGCCCAGCGTCACCCCCAACGCCACGGTCGTGCCCGGCGGCCCGCCGCGCCCGCCCATCACGGCGCGCCCGGTCTCGGGCACCGGACGGGCGCTGACGGCGACCGAGATTGCCGTGCGCCAGCGCGTGCTGGCCGAGCAGGCCATCGAGACCGCCAAGCGCGAGGCCGAACGGCGCGAGCAGGAGAAGATCAACATCCTCTCCGCCGCCGAGGAAGCGCGCCGCCGCGACGAGGAGGCGCGACGCGCCGCCGAGGAGGAAGCCCGCCGCGCCGCCGACGAAGCCGACCGCCTGAAGGCGGAGGAGGCCAACCGCCTGGCTGCCGAGGCTGCCGCCGCCGCCGGCATTGCCCCCCCGGCCGCAAAGCCTGCCGAAGAGGCCCGGCGCCCTGCCGTCCGCCCTGCGCCTGTCGCCCCTGGCACGCCGGTCGAGACCCTGCGCCTGAAGCCCACCCGGCCCGAGGACGAGGACGCGCCGCGCCGCCGCCCTGGCGTGCTGCTGCCGGGCCAGCGCAAGCCCGTCGCGCCGCCCGTCAAGGCCGCGCCGACCGACCGCCGCCGCGCCGGCCGCATAGACGTGCTGGCCGCCATCGAGGGCGACGACGACAAGAGCCGCAGCCTGGCCTCCGTCCGCCGCCAGCGCGAGCGGGAGCGTCGCCAGGCCGAGCTGGAGGCTCTGCGTGCCGACCAGGTGAAGGTCGTGCGCGACGTGGTGCTGCCCGATGCCATTACGGTGTCCGAGCTGGCCAACCGCATGGCCGCCCGCGTGCCCGACGTCATCAAGGCCCTGATGCGGATGGGCGTCATGGCGACGGTCACGCAGGTGCTGGACTCCGACACGGCCGAGCTGGTCGTGCAGGAGTTCGGCCACCGCGCCCGCCGCGTCAGCGAGGCCGACGTGGAGATCGGCATTGACGGGGAGGTGGACACCGACACCGCCCTGCAGCCGCGCCCGCCGGTCGTGACCATCATGGGCCACGTGGACCACGGCAAGACCAGCCTGCTGGACGCCCTGCGCGCCACCGACGTGGCGGCTGGCGAGGCCGGCGGCATCACCCAGCACATCGGCGCCTACCAGGTGCAGATGCCCGACCGCGACGGCCAGCCCGGCCCGCGCATCACCTTCATTGACACGCCGGGCCACGAGGCCTTCACCGCCATGCGCAGCCGCGGCGCCTCGGTGACGGACATTGTGGTGCTGGTGGTGGCCGCCGACGACGGCGTGATGCCCCAGACCATCGAGGCGATACGCCACGCCAAGGCCGCCAACGCCCCGATCATCGTGGCCATCAACAAGATGGACAAGCACGACGCCAACCCGAACCGCGTCCGGCAGGAGCTGCTGTCGCACGAGGTGGTGGTCGAGGCGATGGGCGGCGAGACGCAGGACGTGGAGGTGTCCGCCACCAAGGGCACCGGCCTGGCCGACCTGGAGGACGCGATCCTGCTGCAGGCCGAAATCCTGAACCTGCGCGCCAACCCGGACCGCACGGCGGAGGGGTCGGTAATCGAATCCCGCCTGGACCGCGGCCGTGGCCCGGTGGCGACCATGCTGGTGCAGAAGGGCACGCTCAACCAGGGCGACATCGTGGTGGCCGGCGCCGAGTGGGGCCGGGTGCGCGCGATGCTCGACGACAAGGGCAAGCAGATCAAGCTTGCTGGGCCCGCCTACCCCGTGGAGATCCTGGGCCTGAGCAGCGTGCCGACCGCCGGCGAGCCGTTCGTGGTGGTCGAGAACGAGGCGCGGGCGCGGGAGATCAGCGAGTTCCGCCAGCGCAAGCTGAAGGACCGCTCCGCCGCCGGCGCCACCGCGGCGCGCGGCACCTTGCAGGAAATGCTGGACCAAGCCGTCGCCGGGAAGCTCAAGGAAGTCGCCATCGTTCTGAAGGCGGACGTGCAAGGCAGCGCCGAGGCCATCCAGGGCGCCGTAATGAAGCTGGAGCACGAGGAGGTGAAGGTCCGCGTGTTGCTGGCCGCCGTCGGCCAGATCACCGAGAGCGACATCCAGTTGGCCCGGGCGTCGGATGCCGTGGTGATCGCCTTCAACGTCCGCGCCACGTCGCAGGCGCGGGAGTTGGCACACCGGGACGGCGTGGACATCCGCTACTACTCGATCATCTACGACGTGTCCGACGACATCGAGAAGATGGTGCGCGGCAAGGTCGCCCCGAAGGCGCGCGAGAACTTCCTGGGCTACGCCGAGATCCGCAAGGTGTTCGACATCACCAAGACCG